>CAWCVE010000008.1:0-90457 GCA_963798825.1 uncultured Alphaproteobacteria bacterium | reverse complement strand
CTAATCGGCCGGTTGGGGTCAAGCACTTTCAGACTATCCACCACTGCGGTGTTGATGTCGCTCACGGGCTCGCGCTTCTCTTCGGAATCGGCACCGAGGCCGTTCCATCATGGGATTCGAGGATAAGGCGGAACAATCTATGCGGCGGCCTTACCGTCAGGGTAACGGCAGGTCCAAGCGGACAAACGAACTCACCTCATCCATCGTCCCGCGAGGGACATCTTTCCACGGCTTAGTGGAACTCGAGTTTTCTCCTATCGTATTTTGTTACCTACGGCCTTCATGCCACTGCGGCCTCCCGGGTCCAGCGGAACTCGGTGCCGTCAACCCAGATGCGGTGCATGATCACGGCCAACCGACGGGCGAGAGCCACGATTGCCTTCTTCATCCCGCGGCGCCTGGCGATCTGCATCGCCCAGGCCTTGAGCCAGGACCATTTCTTTGAATGCAGCAGCATGCTCTGGGCAGCTTCGTAGAGCATGACCCGCATCATCTCGTCTCCGCAGCGTGATATTTTTCCGCTGCGTTCGCTCTCGCCCGATTGATGCTTGGCACACGTCAGCCCAAACACCGCCCCGACTGCCTTGGATTTTCGGAAGCGAGCGGGGACGTCGACCGTGGCTCGATAGGTCAGCGACACCACGGGGCCGACCCCGGGCACCGTCATCAGTCGTCTGCACACTTCATCGTCCCGAACGATGGCCAGTAAGCGGCGATGCTGGATGACGAACTGCTCACGTAGCACTCGCCGGACAACCAGCAGCGGTTCGACCAACTCGGCCAAGTCGGGCAAATTCTCGACCAGCTCCTTGATGCGTGCTTCGAACTTCACTGTTCCCACAACACCGACCTTGAGACCGAAGTTACGCAAGGTGCCGCGTAGGTCATTGTCTATGGCGATAGCCTTCGACTGCAGCAGCTTGCGATGGGTCAGCAGCATTCTCAGCTTCTGACTGCGTAACGTCTTCACATGCACTGGACGGTAAAGTCCCACCCGCATCATCTGCGCCATGCCGCGTGCGTCGTTACGGTCGGTCTTGTTGATCTGCGCCTTCAACACCGCCCGCATGTGCCGCGTTTCGACACAGATCACCGGCAAGCCTACTTCGGCAAGCGCGCTGTAAAGCCATTGCGACAGTGGCCCGGCTTCCAATCCGATCCGTTTGAAGTGATAGCCGGGGTTCGTCAGTACCGACAGCAATGCTTCCGGTTCGCTCGATACCTTCACTTCCCGCACGATCTTGCCTGCGTCATCCACAATGCAGATGCTTGTTTCCTTGACTGATACGTCTAGTCCGGCAGAATGGTCCATGCTGCGCTTCTCCTTCTGATGCTTGAGGCCGTACACACGGACCTCGTTCCACCATCAGCCTGAAGCGCAGCACCAAAAATCTCCAGCGATCGAAACGCCGGTCGGCCGATTACCCCATCTATGTGCCAAAAGCGACCGACGCACCGCAGCAAATATCATCGCTATTCGATCACCTCGTCGGCTGCAACGATCAGGGCAGCAGGCGGAGTTAAACCAAGGGCTTTCGCCGTTTTGCGATTGAGGGCGGTCTCGTACTTCGTCGGAGTTTGTACCGGCAGGTCGCCCGGCTTGGCGCCGCGAAGGATTTGATCGACGTATAATGCTGCCTGCCGATAATGGTCCGCAGCGACAATTCCGTAGGACATGAGACCGCCGGCGCGGACCATATACTTAAAGTTATAAACCGCCGGTACACGGTAGCGAGCCGCGAGCGAAATGATGAGATCGCTATTGACGGTGGTCGTGCTCTCCGGCAGCAGGACCATGGCGCCGTTTGGCATACTGGCGACCGCGGCGATTGCGCGCTCGATGTCGGCCGCATCGTTCTCGATGTGGCTGGGAATCGCTTCGATTCCGAGCGATGGCGCCGCGGCCTCTGCCCCCTCCATCAAGTAATCGTAATAGACAGCTGTCTTTGGATTTCCCACAAGCGCGACGCGTTTAGTCTCTGGCGCAATCTCCTTGAGCATACTCAGCCATTTGCCGACCATATCTTGCTCGTAAGCCATGATGCCGGTGAGATTACCGCCGGGGTGCGCCAAGCTTGCGATGAAGCCTGCGCCGATGGGGTCTATGACGAAGGTGAACACGATCGGTATTGTGCGGGTCTCCTTCTGCAACGCAAAGGTGACCGGTCTCGATAGCGCGAAAATTACGTCAGGCTGTGTCGCGACCATCTCTTTGGCAAGAGTCTGTACGTGAGCACCAGCCGGCGCGACGCGATAATCGATATGAATATTGCGGCCGTCGGACCATCCGTGCTTCTCGAGTTCATCTTGGAATGCTTTTATGTCTGGATCATTGATGCCGACCAGCATGCCGACGCGCCGAATGCGCTCCGGCTCCTTGGCTCTAACCACGAGAGGCCAAGCTGCTGCGCCGCCAACTAGCGTTATGAACTCACGTCGCTGCATGTCTGCTCCAAGCTCAGGAGACAGCATCTTAGCGGTTCAAGCGAGTGCTTCGATAGGGGCTGAAACCAGCATCAAACTATTACCGCAGTGCACAGCCAATGCCCGCTTGGGTCAAAAGGCGACAAACCCGCCAAGGGCTAAACCGCACCGTTGTCCGCTGTTGTCCGAAAGCGGACATTCGGGGGCGAGGTCAGTTTGTCCGCTTCTCTAATCGGCCGGTTGGGGTCAAGCACTTTCAGACTATCCACCACTGCGGTGTTGATGTCGCTCACGGGCTCGCGCTTCTCTTCGGAATCGGCACCGAGGCCGTTCCATCATGGGATTCGAGGATAAGGCGGAACAATCTATGCGGCGGCCTTACCGTCAGGGTAACGGCAGGTCCAAGCGGACAAACGAACTCACCTCATCCATCGTCCCGCGAGGGACATCTTTCCACGGCTTAGTGGAACTCGAGTTTTCTCCTATCGTATTTTGTTACCTACGGCCTTCATGCCACTGCGGCCTCCCGGGTCCAGCGGAACTCGGTGCCGTCAACCCAGATGCGGTGCATGATCACGGCCAACCGACGGGCGAGAGCCACGATTGCCTTCTTCATCCCGCGGCGCCTGGCGATCTGCATCGCCCAGGCCTTGAGCCAGGACCATTTCTTTGAATGCAGCAGCATGCTCTGGGCAGCTTCGTAGAGCATGACCCGCATCATCTCGTCTCCGCAGCGTGATATTTTTCCGCTGCGTTCGCTCTCGCCCGATTGATGCTTGGCACACGTCAGCCCAAACACCGCCCCGACTGCCTTGGATTTTCGGAAGCGAGCGGGGACGTCGACCGTGGCTCGATAGGTCAGCGACACCACGGGGCCGACCCCGGGCACCGTCATCAGTCGTCTGCACACTTCATCGTCCCGAACGATGGCCAGTAAGCGGCGATGCTGGATGACGAACTGCTCACGTAGCACTCGCCGGACAACCAGCAGCGGTTCGACCAACTCGGCCAAGTCGGGCAAATTCTCGACCAGCTCCTTGATGCGTGCTTCGAACTTCACTGTTCCCACAACACCGACCTTGAGACCGAAGTTACGCAAGGTGCCGCGTAGGTCATTGTCTATGGCGATAGCCTTCGACTGCAGCAGCTTGCGATGGGTCAGCAGCATTCTCAGCTTCTGACTGCGTAACGTCTTCACATGCACTGGACGGTAAAGTCCCACCCGCATCATCTGCGCCATGCCGCGTGCGTCGTTACGGTCGGTCTTGTTGATCTGCGCCTTCAACACCGCCCGCATGTGCCGCGTTTCGACACAGATCACCGGCAAGCCTACTTCGGCAAGCGCGCTGTAAAGCCATTGCGACAGTGGCCCGGCTTCCAATCCGATCCGTTTGAAGTGATAGCCGGGGTTCGTCAGTACCGACAGCAATGCTTCCGGTTCGCTCGATACCTTCACTTCCCGCACGATCTTGCCTGCGTCATCCACAATGCAGATGCTTGTTTCCTTGACTGATACGTCTAGTCCGGCAGAATGGTCCATGCTGCGCTTCTCCTTCTGATGCTTGAGGCCGTACACACGGACCTCGTTCCACCATCAGCCTGAAGCGCAGCACCAAAAATCTCCAGCGATCGAAACGCCGGTCGGCCGATTACCCCATCTATGTGCCATTAGCAACCAAACGCACTGCAGCATTGTCGGCACACAAAGAAAGACCGCCTCGCGGCGGTCTCTCCGAAATCCTATCAGCTCTATAAATCGAGGCCGCCATGCGGGGGGAGCACATGACGGCCTCGGGGTTAGACAGGGGCTGCGGCGGGGATGGGGGCTCCCTTGTCAATTATGCTGCGTAGATCGATTTGGCCTAGCGGATAACGGAACCATTGCGGTCGGTGAAGACCACCGGCCCGCCGGCCTTGATCACGGTCGGGGCCTGCGCGGTCAGGATATCGGTGCCAAGATTGAGTTGTTGCGCGGCAATGCCGATCACGGCGATCAGCAGCGCGGTTGCAAAGCCAACCAATACGATTTTGAGGTGGGTAGAACGGTCTACCGTGTACATCGACCAATTCATGGCAATCTCCTACGCCGACGCCCATTTGTTGGGCTTGTCCCCTGAAGAAAACATCTCTCGTGAGCCAACAAGTACGCGCAAAGCGTTCAATAAGAAGTGCGAAAAGTCACAGTGCGGAAACAGGCTACATGGCCGCCGCCGTCTGGACTTAACCCGAATTGTCTTGGGCGCTATTTTCTGACATGACGCGCTACAAGGGCCGCAAAAGCCAAAAAGCTATCGAGCGGGAGTTTCCTCACGTCGTGGAGATTGCCGTGCCTCCAGGCGGGCTCGGAAAGCGGTTGGACGCCATGCACGACTACCACCGCGCGAGAGGCATCCAAGCATGTCTGGGGCTTGGTCGCCGCGACGAGGGCCGCGATTACCTGCCCTGGTATTTCACACGTCCGGCAGCGGCAGATGCGTTTGCAGCCGAGTTCGCCGGCACGCTAATAGAATTGCGCCGCTAAAGCGTCGAACAGACGACAGTGGGAATTCGGAGTCCGACGGCGTTTACGCTTTGGCAACCTGGCGCGCCTATCCTCAAGTTGTCCTACTGGTTCGCCGTACAACAACTGGAGCTCCGACGGGCCCTGGGTCTCCGTCGGAGCCCTTTTTGTTTCATGCAAGCGATCTGCCGGCTGGCCAATTACCGCACTTGTCTAACGGCGAAGGGCCGGGCCTTCGATTCACTTGTTTTTAAGAACGTTGTCCGAAGCTTGGACGCGGCAGCAAGTATATCGAGTGTTTCCGATGAAAATAAATCGGCACGACAAGGCGTTCCTAGACAAGCAGCTGTGGGGAATTCACCCGAATCCTCCAAGCTTGATTGGTTTAGGCTTCGCCGCAATATTTTTAAGCGGTCTTGTTATCGGGTCTGTTCTATTTGCCCGCGAATACGGTCAGATCCAAAGGACATCGACCCAGGCGGCTTCGGGCGATGTGACAGGGTCGATTTCGGCGCAAAAGCCCCGCGTACAGACTTCCAATTCGAAGACCGAACGCGCTGGTAAAGCCAACTAGTCGCTCCGCTCACTGTGTCCGTCCACAGCAGCATTAGCGGTCGGCTAATGTCGGCTCTTGTCCAATAACGGACAAACTATTGCGGCGCAGCGAATGTCCGCTATGTGCCAATAGGCGACATTCCGATGCGAGTTGTTTTCCCCTGGTTCGAGTGTTTCACTGGCGATCCATGTCGGTTCGATACTGTTGGAAAAATTCTCATACCTGGCCCTAATTCGCCTTCATAAGTTGAGAAAGAGAATCCAGATTTTGCGGAAGGACGCGAATGATGCCTCCGCGCGGGCTATCAATATCGGCGATGAGGAGGAAAGAAATAGATACGATGACCGGCAGGATTAGAAGCACAAGCACACTTTTATGACGCTCGCCATAGCCCACCAGTAGGTTGCAGCAGATCGCCATCAATCCCATCAAACCCCATGCCGCAACTGGTATGCGGTTCCGCCATGCTGCCTGAGTGTAACCTTGCGAATTGAGTACATCGTTCATGCCCGACACGGCAAGGGCCACGACAGGAGTTGGCTGTGTATTTGCCGCACGCAAGACAGCGGACCAAAGAGCGGCCTGTAATTTCTCAGTATCGGCGTCAATCTGTTTGATCTGATGCACATCGCTAGCTCGATAGAACAAGATGCGCTGATCGTTATATCTACGTAATAACTCACGCACGCTCATTGCGTCCGCGGTTAGCAACAGATCCGCACGTACATACTCGGTACCAATCGCGTTGGCCTCAGCCTCCTCATAATTCTTGCGTTGATCGTAGCGGCTGACAGCCATCGAGAAACTGAATCCAATAATGAGCGCCAGGAGTGTCAGAGCAGCGGTGCGAATGAGGTCGAAATCATCCCGCTCATCGGCCCTCAGTGGCCTCGTTTTGCGAAGCAAGTGACCAGCATATACCGCAAGACATTGTGCAACGACGGAAATTGCAAGAATAACAAATGGGCTATCAAGACTGTTCATACAAATGGTTCATTCGTTTTACGCATGCGAGCGCATGAAATGATTGTCCGCGAAGCAAAACATTTTCATTCGTATCTAAATCACTTGCCGTAAATCTTCTCATAGGTTCCGTCTTCGCGGAGAGCGAGGAGCACAGCATTGTATCGGCTCAAGCGAGCACTTTGATAGGGGCTAAAACCGGCATTGAAATCAATGCCGCAATGCACAGCCAATGTCCGCTCTTGTCCAAAGGCTCCAGGTCCCCCAGCCAACTCCTTTACCGCACGAACAGGATCAGGATGCGCCAGTCGCGCGTTCGCGCGCCATGGTCGGCGGGTTATCGTGGGCGAGCGCAGACGCCTCTCTGGCGAACTCGGCCTGCCAGCGCATCAATTGACCGGCCGCGGGCAGATCGACGTGGAAGATCGTGCCGCCGCCAGGCGCGCCGTCGAAGCAGACTTGGTCCTTTACCGCACGAACAGGATCAGGATGCGCCAGTCGCGCGTTCGCGCGCCATGGTCGGCGGGTTATCGTGGGCGAGCGCAGACGCCTCTCTGGCGAACTCGGCCTGCCAGCGCATCAATTGACCGGCCGCGGGCAGATCGACGTGGAAGATCGTGCCGCCGCCAGGCGCGTCGTCGAAGCAGACTTGGTCCTCCATTTGAATCACGATTTGACGCACGATTGACCCTCAAGGCGTTGCTCGGCGCAATAGGTTGGCACGCCGTGGTTAAAAACTTTTGCGCGGCCGCCGCATTGTAAGGTTCGGCGGTGCGATGGTGCCGGTCCCTTCGGATAAGAACGTCTTGCCGATAGAATATCATATTAGCGGCGGACCGGTCGGTCCCGCTTTGGTGCGGTGCACCAGACGACGTCACACCCGGGCACTTGCGCCCGCGGTTTTCACCAAAGGAAAACGCCTACCCCGATTGGGTTGTCCCATCCGGGCGGAATTGGGCTAGGCAACGATCCGATTGTGGATCATCCTGATAGCGTGCCGCATAAGCACAAATTATAAATGGGACAGGGGGAATACGCCGTGGCTCAAACAATCGAGGGATTCGTCGGTTCTGCACTGGACGAAGCAAAGATCTCGCCGCTCCATCGAAAAATCGTCGCGCTCATCGCCGCGGGATATTTCTTCGATGTTATCGATTTCACCATATTCGGCTCGCTCGTTCCGTACATTCTTCAATCCAAGTTCGCGACCGGCGCCGAAGTCGCGGCGATCGGCAGCGCCACGATCTTCGGCTTGTTCATCGGCACCGCCGGCCAGGGTCAATTCAGCGACCGCTTCGGCCGACGGTTTATCTATCAGTTCAATCTGCTGCTGTTCGGCATCTTCACCATTCTCGGCGCGCTTGCCCCGAGCGTCACCTTGCTGGTGGCCTGCCGCTTCATCGCAGGTGTTGGCCTCGGCGCCGAGCAGCCGCTGTGCTTCGTCTATGCCGGCGAATATTCACCCAAGGCCATTCGCGGGCGTATCCTGGCCATCGTTCATTTTATCGGCGGCGCCTGCGTGTGGCCGATCGGAACGGCGCTCGTGCTTCTGTTCAGCGGCCAGCTCGACACGCCGGAACACGTGTGGCGCGGCATCTGGCTCGCGATCGGCATCGGTGCGCTGATTGTTTGGGTGCTCCGCTTCGCGCTGCCGGAATCGCCGCGTTATCTGGCGACGCATGGCCGGGGCGATGAGGCCCTCGGCGTGCTCGCGCGCCTCGGTATCGCGGGACCGAAGGAGAAGCTCACCACCGACGCCGCCAGCAACACCAAGAGCGACCCGTTCGCCGTCGTCTTCAGCCAATTCCCGGTGCGCGTCATAGCCGGCATGATCTGCTTCACGGCGTTCTTCGGCGTGGCGATCGGGCTCGGCGCCTGGCTGCCAAACATTATGAATGCAAAGGGTTTCAGCATTACCAAGTCGCTGCAATATACCCTTGCGATGAACTTCGCGGTGCCGTGCGCCAGCATCTTCATGATGTACGCGCTCGATAAATGGGGCCGCAAGATCACGTCGGTATGCGCATTCATATGCGCCGGCATCATGGCGGTCGTCTTCAGCAATGCCGAGACCGGCATCCAGCTCATGGTTGCCGGCTTCATCATGATCTTCTTCGTCCAGGTCGCCGGCAATTCGATGCAGATTTTCGCATCGGAAGTGTTCCCGACCAATGCGCGGACTTCCGGGTTTGGCTGGGCAGCGGGCGTCGGCCGGTTGGCGACGGCCTTCATCATGCCAACGATTCTGTGGGTGCAGAGCGGCTATGGCTTGACCACGGTGTTCGTCTGTCTGGCCATCCTCCTGCTGATTGCGGCGGGTGCGGTGACCCAGCTTGGCCCGGAAGCCAAGCAGAAGGGTCTCGACGAAATCGCTCCGCCGACGGCCTGATTGGCGTTCAAAAACTGCGGGGCCCGGTCCGGCGCGCTGCCGGGCCGGGCCCTGCCAATTCAGATCGGCAATTTGATAGTCTCGCCCGCATGACCGCTCCCCCGCCCGGCGCCAGCGCCAAGAACATCCGTTTCGTGTCGCGCTGCGATCAGGGCGGCCGGCCGGACGGCGTGCAGGTCATCCTCCACAAGGGCCACGCTTTCATCGGCCACATGTTCAGCGACGGTTTTACGGTGGTGGACGTGCGCGATGCGCTCCATCCCAAGACGGTCGCCTTCGTCGCCGCGCCGAAGAACACGCGCTCACACCATTTGCAAATTCACGGCGACATATTGCTCGCGGTTAACGGCCCGAATATCTGGGCGATGCAGCAATACGCCAGCCAGCAGGATTACTACGCCAAGTCGCTGGCGGATTCGGTGCAGACCGAGCAGCCGTTCGGTGCCGGCGTGCGCGTATTCGACGTCTCGCAGCCGGCAAAACCGCGCGAGATCGGCTTTCTCAACACCGCGGGGCTCGGTGCCCACCGCATCTGGTGGGTCGGCGGGCGCTACGCTTATGTCTCGGTGCATTTCGAAGGCTTCATCGACCACGTGCTGGCGGTGGTCGATGTATCGGACCCGAAAAAGCTGTCACTGGCCGGCCGCTGGTGGTTGCCCGGCATGCATCGCGCCGGCGGCGAGGAAAAGCCCGTTTCGTTCGGCAAGCGTACCGCGCTGCATCACCTCATCAGCGCAGGCAACATCGGCTATGCCGCCTGGCGCGACGGTGGCTTCACTGTCCACGATCTGAGCGATCCGGCGGACCCGAAGTTGCTCAGCCATCGCAATTACGCCCCGCCGTTCGGCGGCGGCGCGCATACGCCTTTGCCGGTGCCGGGCCGCAAGCTCTTGGTGCTCGCCGACGAAGCGACCGCGGCCAATTGCGCCAACGGTCTGGCCTACACTTGGGTGATCGACGTGCGCGAGCCGGCAAATCCGGTGTCGATCGCGACGCTGCCGACGCCCGCGGAAGAAGATTTCTGCGCGAAGGGCGCCAAATTCGGACCGCACAATCTGCATGAGAACCGCCCCGGCTCGTTGCAGAGCGAGGAGACGGTTTTCGCCACCTATCACAATGCCGGCGTGCGCGTGCACGACATCCGCAACGCCTTCGAGCCCAAGGAGATCGCCTATTTCGTGCCGCCGCCGCCGGAAAAGATCGTCGACCAGCGGCCGAACCCCGCCAGGGTGATCCAGTCCTGCGACGTTTTTGTCGACAAAAACGGGCTGATGTATCTCACCGACACCAATGCCGGGCTTTATATTCTGCAATACGAGGGACACTGACCGATCATGAGTGAAAAATTCGGGCGGCTCGCCCTGCATATGTGGACCATCGACACCACGCCGCTCGCCACCGCCCTCGACGCGGCCAAGGTTGGCGGCTTCAACGCGGTCGAATTACGCCGTACCGACTTCAAGCGCTGCTACGACGCCGGCCTGACGAATGCCCAGGTTCTCGACATCATCAAGAAGAGCGGCATTCCGGTCGGCGTACTGGGCGTCGAATATGGCTGGCTGTTCGCCACCGGCGAGGAGAGCAAGCGGCTTTTCAAAGTGTTCCGCGAGTCCTGCGAGAACGCGGTCGCGCTCGGCTGCGACACGCTGATGAGCGCACCCGGCCAGGTGCGGGGCCCGATTAAGGACGCGATAAAATTTCTCAAGGACGCCGGTGACATCGCCGCCGAATACAAATTGAAGCTGGCGATCGAATTCAATTCGCAGCACGATGTGCTCAACAGCCTCGCCGTGCTCACCGAGCTCCTCGAAGGCGCCGACAAGCCGAACTGCGGCTTTCTGATCGATGCCTATCATTTCACGCGCAGCGGCGCCGGCGGCCGCGGCTTCGAGAGCGTGCCGGCCGACAAGATCTACTGCTTCCAGTATTCGGATCTATCGCCCAATCCGGTCACCGGCGTGCGGCGGCCGACCGACCGGCTGCCGCCCGGCAAAGGCGTGGTCAGATGGCGCGAGATGCTCGGCCTGTTGGCGGAAAAGGGTTACACCGGCTATCTGAGTTACGAGGCGCCCAATCCGGAGCAATGGGCGCGCTCGCCCTACGACGTCGCGCGCGAAGGCGTCGAGCTCACGCGTAAACTCTTGCGGGACGCGGTCCCGAGTTATGCCGGCGCATGATCTCGAAAAGTGGGAACCGGTTTTCGGACAAGATCATGCGCAATCAAAATTGAGGTGCACCATGGCTGAAGAACTCCCGCTCTTTTTGGGTCTGAACGACAAGACGATCACCGATATCCCGAAGACCGTCGAGAAGCAGCGCTATATGGTGAGCGTCGCGCCCAAGGCCGCCAATCCGGGAAAATGGGTCGAAATGCCGCGCATGCCGATCCCGACCGGCGAGCACGCCGTCATCGAATGCCTGGGCAAGATTCATTCGATCGCCGGCTACGCCAAGCATCGCGTCGATCAGAACTTCCATCAGGTCTACGACCCCGCGAGCAAGTCCTGGTCGCTGAAAGCGGCCTTCCCGCACCCGTGCAATCACGTCGCCGGCGTTTCCATCGGGACGAAGATCTACACCTTCGGCGGCTTCGTCGAGCAGAACCGCTGCCCGCATTCCAAATGCTTCGTCTACGACACGGCGACCGACCAGTGGACGCCCATTGCGCCGATCTCGCGGCCGCGCGGCGCCGTGTCGGCGATCGCGCTCGACGGCAAAATCCATCTGCTTGGCGGGCGCGACGTGCGCTCGGTCGAATGGCACGAGGTCTACGATCCGGAGACCAACAAATATTCAGACCGCGCCAGCATGCGCGGCTCGACCGGCACGCAGCCTTTCGTCGGCCAGCGCGACCACATGGGCGTCGCGGTGGTAGATGGGAAAATCCATGCCATCGCCGGCCGCATGGACAGCTACGACTTCAACACCTCGCTCAACGCCGTCTATGATCCGAAGACCAACTCATGGTCCTTCCGCGCTCCGCTGCCGACCGCGCGCAGCGGGCCGTCCTGCGTCTACATTGGAGGCAAGATCGTGGTGTTCGGCGGCGAGGCCACCGGTCGGGTGTTCGGCACCAACGAAATCTACGACCCCAAGACCGACGCTTGGGAAGCCGGCACGCCGATGGCGATCCCGCGCCACGGCCTGCACGGCGCGACCTGCGCGGTGATCGGCAACATGGTGCACGTGCCGGGCGGCGGGCCGGTGCCCGGCGGCCAGGTGCAGGGCGCCTATCACGACGCCTTTACCTTCGGCTGAGCATAGCGTCCACAGCGAGGCGCAATGGCGCTGATCGACATCGACGGCGTAAGCAAAACCTACGCGCTCGGCAACGGCCGCGCATTGACCGCCATCCGAGCACATCGCGCTGTCCCGATTGGGCGTTGCTGCCCGGCAAGGACATCTACCACGATCCGCACGGCTTGGTGAACGTGAAGGCCTGCAGAGCAATATCGACAGCCTGGTCGAACTGAAAATGATCTCGAAGTCTTTCGATGTGAGCAAGCACATCGACAATTCTTTGGTGCAGGACGCCAGTAAAGGAATGTGACGGCGCGCAGAACATGAAACGGCCGCCCTCCGCAAGAAGGGCGGCCGTAATTTTTTCGACGCGCTAGCGCGCCGGCTGCAAATCAAGTCCGGTGACGCCGGCCGCCACGTTGAGGCCGGCCTGGCCCTGCACCGATACCGGCTGCAAGGTGATGGTACGGTTCGAGCCGCCGACCAGCACGTTGGCGCCGACACCGGCGCCGACGGTCGCTTCGGCGGTGGCGCCGGCATAATGGCCGGCGAGCGCGCCGAAGCGGCGATTGCTCGGCGCATAGACCGCCCAGATCATCTCGCCGCCGGCGGTGGCGCCGAAGTCGAGGCCGAATTTGGTGATCGATCCAGTGTAGACCTCGCGCGGTCCCGGCTGCGACGGCGTGAACATGCAGGTCAAATGCTTCTTCGACGTGATGATGAGGCCGACGCCCGCCGAAATATCGCAGGTCAAACTGCCGACCTTGGTGCGTTCCCGGCTTTGAGCCATGGATCGTACTGGCATCGCCACCGCCGCGACGACCGCCAGGGCGGCGAAAGCGCTGAGCCACTTGTGCATGTCAAACTCCCGTTCGATTGATATTGCCCGACAACGAGATGCACCGCAAAAGGTTCCCGGCGTGCGGCCGTGCGGCATTTATCCGGCGAGGCTGCGCGTAATGTCGGCAACGCAGCGGCCGGGCGCATGGCCGCGCGCCGACGCCAACAGCGGACTGAACGGCGGATCGCAGGCGACCATGGCGGAAGGCGCCTTTGGGACCGTGCTGGCGGCCGGCACGCGCAAACGGTCGCCTTTATGCGTGCGGTCGACATATTGCGTCGTCGCGCCCCGCTCGGCCACGGCGCGCGCCCTCACCGCCAGGCCGAAACCCATCGGCAGCACGATGAAGTCGGTCACCAGCACCGCCAAGATGCCCGCCAGCAGATATGACAAGAACCTGCGCATCGCGCTCTCCAGCGTCACCCGGCGACGATTACGCCGGCGCGGGCGACAAGAAGAAACGGCGTGCGATGAAATTTGTTCCGTGTGCGCCTAGCGCGCGGCCAAAATCTGGCTCGCAGGTATCACGATGTGGCAACGCAGCCCGTCGGGGTCGAATGTCAAATCGACCGCGGCATCGAGCGCGCTGGCAAGGTTGCGTTCGATCACCATACTGCCGAAACCTTTCTTGCGCCGGGCTTTCACCTTCGGACCGAATTGCTCGCGCCAATCCAGTTCGAGCGCATTGCCGAGCAGCGCCCAGGCGATCGCGACGCGCCCCTGCGGCACCGAAAGCGCGCCGTATTTCGCCGCGTTGACCGCAAGCTCGTGCAACGCCAATCCGAGATTTTGCGCCGCCTCCGGCTTGAGCGCGACCGGCACGCCGTCGATGGAGATCGGCCCCTCGCCGGCGGCGAAATAAGCGGCGAGTTGCGATTGGATAAGCTCACGCAAAAACGCCCCGTGCCAGCTTTCGCGCACCAGCAGATCATGCGAGGCAGCCAAACCCTGCAAACGCGCGGAGAATTGATTGAGAAACCCCTCGATCGATCCGGCATGCCGCGCGGTCTGGCGCGCCATGGCCTGGATGACCGCCAGCAAGTTTTTCGACCGATGCGTCAGCTCGCGCATCAGCAAGCGCAAATGCGTTTCGCCCTCCTTGCGCTCGGTGACATCGACCGAGGCGCAAGTCAGCCCGACGATGTCGCCGGCCTTATTGCGCAGCGGTTCGATATGCAGGTCGTTCCAGCGCAAACCGGAACCGTCCTGCAACGCCACTTCCGCGCGCTTGGCCTGGCCGCTCGCGAGTGCCTCGCGTTTGAGCGCGATGACGGCGGCGGCCCCGTCCGGCGGCAAAATCTCCTCGTCGGTCCGGCCGAGAATATCCTCGATCGCGCGCCCGAGCATGGGGTTGCTGACCGAGGTGTAACGCAGATCGCGATCCTTGGTGTAGACGGTGACGTGGGAGCCGCGCAGCGCCGTTTCATAGCGCGCAAAGCGCGCCCGCAGCAGGCCAAGTTCGGAATCTTGCGCGCTCAACTGCGCGGCAAGCCGCTCGCATTCCCGTCGCAGCTTGGCTAGTTCGGTATCCGCCGCCCCCGACGGGTCCTGTGTCATGCCGGTGACTTAGTCACATCGGCGCACGCGCCCGAGCCCGGCGCAAAGGTCGAGACCGGCGGGCGCTGAATCGGGAATTGCAGTGAACACGGGGGGCCGCGCGCTCTGTCAATGAATGAGGCCACTTTGTACCTCAATTCGTGCCCCGGCGAGACCGGCGATTTCGACGCCGCCAGGACACCTTAACGCCGAGCATTCAGATCAGTTGCACGCTCTGCCCTGGTCAGAGCCATGTTGTGACTTGCCCCGCCGATGAGCGTGGCCCACCTCGCCCTGTTCGGGAACCTTTGGCGCAGGCCCGACGTTGCCTCGTGGACGAAGATCAAAAGGAATAACAATGACGACGCGTGCAAAATCCGCGACCGCGGAAGAAATTACGGCCATCGAAGACCTTGTCAGCGATCTCGAAAAACGCCTGCGCCGCCTGAGCGGAACGACCCGCTGCGAAGCGTCTGGCGCGACAGGAGAAGTCAGCGATTTCGTGAGCGAAGCGCTCGAGCGCATCACCGGCCGCGTGCGGGAAACGGCTTCCGACACGGGTCAAACGCTCGCCGACGAAGCAACCAGAATAGGCGGCGGCGCCGTCAAGATGTTGTCTGAGGAAGTCGAACAACGTCCGTTACTCATGCTGGCGGCGGCGGCCGGCGTCGGCTTTCTCGCCGGCCTGGCCAATCGCAGGTAAATCCATGCGGATCGAAGATGTCGCCGGCGTCGCATTCGACCACATCTTCGGGCGTATTTTCCGCCGCGTACTGCTTACATTAGTCGTCGCGGCACTGGCGGTTGTGGCGATTTACTATTTTACTGCGGCCGCAACGCTTGCGCTGGAAACGCAATACGGAATGCTGGATGCGCGCCTGGTTATTGGCGCTGTCTACACCGCCGTGGCGATTGCCGTCGCGATCGTGTGGTCCATGCTGGGCAAGACCACCAGTACTGGCGCGCCGGCGCTGAGCACCCAGCGCGACATGCAGATCGCCATGCTCGTAGAAGCCGTGATGCTCGGCTATGCGCTCGCCAGAAAAGGCGCGCGGACACGCTAAGCTCTGCGCAGAACTCCGCTTGTCCATCGCAGACGTTCGGCTTCTTCTTCGGTTTTTAAATTCCGATGTTCTTGCGCGCTAACTCGCCTTGCGCTCGCGCCGTTTGGCGTTGCGCTCGAAGAACAGCGCCTGGCTCAACACCGCCGATACCGTCGCCGGCTGGAAAGGCTTGGCGATCAGGAAGGCCGGCTCCGGCCGCTCTCCGGTGAGGAAGCGTTCCGGATAGGCGGTGATGAAAATCACCGGCACCTCGAACGAGCGCAGCATCTCGTTGACCGCGTCGAGCCCCGAGGAGCCGTCGGCCAATTGAATGTCGGCGAGAATGATCCCCGGGCGTTTGACCTTGGCCAAGTCTATCGCTTCTTTATGGGTGCGCGCGACGCCGAGCACGCGGTGGCCGAGTCCTTCCACCAGGCCTTCGAGATCGAGCGCGATGAAGGTTTCGTCTTCGATGATCAAAACGTCGGTGGCGATTTCGGCGGCGAGCTCGCGGCCGGAATCCTCCACCAGTTCGCGCAGCTTCGGCACGTCGATGTCGAGCACCTTTGCGGCGTCGTCTTCCGACAGCCCTTCCAGCGCCACCAGCAAAAAGGCTTGGCGCGGCATCGGCGCGATCTGCGCGAGATGCTTCTCGACCGGCGCATTGGACGCAAGCGTACTCGACTTGCCGTTGAGCGCGACCGAATTCCAGATCTTTGTGAACAGCTTGTAGAGCGCGATGCGGGTCGAGGCGGTCGAGTCCAGCACCTTGGGGTCCTGGATCAGAGCCTCCAGCGTCGCCGCCACATAGGCATCGCCCGAGGCCTGGCTGCCGGAAAGCGCCCGGGCATAACGCCGCAGATAGGGCAGATGCTGTGCAACTGTCTGAGATGTCGACAAGAATCCCTCCCAAACCAATGCGCCCTGGGCGTAGCGGGCAAGGCCCCCTTAAGCCAATCCAACCTACCTGGATGTTCTAACGTGCACACTGGAAAAAAGTTCCCTTTCCGTGGAACCATCTGCCATGCCACGGGGTTTCGCTTGGACGCAGAGGGGGACCTGCGCTCGGATAGGAGCAAGGGGAGTTGGGGTTGACCGATGACTGAACGCAAACCCGTGGGACAACAAAAACCAATGGAAACCGCGGCCACGCGCAACCGCAAATCCGACGCCAAACCGGCCAAGCTCAGCCGGGAAGTGCAGGCGCGTCTCGGGCAGCAGCTTCGCTCCTTGTACGACGATGTGGTGAACCAAGGCGTACCGGAGAGGTTCACCGAGTTGATCAATCGCATCGATGGCGACGAAAATAAGGACGGGCAGTAACGCATGGACGAGTCGGTCCGCAAAGCCGTGCTCGGCGCAGTGCCAAGTCTCCGCGCATTCGCGATCTCGCTGTGCGGGAACGTGGATCGCGCCGACGACCTGGTGCAGGAGACGCTGATGCGCGCGATAGCCAACATCGACTCCTTCCAGCCCGGCACCAACATGTCGGCCTGGCTGTTCACCATTTTGCGCAATCATTTCCGCTCGGAATATCGCAAGCGCCGGCGCGAGGTGGAGGACGGCGAAGGGCGTTACGCCGAGACGTTGAAATCGCAGCCAGAGCAATACGGCCACGTCGAATTCCGCGAATTCCGCGAGGCGCTCGCGCAACTGCCGGCCGACCAGCGCGAGGCGCTGGTGCTGGTCGGCGCCTCGGGATTTTCCTATGAGGAAGCCGCCCACATCTGCGGCTGCGCGGTCGGCACCATCAAGTCGCGCGTCAACCGCGCGCGCAAGCGGCTCGCCGAACTGATGTCGATCGACAGCGCCGACGAATTCGGGCCGGACGAGCAGACCCGCGCGGTGATGGCGGGCGGCGGGGAGTAAGCCCCGAACCGGCGCGCTTGCCAGCTATTTTGTCTCCCGTCCATAAGCTGTCTTAATGCCGCCGGCGCCTGGCCGGTTTTCGACGATCCCGCGCTGGCCCAATTCCTTCGACGCAAATCCGCCAAGACGCGCGCGACCGTGTCGCCGCTGCTGCCGGCGCCAAAGCCAAAGACCATGGTGATGGGCCGCGCCGGCCAGGTTTCCGCCCGAACGGACGGTCCGGCAACGATGCAAAACAACAACGCCGCGAGCGCACGTGCGAACGAAGACTGGATGGATTTCATGACGCACACCTTGCATCGGTCGGCCGGCACAGTCGGCGCAATTAGACTGTGACTAAAGTTTGCGCCAACCGCGAGTTGTGGGCGCATTTTTTCGGACCGGTATGCGCAATCGGTCACACCGCGTTCACACAGCGTCGCAAAGGTCTTTGCTACCATTGGCGCCGGCATTGCACGGAGCGGTTCGCTCACTATATGAATTTTTCCCATGACGCATAGCGAAACCGAGGTCGCGATCATCGGCGGCGGGGCAGCCGGCGTTGCGGCTGGCCGGCGGCTCGTCGCGGCCGGCATCGACTGCCTGCTGATCGAAGCGCGCGCCCGTCTGGGCGGGCGAGCCTGGACCGTCGCCGACGCGTCGGGTTTCGCGCTCGACCTCGGTTGCGGGTGGCTGCATTCGGCCGACCGCAACCCTTGGGCGCCGATCGCGCAAGCGCAGGGGCGCACCGTCGACAAGACGCGGCCGCCTTGGACCAAGCCGTCGCTGCCAATTCGTTTTTCGCTTGAGGGTCAGCAGGATTTCCGCCAGGCGATGGACGGGCTCTATGACCAGATCGAGGCGATGCTGGCCAAAGGCGGCGACGCGCCGGCGGGCGAGGCGCTCGCGTCCGGCGGCCGCTGGAACAATCTGATCACCGCGGTCGGCACCTATATCAGCGGCGCCGAACTTAGCCGCATGTCGGCGCGCGATTTCATCAACTACCAGGATTCGGGCGTGAACTGGAGCGTCGTCGAGGGCTACGGCGCAACCATCGCAGCTGCGGGTGCGCAATTGCGCGCCGCGCTCGACTGCCCGGTGCGAGCGATCGACCACCGCGGCGTCAAATTGAAGATCGAAACGGCCAAGGGTACGATCAGCGCGCGCCAGGCCGTCGTGACCTTGCCGAGCGCCCTCATTGCCGAGAACGAACGGTTGTTTGCGCCCGCGCTGCCGGGCAAGATGCAGGCCGCGCGCGGTCTGCCGCTCGGCCTTGCCGACAAGCTTTTCATCACGCTTGCGGATGCCGAGGAGTTCGAGCCGAACAGCCGCGTGTTCGGCCGCACCGATTGCGTCGCGACCGCGAGCTACCAGCTGCGGCCGTTCGGACGGCCGATGATCGAGGCCTATTACGGCGGCAGCAACGCCGCCGCGCTGGAAGCCGGCGGCGAGCGCACCTTTTTTGACTTCGCGGTGGCCGAATTGACCGGCCTTTTCGGCAGCGGATTCGCGCGCCGGCTGCAGCCGATCGCGATGCATCGCTGGGGTGCGGACCCCTTCGCACGCGGCTCATATTCATACGCGCTGCCGGGCATGGCGGACTGCCGCACCGCGCTGGCCGCGCCCGTCGACGGCCGCCTGTTTTTTGCCGGCGAGGCCTGCTCGACAGGCGATTTTTCGACCGCGCATGGCGGTTTCAACAGCGGGATCGCCGCCGCCGAGGCGGTTATTGCGGTGCGGCAAGGCGAACATGTCTGATATGCTCGGCAGCAATCGTTTGACCTAGCTCAACAAGCCGAGCGCTTATGCGTGCGGTGATTGTGAATGTTATCAGCCGCTAGGAACGCGAGTTGGACACCGCTAGGCTCCATGAACGCATGATACTTTCATGGCGCATGCGCGAACGTTTCGCCATGGACCAAAGTGAAGCCCGCCTCGCGGTTGGAAAGATCGTTGGTCGTCGTCATTCGATTTTGCCGGAGATTTTTACATGAGCACGCTTAACCGGACGGCCGCGCAGGCGGCTGATGCCGAGCTTCCGCACGGGATGGCGCTGTTGCGCGACCCGCTTCTCAACAAGGGCACGGCCTTCACCGAGCAAGAGCGCGACGCGCTCGGCTTGCGCGGCCTGTTGCCGGCGCATGTGCTTTCCATGGAGGCGCAGGCCAAGCGCGTGATGACCAATCTGCGCAAGCTGCCGAACGATTTGGAAAAATACGTGGCGCTCAACGGCCTGCACGACCGCAACGAGGCGCTGTTTTTTCGCGTCGTGACCGACAACATCGATGAGATCCAGCCGCTGATTTACACCCCGACGGTCGGGCTTGCCTGCCAGAGGTTCGGTCATATTTTCCAGCGCCCGCGTGGCCTGTTCATCAGCGCCAACGACCGCGGCCGCATCGCCGAATTGCTGCGCAACTGGCCTTACGCGGCCAAGCTCATCGTCGTCACCGACGGCGAGCGCATCCTCGGTCTCGGCGACCTCGGCGCCAACGGCATGGGCATTCCGGTCGGCAAGCTCTCGCTCTACGCCGCCTGCGCCGGCATTCATCCTAAGCTCTGCCTGCCGGTCATGCTCGACGTCGGCACCAACAACCAGACGCTGCTCGACGACCCCTATTACGTCGGCATCCGCCAGAAGCGGCTCACCGGCACGGCCTACGACGAATTCGTCGACGAGTTCGTGAATGCCGCGCGCGCCGCTTTCCCCGGCGTGCTAATTCAATTCGAGGACTTCGCCAATCACTCGGCGTTCCACCTGCTGCACAAATACCGCGAGAAGATCCCGACCTTCAACGACGATATCCAGGGCACCGCATCGGTCGCGCTCGCCGGGCTGTTGTCGGCCTTGCGCATTACCGGCGGCAAGCTCAAGGAGCAGACGATCCTGTTCCTGGGCGCCGGCGAAGCCGCGACCGGCATCGCCGATCTCACGGCCTCGGCCATGGTGGCGGAAGGCGCGAGCGAAGCCGAGGCGCGCGGGCGCATTTGGCTGGTCGATTCCAAGGGCCTGGTGGTCAAGGACCGCGCCGCCCTAAACGCCGAAAAATTGCGCTACGCGCACCCGCACGCCCAGGTCGGTGATTTTCTGTCGGCGATTAAGGCGCTCAAGCCGACGGCGATCATCGGCGTCGCGGCGGTAGGCGGCACGTTCACGCCCGAGGTGCTGCGCACGATGGCCGAGATCAACAAGCAGCCCATCGTGTTCGCGCTGTCCAACCCGACCTCGAAAGCCGAATGCTCTGCCGAAGAGGCCTATCTGCACACCGGCGGACGCGCACTATTCGCCTGCGGCAGCCCCTACGATCCGGTGACCATGAACGGCAAGACCTTCGTGCCGCGCCAGGGCAACAACTCCTACATCTTCCCCGGCGTCGGCCTCGGCGCCATCGCGAGCGGCACGCGGCTGGTCACCGACGAGATGTTCATGGCTGCTGCCCGTACGCTGGCCGAGATGGTGAGCGAGACGGACCTTAAGCAAGGCAGCCTCTATCCGGCGCTGCCGCAAATCCGCGCGGTGTCGGCGCGCATCGCAGCGTCGGTTGCCGCGGTTGCCTACCAGCGCGGGCTTGCGAGCGGGCCGGCGCCGAACGACCTCGCCGCTCTCGTTCAGTCGCAGATGTACGATCCGCGCTACTGAAGCAAGCGCCCAAGTGTAAACAAAGCCCCGCGCGACCGCAGTCGCACGGGGCTTCTTTTCGGCCGAAACGCTACGGTACGGTCGGCGTCCGGCCTCGGACAAGGCCGACAAGCGACGCAATGGCAAACAGCACGATCGCCACGAAGAACACCAGCTTGACGGCCTCGATCGCGACGCCCGCTATGCCGCCGAAGCCGAGCACGGCGGCGATCAAAGCGACGATGAGAAATGTGACGGCCCATCCCAACATGGCAGTCCCCTTTTCGGTTGACGAATTGTGCGTGCATAGGCAACGCATTTGCCGCGACTTCGTTCCCGATCTAAGGTCACATGCAGGCGACTGGCCCGATCGCGCGGGAGTTCAAACCGAACGATGCCGCAAAAACATTATCGCAAGCGGCGGGCTTCTAACGCCGGTTCGACGCCCCGCGCCGCGATCGTCGCCGGCGTGACGCTGACCCATCCCGACCGCGTCTATTGGCACGATACTGGTGTCAGCAAGCGCGACCTTGCCGAATTCTACGTCGGCATCTGGAAATGGATGCGCCCGCAGGTGGTCGGGCGGCCGATTTCGCTGCTGCGTTGCCCGGAGGGCGCTTCCGGCCAATGCTTCTTCCAGAAACACGCCAGCATGGGCATCGCCACCGAGCATCTGCAGCTTGTCCCAGAGAAAGGCGACAGGATCATATCGATCGACGACCTCGCCGGCTTGATTTCGCTGGTGCAAGCCGGCGTGCTGGAAATCCACATCCGCGGCACCACCGTCGACGACCGCGAACGCGCCGACCGGCTGGTGTTCGATCTCGATCCGGGGCCCGGCACCGGCTGGAAGGACGTGATCGCCGCCGCGCGCGCGGTGCGCGAACGGCTCGATAAATTGAAGCTCAAAAGCTTCCTCAAAACCTCCGGGGGCAAGGGCCTGCACGTGGTGCTGCCGATCAAGCCTACGGCCTGGGACGCGGCCAAGGATTTCGCCCACGCGGTCGCCGCCGCCATGGCGGCGGACGAGCCCGGCCGCTACACCGCGACCGCGGTCAAGAGCAAACGCAACAAGCGGATTTTCGTCGATTATCTGCGCAACAGCCACGAGGCGACGGCGGTTGCTCCCTACTCCACCCGTGCGCGGCCTGGCGCGCCAGTCTCCACGCCGATCGCGTGGTCCGAACTCGGCACGCTCAAGGGCTCGAACCAGTTCACGGTGCGCAACCTGCCAGCGCGGCTCCAGCGCCTGCGCCAGGATCCTTGGGCCGATATCGCGCGCTGCCGGCAGGCGTTGCCGAAAATCAAATAATGGAACTCGGGAACCCGCCGGCGCGTTGATGAGGGCGGCCAACGCAGCCGCCGCCTGGGGACCCCATGAACGGCATCACTGGCAACGGCAAAAACCACTCGGCATCGAGCGGGCCAAGCACGGTGGCGGCCTATTTCGCAAAATTCGCGCAGGCCACCGCGCTGTGGACCGGCCATCCGCTGGCGTTTCTGCTGGCGGTCGCAGTCGTGGTGGTGTGGATCGCCACCGGGCCGCTGTTCAATTACAGCGACACATGGCAATTGGTGATCAATACCGGCACCACTATCGTCACCTTCCTGATGGTGTTCCTGATCCAGAACACGCAGAACCGCGATATCATGGCGGTGCAGCTCAAGCTGTCGGAATTAGTGCTGGCCATGAAAGGTGCCAAGAACAAATTCGCCGCGATCGAGGACTTGAGCGACGATGAACTCGCCAAATTGCACGACGAATGCCGGGCGCGCGCCGAAATGACGCTGCGTCACCTCGATAGTAGGCGCGGCGCGGCCCGCCATAAGCCGCGCGCGGCCGCGCATCGCGCCAAATCGGCGCGCAAGACCGGAAAATCTTAAGACTTCCGTCTTAGGAACTTTTGTTCCGCTATCACGTTACCGAAAACAGCAAGCGTGGAATCGATTGCGGCGGAATCCGGCAGCCGCGCGCCATACGCGCGACACGATCGCCGGCTACTGCGAGCGCCGGCTGCGCGAGGGAACGATGAAGACTTCCGGGATTTTGATCACGGCCGCGGCCCTGCTTGTTTGGGCTTTCGCCGGCGCGCCGGTGCAAGCGCACAGTCAGAAGAGCTTCTCCGGCGTCGCCGCCTATTACGACAGCGATTATTCAGGCAAGACTGCCTGCGGCGAGAGTTACAATCCCGATAAATTCACTGCCGCGCACCGCACGCTGCCATTCGGCACGCGGCTGCGCGTCACCGACGCGAAGACCCATCGCAGCGTGGTGGTTACCGTCAACGACCGCGGGCCGTTCACCAAAGGCCGCGTGCTCGATCTGTCGCTCGCCGCCGCCAAGGCGCTACATATGACCGATCTTGGCTTGATCAATGTGACGGCGGCCGTGCAGTAGCCGACTGCTAATCCACCTTTGCCTCATCGCGATACATCACCTTGTGGCGCATCTCGCGCACCCAGGCGTCGATCTCTTCGATGCTCATGTGGTTCTTCGGATCGAAGCGGTCCCAATTCATGATCTGCGGCAGCGTCTTCTTCCAGCGCTTGTAGGGCGCCTTCGCCGGCACGCCGAACAGCATGATGTCGATGATAGCGAGATCCTCAGGCACGCCGAGCAGCGGGCGCAATTCGCGCTGCGCGTCGTCCTGGCCGATCGCGGTCACCCACCAGACCTGATAGCCGAGCGCGGCGGCGGCGAGATGCGCCGACATAGTGGAGGCGGCGACGCTTTGCAGCAGAATGCGCTCGGCATTGGCCTGGTAGAGCTTGTCGAGATCGGAGCCGTCGAGCAGCACCGGGAAGGCGCGCACAAAACGGAAATCGGCCGCTACCACGACAAAGCCGGGCGCGGTTTCCAGGCCGCGGTAATTGGGCGTCGGGAATTTCATCTTCAGCTTGGCGCGCTTGGTTGCCTCGGCGACGAAATAATCGGCGATCTGCTTTTTCACCGCTGGGTCGGTGACCACGATGTAATGCCAGGGCTGCGCGTTGGCGCCGGAGGGGGCGTGGCGCGCGGCCTCCAGCACCATCTCCATGTGCTCGCGCGGCACCGCGATGTCGGGGCGGAAGGCGCGCGTGGTGAGCCGGTTGCGCACCACGTCCATGAGCGCGTCGTAGCGCGCGATATTGGGGGTGAATTTCGTCACATCATCCATAGCGGCCCCTCCCCTGGGCGGCAAGTGCTGGGCAGCAAGCATTTTGCGCTATATTAGACACAAGCTCCCTTTGCCGTCACACCCTCTTCCGCCGACAAATTCAAGGACACGGATCATGCCCGCCAAGCGTCCGGCTCCACGCCTGCCCATTCTCGACGAAGCGCAGATGAACGACAGCCAGCGTTCGCTTCTGGAGGCGATCCGCTCCGGGCCGCGCGGCAAATCGATCACCCCGCGCGGACCCTTCGCGGTCTGGCTGCACGCGCCGGAATTCGGCCATCTGGCGCAGGCGCTCGGCGGCCATTGCCGCTACAAGACCGCGCTGCCGCCGCGGCTCTCCGAATTCGCGATTTTGTGCACGGCGCGGCTGTGGCGCGCGCAATACGAGTGGTTCGCGCATGCGCCGATGGCGGAAAAAGCCGGCGTGAAGACGAAGACCATCGCGGATTTGCACGCCGGGCGCGAGCCGAAGTCGGCGCCCAAGGACGAGCGCGCGATCTTTGCATTCGTGCGCGAACTCTACAAGGCAACGCGGGTGAGCGACCGCACTTATAACCGCGTGCACGGCTTCCTTGGCGACGCCGGCACGGTCGAATTGGTCGGCATCCTCGGTTATTACGCGCTAATCTCGATGACGCTCAACGTGTTCCGCATGATGCCGCCGGCAGACGCCGCATTGGCCTTCGCCGAGCCGAAGTGACGATCACTTCATCTGCATGCCGCGGTCCATTTTCATGGCCGGCATATCGCCGCCGCCGGTCTTGGCGCCGATACTCTCGACCGTGAAGTCGACGTCGACCTTGCCGGCTTTGGCGAATTCGAGCGTCGCCTTGAAATGATCGCCCTGCTTGAGCTGCTCCTTCAGCCCGACCAGCATCACGTGATAGCCGTCGGGGACGAGCGTGACAGTCTCTCCCGGCTTGATCTCGATGCCGCCGGCAACGGAACGCATCTTCATCACGCCGCCTTCCATTTTCATCTCGTGCACCTCGAAGCTTTTCGCGACGTCGGTCGAACCGCCGATCAAATGGTCGGGCGCGCTGCCGGTATTGGTGATTTTCATGTAGCCGCCGCCGACGCTGGCGCCCTTCGGCGTGGCGCGCGCCCAAGGCGCGGATACCTTCAAAGCTCCGACGGTGACGTCTGCGGCTTGCGCCGGCAGCGTCGCCCAGGCGGCGAGCATGATGGCGAGAGTGAACGTAGTCCGGGTCATGATGGGTCTCCTGACGTTGCAGTGCGCGCTTAGTCAAGCGCGGCCTGCGGATGAATTGACGGAAAACGAAGCGCGAAATCAGACCGGCGGCGGCGCGCGCGGGACATGCGGGCTGCGAGCGGCCGGGCGAATAGTGGGCGCGAACGCCGGCGTCAGCGCGCTCACGCGCGTCAGGCCGACCTTGACGGAAATAACCTGCGGCGGGCCGGCGAGCGTCAGCGCGCAGCATTGCATGCCGCAGCCGGCGGCGCAGGGGCAGCCGGCGTCGTGACTGCCGGGTGCTAGCGAACCCGCATCCGCCGTGGCCGCGGCGCACAGGCTCAACGCGAATGGGCCAGCGGCCAACGAAAGCGGGAACAGCAAGCCCTGCAACGCGACCACATAGGCCGCAATCAGCACGATGACTCGCCGGCAGCGCGTGGGTCTGCTCATCGCCACCAGTCTATGGGGATGGCGGATCAGCGTCTACCTAAGCAATGGCCCGCCGCCCCCGTCGAACGGTCGCGCGCGCCGTGATAAGCTTACGCGTCATGGCCGGCGATCAATCATCTTCGTCCAATAGCGAGCCGCGGGTGGTGAAGTTCCCCGGCGCCCGCCCCGACGCGCGCTTACAAGTTCCGCCGCCGGTGGACGATCTCGCCAAATTCGAGCGCGGCGAAGGCGCCGACGACTATCGCCACCGCATGATCGTCAATATCGTTGCCTTCGTATTCGTGGTCGCTTTGATCGGCGCCGGCCTATGGCTCGCCGACACCATGGCGCGGATGCAAAAAGATCAGGATTGCGTGCTGTCGGGGCGGCGCGGGTGCTCGCCGGTGGAAGTGAACAAGGACCGTTGGTGAGGCATCGGTGGCTTGGCCGTTTGTCTCATTTTCCGGCAAATACCCCCGCCATTGAACTTAAGGCGGCGCTTCGCTATACGGGCTGCCAATCATATGCCGGGCCAAGGCCGTGCCGGGGGCTAGCGCACGGGACCCGGTTTCTCGGCCTTCCGATCGCCCGAACTCCAAATTAATCAGAGAGTTAACGATGTCTTCGACGTTTGATACCATCGCCAATATTATCGCCGAAACCTGCGATATTCCGCGCGACACCATCAAGCCCGAGAGTCACGCGATCAACGATCTCGGCATCGACAGCCTGGATTTCCTCGACATCGCATTTGCCATCGACAAGGCGTTCGGGATCAAACTGCCGCTCGAGCAGTGGACGCAGGAAGTCAACGACGGCAAAGCCACTACCGACCAGTATTTCGTGCTCAAAAACCTGAGCGCCCGCATCGACGAGCTCGTCGCTGCCAAAGGCGCGTGAGCCGGCGACACCGATGCACCTTGAGTATTTTCTGCTGATCGACCGGGTCGTGAGTATCGATCTCGCCGCCGGCACGATTTGCTGCGAGTTGACGGTGCCGACCGAGAGCGTCGTGTTCGAGGGACACTTCCCTGGCTATCCACTGTTGCCAGGCGTGCTCATGATCGAAACCATGGCGCAGACCGCAGGCTGGCTGCTAGTTGCAGCCAACAAGTTTCAGCGCATGCCGTTCTTGGCAGCGGTCAGGGACGCCAAATTTCGCAACTTTGTCCTGCCGGGCCAAAAGCTGACTTCCGAGGCGAAACTCGTCCATGGCGGCTCCGGCTATGCGATGGCCGATGCCAGCTTGTCCTGTGACGGCAAGCAGGTCTGCACCGGCTCGATCACATTCCGCGTGGTGGAATTTCCCAATGCCGATTTCGCGACGGAAATGCATCGGCGCGCTGTGGCCGTCGGCCTCGTGAGTAAAGAGGCGCTCGCCGATGGCTGAGGCCGCCCGCGAAGCCTGGATCACCGGCGTCGGCATCATCTCTTGTCTCGGCGAAGGTCCACAGGCGCATTGGCAGAAATTGATGGAAGCGCATCCGAGCGCCGACACGACGACCTTTGCGCCCTTCGTCGTGCATCCTTTGGCGCCAGTGAATTTCGACGCGCAGATCCCCAAGAAGGGCGATCAGCGGCAGATGGAAGCCTGGCAGCGCATCGGCACCTATGCCGCGGGCCTCGCGCTCGATAGCGCCGGAGTCAAAGGCAAGCCGGACATTCTCTCGCATATGGATATGATTGTCGCCGCCGGCGGCGGCGAGCGCGATCTCAACGTGGACAGCACCATCCTTTCCGGCCTGCCGCACGCGAGCAATCCGGCTGCCTACCTGAACGAGCGGCTGACGAGCGACCTTCGGCCGACGCTGTTCCTGGCGCAATTGTCCAATCTGCTCGCCGGCAATATTTCCATCGTGCACGGCGTGACCGGCTCCTCGCGTACGTTCATGGGCGAGGAATCGTCCGGCGTCGACGCCGTGCGCGTCGCCTTGGCGCGTATCGCCGCGGGACAGAGCGACATCGCGCTGGTCGGCGGCTCCTATAACGGCGAGCGGCCGGACCTGATGTTGCTTTTCGAATTCGGAAGTTTTGCACTAAAGGATAGCTTCGCGCCGATCTGGCTGCGCCGCGACAAAGGCGGCGTCGCGCTCGGTTCGCTTGGCGCGTTTGTGGTAATTGAAGAGCGCCATCATGCTGAGGCGCGCGGCACCAAGCCCTTGGCGCGGCTCACGGCGGTTCATGCCGACCGCTGCAGACGCGGGCCCGGCGAAGTCACCGCGACGCTCGAAAAGCTGTGGGACAAGATCAAAGGCCGCATCAAGGCGGGCCACGTGGCAGCGCTGTCGGGCGCAAGCGGCGTCGTGGCCCCGACCGCGGCCGAGCGGGTCTTTCTAGAGGCGCATCCCGATCTTGCCGTCCGTGCCATCGGCTCCTATCTCGGCCATGGGGCGGAGCCGCAATTCGTCATGAATGTGGCATTGGCGGCTATTGCACTCGACCATGGTAGTCTCTTTCCGCCCTGCGACTCGACCGGCCTGGAGAAGCCGATGGACGGCGATTTGCAACAGGTGGTGGTGACCGCGGTCGGGCATTGGCGGGGCGAAGGCCTCGCTCTGGTCGAACGGGTCGGCTGAAGGAGGGCGTCGAATGCCGTCATCGAAAGACAGACAAGGCCGGCCAACAGTGGTGGTGACCGGCCGCGGCGTGATTACCTCGCTCGGCGCCGGCAAGACCGACAATTGGTCGAAGCTCACCGGCGGCGAATCCGGCATCCGCACCATTACCCGTTTTCCGACCGACGGCATGCGTACCCGCATTGCCGGCACCATCGACTTTCTGGGTGCGCAGAGTTGCACGGCGGCGCTGACCGAGCGCTTCGCCGATCTTGCCGCCGAGGAGGCGATCGCTGAATCCGGCATCGGCGCCAAGGGCGATTTTCCCGGGCCGCTGTTCGTGGCGGTACCGCCGATCGAAGTCGAATGGACGCAGCGGATCGAAATCGCGGCGAAATCGGGCGCCAACGATAAAGTGACCTATAACGACCTATTGCGGGCGAGCCCGAATTTCGCCGGATACCACGACCGTTTCATGATTGGTTCGGTCGCAGACCATCTGGCCGACAAATTCGGCACCAAAGGCTCACCGATTTCGCTGTCGACAGCGTGCGCCTCGGGCGCGACCGCGATCCAGCTCGGCGTCGAGGCAATCCGCCGCGGCGAGACCAGTGCCGCGTTGTGCGTGGGCACCGACGGCTCGATCAACCCGGAATCGGTCATCCGCTTTTCACTGCTCTCGGCTCTCTCCACCAGCAACGACAGTCCGCAAGCGGCGTCGCGGCCGTTTTCCAAGAACCGCGACGGCTTCATCATGGCGGAAGGCGCCGGCGCGCTGGTGCTCGAAAGCTACGATTCCGCCAAGGCGCGCGGCGCCAAAATTCTCGGCGTGCTGGAAGGCTGCGGCGAGATGACCGACGCCTTCCACCGCACGCGCTCGAGCCCGGACGGCAAGCCGATCATCGGCTGCATCGCCAGCGCCATCACCGACGCGGGCTTGACGCCGAACGACATCGACTATGTCAACGCGCACGGCACCTCGACGCCGGAAAATGACAAGATGGAATATCTCGGCTGCTCCACCGTGTTCGGCGAGCGCATGAAGAGCATCCCGATCTCGTCCAACAAATCGATGATCGGCCATACGTTGTCGGCGGCGGGCGCCATCGAGGCTGTGTTCACGCTGCTCACGCTGCAGCACGGGCGCATTCCGCCCACCATCAACTACAACGTGCCCGATCCGGCGATCCCGCTCGACGTGGTTCCCAACAACGCGCGCGACGCCATGGTGACGCATGCTATTTCGAATTCTTTCGGCTTTGGCGGGCAGAACGTTTCGCTGGTGATGGGCCGGGAGCCGGCGGCCTAACGCCGCCCTCGCCCGCCATGCGCGCGCTACGATTAATCGCCGATCGCAAGCTCGAACTTGCCGACGTGCCACCCCCGCCGCCACCCGGCGGCGGCGAGGTGCAGATCCGCGTCAAGTCGGTCGCGCTCAATCATCTCGACCTGTGGGGCTTCCGCGGCATGGCTTTCGCCAAGCGGAAATTGCCTTTGGTGGTCGGCGCCGAGGCCTCCGGCGAGATCGCGGCCGTCGGGGGCGTCGTCACCGGCTTCAAGCCGGGCGACAAAGTGGTGATGTACGGCGCCATAACCTGCGGGCATTGCGCCGCCTGCCGCGAGGGCCGCGACAATCTGTGCGAGAACGTCGCCGGCATCATGGGCTTCCACGTCGACGGATTCGCGCGCGAGCTGATCAATCTGCCGGCGCGGCTCGTCATGCCGGTGCCTTCGGGCGTATCGCTGCGCGATGCATCTTGCGCGCCCATCGCCTTCGGCACCACCGAGCACATGCTGTTCGACAACGCCAAGCTCAAGCCGGGAGAGACTATTCTGGTGCACGCCGGCGGCTCTGGCATCGGCGCGGTCGCCATCAAGATGGCGAAAGCCATCGGCTGCACCGTCATCACTACGGTCGGCGACGACTCCAAGGCGGAGAAAGCCAAGGCGATCGGCGCCGATCACGTCATCAACTACAAGACCGAGCGCTTCGAGGGCGTGGTGCGCAAGCTCACCGCCAAGAAGGGCGTCGACGTGGTGTTCGAGCACGTCGGCGGCGAAGGCTTCAACGCCTCGCTGTTCTGCCTCAAGCGCGGCGGGCGCCTGGTGACCTGTGGCTCCACCGCCGGACCGAGCGTCACCATCAACTTGATGCAGTTGTTCCAGCAACAGTACAAGATTTTCGGCTCGTTCGGCGCCTCGATGCGCAATATCCGCAACAGCCTGTCGAAGATCGCCGCCGGCATGGCGCCGATCGTCGACAGCGAGTTCGCGCTGGCCGATTTCGAGCAAGGCCTGGCAAGGCTCGAACGCCGGCAGGTTTTCGGCAAGGTCATCGTGCACTTCTGATGCCCAATTCGTTCAGATGGATGATCCGGCGGAGGCGCCGCGGCGCAAAGCGCGCCGGCGACGCGCTGCTGGGCGCTCTTGCGGTCGCCCTGCTCAAGGGCCTGCGCCATACCGATCCCGACCGGATGGCCGATTTCGCCGGCTGGTTGATGCGCAAAATCGGCCCGCTGCTGCCGGAAAACCGCATCGGCCGCGAGAACCTCGCGGCCGCCTTCCCAGAAAAATCTTGCGCCGAGATCGACGCAATCCTGCGCGGCGCCTGGGACAATCTCGGCCGCATGGGCGCCGAATTCGCCCATCTCGACCGGCTGTGGGATTACGACCCGGATCGTCCGGATCGGCCAAGCCGCTACGACATTTCACGCGACAATCTCGATCGCGCCATGCGGGTCGCGACCGACGGCAAGCCGGCGCTGATCTTCGCCGCCCATCTCGCCAATTGGGAACTGCCGGCGATTTCGGCAGCCGCGGCCGGCGTCGACAGCGCGGTGCTCTATCGCCGTCCGAACGTCTAGCGCATCGATAACTGGCTGCGCGAGACACGCAGCGCCAGCATGGGCGAGCTAATTTCGACTGGCCTGGAGGCGCCGCTGAAACTTGCCGAAGCGCTGCAGCGCGGCGCGCATGTCGGCATGCTGGTCGATCAGTATTACGTGCGCGGCGTGCCGGTGACTTTCTTCGGCCGCCGCACCATGGCCAATCCGCTGCTGGCGCGGCTCGCGCGCCATTTCGAATGCCCGATCCACGGCGTGCGTATGATCCGCCTGCCCGGGCACCGCTTCCGCGGCGAGATCACTGAGGCGATCCAGCCTGCGCGCGACGCGCAAGGCAAGATCGACATCGCCGGCACCATGCAGATTATCATCGGCATCATCGAAGGCTGGATCCGCGAGCATCCTGAGCAGTGGCTCTGGCAGCACCGCCGCTGGCGCCCGGAAGACGAAAAGCCCGCCTGAGCACGGCTGTTGTTACGGCACCGTGATGCGGCCGTCGACCACGACGGCGCCAGTCGTGTCGAGATGCACGACCGCGATTTCGCCCGACGACAGGTTCACGCCGGCAATCGACTGGATATTGCTGACGTGCGAGACCAGCATCGTGAGCTGGTTTGCCGGAATGGTCTTCATGAATTTGCCGGCCTTTTCCGTGGTCTCCCGCATGCCGCTCAGATCGGCGAGAAACACCTGATTGAGCGCCGGCAATTGACCGACCGGACCGAGACCGGTGAGCTTGGCGGTCTCCAGCGCGCGGCAGAACTGGCTGGAGACCAGCCGCCCATGCGCGATGCCGTGGTTGCGGAAGGCGTCGCCGATGCGCCGGGCTTGCGCGCGGCCGGCGTCGTCCAGGCCGCGCTGGATCGCGCAATTCTTGAGATCGATTCCATAGGGCTCCGGCTTCGTGCCCGGCGCATTCGAATGCCGCAGCAGTGCGATGTGACCGGGCTTCTTGAGCAAAGCCCAGGTGACGCCTTCGTCGGCGCGCACGCCTGACGCGGGCAACAGGCCGACTGCGAGCAACATCGCGAAACAAAAATGGCGCATGAGGTCCACCGAAATCAGCCGGTGCCGGTCGGCAGGCCCGCCGCCTTCCAGGCGATGATGCCACCGGCAAGGTGGGATTTGTAGGGGTAGCCCGCGTCCTGGGCGGCAACCGAAGCGGTGATCGAACGGCGGCCGGAGCGGCAGGCAAACACCACCTGCTTGCCTTGCGGGTCGGGAATGGCGGCCGGATCGAAAGCCGAGAGCGGCACGATCACCGCGTCGGGATAGCTTTCGACCGAAGTTTCGTTCGGCTCGCGCACGTCGACCAGCAACATGCGCCCTTCGGTCAAGCCCCGCGCCACCTGCTCGGGTGTCAGATTCTCGACCTCGTCGGCGCGCGGCATTTCGTCGGCCATGACGCTACTCCGGTTACCAAAACAACTATGGTTGATTTTAACCGAAATCGCCTAAACCGTCACCTGCGTTCCGACTTCCACCACCCGCCCGGTTGGGATCTGGAAATAGTCGGTGGCGTCGTTGGCGACGCGGGTCAGCGCGATGAACAGCCGGTCCTGCCAGCGCGGCATGCCGGAATGTGGCGCCGGCTTGAGCGTGCGCCGCGACAGGAAGAATGACGTCGACATGATGTCGAACTGCCAGCCGAGCTTGCGCGCGATGGCGAGCGCCTTCGGCACGTTCGGCGTCTCCATGAAGCCGAAACGCAGGTTTATGCGCATGAACGTTTCGCCCACCGGCTCGATGCGCACCCGTTCGGCCGGACCGACGCGCGGCGTATCGGCCGTTGCGATAGTGAGGATGACGTTCTTCTCGTGCAGCACCTTGTAGTGCTTGAGACTGTGCATCAGTGCGGTCGGCGCGCTCAGCGGATCGCTGGTGAGAAAAACCGCGGTGCCAGGCACGCGCGCCGGCGGTTTCTTTTCCAGGCTGTTGACCAAAAATTCGAGCGGCGTTTCCAGGCGCCGCGTCTTTTCGAACAGCAACCGGCTGCCGCGCTTCCAGGTGTACATCACCGCCATCACCAGCGCGCCGAGCGCAAGCGGCATCCAGCCGCCCTCCACGATCTTGAGCAAATTGGCGGCAAGGAACGTGAAATCGATGAACAAGAACGGCAGCATCAGCGCCAGAGCCCAGACCAGCCGCCAACGCCACACCCGCCAGATCACGACGATCGCCATCATGGCGGTCACCACCATGGTGCCGGTAACGGCGATGCCGTAAGCCGACGCCAGCGCGCTCGATGAACGGAACAGTCCCACCAAAAGCAAGACGCCGATCAATAGCAGCGTGTTCACCTTCGGCATGTAGATCTGCCCGAACAGCGCTTCCGACGTGTGGCGGATTTCCAGCCGCGGCAACAGGCCGAGTTGAATCGCCTGCTGCGTTAGCGAGTAGGCGCCGGTGATCACCGCCTGGCTTGCAATAACGGTGGCGGCGGTTGCCAGCACGACCATCGGCAGCAGCGCCCATTGCGGATAGAGCAGGAAGAACGGGTTCTCGATTGTCTTCGGATCGGCCAACACCAGCGCGCCCTGCCCAAGATAATTCATCACAAGCGCCGGCAAAACGACAACCGTCCAGGCGAAGCGAATCGGACCGCGGCCGAAATGCCCGAGATCGGCATAGAGCGCCTCCGAGCCGGTCACCACCAGGAACACGGCGCCCAGCGTGTAGAAGCCGATAATGCCGTGGTTGAGCAAAAAGTGAATGCCGTAATAAGGATTGAACGACAGCAGCACGGTGAAGTTTTGCCCGATATGCCAAAGCCCGGCGACGGCGATGGCGGCGAACCAAATCAACGTAATCGGACCGAATAAAGCGGCGACCTTTGCCGTGCCCCGCGACTGCGCCGCGAACAGCGCGATCAGGATCACCACCGTGATCGGCACCACAAATTCGTCGAACGCCGGCGTCGCGACCTTCATGCCTTCGATCGCCGAGAGCACCGACAGCGCCGGCGTGATGATAGCGTCGCCGTAGAACAACGCGCCGCTGATGATGCCGAGCAGGATCACGATGGCTCCGCCCCGGGTGCCGCCGAGCGCGCGCGAGGCGAGCGCCATCAGCGCCAGCGTACCGCCCTCCCCGTTATTGTCGGCGCGCAGCAGGATCAGCACGTATTTCGCGGTGACCACCAGCAGCAGCGCCCAGATGATCAGCGACAGGATGCCGAGCACAATCGGCTCACTCGCCGGCTTGCCCGGACCGACAGCCGCCAGCACCGACTCGCGCATCGCGTAGAGGGGACTGGTGCCGATGTCCCCGTAAACAACGCCGATACAGCCAAGCGTGAGCGCCCAGAAGCCGGCCTTGGCCGGCGCTTCGCTGCCATCGAGGGCTGCGACCGAGCCGCCATGGGCGGCCTTAGTGGGTGACATGCGCGGCTGGCCTGGATTAATTATTGCAATGCAAAAACTGTGGGACGCGGCTTATAACGCCGCAGCACTGGGTCTGCATAGCCGTTTACGCAAAGCGGAATAACTAGGTATGCGCCGCTCGCAAGGGCCCATCCGCCATAGAGCGGACGTGGATTTCGTAGGCTTTACGGGGTCAAATCGACCGGAATTGGCGGCTCTTCCCGCATCAGGGTAATGGTGACGCGCCGGTTCGGCGACATAAACGGGTTGTCCGGGAACAACGGCTCGGTGTCGGCCTTGCCGGCCACCATGTAGATGTGCCCGGACGGCACGCCTTCGGCGGTGAGAATCTCGCGCACCGCGTTGGCGCGGTCGGCGGAAAGCTCCCACGGCCCGTAGCCGGGCTTATCCGGTACTTTGCTCGATGCGGTATGGCCGGTGATGGAGATGCGGTACGGCATCGCCTTGAGCGAGGGCGCGATCTTCTGGATCAGCTTGCGCGTGCGCTCGTAGGGTTCCTTGGCGCCGTCCGGAAACATAGATCGTCCGTCCTGGTCGACGATCTCGATATTGAGGCCCTCCTGGGTCTCCTCGACCATGATCTGCTTGGAGGCCTCGGTAATCTCCGGCATGTCCTGCAAGGCCTGGCGGAGCGATGCGGACGCCAGCGCGAATTTTTCGTCCCGCTTTAGGCGGGCGCCGTATTTGCGCTGGTGATCCTTGTCGTCCGGGGTCGGCGTGGCCGACGCCTCGGAAGGATCGATGTTGGCGACATTCTTGAGCCTCGGCCGCGTCGGCAGGCCGAGCACCTCGATGATGCCGGAATAGCGCACCTGATCTTGCACGCCGAAGGCGTCGCGCATTGAGCCAGCGACAATTTTGAGCTTTTGCTGGTCCTGGGTGGAGAACGCGACCAGCATCACGAAGAAGCTGACCAGCAGTCCCATCAGGTCGGCGAATGTCACGAACCAACCGTGACCGCCGCCGTGCGCTTCCTTGCGTCTGGCCATTGTCTTGCGTTCCGGATGCTCCGCGCTAGGCGGGCGCCGCCTCGGTCGCTTTTTCTTCCTCGGCTTCGCTGTGGCGATGCTTCTCGGGCAGGTAGGCGAGCAGCATCTCGCGCACCAGCGTCGGGCTCTTGGCTTCGCGGATCATCAGGATGCCGTCGATCATCAAAGTGCGATTGATTTCCTCGTCCACCAGCTTCAAATGCAGCTTGTCGGCGATCGGCAGGCAGAACAGGTTGGCAAGCGCGGCACCGTAGAACGTCGCCAGCAGCGCGCCGGCCATAAACGGACCGAGCTTGGATGGATCGGTCATGTTGGCGAACATCTGCACCATGCCGATCAGGGTGCCGATCATGCCGAAGGCCGGCGCGCAGTCGCCGACCGCGCGGTAGATCTTCTGGCCTTCATCGAGATGGGTGAGAAAGTTGTCGCGGTCACGTTCGAGATTATCGCGAATGAAATTGGTGTCGTAGCCGTCGGCGACGTAGCGGATGCCCTTGGCCAGAAACGGGTCGTCGATCTCGCACTTTTCCAGACCGACCGGCCCGGACTTGCGCGCAACTTCCGCGATCCCCGCCAGTTCGTCGACCAGTTCGCGCTGGGTCATGCGGCGCATGGTGAACGCGAATTTCGCGCCGAGCGGCAGGCCGTGCATCATTGAGGAGAGCGGAAACCGGATCAGGGTGGCGGCGAAGGACCCGCCGAAAATAACGATGAACGCGTGCTCGCTCACAAACATGTGCAGGTCGCCGCCCATCATAATAACGAGGCAAACGACGCCTACGCCGGACAGCAGGCCTAAACTCGTTGCAATATCCATGACGACCCCACGAAACGCACGAACCGCGGCGCAAAACCCGATGGCGGCCGCTGCAATCGACCCTAGACTGGCGCTGTTAAGAGGCGGTAAAGGCTAACCGTTGGTGAAAGAAAAACGCCCGCCTTGGCCGGGCTGAGCCCGTGACCGGCCGGCAAAAAGCTGCAAAATCAGGGCATATGGGCCGCAAAGCCCCAAGGTCCCGTCCCAGGACCCGTTAAGAACCGGAGGAGATCGATCCATGCGTGAAATCGGCCATTTTGTCGGCGGCAAGGCGGTCAAAGGGACCTCCGGGCGTTTCGGCGATGTGTTCAATCCCAATACCGGCGAGGTGCAGGCCAAGGTGGCGCTGGCCAAGCATTCCGAAGTCGAAGCGGCCATCGCCAACGCGCAGGCCGCGCAGCCGGCCTGGGCGGTGACCAATCCGCAGCGGCGCGCGCGTGTGATGTTTAAATTCCTCGAGCTGGTGCAGAAGGAATATGACAGCCTCGCCAAGCTGCTTTCCTCCGAACACGGCAAGACGCTGCCCGACGCGCGCGGCGACATCCAGCGCGGACTTGAAGTCGTGGAGTTCGCCTGCGGCATTCCGCATCTCTTGAAGGGCGAATACACGGAAGGCGCCGGCCCCGGTATCGACTTATTTTCGGTGCGGCAGGCGCTCGGCGTGGTCGCCGGCATCACGCCGTTCAATTTCCCCGCGATGATCCCGCTGTGGAAGGCCGCGCCCGCCATCGCTTGCGGCAATGCCTTCATCCTCAAGCCGTCGGAGCGCGATCCGTCGGTGCCGATGCGGATCGCCGAACTATTCATCGAGGCCGGCCTGCCGGAAGGCATTCTCAACGTCGTCAACGGCGACAAGGAAGCCGTCGACACGCTGCTCACCGACGACCGCGTCAAGGCGATCGGTTTCGTCGGCTCCTCGGCGATCGCGGAATATATCTACACGACCGGCTGCGCCAACGGTAAGCGCGTGCAGTGCTTCGGCGGCGCCAAGAACCACATGATCGTGATGCCGGATGCCGACATGGACCAGGCGGTCGACGCGCTGATCGGCGCCGGCTACGGCTCGGCCGGCGAACGCTGCATGGCGATTTCGGTGGCGGTGCCGGTCGGCAAGAAGACCGCCGACGTGCTTGTCGAAAAACTGATCCCGCGCGTGGAGAATTTGAAGATCGGCCCTTCCAGCGACGACAAGGCCGACTACGGCCCGATGGTTACCAAGGAGCTGCTCGGCAAAGTGCGCGGCTACATCGACAGCGGCATCAAGGAAGGCGCCAAGCTCGTGGTGGACGGCCGCGGCTTCAAATTGCAGGGCTATGAAAACGGCAATTTCATCGGCGGCTGCCTGTTCGACGAGGTCAAGCCCGACATGAAAATCTACAAGGAAGAGATTTTCGGACCGGTGCTCTCGGTGGTGCGCGCCAAGGACTACGAGGAAGCGGTGCGGCTGCCCTCCGAACACGAATACGGCAACGGCGTCGCTATCTTCACGCGCGACGGCGACACCGCGCGCGATTTCGTCAACCGCGTGCAGGTCGGCATGGTGGGCGTTAACTTCGCCATTCCGGTGCCGCTCGCCTATTACACCTTCGGCGGTTGGAAGCGCTCCGGATTCGGCGATCTCAACCAGCACGGGCCGGATTCGGTGCGCTTCTACACCAAGACAAAGACCATCACCTCGCGCTGGCCGACCGGCACCAAAGCAGGTTCCGAATTCGTGATCCCGACGATGAAGTGAGGGACTATCGCGGAATGCGGACCATGCGGGCCGCACGAGGCGTTCTGGCCGCTTTGGTGCTCGCGGGCTGCGCCGGTAATCCGCTCGGCGGCACGACGCCTTCGGCGGAAGCGACGCTCGATATCGATATGAGCGGCCGCTGGATCATGGCGGCGCCCAATGCGCCGACCTGCGGCATGAATTTTACCGGTGGACCGGGCGTGCTTTCAGGCGTCGTCGAGCCGGAGGGCGGCTGCCCAGGCAATTTCTACATGAGCCGGCACTGGACGCTCGCCAAGGGCACGCTCACCATCGACGACCAGGAAAACCAGGCTCTGGCGCATCTCACCTACACCGACCGCCGCTTCGAAGGCCAAATCGCCGCCGGCACGCCGGTGACGCTGAGCCGTCCACCAGCAATACAATAGGCAGGACCAACCATGACCGAATATCAGCTCTATTGTTTCGCCCAGTCCGGCAACGCCTACCGCGCCGCGCTGATGCTCAACCTGATCGGCGCCAAGTGGGAGCCGGTCTGGTACGACTTCTTCGGCGCGGCGCCACAGCGCACGCCGGAGTTTCGCGAGACCATCAACGAAATGGGCGAAGCGCCGGTGCTCGTGCACGGCAAGAAAAAGCTCAGCCAATCGGGCGTGATCCTGACCTACCTCGCCAACCGTTCCGGCAATTTCAAGCCGCAGGGCGAAGACGAGGCATTGGAATCGCTGCGCTGGATGATTTTCGACAATCAGAAGGTCAACGGTCTCCTTGGGCCGTTCCGTTTCCTGAAGAATTTCGTCAAACAACCGGCTGATCCGGCGGTGATGGCGTTCCTGCAAGGTCGCGCGCAGGGCGCGCTCGCCATCGTCAACAAGCGGCTGACTGGGCGGCAATACCTCGTGAGCGATAAGCCGACCATCGCCGACGTTTCGATGACCGGCTACCTCTACTATCCGGCCGAGGAATTCGGCTTCGATATCGCCAAGGATCACCCGGCAATCGGCGCCTGGCTCGAGCGCATGAAGGCGCTGCCTGGCTGGAAGCATCCCTATCAGCTCATGCCCGGCTATCCGTTCGGAACGCAGGGACTGCTGCCCTAGTGATCGTGATGATGGTGACCGTGGTCGAAATGCGGGTGGCCGTGCCCGTGCGATGAGGCATAAGCGCCGCCTTCCGGTTCGAACGGCGCTTCGATCATCGTCACCTTCGCGCCGAGTGACTTGAGCAGCGCCTCGACCGCAGGCTCGCGCCGCGCGCGGATGCGGTTGGGCAGTACCTGCACCAAGATGTGGCGGCCTCCGAGGTGCCAGGCGAGCCGCGATAGCGCCGCAACGTCCGCCGCGCGCGCCTCGATCAACGGTTCAGGTGCGGCGACGACCTCGACCAGCGAGCCGTCCTCAAGCAGCAGCAGGTCGTCGGTGCGCAGGCGCGCCGGCTGATGCAGGTCGATTTCGAAGGCGCCGCCCTTGACGCCCGCGACTGTGATTTTCTGCGTGCTGCGCTGGGTGTAGTCGAGGATGACGGTGTCGACGACAGGCCGATCATGGCGATCGGCGGCGGCAAGGACGCTGGTTGCGCGCGGCATGGGCTCACGCGATGCCGTCGATCAGTTCAAGCGCGCGGGGCGCTCGCGATCGGTGTCGTTTTCGGGCACGTGGCCAGGGGCGGTCGGCGCCTCGCCTGCGGGCGCGGCATGCAAGGCGGCGGCCGCCGCCGCATCCTTGCGCTGATATTCGCGATAGGACAGCCAGCCGAGCGGCAGGCAGCCGAGATAAGTGAGCGTGCCGATGGTGAGCACGACCCAGGGATAGCTGATCAGCAAGGCGAAGAACAGCACCACCACGACGAACACCGGCAGCACCATGTCCGACGGCACGCGCTTGCCCACTCGCTTGCCTGAGAACACAGGCAGCCGCGAGACCATCAGCAGCGCGATGGCCAAGGTGTAGATGAAGGTGAGCCAGATTGTGACTAGCCCGTTGGAGACGCCGAGGAAGTAGAGATAGATCGGCAGCAGCACGGTGATGGCTCCGGCCGGAGCCGGAATGCCGGTGAAGAAGTTTCCCGCCCAGGCCGGCTGGTTGGGGTCGTCGATCATCACGTTGAAGCGCGCGAGCCGTAGCGCGGCGCAGATCGCGAACACTAGCGCAGCGATCCAGCCCGCCGATTTGAGCTCCTGCAGGCCCCAGAAATACAGGATCAGCGCCGGCGCCACGCCGAAATTCACGAAGTCGGCGAGGCTGTCGAGTTCGGCGCCGAAGCGCGAGGTGCCTTTGAGCATGCGCGCGATGCGCCCATCGATGCCGTCGAGCAGCACCGCCAGCACGATCGCGGCGAGCGCCAGATCGAGCCGGCTTTCGACCGCCATTCGGATCGCGGTCAGCCCGGCGCAGAGCGCGAGCAGCGTAATCAGATTGGGCAATAGCGTGCGCACCGGGATCGCCTTGAAGCGACGGCGCCGGGACGGCGGAGCTGGATCGAACGGCGGAAACACCATGGTAGCAATATAGCCTTTCGCGCGGATGCGCGCCACGGCGCGCGGCGCCAAATTATTGGCTCCGTTAACTAATTTGTTTGCGCTAGCCGGCGCGGAAGGCGCGTCCGGAGTCGGGAACGCGCAGGTCAGCGAGCACGGTTTCGCCGGCAAGCGAGGCCTGTCCGACCGCGACCATCGGCGGCGTGCCGTCGGGCAGATAGACGTCGAGACGCGAGCCGAAGCGAATCATGCCGAAGCGCTCGCCGGCGCCGAGTGGCTGGCCCTCACGCACGAAGCAGACGATGCGGCGCGCGATAAGACCGGCGATCTGCACCACCGCCACGCGGCTGCCTGCCGTCGCGATCACCAGCGAATTGCGTTCGTTGTCGGCGCTCGCCTTGTCGAGGTCGGCGTTAAAGAACTTGCCTGGCTGGTAAACGATCTTCTCGATGCGGCCGGCGACCGGGCTGCGGTTCACGTGGCAATCGAAAACGCTCATGAAGATCGAGATGCGCGGCAGCGGCTTGTCGCCCAAGCCCAATTCGTGCGGCGGCGGCGCCGTGGTGATCTGGCTGACGTGGCCATCGGCCGGCGCCACCACCAGCCCCTCGCGCACCGGCGTCACGCGCGGCGGATCACGGAAGAAGTAGGCGCACCAGATCGTCGCCAGCGTGCCGAGCCAGCCGAGCGGACTCCACAGCCAGAACAAGACGAGGCTGGCGAACGCGAATGCGCCGATGAAGGGATAGCCCTCCGGCGTAATCGGCACGATCTGCGCGCGGATCGAATCGTAGATCGACATGCTTTATCCTACTCCGCCGCGTCGGCCGGCGCTTCGAGCGGCGCGGCGGCTGCATCCGAAATCGCATCCTCGATCGGCGGCGGATTGCGGTTGGGCGCGACCTCGTCCTCAGCCACGCGGGCGAGCTTCTCGCGCGCTTCTTCCGCCTCGCGCTGGCGGTTCCACATGCTGGCGTAAAGCCCGTCGGAGTCGAGCAACGCGAAATGCGTGCCACGCTCGACGATTTCGCCCTGGTCGAGCACGATGATTTCGTCGGCGCCGACGATGGTTGAGAGCCGGTGCGCGATCACCAACGTGGTGCGGCCCTTGGACACGCGTTCAAGCGCGTCCTGGATTTCCTTTTCGGTGTGGCTGTCGAGCGCCGAGGTCGCCTCGTCCAGCACCAAGATCGGCGGCGCCTTTAGGATGGTGCGGGCGATGGCGACGCGCTGCTTCTCGCCGCCTGACAGTTTCAAGCCGCGCTCGCCAACTTCGGTTTCGTAGCCTTTCGGCGCGAGGCGAATCAAACCGTCGATCTGCGCCAGCCGCGCCGCCTCCTCGACCTCGGCATCGGTCGCCTCCCAGCGGCCGTAGCGGATGTTGTAGCGGATAGTGTCGTTGAACAGCACGGTGTCCTGCGGCACCATGCCGATCGCCCGGCGCAGCGAGTTTTGCGTGACGCGCGCGATGTCCTGGCCGTCGATCATGATGCGGCCGCCGGCGAGATCGTAGAAGCGAAATAGAAGCCGCGAGATCGTCGACTTGCCGGCGCCGGAGGGGCCGACCACCGCCACCGTCTTGCCGGCCGGCACCTCGAGGCTGATGCCTTTGAGAATGCCGCGCTCCGGCTCGTAGGCGAAACGCACGTCTTCGAAACGGATGGTGCCGCTCGTCACCTTGAGCGGCGGCGCGCCGGGGATGTCCTTGATCTCCGGCTCGCGCGCGAGGATCGAGAACATGATCTCGATGTCGGTCACCGCCTGTTTGATCTCGCGATAGACCATGCCCATGAAATTGAGCGGCTGGTAGAGCTGGATCATCATGGCGTTGATTAGCACGAAATCGCCAACTGTCTTGGTGCCGGCCTTGATCTCGTAGGCGCACATCACCATGGCCGCCGCGAGCCCGAAGGTGAAGATCACCGCTTGCCCGGCGTTGAGCACGGCGAGCGAGGTATAAGCGCGCGTGCTCGCCTCCTCGTAGCGCGCCATCGACTTGTCGTAGCGCTCGGCCTCGCGCTGCTCGGCGCTGAAATATTTCACCGTCTCGTAGTTGAGCAGCGAATCGATCGCCTTGACGTTGGCGTCGGTGTCGCTCTCGTTCATGCGGCGGCGGATGCCAATGCGCCATTCGGTGGCGTGATAGGTATAGGTCATGTAGACGGCAACGGTGATCGTGATCGCCAGCACGTAGCGCCAGTCGAACTTCCACATCAGCACGCCGACGATCAGCAGCAGTTCGATGATGGTGGGCGAGAGCTGCAGGATCACCATGCGGACGATGGTTTCGATGGCGTTGCGCCCGCGCTCCAGCACGCGCGTCAGCCCGCCGGTCTTGCGCTCGAGATGGAAGCGCAGCGACAATTCGTGCATGTGCACGAAGGTGCGGTAGGCGAGCCGCCGCACGGCGTGCATCGCCACTTTGGCGAACAGCCCGTCGCGCAGTTGCGTGAGCGCGGCCATCAGGATGCGCATGCCCCCATAAGCAATGGTCATGACGACGGGTGCCGCCAGCGCCCAGAGCAACCAATCGGAGGCGGCGACCGGCGCGCTGCCACCACCTGCGAGTGCGTCGACCGCCCATTTGAACGTGAAAGGCACCGCCAAGGTCGCGAGCTTGGCGATCAGCAGCAGCACCATGGCGCCGAGCACGCGCAGCTTCAGGTCGGCCCGGTCGGACGGCCAGATATAGGGCCACAAACGGATCACGGTCGTGACCAGCGCGCCGCGGTCGGCGGAGACCGGCGATTCGCTTGCGACTGCCCGGTGATGGTGGTGATGGTCGCTCATTCAGGGCCCTCATATAGGGGGATTCTCGGCGGTAAGCACCCTTTGGGCGGCATTGCGCCTAGAGCGGGCCGGCGCCTTGACGCTGCGGCAGACGCCGTGCACATGACCCTCGGTCATGAACCAAACGAAAAAATGAGCAAAATCGGAAAAATCTGCGTCTATTGCGGCTCCGGACCGGGCACCGACCCGGCCTTTGTGGAGGCCGCCCGCGCCTTCGGCGCCATCCTCGCCCAGAACGGCATCGGGCTTGTTTATGGCGGGGGCAACCTTGGGATCATGGGCGAATTGGCGGACGCGGTCCTCGCCCGCGGCGGCGAGGCGACCGGCATCATTCCCGATTTCCTGGTGGCGCGTGAGCACGCCGTCAAAGGCATGCACGGGCTGATCGTCACGCGCGACATGCACGAGCGCAAACGCAAGATGTTCGAGATGGCGGATGCCTTCGTGGCGCTGCCGGGCGGGGTCGGCACGCTGGAAGAAATCGTCGAGCAAATGACCTGGGCACAGCTCGGCCGGCATAAGAAACCGATATTGCTCGCCAATATCGAGGGTTTCTGGCAGCCGCTTTGCGCGCTGCTCGATCATATGAAGGCGCTGGAATTCATCCGCGGCGATTTGAATTTCGACCTGCTGGTGACCGACAAGGTCGAGGATATTCTGCCGATGCTGCGCAAGGCGGCGGAAGCGGTGCCGGACGACGCCAAGCGGATGACGGCGGCTGACGCCGACCGGCTCTGACCAATCTCCGTTCATTCCCGCGCAAGCGGGAACCCAGAACGGGCAATTCGCAAGTGACACTGGGTCCCCGCTTTCGCGGGGACGAGCGGGTGACGCTAGTCTTTCTTCACGAACGTCACCGCCTCGATGCGGTTGCCGTCGGGATCGCGGATGAAGGCGGCGTAATAGTTGTCGTGATAATGCGCGCGGAAGCCCGGCGCGCCATCGGACGCCCCGCCGGCGGCGAGCGCGGCGGTGTGAAAGGCGTCCACCGCCTCTGTCGTCGACGCGCGCAGGCAAATGTGCACGCCGCTGTCAGCGGCAACGCGCGGCATCTCGGCGCGGCGGTTGATCCAGAGCTCGGGATATTTCTTGCCGTAGCCGACCGCGGCGTCCGGCCATTCGCGCTGTTTGCTCATACCAAGGACGGCGAGCAGCGCCGTGTAAAAGCGCTCGCTCACTTTAAGATCGCGCACCGCGAGGGAGACGTGGTCGATCATGGTCCTGCAAGCGTACTACGCCGGCGCGCCGGATTTCATCAGCTTATAGACGATCGAATCCATCAGCGCCTGGAACGAGGCGTCGATGATGTTCGCCGACACGCCGATGGTCGTCCAATGATCTCCGTTCTCGTCCTCGCTCTCGATCAGCACGCGCGTCACCGCCTCGGTGCCGGAATTGAGGATGCGCACGCGGTAGTCGGTGAGCTTGAGCCCGTCGATGTATTTCTGGTACTGGCCGAGGTCCTTGCGCAGCGCGCGGTCGAGCGCGTTGACCGGGCCGTTGCCTTCCGCCGCTGAAATCATGTTGTCGTTGCCGACCTTCACCTTTACCACGGCGAGCGTGACGGTGACGCGCTCGCCCTTGGCATTGTTGCGCTGCTCGACATTGACGTCGAACTGGGTGACGTCGAAATAATTCGGCACGGTGCCGAGCGTGCGGCGCGCCAGCATTTCGAACGAGGCGTCGGCGGCCTCGTAGGCGTAGCCGGCGGTCTCGCGCTCCTTGACGATTTCCAACAGGCGGCCGATGCGCGGATCGTCCTTGTCGGCCTTGATGCCGATACGGTCGAGTTCGGCCAAGATGTTCGACTTGCCGGCCTGCTCCGACACCAGCACCTTGCGTTTGTTGCCGACGCTGTCGGGCGCCACATGCTCGTAGGTCGCCGGGTCCTTCATGATGGCGGAAGCGTGTATGCCGGCCTTGGTGGCGAAGGCGCTCTCGCCCACATAGGGCGCGTGCCGGTTGGAGCCGCGATTGAGCCGCTCGTCGAGCGCATGCGAGACCTGCGCCAGCTTCTTGAGCGCGGCGTCAGTGACGCCGATATCGAACGCAGCGGAAAACTCCGGCTTGAGCTTGAGCGTCGGGATGATGGAGACGAGATTGGCATTGCCGCAGCGCTCGCCCAAGCCATTGAGCGTGCCCTGGATCTGGCGCGCGCCGGCGCGCACCGCGGCGAGCGAATTGGCCACCGCCTGCTCGGTATCGTTATGAGCATGGATGCCGACATGATCGCCGGGGATGGCCTTGCAGACTTCGCCGACGATTTGTTCGACCTCATGCGGCAGGGTGCCGCCATTGGTGTCGCACAACACGACCCAGCGCGCGCCTTCGTCATAGGCCGCCTTGGCGCAGCTAAGCGCATAATTCGGATTGGCCTTGTAGCCGTCGAAGAAATGCTCGCAGTCGAGCAGCACCTCATGACCCTTGGCCTTGGCCACTTTCACGCTGTCGCGAATCGAGGCCAAGTTTTCCTCTTCCGTCGTCTCCAGCGCCACACGCACGTGGTAATCCCAGGCCTTGGCGACAAAACAAATCGCATCGGCCTTGGCTTCGAGCAGCACGGCGAGCCCCGGATCGTTGGAGGCCGAGCGGCCCGGCCGGCGTGTCATGCCGAAGGCGGTAAATGTTGTGCCAAATTTGCGTTTCGTGCCGAACAGTTCGGTGTCGGTCGGGTTGGCGCCCGGATAGCCGCCTTCGACGTAATCGATGCCGAGTTCGTCGAGCATCTGCGCGATCGTCAGCTTGTCGGCGAGCGTAAAATCGACGCCATTGGTCTGCGCGCCGTCGCGCAGCGTGGTGTCGAACAGATAAAGGCGTTGTTTGCTCATCGCGCCCTCAGATCACGCCGAAATAATACAGCGCCAGCAGCGCGGCGGCGGCGAGGATCGCGAATTTGAGCGCGATGTAAAAGAGCCAATGGCGCGGGAACGGCGTGTCGGGTTTAGTCATGATGCCTCCCGTTTGGCGGCGAGCTGTTTATGCAGCGTGGTGTTGGCGAGCCATTCCTCGCCGACCGAAACCGTGTTGCGCTGCTGTGCGACATAGCCGCGCTTTTCGAAGAAGCCGCGCGCTGAGTCGCTGGCATCGACGATGAGCCTCTCGGCGGCGCGGCCGCCGGCGAGTTTCTCCAGCGCATCGATCAGCAGGGCGCCGACGCCCTGCCCGGCGGCGGCCGGATGGACATAGAGCATGTCGATCTTGTTGCCGCCGACGAGCGAGGCGAAACCGGCGGGCGAGCCTTCGACCGTTGCAATCAGCGTCAACTGGCTGGCGAGCCGCTTGCCGAATTCGGCTTCATCGGCGGCGGCCGAAGCCCAGGCATCCTGTTGCGCCGGCGTGTAGTCCTCGTCGGTTAAATCCGCGATGCTGTCGCGGAAGATTTCGCGCAATACGGCTGCGTCCTCGGCCAGATAAGGCCGCAGCGCTAGCTTGGGATGCGCCATGGCCATCATCGCGCGATCTCCCAGGCGGTGCCATCCTTCGAGTCTTTGAGCACGACGCCCATGGCGGCGAGTTCGTCGCGAATCCGGTCGGATTCTTTGAAGTCCTTTGACTTACGCGCAGCGTTACGTGCCGCGATGCGCGCATTGATAACGGCGGGATCGAGACCTTTTTCGCGCGCCGTGGTTTCTTCAAATGCGCTCTCAATATCGTGGCGAACACTACCCGCCTTTACGTGATCGACAGCGCGATCAAATCCGAGTAACAATAACGACCCCACGAGTTCCGCTTTCGCATCAGCGGGGCTGCCGCTTGACGCTGTGGCCGAATGACCAAGGCGATGAAGTTCGGTCAACGCGGCAGGCGTATTTAGATCATCTGACAACGCCGCCAGGACTGCTTGTGATGGACGGGCCTTATTTCTATCGGCATTGATGACGGCACGACGCAGATTGCCGTACATCACTGCCGACTCCGCCAACCCATCCTTGGTCCAATCGATCGGCTGACGATAGTGCGTCTTCAACATGTTTAGCCGCAAAATATCGCCCCAGCGAGGATCGGCTAAATTTTGCTGCAACGCGTCGTGGATGGTCACGAAGTTGCCGAGCGACTTCGACATCTTCTCGCCTTCGACCTGCAAGAAGCCGTTGTGCATCCAATAATTCGCCATCACGCTAGTATGAAACGCGCAACGCGACTGCGCGATCTCGTTCTCGTGGTGCGGAAACACCAAATCGATGCCGCCGCCGTGGATGTCGAAGGTCTCACCGAGATGTTTCCAGGCCATGGCCGAGCACTCGATGTGCCAGCCGGGGCGGCCCGGGGCCTTGATGCCGGCGGGCGAAGGCCAGCTTGGCTCGCCCGACTTCGAGGGCTTCCACAGCACGAAATCCTGCGGGTCTTTCTTGTACGGCGCGACCTCGACGCGGGCGCCGGCGATCATCTCGTCGAGCGGGCGCTTCGAGAGCTGGCCGTAATCCGGCATCGACGGCACGTTGAACAGAATATTGTCTTCGGCGACATAGGCGTGCTTGGAGGCGATGAGCTTTTCGATCAGCGCCTTCATCTGCTCTATGTGCTCGGTCGCGCGCGGCTCGACCGTCGGCGGGAGGCAACCGAGCGCCGCGACGTCGGCCTTGAAATTCTTGTAGGTCTCCTCCGTCAGATCGCGGATCGAAATGCCGCGCTCGGCCGCGCGCGCATTGATCTTGTCGTCCACGTCGGTGACGTTGCGCACGTATTTGACGTGGTCGGCGCCGTAAATGTGGCGCAGCAGGCGGAACAGCACGTCGAACACGATCACCGGCCGCGCATTGCCGATATGGGCGAAGTCGTAGACCGTCGGCCCGCACACATACATGCGCACGCGCGCGGGATCGAGCGGGGCAAACACCCGCTTCTCGCGCGTCAGCGTATCGTAGAGCCGCAGCTCCATGCGCAACGTTCCTCGGCGCCTGCTGGCCCGGGCGTTGCTTTATCTCGTTGGAGAAAAGACGGCCGCAGCCAGCGTCGCGCGCTAGCTAATAATCTCGCGGCAAATGCCGCAGATATGGTTAAGGCCGCTCATCGGAACGGGACAATGCTGCCTGGCGGCGGCACCGTCAAGGCCCGCTTGCGGTCGCGCGGCCAGGGTTAAGCGACCCTTAATGATTTTGCTCGCATTCTAACGGCCAGCGCCGGGGCTGGCGCCTTCAAAAAACGCGGGCTTTGTCATGCGTATACTTCTGGCCGGATTAGCCGCCGTCCTCTGCCTCTGCACCGTGACTTCGGCGCAAGCCGAGAGGCGCATGTTCATCATCGCCAATGACGGAGACGGCTACGGTGTCGACCGTTGCCTTGCCTCAGGCGACAAATGCGGCGCGGCGGCGGCCAACGCCTATTGCAAGAACCACCAATTCGCCTCGGCCATGTCGTACCGCCAAGTCGACCGCAACGACATTACCGGCGCGATCCCGGCCGGCGGTTCCGGCGGCTGCCGCAACGGCAATTGCGACGTCGTCGTCATCGTCTGCGCGCGCTAAATCCTCAACCCTGCAGCGCGGCCCACATTTCGCGGTCGCGCGCGGCGGTCCAGACCACCGGCCATTCGATGCCGCGCGCCTCGTCATAGGCGCGCACGACGTTGAACGGCAGGCAGTGCTCGTAGAGCGCGAAGGCCTTGAATTTCGGGTCCATGGCGAGCCGCACGAAATCGAAGGCGTCCTTCAGCGAGCGGCCCTTGGCGACGCACTCGCTCACCGAAGTGTACAACGTCGCGATAAAATCGGCGGTGAGCGCGATGCCCTCTGCCACCATCTCCGGGGTGGTGAGCGCGGCGCCGCGGCCGGGTACCAGTGCTGTGGCCTGCATTTCGGCGAGATTGTCGAGCGTCGCCGGCCAATCGGCGAAATGCGCGTCGCCGCAATAACAGGCTGATTTGTATTCGACCAGGTCGCCGGTAAACACCGCGCCGGCATCGGGCACCACTGCGATCGCGTCGCCGGCGGTGTGACCGCGCCCGATATGCAGGATGCATACCTCGCGCCGGCCGAGCCAGATCGAGATCTGGTCGGGAAAGGTGACGGTCGGCCAGGCCAGGCCGGGGATCGTTTCCGCGGCGCGGAACAGGCGCGGGAAGCGGCCGATCTCAGACTCCATGTCCTCTCTGCCTCGCTCGGCAATCAGGCCGCGCGTGGTGTCGGAGGCCAGGACCTCGGCGCCCTTGTAGGCCGAGGCGCCGAGCGTGCGCACCGCGTGATAATGCGTGAGCAGGACGTATTTGATCGGCTTATCGGTGACCTTGGCGACGCGCGCGATCAGTTCCGCGGCCATCGCCGGCGTCGGCTGCGCGTCGACCACCATGACACCGTCGTCGCCGACGATAATACCGGAATTGGGGTCACCCTCGGCGATCATGGCGAATAGCCCGGAGCCGATCTGCTCGAACGAAACTTTCTTTTCGGCCGTGTCTTCGGTGGAGGCAAAACTTTTCGCCGTCATGCCGTCACAGCTCCCGGCCAATCAGCGCGTCGATCGACCATGGACCCCCGCCGCGCACGAGGAAATGCAATACCACGATCGACCAGAACAGCGGGTACTCGATGCCGCGGTTCTCCCATGCGAAACCGAACTGCCAATGATAGGTGATGATGGCGATGACCAGAAAACCGATGATCGGCGCGGCCACCAGACGGGTCAAAAAGCCGAGCGCGAGACAGAGCCCGCAGCCAAATTCGACCGTGCCGACAATGTAGGTCCAGAACAAGCCATCCTGGAAACCGACGCTTTCGAGGAATTTGGCAGCGGCGGCTTTGTTGCCGAACAGGATCGGATAGCCGTGAATGGCGAGCGAGGCGCCCGCCACCAGGCGGATCAACGGTTCGGTGACCGGCGCGAAGCTGCGATAGAGAACGCCGAGCGCCGGAGTGAGCAGACGCGGCTGCTGTCGCATGATCGTCCCCACACAAGTCGCGTAACCGGGCGCTAAGCGTAGCACGCCGGTGCGACAGGCCTGCGGGCGGACCTAAACCGCCAATCTCGGCCCTATCTTAGAACGGCTCCAATCTGTTTGCACATGGGCGCGACTTCAGCCAAAGTTTCCGCCACGCGCTTGAAGGCGGCGGCCGTGCACGACCGTCCGGCGCTCGGGAATGCGGCTCGCAGCCATGAGCAACGAAACCCTTCAAAGTGAGCCCAAGGCTTCTGTGGGCGCCGAACAAGCTGCGCTCAGGCTGGAGGAATTCCTGCCCTATCGGCTCAACGTCTGCGCCACCCTGGTCTCGCAGGCGCTCTCGCGCCTCTATGCCGAGCGTTACAAGATCGGCGTGTCGGAGTGGCGCGTGCTGGTGCCGCTCGGCCAATTCGGCATGATGACCGCCAAGGCCATCGGTATTCACAGCCACATGCACAAAACCAAGGTGTCACGCGCGGTGGCGGTGCTGGAACGCCGCAAGCTGCTGGTACGCCGCGCCAACCGCGCCGACCTACGTGAGTCGTTCCTGTCGCTCACCGCCGCCGGCCGCGAGATTTACAATGACCTCGAGCCCATGGCGCTCGACTTCTCCCACCGGCCGCTGGAGACGGTGGACGCCGCCGACCGCGCCGCGCTCGACTGCGCCTTGAAGACGCTGAGCGAGCGCTCGGCCAAGCTTGCCGCCGATATCGCCAAGCGGCCCGGTCCCAGGTAGATTGCCGGCAAGGTGGCTCCGCCAGCCGGGTGATTGCCGTGAAGCTCTATACGTATTTCCGTTCTTCCGCCGCTTACCGGGTGCGCATCGCGCTCAATCTCAAGGGCCTGCCCTATGAGATGGTGCCAATTCATCTGACCAAGGACGGCGGCCGCCAATTGATGCCCGAATTCCGCGCCATTAATCCGCAGATGCGGGTGCCTGCGCTTGAACTCTCCAGCGGCGAGGTGCTCACCCAATCGCTGGCGATCATCGAATATCTCGACGATATCCATCCCGAGCCGCCGCTGTTGCCGACCGACGCGCTCGAACGCGCCAAGGTGCGCGCCGTCGCGCACATCATCGCCAGCGATATTCACCCGCTCAACAATCTGGTCGCGCTGCGTTACCTCAAACGCCAGCTCAAGCACGAACAGCCGGACATCGATGTCTGGTACCACCATTGGGTGATCGAGGGCTTCAATGCGATCGAGGCGATGATCGCGCCCGCGCCTTTTAGCTGCGGCGCGCATGTGACGCTTGCCGAGCTATGCCTGGTGCCGCAGGTGTTTAATGCGCGGCGCTTGAAAGTCCCGCTCGACAAGTTCCCTAAAATCGTCGCGGTCGAGACCGCCTGTCTGAAACTGCCGGCTTTCGACAAGGCGCGCCCGGAGAATCAGCCGGACGCCGAGTGACGGAGAGCCGCCGGCCTGCTAGACCACCGCCCGCGACCGCACCCCCACCACCCACCTCTTGGCGAAACAAACCGTGGCCATCAGAAGACTCGTCCGCGTCGTCCTCTGGATGGTCGGCACATTGCTCTCGTTTTCGGTCATGGCGGTGTCGATCCGCGAACTCGCCAAGGCGAATTTGAGCATATTCGAAATTCTCGCCATCCGCAGCGGCGTCGCACTGCTGGTGTTGCTCGTGCTGCTCGCGATGCGTCCGGAATTGCGCGTTCATGCGCTGCCGCGCCGCATGAAACTCAACCTGCTGCGCAATACGGTGCACTACGGTTCGCAATACGCCTGGGCGCTGAGCATCACAATGCTGCCGCTCGCTATGGTGTTCGCGCTCGAATTCACCATGCCGGGCTGGACCGTGCTGCTCGCGGTCTGGCTGCTGCACGAGCGGCTGTCACCGAGCCGCATCGGCGTGGTCGTGCTCGGGCTGATCGGCGTCTTGGTGATTCTGCGTCCCGGCATCGCCAGCTTCAATCCGGCGGCGTTTCTCGTACTGGCTGCGGCCTTCGGCTACGCCATCACCATGATCACCACCAAGCAGTTGACCATGACCGAAACCACCTTCGGGATCGTGTTCTGGATGGCGGCGATCCAGCTTCCGCTCTCGCTGATCGGCGGCGATCCGATAGTGTTTTTCCATCTCGAAACCCGCCATATTTTGCCCGCAATTGGGGTCGGCACTGCCGGCTTGACGTCGCACTACTGCCTGAGCAACGCGTTCCGCGCCGGCGATGCCACGCTGGTGGTTCCGCTCGATTTCATGCGCATTCCGCTTATCGCGGTCGTCGGCTGGGCGTTTTACGGCGAGCGTCTCGATATTTTTGTGTTCCTTGGCGCCCTGATCATCGTCGCCGGCGTGTTGTGGAATCTGCGTGCGGAGGCGGCACGGCCGCATTGAGCACGAGGCTCGCAAGCTTATGATTTTAGCGTTAGAGTGCCGATCATGAAAGGATGCGCGCTTAAGTTTGCAGCGGCGGCGCTGACGGCCTTTGCGTCGTGCGCCGGCGCGCTCGCGCAATCGACCAACCCGAACTGCCAGCGGCTGGAAGCTCAGCTCGCGTCGCTCGACCGCGGCAATAACGATCCTATGCGCGCCGACCAGATCCGCCGCGCCGAGGACGCGGTCAACCGCCAGCAATTCGAAGTCGACCGGCTGGTCGCGCAAGGACGCCGCATGGGCTGCGAAAGCTCCGGCTTCTTCTCGATCTTCAGCAACCCGCCGCCGCAATGCGGCGGCCTCAACCGGCAGATCGACCAGCAGCGCAATGCGCTCGAGCGCCTGCAAAATCAGCGCGAGCAGCTCAGCGGCGGCACCACCGAGCGCGCCGCGCAGCGCCAATCGCTGCTGATCGCGCTCGGCGACAATGGTTGCGGCGCGCAATATCGCTCGGCCGCGCTCGCCGGACAGCAAGGCGGCTTCTTCGATCGTTTATTCAGCGGCAATAACCCCTTCTCGCAATCCGGACAAATGGGCGGCACGTTCCGCACCATCTGCGTGCGCACCTGCGACGGCTTCTATTTCCCGATTTCGTTCGCGACCACGCAGGATCGCTTCCGCGACGACGAGCAAACCTGCGAGCACATGTGCCCGGCGGCCGAAGTGTCGCTTTACACCTATCACAACCCCGGCGAGGAAGTGGCACAGGCGGTCTCGCTTAACGGCCGGCTCTATACCGAACTGCCGACCGCGTTCAGCTACCGCAAGGCGCTCAACCCGGCCTGCAGTTGCCGGCGGCCGGGCGAAAGCTGGGCCGAAGCGCTCAAGGCGAACGGCACGGACGACACGGTAGCGCCGGGCGACGTCATCGTTACCGAGCAGAACGCCAAGCAGCTCTCGCAGCCGCGCATCGGCGCCGACGGCAAGCCGATCCGACCCGATCCGCGCGCCAAGGCGCCCGAGGCCGCGCCCGCCTCGATCGCGGAAGCGCCGGGTGAAACCGATCCGGCCAAGCGGAAAGTGCGCACCGTCGGCCCAACCTTCCTACCGCTGCGGTAGTTTTTCTTTCGTCATGCCAGTCACGAGGCCGGCCACGACACAAATCATTCATCGCTGATTAAAAGTCGAACGCTTCGGTCTTGGCCGGCATGCCGGCGACCAGCGAGGCGTCTGGCGCGGGTAGCGGCGTGCCGGGATCGCGGAAGCGGTTGGTGATCGGATAGCGGCGGTCGCGGCCGAAATTTTTCAACGTCACCTTGACGCCCGGCGCCGCCTGCCGGCGTTTGTATTCGGCGATGTTGAGCATACGTTCGATGCGCACCACGGTCGCTTGGTCGAAGCCGGCGGCCACGATCGCCGAGATCGGCTCCTCGCGCTCGACCAGCCGCTCCAGGATTGGATCGAGCACCGAATAGGGTGGCAGCGAATCCTCGTCCTTCTGATTTTCGCGCAGTTCGGCGGTCGGCGGCCGCGTGATGATGTTCTCCGGGATCACCGGACCGTCAGGTCCCATGGCGCCTTCCGGCCTCCAGCCGTTGCGTAGCCCCGACAGACGGAACACCTCAGTCTTGTAGAGATCCTTGATCGGGTTGAAGCCGCCGTTCATGTCGCCATAGAGCGTCGCATAGCCGACCGACATTTCCGACTTGTTGCCGGTGGTCACCACCATGACGTTGAACTTGTTGGAGATTGCCATCAGGATGGTGCCGCGCGCACGCGCCTGCAGGTTCTCCTCGGTGACGTCGCGCGGAACACCTGCGAGGGCTGGCTTGAGCGCCGCTTCGAGACCCTCCACCGCCGGCGCAATTGGCAGCACATGGTAATGCAGGCCGAGCGCCTTGGCGCAGGCCGCCGCGTCGTCGAGCGATTCCTGCGCAGTGAATTTGTACGGCAGCATGATGCAGCGCACGCGATCCGCCCCGAGCGCATCGACCGCCATAGCCGCGCACAGCGCCGAATCGACGCCACCCGAGAGGCCGAGCACGACGCCGGGGAAACCGTTCTTGTTGACGTAGTCGCGCAAACCCAGCACGCAAGCCGCGTAGTCGGCGCGTTCGGCTTCGACGGCGGCGACCTTCGGCCCATCCTCGCAGCGCCAGGCCGCGCCGCGCCGCTGCCAGTGGGTGGTGACGACGGTTTCCTGGAACGCCGCGAGCTGAAACGCCAGCGAACAATCGGCGTGCAGACCAAACGAAACGCCGTCGAACACGAGTTCATCCTGCGCGCCGACCTGGTTGACATAGATCGTCGGCAGCCCTTGCTCGGTAACGCGCGCCACCGCGATGTTGAGCCGCACGTCGCCCTTCTGCCGCCAATAGGGCGAGCCGTTCGGTACCACCAACAGTTCGGCGCCGGTCTCCGCCAGACACTCGACGATTTCCTCGCCCCAGATGTCCTCGCAGATCGGCAGTCCGAGCCGCACACCGCGGAAATTCACCGGCCCCGGCATCGGCCCTGGCGCGAATACCCGCTTTTCGTCGAACACGCCGTAATTCGGCAGGTCGACCTTGAAGCGCACCGCCGCGATCGCGCCGCCGTCAAGCAGCGACACCGCGTTGTAGAGCTTGCCGCCGTCGAGCCAGGGCGTGCCGACAAGTAGCGCCGGACCGCCCGAAGCGGTTTCCCGCGCCAGTGCCTCGACCGCCGCGCGGCAGGCGGCCTGGAACGCCGGCTTGAGCACCAGGTCCTCGGGCGGATAGCCGGCGATGAACAGCTCGGGGAAAACCACCAGATCGGCGCCTTGGGCAGCGGCCGCCTGGCGCGCGCGCCGCACCTTCTCGGCATTGCCGGCGATGTCGCCGACGGTCGAGTTGAGTTGCGCGACCGCGATCGCGAGCCTACCGGCGGGACGCCCGTTCATGCGCATCATCTAGCGCCTGCGCTGGCGCTCCGCAATCAGGCGTCTGACCGGCGGAAAATGCAGAGCTTCCTGGACTTACAGCCCGGCCACCGCCGGCATCGGCTTGGCGTGCGCGGCGCGCACTTTCTTGAGCAATTCGGCCAGCAGGAAGGCGAGATCGATCGCCTGCTCTGCATTGAGCCGAGGATCGCAGGCGGTGTGATAGCGGTCATTGAGGTCGGCATCCGAAATGGCGCGGGCGCCGCCGGTGCATTCGGTGACGTTCTGCCCGGTCATCTCGAGGTGCACGCCGCCGGCATAGGTGCCCTCCGCTGCGTGCACGTCGAAGAAGCCGCGCACTTCCTTCAGGATCAGATCAAACGGACGGGTTTTATAGCCGCTCGCCGAGGTGATGGTGTTGCCGTGCATCGGGTCGCACGACCATAGCACGACTTTGCCCTCGCGCTTGACCGCGCGCACCAGCGCCGGCAGATGCTCGCCGACCTTCTCGGCACCGAAGCGGCCGATCAAGGTGAGACGGCCTGCCTCGTTGTCGGGATTGAGAATGTCGATCAGCCGCAGCAGATCGTCCGCCTTGATCGAAGGCCCGCATTTCAAGCCGAGCGGATTCTTGATGCCGCGGGCGTATTCGATATGGGCGTGATCGTATTGCCGCGTGCGGTCGCCTATCCACAGCATGTGGCCGGAGGTGGCGTACCAGTCGCCGGTGGTCGAATCGATGCGGGTAAACGCTTCCTCGAAGCCGAGCAGCAGCGCCTCGTGGCTGGTGTAGAATTCGGTGGTACGCAGTTCGGGATGGCTTTCCAGATCGAGGCCGCAGGCTTGCATGAAGCCGAGCGCCTCGGAAATACGATCCGACAATTCGACGTAGCGCCGCGACTGCGGACTATCCTTGACGAAGCCGAGCATCCATTGCCGAACGCTCGCCAGATTGGCATAGCCGCCTTGCGCGAAGGCGCGCAAAAGATTGAGCGTCGCCGCCGACTGGCGATAGGCGCCGATTTGCCGGCGCGGATCGGGGCGGCGCGCCTCCTCGGTGAAGGCGATATCGTTGATGATGTCGCCGCGGTAGCTCGGCAATTCCTTACGGTCGCGCTTTTCGGTCGGCGAGGAACGCGGCTTGGCGAACTGGCCGGCGATGCGACCGACTTTCACCACCGGCGAGGCGGCGGCATAAGTAAGAACGACCGCCATCTGCAAGAACATGCGGAAGAAGTCGCGGATGTTGTTGGCGCCGTGCTCGGCGAAACTTTCCGCGCAATCGCCGCCTTGCAGCAGGAAAGCCTGGCCGTTTGTGACGCGCGCGAGCTGCTTCATCAGGCTGCGCGCCTCGCCCGCGAACACCAGCGGCGGGAACGTAGCAAGCTGCTTCTCGGTGTCGGCCAATACCTGCGGGTCCGGATAATCCGGCACCTGCTGGATCGGCTTCTTGCGCCAACTATCCGGCGTCCAACGCTCGGCCATTGCCAATTACTCCAACGATTGGTGGGGGTTATACACGAAGCCGGCCCGTCGAGGCCAGCGATTCGCGAAACGCGGTTAGTTCAGGCCTATTCCGCCGCCGCGCGGCCGTAGCTGACGGCTTTTTCGCGCATGGTGACCAGTTCCTCGGCCGCGGTCGGGTGCACCGCCATGGTGGCGTCGAAAACGGCCTTGGTGGCGCGCATTTTCACGGCAATGCCGAGCACCTGGATCAACTCGCCCGCGTCCGGTCCGGCGATATGGCAGCCGACCACCCGGTCGGTCGTGCCGTCCACCACCAGCTTCATGAACACCCGAGTGTCGCGTCCGGATAGCGTCGCCTTCATCGGACGGAAGCTGGTCTTGTAGATGTCCACTTTGTCGAGCCGTTCACGCGCCTGCTGCTCGGTTAGGCCGATGACGCCGAGCTCGGGTTGTGAGAACACCGCGGTCGGCACATTGGAATGGTCGACCGGCGTCGGCTTGCCGCCATAGACCGTGTCGGCAAAGGCGTGCCCTTCGCGAATCGCCACCGGCGTCAGATTGATGCGGTTGGTGACGTCGCCGACGGCATAAATGTTCGGTACCGACGTGCGCGAATAGGCATCGACAGCGATACCGCCGTGCTCGTGTATGCGCACGTCCAACTTCTCGAGGCCAAGCCCCATAACGTTCGGGCGCCGGCCGATCGCGAACATCACCTTGTCGGCCGCGATCATGCTGTTGTCGGAGAGGCGCGTGATGAATTCGTCGCCCGATTGTTCGATCGCTGCGACAGTGTGGCCGCAAGTGACCGTAATGCGGCGGCCGCGCATCTCCTTCCGCAGGTGCTCGCGGATTTCGTCGTCGAAGCCGCGGAGGATATTCTCGCCGCGATAGACCAGCGTCACTTCACTGCCGAGCCCCGCGAAAATACAGGCGAATTCGACTGCGATATAGCCGCCGCCCTGGATAACGATGCGGTTGGGCAGCTCCTTCAGCTTGAACGCCTCGTTCGAAGACATCGCGTGTTCGATGCCCGAAATCTTAGGGCCGTAATGTGGCCAGGCGCCGGTCGAGATCAGGATCGTCTCGGCGTGCAAGCGCGCGCCGCTCGCCAGGCGCACGGTGTGGGCGTCTTCCAACACGGCGCGGGTCTTGACCAGCGCGACGTGGAAGCGCTCGAGCGTCGCGGTATAGGCGGCTTCCAGCCGCGTCACCTCGCGGTCGACGTTGGCGATCAGCGTCGGCCAGTGAAACGTAGGCTCCGGCACGATCCAGCCGTAGCCGGCGGCATCCTCGAATTCCTCAGAAAATCGCGAGGCATAGACTAGCAGCTTCTTGGGTACGCAACCGCGGATGACGCAGGTGCCGCCGACCCGGTATTCCTCCGCGATCATCACGCGCGCGCCATAGCCCGCCGCGACGCGAGCGGCGCGCACTCCTCCGGAGCCGGCTCCGATAACAAAAAGGTCGACGTCGTTGTCCGCCATCGGCCACTAGCGTCCTGTTCGCCAAGCCGGCCGGACAGCGTTCCGGCCGCCGCTTTTCAAAGAGCGTGCCCCCGTTTCTTCAATTCAGCGCGCATCTGAGCGATCACTTGGTCGGATAGTTTATTCGCCCAGCCCTGCGCGAATTTCATGCTGGCATCGACCACCGCCGGCTGCCGGACAAGCAGCTTTTTGCCGACCGGCGACTCATAAAACACCAGGATCGCCTTGAGCTCCTGGTCGGTAAACTGCGTCGCGTAAAGCTGCGCCATCTCGTCGGTTAGTTCGGCAAAGCGTGGCGCCAGATCCGTGCGTATCTTTTCTGCGATTTCGTTGAGATCCTTGGCCAAAGCCGGGTTCTGCTGAAGGTACAAAAGCTTTGCCTGCTCGACCACGCCGGCGATCAAAGGATTGAACACGGTGGTGGCGCCGGTGGCGGCAATGAGCTCCTTGGAGGTCGCCAGTGCCGCCGCCGACGGCTGTTGGCTGTGAGCGGTGGGGCCAAACGCGAGCAGCGCGACGGCGACTGCAGCCGGCCGGCTGAAGCGTTTTATGGCCTGAGTGATGCCCATCTTCATAACTCCGTTTTTGTTCGAGAAATCACGGCCGCTCGACGATCGTGACGCCATCAGGTCCGGCCAGGATGGCCGTCTGCGCAAGACCGATAAACAGACCATGCTCCATTACCCCCGGGATGCCCGAAAGTGCATTCGCCAGCGCCTTGGGATCGTCGATCCGGCCAAGCGCGGCGTCGACGATCCAGTGACCGCCATCCGTGACGAAAGCATGGCCGTCCTTGCCCTGCCGTACCGTCAAGGATCCGGGCCCCCGGATCGCGTTAACGGCGTTTTCGATTGCCCGCAACGTCGCACCCAGCCCGAACGGGACGACCTCGATCGGCAGCGGAAAACGTCCGAGGGCCGCTACCCATTTGCTGCGGTCGGCGATCACGATCATGCGCGCGGAGGCCGCCGCCACGATCTTTTCCCACAGCAGCGCGCCGCCGCCGCCTTTGATCAGGCTGAGGTCGGGCGCAATCTCGTCGGCGCCATCCACGGTCAGATCGAGCTCCGGCGTTTCGTCGAGCGTCGTCAGCGCAATGCCGCAACGCTCGGCATCGGCACGCGTGGCTTGCGACGTCGGCACCGCGATAATGTCGAGGCCGGCCCGCACGCGTTCGCCGATCAGTTCCACGAAATGCTTCGCGGTCGAGCCGGTGCCGAGCCCGAGCCGCATGCCGGGGCGTACGAATTCGACTGCGCGAGCGGCGGCTGCGCGTTTTTGGACATCGGCGTTCATCGCAACCGGTTGAGGATTCGAGTGTGATCTAGGACTTTATTGCCACGCCTATCTAGCCCCGATCGCCCCTGATGGGTAGCCCTCCCCGGCAGCCCTTTCCCTTTGCGCCTTCATGCGCTAGCGATCCGCCATGGCCGCCCGCACTATCGTTTTCGATCTCGACGGCACCCTGATCGATACCGCGCCCGATCTCGTTGACACCCTCAACGTCGTATTCGCGCGGGAGGGATGGCCGGCGGTACCCTATGCGACGGCACGCAACAATATCGGCGGCGGCGCTAGGGCGATGATCGCGCGCGGCATCGCGGCCGAAGGCGTCGCCGTTGCGTCCCAAAAGCTCGACCGACTGTTCGCGGATTTCATCGTGCATTATGGCGAGCACATCGCCGACCGCTCGCGGCCGTTTCCGGGACTGACCGGTGCGCTCGATGTCCTTGCATCCGGCGGCTGCCGATTCGCCGTGTGCACCAACAAGCTCGAACGATTATCGGTCAAGCTGCTCAAAGAGCTCAAGCTCGTCGACCGCTTCGCCGCGATCTGCGGGCAGGATACATTCGGAATTCAAAAGCCCGATCCGGACGTGCTGCGCCGCACGGTCGTGGCGGCCGGCGGCAACCCATCGCATTCGATCATGGTCGGCGATTCCGCGACCGATATCCGCACCGCGCGCGCCGCCGGCATTCCGGTGATCGCCGTCGACTTCGGTTACAGCGACCGCCCAATATCCGAGTACGGGCCGGACCGCGTTATAAGCCATTATGCGCAATTACCGGCGGCCATCGCCGCGTTGTCGCCGCCACATTAAAGGCGGTGGCGGCGGATAAGGTTAATGCGGTAAGGTTAATGGGGTACGGTCGGTTGCATGCCTGTGAGCGCGACCGTATCCTGTCGATGGGAGAGCGGTTTAAATCGCTCGAGTGGACGGGTTGAAATGATGTACCGAGTAATCGCGATTATCGTCGGGGGACTGGCGCTTGCGGCGTGTTCGTCGACACCGGAGTGGGCGAATCTCGATTTTCTGAAACCCGCGCCGGTCATGGACACTGTGCGTTTCGAGTCCGAGCCGCCGGGCGCCGACGCCAAGACTTCCAACGGACAAACCTGCCGCACGCCTTGCGCGCTCCCCCTGCCGAGCAATGCGCCGATAGCCGTTACCTTCACGCTCAATGGCTATCTGCCGGATTCGGAAAACATCGAGCCGGTCTCGAACAGCAGCGGATTTCCAGAATTGCGCCCCAACCCGGTGCAGGCCGAGTTGACGCCCGCGCCACCGCCGCCGAAGCCGATGCGGAAACCGGTCGTCAAGAAAAAGACCGCTGTCGCCAAGCCGGCGGCGAAGCCGAAAGTTAAACCCAAGCCCAAGACCTCGTCGGTGCCGCCTCCGGCCCCGATGGCGGCGGAGCCGCCGTCGCAGCAGGCGCCCGCGCCCTGGCCGGCTACGCCGCCGCCCAAGCAGTAGAACCACGCCAGTATTCGAGATGATTGCTGCCCGCGCCGTACGCGGCGCTTGATCGCGTACGCGGCGTCGGCTGGACGGTATGGCCATTATCGGCCAAACTTCCTATATCCGGCAGGCGCCGATCGTTGCGCGGGAACGGAAAATGGTTGCGGGAAACGGCACGTCCACTCTTGATCTCGATCACACCGGCGGCCTTCCGCGCGCGCTGATCGATCCGTTTCATCGCGCCATCACTTATCTGCGCGTCTCGGTGACCGACCGCTGCGATTTCCGCTGCGTTTACTGCATGTCTGAACACATGACCTTCCTGCCCAAGGCCGACCTGCTCAGCCTGGAGGAACTCGACCGGCTGTGCAGCGCGTTCATTGCCAAAGGCGTGAGCAAGCTGCGCCTGACCGGCGGCGAGCCGCTGGTGCGGCGCGGCATTATGACGCTGGTATCCTCGCTGTCGCGCCATCTTGAAAGCGGCGCGCTCAAGGAACTCACGCTCACCACCAACGGTTCGCAGTTGGAAAAATACGCCGCTGAGCTCAAGGCGCATGGCGTCGAACGCATTAATGTCTCGCTCGACACGCTTGATGCTGACAAGTTCCGCGCCATCACGCGCTGGGGCGATCTCAGCCAGGTGCTGGCCGGAATCGACGCCGCGCAAGCGGCCGGATTGCGCGTGAAAATCAACGCGGTCGCTCTCAAGGGCGTCAACGCCGACGAGATCGGCGGATTACTCGCCTGGGCGCACGGGCGCGGCATGGATCTCACGGTAATCGAGGTGATGCCGCTGGGCGATATCGGCGAAGACCGGCTCGACCAATATCTGCCCTTGTCGATGGTGCGCGCTGGCCTTGCCGGGCGCTACACGCTCGGCGACATCGACTATCGCACCGGCGGACCGGCACGTTATGTGCGCGTCAAGGAAACCGGCGGACGGCTCGGGTTCATCACGCCGATGACGCATAATTTCTGCGAGTCATGCAACCGCGTGCGCATCACCTGCACCGGCGCGCTCTATATGTGCCTCGGCCAGGACGATGCGGCCGATCTACGCAGCCCCCTGCGCGCCTCCGAAAGCGACGGTCCGGTGTATGCCGCGATCGACGAGGCGATTGCCCGCAAGCCCAAGGGGCACGATTTTGTGATCGATCGCCGCCACCGCCGCCCGGCGCTCGCGCGCCATATGAGCGTGACCGGCGGCTAGGCTACGACTACGCGGCCCGCTCTTGCGACGTCACCAGATCGCGCAATTCCTCCAGCCGGAGCCGCGCCGGCTTAAAGCAAATGCCAAGACCCTCCTCGCCGCTGCGCACGACCTCGGCGGTGATCGCCTTCATGCCCGGAAACGTCAAGGCGACATGATCGCCAACCGCAAAGTTTTCCGAGGCAAAGATGCGCGCGCCGCCCTCGCTGATATCGAGCACCGTCACATCGACGGCTTCCTCATCGCGTTCCAGGCGCGCCGTCATTTTCACCTCGTAGCGCGGATATTCGCGCAAATCCGCATTGACGGCCTTACGCACGATATCGGGAATCTCGCGGCATAGAATTTGCGAAGTCGATTGCATCGCCTCCGCGACGGCCGACACGTCCTGCGCGGTCGCGCGCGAGCGTTGCACCATGTCGGCGATGCCGGCTATGCGGCCGACGACATCGGACGTCGCGGCGCGGGTTTCGCGCGCGCTGGCGGCGAAGTTTTCCGCGGCGTCACGCTGCTGCTCGATCGCCGCGGAAACCGAGACCGTGACGTCGGAAAGCTGATCGATGGCCTCGGCGACGCTCGACAGCGCGGCCACGACTTCGCGCGTGGTGGCTTGAATCTCGGCAACCTTGGCGCCGATCTGTCCTGTCGATTTGCCGGTCTGTGTCGCCAGCGTCTTAACCTCCGAGGCGACCACCGAAAAGCCGCGGCCGGCCTCGCCCGCACGCGCCGCCTCGATGGTAGCGTTGAGTGCGAGCAGATTGGTCTGCGAGGCGATGCCGTTAATCACGGTGACGATATCGCCGATCTGGTTGGCGCCCCTGGCCAGCGCGTCGATGGTCGCGCGCGAGGCATTGGCGCGCGCGACCGCTTCGCGGCCCAGTCCGCTGCCACGCTGCACCCGTTCGGATATTTCGGTGATCGCCCGGATGATCTGGTCGGACAATTGGCCGGCCGCCTGGTTCATGGCATGCGAGCCCTCGGCGGCGCGGACGGTCTCGTCGAAAGCCGCTCGCACGGTTTCCAGCGCCGTCAGCATGTCCTCGGCCTTGAAATGCACGCTGGCGGCGCCATCGATGATCGGCTGGATACCGATTTCGGTCGCCAACTCGACCTGGCGCGCCAAATTGGACAAATTGCCGCGGCGTGTAGCCTGCCATGTGCGATCGAGATCGTTGTGCACCAACTCGCGGCGCTGGCGTTCGCCGACCACGTCGGCAAGCCTGTCAGTGGCGGCGACCAGGCGCGCTATTTCGCCGCGGCTGGGCGTTAGCGGCGGCGCCGAATCCAGCTCGGCATAGGCGATAGCGTCGATGGTATCGGTCACCTGGGCAATGGGCCTGACGATACCGCGCGCAATGATCAGCACCGCCGCGCCGGCGATGGTCGCGGCGACAATTCCTATAAATATCGCGGCATAGTTCGCATTGGCTTGGCCAAGAAGCGGCGTCAGCGCAGCCCTTACGAAGGGAACCGACAACACGGCGGCCGGCGGCAGCAAAACGGCCGCAATAAGCCGCTCGGCAATCGAGAGCTGCCGCATGCTGTTTCCTCACGCACCGCGCTCGCTAGACCGCTGATCGGAATAGGCGCGGCCGCCGCCCCCCGAAGGGCAGGACGGTACCGTTTTAGCGGCTCGCTGGTTAACCGAGGGTTTAGAGTTCGTTAACCATCGGTTGCGGCGCCCCAGTTCGGAGCCAGGGAGCCTTCCCGATCCGCATCTGGCAAAGGCTTTGCGGTGGGCCGTTTCGCGCGGCCCGCTACCAATTTGACCATTGACGCCTTATGGCGGCATCGGATTAAGGTGGCGGTCTTGATCTCTGGCCAAGCCGTGGGGCTGTAACGCACAAATAAAAATGCCGGCCGGGGTCATCGGACCGGCCTGATAGAGGGGAGACGGCAAGTGGGCGCTCTCGACGCAGTTCTGAAGGCATTGCTGCCGGTGACGAGGGTCATCGACGCCATCACTATCTGGATCGGCAAGCGCCTGTCCTGGTTGATCATTGGCGCGGTGCTGGTCTCGGCGATCAACGCGACAGTGCGCAAAATATTCGATACCTCGTCGAATTCCTTCCTCGAGCTGCAATGGGTGCTGTTCAGTATCGTGTTCCTCCTGTGCTCGCCGTGGACGCTGCTGGCCAACGAACACATCCGCATCGATATCGTGAATAACATGCTGCCGCGTCAGGTGCGCAGCGCAATCGACGCGATCGGCCATGCATTCTTTCTTTTACCGCTCTGCGTGGTGATGATCGTCACCGCCGTCCCCTTCTTCCTGGTGTCGTATTCGCAGGACGAACAGTCCTTGAATGCGGGCGGCCTCCCGCAATGGCCGTCGAAGGGGCTGATCATGATCGCGTTCATTATGCTCTTCGTGCAAGGTCTGTCCGAACTGATTAAACGCCTCGCGATCATGCGCGACCTCATTCCGGACCCGCATGAAGGCCAGAAGAGCTCGCTGGAAGTCGAGGCCGAGGAAATTATCGGCGCAATCGAAAAGCACTAGTTATTTTCTGGGGTTATCGGGGTCACGCATGGAAGCATTCTTCATCGCCAACATGGCTCCGATCATGTTCGGCGCCTTGGTCATCTTTCTGCTGCTCGGCTACCCGGCGGCCTTTTCGCTCGGCGCTGTCGGCCTGATCTTCGGCCTGATTGGGATCGAGCTTGGCCAGTTCCAGCCCGACTTCCTGCAAGCATTGCCCGATCGCGTCTATGGCGTGATGAGCAACGACACGCTGCTGGCGATTCCGTTCTTCACTTTCATGGGTCTGGTGCTCGAACGGTCCGGCATGGCCGAGGATCTGCTCGACACCATCGGACAGTTGTTTGGCACCGTGCGCGGCGGCCTCGCTTACGCCGTGATCTTCGTCGGCGCGCTGCTTGCCGCCACCACCGGCGTCGTCGCGGCTTCGGTGATTTCGATGGGCTTGATCTCACTGCCGATCATGTTGCGCTACGGCTACGACCGGCGCGTGGCGAGCGGCGTGATCGCGGCTTCCGGAACACTGGCACAAATCATCCCGCCATCACTGGTGCTTATCGTGATGGCCGACCAACTCGGCAAATCGGTCGGCGATATGTATGAGGGCGCGTTCGTTCCTGGGCTCGTGCTCGCCATTCTCTATGCCGTCTACATCTTCCTCGTGACGGCACTTTTCCCAAAAGCGACGCCGGGCCTGCCGGTGGAGGCCGTCGGTTTCCGCGAAGCCAGCGGCAGCCGGGGTGTCTGGCAGCTTGGGCTCCTAGTCGTGTTCGCCGGCAGCGTCGGCTATAACGTCATCGAGCGAACCGATGTGAAGGCCGGAGCGGACTTCGTCGTCTTGACCATGGGCGTCGCTATTTCTGCCGCTTTCATTTGTTCGGTGCTCAATAAATACTTCGGCCGGGATCGGCCCTACCTAACCGCTATCGTGACCGTGGCGCTGGGCGGCGCTTGGTACATGCTCAATGGCAGCGGTCACGAAAATTGGGCGCTGCTGTCGATTACACTGTTCGCAGGCAGTACCTATGCGCTCGTCGCAGCGCTGATTGAAAAGGCCACCGGCTTCCGTTTCATTTCGAATTTGGCCGACCAGGTCATCTTCGTGATGGTGCCGCCGCTGGCGCTGATCTTTTTGGTCCTCGGCACCATCTTCATCGGCGTTGCGACCCCGACCGAGGGCGGCGCCATGGGCGCGACCGGCGCCTTGCTGCTGGGCGCCGCCAAGCGGCGGCTGAGTTTCGACCTGATCCGCCAGGCCACGGAATCGACGGCCAAACTCTCGGCCTTTGTGGTCTTCATCCTGCTCGGCGCCCGCGTATTTTCGCTCACCTTCTACGGCGTCAGCGGGCATATCTGGGTCGAGAATCTGCTGACCTCGCTGCCGGGCGGGCAAATCGGTTTCCTGATTTTCGTCAACGCTTTCGTGTTCGTGCTCGCCTTCTTCCTCGACTTCTTCGAGCTCGCCTTCATCGTCATCCCCTTGCTCGGCCCCGCCGCCGAGCATCTGGGCATCGATTTGATTTGGTTCGGCGTCATCCTCGGCGTCAATATGCAGACGTCGTTCATGCATCCGCCGTTCGGTTTCGCGCTTTTCTACTTGCGCTCAGTGGCGCCGCGCGAGCCTTACAACGATCGCGTCACCAGCAAGCGCACTGAGGGCGTCACCACCGGCCAGATCTATTGGGGCGCGATGCCCTTCGTGGTGATCCAGGTCATCATGGTGCTGCTTGTCATTATGTTCCCGGCCATGGTGATGCATTACAAGGGGGCCCTGTCAACCATCGATCCCAACAAGGTGAAAATCGAGCTGCCGCAGATCGAGCTGCCGCCGCCGATCGATTTCGGTCCGCCGGCGAAATAGCCGCTGCCACGACGCCAATAAAAAAAACCCGCAGCTTTCGCCGCGGGGCTCTTTCGTTCCGGCCGCCTAGGACAGGTGGCGGATCATGAACGAGTCATAGTTCAATTCGGCGACGCGGAACCACGGATAGGCCGCGCCCTGGAACGCTTCCATCAACTCATAGACCTTTTTGAAGCTTGCGTTGGTCTTGGAGATGTCGTCGTGCAGCTCCTTCGCCGCTTTCCAGCAGGCTTCCATGATCTGCGGCGAGAAGGCGCGCAACTGAGTGCCGTTGGCGATCAGCCGCTTGAGCGCCGGCGGATTGACTTGGTCGTACTTGGCCATGCACCAATCGTTCGCGTAAGCCGACGCATTGCGTAGGATGGCCTGGTAGCTCTTCGGCAACGAATTCCACTTGTCAACGTTGATAAAGGCGCCGAGCATCGAACCGCCCTCCCACCAACCGGGCGTGTAGTAGTATTTCGCGACCTTGTAGAAGCCGAGCTTCTCGTCGTCATAGGGGCCGACCCACTCGGCCGCGTCAATGACGCCCTTCTCCAGCGCCGGATAGATGTCGGGCGCACCGAGTAGCTGCGGCACGCCGCCGAGCTTCTGGATCACGCGCCCGGGGAAGCCGCCGATGCGGAATTTGAGGCCCTTGAGATCGTCGACGCTCTTGATCTCCTTGCGGAACCAGCCGCCCATCTGGCAGCCGGTGTTGCCGCAGAGCAGCATCATGACGTTGTATTTTTTGTAAAACTCGTTGAGTACATCGCCGCCGCCACCGCTGATGAACCAGCCCTGATTGAGACGCTGGTTCGGGCCGAACGCCACCGACGTGCCGAAGGCGAAGGTCGGATCCTTGCCAAAATAATAGTAGGACGCGGTGTGCGCTATTTCGACGGTCGCGTTCGATGCGGCATCGAGCGCCTGCAACGCCGGCACGACTTCGCCGGCAGCGAATGTCTGGATCTGGAATTTATTGTCAGTGGCTTCGGCGACGGCTTTCGATAGCACATCGCAAGCACCGAACAGGGTGTCGAGCGACTTTGGCCAGCTGGCCGTCAAGCGCCACTTCACTTCTGGCATCGATTGGGCGATGGCCGGCTTAACGATCGCGGTGGCAGCGAGGCCTGCGCCCGCCGCTGTGAGAAATTGACGACGTTTCATCCCAGTTCCCCCTCTGTGTTTTATATTGCGGGTGGCCCCGCCGCCCCCGCGGTTATCCGCCTGAGGCTTGCCCGAAAGCATGACTAAGTGCACGGGCGATATCCAGTGTGCACAAACTCGACTAAAGTCGCAAATAGGCGATGAAGCCACGCCTTGGACGCGTCCGAAACGCAATCGGGGCCGGTTTGGCGCCAGCCACGATGGTCGCAGGTCGATTTTCGCTCAGCCCCGGGTGCGGCTACGGATCATGAAGCTTTCATAGCTGTACTCAGCCACCTGCCACCAGAGGTTCTCGTCGTTCTTGAACGGGTCGATTGAAGCCAAAACCTTCTTGTAGTTCGGGTTCTTCGCCGACTCTTCCGCGTTCACTTCGTTCGTGGCCTTCAGGCATGCTTCCATGATCTGCTGGCTGAACGGCCGTAGTTGCGTACCGCCCGCCACCAGACGCTTGAGCGCCAGCGGGTTGCGTGCGTCGTAACGGGCCTGTTCTTCGACGTTGGCGTAGCCGGTAGCCGCCTCGACGATCGCCTTGTAGGATTTCGGCAGATCGTTCCACTTGGGTAAGTTGATCAGCAGGTGGTTGGTCGTTCCACCTTCCCACCAGCCCGGGTAGTAATAGTACTTGGCGATCTTGTAAAACCCGAGTTTTTCGTCGTCGTAGGGGCCGACCCATTCGGCGGCGTCAATGACGCCCTTTTCAAGCGCCGGATAGATGTCGCCGCCGCCGAGCTGCTGCGGCACGACGCCGAGCTTGGCTAGGGTCTTACCGCCCCAGCCGCCGATACGCATCTTGATGCCCTTCAGGTCATCGACAGTCTTGATCTCCTTGCGGAACCAACCGCCCATCTGCGTGCCGGTGTTGCCGGCGAGCAGCGCCTTGCTGTTATACTTGGCAGCAAAATCGTCTATGAGTTTCTGGCCTTCGCCTTCGTAAAACCAGGCATTCTGCTGGCGGGCATTGAGGCCGAACGGGTGCGCGCAGAACAAAGCCCAAGTCGGGTCCTTGCCGATGTAATAGTACATCGCGGTGTGGCCCATCTCGACGGTGCCGTTTTGCACAGCGTCGAGCGCTTGCAGCGGCGGCACGATTTCGCCGCCGGCGAAGGTCTGGATCTGGAATTTGCCGTCGGTGGCTTCCGAGACGTATTTGGCGATAGTCGTGCAGGCGCCGAAGAGCGTATCGAGTGACTTAGGCCAGCTCGCGGTCAGGCGCCATTTCAGCTCCGGCATCGACTGCGCGATCGCTGGCTTTGCGATGGCCGCTACCGCGGCGCCGGCGCCGAGTGCGGTCAGAAATTTGCGTCGTTTCACAGGGACCTCCCTTCAATTGCGAATTGGACTGGTCATGCAAGCGGCTAAGACCACTCCCATATGGCGCCACAATGCGGCTAGGCCTGCTTTCGCGCAAGCCGCCATAGCTTAAATTGGTAGCATATCGATCTATTAGAGGCCATTGGGGGTGCCGGCACACCTCAGGGAGCCACTCCCGCCCCCGACTTGAGACATTTCGTCGCGCGCTGTGCGTCAGCGGGCCCCGGTACTACCTTTAACCCTCGATCACGATCTTGGGTGCGCTGCGGCCGGCGGCCGCGCCGCCCTTTATCTGCTCGAGCACCTTGGCGGCGATCTCGCGATAGATTTTCGCGTGCGGCCCGTCCGGTTCGGTGGCAACTACGGGCAGGCCGGAATCCGATTTCTCGCGGATGGTTATGTGCAGCGGCACTTCGCCGAGGAACGGCACGCTCTGCCGTTCGGCCTCAGTGCGCGCACCGCCATGGCCGAAAATGTCCGAGCGCGCGCCGCAGCTCGGGCACAGGAAGTAGCTCATGTTCTCGACGATGCCGAGCACCGGCACGTTGACGCGTTTGAACATGGCGACGCCGCGCCGCGCGTCGATCAACGCCAGATCCTGCGGCGTCGACACGATGACCGCGCCTTTGAGCGGCACCTGCTGCGCCATCGTGAGCTGCGCGTCGCCGGTGCCCGGCGGCATGTCGACCACCATGATGTCGAGCTTGCCCCACTCCACCTCGCGCAGCATCTGCGTAATCGCCGACATCACCATCGGCCCGCGCCAGATCATCGGCGTCTCTTCGTCGATCAGGAAGCCGATTGACATCACGGAAAGCCCGTAGCGGTCGATCGGCTTGAGCTTGGTGCCGCCGACGGTCAGCGGCTTCTCCTTGATGGCGAGCAGCTTGGGCAGCGAGGGCCCGTAAATATCCGCGTCGAGCATGCCGACCTTCAGTCCGAGGTCGCGCAAGCCGAGCGCGAGATTGACCGCGGTGGTGGATTTGCCGACACCGCCTTTGCCGGAGGCGACCGCGATCACCGCGTCGACGCCGGGAATGCCGGGCTGCACCTTGTCGGCCGGATGGGCGTGCGCAGGACCGGCAGCCGCGCGCGGCTGGGTCGCGACATGCGCCGGATTGGGTCCGCGCACCGCGCCGCCCGCCGTGCGTTCGGCGGTCAAAGCCACCAGCGCGGATTGCACGCCGGGAACGGCGCGCACGGCGTCTTCGGCGCGCTTGCGAACCGGCTCCCACGCTTTCACCGCCGCGGCGTCGACGGTTATGGAGAAGAACACTTTGCCGTCGCTGACGACGACGTCGGACAAAACACGGGCGTCGGTGAGCGGTACGCCGCCGGGCGACGGCACTTTCGCCAAAGCCGCCAGAACCTGTTCCTTGCTCGCCGTCATGACCGCTATTCCTTAGGTCGCCAGCCTACCCATTTGCGCCGACACCATAGGCGCAAGGAACCGCCGGTCAATGCGGGCCAGATCGAGACCGGTTGACGCGGCCACCTCCCTCTTGAGAGATAGGCTGCGAACGGGGCCGGCCAAGGCTCGGGGCGAGTTTTCAGGGAGAACGACGATGGCGAAGGTGGCGTTTCTGGGCCTGGGCGTCATGGGCTACCCCATGGCCGGGCATCTCAAGAACAAAGGCGAGCACGACGTGACGGTCTATAACCGCACCGCGGCCAAGGCCGAAAAGTGGGTCGCGCAATTTGGCGGCAAGTCCGCGCCCACCCCAAAGGCCGCAGCCGAAGGCCAGGATTTCGTCATGTGCTGCGTCGGCAACGACAACGACCTGCGTGAAGTCACGCTCGGGGCGAACGGTGCCTTTGCCGGCATAGGCAAGGGTAAGATTTTCGTCGATCACACCACGGCCTCGGCCGAGATCGCGCGCGAGCTTTATGCCGCGGGCAAGAAAGCCGGCTTCGATTGCATCGACGCGCCGGTATCCGGCGGCCAGGCCGGCGCCGAGAACGGCGTGCTCACGGTGATGTGCGGCGGCAACGAGGCGCCCTTCGCGCGCGCCAAACCGGTGATCGATTCCTATGCCCGCGCCTGCAACCTTCTCGGCAATCCCGGCTCCGGCCAGCTCGCCAAGATGGTCAATCAGATTTGCATCGCCGGGCTGGTGCAGGGTCTCGCCGAAGGCATTCATTTCGCCAAAAAGTCCGGCCTCGACATCGAGAAGCTGATCGCCACCATCTCCAAAGGCGCCGCGCAATCCTGGCAGATGGAGAATCGCTACAAGACCATGGCGGCGGGCAAGTTCGACTTCGGCTTCGCGGTCGACTGGATCCGCAAGGACCTGTCGATCTGCCTCGGCGAGGCGCGGCGCAACGGCGCTCACCTGCCGGTCACCGCGTTGGTCGACCAGTTCTACTCGCAAGTTCAGAAGATGGGCGGCAAGCGCTGGGATAGTTCGAGCCTGATCGCACTGCTCGAACGCTGACGGCCGCTACGCGCTTTCATTGTGCATGATCTGATCCGAAAACCGGTTCCCACTTTTCGGGATCATGCGCGCGCGCTCGGCCGCGCCGACACCGCGGCGTGCCAGCGTTTCACGTTGTCGGCTCCCTCCGGCATCGCGAGCTTCGCCGGCTTCATGAAATCGACCGCAACCAATGTTGTAATGTCGGCCACCGAATAGCGGTCGCCGACAATGAATTCGCGCGCGGCCAATTCCTTTTCCAGTAGTTCGAGAAACCAGATCGCGCGCGGCCGCATGGCCTCGGCATAGGCCGGCACCTGCGGCACTTCCAAATCCTTCATCGCCGGATGCAGATGGCGGAAGACCGCGGCCACATTGGCCATGAAATTGATTTCGCAGCGCCGGTTCCACATCTCCACCAGCGCGATTTCCTTGGCGCCGACGCCGAACAGCGGCGGCTCCGGTTGCAGCACCTCGAAATAGCGGCAGATGGCGATCGACTCGGTGATGACCGTGCCGTCGTCGAGCACCAGCGACGGCATGCGCTGCAGCGGGTTGATCGCCGTGTATTCCGGCGTCTTGTGCTGCTTGGCCATGATGTCGACCTGTTCGGTCGGCAGCGTAATGCCCTTCTCGGCAAGAAATATCCGCGTGCGCCGGGGGTTCGGCGCCGACTTGCTGTCATAGAGCTTCATTTCCTTAACTCCGGTCCTTATTTCCCCTCGCCGGCAGCCGAACATGGGCAAAAAGCCCTGTCAAACCGGACGGTAACAATCCTTTAACCAGTGTCTTTAGCGCCCTCTTAAGCTTGGTCTTAAGGAATTTGGGCGAGGTTGGCGCCAGCTTTTCTGCGTACCGGCGTCGATTTTATGCCAATCCCAGGCGAACAGCCCGACCTGTCCGCGCTACCACCGGTTACCTCCCCGGTGAAGCGCCGCCTTGCCGCGCAATACGTACGCGAGGCGCGCGACCGGCTAACGTCGTCGAGCGGCACCCGCCCGGTTTTCGACTACGAATTGCTGCGGCAATACGCGCAGAACCGGCTGTCGGCGTCGCTGGTGATTTTGCTGTTGGTGGCGACCATCGGCTTCATGTCGAGCCTGTGGATCGGCGCGGTCGCTGCCGGCGCCTGGACTGCCTCGGTGCTGATCATCCACGCCGTCATGATCAGCAAATGCCGGCAGTTCCTCGAACTGCCGATGGCAGAAACTGCGGCACATTCCTGGCGGCTGCGTTTCATCATGCTCGACCTGTTCTACGGGCTAGCCTGGATGTTCATTTTGATTTACCCGGTCGGCACCGACGAGAGTTCTGGCACCTTCATGCTGTTCGTGATGCTGCTGGTGGTCGCGGTGTCCAGCATGCTGGCTTCGAGCCTGCCGATGGCGGTGTTCGCCGCCACTTTCCCGGTCACCGCGGCGATCGCGCTCGACTTCATTCTGCAAGGCTCGCTGCGCAACTATATTCTCGCCGGGATGGCGGTCACCGCGCAGGGCTACTTCGCGGTTCTGGCCTACCGGCTCTATTCGACCACGCTGGCGACGCTGCAGGCGCGCGCCGAAAAAGACGCGCTGATCGGCGAACTGGAACAAGCCAAGTCGATTTCCGACGAAGCGCGCCAGCGCGCGGAGGCCGCCAATATTTCTAAATCACGCTTCCTCGCGCAAATGAGCCACGAATTGCGCACGCCACTCAACGCCATTCTCGGGTTCTCCGAAGTCATGAAGTCGGAGGTGTTCGGCGAACACGCGGTGCCGGCCTACAAGGAATATTCCGCCGACATCCATAATTCGGGCGTGCATCTGCTCGGGCTGATCAACGAGATTCTCGACCTGTCGCGCATCGAAGCCGGCCGCTACGAGCTCAACGAGGAATCTATTTCGCTCGCCGCCATCGTCGAGGATTGCCACCATTTGCTCAAGCTGCGCGCGACCAACCGTGGCATCATCATCCACGAGATGTTCGAGCCCGGCTTGCCGCGGCTGTGGGCAGACGAGCGCGCGGTACGCCAGATTTGCCTAAACCTCTTGTCGAACGCGATCAAGTTCACGCCGCAAGGCGGCGAGGTCTGGTTGAAGGTCGGCTGGACCGCCTCGGGCGGCCAATACATGAGCGTCAAGGACACCGGACCTGGCATTCCAGAAGAGGAAATCCCGATCGTGCTCGCCTCCTTCGGCCAGGGCTCCAACTCGATCAAATCGGCCGAACAGGGCGCCGGACTCGGTCTACCGATCGCCAAGAGCCTGGTCGATCTACATGGCGGTTCGTTCGTGCTAAAATCAAAGCTGCGCATTGGCACCGAAGTCGTGGTCACCTTCCCGCCCGAACGAGTGGTCGCGGCAATGGCGCCGATGCCGTCGATGATGGATCACGCGCCGCCGATCGCGCCGGCGCCGGGCGAACCCATTCTTACGCTCGAAGAAAAATGTCGGCTCAGCCGCCGCCCGCTGTTCCGCGCGGGGACGTGAGTGGCGCTTGCGGCAATCGCCACGATTGCGTTCCCGGCAGCAGTGACTATGGTCGCAATCGAATCGGCCACGAGATGGAGCATGATCGAGAGTCCTTGCGTTAAAGTCTGCACGCTCGATGCACGTTCCGGGCTGTGCCTCGGTTGCGGCCGCACCGTCGATGAGATCGCGTGCTGGATCGAGATGAGCGCGGCCGAGCGCGCCCGCGTGATAGGCGAACTGCCGTGGCGGCTCGCCGCCAGCCGGCCTTCCGAACCCGCCAGCGCGACAGGATGACGCCGTGAGCCGCCGCCTGACCTGGACTCTCATTTTCGGCGTCGCTTTGTCGCTGGCGGCGCTGATCGCCAGCAACAACCATGACGCCATCGCCAACCTGCTGAGCCGCGACGCCGGATCACTCGCACTCAAGCTGGCGTTGGCGATTTTCGTCGGCGGCCTGGTGCTCACAATGTATCGCGACCGGCTGTCGCAGGCGCTGGAGGCGCTGGCGTTCTGGGCCGTGCTCGGCCTGCTACTGGTGGTCGGCTATAGCTACCGCTTCGAATTGCGCGACGTGGCCGACCGGGTCATCGCCGAGTTGATGCCCGGCCATGTGGCGGGCCGCGGCCGCAACGTCGAGGTCGTGCGCGGCCACGGCGGCGATTTCGCGGTCGGCGCGCACATCAACGGCGTGCGCGTGCCGATGGTGCTCGATACCGGCGCGAGTTCCGTGGTGCTCACGCAGCAGGCCGCCAAGGCCGCCGGCCTGCCGCTCGAAGTGCTCGAGTATACCGTCACCGTGGACACCGCCAACGGCCACACCCGCGCGGCGCCGGTGACGCTCGACCGCCTCGCGGTCGGCGGACTGACCGAACGCGCGGTGCCGGCGCTGGTGGCGCAGCCCGGCCAGCTCAAGAACAATCTGCTCGGCATGACTTTCCTCAACCGGCTGGAAAGCTGGGAGGTGCGCGGCGACCGGCTGCGCATGCGCGGCAATCCTTAAGCGCGCGCGCTGTTTCACAGCAGCGTCAGCAGCAATCTGAATCCGACCAAATAGACAAAGATACCGAAGGCGATTTCGAGTTTGCGTTTGGGCAGCGAATGCGCGAGGCGCACCCCATAGGTTGTCGTATAGCTCGATACCGGCGCCATCATCACCAAGCCGATCAGCGAGACAAACCCGATCGACAGCGGCGGCAATTCGCCCATGTGCCGCCAGCCCGCCAAAATGTAGCCGATGGTGCCGGCAACGGTGATCGGCACCCCAACGCCGGCGGAAGTCGCCACCGCCCGCTGCATCGGCTGTCCGTATAGCGTGAGCACTGCGTTCGAAATCGCGCCGCCGCTGACGCCGACCAGCGATGAAAACAGCCCGGTGATAAAGCCGTAGATCGTCAGCGCCCCGCGTCCCGGCAAATCGGTTCCAAGATTCCAGCCGTCGCGTATGAACAGCATCTTGGTGCCGATGAAGGCCGTGAATAGCACGAAGGCGCTCTTGAATACCGGCGCCGGCGCGAAGGCCGCAACGACCGAGCCAATCGCCACCCCGAGAACCGCCGGCAAGGCCCAGAGCCGCACGACTTCGGCTATTACCGCGCCCTTTTTCTTGTGTTCCAGATAGGAGCGCAAGGTCGTCGGTATGATGATGGCGAGCGATGTGCCGATGCATAACTGGATGCGCACATCTTCCGGGACATCGAGAACGCGGAACACGTCGTACAGCACCGGCACGATAATGGCGCCGCCGCCGATGCCGAACAGGCCGGCAAGGATGCCGACCAGGATGCCGGCGCCCGCAATCCAGAGCGCGAGCCAAACGATCTCGCCGATCGGATATCCCAGCAACATGATTCCCCGAACGATATGGCAGGCGGGAGGCGCGAAGCTAGGCGGCGATGTTGGACAAATCGGACTTCGTGTTCGCTACCAGCGCCAGTGCATCAGCCATGACGGACGCGCCAGCGTCCGGATTGACCGCTTCTGTCGCCAGATGCCGGCGGAACGCGCGCGCCCCCGGAACGCTGCGGAACAGGCCGAGCACATGGCGGGTGATCGCGTGCAAGCGCACGCCCTTAGCCAATTCACGCTCGATATAGGGCATCAACGCTAGCGCCGCTTCTTTCGGCGAGGCAAACGGCGCTTGCTCGCCAAACAACTGCGGATCGGCACCCAGCAGCCGCCACGGCTCCTGATAGGCGGCGCGGCCCATCATCACGCCATCCACATGCGCCAAGTGGTGCTGCGCTTGCGCGAGATCGGCGATGCCGCCATTGAGCACGATTTCGAAGTCGGAATAGGTCGCTTTGAGCCGGTGCACAATGGCGTAGTCGAGCGGCGGCACTTCGCGGTTCTCGCGCGGCGACAAACCCTTGAGCCAGGCCTTGCGCGCATGCACGATCAGCGCGTCGGCGCCCGCCGCCTTGACCGCCGCGGCAAATGAAAATAGCGCCGCATCGGGATCCTGCTCGTCGACACCGAGCCGGCACTTCACCGTCACTGGAATCTTCACCGCCGCCTTCATGGCGGCGACGCACTCGGCGACCAGCGCCGGCTCCATCATCAGGCAAGCGCCGAAGCGGCCCTCCTGCACCCGGTCGGACGGGCAGCCGACATTGAGATTGATTTCGTCGTAGCCGAACGCTTCGCCGATGCGCGCCGACGCGGAAAGCGCCGCCGGATCGCTGCCGCCAAGCTGCAGCGCCACCGGACGCTCGGCCGCGTCGTACCCGAGCAGCCGCACGCGGTCGCCGCGCAGCACCGCGCCGGTGGTGAGCATCTCGGTGTAGATGAGCGCGCGACGCGTGAGCAGGCGATGGAAGAACCGGCAATGCCGGTCGGTCCATTCCATCATAGGGGCGACACAGAATCGGCGGGACCAAATTTCAATAGCCTTTTGTTGTTTATCAATCATTTGATCGTTTTTTCGTTTGTCTCATGTCGTACCGTTTTCGGCTCATTTTGGCCTATTTTTGTGCCTATGGTACCACGGCGTCGTACCTCTTGAGTCTCTGTCGTACCACCTGAGAGGATGGAACGGACTCGCCAGACCGACTGACGCCGGTACGACAAGTACGACGCAAGCGAAAAATCGGTACGACAATGGGTACGATAATTGAACGGACTCGCAAAGACGGCTCCAAGGCCTTTACAGCCCAGATCGTCATCAAGAAAGACGGCAAGATCGTCCACCGCGAGGCGGAAACCTTCGACCGCAAATAGGCCGCCAATGCCTGGATTGTTAAGCGCGAGGCCGAGCTCAAAGCTCCCGGCGGTCTCGACAGGAAGGAAGACCCTACCCTCGCCGCTGTCATCGACCGCTACATCGCAGAATCAAAAAATGTAGTCCTGGGCACGAAGGCGCAAGTGCTCAAGGCCATCAAGAACAGCGATCTCGGCGAGACTAAATGCAGCGATATCACCAGCAATATGCTCGTGTCATTTGCCCAAGATCTGAACCAGAGCGTGGAGCCCCAAACCTGCGGTAACTATTTCTCTCATTTGTCCAGCATCTTCACCGTCGCTAGACCAGCCTGGGGCTTCCCACTATCGCGCCAGGCATTCGACGACGCGGTCACCGTCGTTAAAAAGCTCGGCTTGATAAGAAAGGCGGTCGAACGCAGTCGCAGGCCGACACTTGAAGAGCTCGACCGATTGATGGAGCACTTCGGCCGCATCCGCGATCACCGTCCTTCCTCCATACCCATGCAAACAATTGTCGCCTTCGCGATTTTCTCAACGCGGCGCCAGGAAGAAATTACGCTTCTGCGGTGGGAGGATCTCGACGGTGATCGGATCCTCGTCCGCGACATGAAACACCCGGGAGATAAAAAGGGAAACAACGTCTACTGCGAGCTATCGCCGGAGGCGCTAGCGATTATCGGCTCAATGCCGCGCACCGCGACGGAGATCTTCCCATACTCCGCCGAAGCGATCAGCGCCGCCTTTACGCGCGCCTGCCATTTTTTGGGAATTAAAGACCTACGGTTTCACGATCTTCGTCACGAGGGAGTTTCGAGATTATTTGAAATCGGAAAAACCATACCGCAAGCAGCTGCAGTTTCCGGACATCGATGTTGGACCAGTCTCAAACGCTATACGCATATTCTACAAACGGGCGACAAGTATTCCAACTGGAGATGGTCGGGTCTCGATGGGGCATAACTCGTGTTGTGTAAAATCTCTCATAAGCTCAGAAGCAAACAAAGGCCACCTTGATCGCGGCGCATGCATTAGATTGCCTGATTTCTTCATGAGCTTAATAAAAGCATCGTAGCGAGGACTCATGCCCCCAACAAAACCTGACTGGGGTCCTCAGAACCTTCACACCTTTAGCAGACCTTGATCGATCGGCAACGTGCGAATCCGCTTTCCAGTCGCCGCGAAGATTCCGTTACACAACGCAGGAACGGCCGGCGGAAGCGGCGGTTCACCCAAGCCAGTCGGCGAATTGTCAGTGCGCAAAAAATGCACCTCGACGGGCGGCGCTTGCGTCAGCAGCAATGGTGAGAAGCTGTCAAAATTCGCCTGCACCACCCGACCGTTTTTGATCATGATCTTTTGATTCAAGGCTTCGCCAAAACCGTCGAGGATGGCGCCTTGCGTCATGTTCTCCGCTGCCGTCGGGTTGATGACCTGACTGCCAATGTCACCGACCGCCCACACCTTGTTTATCTTCACTTGCCCGTCATTGGCGACCGCCGCCTCCACTACTTCCGCGAAATAGCCGAGGTGGCTGTAATAGACGGCAACGCCGCGGCCCGTGCGCGGCGGCAAGCTGCCGCTGCCCCAGCCGGACACCTCGCGCACCTTTTGGAGAACGCCGCGGGCGCGGCCGGTGTTAAAGCCATCTCCTTTGCCCGGCAGCAGTTCGTCTTTGCCAAGTAGGTCAATCTGGAATTGCAGGGGGTCCTTGCCGGCGGCGTGCGCCATTTCGTCGATGAAGGATTGAAAGACGAAGGCGAGCGCATTGTCACCGGGCGCGCGCAGCGGCCCGGTGGGGATGCCAAATGGAATCAGCGAATAGCCGATTGATAAATTCGGTACGCGGCCGGCTGGGAAAGTATCGGCCTCGAGATTGGCCGAGCGCGCGAACGTGCCGTTCTTGCCGAAGCTGACGAAGTGCTGCTGCCAGGCGACCAGCTTGCCGTCTTGGTCGAGACCACCCGTGAAGAAATGCCAGCCGGCCGGCCGGTAGAAATCGTGCTGGATGTCGTCGGCACGGTTCCACAGCAGCTTGACCGGCGCGCCGGCCACCTTTGAAATCCATGCCGCTTCGACCATGTAATCGCTCATCAGCCGCCGGCCAAAACCGCCGCCAACGCGCGTCATGTGGATGCTGATGTTCTTCTGATCGAACCCGAGCGTCTTCGCGACCAGTTCGCGTCCGGGCTCCGGATTTTGCGTCGGCGCCCAGATTTCCGCGCGGCTGCCTTGCACGTGCGCGGTGCAATTCATCGGCTCGAGCGGGGCATGGGCGATGAAGGGATAGTGATAGGCGGCCTCGACGACACGCGCCGCGCTCTTGAGCGCGCCTGCCGCGTCGCCATCATTGCGCAAACTCGCGGCCGGTGCACTGCCGCCCAATTCCTCCGCCTGGCGCGCAAAGCCTTCACTGCTTTGCTGCGCGGTCGCGCCTTCGTCCCATTTCACCTGCAGCGTCTGCCGCGCTTTTTCGGCTTGCCACCAGCTATCGGCCACGATGGCGACGCCGGGCATCAGGCCGGCCAAATCCGTGCCGCCCTGCACCACAAAGGCGCGACGCACGCCCGGCATCATGCCGACGGCGTCCGCGTTGGCTTCGATAACTTTGCCCCCGAACACCGGGCATTTCTGGAACACGGCATAGAGCATGCCGGGGACGACAGTGTCGATGCCGAACAGTGGCTCGCCTTTGACCAGCTTCGGACTATCGACGCCCGGGACCGAATGACCAATGATCTTGTAGTCTTTCGGTTCCTTCAGCGTGACGCTATCCAGGTTCGGCACCGGCAGCTGCGCCGCCGCAGCCGCCAGCGCCCCGTAACTGAGCGTGCGGCCGGACGCTTTGTGCCGCACCGCGCCGGAGATGGTGTCGCATTCGCTTACCGCAACCTTCCAACGCCGCGCCGCCGCCGCTACCAGCATCTGCCGCGCCGCCGCGCCGGCTTTGCGCATTGGAGTCCATTCCAGCGGCGTCGCCATGCTACCGCCGGCGACCTGCCGCCCGTAAATCGTAGCGTCGGCGAGCGTCTGTTCGATGCGCACCTGGCTCCAGTCCACATCGAGTTCCTCGGCGATCAGCATCGGCTGCATCGTTTTGATGCCCTGCCCGATCTCGGGATTTTTCGACATGATCGTGACAATGTTGTCGGGCGCGATGCGCACGTAGGCAGTAAGGGGCGCGTTCTCGGCAGAGGACACCGCGGCAGCAACGAAGTCCGGAAAAGCGAAGCTCAGTAGCAACCCGCCGCCGACCGCGGCGCTGACTTTCAGGAAATCGCGACGCGAGGCGCTGGCTGCGGTGAAGGCCGCAAGCGGATCGACACCCCTGGACTTCTTCGACGAGAGACGAGCGTGCGACATGGCTCACGCTCCTTTCTTGGTGACGGCGGCGCGGAAGTCAGTCTTGACCGCCTGCTTGATGGCTTCACGGATCCGCGGGTAGGTCGCGCAGCGGCAGATGTTGCCGTTCATCGCCGTGTCGATGTCCTGATCGGTCGGCGACTTGGTCTGCGCAAGCAGCGCAACGGCCGACATGATCTGCCCTGGCTGACAGTAGCCGCATTGTACCACGTCAACCTCGATCCAGGCTTTCTGTACGCGCGCGCCGATTGGCGTGTTGCCAATGCCCTCAATCGTCGTGACGGGCGCATTGCCGACATCGGAGATCGCCGTCACGCAAGAGCGAACAGGCGCCCCATCGATGTGCACGGTACAGGCGCCGCACAACCCGGCGCCGCAGCCGAACTTCGTGCCTTTGAGATCGATGACGTCGCGCAGGACCCATAGCAGCGGCGTGTCGCTGTCGACATCGACCGCGTGTGCCTGGCCGTTGACACGGAGCGTATAATTCATGAGCGACCTCGCCAATTCACACGTACATCTTCCTGATGAGGACGGCGGAACATCTCGTAATGCTTAATATCTAAAAGGATGCTCCCTTGCGGTAGCAACGTACAAGCGATTATCCGGCAATGGACATATGCGCCCTGTGCAGATTCGCCGGACACGGCATTGTGATTGCACGGCAGATGTCGGCATAAACAACATGCGCCTGCCGAAGGCAGTCAAGCAATTATCGGGGCGAAAAAGGAGCAGCCGTGAAGTCGGCTGAAGGGTTCACCAATGCTGAGGAACGATAGCAATAATGGGCCCAGTCGACGACCGGTACCTCGCAACGTACTCGGCGAACCGCTTGAGGCCTGCTCAATCGAGCCCATGACAGGGTTTTACCGGGACGGCTGCTGCAACACCGGTCGCGAGGACGCTGGTAGTCACTCGGTTTGCGCTGTGATGACTTCTGCGTTTCTCGAATTTTCCAAATCGCACGGCAATGATCTTTCTACCCCGCTACTACAATTGGGCTTTCCAGGCCTGAAACCCGGTGACCATTGGTGTTTATGTGCACCCCGCTGGCAAGAAGCATTCGACGCGAACCAAGCACCCCGTGTGGCCTTGCGGGCCACTCACGAGGGCGCCCTGGATTATTGCTCGCTCGCCGATCTCAAACGATTCGCCGTGGACCTGGCGTGACGGCACTCCTAATGCCCGTATTCCATGATCGGCACCAAGACGGACAATTGGACCGGTGGCAGCGCGTTAGGCGACTCGTCGAGTTTGATTCCAATAAGCCCGCATAAGGTCCATTATGGAATATCTCGTCAGAGGACTTTGAGTTCTCTCAGTCGGCCCACAACTTAGTACAAATGTACTTTTTTGTTCATAGGCCGTATGCCGACGAAGCCTCGCAGTTGCCGATTATCCGTCCTCTCTATGAAATGCAGGATGCTGCAAATTCCTCGCGTTTCCTCGCGACAAAATCGCGACTGAAGCCGTTCGCCACGTGTAGTAGCGGAGGGAGTGAGATTCGAACCGGCGTTACGGTTCTCCATCGTCGAATTCAGCTAGAAGAGGGCAAGCCGATCAAGCTGACCAAGCGCCAAAAATGAAAGCACGAATGCAGCTCACAGCAAGAACAAAACCAGTCGATTTGTCGGAATGAGAGCCATGGAACTTGTCAGAATGGAGCGGAGGAAATCAGCTTAGTGGTTGAAGATATTGGTGAGCGCACCAGGGCTCGAACCGGGGACCCGCTGATTAAGAGGCTCATCGTTTTACACATACGTGCAAGATTATTTTCCAAGTAGATTGGCAGTTCGTTCCTGCAATTTCCTGATCAATCCCTCGGCGCCGCCCGAGGCGATGATCGAAGCGAACTCGTCGCGCCGCAGCGCGAGATCGCTAATCGTTCCGTTGAGGTAGATATCGACCACCCGGCCGCCGCGGACCAGGTAATTTATGCTCACAGTGCGGCCATTGGATTGCAGGAGCTTGGTTTTGACGATTTCACCTCCGCCGCGCGCTTCCGGAATCGTCTGCGGATCAACGACAAAGCGTTCGCCTGAATAATCTTTGATCTGACTCGAGTAATCCGCGACGATAAAGTGCACAAAGCCGTCCCGAACGGCCGCCTGCTGCTGTGCGGTGAACTCCCGCCAGGATGGACCGACCGCCAGCCGCGTCATCGTCGGAATGTCGAACACCGCGGTAAAGACCGGCGTGAAGCGCCTGTCGCGCTCGACCACACTGAGCCGTGCAGCCTGTTGGATTGTCGGCATCAGCTGCTGATAATAGGCTTCGATTTTTGCCACGGACTCATTGGGCGTCTGGGCAGCCAGCGGCAAAGAGCCGAACGAGACGAGCAAAGAGACACCAAAGACAAACCGCACAAACATAGCCCTCAGGCTGGGCATGAAATATTTCGTCGCCACCATTCGTCACCACAGATTCCGTTTGGACAAATTGCCCTTGAGTTTCGCGGTTGCGCTCGCCCGAATTCGCCCGCAGCCGCAGGAGCCAAGGACGATTTGCGGCTGGATTGAGGCTGCATAATGGCGTACATTTCCTAACCCAACTTTCATTCAGGCATCGAACATCGAAGGCGGGTTGGCGCAGGTCGGCGAGGCATTTGCCCTCGGCGGCGGCCGGACTACTGCATATCGTGCATTCACCGGGTGCGGGTCGTGCTTTACTTCAATGCGCGAATTTGTAAATGGTACGAGGGCGTGTTCCGTCGGCGAGACTGAACGGATCGGCCGACCTTAATGACGGGCTCGCTTGGTTGACGGAATTGCTACTCATTGCGCGCAATACGACGATCGGGTGCAATCCGTGACCGGAAATCTCGAGTTTACGCCGATAGCCGCGATCACACGGCTGGTACACCTTTCGATTCGTTACGCTTGGCCGGTGATTCTAGGCTTCTTGCTTCTGGCGATAGCCTCGGCAGACTATTTCACGCACCATTTCGCCATCAGCACCGATAGCAAGCAGTTGCTGTCGAACTCGCTGCCTTGGCGCCAGCAAGAAGCGATGCTGAATGCCCAGTTTCCGCAACGAATTGACCAACTCATCGCGGTCATCGATGCCGCCACCCCGGAGGCCGTCGATGATGCGGCGGATGCGCTGGTCAACGAGATTGCGTCCAGGTCGGACCTGATCCGCAAGGTCAGCCGTCCTGATGGCGGCGAGTTCTTCGAGCGCAACGGCATTCTCCTCCTAAGCGTGAAGAACGTCCAGCGTGCCACCGCCGACCTGATTTCTGCAGAGCCTTTTCTCGGACCGCTCGCCGCCGATCCGACGCTGCGCGGCGTCTTTCGTACATTCTCGCAGTCGATCGAGGGTGTGCGCATGGGAAAAGTAAAACTGGACTCTCTCACGCCGGCGCTCGACGCACTCGCAAATGCGCTGGAGCTTATCGACAAGGGAAAGAGTCCTTCCTTCTCGTGGCGCAAGCTGATCGCCGGCCAGGAGCCGAAGCCTTCGGAGCTGCGCCGCTTCGTGAACATCGAACCGGTCCTCGATTTCACCGATCTTCAGCCGGGACGCAAAGCGACTGCGGCCATACGCGAAGCGGCGTCCAGGCGGGGCCTCACGCCCGAGAATGGGGTGACGGTGCGTCTCACTGGGCCGGTTGCTCTTGCGGACGAGGAGTTTGCCACAGTCGCCGACGGCGCAATGCTCAACGGAATCGTCACACTGCTCCTCGTCGGCCTGGTTCTGTGGCTCGCGCTGAGGAAGGGTCGGCTCATCCTCGCGGTGTTTGTCAATCTCGTCTGCGGTCTCCTCTATACGGCAGCCGTCGGCCTCTGGATGGTGGGAACACTGAACCTGATCTCGGTCGCGTTCGCCGTGCTTTTTATCGGCCTCGGTGTCGATTTCGGAATTCAGTTCTGCGTCCGCTATCGCTCCGAGCGGCATGCCTGTCTCGACCTCGATCAGGTGTTTACGGCGACGGCGCGCGGGATCGGGGGCCCGCTTCTGCTCGCAGCCGCCTCGATCGCGACCGGATTCTTCTCGTTCTTGCCGACAGCATATCGCGGCCTTTCCGAGCTCGGGCTCATCGCCGGAATGGGCATCATCATTGCGCTGGCAACGACCTTAACTCTGCTTCCTGCCTTGCTCACGGTGCTCAAGCCCCCTCCTGAGCCGAAACCAATCGGTTATGCCGTGCTAGCACCCGTGGACCGCTTTCTGGAGCAACGACGCAACTGGGTCGTCGGCACGACGCTCGCTGTTGCGATTCTCGGTTTCCCGCTGCTCGCGGGTTTGAGCTTCGACTTCAATCCGATCAATCTGCGGGCGAAGAATACGGAATCGGTCGCAACCTTACTCGACTTGATGAATGATCCTGAAACGAGTCCGAACACGATCGACATTCTGGAGAACAATCTAGCCGATGCCTCGGTCGTCGCCGAAAGGTTGCGCCAGCTGCCGGAGGTCGGCCGAGTGCTGTCGCTGCAGAGTTTTGTTCCCGAAGATCAAGACGCCAAGCTGGCTTTGATCGAGGACGCGAGCTTTTTTCTGCAGAACACGCTTAATCCCAGAAGGATAAGTCCAAAACCGACGCAGGCGGAGACGGAGGCGGCGATTGGAAAGCTAATCGCCGAGCTGTCCGAGGCGACGGATGGCCTCGATAGCCCAGCCGCCGTACACGCTCGCCGCCTCGCAGCCGTTCTGACCGCAATGGCGAAGGCACCGCCGGCCATCTTGGGCGAAGCGGACCGCGCGCTCATCACGCCGTTGCAGACGACGCTGCGTCAGGTGAGGAATCTCCTCAATGCCGAACCCGTGAGCATTGCGACTCTTCCGCCCGCACTGAAAAGCAACTGGGTGTCTGCCGATGGCCGGGTCCGGGTCGAGGTCGCGCCGAGGGGGGATGGCAACGACAACGCTGTCCTGCGTCGCTTCGTTGTGGCCGTGCGCGGTGTTGCCGCGGAGGCTACCGGCCAGCCGATTTTCATCATCGAGGCAGCCACAACCGTGATCAAAGCATTTCTCCAGGCCGGCATCCTGTCGCTGGTGTTGATCGCATTGATCCTGTTTGTCGTGCTGCGCCGCTGGGTCGATGTCGCGTTGACGCTGGTACCTCTGCTCGTTGCCATCGTGGTCACGCTCGAGATCTGTGTGCTCATCGGGCTGCAGCTCAATTTTGCCAATGTCATCGCTCTGCCGCTGCTGCTGGGCGTCGGCGTCGCCTTCAAGATCTACTACATCGTGGCTTGGCGATCGGGGGAGACGAACTTCTTGCAATCGAGCCTTACGCGAGCCATAATCTTCAGCGCCTGTACGACCGCCATTGCGTTCGGTAGCCTGTGCTTCTCGCATCACCCTGGGACATCGAGCATGGGTAAACTCATGGCCCTGTCGCTACTGACGACACTTGCCGCCGCGGTCCTTTTCCAGCCGGCTCTCCTGGCCACCCAGTCGAAAGGCCCTTGTCAATTCAAGGGCAAATTGGCTAGCGCTGATGCAAATAAGCAACAGTCGCCACAACGCCCATATGATAACTAACTCAGAAGGCACGGACAGAGAACGAACATGCGTTTCGCGCGAATGTGGGTCCAAGGCGCGATCGTGTGCCTATCGTCGCTACTCGTGGCTGCCTGCGCCACGACGCCGAGAGACGCGTCGCTGCCGATTAGCGACCCCCATGAGGCGACGAATCGACAAGTCCTGGCCATCAATCAGCAAACGTTGGGGCCACTGTCGGAAGTGGTGAAGACGGCCGTACCCGGCCCCGTGCACGACCGCCTGCATGATCTGGATTCGAATTTGAAGGAGCCGCGCATCTTCGTCAACAATGTGCTGCAACTGCGTATGGACGCAGCCGCCTACACGGCCGGCCGCTTCGTTATTAATACTACCTTCGGCTTGGGCGGACTGTTCGACGTGGCGGGCCGCGAAGGCACTGGGCAGCAGAGCGGCGATTTTGGGCAGACTCTGTTCGTTTGGGGAGTGAGCGATGGTCCGTATGTGGTTCTGCCTTACATGGGGCCGGCCACGACGCGCGATGCCTTCGGCTCAATCGTCGATGTGGTCGCCGACCCGCTGGGTTGGTTCATCGGAACAAAAATTGTATCAACGGTGACGCACGTTGCGGTCAGTGCCGGCACGACGAGCCTCGATGCGGCGGACAGACTTGGCCAGTTGAAGCAAGCCGAAGACGCTTCCATCGACTTCTACAGCTTTATCCGCTCAGGCTATTACCAGACGCGGCGAGCCGAATTGCGCGTGGCAATTGGATCGCCACAGGAGATTGAGTCCCCTGCCACCAGCGGGCTTGACGATCCTGGCGGCGACAAATGAACGCGTTGGATTGCCACGCCGCCGAACCGAGCATTGGTTGACGTCGGTCTGCTCCGGAGCAGGAGCCTGCCGAGATAGGCTTGCCGTCGGGCGCAGGACACATCACCGACGGACCGCAGGCCCGCTTGCCTATCTGCGTCCTGGCTTCAATCAGCGGTGCGGTCTCGGCTACTGAATGCTCCCATCAGCGCATGAACACAGGTGTTCCAGGTTCGGCGACGGTATTCGGCCCGGACTTGCGCCTCGCGCGCTGTCAGATAAGCGGGATCGAGGAGCGGCCGTTCGATCTTAGCCAGCGCATCCTCTTCGTCCGCCGGATCAAAATAGTCGGCAAGGTTGCCGCCCACTTCGGGAATCGACGTGCGATTTGAGGCTATACAGAACTTGCCGTGCTCCAGGCTTTCGGCGATCGGCAAGCCCCAACCCTCGCAGAAACTCGGAAAGACCGTGAATAGGCAGCCACGGTAAGCCTCTTGCAATTCTGCATTGGACAAACCTCGCAGCATGACGACCTTGCCATCCAGAAAGTCGCTCGCTGCAAGGTCAGCCAACAGTTCCTCAAACGACCAGCCGAGCATTCCAACGAAAACCAACGCCGGCACACGGTCGGCGCCGTGCCGCTCCACCAGCCGCTCCCATACTCTGACGAGCAGTCGGTGATTTTTTCGAATTTCAATCGTTGAAACGAACAAGACGTAGCGTGCCGGAAGGCTTGCCATTGCGTGGCGTCGAGCCGGCAGCCGATCGATAACGCCCGAGCCCGGCTCCAACACCTCGATGGGCGGCAATCGCCAACCGGACTTGGCAGTCAATTCAATCAGACGATCCCGTGAATACTTGGAATTGGTGAGCACAATATCCGCAACGGACATAGCCTCTCCGAGCCAATTTCCAAAATGAGTAGCGTGATGCGGTTCGAAGAACGATGGAAACTCCATCGGAAGGACATCATGAACGAAGATCGAGAACTTGATTCCGTGACGTCGCTTCATCTCCGCCATATGCTTCACGTAGCCGGGAATTCCCCAACCCGCGCCGAGCGAGACGATCGTATCGCCGCGGCGCAGTTGCCGATAGAACGATGTCCGCCTGGTCAACGTCTCCAGCAGGTCGCGGACCGCAAGCTTGAAGATCGAAAGAAAAAATCGCGGATTTTGCAGGACCACAGGAATCGATCTGGGGAACCGTTCCCAAAACATTGCCGGCTCCCAAAACGTCTCCCAGGGAGCGGTGGCGCCAAGCGGGTTCAGAAACGCGGAACGCAGGTCCTCGAAGCGGATCGCGTGTAGACGTTTGGTGAAGACACTGAGCCGACAAAACTTCACGCGGTCGGAACCACCGTACAGCAAGTTCACCGCACCGTAGATCTCGAACGACAGCCGCTGTATGCCGGTCGGATTACGAAAATGGTCAAAATACCGAAGGAAATCCTCCGCCTCGAACCAAATGGTGGGCTGCGAGTTCCCGCCGCTGCACGGGGCTTCCTTGGATTCAGTTTGAGGCTCACCCGTGTCGCGTGAAGCCGACAATAAAGCTCGCGTTGCAGGGAAACGGGCGATCTTTTCTTTGTGTCGTGCCGATGAATGGGCACCGAGCCAAAAATTTTCCGTCACGCCATAACCGATTCGCGGACCCCGCGAAGACCAATCTCCCCCGGACATGAAGCCCACCCCTTCCCAACGGCAACCTATCCCCCACGAGGCACTTTGAGTCAATCAATGCAGGGCGCTTTCCGCTAAACGGAAGGCGCATGCAGGCACGGCAATTGCGCCCGAATATCAGGCAGGTAAGGTATATTTAGCATTATTTTCCCAAGGGGATGAATTTCCGGTTCCGTGGAATCTCCCGGCTTCGGCCTGGCACTGATAAGCCGGCTTCCTATGGGACAGCCGCCGGAAGTGTATGACATGGCGATTGCAGCCGATGGGCTCGCCGGCATATCCTTATCCAACAAGGCGATATCCTTCGCCACAAGGCGATAACGAACCCCCAGTATGACCGAAAGACGATTCCGGCCGATTCGTGGTTCGTTGGTCGTCGGCGCCGCCTTGGGTTTTCTGCTTGTGATATACCTGATCGTCGCCAACGGCGCGGCGGACGTGGTTCACTCTCTGCACGTCATTGGGTGGTGGCTCCTCCCCATCACCTTGTTGCATATTATTCCGTTGCTGTTGAGCGCGCTATCCTGGCGCGAGTTGTTGCCGCCAGCGACTCGTCCGAATGTCACCACCGTTGTCCGGATTCGTTGGATTCGTGAATCCATCAACTCGCTTTTACCGGTTGCGAGCATCGGCGGTGATTTCGCCGGTATGCGCCTATCCCACCTGCGCGGCGTACCTGGCGCGCAGGCGGTCGCCAGCATGGTCGTGGACATCACCATTGGGGCGGCGACCCAGCTGATATTCGTCATGTCGGGGGTGGCATTGTTGCTGACGCGATCAGGCGACCGCACCACGACGGCCGTTGCGTCGGCCGTGCTGGTCGGTACCACCGTATTCCTGGTCACCATTGCGGCGTTCACCGTGTTCCAGCATCGCGGTCTATTCGGCGTATCTGCGAAGTTGACCCGACATCTGCTGCCGCAGGAATGGCTGTCGGACCTGGAAGCCGGCGCATCGGCCATCGATGACGCGGTGGTGGCATCCTATCGCGCATGGGCGGTCATATTGAGTGCCAGCGCCCTGCGTCTCATCGCCTGGGCTGTCGAAGCCGGTGAAATCTGGCTGGTGATGCAAGCTCTGGGACAGCCGGTCGACTTGATAGATGCGCTGATCCTCGAGAGCCTGAGCTCCGGCGTCCGTGCCGCTGCGTTTATGCTTCCTGCAGGATTGGGGGCGCTCGAAGGCGGTTTGGTTATGTTCGGCGCGTTACTTGGGTTGCCGGCCGAAACGGCACTGGCCATTTCCCTGACCAAACGTGTCCGGGAGCTAGCGCTGGGTCTGCCAGGTCTATGTGTCTGGCATTGGATCGAAGGGCACCATCTCCTGCGCCGGAGGGAGCAGCGGCGCGAGGTCGGCGACGGCAATCATTGGCCGAAACATTGGCCGGGCACCGTTGTATCTACCGAAAACCTAAACATGGACGTAGTGGTGGTGAAGTCCGCCAAGGATTGGCCGTGACTTGACGATTTCAGTTCGCTGAACGGGGCGAGAGATCGGCGCATCTTTGTCCAATGACCAATGCGTCCTGATGCCATTGTAATAGCCAGCATAAGCGCGAAGGATGCGGCGCAGATGCCCCTCACCCAAGACGATAAAATGATCGACACACTCGCGCCGGATCGACCCGATCAGCCTTTCGGCAAAACCATTCTGCCAAGGCGACGCCAATGCGATAGGCTTGTCCCGGATGCCCATGGCGCGCAATCGGCGTGTAACGACGGTGCCATAGATACGATCCCGATCGCGGATGATGTAGTGCAGCGCCTCATTCCAAGGAAATGCCTCGGTTAGCTGGCGCGCAATCCATTCTGCTGTGGGACTTGTCGTGATGTTGACCCCGACCAGGTCTCTGCGGTCCAAACGGACGACGACGAAGGCATAGAGCAGGTTGAACCCAATCGTCGGGACAACGAACAAATCCATGGCGGCAATGTTCGGCGCATGGTTGCGCAGAAAGGTGCGCCAT
>CAWCVE010000007.1:0-478549 GCA_963798825.1 uncultured Alphaproteobacteria bacterium | reverse complement strand
CGAAGCCGGCCGCTAATTCGGTAGAACAGGGTCCACGACTTATGGCCGCGATCGGTGACGCGGAGCGCAAGGCCGCGAAATACTGCATCAAAATATTCGACGCGGCCGCGCGCCGGTGGCTTCACCTTGTCGACAAACAAATCCGTGAGCTTTTTTGTCGGCAAGACGGTTGCTCCACCGGGGTGACGCCGGGGTAACGTTACCCCGGATAATTGCATGAAATTTTCACGGCATTACGTAGCCGTCCAGTTTGTGCTAATCGCTTATCCACACTTCATTTTTTTGGTCTGGAATCGAAACGCTCTGAAACCCCGTACCGCCCGCTTCGTAAGCGGGTGGTCGGGGGTTCAAATCCCTCCGCCGGCACCAGCCTTCTACCAACCGAAAATTGGTCTGGAGCGTATCCGAGTGCACTCCCGTGCAATCGGGAGACGCAGCGACGACCATTTTGAAGGTCACCGGGCTGAGGTTGGCGGGAACGCGACGTAAATGCCCTTCTCGCGGTCTTCGCGGGCCGCCTGGAGCAGCAAACCGACTTGGTCTGGCGTCAGGATGGCGAGCTTAAGTGTGCTCGCATAGTCATAGTCCGAAAGCTTTAGTTCCGCAGGTTGGGGCGCGGCAGCTACGATGAACTCCCGCAATTCGTGTTCGATATGAATGTGTGCACGGATAACCATCCCCAAGTCATCCTCGCCGTCCAGCAACTGAAGAAATTCTTCATTTCGTTTCATTACGCCTTCGACGTAGCCGTCTGGTACTTTAGCCATTTCGTTCTCTGGTCGGTAAGCGATCATTAGAACGCTTCGTTTGTCCGCTGTACACCCAATAGCGACCAGAAAAGGCGCGTCGCGGCGAATGACGCGAAGTGTCAACGCGGACATTCGGATAACCGACAACTGATGCTAGGTACGTCATATGAATTGTTGATCGGCTAGGAGCGGAGAGATGATTGAGCTTTATCATCATGGTTCCTCAGTCTGTGCTGCCAAGGTTCGCCTCGTGCTCGCAGAAAAAGGTCTCGATTGGCAAGGCCACTACATTGATATTTTAAAAGGGGATCAGTTTAGTCCTGAATATATCAAGCTCAACCCAAAAGGGTGGTGGTGCCGACACTCGTGCACGACGGTGCCCCGATCTTGGAATTGACCGTTATTTGTGAATACCTCGATGAAGTATTTCCAGATCCTCCCTTAAAACCTAACAACGCGCATGACCGGGCCGAGATGCGGCTGTGGACAAAGGCAGTCGACGAGTTGCTGCACCCGATGTGTGCTGAGATTACGTTCTCGGCATCGCATCGCCATACTGTTGCAAGGCTCGGGCCGGAAGGTCTGGCGAAGTTCCTCGCAAGCACGCCGCCAATCTCAGTGACGGCAGCATGGCACGAGCGAAAAAAGACAATAGTTATGCATGGTTTCAAAGCGCCCGGCATCGAGAATGCATATCTCCCGCTCTATGACAGCTTCCTGCAAAAGATGGATGACAGACTCAAAACAAGCGCATGGCTCGCAGGCGCAACATTTTCGCTAGCTGATATAGCATTGACGCCCTACATCACCCGGTCCTACATGATGAGTATGTCGGAGATGTGGACCAATAACCGTCCGAACCTAAATAACTGGTTCGAGCGCATTAAAGCGCGCCCAACTTCAGGAAGCCCCAATTGCGTGATTGGTGTCCGCCGGACCTGACGAATGACCTGGCAACGTTTGGCGCGCAGAGCTGGCCGGAGGTGAAACGAATACTCCAGGCGGCGTGAACAAGGCAGTAGCAGCGCCTATCCTCTTTCTAATTTGATGATGATCCGCAAAACGCAAGACCTTGGGTGCGTCATGTCCGCTTTGGTCCAAAAGCGGACAAACTATTGCGGCGCAGCTATTGTCCGGCTTGTGCCAATCAGGCGACATTGCTCGCTTGGCTTGAAATGCAAGAGGCCGCCAACCGAGGCGGCCTCCGAAGCGGCGATACACTGTCGTCGGTCAGCCAGTCGAAGGTTAATTTGCATATCCTTCAACTATGAACGAAAGCGAGTTCGTTGTCTTTTCGCGGATTGCATTAACTTCTTTTTGGGCGGGCGTGTTTTCGAAGGCTTGTGCCTTCTCGATGCTATCGAATTTGATAATAATTAAACGCTCCGGCGGGTTTCCAGTTAGCTTTGTAAATTTATTGCTACGAATAATCCACTCACCACCGGCGGCCTTAATAGTTGCCGCCGCATTTGGTCTATCGACAACGCCTGCCTTGAAAGCGGCAGCGTCGTTTATTTTTAGAATTGGGATGACCACATAAGCTGGCGGCTTCATTTGGGCGTGAAGGCCTTGGATAGCCGCTCCTCCGATGGTAGCGCCAGCGACGAGTGCGATAGCTACCTTGTAATTTGTCTTCATGGTGTTCTCCCTAATGGATTGACTATTTCTTTTTTGGCGTCGCGATTATCGCGAGCCGATGCGACTATATTATGAAACGCGAACGGCAGATATGGGTCAAAAGGCGACAAACCCGCCAAGGGCTAAACCGCACCGTTGTCCGCTTTACCCCAATAGCGACCATTCAAGGTGTCACCGGAAGCCTTCCGAACGCTTGCTTCTATGCTTGCCATCCCGGCAACTATTGGGAGGGGTCATAATGAACCGCGGTAACAAGTTCGTCCCCTTTTGCGTGCTGGCAACAATATTGACTGCTTCATCCCCGGCGCGAGCGAGCACGATAATTTTTCAATGTGGCATAAGCTTCGCCGTCAATTTAAAAAACAACACCGTTAACAATCTATCAGCAACAATCAATGCAACAGCTATTGATTGGTATCTGACACCAGGACCCGCGGACGACACTGGTGTAGTCTTTTATCATATCGACCGCACCACAGGTATCCTGACGGAAAACTTTACATATCATTTTCCGAACGGCAGTACCCAATCGGACGACCCAACAACTTACCGCTGCACTGTGGGCAGTGCGCGGCCGACAATCCCACGCTTTCGCCGATAGTCTCAATCGGAGTTTCGCAACACATTCTGCCCGAAAGCGGGTTGTTGCGGTCACGGTAATTCGCGCTCGGCACGCGCTCACAGTCTTCCTACTTTCACGCAGGTCAAGGTGGAAAGGTTGCAGACAATGTCGCGGGAGGGTTTGTGAACGTTTTTACCTTGTTCCGTTGAACCCGGCTGAAATCCCGCAATCGTTTCGCAGTTTGGTCGGCTATGTCCAGTACGGCTATTCCTTCATGTCGGCCAATGCCGCGCTGCGCTGCCAGAGGAATAAAGCAGATCGGTCGTCCTGGGCCCACGACGACGGCGTAGTCGGCACCGACTTGTAAAAGTATTGTCCTGTCGTTTTGGCCACGTTTGGCGAGGACGCGAGTAGATAATCGTTTCTGCGCCCTCAACGGGTGATATCGCGAAAAATTTAGCGAGCCAAACAAGGCGCGAGAAACCCACCGCTTTGGTCACCGAAGCGTGTGGCGACGAAACCGGGATGCAGGCAATTGCAGTGACACTCGTGCCGTGCAGGCGGCGAGCGAGTTCACGCGTGAACAGAATGTTGCATAGCTTCGACCGACCATAGGCTTTCATGGCTCGAAAGCTCTTTGCCGATTGCAGATCGTCGAAATCCAACGTGGCGCCCTGGTGCGCGGCGGAAGCCGTGTTGATGATGCGCGCGGGACCGAGGCTGAGAGCCGCTCGCGTAATCCCTCCGTCATGACGAAATAGGCCATGTGATTGAGCGCGAAGGTATATTCAAGCCCATCTTCCGTGAGTCGGCGCGTGGCAAATAGTGCGCCTGCATTGTTAATCAGGACGTCGATGCGCAACTCGTGATCGGCGATTTCAGCTGACACGCGTTTCACCTCAGCCAAGCGTAAGAGATCGGCAAAATGTACGGAGTGGGCGATGCCAGGCGCGCTATCGTGAAGCCGCGCGAGGGTCGCGTCCCCGCGAGATCTGTCCCGTGCGACCAAGACGATCCGGGCGCCCATTTTTGCGAGTGCTACCGCGGCAACCTCGCCAATACCGGACGTGCCCCCCGTTATGACAACAGTCTTCCCCTTCATAAGCGCGCTCATCTGAACTGACTAATATTACCTCAACAGCCTCTGCGCTGCATCTCGAAGGCGTCGAAGTGCGCTTGTCAGTGAAGTGCTTCTGCTGTTTTCATTTCCACTAAAGTGACAGCACTGCACCCGCCGTGAGCCCCTCCGGTGCACCTTTTTGCCTGCGATGTTCTGGGCCGCAAGAGCCGAGCGGAACAAACTTATCAGATTTTCACCTTTTGGGTTCGTTAAAACCCATTCGGCACGTCCGCTTTACCCCCAAAAGCGGACAAACTAATGCGCCGCAGCGAATGTCCGCTTTGTGCCATTACCGACCGGTGCACCGCGGCAAACAGCGGCGCTATTCGATCACCTCGTCGGCGCGGGCGAGCAGAGTCTGCGGAACGGTGAGGCCAAGCGCTTTTGCAGTTTTTAGATTGATCACTAGCTGGAGTTTGGTTGGCGCTTGCACCGGCAACTCGGCCGGATTCTCGCCCTTCAGGATACGATCGACGTAGCCGGCCCCGAGCCGGAATTGCTCCAACACATCCGGTCCGTAGGAGATCAGACCTCCGTCAGCAGCGTAGAAGCGATAAGGATAGACGGCCGGCAGCCGGTGCTGGGCCGCTAATGCTATGATCAGCTTGCGACGGGTGTCCGCCGAGCCGCTCGCCGTCACGATAATGCCGCCATTCGAGCCACGGGCAAACGCCGTAATAGCACGCTCTATATCTTTGCCCTCGCGCGGATCGACCGGACTTACCTCCACTCCGAATGAAGGCGCCGCTGTCTGGATGGCAGCGAGTCCGCCTACCCCGGAAAATTGTACGGGATCCCGGACGACCGCCACGCGCGACACGCTCGGGGAAATCTCCTTGAGCAAATCCAGCCACTTCCCACTAAAATTGAATTCGAATTGGACGAATCCGGTCGTGTTGCCACCGGGCCGCGCCATGGTCGCAACCAGGCCGCGGTTGACCGGATCGGTGGTATCCACAAATACGATCGGCACCGTGCGGCTAGCCTGCTGCAATGCGCCGACTGCCGTTCCGCCAGTAGCCAGAATCACGTCCGGCCCAAGCGCCACCAATTCAGCGGCAAATTTGTGATAGCGGCTCGCGTTGCCCGCACCCCATCGATACTCGATCCGCAGGTTGCTGCCGAGGATCCAGCCTCGTTTCTGCAGCACGCCAGCGAAGGCCGCCATTTCGGCGGACGCTTGCGGGTCGTTGGCTTCGATGTTCATCAGCACGCCGACCAACCGCGGCTTGTCGGATTGCTGCGCCCGCGCCGCAAGCGGCCATGCCGCAGCCGCACCACCGACAAGCGTGATGAACTCGCGCCGCCTCATTCGATCACCTCATCGGCACGGCCGACCAGCGGCAGCGGAACGGTGATGCCGAGCGCCTTGGCGGTTTTCAGATTGACGTACATCTCGACCTTAGTGACCTGCTGGACTGGCAGGTCGGCGGGCTTGTCACCCTTGAGAATGCGGCCGGTATAGTTGCCGGCAAGGCGGTATGCGTCTGTCTGGGCCGCTCCATAGCTCAGTAGGCCTCCGGCCACGGCGAACTCGCGATTTTCGTAGACCGCAGGCACCGCGTGGCGGACCGTCAGCGCGACGAGCTGTTCGATCCGGCTAGTGAAGAATGCATTGGCCTCAATCACGAGCCCGCCCGCTCGTAGTTGAACGAAGGCAGCGAAAGCGGCGTCAATCTCCCGTTCGGTGCTGGCATTCAGTACATGGAGCTCCAGCCCGAGGGCTCTGGCCGCTGCCTGTAGTTCTCTCGATTGGGTCTCGGCAAGAGCGGGATCGGTCGGGTTGACCAGCACAGCCATGACGCTTGCAGTGGGGACCAGCTCGTGCAGCAATTGCAGGCGTTTTGGCGCTATTTCCACGTTCGTTTGACTCACGCCCGTGACGTTGCCGCCCGGCCGGTTAAGACTGGCTACGAGGCCGAGCCGGACCGGGTCGCCGGCCGTTTCAAAGACGATTGGAATAGTCGTGGTCGCCGCCTTTGCCGCAAGCGCCGCCGGAGTGGTAGTCGCGGCAATCACGGCCACCTGACGATGGACCAGATCAGTTGCCATCGCCGGCAGCCGATCACTTCGGCCCTCCGCCCAGCGGTATTCGATCGCCACGTTGTGGCCATCTACGAATCCGGTTTCACTCAGCCCTTTGAGAAAGGCCGACAAGGCTCGCGCGAAAGCTTGGGGAGAAGCGGCGTTAAGAAACCCGACCACCGGCATCCCAGGCTGCTGGGCACGCCCCGCGAGCGGCCACGCTGCCGCCGCACCGCCGATAAGCGTGATGAACTCACGACGCCTCATGCCCGCTCCAAAGCTCAGGGAGACGGCATCTTAGCGGCTCAAACCAGTGCTTTGATAGGGGCTGAAACCGGCATCAAAACCATTGCCGCGATGCACGGCCATGTCCGCTTCGGGTCATAAGCGGACAAACCGCAGCAGGGCAAAATCTGACGATGTCCGCTTTGGTCCAAAAACGGACATATGCGGGACCCGCCCGAATGGGACCCGGCTGGGGGCCCGCCGAAAGGATTTTCCTTACATTGTCGAGGGGACCCGCCGGCTACTCAAATGCTGCCGCGGTTAATTGCTCGGGCAATCGAGCACTATATGGCGGACCGCTATATTGCTGAGCCGGAGGTGAAGCGCCGTGCTGATGAAGCTCGCGCAAAACGTCTCAGTAAGGTCTAAGCGGTAAGTCGTGTTTGCCTCACTTGTCTATTGACATCGATCGATGCGGAAGCGTGCCACCGTGATGTCCTCCACCATGATCAGGTAAATTCCATCGCCCACGTCACTCACGGTGCCACCGATCTTGGCGTAGATTTCAACCAGGGCCGTGAACTCTTCCTGGTTGACCGCCAGAATGAGAGGATCGAGTAAATCGATGCGCGTCGTCATGACCAGTCTCCTATGTTCAATCGCCTTTTCCGGCATGTCCCGCTGCGCGCTGTGGCCTGACATTGGAAGTTCAAAGAAGTTTCCAATGGCCACCTACGCCAACTTCACAAACCAAAACACGCGCCTTTCAGCTGCGCCATTATTTGGGAGTTGGTCGGGGGCATCGCCGCAACCTCGACTGTAACCACGGGCCCTCCCGGGGCTCCGCAAGCCCGCCGGAGGGCATTCGGAGGAGGGCTGACACCACGCTCCATAAGCGGTGGGTCACATCGGGAGCAGGGATGGAAAACGCTGGTCGTCTGGACGTGCCAACTGCGGCGAGAAAAAACCGTAGCGCGTCGGCTTACGCGGGTTCTGTCGAAATCTCAGTCGAATTAAGGCGGCCGATAGAGGCCTTCGCCGCTGTAACTTGCGGGTTACCTCGTGGTTACAGTCTTCCGCCTTACATGTAGTTCGCTACGGTTCGTTGCAGTACGCTGGAGTGCGCTTGTTGGAATATATTTGATCTGTTGAGAAACGCGTTCTGACGTGCGTTCTGACGCACCGCGCTACGCTACAGTTGATTTGCCGAACATTTCGAATTTGCGCTTCGTAAGCGGGTGGTCGGGGGTTCAAATCCCTCCGCCGGCACCAAACTTCGCTCGCTTGGCGAGCTATCTCAAACATCCCCCGGACTAAGCACCTCAGCCGAACTGTGCGCCTTGATTTCGCGCGCCGGCGTCTGCCCGCGGATGTCGCGGCCGGTCGGCCGCCAGGTGCAGATCTGGCTCTCGTCCACCCATATGGTCTTGAATTCGCCGGGCGCGAAAAATTCCGCGAATACCATTTCCTCGTCCGGCGCGGCCTCGAGATAATGCCGCTCGAGGTCGGGATAATAAATCACGTCGCCCTTGCGTACGGCGAAAGGCTGCTCGTTGGCGTAGACCGTGCCGCGCCCGCGCAGCACGTACATGAAATGCTCGGCGCCGACGTGATGATGATTGGCGGCGGCGGTGCCGGGCGGATAGATGATCATTTCGCCCTTCACTGCCTTGGTGCCGAACAGTTTCGGCGTTACCAGATAGATACGCTTGCGCGCGTCGTGCTCGGAATCGAGCACCGGTTCGCGCGTCCAGTCGACCACGCGGAATGTGGGCGGATTTTTTGTCAGCGCCGGATCGAGGCGCGCGGCATCGGGAATTTCGCCGTAGAGCAAAACGGCGCCGCGGCCGGATGAGAACGTCGCGGAATAGCCCGGCGGCAGGAATGCTACATGGGCGTCGCTCAGCGTAGCGCGGCCGCCGTCATGCGCGAGCGCGGCTTCGCCCGCCAGCATCTGGAACCAGGCAAGTCCTTGCGCCGGTACCGACAGGCGCGCCGTGCCGCCCGGCTCAAGCGTTAGCCGGTCGAGCAGAATGCGGGTTCCCGCTACGCGGTCGCCGGTGAGCAAGCGCTGGCGCGCGGTTCCATTGTCCGAAGGTTCCGCGGCGACCGCATCCTCGTTGAAAATCGTTGCCATCTCAGCCGCATCCCCCAGTTCGCTCAATTTTTTCTCATTATTGCCGGGAACCTTACAATTTTTATATGCCGGTTAGTCACCAAAAATCGGCATCCCGCCCGGAAAATCCGGGAACGAAAATCGCCCGCCTGCGTTGCTCTGGCCAGACTTCCCCGCGCGCACTGCGCCAACGAGGAGGCTACGCCATGTGGACCTCGCTGTTTGCCGTCACTTTCGCGATCGCCATCGCGCTAAGTATGGCCGCGATTGTCGTCGATTCCGCCAATGGAGGTAAGTTCCGCCTGTAGTTGCGGTTATGCGTTCTGTCTGAAGCGAGTCTCCTTGGGCGGCCTTTGGGCCGCCCATTTTGTTGCCAGTAGGGCGCTACCCGGGGCTGGAACTTTGCAATAATGCGGGCCATGCCTAAGCCTCTGTTGCTGTCGAGGCGTTTTGCGCCGTTGTTCTGGTGCCAATTCTTCGCGGCATTCAACGATAATTTTCTCAAGACTTCGCTGATCTTCCTGATCTTATTCCGTACCGCTGCCGCCGATGCGGAATCCCTGATCACACTGGCCAGCGCCATTTTCATCGCGCCCTATTTCTTTCTGTCCGCGCTCGGCGGCGAACTCGCCGACCGCCACGACAAAGCGCGAGTCGCGCAAATCATAAAGTTCGTCGAGATGTTCGTCGCCGCTTTGGCGGTGGTGGGTTATGCGCGCGGCTCGCTGCCGATCATGTTTAGCGCGCTCGCCGGCTTCGGCGTGCTGGCGTCGCTGTTCGGGCCGATCAAATACGGCATCCTGCCCGATCATCTGGCGCGCGAGCAATTGCCGGCCGGCAATGCGCTGGTGGAAGGCGCGACCTTTATCGCCATCCTCACCGGCACCATCGTCGGCGGCTTGGCCGCGCGCGGCGGCGGCAGCGCGGCGGGTTTCACGGCGCTGGTCATGGGCTTTGCGTTGTTTTGCTGGCTGGCGGCGCTGCTGATCCCGCCGACCGGGCAGGGCGCGCCGCAATTGAAAGTCACGTTCAATATCGCCGCCTCGACCTTGAAGATGATCCGCCACCTGCGCGCCGATGCGCGGCTGTGGTGGGGCGCCATGGTGACGAGCTGGTTCTGGCTGGTCGGCATCGTGGTGCTGTCACTGCTGCCGCCGCTGATCAAGACGCTGATCGGCGGCAACGAGGACACCGTCACCGTTTACCTTGCGCTGTTCACGATCGCGGTCGGCATAGGCTCCGGCCTGGCCGCGGCGATCGCGCGCGGACGTATTGTGCTCAAGACGACGCTCGTTGGCTGCGTGCTGATCGGCGCTTTTGCGCTCGATCTAGGGCTGGCGCCCTTGGGTGGGCCAAAGGCACTTTCACCGCAAGCGCCGGGCGCGGTGTTTTCATCTGCGCTCGGCGTTCGCGTGGCGATCGATCTCATCGGGCTGGCGATCGCCGGTGGCCTGTTCATCGTGCCGGCTTTCGCCGCGGTGCAGGCCTGGGCCGGTGCTGACTATCGCGCGCGCACGGTGGCGGCGGTCAATGTGCTCAACGCGGCTTTCATGACCGGCGCGACAATTATTGTCGCCATCATGCAGAAATACGGCGTCACCGTGCCGGCACTGTTTCTGATTATCGGCGCGGCGACGCTACTCGTCGCGCTGGCGATTTGGAAAACGATGCCGAAGACCACCTGACCAGAACTACGTCTTCTTCTTCCTCATCTTCAGCACCCGATCCACCATTTCTCCCGCAACGCCGAGATAATTGGCCGGGTCGACCATCTTTTCCAGTTGCTTGCGGCTGGCGTGCTTGCCGATCTCCTTGTCAGCGGCGAGCAGATCGACCAGCGGGCGGCCGGTCTTCACCACCTCGCGGCAGATGTCGTAGACCACGTCGTGCGCGCGATTGCGTCCCATGGCGGCGCCCAAGCCCATCATCACCGCTTCCGACATGATCAGGCCCTTGGTGATGTCGAGATTGTCGCGCATCTTTTTTTCGTTGACCTGCAGGCCTTCGACCAAAAAGCGCGTCTGCGCCAGCGCGCCGGCCGACAGCATGAAGATCTCCGGCAGCGCGATCCATTCGATTTCCCACGGACCGGTGGAGCGCTCGTGGTCCTCGACCTGCGCTTCCAAGAGCGCGGCGGCGAGCTGCTTCACCATCGCGCTTTGCGCAGTGATGTAAACCGAGGAGATCGGATTGCGTTTCTGCGGCATGGTGGAAGACGAGCCGCGACCCTGGTGGAACGGCTCGTAGACTTCTTCGACTTCCGTTTGCATCAGCAGCTTCACGTCGAAGGCGATCTTGCCGCAAGTGCCGGTGATGAGGCCGAGGAAGCAGCCGACTTCGGCGATTCGGTCGCGCACGGTGTGCCAGGAAATATCGGGCTGGCCGAGCTTGAGCTCCTTCATCAATTCGACCTGGCATTTCAGCCCGTCTTTGCCGAGCGAGGACAACGTGCCGGCGGCGCCGCCGAATTCGCCCACCAGCACGCGCGGGCGCAGCTCCTTCAAGCGCTGCTTGTGGCGTTCGAAGGCGCCGAGCAAAGTCGCCATCTTGTAGCCGAAGGTGATCGGCACCGCCTGCTGCAGATTGCTGCGCCCGGCCATCGGCGTGTCGCGGTATTTCTTGGCGAGTTCGGCGAGCGCGTCGGCGATCGCGTTCAGATCGCCTTCGACGAGATCGAGCGCCTCGCGGATTTGCAGAATGGTGGCGGTGTCGGTGATGTCTTGCGTGGTGGCGCCCCAGTGGCTCCATTCGCCGAGCCCGTCCTTGCACAGCTTGACGAGTTGCTGCACCACCGGCAGCACCGGATAGCCGATCCGCTCGGTCGCTTCCTTCAGTCTGGCCATGTCGATCTTGCCGGCGCTGCAATGGCGCACGATCTCGGCGGCGGCGTTCTTCGGAATGATGCCGAGCTTGCCTTGCGCGCGCGCCAGCGCCGCCTCGAAGTCGAGATATTTCTGCACGCGGTTTTCGTCCGACCACACCCCGCGCATCGCCGGCGTGGTGAAAATGTCGCGGAACACCGCGGAATTGAGGATGGTCGAGGGCATCAGGAGGCTCCGCTTAACTGGGCAGATGCTGTGCTAACCTAAGCGGACCAGCGTCACAACTCGGGCTTGCCCGAGTTGTGCAGATTTTAAAGTCCCAAGTCGGGTAAACCCGATTTAGGATGACAAGGGAGGTCCGTATGAACGTCAATACCAAGCCGCAACGCGACTTCAGGCTCGAGCCGGTGCATCCAAAGCCGGAAGAGGCGCACACCATGCCTTACGCCCCGGCGGTGCATATCGTCGGCGCCTGCGACCTGATGTTCCTGTCGGGCGCGACGCCGTCGCCGCTTTACCACAAGCATCCGCACGTGGACGCCGAGCACGTGCATCCGCATTCGATCGAGGAACAGACCACGCGCGCCATGGAAGCGATCAAGTCGATCTTGGATCACACCGGCGCGAGCTGGCGCGACGTGGTAAAGGTGACGAAATATTTGACCGACTTCCGCGAGGCCGACGCCATGCACGCCGCCATGGCGAAATATTTCGGCGACTGGCGGCCGGCCTCGACCACCGTGTGCATCAACCAGTTGTCGTCGCCGGGCGCGCGCATCGAGCTCGACATGATCGTGGCGCTGCCGAAGAAAGCCTCGTGACGCTTCCGCCCCATCTCGCGCGCATCGTCGAAGCCGAAGTCCCGCGCTATTCGGAAGCCGAAATGGCGCGCCGGCGCGCGGCGGTGGAAGCCCTGCTCGCCGAGCACGACTGCGATCATCTGATTTTTTGCGGCCTCAATCGCTTCGGCTCGGCGGTGCAGTGGTTGACGCAATGGCCGGTGACCGCCGAAGCGGTCGGCCTGTTCTCGCCGGGGAAGCGTGACGCGCTGTTCGTGCAGTGGGTCAATCACGCGCCGCAGGCATCGCTCGTTGCCGACAAGGCGGATGTGGCCTGGGGCGGCGAATCGTCGATCGCTGCGGCAATCGAGGTGGTCGACAAACGCGGCTCGCGCAGGGGCCGCATTGCCTATATCGGGCCGCTGACCGCGGAGCAGCACGCCCGCCTCTCCGCGCGCTATCCAAACATCGCCAACCTCACGCGTGCGTATACAAAGCTGCGGCAGGTGAAATCGGCGGAAGAACTCGACTGGCTGCGCATCGGCGCGCATTTCACCGATCTCGGCATGGCGGCGCTGCGCGACGGCCTGAAGCCGGGATTGAACGAACGCGAATTGGGCAACTTGGTCGAGCGCGCCTACATTGCGCAGGGCGCGACCAACGTCATTCATTACATCGGCACCACGTCGATGAGCGCGCCGGACCTCGGCGTGCCGCGGCAGTTTGCCATCCCGCGGCGCCTGCAGAAGGGCGACGCGGTGGTGGCGGAAATCAGCGCGGCGTTCTGGGAGCATCCGGGGCAGGTGCTGCGCAGCTTCGCGCTGGGCGAGCCGACGAAACTTTATCGCGATCTGCATGCGGCGGCCGACGCCGCCTTCGATGCGATTGCCGCCGCGCTGAAAGCCGGTGCCACGCCCGCGCAGGTGATTGAAGCCTCAAGCGTAATCGAGGCTGCCGGCTTCTCCATCATCGACGATCTCTTGCACGGCTACGGCGGCGGCTATCTACCGCCGGTGCTTGGCTGCAAGAGCCGTCCGTCCGGGCCAATCCCGCAGGAGCCGTTCCGCGCCGGGCAGACGGTGGTCATTCAGCCCAATGTCACGACGCGCGACGGCAAGGCCGGCGTGCAGACGGGGGAGATGGTGGTGATTACGGAAACCGGCATCGAGCGGCTGCATTCGATTCCGCGCGGTTTCCACGTTATTTGAGCTGTTCTTTCATCCAATCCGCGCTTTGCGAACGCCAGCGGTAGGCGCGGTTGGTGGCGATGTGGTTGCCGTCCTCGACCATCATCAGCGTAACCGGGCCCTTCACCTCGCGCGCCAGGCGCTCGGCGTCCTTGGCCGGAACGATGCGGTCGAGCCGGCCGTTCACAATGAAGATCGGACAGGTGATGTTGCCGGCAACGCCTTCGAGCGAGAGCCGCGCGGCATTCACGCGAGCGTCCTCGTCGGTCTTGCAATGGCTGCGCACGCGGAAGGCGTCGCGCGTCAATTGCGGCAGGCCGCTCCAGACTTCGCCCCAGTTGAACGGCCCGCCGAGCGCGATGCAGGCCTTGATGCGCTTGTCGAAGGCGGTCGCTCGCGGCGCGTAGTAGCCGCCGAGGCTGACGCCCCACATGCCGATGCGCGCAGCATCGAGATCGCGCCGCGTAGCGATGTAATCGAGCACGGCCTTCACCGGCACTTCGTAGTCGCCGCGGATCGGGAAGTCGTATTGCGCCTCACCCTGGCCCGGCCCTTCGAACACCAGCGTCGCCAGCCCACGCGCCAGAAACGGCGTCTCGTAGGCGTCGGTTTCTTCCTTGGTCGAGTCGAGCCCGACCGCCATCGCGACCACCGGCGGCTTTTCGGCACCGGCGGGTTTGCGCAAAATGCCGGCAAGCGATTTGCCCTGATAGGGAATCTCGACGCGCTCGCCGGGCGGGCGAAGGTGCGGCAGCGCCGCCTGCCGGCATTCGATCTGCTTTTTGTGCGCGGCCTTCATCTGCGCCTGGTCCTGCACGAACAAAAACGAGGCGAAGTGATAGTAGACGCCGGCGCGCTGCAAACATTCGCCGGCGGTGAGGAAATGCTTTTTCGCCAGCGCTTCGCGGCCGAGCTGCTCGTGATGCGCGGCGCGCGCCGACCAGGCGCGGCACCAGTCGTCGTAAGACGCGAGCGCGCCGGTGACTTCCTCGAAATCGGTCAGCACCACGCCATTGGCGACAAAGCGCGGGCCCCAATGCGCGATCGCGGCCTTGACCAGGGGATCGGACGACATTCCTGTTTTCCTGAAAGTTAGTTGATCTTCTCGTCGCGGCGATACCACGGCATGAAGTGCCGCGTGCACCAGTTCACCAGCAATTCGAAGCTGACGCCGAAGGCCGCGAGCAGTAGAACGCCGACGAAGGCCTCGTTGTGGTGATAGGAGCGCGAATTGTAGAGGATGTAATAGCCGAGCCCGCCGATAGAAAGGAAAAATTCGGCCACCACGGCGCCGATCAGAGCGCGCCCGGCGGCGAGACGAAAACCGGCCAGCAGATAGGGCATAGACGCCGGCAGGACGATATCGATCAGCGTGCGCAGGCGGCCGGAGCGGAACGAACGGGAGACTTCCAGGTATTCGCGCGGCACCGCTCGCGCGCCGTCGGCGACGTTCATGGTGATGGCGAAGATCGCGGCGAAGATAATGGTGGCGATGCGCGCCCCGCTCGAATAGCCGAACCACAGCGAGAACAGCGGCAGCACGATGATCATCGGCATGGAGTTGAAGCCGTTGATATAGACGCGAAACATCCGGTCAACGGTGGCGCTGCGGCCCATCAGCAGGCCGATGGCGGTGCCGGCGACGATCGTGATCGCCAGGCCTTCGGCGACGGCGGTAAGTGTCGCGCCTAACGCCTTGTAGAAATTCCGGATCGGTTAATACGCGCGGGATCGCCAGCGCCACCGTGCTCGGCTTGGCTACATAAGCCGGAGCAATCGCGCGGACGACGATTTCCCAACCCAGCAAGATGACGGCGCCGGCCAGCAAGCGCGGCACGAAACTACCGGCCGGCACGGCGGCGCGCGACCTTGTCGGTGCCGACGGGGCGGCGGCCGTTACGATACCGATGCTGGTTTCGGCCATCGGCTATTGTCTCCAACGCGCGAAGTGCTGCTCGATCGCGAGGCCGAGCCGCGTCAATCCGATGCCTATCAGGCCGATCACCAGGATGGACGCGAAGACGCCGGCGGTATCGAAATCCTGCGACGCTCCCATGATGAGCTGGCCGAGGCCGGTCGCCGACAGAAAGAACTCCGCCGCGATCATGCCGACCAAAGCACGGCCGATCGCCTGGCGCACGCCGGTCATCATGTAGGGCAAGGTGTAGGGCAACATCACCTCGCGCCACAGCGACCACTCGCTCGAGCGGTAGGACTTCGCCACCTCGATCATTTCGGGTTTGATACTGCGCGCGCCTTCGACGGTGTTGTAGAGCACCGGGAAAACCGAGAACAGGAACACCACCAGGACCTTCGGCGCGAAGCCGAAGCCCATCAGCGACAGGATGAAGGGGATCAGCGCCACCATCGGCGTGGCGTAGAGGATCATCAAGTAGGGCTCGATGCCGATGCGCAGGATGCGCACGCGCGCGAGCAAGAGGCCGAGCGGCGCGCCGACGACCAGCGCCAGACCGAAGCCGGTGAGGAACAGCTCGGAGGAATCGAGAAACTGGGTGATGAATTCGCCGCGCGCGATCAATTGCCAGAGCCGCACCAGCGTTTCCGAGAACGGCACCATGAAGGCCGCGCTGGTCGAGCGGCCGGCAATTTCCCACAGCGCGAGCCCGGCAAGGACGCTGAGCCAGACCGGCAGGTGGCGGCGGAGGGTTTGTTGCACGAGTGCGTTTCCTAACCCGTCATTCCGGGGCCGGCCCGCCGATCTCGAGTTTACCCGAGATCGGCAATTTTTATTTGTCCAAGTCGGCTATAGCCGACTTGGATGGCCGGAACCCGGAATCCGGGGCCAAGTCTGAGGTCGCTGCTCTGGATTCCGGATTCGCCCGCTGCGCGGGCGCCCCGGAATGACAGAGTGTCACTTCACCATCGCGTTGGCGTCCTTCCAGACGCTTTGATCGACCAGCGCGTCATACGTCACCGGCTCCTTGTCGGGCTTGATAGAGCCGATCTTCTTCATCAGCGCGGCGGTGGCTTCGAGCTTGCTGCGCGGCAAGCCGTCGTCTTTCGCGGCCCAGAAGTCGATCGCCAGGAACGACTTGAGCGCCTCTTTGTTCACGTCCTTGTTGTGGCCGGTCACCGCGGCCGCCTCTGCTACCGCGTCGGCATTCTTCGGGTCCTGCATGAAGTGAGCGGCCGCGATCAGCGCGGCGACCGAGCGCACGACGGCGTCGCGGTTCTTCGCCAGATTGTCCTTGCGCACCACCAGCATCAGATAGTGGCTGGTCGGATTGGTGTTTTTCATCGCCAGCAGAACGTTCAGCTTCTTGCCCTGGTGCGCGATCTCGGCGAGGTCGTCGAGGTGCAGCACGGCGAACTGCAGCCGGCCGGCGAGCAGCGCCGGTCCCGGGCTCGAGCCGAGCGCGATCTGCTTGACCTGGTCGATCTTCACCTCTTTGCAGCCGGCGGCGAGCATCGAGCGCAGCGCGATCGAGCGCGCGCCGTTGATCGAATCGACGCCGACGTCCTGCCCCGCCATATCCTTGCAGGTCTTGCCGGCTTCGGTGGTGCCGATCACCCAATCCGGGTTCGGCATGCCGTAGATGCCGACCAGCGGCACGTCGGCGTTGGAAATCTGCACGATGACCGGCGGGGTCGGTGACCACGCCATGTCGATATCGCCGGCGACCACCGCGCGCGCAGCGGCGGTGCCGTTGTCGAACGGCTTGATCGTGACTTCGGCGCCGTACTTTTTGAAGAAGCCTTGTTTCTCGGCGACAAAAGCGATGGTGGCCGAATAGATCGGCGGAATGCCGGGGATAGCGAGAACCAGCTTCTTGCCTTGCGCTACGGCCGGATGGGTCCCGACCAGTGCGACGGCGAGCGCCGCACCGGCCATCAGGCCACACACTCTGCGAATCATGAAATCCTCCCTTTTTCGATGCAGTTTCTTGTTTAGCGTTCGAGTACGAATTCGGCTTCGCGCGCCTCCCGCATCAGCGTGTTCCACACCCGCTCGCGCAATTCGGCAAAGCGCGGTTCGCGCAGCGTCGCCCGCGTGCGCGGATTTGGCAGATCGATGGTGATGGTTTCGTGGATGCTCGAGGGCCTGCCCTTGAGCACGATCACCCGGTGGCCGAGCAACACCGCCTCTTCAATCGAGTGGGTGACGAAGACCATGGCGGTCGGCCGCTCGTCCCAGATGCGCAACAACTCGAATTGCAGAATCTCGCGCGTCTGCGCGTCGACCGCCGCGAACGGCTCGTCCATCAGCAGCACGTTCGGCTCGACTGCGAGCGCGCGCGCCAATCCGCAGCGCTGCTGCATGCCGCCGGACATCTGATAGGGAAACGCGGTTTCGAATCCGCCTAGCCCGACCAGCTTGATGAATTCCGGCACCTTGCGTTCGACTTCGGCTTTCGGCGCGCCGGCCATGCGCAAGCCGTAGGCGACGTTGTCATACACCGTCTTCCATGGAAACAGGCCGAAATGCTGGAACACCATGGCGACGCCGGCGATCGGCTCCTCGACGCGCTGGTTGCCGACCCAGATTTCGCCGGCGTCGTGCGGCAGCAGGCCGTCGATGCAGCGCAGCAGCGTGGTCTTGCCGCAGCCGGACGGGCCGACCACGGCGACGATCTCGCGCTCGGCGACGTCGAAATCGATATTGCGGAACACCTCGAGCGCGCCGTAGCGCTTGGCCAGTCCCTTGACCCGGATGCGCGGCTCGGCGGCTTGCGAGGCGGATGAACGAATGGTGGATATCGCCGTTGGCTGGCTTGTCACTCGGCGGCCTGTGTCGCGGGTTTACTGTTGAACTTGGCCCAATAGTCGGCGGCCTGCTTGGAGCGATCGAGCGCCTCCGGGGTCTCGAAACCGGGCGCCATCGAGCCATCGGTGCCTGCGAGAATCTGGTGGTGCTCGATGTTCAATGTGCGCAACCAGCGCTGCTGGCCCATGGTGATGGCGACAAAGTAGCCGATCTCGACCAATTCGGGCTCGCTGAAATGCTTATGCAGCCGCGCCCAGAACGCGTCGTCGCACGGCAAATCCCAGGTGATTGCCTCGGCATAAGAAAGCGCGGCCTTTTGCCGCTCGTCGTAGCGCGTCGAACTCTCGAAATTGATCAGGTCGGAATAGTCGGCTTCCTTGAGGCCGGATTTGGCCGCCTTGATCGAGCGCTGATTGCCGCAGAACTCGCACAACACCGAGCGCGAGACATAAATGCGGCACAGCTCCTTGATGCTGTGATCGGCCACGCCGTTCTTGAACACGTCGCGCCAGGTATTGGCGAACGACCAGAATGCCGCCGGCACATGGGCGCGGATCGCCTGGCTCTCCGGCCGCGGCGTTCCCTCCCGCGCGCAGCGCTCAAATTCCGCGATCATGGCAGGGTCTTTGACGGTTGCCGGATCGACGTAGCTAATGCGCGGTTTAGGCATCGGCGATTTCTCCCAGAAAGGATTGTTATGCGCGCGGTGCGGCCGCGGCGTTTTTGTTCCCTCGCTTGCATGTTGCCGCAACCACGCGGGACGGGCAACGCCGCATACGTCATTCGGTAACCCTATATTTGGCGCGGCGATGTGGGCCGCACGGGAGATAGCAGCGCGGCGTGCGCGCGCGGCCGGTATTTCCTGGCTTTTTGCGACGCGCAAGACATCGTTAGGCTCAATCATTCGTTACAGGTCAAGCGTGGTTACCATGTAGTATTCTTAATGTCTCGAAAGGTTACTCCAAAATTAGACGCAGCGAACACCGATCGTAAACAATAGTAATTCAGCCGCTCTTCAGCATAGAAACAATTGCGCCGGCGAAATTAGCAATTGAATACTTAGTCCCACTTAGTCTCCTCACGAGCAAAACGACCAAGTTTCAGGTCGCGTCAAAGGGGACACGAATCGTGCGTACCAGCACCATCGTCATGATCGGGTTTGCCGTCGTGTTCGGCTTGCTCGCCGTGTTCATCGCCCAAGCCTGGCTCAACAACCAGGCCAACTTGCAGGCGAGGAACATGGAGACGAACAAAAAGCCGGTGGAAATGCAGACCATCGTCGTCGCCAAGCGGCCGCTGCGTTTCGGCACCGAGCTTAACGCGTCCGAGCTTGAGGAAGTTCCGTGGCCGTCGACGTCCGTGCCGGGCGGCGCCTTCAGCAAGATCAGCGATGTCTTGCGCGGTGGTCGCCGCGTGGTCCTCGCCGCGATCGAGCCGAACGAGCCGGTGCTTTCGCTCAAGATCACCGGCCCCGGCGAGCGCGCGACGCTGTCGGCGCTGGTCAAGCCGGGCATGAAGGCGGTCACCATCCGTGTCAACGACGTGGAAGGCGTCGGTGGTTTCGTGCTGCCGGGCGACCGCGTCGATGTCGTGCTCACGCGTCAGATCGACAAGGGCTCGGCCACCACAGAAGTCGTGCTGCAGAACGCGCGCGTGCTGGCGGTCGACCAGAGCGCCGACGAACGCACCGCCAAGACGACGGTAGCGAAGTCGGTCACGCTCGAAGTTAGCACGGTGGAAGCGCAGAAAGTCTGGCTGGCGTCGTCGGTCGGCAATCTGTCGCTGTTGCTGCGCAAGGCGGGCGAAACCACCGAGACCAGGACACGCAAGATCACGCTCAACGATTTGAGCAGCAACGAACCGGTCAGCACCGGCAAGGACGCGACCACGACGGTGGTGGTCACGCGCGCAGCGGCGAAGCAGGAATACACGGTTCCGGTCGAAGGCAGTCGTGGGGATATGACGACGACCGGTCAGGCAATGGACGCCCGGTAAGTCCGGGCGCGGGGTCAATCAAGGACGGGGGAGTGTGTCGTGAATAGCAAGAATGAATATGCCGCCGGCTTCGCCTGGCGGCGCTCGGACAAGATCACGAAGCGCGGCAACTGGCTGGGCGATCTGATAGTCGCCCTGGCGACGGCCATGGCGGCGACGCTGCTGTTCATGGCCGGCGACGCCTATGCGCAGGACCGCGTCATCCAGATCAGCGGCAACACGCATACCGCCATGGTGAGCGTCACCATCGGTAAGTCGCAGGACGTGCGTACCGAGACCAGCTTCGTCGATGTCATGGTCGGCGATCCGGAAGTGGCCGACGTCAATCCACTGACCGACCACACGCTGTCGATCCTCGGCAAGAAGATAGGCACCACCCGCGTGCAGGTCTATTCCGAGGGCAAGAAGCTGATCGGCATCTTCGATGTCGAAGTGCAATACGACATCAGCCGGTTGGTCAACGAGCTCAAGCGCCAGTTCCCCGGCTCGCATTTGCATGCCTCCTCGGTTAACGGCCGCATCATGTTGTCGGGCGAGGCGGTCGACGCCGCCACCCTCGACAAGGCGGTCATCATCGCTCGTCAGTTTAGCCCCGAGATCATCAACTCGGTGTCGGTGATGTCGCCGCAGCAGGTCATGCTGGAAGTGCGCTTCATCGAGATCTCGCGAACGGCCGGCCGCGAGCTTGGCGTGCAGTGGAACACTTTCGGCAACCCCAACATAAACGTCGGCAATGGCGTTTCGGCGGGCAGTCTGCCGATCACCCAGGCCGCGGCCGTAGGGGCGGCCGGCGTGCTCTCCGGCTCGTCTCCATTCGGCTTCATGATCGCCAACCTAGTAAGGGGCGGCGTTTCGGCCGACGTGGCGATCAATGCGCTCGAGCAGAAGGGCATCGCCCGCAGCCTGGCCGAGCCCAACCTGGTCGCGCTCTCAGGCGACACCGCAAGCTTCCTGGCCGGCGGCGAATATCCAATTCCGGTGTCCGGCACGCTCGGTCAGATCAGCGTCGATTACAAGAAATACGGCGTCGGGCTCGCCTTCACGCCGACCGTTCTCGGGCATGGCCTGATCAATCTGAAGATTGAGCCGGAGGTGAGCCAGATCGATACTACCCACACAGTATCGATTGCGAACGGGATTTCGGTTCCCGCGCTGATCGTGCGCCGTGCCTCGACGACGATCGAGCTGCGCGACGGCCAGAGCTTCATGATCGGCGGCCTGCTGCAGACCGACAATAAGAACCTGATCGACCAGCTGCCGTGGCTCGGCAGCGTGCCGGTGCTTGGCACGCTGTTTTCCTCGAAATCCTATCAGCAGAACCAGACCGATCTCGCGATTATCGTGACGCCGCACGTGGTGCGTCCGGCGCGCCCGGGCGACGTCGTCAAGACGCCGGCCGATGACGCGTTGCCGCCCAACGACCCGGACTTCTTCCTGCTTGGCAAGGCCGAGGTCACGCGCGCGCAAGCGATTGCACTCACGCCCGCAACGGCGCGCGTCGCCGCCGCCGGCGACCATCCGTTCACCGGGCACATGCTCGATCTGCCGAGGAGGGAATCCGATGCGGCCATTCAGTAAAATGCTGCGCACACTGGCGCTCGCCGCGCTGGTCGCCGCGCTCGCCGGCTGCTCGGAATATCTCGACCGCCGCGACACCATCTCGCTCAACGGCGGCAATTCGGTCGCGTCCAACGCGGTCACCCAGATGGTCGATCCCTGGCCGCGGGTCAGCGCCGACAAGAATATCGCGTTCAACGGCGAGAAGATGGAAACCGCCGTCGAGCGCTACCGCACCGGCCGCGTAATCCAGCCGCAGGCCATCGGCACCTCGGCCAGCTACCAGCCGACTTCGAACGGACCGAACAATACGACGCCGGTCGGACCGACGGTGACCCAGTCGGCGGCCCCGGTGAAATAAACGGGATCGATCGACCTTATGCGTATAGGCCGTAACCCCAGTCCCGATTCGAACCGTACCCGCGTGGTGGTGCTCACCGCCGACGCGGAGTTCGACCGTTCCGCGCGCGCCACGTTCGGCGCCTCGAGCGCGATCGAACTCACGATCGTGGCGGGGCGAATCGCCGAGCTCGGCGACACGCTCGACGTCGCCAACGCCACCGTCGTGGTGATCGATCTCGATGCTGGCAGCGGCGAAGAGATGGCGGCGCTCACGCGGTTGATGGCGCGCGTGCGCGCCTGGCCGCCGGTCGTCGCGGTGACACAGAGCTTCGACGAGAACGTCGCCCGCACGCTGTTGCAGATGCGGGTTGCCGATTTCCTGGTGAAGCCGGTGGCGGCGATCGATCTGGTACGGGCCTGCGCGCGCGTCTCGCAGACTCATACCGGCGGCGCCGACGCGCCGACCGAGGCGCAGATCTACACCTTCCTGCCCGCCGTCGGCGGCGCGGGGGTGACCACGCTCGCCGTGCAGACCGCGATGCTCATGCTCAACAGCGGCGGCCCACGCGTGAAACCGTCCACCTGCCTGCTCGATCTAAACTTCCAGAACGGCTCGGTGGCCGACTATCTCGATATCGAGCCGCGCCTGAATCTGGCGGAAATCGAGCCGCGGCCAGACCGGCTCGACCGGCAGCTGCTCGAGGTCATGCTCTCGTATCACGCCTCCGGCCTCGCCGTGGTCGCTGCGCCGAACCGACCGGCCGAAATGCGTTCATTCGATCCCGACGTGGTGACGCGCCTGCTCGACCTCGTGTCCACCAACTTCGACTACGTCGTGTTCGACATGCCGCGCACCTGGTTCTCCTGGACCGACAGTGTGCTGCTCGGCTCGAACAAATTGTTTATCGTGAGTGAGACCACCGTGCCCAGCCTGCGTCAATCCAAGCAACTGGTGGCGGCGATCCGGGAACGGCTGGGCGAGGGGCCCCATCCGCAGGTCATCGTCAATCGCTTCGAGCACCGGATGTTCTCGTCCGGCCTGCGCCGCAGCGATCTCGTGCAGACGCTCGGCGAAGCCTTCGTGGCGGCGATCCCCAACGATTATGCCCTGGTGCGCGAGGCGATCGACCGCGGCGTGCCGCTCGACGAGGTCAAGCCCGGCAACAAGATCACCGTGGCCTTGAAGAAGCTGATGCTTGAATCCGCCGCCGAAAAGTCGAAGGCCGAAGAGAAGGCCGCGGGGCCGGTCAAGAAATTCAAGCTTTCCGTCGCGCAGTAAAAAAGGAAGAAGCGATGGCCGGCCGTTTCTCATTCCGACGCGCTGCTTCGCCGGAGACTCCGGTCGCGGAAGCACCGACGCCCGCGCCCGGCAGCGCGGTCTGGACCGCGCTGCCGGAAGTGCCGGCCGAACAATCACCGCCGGTGCAGCCGCATGCGTCGGCCAATCCGCTGCTCAGCGACAAGCTGCTCGACGCCAAGGTCCGCCTGCACCGCCGGCTGATCGAGGAAATCAATCTTTCGGCGCTGGAAAAGCTGCCGGACGAGGAAATCCGTAACCACGTCCAGCAATTGGTCGCTAAATATGTGATGGCCGAACGGCTGGCACTCAACACCCAGGAACTCGCCGAATTCGTCTCGGAAATTCTTGACGAGATGACCGGCTTGGGTCCGCTCGAGCCGCTGCTCAAGGACGAGAGCATCAACGACATTCTGATCAACGGCCACGAATGCGTCTACGTGGAGCGCCGCGGCGTGCTCGAACCGCTGTCGGTGCGCTTCAAGGACGAACAGCATCTGCTGCGCATCATCAATAAAATCGTTTCCGCGGTCGGCCGCCGCGTCGATGAATCCCATCCACTCTGCGACGCGCGCCTGCAGGACGGCTCGCGCGTCAACGTGGCGGTGCGCCCGATCGGCGTCGACGGACCGCTCGTCTCGATCCGCAAATTTTCTAAGAAGCCGCTTCACCTCGGCAAACTCGTCGAGGTTGGTGCACTGCGCCCGCCCATGGCCGATCTGCTAGCGGCGGCGGTCAAGTCGCGTATCACCACCATCATTTCCGGCGGTACCGGCTCCGGCAAGACGACGATGCTCAACGCGCTCTCCGCCTTCATCTCGGAAAAGGAGCGCCTGATCACCATCGAAGACGCCGCCGAACTTCAGCTGCAGCAGCCGCACGTCGGCCGCATGGAGACGCGGCCCCCCAATATCGAAGGCAAGGGCGAAATCCGCCAGCGCGAGTTGGTGAAAAACGCCCTGCGTATGCGGCCCGACCGCATCATCCTCGGCGAGTGCCGCGGCGAGGAAGCCTTCGACATGTTGCAGGCGATGAACACCGGCCACGAAGGCTCGATGGCGACCATACACGCCAACACGCCGCGCGACGCCATCTCGCGCCTCGAGCAGATGATCGGCATGGCCGGCCTGCCAATGACGGTCGCCTCAATCCGCGGGCAAATCGCGGGCGCCATCCAGCTTATCGTCCAGCTCTCGCGCCAGTCCGACGGCAAGCGCAAGGTCACCTCGATCGCGGAGATCACCGGGCTCGAAGGCGACATCATCCAGATGCAGGAAATCTTCAAATACGTGCGCACCGGCATCGCGCCGGACGGCACCGTGCAGGGCCACTTCTCGGCCACTGGCGTGCGCCCGCGCTTCCTCACGCAACTCGTCAGCCAGGGCGTCAAGCTGCCCGGCAATCTCTTCGATCCCTCGCAGCCGCTATGACACACCTCTTCGATTTCAACCCGGTCTATCTAATTTATCTCTTGGTCGGCGTTTCGGCGGCGATGTTCGCGGAAGGCGTCTATCTGCTGTTCTACAACAAGGCGTCCTACCGCAATAACATAAACCGCCGCCTCAAGGTGATGGACAGCATGCCGGACCGCGAAAGCGTACTGGTGCAGTTGCGGCGCGAGCGTGGGCTGACCAGCGGCGGCGATTACCGCCTGCCGCTCGTCAGCTTCAACAAGCTGGTGCTGCAGTCCGGCCTGAACGTTGGCCTCGGACGGCTGATCCTGATCGTCGTCATCGGCATGGTCGGAGCGTTCGCCGCCACCTTGGTTTTCCAAGGGAACATTTTGCATGCCCTCCTTGCCGCGCTGTTCACCGGCCTAGTGCTGCCCTTCATGGTGCTGGGATATCTGCGTTCGCGCCGGCAAAAGAGATTCGCCGCGCAGTTCCCCGATGCCATCGACATCATCGTGCGCTCGTTGCGCGCCGGCCACCCGGTTCCGATCGCCATCAACATGGTGGCGCGCGAATTGGGCGACCCGATCGGCAGCGAATTCGGCACTGTCACGGACGAGATCACCTATGGCGCGGACTTGGAAACCGCGATGCGCAATCTCTATTTCCGCGTCGGCACCGACGACCTGCCGCTGTTCGTCACCGCGATCGCTATCCAGGGCTCGACGGGCGGCAATCTCGGCGAAATCCTGGAAAACCTATCAGGCGTTATCCGCCAGCGTTTCAAGATGCGCCGCAAGATTCGCGCACTCGCCGCTGAAGGCCGCGCCTCGGCGTTGATTCTGTCGTCGCTGCCCATCCTGATGTTCGCGGTGATCAATTTTCTGGTGCCGACGTTCTACTCCAGCGTCTGGGGCGAGGACCTGACCAAAATCTGCCTGGTGGTGGCCGGCTGCTGGATGGGCGTCGGCAATGTCATCATGTACCGCATGGTCAATTTCAGGATCTGACCGATGAACATGGTGTTGCAAGCCTTCAGCAATGTATTTCGCGACAATGCCAGCGTGATTATGGCGCTGCTGGTGTTTCTCGCTGCCGGCACCATGGCTTTCTCGGTGATGGCGTTCGCGCGCGTGCGCGGATCGGTCAAGCGGCGCGCCTCGAACATCCTGGATGAAAGGGAGCGCGGCGCCAATCCCAAGCGTTCGTTGCGCTACTCCAGTCTGAAGGCGGTGACCCAGCTTCTAGAATACACCACCAAGCACTATTCCGCGACCAACGACGAAAACATGAAAGTGCTGCGCCGCCGCCTGATCCAGGCCGGCGTTTACGATCCGCGCGCCGTCGCCTTTTTCTTCCTCGGGCGCACGGCGCTCGCCGTCGGCTTGGCCGCCGCGGTGTTTCTGGCGCGGCCAATGCTCGCTTCGCACGGCACCACGTTCTTCTGGCTGATGGTGATCGTCGGCGGCATCGCCGGCTATGTCGGCCCCAGCATGTACATCGACCGGCGCATCGCCGCCCGCAAGATCGAACACCGCTCGGGCTTTCCGGATTTCATGGATTTGCTGGTGGTATGCGCGGATTCCGGGCTGTCGATGGAGGCTGCGCTCGAACGCGTCGGCCGCGAGCTCGGCGACAGCTATCCCTCGCTGTCCGCCAATATCCATATGACCAATCTGGAATCCCGCGCCGGCCGCCCACTCAAGGACGCGCTTGAGCGCTTCGCCGACCGGCTGGCGCTCGACGAGGCGCACGCCTTTGCGACTCTGATCAACCAATCGATTGATCTCGGCTCCAGCATCACCGACGCGCTGCGGGTCTATAGCGACGACATGCGCCACAAGCGGCTCTCGCTGGCCGAGGAAAAGGCCTACGCGCTGCCCGCCAAGCTGTCGGTGCCGATGATGGTATGCATCTTCCCGGTGCTGTTCGTGGTCATCTTATTGCCGGTATTTGTGCGCCTGCACGTCGGCCATTATTTCTGATTTGCCCGAGCAAATCAGAGGGTGAACAATTTCTTAACCAACCTCTCCTAGCTTAAGCTTGGTCCCGATAGCGGGCGTTTCCGGCAGGCTTTGTCATGCGTATTGGAATTGCCCGAGCTTTGTTCGTTGCGGCGGCCGGCCTGTGGCTGGCGAGCTGCAGCGCCGGCAAGTTCTCCAATCCATTCGAAGCGAAAACGCAGGGCGCGGACGCCTTTGCCGCGGCGCCGGCGACCGACGAGGCGACGGAGCAACCGCTGCTGCCGCCGCTTGGCGCGCCCGCTGCCGCCGAACCGGGTCTGTACGGCAGCGATCCGAACGACGCCCTGAGCCTCGGCAAGAAACAATACCGCGCCAATAATTTCGGGCTGGCTGAAAAATATTTCCGTCACGCGGCCGAAATGCATCCGCGCGACGCGGAAGCCTGGCTGGGCCTGGCGGCGTCCTACGACCGGTTGCGCCGCTTCGATCTCGCCGACCGCGCCTACGCGCAGGCAGTCGGCATCCTCGGGCCGACTACCGAGATTCTGAACAACCAGGGTTATTCCTTTATGCTGCGCGGCGACTACAAGCGCGCGCGCGAAAAGCTCATCGAGGCCCAGCGCCGGGACCCCGGCAACAAATACGTGCTGAACAATCTGCAGCTCCTGGAAGACAGCTACCGCAAGGGCAAGGCGATCCAATAGGCCTTACTTGATCGCGCCGAAATTCGGCTGGCCGGCGGGATGAATTCCCGACATTCAAGATTGACGATACGAGTGCAAAAGCGTCGCAGCCGGTAGCGCGTGCGCGCTATCTTGATTACGATGGGACGTGGGCAACAAGGCCGGTGGTTCAATATCCGGTCAGCAGGGGGAAACAAATGGCTAGCGCAGTCAACGCCGGCGCACGTCTCGACCGGCTTCCGATCTCATCGTTCCATTATCGCATCTTCTGGCTGGTCGGTGCCGGCATGTTCTTCGACGGCTACGATCTTTACGTCGCCGGCGGCGTGCTGGCCTCCACGATCCAGACAAAATTCTCGACGCTGCCGCAAAATCTGCAATTCCTCTCGCTGACCTTCGTCGGCATGACGCTGGGCTCGCTGATCACCGGCTTCGTCGGCGACAAGATGGGCCGGCGCTTCACCTATCAGGTCAACCTGCTGATCTTCGGCTTGGCTTCGCTCGCCGCCGCATTCGCGCATGACATGGGCCAGCTCATCGTCTGCCGATTCGTACAGGGCTTGGGCCTGGGCGCGGAAATCGTGGTCGGCTATTCGACCTTGACCGAATTCGTGTCGCCGAAGACGCGCGGCCGCTGGCTCGCCTTTATGGCGTTCCTGGTGGTGGCGGGTTTCCCGGTCACCGCGATCCTCGGACGCCTGATCATACCGACCTGGGGCTGGCGGCCGATGTTCATCATCGCCGGCATCGGCTCGCTGATCGTCTGGTATCTGCGCAAGAACCTGCCGGAATCGCCGCGCTGGCTGGAGTCGCAGGGCCGCGCCGCGGAAGCGGAAGCCTTGATGCGATCAATCGAAAAAGAAGCCGAGACCGCCGGCGCGCTGCCGCCGGTGGTAGTGCCGGCTCCGGTTGCGCAGGTCGTCGCATCCGACATGCTGCGGCCGCCGCTGCTGCAACGCATGATCGTGGGCAGCTGGGTGCTGATCACGATCAACACGTTAATCTTCGGCTTCGTTATCTTCCTGCCACAGTTCTTCCTGCGCCAGGGGCTCACTATCTCGCAATCGCTCAGCTATACGGTAGTGCTGGCCGTCGCCTCGCTGGTCGGCTGCGCGGTCGGCGCCTGGAGCTCGGATGCCGTCGGGCGCCGCCCGAGCATCATTGGCGCTTCGATCGTCACCATAGTCTTCGGCTACATTTACGCCCGCTTCAACGCGGGCTCGGACCCGACCATTGTACTCAGCGTCGGCTTCGTGCTGATTGTGGCGATCTATGTACAGACCGCGCTGTTGTTCGGCGTCTACACGCCGGAACTGTTCCCGACCGAAATCCGGCTGCGCGCCAACGGCATCTGCAATACGCTCGGGCGTGGCGCGACGGTGATTTCGCCTTTCGTCGTCGGCTACCTGATGGTACACTACAAGCTGCCCGGCGTGGTCTGGCTAATGATCGGCCTGGTGGTCATCCAAATCGTGGTGGTCTGGGCCTGGGGCGTCGAGCCGCGCAACCGGGCGCTCGAGGATGTCGCCGTCGCCAAGGCTTGACCGGCGCCGCGGCGTTACGTATCGGCCGCCCGGGCTACCGGGCGGCCGCTTGCATTCATAGATGCGTAGTATGGGGCACGTCGGCGCGAGGGATAATGCGGGCATGTTCAATTCGCTGCGAAAATTGATTTCCGAATTCGGCGAAAGCCGCAAGCATCCAAGCTGCTTCCAGGATGACGACTACCGCCTGGCCGCCGCCGCGCTGCTGGTGCACGCCGCCGCTATCGACGGGGCGGTCTCGGACGCGGCGCGTGACAGATTGCACGCCGTGATCATGCAGCGCTTTAATCTGGACGACGCCGCGACCGACGAATTGGTCGCCGCGGCTACCGAGGCCGAGCAAAAAGCGATCGATCTTTATCAGTTCACAGCCCGGCTCAACCGCTCGCTCGACGCGGCGGGGCGCGCGCGCATGGTCGAAATGATGTGGCAAATCGTCTATGCCGACGGGGTGATTAGCGAATTCGAGGATAATTTGATTTGGCGGGCGGCCGATCTGCTCGGCGTTTCGCAGAACGAGCGGATCGCGCTGCGCGGGCGGGTGGCGGCGGCGCGCGCGGATGGGGACAACGCAAAGCAATGAGCGGTTTGCGCCCGGTCACCGTGATCACCGGCGCCTCGGCCGGCATCGGCGCCGAGTTGGCGCGGGTGTTCGCGCGCCACGGCCACGATCTGGCGCTGGTGGCGCGGCGCGCGGATCGCCTGCACGCGCTTGCCGACGAGATCGCCGCGGCTGGCGGCGCAAGGCCGCTGGTGATTGTCGCCGACCTGCAACGTAGCGACGCCGCCCGCCAAATCGGCGAGGCGCTCACCGCGCAAGGAACCGAGCCGCAATATCTGGTCAACAATGCCGGCTTCGGCCTGATCGGACCGGCCGCGGCGCTCGATCGCGCCGAGCAACTGGCGATGATCGACCTCAATGTTCGGATGCTGACCGAACTGTCGCTCGCCTTTGTCGACAGCCTGGAGCGCCATCGCGGCGGGATTCTCAATGTCGGCTCGATGGCGGGCTTCCTGCCTGGTCCGGGCATGGCGGTCTATTACGCCAGCAAGGCCTTTGTGCTGTCGTTCAGCGAGGCGCTGCACAGCGAACTCAAATCGCGCGGGGTGCGGGTGACCGTGCTCTGCCCGGGTCCGGTGTCGACCGAATTCGCGGCACGCGCCGGCATCTCCGGTAACTTGGGTCCGGCCATTCTCAACCAAAGCGCCGAGCACGTGGCGGAAGCCGGGTATCGCGGGCTGATGCGCGGGCAGCGGACGGTGGTACCGGGCGCGATCAACAAGCTGATGATCCTCACAATCCGCTTTGCCCCGCGCGGCCTGGTGATGGCGCTGGTGGGTGCGCGCCAGCGCCGGCGCAGGTCCGCGTCGCGGACATAGCCGCCTTTCGCCGCTCATATTGCAAACGCCGGCAAAGCGGTTAGTACTCGATAGATGCGCAGAATCGCGCCCTAAACCGCCATGTTGAAGCCGGTCCTTCTTATCCTGCACCAGGAGCATTCCTCGCCCGGCCGCGTCGGCCAGGTGCTGGCCAAGCTCGGCTATCCGCTCGACATAAGGCGTCCGCGTTTCGGCGATCCGTTGCCGGAGACCATGGACGAACACGCCGGCGCTGCGATTTTCGGCGGCCCGCAAAGCGCCAACGACGAAGAAGATTTCGTCAAGCGCGAGATCGACTGGATTGGCGTGCCGCTGCGCGACAAGAAACCCTATCTCGGCATCTGTCTGGGGGCGCAGATGATGGCGCGTCATCTCGGCGGCCGCGTCTATCCGCATCCGCAAGGCCATGCCCAGGTCGGCTATTATCCGATCCGCCCGACCGCGGCCGGTCTCAAGGTCTGCCCCGAGTGGCCCGATCACGTCTATCAATGGCATCGCGAGGGCTTCAATCTGCCGGCCGGCGGCGAGTTACTGGCCGAGGGCGACGACGCCTTTTCCGTGCAGGCGTTTCGTTACGGCACCGGCTATGCGCTGCAGTTCCACCCGGAAGTTACCCACGCCATGATGTATCGCTGGCTGGTGCGCGGCGCCCACCGCATGGAACTGCCCGGCGCCAAGCAGCGCGAAGAGCATGTCGCCGACCGCGCGGTGCACGACCACGCCTCGCGCAACTGGCTCGCGGCCTTCATCGATCATTGGGTCGGGCGCAAGGTGACGGCGACGGCCGAATAAAAAGCCCGCCTTCGCCCTACGGGCTAAGAGAGCAACCTTCGCGGTTCTACGGTGGCTTGCCAACCGAAGCGGCCGAAGGCCGCGAAAATTGGTGGAGCCGAGGGGATTTGAACCCCTGACCTCCTCATTGCGAACGAGGCGCTCTCCCAACTGAGCTACGGCCCCGCCTGCGCGGCGCAATGTCGATCTTTGCGCGGGTTTCGGCGAGTGGGCGCCATTTAGGGCCACGGTTTTGGCCTGTCAAGGACGCGACTCGTAAGCCGCGCCATCCACCGGTCGGCTTGTTCAAGCCCGTGCGACCCGCTAATTTCCGGCCACCTCGAACAGGCGGTCTCTCATGCGCGCGGTCCTCGATATCGTTCTGCTGGTGCTGCAACTTTACATCTGGTTGCTGATCGCCGCCGCCGTGCTGTCCTGGCTGGTCGCCTTCAACGTGGTCAACACCCGCAATCAGGTGGTGCACATGGTCGGCGACTTCCTCTACCGGATCACCGAGCCCTTGCTACGGCCAATCCGCTCCATGATGCCCAACCTCGGCGGCATCGACGTGTCGCCGGTGATCCTGATCCTGCTGATCCTGCTCCTGGAAAACGTGATCGTCCGCTACGTCTACCCGAACGTATTCTGAGATGGCCGTGGCGCGGCCGTGGTCGGCGGTAGCTGGCGGCGTCGCGCTCGCCGTGCGGCTAACGCCCAAAGGCGGCCGCGACGCCATCGACGGCATCGAGACGCTGGCCGACGGCCGCAGCGTACTCAAGGCGCGAGTCAAGGCGGCGCCGAGCGAGGGCGAAGCCAACGACGCACTGATCCGCCTCGTCGCCAAGACGACCGGCGTCCCACCGCGCGACATTACGCTTGCCGCGGGGGCCGCTGCCCGCATCAAGCGGCTGATCGTTGCGGGCGATCAGCCCACATTGATCGCGGCTCTGGAGAAGATCGTGGCGACAGGCTAACAATCGGCCATGACCGCAAAACTCATCGACGGCAAGATGATTTCGGCCGACTTGCGCGGCAAGGTGGCCGACGCGGTGCACCGCCTGCGCCGCGACCGCGGCATCGTGCCAGGACTGGCGGTGGTGCTGGTCGGCAAGAATCCGGCGAGCGAAGTCTACGTCCGCAACAAGTCCAAGGCGGTGACCGAAGCAGGCATGCGCTCGTTCGATCAGTTTTTATCGGAAAGCGCGAGCGAGGCCGACCTGCTCGATCTGATCGCGCGGCTCAACGCCGACCCGAACGTGAACGGCATTCTGGTTCAACTGCCGCTGCCGTCGCATATCAACGCGCAAATGATCATCGGGGCGATCGATCCGGCCAAGGACGTGGACGGCTTTCATCCGCTTAACGTCGGCCGGCTGGTGAACATTCTGGACGGCCTGGTGCCGTGCACGCCGCTCGGCTGTCTGTTGCTGTCCAAGACGGTGCATCGCTCGCTCGAAGGCCTGGAGGCCGTGATCGTCGGCCGCTCCAACATCGTCGGCCGGCCGCTGGCGCAATTGATGCTGGCCGAGAACGCGACGGTGACCATCGCGCATTCGAAGACGCGCAATCTGCCCGACGTGTGCCGCCGCGGCGATCTGCTAATCGCGGCGATCGGACGCCCGCAGATGGTGCGCGGCGACTGGATCAAGCCGGGTGCAACCGTGATCGATGTCGGCATCAACCGGTTTGCTGACGAGCCGGACATACCCCGCAAAAAGGCGCGCATCGTCGGCGACGTGGCGTTTGCCGAGGCTAAGCTGGTCGCCGGCGCGATCACGCCGGTTCCCGGCGGCGTCGGCCCGATGACCATTGCCTGCCTGCTGCTCAACACGCTGCGCGCCGCTTGTGTGCAGAATGGCCTACCGGCGCCGAAGATTTAGTGCGTCGTCCGCGCGCACGCGGGGACCCGGTACAAGCCGGCCGATCGAATTGTCACGAGGTGGGTGTTTACTGGATGCCCGCTTTCGCGGGCATGACAGATTTTCTCACTGCCAGGCGTAGGCGACCTTGTCGAGTGTCTTCGGCCCGAAGCGTTCCGAGGAGCGCGCGACCGCGCGGCCGCCGAGCGCGCGATAAAATTCCACGGCCGGCTCGTTGTCGGACAGCGCCCACACCACCAGGCTCTTGAGGCCGCTCTGCGTCAGGTCCTTGCGCGCGGCGGAGAACAGGCGGCGGCCGAAGCCGAGCCCCTGGAACTCGGGCCGCAGATAAAGCTCGTAGACCTCGCCGTCATAGAACAGGCTGCGCGCCCGATTGCGCCCGTAATTGGCGTAGCCGGCGATCTGCTCGCCGAATTGCAGGATGGTGATGCGGCTGCCTTTGCGGATGGCTGAATCCCACCAGTCAGGTCCGCGCCGATTGATCAACTTGTCGAGTTCGTTGCCTGGGATAATGCCCTGATAGGCCGTCCGCCATGCCTGGTCGTGGGTCGCGGCGACGTCCGTCGCATCGGCGGTCTTGGCGCGGCGAATCTCTATGAGGGTCGTACTCATTACGGAATACAAGCAACGAACCCCGCGGCCTTCAAGCCCCATGATTAATGAAACGTTAGCGGTGTGGATTACTGGCCACAGTGCGGCGGGAAACACGCTGTGGCCGCTGCTAAATCGTGGCTGTGCCGCAAGACCTGGCGCGAACCGCGTTTACGCGCGGCTTTCGCACTGTGTATTGGGCGTTTCCGCAACAGGTGATTTGATTCTTTGATTCGAATCGTCCCAATTTAGGACAGCTTCGGCGCCCGGCCGGCCTCACACCGCTTCGGCAGCGGCAGCGGCCGCGCGCGCGCGGTCTTCCCGTTTGCGGTCGGTCTCGTCGAGCAGCTTCTTGCGCAGGCGGATCGACTTCGGCGTCACCTCGACCAGCTCGTCGTCCTCGATATAGGCGAGCGCCTTTTCCAGCGTCATGCGGATCGGCGGGGTGAGGCGGACCGCTTCGTCTTTCGACGTCGTCCTGATGTTGGTGAGCTGCTTGCCCTTGAGCACGTTGATGACCAGGTCGTTGCCGCGGGTATGCTCACCGACGATCATGCCGCGGTAAACCTTCCAGCCCGGCTCGATCATCATCGGGCCACGGTCTTCCAAGTTCCACAAAGCATAAGCCACGGCATCGCCCTGGTCGTTAGAAATCAGCACGCCGTTGCGGCGACCCTGGATCGGGCCGCGGTGCGGCGCGTAGGCGTGGAACAGTCGATTCATAATGGCGGTGCCGCGCGTGTCGGTGAGCAGTTCGCCCTGATAGCCGATCAGGCCGCGCGTTGGCGCGTGAAACACCAGCCGCAGGCGGTGGCCACCGGAGGGCTTCATCTCGAGCAGCTCGGCTTTGCGCTCGGCCATCTTCTGCACGACGATGCCGGAGTGAACTTCGTCGACGTCGATGACGACCTCCTCGATCGGTTCGAGCGTCTGGCCGGTCTTTTCATCCTCGCGCATCAGCACCTTGGGCCGCGACACCGACAGCTCGAAACCCTCGCGCCGCATGGTCTCGATCAAAATGCCGAGCTGCAATTCGCCGCGCCCGGCGACTTCCATCGAATCTTTTTCGTCGCTTTCGCGCACGCGCAGGGCCACGTTGCCTTCCGCCTCACGCAACAGACGGTCGCGGATCATGCGGCCGGTGACCTTTGTGCCCTCGGTGCCGGCGAGCGGGCTGTCATTGACGCGGAACGTCATCGCGAGCGTCGGCGGATCGATTGGCTGCGCCGGGATCGGCGTTTCGACGACGGGATCGCAGATCGTCATCGCCACGGTCGCGTTCGGCAGCCCGGCGATGGCGACGATATCGCCGGCTTCCGCCTCCTCCACCGGCACGCGTTCAAGCCCGCGGAACGCCAGCAATTTGGTGATGCGGCCGCTCTCGATCAGTTTGCCGTCGTGGTCGAGCACCTTCACCTGCTGGTTGGGTTTCGCCGAACCGGAGGTGATGCGGCCGGTAACGAGACGGCCGAGATAGGGGTTGGCTTCGAGAATGGTGCCGAGCAGGCGGAACGGGCCTTGTTCCACCACCGGCGGCTTGACGTGGCTGAGGATGAGATCGAACAGCGGCTGCATGCCGTCGTCGTGCGATCCGTCCAGTTTGGTCGCCATCCAGCCCTGCTTGGCCGAGCCGTAGAGGATTGGGAAATCGAGCTGCTCGTCGCTGGCGTCGAGCGCCGCGAACAGGTCGAACACTTCGTTGATGACCTCGACCGGTCTCGCGTCGGAGCGGTCCACCTTGTTGATGACGACGATGGGTTTGAGCCCCATCTTGAGCGCCTTCGACACCACGAACTTGGTCTGTGGCAGCGGACCTTCGGCGGCGTCCACCAGCACCAACGCGCCGTCGACCATGTTGAGGATGCGCTCCACCTCGCCGCCGAAATCGGCGTGGCCGGGCGTATCGACGATATTGATGCGGGTGCCCTTCCACTCGACCGAGGCGGCCTTGGCGAGGATCGTGATGCCGCGCTCGCGCTCGAGGTCGTTGGAATCCATGGCGCGTTCGACCACGCGCTGGTTCTCGCGGTACGCGCCGGATTGCTGCAGCAGCCGGTCGACCAGCGTTGTCTTGCCGTGGTCGACGTGGGCGATGATGGCGACGTTGCGAAGGTTCATTAGATCCCAAAACCAAAGCGCGGGCCTGTGAAGTGGCCCGCGACGCACTGTTGCGGCGCAATATAGTCACCAAACGGCGCTAAGCAACCGCTAGTTCGGCGCCCGCCTGCCCCAGGGCCCGATCTGGCTGCCGCGCGGCATTGCCTCCTGCAACATCATCATCTCGGCGATGGTCTCGCCGGTGACCAGGCCGATCAGCTTGCCGGCGGCATCGATGACGCCGACCGCCGGCGCCTGTCTTAGCTGCAACAGCTTGAAGGCCTGCTCCAGAGTGGTGCGGTGGCCGACCGCCGGCATAACCGCGATCATGGCGTCGGCGACACGGGCTTCGGGGCCGCGCTGCTTGATAGCGGCGATGAGATCGCGGCGACCGAGCACGCCGATGGGCTTGCCGGCGGCATCGACTACCGGGAACTCGCCCTGGCCGGTTTGCAGCAGCGTCTGCACCGCCGCGTCGAGATGTTCATCGGGATTAAGCGTCTCGAAATGCGTCACCATGGCATGGCTGACCGGCACGCCGCGCGATACCGCGCGCAGCGCCACCATGTGCGCTTCCGAGGAGGCGGCAAGATAAACGAAGATGGCTATGAAGATCAGGATAGGATTGTACATCAAGCCGATAAAGCCGAGCGCGAAAGCGACGAACTGGCCGATCGCGGCGGCGACTTCGGTCGCCCGCACGTAGCCCATGCGGCTTGCCAACAGCGCGCGCAGCACGCGGCCGCCGTCCATCGGGAAGGCCGGGATCATGTTGAACAACGCGAGGAACAGGTTCACCGCCGCCAGCCGGTCGATCAGCGAAAATTGCGTATTGTCGAGGCCGGCCGCGGCGTTCGATTGCAACGTGGCGCCGCCGATGACCACCAGCAAAATGGTAATCACCACGTTCACCAGCGGCCCGGCGATGGCGATGAGAAATTCTTGGCCGGGCTCCTCCGGGATGCGCTCGAGCTGGGCGACGCCGCCGATCGGCAGCAGCGTCACATAGGGTGTCGGTACGCCGAAATAGCGCGCGGTGAAAATATGACCGAACTCGTGCAGCAACACGCAGAGGAACAGCAGCACCATGAAGATGACGCTGTTCCAGGCGGTAGCGACGCCGGCCTGGCTGTAGCTGGCGGCGAAGATCCAAGCGAGAAACAGCAGAAATGTCAGGTGGACGCGCACGACTGTGCCGGCCACTTTGCCGATGTTCAATGACCAGGACATGAAATGCCTCATATGGTCGGTGCCAACGCCTATGAGGTAGTATCGCTGCGGACCCTTTGCGAGGGTCGCGGCATTAACCGGGGAGGGCCGTCATGGCGCAAAAACTGACCGCGGAAGCCCGCAAGGCCGCCTTGGGCAAGCTTGCCGGCTGGTCCGAAGTGGCCGGCCGCGACGCCATCGCCAAGAAATTCGTGTTCAAGGATTTCAACCAGGCCTTCGGTTTCATGACCAGGGCGGCGCTGGTGGCGGAAAAGATGGATCACCATCCGGAATGGTTCAATGTCTACAAGACGGTGGAGGTGACGCTCTCGACCCACGACGCCGGCGGCGTCACTGAGCTCGACGTCAAGCTCGCCGAGGCGATGGACAGGCTCGCCGGCTGAACATGGATCGCGCAACGCTCGCCGCTTACGACACCGATGCGCCGGCCTTTGTGCGGCGCTGGCTCGGCGAACAAGAACCCGCCGACATGTACGCGCTGTTCCGGAGATTTTTCCGCCCCGGCCTCACCGCCGATATCGGTTCGGGCAGCGGACGGGATGCGGCCTGGCTTACGGCCAACGGCTATCCGGCCATCGGCTATGACCTCTCGGATGGACTGCTGGCGCTCGCTCGCGCCCGTTTTCCGCACATCGAATTCGAAAAGGCCGCGCTGCCCGACATGAGCGGCGTTCCGGCGCGGAATTTCGACAATGTGGTCTGCGAGACCGTGATCATGCATTTGCCGCGCGCGGAAATCGCCCCCGCGGTTGCCCGAATGCTGGAAATCCTCAAGCCGGGCGGCGTGATCTATCTGAGCTTCCGCATCACGGAAAACGCCGATCACCGCGAAAAGGACGGCCGGCTGTTCACGGCCTACGTGGGCGATCATGTGCGCCACGCCTTGGCCGCACAGGAGATTTTGTTCGAGGCAACGGTCCCGCGGGCGGCCGGCGGCATCATCCAGCGGCTTATTGCGCGCGCAGGCTAGTCCCCTTGCGGCGGCCGTTTTGGCCGCCCACATTATTGCCATGGCATTTGCCCGCACCGCATTCTGGCGCCGCGACGAGGATGACGACAGCGCGTTGCGCCGCGACTTCTGGCGCAAGCTGGGGCGCGTCGCCGCGCAAATTCCTTTCGCCGAAGATTTGCTGGCGGCCTATTACTGCGCCTTCGACCGCGCCACACCGCTGCCGGTGAAGGCGACGCTGATCGCGGCGATCGTCTATTTCGTTTCGCCGTTCGATGCCATCCCGGACATGTTGCCGGTGATCGGTTTCACCGACGACGCGGCCGTGCTGGCAATCGCGATCAACTTGGTCGCCGGCCACATCACCCCGGTGCACCGCCAGGCGGCGCGCGACGCCTTGGGAAATCTTTAGGGCCGCAGGATCGCCTTGCCCATCACCTGACGCGCGGCGATAGCTTTGAGCGCGGCCGGCGCTTCCGCCAGCGGATAGACCGCGTGCACATGCGACGACAGCTTGCCCTGCGCGCACCAGTCGAGAATCTTCGTCATGTTGGTGCGGTGGCCTTGCGGATCGCGCTGCGTCCAAGCCCCCCAATAGACGCCGAGCACGTCATAGCTGCGCAGTAGCACCAGATTGAGCGGCAGCTTCGGCATATCGCCGGCGGCAAAGCCGATTATCAAGTAGCGCCCGCCCCAATCCATGCCGCGCAACGCGGTTTCGCCCTGCGCCCCGCCGATCGGATCGTAGACCACATCGACGCCCTTCCCGCCGGTGAGCGCGCGCAGCGCCTCCTTGAGATCGGCTGATGCGTAATTCACGCCGTCGTCGGCGCCGTGCTGCCTTGCAAAGGCGATTTTGTCGTCGGAGGAAGCGCAGGCGATGACGCGTGCGCCCATCAGCTTGCCGATCTCGACCGCGGCGAGGCCAGTGCCGCCGGCGGCGCCCAGCACGGCCAGCGTCTCGCCGGCTTTCAGCTTGGCGCGGTCGTTGAGCGCATGCATCGTGGTGCCGTAGGTGACGGTGAGGCCGGCGGCGCGGTCGAAATCGAGACCGGCCGGCATGGCGACGAGTTGATTCGCCGCGACCGCGACCTTCTCGCGCGCGGCGCCCCAGCCGATATTGCCGATGACGTGGTCGCCAGGCGCAAAACCGGTGATGTCGTCCCCGATGCTTTCGACTTGGCCGGCAAACTCGGCGGCGGGCGAGAACGGGAAGGCCGGCTTGTGCTGATATTTGCCGGCGATGATCAGCGTGTCGAAGAAGTTGAGCGCCGCCGCCTTGACGCGCACCACCGCTTCGCCCGGCTTGGGCACAGGGTCGGCGATGTCGCTAAGTTCAAGGTCGTCGGCGGTGCCGTAACGGGTGCAGAGCAGGGCTTTCATGGCGGCTCGGTGGTCTCACCTGGGGGGCAAAAAATCTAGCACCGCCGCCGGCAGGTTTGGCGGTGTCGGGTTTCGGCCTATAGTTTCGCGGGGGCGACTGAATGCTGCCTTTTGCTTGCCGATATTCGCCCCTAATGGGCTAATATCCAGCTGTACTTTAGGGGGGCGGCTTGAGTGCCGTCATTCACTTCAACCGGTAGGGCCCGATGACGAAGACGTTTTGGCAAAGCCCCACGATTGCGTTGCTCATCGCCGCCGCGCTTGCTTGCGGCACGGCCGCCTATGCGCAGGCCCCGAAGCCGCAAGCCCCGAAGAAGCCGGCCACGCCCGAGCCCACCGAGCAGGCGGTGCTGCTCGGCCAGTTCGGCGACTGGGGCGCCTATACGGCCTCGCCCGGCGGCAAGAAGGTCTGCTTCGCGCTCGCCAAACCGGCCAAGGCCGAGACCGAGCCGGCCGGGCGCAAACGCGATCCGTCCTATGCCTTCGTCTCGACGCGGCCGGCCGAGAAGGTGAGAAACGAAGTGTCGATGATCGTCGGCTATCCGCAGAAGCCCGGCGTCGATGCCACCGCCACCGTCGGCTCGGCGAGCTACGTGATGTACACTCAGAACGACGGCGCCTGGGTGAAAAACGCCGCCGAGGAAGCGCAAATGGTCGAGACCATGCGCAAGGGCGCCGACCTGGTGGTCAAGAGCGTCTCCACCCACGGCACCAAAACCACCGACACCTATTCGCTCAAAGGTCTTGACCAAGCGCTCGACAAGGTGGCGCAGGAGTGCAAATAGCACGGAAGCCTCAATCCTCATGGTGAGGAGCGCCGCAAAGCGGCGCGTCTCGAACCACGAGGCCCAATGACCGACCTCATCCTTCGAGACGCCGCGTTTTGCGCGGCTCGTCAGGATGAGGCGAAGGACTGCAATGAGCATCGCTGATACGATAGCAATCGAAAAAACGCCGCTCGAGCATTACGTCGCGCCGGAGAAGCCCTCGCTGGTCGGTCTCACGCGCGCGCAGCTCGGCGCGCTCCTGGGCGCCATCGGCGTGCCGGAAGGCCAGCGCAAGATGCGCGTGCAGCAACTCTGGCACTGGATCTATTTCCGCGGGCTGACTTCGTTCGACGCCATGACCAGCGTCTCGAAGGATTTGCGCGCGACGCTCGCCGAGCGCTTCACGCTCGACCGGCCCGAAGTGGTGGCCGAGCAAATTTCGATCGACGGCACGCGCAAATGGCTGCTGCGGCTGCCTGGCGAGACGCAAGGTGAGCGCCCGCATGAAGTCGAGTGCGTCTACATTCCCGACACCGACCGCGGCACGCTCTGCGTCTCCAGCCAGGTCGGCTGCACGCTCAATTGTTCGTTCTGCCACACCGGCACGCAGCGCCTGGTGCGCAACCTCGCGGCCGACGAGATCGTCGGCCAGGTGATGATGGCGCGCGACCGCTTGGGAGACTGGCAACGCAAGTCGGGCTCGCCCGACTTGCACAAATCGAATCTGAACTCGGGCGAGCCCGAGTTCAGTGCCGCGCGGCCGACCGACGGCGTCATTCCGACCGGCGATCGCTGCATCACCAACATCGTGATGATGGGCATGGGCGAACCGCTCTACAATCTCGACGCCGTGCGCGACGCGCTCTTGATCGTCGCCGACGGCGACGGCATCGCCATCTCCAAGCGCCGCATCACGCTCTCGACCTCGGGCGTCGTGCCGAATATCGAACGCGCCGGCGCGGAGATCGGCTGCATGCTGGCGGTGTCGCTGCACGCGGTGCGCGACGAGTTGCGCAACGAACTGGTGCCGCTCAACCGCAAATACGGAATCGCGCAATTGCTGGAAGCCTGTCGCAATTATCCCGGCGTCTCCAATGCCAAGCGCATCACCTTCGAATACGTGATGCTCAAGGGCGTCAACGATTCGATCGACGACGCCAAGGCGCTGGTGCGGCTGTTGAAGGGCATCCCGGCCAAGATCAATCTCATTCCGTTCAATCCCTGGCCGGGCAGCAAATACGAATGCTCGGACTGGGAGCAGATCGAGAAGTTTTCGCAAGTCGTGTTCGACGCCGGCTATGCTTCGCCGGTACGCACGCCGCGCGGGCGCGACATTCTCGCCGCCTGCGGTCAGCTCAAGAGTGCGACGGAAAAGCTTTCCGCGCGCGAGCGCATGGCGCTGCGCGCGATGGCGATGACGGACTGACCCGTGGCGCTCCTCGGCCGCATCATCGTCATCCTGTTCGCGCTGTTTTTGGCGACGATCGCCGGCGGCATCGCCGCCGCCGTCGCGCTGTTCGGCGCCGAATTGCACATGGTCGGCGCCGATCCGGTCGAGCACGCGTTTTTCTGGGGCACCGCGGCATTCGCTTCCGGCGTGACCGTCCTAGTCGGTTTCCTGCCGATTTTGATCGCCGTCGTTCTGTCGGAAGCGTTTTCCATACGCTCGCTCGCAATCCAGGCGGCGGCCGGCGCGGCCATCCTGCTGCTCGGCTATTACAGCGCGGGCCTCGGCGGCACATACGAGGAATCGATCGACCATCCGCCGCCGCCGATTTCGCGCGAGGCCGAGATCGCCGCCGCGGTCGGCGTGGTATTCGGTTTCACCTATTGGCTGATCGCCGGCCGCAATGCCGGCCGCTGGCGCGGACGCTGACTTCCCTTCGCCGCCGCGCTCGGCTAGACCGCAGGCCGCCCCTGCGGAAAACGCCATGAATCGTGCCGGACTGATAATTGCGCTTGTCATCGCCGCCGCGGTCGGCGTGCTGTTTGGGCGGTTTCCGCAGCTCGATCTGATGATCTCCGCGCCGTTCTCCGCGATGATTATAGGGGGCACACATTTCTCGGCGCATGTCGATTTACGTTACCTGCTCGCCCGCGACATGGGACTATGGGTGGGGACCGCGATCATCATCGCTGTCGTGGCGGCGCTGGTGCTCAAATTGCTGTTGCCTCGCCGGCGGCTGTTGCTGTCGGGCCGCGCCATCGTATTCTTGATGGCGACCATCGCGCTCGGTCCCGGCCTTCTGGTCAACGTCACGCTCAAGGATCACTGGGCCCGTCCGCGGCCGATCGATGTGACACTATTCGGCGGCACCGATCGTTTCGTCGCCTGGTGGGATCCGCGCGGCGAGTGTGAGAAAAACTGTTCGTTCGTGTCTGGCGACGTTGCCGGTGCGTTCTGGACCATCGCGCCGGCGGCGCTGGTGCCGCCGCCCTGGCGGGCGCTCGCCTATGGCGCGGCGCTGGCGCTGGGTACCGGCATGGCGGCGTTGCGCATCGTGATGGGCGGGCATTTCTTCACCGACACCGTGTTTGCCGGCGTGTTCACGTTCCTTATCATCTGGATGGTGCACGGCCTGATCTACCGCTGGCCGCGCACGCGGCTTTCCGACGACGGCGTCGAGCGCGCCATCGAACGCCTCGCCAGGCCCGGCCACGATTTTATTGTCGGATTGCTGCGCAAGCGAAAAACCGAACTCTGACGCCGCCGCTTCGCTTATTTGCCCTTCCGAGCGGGGCCGCGCGACGGCCTTACGATGATCGTCAGGCGGCGGTAAACCAAATTCGAATGTTACGCTTCCGTGACAGCGCCGGCCCGCGCGATGCTAGAATTGCGCCGATTCGTGTTTGGAGGGGCCTATGGCTAAACCTGCGGAAAACCTCAAACGGGTGTTGCACATCAAGATGCGGGCCGTCGGCGACCCCGGGCAGGCGCTCTCGCTCATCCGTAGCGCGGCGCCGTTCTACCGCACGATCGGCGGCACCGGCTTCCGCGTGCTGCAGAATGTCGACGACCGCGCCCAGATGCTGATTGAAATCGAATATGCGCCGCATGCCGCCCTCGAGCTTAACCGCCACAAGGTGGCGAGCGACCCGATGGTTCGCACCTTCCTGCAGGGCTGGCGCGCCATGCTGCAAGGCAGCGCGGATATGGACGTCTATGAGGACGTAACCAAATAGGCTCGCCTTGCGCGCGCGGGCATTCCGCCTATAGTCCCCGCGCTTTCAATGGTTTAAGGACGGTCAGGCGCAGAGACCGGCATCGCATGGCAAAGGCCGATATCAAGAAGGTCGTGCTCGCCTATTCGGGCGGGCTCGACACTTCGATCATCCTGAAATGGCTGCAGACCACCTATGGCTGCGAGGTGGTGACGTTTACTGCCGATCTCGGCCAAGGCGAGGAGCTCGCACTGGCGCGCGAGAAGGCACTGCTGCTCGGCATCAAGCCGAAGAACATCTTCGTCGAGGACCTGCGCGAGGAATTCGTGCGCGATTACGTATTCCCGATGTTCCGGGCGAACGCGCTATACGAAGGGCAATATTTGCTCGGTACCTCGATCGCGCGGCCGCTGATCGCCAAGAAGCAAATCGAAATCGCGGAGAAGGTCGGCGCCGACGCGGTGGCGCATGGCGCGACCGGCAAAGGCAACGACCAAGTGCGTTTCGAGCTCACTTACTATGCGCTCAAGCCGGACGTGACCGTGATCGCACCCTGGCGGGAATGGGATTTGACCTCGCGGACGAAGCTGATCGAGTTCGCCGAAAAGCACCAGATCCCGATCGCCAAGGACAAGCGCGGCGAGGCGCCGTTCTCGGTCGACGCCAATTTGCTGCACGCATCCTCGGAAGGCAAAGTGCTGGAGGACCCGGCGCAGGAAGTGCCCGACTACGTTTATTCGCGCACCATCGATCCGGAAAAGGCGCCGGACAAGGCCACTTACATCACCGTCGATTTCGAGCGCGGCGATGCGGTCGCGATCGACGGCAAGAAATTGTCGCCGGCGAGCCTGCTGACCAAGCTCAACGAATTAGGCAAGGTCAACGGTATCGGCCGGCTCGACCTCGTCGAGAATCGCTTCGTCGGCATGAAGTCGCGTGGCATGTACGAGACGCCGGGCGGCACCATCCTGCTCGCCGCCCATCGCGGCATCGAAAGTATTACGCTCGACCGCGGCGCCGCCCATCTCAAGGACGAGCTGATGCCGAAATACGCCGAGCTCGTCTATTATGGCTTCTGGTTTGCGCCCGAGCGCGAGATGCTGCAGGCGGCGATCGACAAATCGCAGGAGTTCGTCTCCGGCCGCGTGCGGCTCAAGGTCTACAAGGGCAACGCCATCGTGGTCGGGCGCGAGAGCAAATATTCGCTCTACGATCAGGAGCTGGTGACTTTCGAGGAAGGCGCGGTCGCTTACGATCACCGCGACGCCGAGGGCTTCATCAAGCTCAACGCCTTACGGCTGCGCACGCTCGGCCAGCGGCGCAAGAAGCTCAAGCTCGACTGAGCGGAGGCGCGCGTGAGCCGGCCAACCGTGAACCGGTTTGCGATCGCGATCCTCGCCGGCGCGCTCGCGGCTTGCACCGGCACCAAGGACGTGCCGGTCGATCCGAATATATTTCCCGCCCAATACCAGCAGGAAATTCTCACCACCCTGTCACGCACGTTGTCCGATCCGACCAATATACGCGACGCCTTTATTTCCGATCCCGTGTTGAGTCCGGTCGGCAAGGATCAGCGCTACACGGCCTGCGTCCGCTACAATGCGCGCGATGAATACCGCCGTTACCAAGGCAGCACCGACCGCGTCGCTTATTTTTACGGCGGCCATCTCAACCAGTTGATCGAGACGAGCCCGCAGCAGTGCGGCAACGCCGTCTATAAGCCGTTCCCCGAGCTGGAAAAGCTCTGTCAGGCGGCCAAGTGCGAATAGGCTAGCCCTTCAGCCGCTCGATCAGGCCGTAAATATCGCCGAGCGCGTAGAGGTCGCGCACTTTGGATCCCTCGAAGGTAAAGATCGGCATGCCGGTCCACCATACGTGGCGGCCTGATGGCGCGACGCCGAAAAGCTCCCTGCGGTGGAAGCCGTGGAACCGCATCTTGCCGCTGACGCGGTTGTCTTCCTCGATCAGCGCCAGGATGTCGGTGGTGTATTGGCCGAGCGCGCCGGTCACCCAGTCGACATAACCGGCGAATGCATCATGGCCGACGAGGGTGGGCCCGAGTGAGCCGCGGAAGGTGAAGCCTTGGTGGAAGATTTGCGGGATCAGGCTCTTATCGGCGTGGTCCCACAGCTCCTTGTAGAACACGCGCACCGTTTCTTTTTGCGGTGACAGCGTGACGCCGGAGAAGTTGAGCGCGGGCTCGTGCATGGGGCAAGGCTAGCGCCTGCCGCGCACGCAATCCAGTTTCGAGATTTAGACCTGCCGATCGACCATTGCTTTCTTCAACACGGCGATTTCCTTCGCCGGGTTGAGGCCCTTCGGGCAGGCCTTCGAGCAGTTCATGATGGTGTGGCAGCGATAAAGCCGGAACGGGTCCTCGAGATTGTCGAGCCGCTCGCCGGTTGCTTCGTCGCGTGAGTCCTGAACCCAGCGGTTGGCCTGCAGCAGCGCCGCCGGGCCGAGATAACGGTCCGAATTCCACCAGTAGCTCGGGCACGAGGTCGAGCAGCAGGCACACAGGATGCATTCGTACATGCCGTCGAGCTTGGCGCGATCCTCGTGGCTCTGCACCCATTCCTTCTCGGGCGTCGGCGTCGTGGTGTGCAGCCACGGTTCGATCGAGGCGTATTGCGCGTAGAAATTATTGAGGTCGGGCACCAGGTCCTTCACCACCGGCTGGTGCGGCAGCGGATAGATGCGAACCGGCGCCTTGTTTTCGTCGATCGCCTTGGTGCAGGCGAGCGTATTGGTGCCGTCGATGTTCATGGCGCAGGAACCGCACACACCCTCGCGGCAGGAGCGGCGGAAGGTGAGCGTCGGGTCGATGTTGTTCTTGATCCAGATCAGCGCGTCGAGAACCATCGGCCCGCAGTCGCCGCGATCGACGTAATAGGTGTCGACGCTCGGATTGGCCCCATCGTCAGGGTTCCAGCGGTAGATGTGGAACTCGGTCTCGTTCGCGCCGGCAGGCGCGTGCGGCCAGGTCTTGCCCTGGGTAATCTTGGAATTTTTCGGCAGCGTGAATTCGACCATGTCGGCGATCCGCGGTTGGTTCGGTTAGATGCTTTCCACGTCAGTAGACGCGGGCTTTGGGTTCGATATAGGCGATGTCGTTGGTAAGCGTGAAGGCATGTACCGGGCGATCGTCGAGTTTCACGTTGCCTTTGTCGTCCATCCAGGCCAACGTGTGCTTCATCCAGTTCTTGTCATCGCGCGCGGGGAAGTCTTCGCGCGCATGTGCGCCGCGGCTTTCGGTGCGGTTGCGCGCCGAATCCATGGTGACGACGGCCTGCGCCATCAGGTTGTCGAGTTCGAGCGTCTCGATCAGATCGGAATTCCAGATCAACGAACGGTCAGAGACCTGGATGTCGGCCATACCGGCATGCACGTCGTGGATCAGCTTGTGACCCTCGTCCAGCACCTCGCCGGTGCGGAACACCGCGCAATTGGTCTGCATCACCTTCTGCATCTTGAGCCGCAGTTGTGCGGTGCGCGTGCCGCCGGCGGCGTTGCGGAACTTGTCGAGTCGCGACAATGCGTAATCGGTGGAATCCTTCGGCAATTCCGGCTGCTTGTCGCCGGGCGTAACCAGCTCGGCGCAGCGCAGCGCCGCGGCGCGTCCGAACACCACCAGATCGATCAGGGAATTGGAGCCGAGCCGGTTGGCGCCGTGCACCGATACGCAAGCCGCCTCGCCCAGCGCCATCAGGCCGGGAATCACGCTATCGGCATTGCCGTTCTTCTTGGTCAAGGCCTCGCCGTGGAAGTTGGTGGGAATGCCGCCCATGTTGTAATGCGCGGTCGGCAGCACCGGGATCGGCTCGCGGGTGATATCGACGCCCGAGAATATACGCGCCAGCTCCGCGATCCCCGGCAGCCGCTCATGCAGCACCTTGGGATCGAGATGATCGAGGTGCAGGAAAATGTGGTCCTTGTCCTTGCCGACGCCGCGGCCTTCGCGGATTTCGATGGTCATCGAGCGCGACACCACGTCGCGCGAGGCGAGATCCTTGGCCGACGGCGCGTAGCGCTCCATGAAGCGCTCGCCCTCGGAATTGACCAGATAACCGCCTTCGCCACGCGAGCCTTCGGTGATCAGGCAGCCGGCACCGTAAATTCCGGTCGGGTGGAACTGGACGAATTCCATGTCCTGCAGCGGCAGGCCGGCGCGCAGAACCATCGCATTGCCATCCCCGGTGCAGATATGCGCCGAGGTGCAGGAGAAATAAGTGCGCCCGTAGCCGCCGGTGGCGACGATGACCATGTTGGCGCTGAAGCGATGGATGGTGCCGTCGTCGAGATTGAGTGCGACCACGCCGCGACAGCGGCCCTCGTCGTCCATGATCAGGTCGATGGCGAAATATTCGATATAGAACTCGGCCGCGTGGCGCAGCGCCTGGCCGTACATGGTGTGCAGCATGGCGTGGCCGGTGCGGTCGGCGGCGGCGCAGGTGCGCTGCGCGGTGCCCTTGCCGTAATGCGTCGTCATGCCGCCGAACGGGCGCTGATAGATCTTGCCGTCTTCCCGGCGCGAGAATGGCAGGCCCCAGTGCTCAAGTTCGTAAACCGCGGCCGGCGCGTTGCGGCAGAGATATTCGATAGCGTCCTGGTCGCCGAGCCAGTCGGCGCCCTTGACGGTGTCGTACATGTGCCAGCGCCAATCGTCCTCACCCATATTGCCGAGCGCGGCGGCGATGCCGCCTTGCGCGGAAACGGTGTGCGAGCGGGTCGGGAACACTTTGGTGATGCAGGCGGTGCGCAGGCCGGCTTCGCCGCAGCCGACCACCGCGCGCAAGCCGGAGCCGCCGGCGCCGATCACCACCACGTCGAAGCTGTGATCCTCGATCGGGTAGGCTTTGGCGCCGAGCGCGGGCGCGCCATTGGATTTTCCGTTCGTTGCCATGACGCTAGACTCCGAACGAGAGTTTGAGGATCGCGAAGGCCGAGGCCAAGGCGATGGCAAAGCAGAAGAACGTGTTGCCCAGCAAGGTTGCGAGCTTGAGCTTTTCCTCGTGCACGTAATCGACGATGATCTCCTGCATGCCAATCCACATGTGATAAACGGTGTTGACGATGAACAGCAGCATCACGATCGCCACCAGCGGCGACCCGAGAATTTGCACGACCGCCGCGTGGCTGCGTCCGAGCAGCGCGATGACGATCATGATCAGCGCGATGCAGAGCGGAACGCCGGCGACCGAGGTTATGCGCTGATGCCAGAAAGCCTGCGTGCCGGCATGGGCCGCGCCGAGCCCGCGCACGCGGCGCATCGGCGTGCGCATTTGATTTCCCTTCATCGCGGGCCTCCCATCGTGAGATAGCCGACCACCCAGACGACGAGCGTGAGCGAGACCGAGCCGACGATGGTAGCCAGCGCCAGGAATTCGCGCTCGTCCGGCTCGAAGCCGCGGCCGAGGTCCCAGATCAGGTGGCGGATGCCGCCGAGCATGTGGTGCAGCAAGGCCCAAGTGTAGCCGAACAGCACCAGCCGCCCGATCAGGCTGCCCATGAACCATTCGAAATAGCCGTAGGCGTTGGGGCCGGACGCAGCCGCGATCAGCCACCAGGCGATCAGCAGCATGCCGAAATACAAGACCGCGCCGCTGATGCGGTGAAAGCCCGACATCACGAAGGTCAACATCAGGCGGTAGACTTGCAGGTGCGGAGAGAGCGGACGGGACCGCTGCGGTCCTGCCGTGGAACCGGCCTCAAGCTCGGACATCGTCATTCTCCAGAACGCTCAAGACTTGCTGGTTGATCGCGCCGACGATCGTGAGCGGTCGTAACCACTATCGGCCAACCTCGCAACGGCCATTGATAGAAATCAACGCTCCACCGCCTCGGCTAAATTCCGTGCAACCGCGGAGCGCTTGCTTCGGCGTTGGTCGCCGGCAGATGCCTTTCGGCTTGAACCGGCCACCAAAACCAGCTACTTAATCATTTACGAAGCTTGCGCCTCTAATTGTTCTGCAGCAATACGTGTTTTACGTAGCCTGCCTTCGCAAAATAAGAAGGTAGCCATCGATGCGCTTCGACTTCACGGATCTCAACCTGTTCCGCCACATCGTCGAGGCGGGCAGCATCACGCATGGCGCGGCGCGCTCCAACCTGGCGTTGGCCGCCGCGTCGACCCGCATCCGCAAGATGGAGCTGGCGTTCGGTACTGCGTTACTAGTGCGCGGCCGTCAGGGCGTGGCGCCGACGCCGGCCGGGCGCACCTTGTTGCAGCACGCGCGCGGAATTCTGGCGCAGACCGAACGCTTGCAGGAGGACCTGACGCCTTATGCGCGCGGGCTCGCCGGCCAGGTGCGGGTGCTCTCCAACACCAACGCGCTCACCGAATTCCTCCCCGAGACGCTGAGCTCGTTTTTGATGGCCTATCCCGACATCAGCGTCGACCTCGAGGAGCGGCTGTCCGACGAGATCGTCGGCCTGATGGCGGAAGGCGCCGCCGATATCGGCATCGTCGCCGGCACCGTCGATCACGGCAGCCTGCACACGTTTCCGTTCCGCAGTGACCGCTTCGTGCTGGTGGTGGCAAAGTGCCATGCGCTCGCCAGCCGCTCGCGCATCGGGTTTGCGGAAGTGCTCGAATACGACATGGTCGGCCTCGACCGCGCCAGCGCGATCCAGCGTTTCCTTGCCGACAAGGCAAACCGCATCGGCCGGCCGTTGCGGCTGCGCGTCCAGCTACGCAGTTTCGACGCCATCTGCCGGCTGGTCGAAGCCAATGTCGGCGTCGGTATCGTGCCGGAGACGACAGTCAAGCGGACTGAACGCAACATGGCGATTTCGTCGGTCCGCCTCACCGACCCTTGGGCCTTGCGCGAATTGTCGATCTGCGTGCGCGACATCGACACGCTGCCGCCTTACGCACGCCAGCTGGTCGATCATTTGCGCGCGAGCGCTTAGCGCGGGATCAGCACCCAGTAATCCAGATCGAGGATCACCGCCGGATCGTACTCGTCGCCGTTCTTGTACGGGAAATCGGCGCAGGGCCGATCCTTGGTGGCGACGGTGCGCAGGCGCAGCGCGCCGACGTCGGCGCGGCCGTGCAATTCGGCGGTGGCCAGCACCTCGGACCAGGCGAACACAGTGAGCCCGGCGAACAGCGGCGCCACGTGCCGCCCGCCGTTGATCCCCGCCACATGGAACGCATTGCCGAACCCGTTGAATGAGAGCGCGCGCGCGAGCGAGATGGCGTGGCCGCCGTAGATCAGCCGGCGGCCGAAGCGGCCTTTGCTCTCGGCGAAATGGTTGAAATGAATGCGCGCGGTGTTCTGGTAAAGCCGTGTCGCGGTCATGTGCTCGGCGTCCTCGACCGTGATGCCGTCGACGTGGTCGATTTTCTCGCCCGCTTTGTAGTCGCCGAAGCGGTGCAGGCTGCCGGCCAATACGTTGTCGTAGGCTGCCGCATTGATGATCGGACAGCCGTTGCCGAGCAAATCCGGCTCCACGCTCTTGGCCAGCTCGGGCACTTTTTCATCCGGCGCGGGCGCCGCCTCGTCGCGTTTGCGCACCATCACCCAGCGAGCGTAATCGAGCACGGTGTCGCCGTTCTGATTGAAGCCGCGCGAGCGCACGTAGACGATGCCGGTCTTGTGGTTTGAATTTTCCTTCAGCCCGATCACTTCCGACACCGAATTGAGCGTGTCGCCGGGGTAGACGGGTTTCAAGAAATGGCAATCGGCATAGCCGAGATTGGCCACCGCGTTGAGCGAAACGTCCGGCACGGTCTTGCCGAACACCACGTGGAAAACCAACAGATCGTCGACCGGCGCGCGCGGGTAGCCGATCTTGGCAGCGAAGCCGTCGGACGACTGCACGGCAAAGCGCGGCCCGAACAGCCCGTTATAAACCGCCACATCGCCCACGGTGATGGTGCGCGGCGTGGCATGACGAATTTTCTGCCCGAGGCTGAAGTCCTCGAAAAAATTGCCTGGATTGGTCTTAGCGGAGGGCGATTGGCTCACAACAAAGCTCCTTCATCCGGCCCGGCTTGGCCATTTTCACAAAACCGTGAGCCAAACGCTAGGTTTGGACAACGGGAAACTGATGAGGACGTGTTTGGCGCCTGTGTTAGCGGATGAAGTGCCAAGTTCATTCCTCTGGAGGACACAAAATGAGAAAGACCCTGTTTTCGGCGGTACTCACCACCGCCATTACCGCCGGATTTGCCATGGCCCCGGCGCTCGGCGCGGACGACATGAAGAAAGACGACGGCATGAAGAAGGACACCATGTCAAAGGATACGATGAAAAAGGACGACGGCATGAAGAAAGACACCATGACCAAGGATACGATGAAGAAAGACGACGGCATGGACAAGGACAAGATGTCCGGCGACGGCATGAAGAAATAGGCGGAAGGTCCGCGGCCGGGCTCGTGTATCCGCGGGCCCGGCCGGACCGTATCCTCATTCGAGCACGGACTGCCTTGCCGCCGCAGGCAGTCGTCGGTCCGGTGTGGAGGCGTGCGATGAAAAAGGCTCTGTTTTCGGTCTTGCTGGCCACCGCGATCGTGGCCGGCGCCTGCATGGTGAGTGCATTCGCCGAGGGCGCCAGCAAGGACCGCGTGACGAAGCCCGAAAAAATCGGCAAACTCAATCACAAGGCCAAGGTGAAGGCGGCGCGGTTGAAGAAGCGCGATCAGGACACGCCGACCGTGAAGAATAATACGATCCAGGAAGACTACTACACGACCGAGCGCGAAAAGCAGATAAAGACCGGCATGTAGAATGGGTGAAAAGCGAAAGCTATGAGCGCGGAATTGGCGATTGGCGGCAGGCATGCCGGCGCGGATAAGGTGGTCCACCCCGGCTGGGTGCGCGTGAGCCATTGGGTCAACGCACTGGCGATCCTGGTGATGATCGGTTCCGGCTGGCAGATCTACAACGCCTCGCCGCTGTTGAATTTCGAATTTTCCAAGCACATCGCGCTCGGCAACTGGCTGGGCGGCGCGTTGCTCTGGCATTTCGCCGCCATGTGGCTCTTGGTAGTCAACGGCATCGTCTATGTGACGCTCGGGCTCGCCACCGGCCGCTTCCGGCGCAAGCTGCTGCCGATCTATCCGTCCGAGGTCATCGCCGACGCCAAGGCGGCGCTTACCTTCAAGCTCGCGCATGACGACCTCTCGCATTACAACGCGGTGCAGAAGGTGCTTTACGCCGGCGTGATCCTCACCGGCATACTGATCGTGCTGTCGGGGCTCTCGATCTGGAAACCGGTGCAGTTCCAGGAATTAACAACGCTGTTCGGCGGCTATGATTTTGCCCGCTATGTGCATTTCCTCGCCATGGCGGCGATCGTCGGCTTTCTCTGCGTGCATGTGCTGTTGGCGTTACTGGTGCCCAAAAGCCTGCGCGCTATGATCGCAGGGAAGTAAAAAAATGCGCCAGCGCAAAATCATCCCCGGCGTCGATCCGAAGCTCTTGATCAAAGATGCCGCCAAACTGATGCCCAATCCGGCGCGGCGCGGTTTCCTGCGCGGCGCGGCGAGCCTCGGCGCACTCACCTTCTTGACCGGCTGCGACATCATCGACGGCGACACCGCAGAAGGCGTGCTGCGCAAGATTTCCGAATTCAACGACGGTGCCCAGGCCGCGTTGTTCAGCCGCACCAAACTGGCGCCGACGTTCTCGGAGAGCGCGATCAAGCGGCCGTTCCCGTTCAACGCCTATTACGACGAGGACGAGGCTCCGATGGTCGATCCGGCGACCTACAAGCTCGAAGTCTCAGGCCTGGTCGAGAACAAGAAACCCTGGACGCTCGCCGAATTGCGCGCGCTGCCCGAGGTCTCGCAGATCACGCGCCACATCTGCGTCGAGGGCTGGAGCGCCATCGGTTCTTGGCAGGGCGCGGTGCTGTCGGATTTTCTCACGCGCATCGGCGCCGACACCCGCGCCAAATACATCTGGTTCAAATGCGCCGAGGGCTACACCAACACCATCGACATGCCGACCGCGCTGCATCCGCAGACGCAGATGTCGTTCAAGTTCGATCACAAGATTTTGCCGCGCGCCTACGGCTTCCCGATGAAGATCCGCATGCCCACCAAACTCGGCTTCAAGAACCCGAAATACGTGGTGGCCATGGAAGTGACCAACACCGACCACGGCGGCTATTGGGAGAACCAGGGCTACAACTGGTTCTCGGGACTGTAGCGTTACTTTATCTGGCTCGCACTGACGAACGGCGTCGCGGTCGCCGGGCCTTCACCGACGATCAGCAGAACCGCGTCAACGTCCTTGGCGCCGTCCCAGTGCACCTGCTTGCCGAAATGGGTGACGAAGGAGCCGGCCGGCATCGGCGCGCTGGTGTTAGCCGGATCCCAATTCGGGCCGCTGCCGACCCACCAGGTTCCCGAGGTCACCGTGATGAAGCGGTCGTGCGGATGGAAATGCGGCTTGCTGAAATGGTTGCCCGCCGTCCATTTGGTCAACACGCCATACAGGCCGGGCTTGGTCGGATCACCGAACAGCACGGCCTGTTGCGCGCCGGCCGGGTTCACCGGGCCCCATTTGATCTGGTCCGGCAGCTGATAGACGACGGCTTTGGGATCGAGTTCGGCCGCCTGCGCCGCAGCCGGCAGCGCCGCGACCAACAAAGCTGCACACAATAGCTTCGCGATAGCATGAGTCATGGATCACCTCCCTGTCCGGTTTTTTCGACTGCCCGGATTGGCGTCAGTCTCGCGGCTTCGCGCACTGGCGTCCAGGCCCGCCGCGCCTTGCCAAGTGCGGCGCGGCCCTTTAGCACTCCGCGCGAGTTCGGTAACGGCGAGGCGTATCCAATGGCGACCCACAATCTCCTGCTGCTTCCCGGCGACGGCATCGGCCCGGAAGTGATGGCGCAGGCCAAACGCGTCATCGATTTCTTTAACAAAAAGGGTCCCGACAAGTTCGTCACCGAGGAGGCGCTGGTCGGCGGCTGCTGCTACGACGCGCACGGGGTTGCCGTCACCGATGCCACCGTGGAAAAGGCCAAAGCCGCCGACGCCATCATCTTCGGTGCGGTGGGCGGGCCGAAATGGGACAAGGTGCCCTTTGACGGGCGGCCGGAAGCCGGGCCTGCTGCGGCTGCGCAAGGATCTCGACCTTTACGCCAACGTGCGCCCGGCCATCGTCTATCCGGCGCTCGCGGAATCCTCCTCGCTCAAACGCGAGGTGGTCGAGGGCCTCGACATCATAATCTTACGCGAATTGACCGGCGGCGTTTATTTCGGCGAGCCCAAGACCATCACCGATCTCGGCAACGGCCAGAAGCGCGCGATCGACACGCAGGTCTACGACACCTACGAGATCGAGCGCATCGATCGCGTCGCCTTCGAGCTGGCGCGCAAGCGGCGCAACAAGGTTACCTCGATGGAAAAGCGCAACGTCATGAAGTCGGGCGTGTTATGGAACGAAGTGACGACGGCGCTGCACGCGCGCGAATACAAGGACGTGCAGCTCGAGCACATGCTGGCCGACGCCGGCGGCATGCAGCTGGTGCGCTGGCCCAAGCAGTTCGACGTCATCGTGACCGACAACTTGTTCGGCGACATGCTGTCCGACATCGCCGCCACGCTCACCGGCTCGCTCGGCATGCTGCCGTCGGCTTCATTGGGCGAGGTCGATCTCAAGACCAAAAAGCGCAAGGCGCTCTACGAGCCGGTGCACGGCTCGGCGCCCGACATCGCCGGCAAGGGCATCGCCAACCCGATCGCCATGATCGCCTCGTTCGGCATGGCGTTGCGCTACTCGTTCAACCTCGGCAAGCAGGCCGACATGATCGATCAGGCGATTTCCGCCGCGCTCGCCAAGGGCCTGCGCACCGCCGACATTAAGTCGGAAGGGACGAAAGTCGTGAGCACGTCCGAAATGGGCGACGCGATTTTGGCGGAGCTGGAGACGCTGGCGCATTAGCAAAAAACGCGGCCGTAAGGGGCCGCGTTTTCGTTTTGCGTTGCAGCGCCGGCTAGTAGCCGAGCCAGGGATTGCTGTTGAATGGCAGCGTGAAGGCTCCCGGCAGCGCCGTCTGGTGACCGCCGAACGCCGTGTTGTCGAGCACGCTGGTGGCATGCTGATTGGGCATCTGGGCGTAGTCGTTGCCGGTGTTCTCGCCCGGGAAGGTTTCGGTGCCGGGATCGAGATAAGAGCGCTTCTGAATGATGATGCGGGTGCGGGTGCGGCCGTCTTCGTCGCGGCTCACGAACACTGTGTGCCCGGCGCCGGGGGTGACCACGCGCTTCTTCTTGGACGCCGCATCGGCCGGCGCGGCCAGCAGCACCACGGTCGCAGCAACGGCGAAAGCGGAAGCAACGAACTTCAAGCGCATAGGGTCCTCGCCACGGTCTCTACTGCAACGCAGTGTAGCTGGCTTCGGTTCGTAGCAATAGATCGAATCGCACGCAATTGTGACCCGGAATCCTTAAAAAAGCGGCCCCGCGAACGTTGCGGGGCCGGATTCTCGCTTTTTTGGCGAGGTGTGGCTTTCAGGTACCGTAGTTTTTCGTCAGGTAATCAATGATCGCCTTGGCGTCGGCGTCGTCGATCGGTGCCCCCATCACCTTGATCATCTTGTTGACCTCGGCGGTCCAGCCCGCAGCGTTGAGGAACGGCGAGTTCATCGGTATGTAGGACAGGCTGTGGCAGGCCTGACAATTGGCCTCCACTTTGTCGGCGCCGGGTCCTTTCTTCAGGGCAATCTGTTGCTCGGCCGCGGCGGGAAGCGCGATCAGTGCGGCGACGAAAGCGAGTGCGATTTTCCGCATGGTCTCCTCCCCTCAGGCTGTCAGCGTGATGTTTTGCATGACGTTGTTGTGGTAGCCGGCCGGATTGAAGATGAGGTCGGCGGTCTGGCTTTGTCCGATCTTATTGGTGGCGTTGACCATCACCGTGTTCTTGCCGCGCTTGGCGTGCAGCTCGAAGCTCCATGGCCGAAACGCGTAGCGGCCGAGGTCCTGCCCAAGCATCGCGCTCGACCAGCTCTTGCCGCCGTCGGTCGAGACCTCGACGGAACGGATGCCGTAGCCGCCGTCCCAGGCCATGCCGCTGACCGTCACCCTGCCGGCTTTCACCTTGGCGCCGTCGCGATGGCTGGTGATCAGCGAATTGACCACGATCTCGGTGATCGGCGTCGAGGCGGCGTCTTCCTGCGTGATGAAGCGCGCCACCACCGGGAATTTGCCGACCGGAATACGGTAGGCCGGTTTCATCCAGAAGCCGCCCTGCGGCTTGGTCAGCGCGGTTATGGTGATGAGATGCTTCATCCAATAAGTGCCGGTCCAGCCCGGCACGATCAGGCGGGCCGGAAAGCCGTTGAAATGCGGCAGCGCCGCCCCGTTCATCTCGTAGGCGATGATGGTGTCGGCATCTATCGCCTTCCAGGTCGGCAGGCTCTTGATGAAGTCTGGCGTCTTGTCGATCGCCGGTCCGTCGGCGCCGTTGAAGGAGATCTCGATCGCTTCTTTTTTGAGCCCGACCTTGTCGACCACGTCTTTCAGCCGCGCGCCCTTCCATTTCGCGCAGCCCATGGCGCCGTAGCCCCATTCGACGCCGGCAACGTGCGGCTTCGACAGGCCGCGCCGGTTGCCCGAGCATTGATTGACCGCGACCACCTCGACCGCCGGCATTTTCTTCAGGTCGTCGAGCGTGAGCTCGGCCTGGCCGTTGGCGCCGTCCCCACCGACCGAAATCTTGTAGCCCTCGGCCTTTACCTCGGGGATGTCGGCAAGGTGATAGCGCACGAAGAACTCGTTGTTCGGCGTGATCGGCGTGCGGAAATATTCCAGCGGCGATTCGTAATTCGGCGGTTTGTCGGCGAGCTGGATCAGCGGCTTTTTGCCGGGCAGCGTGCCCATGGTGACGTAGCTGCCGATGCCCGGCGGCACGCCGGGCGAAAGCTCGGCGCCGACGGCTTCGGCTTGCGACAATTTCGGCAGAGTTCCGGACACGGCCAGCGCAGCGCCCGCGCCCGCCGTCCCAAGCAAGCGACGTCGTGTGATCATTGTTTGCTCTCCCCAGAGGTTTTTTTATTTAGCCGACCCGGTCATCGCCGCGGCTTTAGATATTATTATTCGAATATGATCGGATGAATTGGAGCGCCGGTCAATCCGAATGCGGCAGGCGGTCGCGGGAAATTGTTGCCGCGCTGCAGCATGGAAAATTGCATCTTATGAGTTTGCACCGAGCCGATGCGTGCGCGCGGCCCAAGCTCGCCTAGCGGCCGATGCGCCGCGGTTCCGGGCGCCTCGCCAGCGCCTTCCACAACAGCTTGTATTTGGGCGTCGCCGCCAAAATCGGGTCGCGTTGCCCGCAGAAGCTGCGATTAAGTTCGGCTTGCGCGAACAACGCGCCGACTTTCGGTTCGCTGCCGGCGGAGAGCAGCGACAACCGGTCGAGCGCGCAGGCGAGCGTGCTGGGCTGGATCGGTTCGCCGCCGCTGCAGAACCAGCCGGACATTTGCAGCACCGGATCGTCATAGGCGCGCACGAAGCCGAGGCAGTGGCGCGGCGTCCCTTTCGACGTGTCGAAGGCAACGATCGACAGCGGACCGAATTTGCTCACCAGAGGCTCATTCGCGCTGCGCAGCGCGACCGGGCCGAGCGCTGCCGTCGCCGCGGCGATCGTCGCCTGCGCGCCGGCAAAGCGGCGGATCTCGCTGCCGGGCCGGTAGATTTCAACCTGCAGATAAGGCGTCACGCCGTCCGGCTCACCGAGCGTCAATATGTCCTTGCGGCCGCCGCCCGCGGCGTTGCGGCGGATGGCATAGCTCGCCGGCACGTCGGATGCTTCCGGGATCGACAGCGCGAAGGCCGGGAACGGCCGCTCAATCTCGATCCATTGCGGCCGCGCCGCCGGCGCGGCGCGGATTGCCGGCGGAGAATGAAAGAATTGCGCGGCGCCCATCGACAGCGCCGCAACTCCACCTAGATATGCGAGAATGCGCACCAGGGTGGAGGGTAGTTCCTCGCGCCACGAATGCAGGGCCGGATGCATGCGCTTGGCTCCAGCAGGGTGCCGTTGTCTTCCGGGCAGTTCTCGCTTAGAAGCCCTGCCATCCGGTTGTGCCTAGACAGGGTGCAGCGTGGAAATCATTTCGGAGCGTTAACAATGGGTTACAAGGTCGCCGTGGTGGGTGCCACCGGCAATGTCGGGCGCGAAATGCTCGCCATTCTGGCCGAGCGGAGCTTTCCCGCCGACGAGGTGGTGGCGCTCGCCTCGCGCAAGAGCGTGGGCCAGGAATGCTCGTTCGGCGACAAGACGCTGAAGGTGAAGGCGCTCGACCATTACGATTTCTCCGACGTCGACATTTGCCTGATGTCGGCGGGCGGCGCCGTGTCGAAGGAATGGTCGCCCAAGATCGGCGCGCAGGGCGCGGTGGTGATCGACAATTCCAGCGCCTGGCGCATGGACCCGGACGTGCCGCTGATCGTGCCGGAGGTGAACGCCGACGCGGTCAAGGGCTTCGCCAAGAAGAACATCATCGCCAATCCGAACTGCTCGACCGCGCAGCTCGTGGTCGCGCTCAAGCCGCTGCACGACAAGGCCACCATCAAGCGCGTGGTGGTGGCGACCTATCAATCCGTGTCGGGCGCCGGCAAGGAGGCGATGGACGAATTGTTTTCGCAGACCAAGGCGGTGTTCACGCTCGGCGAAGTGGAAACGAAGAAGTTTTCCAAGCGCATCGCCTTCAACGTCATCCCGCACATCGACGTGTTCATGGAGGACGGCTACACCAAGGAAGAATGGAAGATGGTGGTCGAGACCAAGAAGATTCTCGACCCCAAGATTAAGCTCACGGCGACATGCGTGCGCGTGCCGGTGTTCGTCGGCCATTCCGAGTCGGTAAACATCGAGTTCGAAAAGCCGATCAGCGTGGAAGAGGCGCGCGCCATTCTGCGCAGCGCGCCCGGCTGCCTGGTGATCGACAAGCGCGAACCCGGCGGCTACGTGACGCCGTATGAATGCGTCGGCGAGGACGCGACGTACATCAGCCGCATCCGCACCGACCCGACGGTCGACAGCGGCCTGGAAATCTGGGTGGTGTCGGACAATCTGCGCAAGGGCGCCGCGCTCAACGCCGTGCAGATCGCGGAAGTGCTGATCAATCGTAAGCTCATTCAGGCGAAGAAGAAAGCGGCGTAATTTGTTGTCGGCTCCGCAAAGGCGGGGACCCATACGCCGTTCACTATCGTGACGCCGTCGCGAGTATGGGTGCACCGGATATCGCTTTCGCTCGGCCGGGAGGACCGCTGAATCAAAACCTCGGCGCAATCGAAGCAGTCTTGGTTTCGACGCGCTCGAACTTCCCGCTTGCCTTGTCCAGCACCGACAAATCCCCGGTGGCGACACCGAAATAGGCGCCGTGGGTCGCTATCTTGCCTTTCTCGATCAATTTTGCGAGCCGCGGGAAGGTCATCAGATTGTCCAGGCTGTTGGCGATATTGGCGTGCTCGAGCCGCGTGAGATAATCCGCCGGCGGCAAATCCCCGCGCGGGGTCTTGTCGGCCGCCGGCGCCATCAGCTTCATCCATCTGCCGATGAAATCGCCGGGCGAGAGCGGCTCGGCGTCTTCGGCAAAGGCTTTGATGCCGCCGCAGTACGCGTGACCGAGCACCACGATATGTTTCACGCGCAGCGCGCCGACGCCGAATTCGAGCGCCGCCGAGACGCCGTGCGCCTGCCCGTCCGGCGCGTAAGGCGGTACGATGTTGGCCACATTGCGCACGACGAACAGTTCGCCCGGGTGGGCGTCGAAAATCACCTCCGGCGAGACGCGCGAATCGCAGCAGCCGATCACCATGATCTCGGGCTGCTGCCCGCGCTCGGCCAGTTCGCGATACCGGTCCTGCTCGTGCGGCAGCCGGCTGCCGGCGAAGGCATTGTAGCCATCGATCAGTCGTTGCGGAAAGGTCATCGCCAGCCTCGTTGCGCGCTGCCTAAATTATTGGCTATCCAGCAGAGCCAAGCAAACGTCATGCCCGAATCGGCGTTTTTTGCGTTCCGGGACCGCCGTTTTATGACGTTGCGCCGCCGGAACTTGTCCCTATTCATGGCTTGTTCAGGTGCAATCGACGACTGAATGATGAAAACCAGACCGCGCATGCTGCAGCCGAACAAGCCAACTATCGCAAACTTGCCGTCGTCGCGGCCGCGCGCGCATGGTTTCTCGGCGCCGCAAATCGGCGTGCTGTTCGCCGCGTTCACGCTGCTCATATCGATCCCGATCTGGACGCATCCGCTGCCGCCGCTGTCGGATTACGTCAATCACCTTGCCCGCATGCATGTAATCGCAACGCTGGCTACGAACCCGCAGCTCGCCCATTTCTACGAGATCGACTGGCAGGTCATCCCCAATTTGACCATGGACCTGATCGTGCCGCGGCTGGCGCGCTTCATGAACGTCTACCTCGCCGGGCAAGTGTTCATCGTCGGCATGTTCGCGCTGATCATTTCCGGCGTGCTGGCGCTCAACCGCGCGCTGATCGGCCGCTGGTCGGTATTCCCGCTGTTCGCCTTTCCGCTGCTCTACAATTACGTCTTCCTGGTCGGATTGATGAACTACATCTTCGGCATCGGTGTCGCGCTGTGGGCGCTGGCCGGCTGGATTGCGCTGCGCGAGCGCGCCTGGCCCGCGCGCTATGCGCTGTCGACTATTTGCGTCTTCACGCTGTTCTTCTGCCATCTCTCGGCGCTCGGGATTTACGGCATCGGCGTGCTGTCGTTCGAAATATCGCGGCTGTGGGAGCGGCGGCTCGAGCCGTGGCCGGCCCGTATCGTCAATTTTGTCGCCAGCGGTCTGCCGTTCCTCGCCGCGGTGCCGCTGCTCAGGACGAGCCCGACCATGCAGCTGGTCGGCGCCACCTACTGGGAACAACGCGGCAAGATCGACGGGCTGATGTACATCATCAGCGATTATTCCGACATCGCCGCCTTCGCGCTTATTACGGTCATGGTAGCCAGCATCGTGTGGGGCATACGTCACCGCGTGTTGCGCTTTCATCCACTTATCTTGACGCTGATCGTGGTCGGCGCGGTCGTCTACATCAGCCTGCCGCGCATCATGTTCGACACCTACATGACCGATCAGCGCGTACCGCTCGGCGTCGCCTTCATGATGTTCGCCTGCGGCGATTTGGAGCTGCGCCGCCGCCTGGTGCGACGCGCCTTCATGATTGTGCTGATCATCATGATCACCGCGCGGCTGATCGAAATCGACTACAACTGGTCGCAATTGTCGGATTCGACCAGCGAGTTCCGTTCCTCGGTGCGCCGCATCGCGCCCGGGTCGAAAGTGTTCGTCGCCTATGCCGATCGCGCGCTCGGCGAGGACGTGCGCGATCTCGGCCTGGTGCACGCCGCCTGTATCGCTACCATCGAGCGCAATGCACTGGTGACCACGCTGTTCACGGTGGATGGCAAGCAGGTGTTGCACGTGCGTCCCGAATTTCACGACTACGCCGATCTGCGGGACGGCACGCCGCCATCGACCGCGCAGCTCATCGTCGCGGCCGACCACCCGGCGCCCAACACGCCGAAATTCTGGTTGAACTGGACGAAGTTCGACTATCTCTACATCCTGTTCACCGAGGACGAGGCGCCCAATCCTGATCCGGCGCGGCTGCATCTCGTTGCCGACGGCGACCGTTTCCAGCTTTACAAGATCATCACGCCGCAATTGGCGCAATCGCGCCCTTGATAGTTTCCCGACGGCCGATAGAGTTGGCGGCATGAGCTTCCGCCCGCGCCGCAGCCTGCTTTACATGCCGGGCTCCAATGCCCGCGCCTTGGAGAAGGCGAAAACGCTCGCGGCCGACGGCGTCATCCTCGACCTCGAGGATTCGGTCGCGCCCGACGCCAAGGAAACCGCGCGCCAACAGGTGGCCGACGCGGTCAAGGGCGGCGGCTTCGGCGCGCGCGAGGTGTTCATCCGGGTCAACGGCGTCGATACGCCCTGGCATGCCGACGACTTGGCCGCCGCTGCGCATGCCGCGCCCGACGCCATTCTGGTGCCGAAAATCTCCAACCCGGAAATGCTCGAGATGATCGGCCGCCGCCTGCTCGACATGGGCACCGACCACAAGACGCGGGTGTGGGCAATGATCGAGACGCCGCTCGCGTTCTTCAACATTCTGGCGATCGCGGCCGAAGCCAAGGATTCCGAATCGCGCCTGTCCGGCTTCGTGATGGGCACCAACGATCTCGCCAAGGACACCCGCGCGCGGCTGGTGCCCGGCCGCGCGCCGATGCTGAGCTGGCTTTCGACCTGCGTCGCGGCGGCGCGTATCTACGGCATCGATATTCTCGACGGCGTCTACAATGACATCGGCAATGCCGGCGGTTTCGTGGCGGAATGCAAGCAGGGCGTCGAGTTCGGCTTCGACGGCAAAACGCTAATCCATCCCAACCAGATCGCGCCTTGCAACACGGCGTTCTCGCCCTCGCCGGAGGAGGTCGCGCTGGCGCGCAAGGTGATCGCCGCCTTCGATCTGACGGAGAACAAGAGCAAGGGCGTGGTCTCGATCGACGGCCGTATGGTCGAGCGCCTGCATGCCGATATGGCGCGCCGCACGGTGGCGGTCGCGGAGGCGATCGCGGCGCGCTAACGCACGATCCGCAAGAGATCGACGCAAAAAACGTTCTCAAGGGGAGGGCCTATGCGACGACGCGACTTCATCACGCTCATCGGCGGCGCGGCCGCGGCTTGGCCAGTGAATTGGCCGCTTAACGTCCGCGCGCAGACGGCAGACTATCCCAACCGCCCGGTCACGCTCATCGTCCCTTACGCCCCCGGCGGTGGCAACGACGTCTTGGCGCGCGGGGTCGCCGAGCCGATGGGCAAGACGCTCGGCCAGCAGATCGTGATCGAGAACCACGGCGGCGCCGGCGGCTCGCTTGGCACCCGCCAGGTAGCCAAATCGGCTCCCGACGGCTATACGCTCGGGCTCGGCGGCACCGGCACGCTCGCCATCGATCCGACGCTTTACCCGAATGTCGGCTACGATCCGCGCAAGGATTTCGCGCCGGTCGGCCTCATCGCCACCAGCCCACTGATCATCCTGGTGAACCCGTCGCTGCCCGCGCACAACGTGCAGGAACTGATCGCACTCGCCAAGAAACAGCCGGGCAAGCTCAATTATGCGTCCGCCGGAAAAGGCAGCGGCATCCACCTCGGTACCGTGCTGTTCGCGGAAAAAGCCGATGTCGAGCTCACGCATATTCCCTACAAGGGCTCGGGGCCGGCGCTCACCGACTTGCTCGGCAACCATGTGTCGATCTATTTCTCTTCGCTGCCGCCGGCCATCGGGCTGGTCAAGGAGGGCAAGCTGCGCGCGCTCGGCGTCACCGGATTGAAGCGCTCGCCGATCTTCCCCGACGTGCCGACGGTGGCCGAACAGGGGCTGCCCGGCTTCGAGGCGGTCTTGCATTATGGAATTGTCGCTCCGGCCGGCACGCCGCGCGCAATCGTCGACAAGCTCAACAAGGCACTGCGCGCGGCGCTCGATTCGCCCGAGGTGCACAAGCGCATCGCCACCGAAGGAGCCGAGCCGCTGCCGACCACGCCGGACGAATACGCCGCCGACATCGACCGCGAGGAAACCAAGTGGTCGGCGCTGGTGAAGAAGTCTGGCGCCAGCGCAAAGTGACGCTTAGCGGTCGCTGAGTCCGAGTTCGCCAAAGATTTCTTCGTTGTGCTGGCCGAGAGTCGGCGGCGGGGTGTCGATGCGCGGGCCGTCATGCGCGAACGTAAAGGCCGCGAGCGGCACGCCGAAGCCGCCCGCAATGCCGGGTCCACCTTCATGGCGGTGGACGATGCCGCGGGTCGCAAGCTGCGGATCCGCGACGGCTTCTCCCATTGTGCGCACGCGCGCGGCCGGCACATGATTGGCTTGCAGGAATGCCTCCCACTCGTCGGCGCTGCGCGTGAGCATGATCTCCTCCAGCAGCGCGATTTCGCGCGCGTGGTCGGCGTCGCGCTCGTCGTTGGACTTCTTCACCATGTCGGGCCGTCCCAGCAGCTTCCACAGCCGCGCCTGCTGGCGCAGATTGCTGGCGCCAAGCATTACCAGCCCATCTTTGGTGGCGAAAGCGCCGTTGGTCGCGTGCGGATGGCGGTTGCCGGCGGGCTTGGGGTGCACGCCGTTGCGCAAATAGCCGGTGAGGTGCGAGCTCATTAGGATCATGGCCACGTCGAGCATCGCCATGTCGATGCGCTGGCCCTTGCCGGTGCGCTCGCGCTGAAACAGCGCGGCCGATAGCGCAAAGGCGCCGGTCATGCCGGTGGCGTAGTCGACCGCCGGCGAGCCGAACTTGATCGGATGGACTTCCTTGGTCCCGGTCATCGCCATGATGCCGGAAGTGGCCTGGATGACGTGGTCATAGGCGGTCTGCGGCCCGCGCGGCCCGCTCTGGCCGAAGGCCGAGAACGACCCGTAGATCAGCCGCGGATTGATCGCCGCGAGCGCCTCATAGCCGAGGCCGAGCGCCTTGAAGGCGCCGGGCCGGTAGTTCTCCACGAACACGTCGGCGGTCGCGACCAGCTTCCTTAACTTCTCGCGATCTTCTTCTTTCTTCAGGTCGAGCGTGATCGAGCGCTTGTTGGAGGCCTGCGTCAGGAACGCCGTGCCCATATTGGCCCGGTTGAGCGCCTTGTCGGTGCCGGCGCCGCGGCTCTGGTCGGGATCGTCGGGATGCTCGACCTTGATCACGTCAGCGCCCAGCACGGCGAGCTGATAGGCGGCGAACGGCCCTGCCAGCACGTGGGTGACGTCGATCACCCGGATTCCCTCGAACGGTCGCATCGTGTTCGCCTCCCGGGCTGCGGGCAGCATCGCCGTTAGTGAAGGACCGGTTCAAGCCCCTTGGCCTTGAACAACGGCGCGGCCGATGGCGCGGCCAAGGCTGCGATGAAGGCTTGGGCGGCGTCGCGATGTTGCGAAGCGGCGGCGACGCCGGCCGCGAAAACGGTATAGACCTGCAGCTCGCCCGGAAACGGCCCCACGAAATCGGCGCCCTTGACCGGCACCAGTTCGGGCACCTGCTGCACGGCCAGTTCCGCCTCGCCGCGCGCGACCAATTCGGCGATGCGCCCGGCAGGCCCAATGATGATCTTGCCGCGCATGGCCTCGGCAATGCCGAGCCGGCCGAGCAGCGTCTCGAAATATTGCCCGCTGGCGCCGTCGCGTGAGCGCGCCACGGTTTTCGCCGCCAGCAACGCGCGCTTGAAGGCGTCGACCGTGCCGATATTGGGCTTGCGCGCGCCCTTTCGCACCGCGACGCCAAGCCCGCAGCGGCCGATATCGGCGCAGGTCTCGCGGACGATCTTTCCCTGCGCGGCCAGCCGGTCGATCGCCGGCCGCGTCACGATCGCCACGTCGAACGCTGCGCCGCCGTCGATCTCGCGCATGATCGCGGCGCTTGGATTGTAGGTGAACGCAAAGCGATGGCCGGTTGTGCGCTCGAACGCGGGCACTAGATCGTTCAACACTTCAACGATGGCGTGCGTGCTGAGGATTTTGATTTCAGCCGTGGCCACGGTTCACCGCGGCAGCGTGTAGACGAACACCGCGCCTTTGCCGAGCCCGCCGTGCAGGCAGATGAAGCGAACCTCGGCGGGCGCGCCGCCGGTCTGATAGGTCGCCTTGCCGTGATAGACGGTGGAGACGAATTGCGTGCCGACTTGGTCGGCGAACTTGTCCTCCTCGACGACGGCGCGCGTAATTGAAAACTTCTTGAACTCAGAATTTTCCTGTTTGAACTTTGTCGCGGCGAGCTTCTCGCAGTCGCGCAGGCCGTCTTCGGTCGATTTCTGCGCCAGCGCCGGCCAGGCCGCGAACGCGCACAAGGCAGCGATGCTTGCGAGCTTCACGCCCACGGCCGCTCAGCCTTAGCCTTGTCCTCGTAGCTCGCGATCTTGGCGCTCTTCTGCTTGGTCAGGCCGATATCGTCGAGGCCGTTGAGCATGCAGTGCTTGCGGTGCGCGTCGATCTCGAAATGAACCACGCCGCCGTCCGGCCCGTGGATTTCCTGCTTCTCCAGGTCGATCGAAAGCGTCGCATTGGCGCCGCGCTCGGCGTCATCGAACAGCTTCTCCAGGTCTTCCGGCGAGACGCGGATCGGCAGCACGCCGTTCTTGAAGCAGTTGTTGTAGAAGATGTCGCCGAACGCGGTCGAGATCACGCAGCGGATGCCGAAATCCATCAGCGCCCAGGGCGCGTGCTCGCGCGAGGAGCCGCAGCCGAAATTGTCGCCGGCGACTAAAATCTTCGCCTTGCGATAGGCTGGCTTGTTGAGCACGAAGTCGGGATTTTCGCTGCCGTCGTCCTTGTAGCGCAGCTCGGAGAACAGGCCCTTGCCGAGTCCCGTGCGCTTGATCGTTTTCAAATATTGCTTGGGGATGACCATGTCGGTGTCGACATTGATCATCTTCAAGGGCGCGGCGACGCCTTCCAAAGTGGTGAACTTGTCCATGGTCTTTTAGTCCTTGCGCGCGGGGTAGGGCCGCGCGGCCCACTACTTGCGGTCTTGCCGCCGCGGGGTCAAGCCCGGGCTGCTGTGGGGGCCGCATCGCGCTTGAATTTGGCCTCGCGAATAACCTGGCAGACCTGCACGGAATAGTCCTGGTAATAGATTTCCTCCGCCTGGCGCTGCGCGACCCGGTGTTCCGGGTGCATGCGCCAGGCGCGCTGCGCTTCCTCGGTTTTGAATTCGACGATGGTGACACGCTCGCCGTCCTCGGCGAAGAACCCCTTGTGCGAAATGTAGCCGGGCATGGTCGACGCCAGCTCGATCATGCGATCGACCAGGCGCACATATTCCTCGCGCACGCCCGGCATCAAGCGGGAGCGGAAAACGGTGACGATCATGTGGGCGGCCTTTCCGGTTGTCGAATCTTTGGATTATCCCACCGAGGGCGCCGGCCGATCAAACGCATGATTTCGATGCGACTCATGCGGCGGGCTGATCGGAGCGAAAACGGCCATTTATCGCGGGTTGGTGCATATCCGCTTTGTGCAGGGAAGGGACCCGACACCCTTCCGCGCCCATGGCCGGTTGTATAGCCTAGGCGTCTGGCAAGACCACCGAGGGGGTATCAACCGTGAAACTTCCACGCCGCCAATTCCTGCTGCTGGCAGCCGGCGCAGCCGTGATGCCCGCGCTATCGCGCATCGCCGGCGCGCAATCTTATCCGACGCGCACGGTGCGCCTTATCGTCGGCTTTCCTCCCGGCACGTCGTCCGACATTACCGCGCGATTGATCGCGGAGTGGCTGTCCGATCATCTTGGCCAGCAGGTCGTGGTCGAAAACCGGACGGGCGCCGGCACCAATATCGCCGCCGAAACGGTCGTGCAGGCCTCGCCGGATGGCTACACGCTGCTTTGGGTCACGCAGACCAACGCCATCAATTCGACGCTTTATGAATCGCTCAAGTTCGACTTCAACCGCGACATTACGCCCGTCGCCGGCGTCATTCGGGTTCCGACCGTGATGATGGTCAATCCGGCGGTGCCGGCCAAGACCGTTCCCGAATTCATCGCTTACGCCAAGGCCAACCCGGGCAAGATCAACATGTCGTCACCCGGCATCGGCAGCGCCAACCATGTGCTCGGCGAACTGTTCCAGATGATGACCGGCACCAAACTCGTTCACATTCCCTACAAGGGCAGCCAGTTTCCCGATCTGCTCAGCGGGCAGGTGCAGGTTACGTTCAATCCCTTGCCGTCCTCGCTCAATTTCATCAAGACCGGCAAATTGCGCGCGCTCGGCGTGACTTCGGCAACGCGGCAGGCGGTGCTGCCGGACACCCCGCCGATCGGCGAATTCGTGCCGGGCTACGAGGGCAACGCATGGTTCGGCATTGGCGCCCCGAAAAACACGCCGAAGGATATCGTCGACAAGCTCAACAAGGAAATCAACGCCGGCCTCGCCGATGCAACGCTCAAGGCGCGGCTAGTCGATCTGGGCGGCGTTCCCATGGCGGTAACGCCCGCCGAATTCGGCAAGTTCATCGCCGATGAGACCGAGAAGTGGAGCAAGGTGGTGAAGTTCGCGGGCCTCAAGGTGAAGTGACACGGCGAATGAAGGTTTCAATTCTCGACGACTACTTCGACACCATCCGCACTCTCGATTGCTTTCGCAAGCTCGACGGCTTCGACGTCAAGATCTGGAACGACCACGTTCAGGATGTCGATGCCCTGGCCGGCCGGCTCAAGGACGCCGACATCCTGGTGCTGATGCGCGAGCGCACGAAAATACGTACGCCGCTGCTCGAGCGGCTGCCCAAGCTCAAGCTCATCAGCCAGCGCAGCGTTTATCCGCACATCGATATCGCGACGTGCAGCAAGCTCGGCATCGTCGTGTCCTCCAGCCAGCATCCGGGCACGCCGTGCTACGCCGCCGCGGAACTGACCTGGGGGCTGGTCCTTGCCGCCGTGCGGCAAATCCCCGCGCAGATGACCTCGCTCAAGGCCGGGACTTGGCAGATCGGCGTCGGTTCGACGCTGCGCGGCAAGACGCTGGGGATTTTCGGTTACGGCCGCATCGGCCGCGCGGTTGCCGAATACGGCAAAGCCTTCGGCATGCATGTGCAGTTCTGGGCGCGCGAGGCGACCTTAGCGCGGGCGCGCGCTGACGGCTTTGCGACCGCCGCCAGCAAACAAGCGTTCTTCGAGCAATCCGACGTGGTCAGCTTGCACATGCGGCTGGTCGATGCGACGCGCGGCATCGTCACCGCGGCAGATCTCGCCCGCATGAAGCCGACGGCGCTGATTGTCAACACCAGCCGCGCGCCGCTGATCGAGCCTGGCGCCCTGGTCGCAGCGCTCAAGGCGGGACGGCCCGGCATGGCTGCGGTCGACGTCTTTGAAGACGAGCCGGTGCGCGACACGCAACATCTGCTGCTGACTATGCCCAACGTCGTATGCACGCCGCACATCGGCTACGTCACGCGCGAGGAGTACGAACTCCAGCTCACGGAAATCTTCGATCAGATCGCGGCCTGGAAGAGCGGCCATCCGATCAACGTCGTCAATCCGGACGTTCTTGCGTCCTCGCGGGCCATGAGCGGCTGACGCATGACCGTCACATCCCAGCTGTGCGAGCGGATTGCCGCCACCGGCTATGAAGATCTCGGCCAGCCGGCGATCGAGGCCGCGCGGCGGCTGGTGCTCGACGGCATCGCCATTGCAATCGCCGGCACCGAGGAAGAAGCGATCCACATCCTGGCGGCGCACCACAAAGAGCAGGGTGGCGCCGCGCAGGCGACCGCGATCGGCAATGCTTTCCGTCTCAACACGGTGTCGGCGGCGGCGCTCAACGGTGCCGCCATGCACGTGCTCGACTTCGAGCCGATGTGGAGCCCAGCCAACCACGCGCTGTCGACCACGCTCGCCGGCGTGCTGGCGCTGGCCGAGGCGCGCGGCGCGACCGGCCGCGAGATTCTGACCGCACTGGTCAAGGGCGTGGAGATGCAGGGTTGGATTCGCCAGGCCTCGGGACAGTTCGAGGCCAACACGTCGCGCTTTCATCCGCCCGGCGCCGTGGGTCCGCTCGGGTCGGCGGTCGCGGCCGGGCATCTGCTGAAGCTCGATCCGGGACAGCTCGCCAACGCCATCGGCATCGCGGCCTCGCGCGCCGGCAGTCTGCTGGCCAATGCCGGCACCATGACCAAGTCGACGCATTGCGGCCATGCCTCGGCGCTCGGGCTCGAGTTGGCGCTGCTCGCCGCGCGCGGCTTCACCGCCAATGTCGACGTGTTTGAAGCCGCGCAAGGCTATGCGCCGGCGCTTTACGATGACGCCTTCAAGGCCGAGGAAATGCTCGGTTTCGGCCGCGCGCCGTGGCGCGTCGTCGAGCCCGGCTATGCGATCAAGATGTTTCCGAGCCAGTTCGGCACCCATTTCGGCATCACCGCCGGGCTCGAGCTGCACCCGCAAATTCCCGACGCAAGCGCGATCCACCGAGCGGTCTTGACCGCGCCGGTGATGAGCTACGTCAACCGGCCGCTGCCCAAGACCGGCCTCTCCGGCAAATTCTCGCTGCAATACACCGCGGCGAGCGCGCTGCTCGACGGCAAGGTGGGTATCCGCACCTTCATGGACGCCCGGCTTGCCGAGGCCGACATGCAGGAGCTGCTCGGCAAGTTCGAGGTTGTGCTCGACCCCTCGATCCCCGGCCGTTTCGAGGACATGCATGTGTTACTGCGCGTCGAGCTCGACGGCGGACGCGTCTTGGAGACGCGCTGCAACGGCCCGCGCGGCAAGTGGGGCACGCCGCCGATCGGCGAGGCGGAGCATCTGGTTAAGGTGCACGACTGTCTGGCGACACGGCTCGAACCGGCGGCGGCCGAAGCCGTCATCGTGCTTGCCCGGCGCATCGACGATCTCGACGCCGCCGGCGTGCGCCAGCTCATGCAATTGGCCGGCTGTTTTGCCTGAAGGTTCGAGAAGGGCCGAAAGTGGACCGCAGCCGAAGAGTCCCCGCGCTAGCCGCGGTGGCGTGACGCATCCACCAGCAGCGCGAAGGCCGCCGACGACTGGCGCCGGCTCGGGTAATAGAGATGGTAGCCTGAATAGGGCGGGCACCAGTCCGCGAGCACGCGCTTGAGCCGGCCAGCGGCGATAGCGGGTTGCGCCAGATCCTCAGGCACATAGGCAAGGCCAAATCCCGACAGCGCCGCGTTGAGCAGCTGAGTGGTGCCGTTGAAAACAAGTTGGCCTTCGACGCGCACCTTCAATTCGCGGCCGCCTTTTTCGAATTCCCAGGCATATAGCCCGCCAAGCGTCGACAGGCGCAAGTTGATGCAGTTGTGCTCGACGAGCTCCTGCGGCCGCTTCGGTTCCGGCCGTTTTTTGAAATAAGCTGGCGCCGCGACGACCGCCATGCGCATGTCCGGCCCGATGCGCACCGCGATCATGTCCTTTGCCACCTGTTCGCCGGCGCGCACGCCGGCGTCGAAGCGCTGGGCGACAATGTCGGTCAGCGCCGGGTCATTGAACAACTCGACCTTGATGTCCGGATAACGGCCCAGGAACTTCGCCAGCTTCGGCCACAATAGCGAGTCGACGGCAAACTCGGTGGCGGTGATGCGAATGCTGCCGGCCGGCTTCTCGCGCAGCTCGCTGACGGCCGCAAGCTCGGCCTCAATCTCCTCGAACCTTGGACCAAGGCTGTGCATCAGCCGTTCGCCGGCTTCAGTCGGCGCGACGCTGCGGGTTGTGCGGGTCAGCAGCCGGACGCCCAGTCGCGTTTCCAGTTCGCGAATGGTGTGGCTCAACGCCGACTGCGAAACGCCTAGCTTTGCCGCAGCCTTGGTGAAGCTGTGCTCGCGCCCGACGGCGACGAGCGCGACGAGGTTGTCCAGCGTGCCGCGCTGCATTGATGAGCCTCATTCATAAGTCCGTGCCGATTATAGCGCCTTGTCGCCAGAGATGCGCGCGTTAAATCAGGGCCAGCAGAGACAAGGAGCGCGGCCATGGACATCAAACGCAACGGCTCGCAGCCGTCCGCCAAGGGCCCGGCGGACTGGTTCACCGGGTCCGTCCGGATCGATATGCCGTTCAAAGGCGAGGCGCCGGCCCGCGTCGGCGGCGCCATCGTCACCTTCGAGCCCGGCGCCCGCACGGCCTGGCACACCCACCCGCTCGGCCAGACGCTGATCGTCACGTCCGGCTGCGGCCGCGTGCAGCGCGAAGGCGGCCCGATCGAGGACATCCGGCCCGGCGACGTCGTCTGGTTCGCGCCCGGCGAGAAGCATTGGCATGGCGCGGCGCCAGCGAGCGCAATGACCCACATCGCCATTGCCGAGGCGCTCGACGGCAAAGTCGTCGACTGGATGGAAAAGGTCAGCGACGAACAATACCGCGCCTGACGCGCGCAACACGACTGCACCGATCAAAGGAGTTCAGAAAATGCAGAAGCGAAAACTTGGAAAACGCGGCCTGGAAGTGTCCGCCATCGGCCTCGGCTGCATGGGACTGAGCTACGGCTATGGGCCGGCCGTCGATAAGCAGGCCGGAATCGCGCTGATCCGCGCGGCCGTGGAACGTGGCGTTACCTTCTTCGACACCGCCGAAGCCTACGGTCCGTTTGCCAACGAGGAACTAGTGGGCGAAGCGCTGGCGCCGTTCCGCGATCAGGTCGTAATCGCCACCAAATTCGGTTTCAAGGACGGCGACTCGACCCGGGGCCTGGACAGCCGGCCGGAGCGCATCTGTGCCGTCGCCGACGCCGCGCTCAAGCGGCTGAAGACCGACCGCATCGACCTGTTCTACCAGCACCGCGTCGACCCGAACGTGCCGATCGAAGATGTGGCCGGCACCGTCAAGGAGCTGATCGCGCAAGGCAAGGTCAAGCACTTCGGCCTATCGGAAGCAGGCGTGCAGACGATCCGGCGCGCGCACTTCGTGCAGTCGGTCACGGCCCTGCAGAGTGAATATTCGCTGTGGTGGCGAGAACCCGAGGACGAAATCCTGCCGACGCTCGAGGAACTTGGAATCGGCTTTGTTCCCTTCAGCCCTCTGGGCAAGGGCTTCCTCACCGGCGCGATCAACGAGACCACGACGTTCGACAAGACGGACTTCCGTAACATCGTTCCGCGCTTCGCACCCGAAGCCCGGAAGGCCAATCAGGATCTGGTCAAGATCTCTCGCCGAGATCGCGGCGCGCAAGAAGGCGACGCCCGCGCAAATCGCGCTCGCATGGTTGCTCACGCAGAAGCCCTGGATCGTTCCCATTCCCGGCACCACAAAACTCAATCGTCTGACGGAAAATGTTGGCGCCGCTGCAGTCGAGTTGACCCATGCCGATCTCGTTGACGTTGAGAACGCCGTCTCCGGGATCACAGTGCAGGGATCGCGGTATCCGGAGCAGATGCAGCGGCTTGTCGGGCGCTGAGCCGTAACTCTCTTTCGACGGCATGCGATATTTATTTCCAAAAACAATCTCAAATTCACCTATCCATACACTAATGTTTGTTCAAATACTTTAACGATCATATGCTTGCGGACTATTTAATCCGAGGCCTGCTATTCCAGATACCTATCGGTCTTCAGTCGAACAGTGCAGCTCAACTGCAAAGACTGGAAGGTAAGAGTACCAAAAGTGGATAACTTCAATTCGACAACAATTTGATCTATTAAACGCGCTGCCCACCGTATCGGCGGTGGATCCACAACAGGCTCACCACTGACTCCAAATCGCTTGCACTCAACCCTCGTCTGTAAGGAATAGCCATGAGAGAGGTCGTCGTCGTCATCGGAGCTGGTCAGATCGGTCAAGCGATCGCTCGGCGAGTTGGTGTCGGTAAGCAAGTCTTGCTGGCCGATATACGCTTGGACAATGCCAATGCGGCAGCAGAGGTCCTGGGAAACGCCGGATACGAGGTGAGCGTTGCGACGGTCGATGCGTCCTCGCGCGAGGCCGTGCATGCGCTCGTCGAGACGGCCACGGGTCTGGGCGAAGTCACTGGGCTTATCCATGCTGCCGGTGTCTCCCCATCGCAGGCGTCGCCGGCGACGATTCTCAAAGTTGACCTGTACGGCACGGCGCTCGTCCTCGAGGAGTTCGGCAATGTCATCGCCCGCGGTGGCGCCGGTATCGTTATCGCGTCGCAGTCGGGACATCGTCTTCCCCTGCTCACCATCGAACAAAATAAGGCGTTGGCCACGACGCCTGTAGAAGAGCTCCTCGGTCTGCCATTCCTTCAGCCCAATCAAGTGACGGATTCACTTCACGCCTACCAAATCTCCAAGCGCGGAAATTCGCTGCGCGTGATGGCCGAGGCGGTTCGCTGGGGCAAGCGTGGCGCGCGGATCAACACGATTAGTCCGGGCATCATCATCACTCCGCTGGCCAAGGACGAACTGAACGGACCGCGGGGTGAAGGTTACCGGCGTATGATCCAACTTTCTGCGGCCGGACGAGCCGGCACTCCGGATGAAGTGGGGACGGTCGGTGCCCTGCTCATGGGCCCGGATGGTGGCTTCATCACCGGCAGCGACTTCCTGATGGATGGAGGCGTTACGGCCGCCTACTGGTACGGCGAACTCGCGCCGTCGCGCTCAGCTTCCGCGCCGATAGGAACGGGAGGCCGCACATCATGAGCAACAACATCGAAGGCAAAGTCGTCGTCATCACCGGCGCGAGCAGCGGGCTGGGCGAGGCGACGGCGCGTCTGCTGTCGGCCGAAGGCGCGAATGTCGTGCTGGGCGCACGGCGTGGGGATCGCATCCGGTCGCTGGCGGCCGAATTGACCGCCAAGGGCGGCAAGGCCATAGCCGTCACCATGGACGTGACCCATGTCGAGCAGGTCAAGGCACTAGTCGACGCCGCCATTAAGGCATACGGCCGTATCGATGTGATGATCAACAATGCCGGGCTGATGCCGCAGTCGCCGCTCGATCGCCTCAAGATCGACGACTGGGACCGTATGATCGATGTCAACATCAAGGGCGTGCTGTACGGCATTGCCGCGGCGTTGCCCCATATGAAGCAACAGAAAGCCGGCCATATCATCAATGTCTCTTCCGTGGCCGGCCATAAAGTCCGCGCCGGCGGCGCGGTCTATGCAGCGACCAAACACGCCGCGCTGGCACTGTCGGAAGGGCTGCGCCAGGAAGTGAAGCCCTACAACATCCGCACCACGGTGATCTCGCCGGGCGCGGTCGCAACGGAGCTGCCGGACAGCGTCACCGAGCCGGATCTCGCCGATAGCCTCCACAAGTTCTACGAGGAATTCGCCATCCCCGCCGACTCGTTCGCGCGCGCGGTTGCTTTCGCCGTCGGCCAACCTGACGACGTGGACATAAACGAGATTTTGTTCAGGCCCACGCGCCAGGAATTGTGAGCGAGACCCAGTATCGTTTCAGTGCGCGAGCTTAACTGGGCTTCGCCGGCCGGCCCTTATCGTTGCGCGGGATCGCGGCGAGTTCGGTGACCCAAGGCCGCGCCGAGCGGAACCAGTTCTGCTGGCGCGGCGTGAGCTGTCGCGCTGGCGCAGCGTGCCGGTGCGGATCATGTAGGCGTCCGGATTGTCGCCGGGCGCGGTCGAATAGATCGGCGTGCCGCAGATCGGGCAGAAGGCCTGCACACGGTGGTTGCCGCTCTCCGCCGTGGTCTTGAGATAGCGCGTCGGCTCGCCGCTCAGCATTTTGAAGCTCGCGCCGGGCGCGCGGATGCTGGTGCGGAACGCCGTTCCCGAGCCGCCCTGGCAATCGGTGCAATGGCAGATCGAAACGTTTTGCGGGTCGGCTTCCGCTTCGAAGCTGAGATAGCCGCAATGGCAGCGGCCGTCGATTTTCATGGGCGTCTCCTTTAGTCGGCGCTTGCCTCGATCGCTTCCATGTCGTCATCCGAGAGCCCGAAGTGGTGGCCGATCTCGTGCACCAGCACGTGGGTGACGATGGCGCTCAAGCTGTCTTCGTGCTCGGCCCAATAATCCAGGATCGGGCGGCGGTAGAGCCAGATCATGTTGGGCAGCGGCTCAGGAACACTGGCCGAAAGAAAAGGCAGACCAACGCCTTGGAACAGCCCGAGCAGGTCGAATTCTGTTTCGACGTTCATCACGTCTTGCACATCCTCGGTCGGAAAATCGGCGACCTGGATGACGAGGTTGTCGCAAAGCGCGCGAAAAGGCTCCGGCAGGCGCGCATAGGCGTCCGCCGCCAAAGCCTCAATGTCGGTGAGCGTAGGCGCCGGCCGCGCACGCCACGCCAGAGGATCGTCAAATTGGCCTTTCATAGCAAAGTTCTATGGCAGGACGCCGCGGCAACCAAGCGGTTGACGGCGGGCCGCGAAAGCGCGACCGTTTCAGGGTGTGGCGTCGCGCAAGGGCGTAAGAATATGCGGAATAACGTCTTCTTCTTGGTGCTTCTGGCGCTTGTATTCGCCATGTCTCCCGCCTTCATGGCGGCGGCCGCCACGCAAGAAATGGCCGCCCAAACGCGCCCACGCGTCACCATCCACCCGTGGCAAATTCGCCCAGGCCCCAATGCCAAACGGTATTGCCGCTTCTGGTTGGCGCAGGAATACCGCGTCAGCGGGCCGGTGATCGTCCCGCAGCAGCACTGTTGGTGGCAATAGCGCGCAGGGAACTTGCTCGATTGTCGTTTATTGGTCTGGGGGCGTTGGAGGTGCATCAATGTCGAAGTTCTTGAAATTCTTCGCAATCGCGGCGCTCGTCGCCGGCGGCTTTGCCGTTACGCCGGCTCCCGCCGCGGCCTATCACGGCGGCCACTGGCATGGCGGCGGTGGCTGGCATGGCGGCGGATGGCGGGGCGGCTGGGGAGGGCCCGGTATCGCCTTCGGCTTCGGCCCGGGCTGGGGCTGGGGCGGCTATCCCTATTCGTACTACGACGACTACTACGCCGGCCCGCCCTGCGGCTGGGCGCACGTGCGCGTCTGGCGGCATGGCCACTGGGCCTTGCGCCGCGCCTGGCGCTGCTGGTGAATTGCAATAACTGTCATGCCCCGCGCAAGCGGGGCATCCAGTATCCGCGATTGTTAGCCGGTGAGTACTCGATCGCCCGCCTGCGCGGGCGATGACATCGGAGATTTACTTCCACTCCCGCACGTCAACGAAATGGCCGGCGATCGCCGCGGCTGCCGCCATCGCCGGCGACACCAGGTGGGTGCGGCCCTTGTAACCCTGGCGGCCTTCGAAGTTGCGGTTGGAGGTCGAGGCGCAGCGCTCGCCCGGTTTGAGCTTGTCGGGGTTCATGGCGAGGCACATCGAGCAGCCCGGCTCGCGCCAGTCGAAACCGGCGGCCTTGAAAATCTTGTCGAGCCCTTCGGCTTCCGCCTGCTCCTTGATCAGGCCGGAGCCCGGCACGATCATGGCGTAGACATTGGCGTTGACCGTCTTGCCCTCAGCGATCTTGCGCGGCCGCGCGCAGGTCTTCGATGCGCCCGTTGGTGCACGAGCCGATGAACACGCGGTCGAGCTTGATGTCGGTGATCTTCTCGCCGCCGTTAAGCCCCATGTAGCCGAGCGAGCGTTCGGCGGCGACGCGCTTCTTCTCATCTTGAATCTCGGCCGCCACCGGCACGCGGCCGCTGATCGAGACGACCTGCTCGGGACTGGTGCCCCAGGTCACCAGCGGCGGCAACTTGGCCGCATCGAGCCTGATCTCGCGGTCGAACATCGCGCCGTCGTCCGAACGCAGCCTTTCCCAATAACGCATGGCTTCGTCCCAGGCTTTGCCCTTGGGCGCTTTCGGCTTGTCCTTGAGAAAAGCGTAGGCCTTCTCATCCGGCGCGATGAAGCCGGCCTTGGCGCCGCCTTCCACCGACATGTTGCAGACGGTCATGCGCCCTTCCATCGACAGCGCGCAGATGGCTTCGCCGGCATATTCCAGCGCGTAGCCGGTGCCGCCGGCGGTACCGATCTCGCCGATAATGGCGAGAATGATGTCCTTGCCGGTAACGCCCGCCGGCAATTTGCCGTCGACCACCGCGCGCATGTTCTTCGACTTCGTCTGGATCAGCGTTTGCGTCGCCAGCACGTGCTCGACTTCCGACGTGCCGATGCCATAGGCGAGCGCGCCGAAAGCGCCGTGCGTCGCTGTGTGGCTGTCGCCGCAGACGATGGTGGTGCCGGGCAAAGTGAAGCCCTGCTCGGGCCCGATGATGTGGACGATGCCCTGGCGCTTGTCGAACTCGTCGAAATATTCGATGCCGAAGTCCTTGGCGTTTTGCGCCATCACCGCGATCTGCTCGGCCGATTCCGGATCGGGATTGGGCTGGTGGCGGTTGGAGGTCGGCACGTTGTGGTCGACCACGGCCAAGGTTTTGTCCGGCGCGTGCACCTTGCGGCCGGCCGCGCGCAGGCCCTCGAATGCCTGCGGGCTCGTCACCTCGTGCACCAGATGGCGGTCGATATAGATCAGGCAGGTTCCGTCCGGCGCCTCGTCCACCAGATGGTCGTCCCAGATCTTGTCGTAGAGGGTACGCGGTTTCGCCATCTTCTCACTCTCCGTTGCACCAGCTCTATCTAGCGCCATCGGCGCGCAAGAAAAAGGGGCCGAACGGCGGCCCCTTCATGCATTCCGGTATGGCCGTGAGCTTATTTCTTGGCGGCAACTTCGGCAGCTTCGGCAGCTTCCGGCCCGCCGGTCGCCTGCGCCTCGATGCGCGCCTTCTTGCCGCGCAGGCCGCGCAGGTAATAGAGCTTGGCGCGGCGCACCTTGCCGCGGCGCACCACCTTGATCGAGTCGATCATCGGCGAGTAGAGCGGGAACACGCGCTCGACGCCTTCGCCGTAGGAAATCTTGCGCACGGTGAAGTTCTCGTTGATGCCGCCGCCGGCGCGGCCGATGCACACGCCCTCGTAGGCCTGGATGCGGCTCTTGTCGCCTTCCACCACCTTGACGTTGACCAGCACGGTGTCGCCCGGCGCGAAGTCGGGGATTTCCTTGCCGGCCGCGAGCTTCGCGACCTGCTCTTTTTCGAGCTGTTGGATGATGTTCATGGCTTAACTCTCCGTCGGCAGCGCCAGCAACCGGCGCGCGGTCTTGTCTGGTCTTTAATGGGTTGGGCGAGCTTCTACGACAAAGCTTGCGCCTTGTCACCCTCGCGTTTTTCCACGGTTTTAGGGCTTTTTACGTGCCAAATAGGCGGCCCAAAGGTCGGGCCGGCGCTCCCGTGTGAGCCGTTCGGCTTCCGCGCGGCGCCACTGCGCGATCTTGCCGTGGTCGCCCGAGAGCAGAACCTCCGGGATCGGCTCGCCCTCGAACACCGGCGGCCGGGTATATTGCGGGTATTCCAGCAAGCCATCGCCAAAACTTTCCTCGGCGATCGAGGCCTCCTTGCCCAGCACGCCGGGCAGCAGCCGCACGCAGGCGTCGAGCAGAGCAATCGCCGCCGGCTCCCCGCCCGAGAGCACGAAATCGCCCAGCGAGACTTCTTCCAGTTTGCGCGCCTTGATCAGGCGCTCGTCGACGCCCTCGAAGCGGCCACAAACGATCACGACGCCGAGCCCGGCGGCGAGCAGCGCTGCCCGTTTTTGCGTCAGCGGCCTGCCGCGTGGGCTCATCAGCAAACGCGGCCGCGTGTCGTGCGGCACGGTGTCGAGCGCGCGCGCCAAGATGTCGGCCTTCATCACCATGCCGGGGCCGCCGCCGGCCGGCGTGTCGTCCACGGTGCGGTGCTTGTCGGTGGCGGCGTTGCGGATGTCGTGGGTGTCGAGCGACCAAATGTGCGAGGTGAGCGCCTTGCCGGCGAGACTCAACGCCAGCGGGCCGGGAAACATCTCCGGGAAGATGGTGAGAATGCTGGCGCGCCACATGGTCAGTCTTCTTCCTTCGCCCCGATCTCGGCCGGCGGCACCATCACGATGCGCCCGGCTTTCAGGTCGATGGCTGGCACCGTCGTCTCGTTGAAAACGATCAGCAGCGGTTCGCCGCCGCCGGCGGGCGCGATCTCGATCAGATCGCCGGCGCCGAAATTATGAATCGCGCTGACGGTGCCAAGCGCGGCGCCGTCTCCGTCCACCACCGAAAGGCCGACCAAGTCGGCGTGGTAGAAGGTGTCGGCCTCCTCAATCGGCGGCAGGCGGTCGCGCGGCACGAACAAGTCCGTGTTGCGCAATTTCTCCGCCGCGTCGCGGTCGCTTATGCCTTTGAGGCGCGCGACCAGATGATCCTTGGCCGGCCGCGCCGCCTCGATCTCAAAACGCCGCGCGCCGTCGTCGGTTTCCAGCGGGCCGTAAGTGGCGACCGCCAGCGGGTCTTGCGTGAATGACCACAGCTTCACCTCGCCGCGAATGCCGTGCGCGGCACCGATGCGGGCGACGCGGATACGGTCGGCCACGGCGGCGAAGCGTCAGCTCGCCGCCGGCGCTTCGGCCGGCTTTTCCGCAGCCTTTTCCGCCTTGGCCTTGTCGGCCGCGGCTTTGTCGGTCGCCGCTTTGGCCGTCGCCGCCGTCTTGGCCGCCGCGTCGCCGGCTTCCTTGGCCTTGGTCGCTTCCTCTTCCTTCGCCTTGCGTTCCTTGCGCGGCACCGCCTTTTCCGGATTGTTGCGCTTTTCCCGTTTCAGGATGCCGGCGGCATCGAGGAAGCGCGTCACGCGGTCGGACGGCTGCGCGCCCTTCTTCATCCAGGCCTGCACCTTTTCGAGATCGAGCTTGAGCCGCTCGGTCTTTTCCTTCGGCAGCAGCGGATTGAAGAAGCCGAGCCGCTCGATGAAGCGGCCGTCGCGCGGCGAGCGACTATCGGCGACGACGATGTGGTAGACCGGCCGCTTCTTAGTGCCGGCGCGGGCCAAGCGGATGACGAGAGACATTTCAGCTTTTCCTTTCGTTGACTGACAAAAACTTTGAACTCATTTTTTTCTTCCCCGCGCCGGGCAGGCCCGGCAATCCGGGAAATTTTCCGCCGCCGAGACCAGGCAAGTCTGGGAATTTGCCCGGAATGTTCGGCGGCAAATTCGGCATGGTCGGCGGCAGCGAACCGCCCGGCATTCCGGGAGGCAGCGCGCCGCCCGGCATTTTCTTGGCGAGTTCGGCCATCTGCTCCGGCGTCGGCATGCCACCCGAGCCGAAGCCCATGATCTGGCCGAGGCCGGCAAGTGGACCGCGCTTGCCTTTGCCCATCATCTTCATCATGTCGGCCATGCCGCGGTGCATTTTCAAAAGCTTGTTGATCGCCTCCGGCGTGGTGCCAGAGCCCGAGGCGATGCGCTTCTTGCGGCTGGCTTTGAGAATGTCCGGGTTGCGGCGCTCTTGCGGCGTCATCGAGTCGATGATCGCCACCTGCCGCTTCACCATTTTGTCGTCGAGGCCGGCGGCGGCGATCTGGTTCTTGATCTTGGCGACGCCCGGCATCATGCCGAGCAGGCCGCCCATGCCGCCCATGGCCGCCATCTGATTGAGCTGTTCGCGCATGTCGGCGAGATCGAACTTACCCGAGCGCATTTTCTCGGCCGCGCGCATGGCCTTTTCGGCGTCGATATTGGCGGTGGCCTTCTCGACCAGCGCGACGATGTCGCCCATGCCGAGAATGCGGCCGGCGATGCGACCGGCGTCGAATTCCTCCAGTGCATCGAGTTTCTCGCCGGTGCCGATCAACTTGATCGGCTTGTTGGTGACCGCGCGCATCGAGAGCGCCGCGCCGCCGCGGCCATCGCCGTCGACGCGCGTGAGCACGATGCCGGTCAAACCCACGCGCTCGTCGAACGCACGCGCGAGATTAACCGCGTCCTGGCCGGTGAGCGCATCGGCGACGAGCAGCACTTCATGCGGCTGCGCGGCCTGTTTGACCTGCGCCGCCTCGTTCATCATTTCGTCGTCGAGCGTGGTGCGGCCGGCGGTGTCGAGCAGCACCACGTCGTAGCCGCCGAGGCGGGCGGCTTCGAGCGCGCGCTTGGCGATCTGCGGAGGCTGCTGGCCTGCGACGACGGGCAGCGTGTCGATCTGCGCCTCGCGGCCTAGCACGGCGAGTTGCTCCATCGCCGCCGGCCGGCGCACGTCGAGCGAGGCCATCAGCACCTTGCGCTTCTGCCGGTCGGCGAGGCGGCGGGCGACTTTCGCGCTGGTGGTGGTTTTGCCGGAACCCTGCAGGCCGACCATCATGATGGCGACCGGCGGCGCGGCATTAAGATCAATACCCTGACTGTCGCCGCCAAGCGTTTGCACGAGCTGGTCGTGCACGATCTTGACGACCATCTGGCCGGGGGTGACCGACTTCATCACCTCGACGCCGATCGCCTGCTTCTTGACGTTGTCGGTGAAGGCGCGCGCCACGTCGAGCGCAACGTCGGCTTCGAGCAGCGCGCGGCGCACTTCGCGCAACGCCGCATCGACGTCGGCTTCGCTGAGCGCGCCGCGGCGGGTGAGGCCGTCGAGAATGCCGCCAAGTCTATCCGACAGTGAGTCGAACAACGTTTAGCCTCTTAAGTACGGCCGTCCCGTCGGGAGGCCTATGCTGCAAACACCTCTGCGCCCGAGGGCGCATTGCGCTGTCGGGCGGTGGCCTCCGGCCTCTCAAGGACCGGGCGGTGGAGCTGGTATTTCACGTCTCAGTAGAGCGGGCGGAACCTAAAGTTGGCCTGTGGCCAAGTCAAGGCAGGCCGATCAACGCCAGCTGGGGCATGCCGCCAGGGTCACGACGTCAATTCGTAGCTGACCTTGACCACGGCGCGCAGCGTCTGCTCGCCGGGAGCGATGGGGACGGCCGAACCCGCGCGCATCGCCTTGAACGTGGGCGACGGGGCACTCGAGCCCTCTTCCGAAATCGACATCACGCGACCGACTTTCATGCCGGCGGCATTGGCATAGAGCTCGGCCTTGCGGAGCGCGTCGACAATCGCCGCGCTGCGCGCCTGGTCGAGCAGCTTGGCCTGGTCCGACACGACGAATTCGATGCCCGACATCTCGTTGGCGCCGGCCGCGATGGCGCGGTCGAGCACGGCGGGCAACCCGCTGACGTCGCGGATCTTGACCGTAACCTGATTGTTCGCCTGGAAGCCGATCAGGCGCGCGGCGCCGGTCTTGTTGGCGTCGTATTGCGGCTGCAGCGACAGCGAGGTGGTCTGGATATCGCGGTCGGCGACGCCGCTCTCCTTGATCGCCGCGATCACGGCGGTCATCTCCTTGGCATTAGCGTCGCTCGCCGCCCGCGCGGTCTTGCCCTGGCTGGAGACTCCGAGGCGGATCACTGCGTTATCGGGCACGGCGGAAACCGTTCCCTCGCCGGTGACCGTCACCAGCTTGTCGAGCTTTTCGGCGGCCTGCGCCGGGAAGGCCAACGCGGCCGCCACGGCGATCGCGCAAGCGCACAATAGGACGCGCAACATCGGCATCGTTATCTCACCATCAATTCACCGGAACGAACACATTGATCATCAGATGGTCCACGTCGGTCTTTAGCAGATCGGTGACGTATTCCTCAATGAACACGTTCTTGGCTTCGAGATGCTTGTCGTCGAGATAATTGGTGATCGCCTCATACGTCGAATCCATGGCGTCGTAGGAGCCGCGGTGAACGAATTTGAGCGCCTTGCCGGACGGCGGCTGTCCGATGGCGATATCGCCTTTCGGCGGATCGGCCGGCGCTGCCGCGATCGGCACGGCGGCTTCGAACGAGAAGCCCTTGTCGTCGGTCTCGGTGTAGATGGTCATGGCCGCGCCGGTCGGCTTGATGCCCTGCTTGTCCAGATACTCGTTGAGCGACTTGAAGGCGTCGACCAGCGTATCGAAGGCGGCATCCCAATTGCTGTGGCCCTTCAAGTAGACGATCGTGCGCTCCGGCAGCGTCACTTCCTCGCCGAAGGTGTCGCCCGGTTGCAGCGGCGCCGGCAAATCCATCCCCGGCGGCAGCGGCACAGCCTTTTGTGCCGGCGCCGCGGACGCGGCGAAAGCGAGCGCCATAGCAAGCACGATCGGCGCTGCAAGGCGTAGGCACGGCATCACGGTTCTCCGTCCTTTGGACGCGGCGAACCCGGCAATTCGCGGCATTTTACTCATCCTATCATACGCCTCTGGCCAATCAGCGTTTATTCGCCATATAAACCGGGCGAAAGCCGGGCGATAGCTCGGCCTTGGGCCGACTGCAAAGGCGTTACCTTGGGCGCGCTCGCCAACCAATCCTTCGTGAAGATGAACGGTATCGGCAATGAGATCGTTGTGGTCGATCTGCGCGCACGCGGCGGCGCCATTGCGCCCGAGGAAGCGCGCGCGGCGGCGGCGCCACAGGGCGCGCCGTACGATCAGTTGATGGCGCTTTATGCGCCGCGCACGCCCGGCACCGACGCCTTCATCCGCATCTATAATAATGACGGCTCGGAAGCCGGCGCCTGCGGCAACGGCATGCGCTGCGTCGCCGATCTGGTCTCGAAGGAAAGCGGAAAGAGCGCGCTCACCTTCGAAACGACGTCCGGCATTCTCAATTGCTGGAAGGGCGCCGACGGCATGTTCACCGTGGACATGGGTCCGCCGCGTTTTGCGTGGAACGAGATTCCCTTGGCCGAGGAATTCCGCGACACCCGCGCCATCGAATTGCAGATCGGGCCGATCGACAAGCCGATCCTGCATTCGCCCGCGGCGGTGAACATGGGCAATCCGCACGCGATCTTCTGGGTTGACGACGTGAACGCCTACGACCTCGCCAAATTCGGGCCGCTGTTGGAAAACCATCCGATCTTTCCCGAGCGCGCCAATATCACGCTGGCGCATATCGTCTCGCGCGATGCGATCGTCATCCGCACCTGGGAGCGCGGCGCCGGGCTGACGCGCGCCTGCGGCTCGGCGGCGTGCGCGGCCGCGGTCGCCGCCGCGCGGCTCAAGCGCACGAATCGCAAAGTGACGGTGACGCTGCCGGGCGGCGAGCTGACCATCGACTGGCGCGAGAGCGACGGCCACGTGCTGATGACCGGGCCGGTCGAATTCGAATTCGCCGGCATGTTCGATGCGGCCTTATTCAAGGCAGGCGTCGCATGAGTGTGGACCTGCTCACCTTCGGCTGCCGGCTCAACATCACCGAGTCGGAAGCAATCCGGCGCGCGGCGGCCGATCTTGACGATACGGTAGTTGTAAACACCTGCGCGGTAACCGCAGAAGCCGTGCGGCAGGCGCGCCAGAACATCCGCCGCATCAGTCGCGAACGCCCTGGCGCGCGCATTATCGTCAGCGGCTGCGCGGCGCAGACCGAGCCGGACACGTTCGCCAGAATGCCCGAGGTCGCTCGTGTCATCGGCAACCAGGAAAAGCTCGACCGGCGAACATGGAGCGGCGGCCCGCGCGTCGCCGTCGGCGACATCATGGCGGTGAGACGGCACGCCACGCCGGTTGTCGATCATCTGGCGGGCCACACGCGCGCCTTCCTGCAGGTGCAGAACGGCTGCGACCATCGCTGCACTTTCTGCATCATTCCGTTCGGGCGCGGCAATTCGCGCTCGCTGCCTGTGAACCAGTGCGTGATGCAGGCGCGGCGGTTCGCGGAACGCGGCTATCGCGAGCTGGTGCTCACCGGCGTCGATATTACCAGCTACGATGACGGCGGCCTGCGGCTGGGCGCGGTGGTCAAGCGCATTCTCAAGGAGATTCCTGAACTCGCTCGGTTGCGGCTGTCCTCGATCGATTCGGTGGAGGCCGACGCGGATCTGCTCGATGCACTGGCGAATGAGCCGCGGCTAATGCCGCATCTGCATCTGTCGCTGCAGGCTGGCGATGATCTCATCCTCAAGCGCATGAAGCGCCGCCATACACGCGAGCAAGCCGTCGCGTTCTGCGATTCCGTGCGTAGGCTGCGGCCCGATGTCGTGTTCGGCGCCGACATTATCGCCGGTTTCCCGACCGAAACCGAAGCCATGTTTGCGCGCTCGCTCGATCTGGTGGCAGAATGCGGGCTCACGCAACTGCACGTCTTTCCGTTTTCGCCGCGGCCCGCTACACCGGCCGCGCGCATGCCGCAGCTCGCGCGCGAGATCGTTAAAGAGCGCGCCCGGCGCCTGCGCGAAAAAGGGGGGGCGGCGTTGCGCGCGCATCTCGACGCGCAAGTGGGCCACCGGCGGCTCGTATTGACCGAACGCGGCGGCGTCGGTCACACCGAGCAATTCACGTCGGTAAAACTTCCGGCGCCGGGCGCGCCGGGAGCTATACTCGATCTCGCGATGGTGGGCCATGACGGCCGGCAACTTTTGGCTGCCTAGGAGGCGCAACATGAGCGCGCGCGAACATCTGGTGACGACCATCGAGCAACTTGAATCGCTCTATGGCGAGAAAAATCCCAATTCGATTATCAAGGAAATCGACCATATCAACGGTAGCTACCGCAAACTGATCGAGGCGGCGCCGTTCGTGGCGGTCGCGACCGCCGGTCCGGAAGGGCTCGACTGCTCGCCCAAGGGCGACGCGCGGGGCTTCGTGCGCATCCTCGACGAGAAGACCATCGCGATCCCCGACCGGCCGGGCAATAACCGGCTCGACGGCTTCCGCAATATCCTACGCGACCCGCGCATCGCGTTGCTGTTTCTGATTCCGGGCATCGGCGAGACCTTGCGCGTGACCGGCCGCGCATCCATCTCGATCGATCTCGAACTGATGCAAAGCTTCGCGGTCAACGGCAAACTGCCGCGCTGCGTGCTCGTGGTGCATATCGAGAGCATTTACTTCCATTGCTCGAAGGCGATCGTGCGCTCGAAGCTGTGGGACGAAGCGACCAAGATCGAGCGCAGCAACCTGCCGTCGACCGGCACCATCGTAGCGGAGTTGAGCCAGGGCAAACTCGGCGGCGAAAAATACGACCGCGAGGCGCCGGAGCGCATCAAGGCGCAGCTTTACTAACTCTCGCTTTTCCACCCGCACGCCATCAGCGCCTCGCGCATATGCGCCGGCACCGGCGCGGTGACCGCGACCGGCGGCTTGTTCTTGGAAATCGGCACCACGATCTCGCGCGAATGCAGGTGCAAAGGCGGCCCGCCGGTGCGCGGGGCGCGACCGTAGATATTGTCGCCCAGAATGGGCCAGCCCATCTCGGCGCAATGCACGCGCAACTGATGCGTCCGCCCGGTGAGCGGCTCGAGCGCGAGCCAAGTTAGGCTGCCGCCGCACCCCATCACCTTCCATGTCGTCACTGCCGGCGCGCCGTGCGGGTCCGGCTTCATCCACCAGCCGCGCGATTCATCCAATTTGCTGAGCGCAAGATCGATTTGGCCCGCGTCAGCATCCACCGCGCCCTCGACCAGCGCCCAATAAATCTTGCCGACCTTGCCCTGCTTGAAAAGCTTGCCGAGCAAAGCGAGCGCCTTGCGGTGGCGGCCAAGCACCAGGCAGCCCGAGGTGTCCTTGTCGAGCCGGTGCGCCAGCGCCGGATTGCGCGGCAGGCCGAAGCGCAAGGGCTCGAAATGATCCTCCAGGCTTTCGCCACCCTTCGGCCCGTGATGCACGGCTAAGCCGGCCGGCTTGTCGATCACCAGCATCAGTCCGTCGCGGTAGAGGAGCCGTGCAAGCATCTCTTCCGGTGTCATGCTGAAACGGCTATCACGGGCGCGCCAAGGACGCACTATGAACGACAGCAGCCAGACAAATTGGTGGAAACGCCTGAGCGGCGGGCTCAAGCGCAGCTCGTCGTCGCTCGGCTCCGCCATCAGCGCCCTGGTGCTCAACCGGCGGCTCGACGTCGCCACGCTCGATGCGCTGGAGCACGAATTGATCCGCGCCGATCTCGGCTACGAGCTCGCCGCCCGCATCGTCTCGGAGTTCGGCGAAGGCAACTATCCGCAAGGCATCACGCCTGACGAGGTGAAGGCGGTGCTGGCGACCGAGATCGAGAAAGTGCTCGGTCCCGTCGCCAAACCGCTGGACGTAACGGCCAAACCGTTCATCGTTCTGGTTGCCGGCGTCAACGGTTCCGGCAAGACCACCACCATCGGCAAGCTCGCCGCGAGATTCCGCGCCGAGGGCAAGTCGGTGATGCTGGTCGCCGGCGACACGTTCCGCGCTGCGGCTATCGATCAGCTCAAGATCTGGGGTGAACGCACCGGCGCGAACGTCATGGCGCGCGAGCCGGGCAGCGACGCGGCGAGTCTAGCGTTTGACGCGCTCGCTGCCGCCAAGACGCAAGGCGTCGACGTGGTGCTGGTCGACACCGCCGGCCGCTTGCAGAACCGCACTGAACTCATGGGCGAATTGGAAAAGATGCTGCGCGTGATGCGCAAGGCTGAGCCCACCGCGCCGCACGCGGTGCTGCTGGTGCTCGACGCTACCGTCGGGCAGAACGCGCTCAATCAGGTCGAGATCTTCGGCAAAGTCGCGGGGGTTACGGGTTTAGTGATGACCAAGCTCGACGGCACCGCGCGCGGCGGCATTCTTGTCGCCATCGCCGCCAAGTTCGGCCTGCCGGTGCATTTCATCGGCGTGGGCGAGAGCGTGGAGGACCTGAGCCCGTTCACCGCGCGCGATTTCGCGCGCGCCATAGTTGGGCTGGAATCCTGAAATAGCAAAGAACGATGGCCGAGAAGAAACCACTCAATCCCATCCTCAAGCTGGTGCTCGACATCGGGCCGCTGGTGCTGTTTTTCGCAGCCAATTCGAAGTTCGGCATATTCGCGGCGACGGGCACCTTTATGGTCGCGGCCTTGATCGCGCTCGCCGTCGGCTACGTCATGACGCGGCGCATCGAAGTGATGACGTTGGTCACCGCGGTCATCGTCATTGTGTTCGGCTCCTTGACCCTGGTGCTGCACGACGCGACCTTTATCAAGCTCAAGCCGACCATCATTTACTTGTTGTTCGGCGGCACGCTGCTGGGCGGACTGGCGTTCGGCAAACCGCTGCTCGGGATGCTGTTCGACCAGATGTTTCATCTGACCGAAGATGGCTGGCGCAAGCTCACTTGGCGCTGGGCGCTGTTCTTCTTCGCGCTGGCGGTGTTAAACGAGATCGTCTGGCGGAATTTCTCCACCGACTTCTGGGTCAGCTTCAAACTATTCGGTGCGCTGCCGCTGACGTTTCTGTTCGGCGCGCTGCAAGTGCCGCTGATCAATAAATACAGCGTGGAGCGTAAATCCTAGCGCGCGACCGTCTTCGCCGCGGCCTTGGCGATTTCCGGGTCGAGCGCCTGGCTGAGGTTCTCGGCGGTAACCGGCCCGACCAGCTTGTAGGCGATGGTGCCGTCGCGCCCGATCAAATAGGTCTCCGGCACACCATAGACGCCCCAATCGATCGAGGTGCGCCCGCTGGCGTCGACGCCGACCGCGGCGAACGGATTGCCGTAGCGGTTGAGGAAGCGGCGCGCGTTGTCGCTCGGATCCTTGTAGTTGATGCCGACCAGTTTGATGCGCTTGTCCTTCGCCAATTGTTCGAGGAACGGAACCTCGTCGGCGCAGGGTATGCACCATGACGCCCAGACATTGACCAGCGTCACCTCGCCCGGGAACGCCGCGTTGGAAAGGCCCGGCACCGCCTGGCCGTCGCGGGCGAGCCCAGCGAGCGGCGGCAGATCGGTCTTGGGCGCCGGCTGGCCGATCAGCGCGGACGGCAGGCGTCCGGGATCGCCGGCATAGAGCCGCACCAGGAACAGCGCCGCCAGCGCGAGAAAGACCGCAAGCGGCAGCGCCACCAGGATATTGCGCCGCGTCTTGCCGGAACTGTCGCTCGCCGCCGTGCTCATCGGTCGTCCTTGCGTTGCGAGCGCCGCGTCACTCCGCGTTCCTCGAGATCGCCGAGAATGCGCCGCTGCGCCGAATAATCGAGCACGACCCAGGCGATCAACGCGGCCACCACGAAGACCGTCACCGCATAGGCGGCGACGATGAAATCGGCATGCGGTCCGAGATTCATGCGCGTACCTCCTGCGCCTGGATGATCCGCATTGAGCGCACGCGCCGCCGCAAAATTTCGTTACGCATGGCGGCGAGATGCAGCGTGAAGAACAAAAGCGTGAACGCCACCGCCATGATCAGCAGCGGCCACAGGATGGAAGGATCGATGGCGTTGCCGCCCATGCGCAGGATCGAGGCGGGCTGATGCAACGTGTTCCACCAGTCGACCGAGAACTTGATGATCGGAATGTTGACCGCGCCGACCAGCGTGAGCACTGCCGCCGCGCGCGAACCGCGGCCGGGATCCTCCGCCGTCCAATAGAGCGCCAGCACGCCGAGATAGAGCAGGAACAGCACCAGCACCGAGGTGAGCCGCGCGTCCCACACCCAATAGGTGCCCCAGGTCGGGCGGCCCCAGAGCGAGCCGGTGACGAGACAGATAAATGTGAAGGCCGCGCCGATCGGCGCGGCCGCCTTGCCCGCGACATCAGCCAGCGGATGTCGCCATACCAGCGTGCCAAGCGCAGCGATGCTCATGAGGCCCCAGCCCATCATGCTGAGCCAAGCGGCCGGCACGTGCAGGAACATGATCTTGACGGTGGCGCCCTGCTGATAGTCGTCCGGCGCGTTCATGGAGCGCGCCAGCCCGAACGCGAACAGCACGATCGTCACCGCCGCTAGCCAGGGCAGCAGGCGGTTGACCAGCGTCAAAAAGCGGGTCGGGTTGGCGAGATCGATGACAGCCATCGGCAGCCTTTTAATCAGACGCAGCGGCCCGGGCAATGCCGGCCGGCGGCAGGGATATGCACGTTTTCGGGCCCGAAAGGTTTGACTTGCATCATGAAACCGACCCGGTCATTCGAGCCCGTGGCGCAGCGCCGCCGCGGCGGCAACCGGCCCCAGCACCAGACTCGCCAAGGATAATGCGCAAAGAATGGTGAAAGGTGGGCCGAACGGGGCAGGGCCGACGATGGCCGCATTGGCCGCGGCGACGCCGAAAATCAGCACCGGAATAGTCAGCGGCAACACCAAGACCGCGAGCAGCAGGCCGCCGCGTCGCAGCGCCACCGACAGCGCGGCGCCGATCAGCCCGATGAAGGTGAGCGCCGGCGTGCCGGCGAGCAGCGTCAGCGCCACCGTGCCCATGGCGCGCAATTCGATATTGAGCATGAGGCCGAGCACCGGCGCGATCACGACCAGCGGCAACGCGGTGGTCAGCCAATGCGCGATCGCCTTGGCCGCCACCGCCAGTTCGAGCGGCATGCCGCCCATCATCAAAAGGTCAAGCGAGCCGTCGTCATGGTCAGTCGCAAAAAGCCGGTCGAGCGCCAGCAGGCTTGCGAGCAGCGCGCCCAGCCACAGAATTGCCGGACCGATGCGCGCGAGCAGCGCGAGATCGGGGCCGAGCGCGAACGGCATCATGGTCACGACGATCAGGAAGAACAGCGCACCCATCAACGCGCCGCCGCCGACGCGGACCGAAAGGCGCATGTCGCGCATCACTAAAGCGGCAAATGCTTTCATGCCGGTCCCATTTTCAGTCCGCGGGCGCGCTCGAGCCCGATCGGCCCGTGCGCGGCGGCCACGATCATGCCGCCGCCGGCGAGGTGGCCGCGCATCAGGTCGGCCAGCCGGTTTTGCGACGGCACGTCGAGCGCCGAGGTCGGCTCGTCCAAGAGCCAGAGCGGCCGCGGCACCGCGGCCAGCCGCGCAATCGACAGCCGCCGCCTTTGCCCGGCCGAGAGATAAGCGGCCGGTAGATTGGAGAGCCGCGCGAGGTCGACCGCTTGCAGTCCGGGGTCGATCGGTAGTTCGGCGCCGCCGAGATAGCGCGCCCAGAATTGCAGGTTTTCAGCGACCGTCAGCGACGGCTTCACCGCGTCCTGATGGCCGATATAATGCGCCTGCTCGGCGATCGAGGCATCGGCCGCGCCGCCGTCGAGCGTGAGGCAGCCGCCGGCCACGTGCACGAGCCCGGCGATCATGCGCAGCAGCGAGGATTTGCCGGCGCCGTTGCGCCCGGTCACCACCAGGGCTTCGCCGCCGGACAGGCTGAAATTGAGGCCGCTAAAGACCTCCCGCCCGCCCCGGCTGCATGTCAGATTATCGCCCTTGAGCTGCATCAGGCGCGCTTTAGCCTGCCCGCGGCCGCCGGGAAAGCCGCGCCGGCCACGGAAAACCCCGGCATCCTGCTCATTTTTGCGAAGTTCCCTCGTTAATATGGCGTCCGGCGCAAAAAGCCCTTATAAGCCCGGCGTTATGGCGCTAACCTAGTGGAATTCGGGCGCAAGTCTCCCCGGCGAGAAAAAGCCTTGTCTTGCTAAGAGCTTAGACCGAAGCAGCGCCGCTGTCCCGGCCGGGAATGGAAACCTCCGACATGACTTCGCTCGACAGTTTTAGATGCTGCAAGACCCTTCAGGTTGGTAGCAAAACCTACGCCTATTTCAGCCTCCCCATCGCCGAGAGAAACGGGCTGAAGGGTATTTCCCGGCTGCCGTTCTCCATGAAGGTGCTGTTGGAAAACCTGCTGCGCAACGAAGACGGGCGCACGGTGACCAAAGACGACATCAAGGCCTTCGCCGAGTGGCTCAAGACCAAGACGTCGAACCACGAATTCGCCTTCCGCCCGGCGCGCGTGCTGATGCAGGATTTCACCGGCGTGCCGGCGGTGGTCGATCTCGCCGCCATGCGCGACGCCATGAAGGCGCTCGGCGGCGACCCCAAGAAGATCAATCCGCAGGTGCCGGTCGATCTCGTCATCGACCATTCGGTGGCGGTGACCTTCTACGGCAATAATCAGGCGTTCAAGAAAAACGTCGACGAGGAATACCGGCAGAACCAGGAGCGCTACAAGTTCCTCAAGTGGGCGCAGCGCTCGTTCGACAATTTCAGCGTGGTGCCGCCCGGCACCGGCATCTGCCACCAGGTCAATCTCGAATATCTCTCGCGCGTGGTCTGGACCAAGAAAGACAAGGTGACGGTCGACGGCAAGCCGGCCACCATGGACATCGCCTATCCCGACACCGTGGTTGGCACCGACTCGCACACGACCATGGTCAACGGCCTGTCGGTGCTCGGCTGGGGCGTCGGCGGCATCGAGGCGGAAGCCGCCATGCTCGGCCAGCCGCTGTCGATGACCTTGCCCGAAGTGATCGGATTCAAACTCGCCGGCAAGCTCAAGGAAGGCGTCACCGCCACCGACCTGGTGCTCACCGTCACCGAAATGCTGCGCAAGCGCGGCGTGGTCGGCAAGTTCGTCGAGTTCTTCGGACCCGGCCTCACGCATCTGACGATCGCCGACCGCGCCACGCTCGGCAACATGTCGCCGGAATACGGCGCCACGTGCGGCTTCTCGCCGATTGACGACGACACCATCGCCTTCCTGAAAAATACCGGCCGGCCCGCCGATCTGGTCGCGCTGGTAGCCGCCTATGCCAAAGCGCAAGGCATGTTCCGCGTCAAGACCACGCCCGATCCGATGTTCACCGACGTGCTCAAACTTGAACTCGGCTCAGTCGAGCCCTCGCTCGCCGGCCCCAAGCGTCCGCAAGATCGCGTGGCGCTCAAGGACGTGAAGACCGGTTTTGCCGGCTCCATGGACAAGGAATTCGGCAAGAGCGCCGAGATGAAGAAGCGCGTACCGGTCGAAGGCGCCGACTACGACATCGGTCACGGCGACGTGGTGATTGCGGCGATCACCTCCTGCACCAACACGTCCAATCCGAACGTGATGATCGGCGCCGGCCTGCTTGCCCGCAAAGCTGCCGCCAAGGGTCTCACCGCCAAGCCGTGGGTGAAGACCTCGCTCGCGCCCGGCTCGCAAGTGGTGGGCGAATATCTCGAAAAATCCGGTCTGCAGAAGGACCTCGACAAGCTCGGCTTCAATCTCGTCGGTTTCGGCTGCACTACCTGCATCGGCAATTCCGGCCCGCTGCCGCCGCAGAATTCCAAGGCGATCAACGACGGCGATCTGGTGGCCGCCGCGGTGCTCTCCGGCAACCGCAATTTCGAAGGCCGCGTCAACGCCGACGTGCGCGCCAATTATCTCGCGTCGCCGCCGCTGGTGGTCGCCTATTCGATCGCCGGCTCGATGAATGTCGATTTGGCCAAGGAGTTGCTCGGCACCGATCAGAAAGGCAAGAAGGTCTTTCTGAAAGACATCTGGCCGTCGAACAAGGAGATCGGCGAATACGTCGCCAAGAACATCACCCGGCAGATCTTCGCCAAAAAATACGCCGACGTGTTCAAAGGCGACGCCAACTGGCGCAAGATCGCGGTTAAGGGCGGACTGACTTACGAGTGGGACGACCGCTCGACCTACGTGCAGGACCCGCCCTACTTCGAGGGCATGGAGAAACGCCAGCGCCCGATCGAAGACATCGTGGACGCCCGCGTACTCGGGCTATTCCTCGACTCGATCACCACCGACCACATCTCGCCGGCGGGATCGATCAAGGAAGCAAGTCCGGCCGGCGAATACCTGCGCGATCACCAGGTGCGTCCGAAGGATTTCAACCAATACGGCACGCGCCGCGGCAATCACCAGGTGATGATGCGCGGCACCTTCGCCAATATCCGCATCAAGAACCAGATGGTGCCGGGCGTCGAAGGCGGCGTCACCATCCACTACCCGTCGAAGCAGCGCATGACGATGTACGACGCGGCCATGAAGTATAAAGCCGACAACGTGCCGCTCATCATCTTCGCCGGTAAGGAATATGGCACCGGCTCCTCGCGCGACTGGGCCGCCAAGGGCACCGTGCTGCTCGGGGTGCGCGCGGTCATCACCCAGTCGTTCGAGCGCATCCACCGCTCCAATCTGGTCGGCATGGGCGTGATGCCGCTGGTATTCGAGGAAGGCACGTCCTGGCAGTCGCTCGGCATGAAGGGCGACGAGCAGGTCACCATCCGCGGCCTGCACGGCGACCTCAAGCCCGGCCAGCGGCTGATCGCCGAGATTGTCTCCGGCAACGGCACGCTCAAGCGCGTTCCGCTGATCTGCCGCATCGATACGCTCGACGAGCTGGATTACTTCAAGAACGGTGGAATTCTGCAGTACGTGCTGCGGCATTTGGCCGGTTAACCGGCGATTTGACCGATCCCGGCCGTTAAGGTCCGCTCACCGCGAAGTGAGTGGCGGGTGATCGGCGAGGCGCTTTATATGATGCCGCGCCGGGCGGGGAGATCGTGGGATCGGCATGAACTATCGCCACTTCGCCTTTGCGGGCGCTCTGATCTGCACCGCCTCGATGCTGCCGCCGCCCGCCGGCGCGGGCGAGCCGCGTGCGGTCATCGAATTATTCACCAGCCAAGGCTGTTCGTCCTGTCCGCCGGCCGACAAGGTGCTCGGCGATTTGGCGCGCGATCCGACGCTGATCGCGCTCAGCCTGCCGGTCGATTACTGGGATTACCTCGGCTGGAAGGACACGCTCGCGCTGCACGGCCATTCCAACCGCGAACGGGCCTATGCCGTTACGCGCGGCGACCGCGAGGTCTACACGCCGCAGGTCGTGGTCAACGGCATTACGCATGTGCTGGGCAGCGACGAGGGAGCCATCGAACGCGCCATCGCGCAGACCCGCAAAACCGCGGCGCCATTGACGCTGCCGGTGACGATTGCCGTTGCCGGCGGCAAGGTGATGGTGAATGTTCCGGCCGCCGACGGCGCGCCCGGCAGTGCCGAAGTCTGGCTTTGCCCGATCACCGGCAAGGCGCAGGTCGCGATCGAGCGCGGCGAGAACCGCGGCCACACGCTGACCTATACCAACGTGGTGCGCCGCTGGGTGAAGCTCGGCGAATGGAACGGCAACGCGGAAACCTTCAGCGTACCGGTCGCCAGTCTTCCCGATACCGATTTTTCTGCTCAGGACATCGACCGCGTGGCCGTGATCGTGCAGAGCGGCGTCGCCGCCAAGCCGGGCCTGATGCTCGGCGCTGCCACGGCGAGTTTGCACTGACTTTCCCGACAATTTCGTGCGCACAAAAAATTTGGGCCGGCAACTAGCCGGCCCGAAGGCTTAGGGGATTGAACCGTACGCGGAAACTAAACTCAACTTGGCCCGGTCGGCTAAGCCACGGGGGGCTGGGGGGCTGAGGAATCCGGGACTCGAACCGGACCGGGCCTTTGAGGCAACGCTCGCACTATCGCCAGCCAGAGTGACCGGCGATTGACGGAAATGGGGCGTTATTGTGGGGGCGTTTAACGAGTTCGTGAACGGCGGCCCGCGTTTTTGGCCGTTTTCCGGGCATTAGTTGCCGAAATGAGGCTCTTGCCGTCGGCCTTTGCCGGAGCGATCATTGGCCCAACAAAAGGAGGCGCCGCATGACGTTCGGTTCCGGCGAAATCGATCCCAGCCAGTCCCCCGGGGGCGGATCCCCGGCGCGCAGCAGCCCCGCCCCCGTCGCCCAAGTCACTTTCAGCCGCCGCGAACTCAAGCGCATCCTCGATCTCTACGGCCGCCAGGTCGCCGCCGGTGAATGGCGCGATTACGCCATCGACTTCCTGAAAGATCGCGCCGTGTTTTCGGTTTTCCGCCGCGCCTCGGAAGTCCCGCTCTACCGCATCGAAAAAAATCCCAAACTGGAGCGCCGCCAAGGCGCCTACAGCGTGATCTCGGCCACCGGCCATATCGTGCGCCGCGGCCACGAGCTCGAGCGCGTGCTGCGTTCGATCGACGTGTCGCTGTCTCTGGTGGCGAATTAGTTCGATCAGTGCAGGTTATTGCCGGACGCGCCGCCGCCGGGCTTCGCTTCGGTGTCTTGTGGCGGGATCGTCGCTCCCGGCCCCAATGTGAGTTGCATAAAAGGCGTATCGAGCCAGCGGCCGAATTTCCAGCCGATATTGCGCAAATTGCCGGCGTCGGCGAAGCTACAGGCCTTGTGTATCCCGATCGATGCCGCCTGATTTGAATTGCCGATCACCGCGATCATCTGCCGGTAACCGAGCGCGGTGCAGATTTCGATCAGCTTCCTAAGCAACGCTATGCCGATACCTCGGCGCTGCATTTCCGGTGCGACATAGACCGAATCTTCGAGCGTAAAACGATAGGCCGGACGGGTGCGATAAAGCGACGCGTAGGCATAGCCGGCAACCTGGCCGTCGAACTCGGCGGTGAGGTATGGAAATTTTCCTTCAAACACGGCTTTCATCCGCTGCGCCATCTCGGCCTCGTCCGGCGCTGTGAGTTCGAACGATGCCGTGCCGTGCTCGACCGCGTGCGCGTATATGCGGGTAATGGCCGGAATGTCGGAGGTCTTGGCCGGGCGGATGGCGAGGCTCATGCGTCGCAAAACCTACCAAAACAAAACGCCCGGGCACTAGGCCCGGGCGCTTGCGATTTCATTGTCTTGCGCGGCTTAGCGGCGGTCGCCCATGAAGCGCAGCAGGAACAGGAACAGGTTGATGAAGTCGAGATAGAGCGTGAGCGCGCCCATCACCGCCTTGCGGCCGGAGACGGTGCCGTCGTCGTTGGCGCTATACATTTCCTTGATCTTCTGGGTGTCCCAGGCGGTCAGCCCGGCGAAGATCAGCACGCCGATCGCCGAGATGGCGAAGTCGAGCCCGGTGCTCTTCAGGAACATGTTGACGACCATCGCCAGGATCAACCCGAACAGGCCCATGACCAGGAACGACCCGATCGGCGAGAGATCGCGCTGCGTGGTGTAGCCATAGAGGCTTAACGCGCCGAACGAGGCCGCCGAGATGAAGAAGGTGCGGGCGATCGAGACCTGCGTGTAAACCACGAAGATCGACGTAAGCGCGAGACCCAGCAAGCCGGCATAGACCATAAACAGCCCAAGGGCCGTGCTTGGCTGTAGTGTATTGATGCGGAAGCTAAGGAAAAATACCATTCCGAGCGTCACCAGCATGAGCAAGATCGGCGTGAAGCCGCCGAGTATGGCCTGTCCAAAAGGTGTCACGCCCGTGATGCCGCCGGCCGCGATGTAAATGGCATCACCGCCAGCAAGCTGGAATGCAATCAATGACACGACACCGGTTAGAGCGACGCCGGCGGCCATGTAATTGTAGATGCGGATCATGTAGGCGCGCAGGCCTACGTCGATCTCGGCCGCACGCGCGGCGCCGAAGCCGCGGGCAGCTACGTTACGGTCATAGTCCGACATCGAAGTTCCCTCTCTTTGACCCGGCGTGTTGCCGGTTACCTTGCGGCGGCGGAGGCCCCCGCGTTCGTGCAGTCAATCTAGTGTGGGTCAAGCCTCTACGCCAGATATGGCCCGATCATGGCCTGGCATTATTGCCTAACGTTAACACTCGCATGGCGGCACTATAGGACAAAACCGGCGGCCGCGCAGGGGGGCGCTGCCACCCGGCGGAGCGCTGCAAAACCTAGAGATTCCGCAATACCGCGGCAGGTTTCTGGCCCAAGGCGGTAAAGGTTCCGACCAGCCCCAGGGCGACGGTGACCGCGACCGCGCCCAAAGCCGCCGCCAAAGCGGGTAACGGCAGCCAGACGAACGATAAGTGCATCAGGTTGGCCACGATCAGCCAGCCGGCGAGCGAGCCGGCGACGACGCCGAACAACGCGGTGGCGGTGCCCAGCAGCAGATACTCGATAGTATAGGCGGCGATGAGTCGCGCCCGCGTGGCGCCAAGCGTCTTGAGGATCACCGCGTCATAGACCCGGTAGCGGTGGCCGGCGGCGAGCGCGCCGGCCAGCGCCAAGGCCGCCACCAGCAGCGTGAGCGCGCTAGCGCCGCGGATCGCCAGCACCAAATTGGTAACGATGGCGCCGACTGCTTCCAGCGCGTCCTTCACTCGCACGGCGGTGACCATGGGAAAGCTCTCAGCGACCGCGCGCACGATCGCGCCTTCCTGCGCTGGCGTGCCGCCGTCGGGATAAGTGAGCGTGGCGAGGTGGGTCACCGGCGCGCCGTCGAAGGCGTGCGGCGAAAAAACCATCACGAAATTGATGCCGAGGCGTTCCCAGTCGACGGTGCGCATGTTGGCGATGCGGGTCGTGATGTTGCGACCGAGCACATTAACGGTGACCGGATCGCCGAGCTTGAGACCGAGGCCGTCGGCAATTTTCTTCTCGAACGAGAGCAGCGGCGGCCCGTTGTAATCCGGGCCCCACCATTTACCCTCGACCAGCCGCGAGCCGGAGGGGATCTCGCCGGAGTAGGTAATGCCGCGGTCGCTTTGCAGCACCCAGGCGGCGCCTTCTTTCGGTTTGAGATTTTCGGCCGCAATACCGTTGGCAGAGACGATGCGGCCGCGCAGCATCGGCACTTCCTCGAGCTTGGCGTTTGGCGCCTGCGCGCGCACGAAGGCGTCGAAGCGGTCGGCCAGGTCGGCCGGGATGTCGAGGAAATAGAACGACGGCGCTTTGGCCGGCAGTTCGTTGGAGAACTGTCGCTGCAGATTGCCGTCGATCTCGATCACCGTGACCAAGAGCGCGATGCCGAGGCCGAGCGAGAGCACGATGGTCGCGGTCAGCGCGCCGGGGCGGTGAATATTGGCAACCGCCATGCGCAGCTCGGTCGCGCGCGCGCGCGGCGCGCGGCGCGCGGCCAGCATCAGCAAGCTGGCGACCAGCCGCAGCGTGACGAACACTCCGGCGGCGACGCCGACATAGACGATGGCGACGCCCCGGTCGTAAGCGAGCGCGACGGCGAGCACGATCAAGGCGGCCGCGCCGGCGGCGGTGAGCGCGATATAGATTTTGCGCGGCCGGCGCGGCTGCGGCGCCACCGCATCGCGGAACAGCGCGCCGACCGGCACGTCATGGGCGCGACCGAGAGGCCAGAGCGCAAATGTGACGGCCGTCATCAGCCCGTAAATCAGCGAAAGCGCAAGCTCGGCCGGATGCACCGCAGGCTCGATCGGCAGCGGGATGATCGCGCCGAACGTCCACGCAATCAGGTATGGCTGGATCGCGCCCAGCATCATGCCGATGCCGCCGCCCACCGCCGCCAGCATCAGCACCTGCGTGAGATAGACCGCGAACACGCGTCGGCCCGACGCGCCGAGCGCCTTCAGGGTGGCGATGGTTTCGCGCCGGCGGTCGAGATGGCTTTTCACCGCATTGCCAACGCCGACGCCGCCGACCAGAAGCGCGGTCAGGCCGACGATGGTGAGGAATTGCGTGAAGCGGTTGACGTTGCGCTCGAGCTGCGGCGAAGCGTTCGTGCGGTTACGGATGTCCCAGCCGGCCTCGGGAAATTGCGAGCGCGCTTGCGCGGTGACTGCCTTGGCCGCGGCATCACTTGAGTTGTTTCCGGGCAGCCGCAGGCGGTAGTGCCAGCGCACCAGGCTGCCCGGCTGCAGCAGACCAGTCGCGCGCAAGGCGTCCTGGTTCACCAGCAGCCGCGGCCCGAAGCCGATGCCGTCGGCCAGTTTGTCCGGCTCACTCGCGAGCGCGGCGCGGATTTCGAAATGGGCGTTGCCGATGGTGAGCCGCGCGCCCGGCTTGATGCCGAGCCGCGTCAGCAGCACCGGATCGGCTGCGGCGCCGAATAGGCCGTCGCGCTGCACCAGCGTATCGGCAAGCGCGCGGGGCGGATCGAGAATTGTTTTTCCAAATAGCGGATAGGCACCGTCCACCGCCTTCATTTCGACCAGCGTCGCTTTGCCGCCGGCGGTACGCGCCATGGCGCGCATGGTCGCGGCCACCGAAACCTTGCCGTGACGATCGAGGAAGGCCCGTTCGTCCGGCGTGACCTCTTGCTGGACCAGCGTGAACGACAGATCGCCGCCGAGAATGGCCCGGCCTTGCCGCGCCAGTCCGTCGGCGAGGCTCGCCGCCAGCGAGCCGACGCCGGCGATTGCCATACAGCCGAGCGCGATGCAGGCGATGAACACGTAGAAGCCGCGCAAGGCGCCGCGCATCTCGCGCAGCGCGAAACGGAGCGGCAGCCAGTTGCCGCTTTTGCCCGCGGTTACGGTGGTCGCGACGGTCATGGGGCGCTTACGCCATCGATGCGGCCGGAGCGCAGCCGCACAATCCGCCCGCAGCGCGCGGCGAGCGCCGCATCGTGCGTGACCAGCACCAGCGTCGAGTCGCGCTTGGCGTGGCCGGCGAACAGCAGATCGATGATCTGCCGGCCGGTGTCCTCGTCGAGATTGCCGGTCGGCTCGTCGGCCACCACGATCGTAGGATTGGGCGCCAGCGCGCGTGCCACCGCCACGCGCTGCTGTTCACCGCCGGACAGTTCGGCCGGATAATGGTTGAGCCGCTTGCCCAAACCGACGCCGATGAGTTCGTCGCGCGCCCGCTCCTGCGCATCCGCGATGCCGGCAAGCTCCAGCGGCACCGCGACGTTTTCCAGCGCGGTCATGGTCGGGATCAGGTGGAACGACTGGAACACGATGCCGACGTGACGCCCGCGGAAACGCGCCAAGGCATCCTCGTCGAGCGCGTTCAAATCCTCGCCGGCAACCGTGACGACCCCGCTGTCGGCGCGCTCCAGGCCGGCCATCACCATCAGCAGCGTGGATTTGCCGGATCCCGACTGCCCCACCAGGCCAATTGCCTCGCCGCTGCCTATATTCAGGCCGATGTCTTTGAGAATATGGACGCGGGCCGCCCCCTGTCCGAGCGAAAGATTGACGTCGGCAAGTCTGATTGCAGGTTGCGCAATGGCCGGGCGCGCCTCCGAAGGTGCTTTCATGTGGTTCCGCCGTTCACGACCCCGCACATATGGGGCAAAACCCGTCCGGGTCCAATGCTTTGCGGCGTTGGCGCTGGCCGCGGCGGTTTTCACGCCGGCGGGCGGCGCAGGGTCGGCCGATGGCCGGCCGGTGAAAATCGTGGTGCTGGGGGATTCGCTCAGCGCCGGCTTAGGGTTGCCGGCGGACGGCGCTTTTCCCGCCAAGTTGGCGCAAGCGCTGAAGGCCAAAGGCATCGCGGTCAGCGTCGCCAATGCCGGGGTGTCGGGCGATACCGCCTCCGGCGGGCTCGGCCGCCTCGACTGGTCGGTCCCGCAAGGCACCGACGCGGTGATCGTCGAGCTCGGCGCTAACGACGCTTTACGCGGCATCTCCCCGAAAGTGACCGAGGCCGCGCTCGACAGCATCCTGTCGAAACTGCGCGACCGGCACATTTTCGTCCTGCTCACCGGCATGCAGGCGCCGCGCAATATGGGCGCCGATTATGTGCGCAGCTTCGACGCCATTTTCCCGGCGCTTGCCTCGGCGCATCGGGTCGTCTTTTATCCGTTCTTCCTCGACGGGGTGGCCGCCAATCCCAAGCTGAACCAGAGCGACGGACTGCACCCGAACGCCGCCGGCGTCGACGCGATCGTGGCGCGTATCCTGCCGCAGGTCGAGCAGTTGATCGCCGCTGTGCGCGTGGCGCGCGCATCGTGAATCGGAAGCCGGCATGCCGCGTATCTTCACCGGTGTCGAAATCCCCGCCGACGTTGGACAGGCCCTCGGCATATTGCGCGGCGGGTTGCCGGGCGCGCGCTGGATCGATCCGGAGAACTATCACCTGACGCTGCGCTTTATCGGCGACGTGGACGACATGGTAGCCCAAGAGGTCGCCTCGATGCTCGGCCGCGTCAAGCGCGGCGCCTTCGATCTCTATCTGGAAGGGCTGACGTCGTTTGGCGGCCGCAAGCCGCGCGCGGTGGTCGCCTCGGTCGCGCGGGCAAAAGCCTTGCTCGAGGTACAGGCCGAGCACGAACGGCTGATGCAGCGCATCGGGCTGCAGCCGGAAGGGCGCAAATATACCCCGCACGTGACGCTGGCGCGCTTGCGCGATTCCACCAACAAGGCGGTCGCCGAGTATCTTGCGGCGCGCGGGCTTTTCCGCACCGCGGCGTTCCGCGTCTCGCGCTTCGTGCTGTATTCCTCGCGCGCCTCGGTCGGCGGCGGCCCTTACGTGGTCGAGGCGAGCTATCCGCTCAACTAGTCATGCCGGCCGGAACAGGCGCGACTGCGCTTCGAAGACGCGGGAAGCGATCGCGTGGCTGTCGGCCATGGCCTCGCGCATGAGCGAGAGCGCCGTCGAACGCGGCGGGTCCACTTCGCCGACCACGCTGCCGAAGTCGAACGAGAATTCGGCGTCGAACTTGCGCGCGAGTTGCTGCATGCGCCGATTTTCGGCGAGGCAGTCCATGCGCAGCGACTTGATGCCGCGGTTGCGCGCGGACAGCAGCGTGCGCTCGAGCAGTTCGGTTCCCACGCCGTGGCTCTGCCATGGCTGCTCGATGCTGAAGGCGGCTTCCGCCTCGCGAGAGAACAGCGATCCGCTCTGCCGCAGCTCGGCGGCGCCGCGCAGCACGCCGTCCACGAAGAAGCCATACACCACGGCCCCGAGCCCTTTGGCGGTCGCGGCATGGCGGGCGATCACCTCGTCCGACACCGCGCCAGAAAAACGCCGGTGGCGGCTTTCATGGTCGAGGCGGAGGAGGTGGTCGCGATAGGCGTCGGTCTCGCCGATCCACAGTTTGCGGATGGTTCCACCGTCCGGCAAAAGTTCGCTCATGTCGGGTCTCCCAAGTTTCTTATTGGCCTGCATTGTCGGTTCCCGGCGTTCGCCTGCGGCTAGGCGACTCGCCTCCGGACAATGTATATGGTGCATTGCAGCAAAAAGACGACGAATTTCTGAAGGCCGGGACGCTTACCTGCAAAAAGCGCATGGCTAACAAGGTGTTAATGCACTTTTTTGCACCAAATAGGTTGCCGCTTTGCCTGCAAAATAGCGGCGCGTACGGCTTGATGCTCGATTTACAGACGGCGCGGATCACCCTAGGTCTCGCGTCAGGACGTGCCCGATCCGCACCGCTCCGCGGTGGCGCTCCGCCCCTTTGCTCCGCAATGTCCTGAGCTGCATGCCCGACACCTTCAGCACGCGCTACGCGGCGCTCATCGCCGCCGGCAAAATTGAGGCCGACCCCGGCCAGGCGATGCTGGCAGCGCAGCTCGCGGCGCTCGCGCGCCGTATCGATCAGCGCCGGCTGGCGCGAAAATCGTCCTCGCTCGGCTGGCTGTTCGCCAAACGCCAGCAGGCCGATCCGCCGCTGCAAGGGCTCTACGTCTACGGCGAGGTTGGCCGCGGCAAGACCATGCTGATGGACTTGTTCTTCGCGGCGAGCCCGGTCGTGCGCAAACGCCGCGTCCATTTCCACGAATTCATGGCCGACGTGCACGAACGCGTCCACGTCTACCGGCAGGAGATCAAGAACGGCACGCTGCCCGAACAGGATCCGATCCAGCGCGCCGCCGCGGCCATCGCCGAGGAAACCTGGCTGCTCTGCTTCGACGAATTTCACATCACCGACATTGCTGACGCCATGATCCTCGGCCGCCTGTTCGCGCGGCTGTTCGAGCTTGGCATCGTGGTAGTGGCGACCTCGAATCTGGCGCCCGGCGAACTATACAAAGACGGGCTCAATCGCCAGCTGTTCCTGCCGTTCATCGCACTGCTGGAACGGTATTGCGAGGTCGTGCGGCTGGACGCGCGCATCGATTTCCGGCTCGAAAAACTCACCGGCCTGCCGACCTGGTACGTGCCGGCCGACGCGAAGGCGGCTACCGCGCTCGACGAAACCTGGCGCCGTCTTGCCGGCGAACACGCCGGCAGCCCGCATGAAATGGTGGTGAGGGGCCATATTGTGCGGGTGCCGAAAGCTGCGATGGGAGTTGCCCGCTTTTCATTCGACGATCTCTGCGCGCAGCCGCTTGCCGCGTCGGACTATCTCAAGATCGCGCACGAATTCCATACCGTCGTGCTCGACAGCATTCCGGTCATGGATCACGCCCGCCGCAACGAAGCCAAGCGCTTCATCATTCTGATCGATACGCTTTACGACCACGCGGTAAAGCTTTTGGCGTCCGCGCAGGCGCAGCCGGACGCGCTTTACACCGCTAGCGAAGGCTATGAAGCCAATGAGTTCAAGCGCACCGCCTCGCGCCTGATCGAGATGCGTTCGCAATCCTATCTCGGCCTGCCGCACGGCCCGCGCCAGGGCCCCACGATCAACGCCGACAAAATCGCCGAAACCTGACGGCAATTGGCGCCATGCAGAATCCGGCGATCCGCAAATGCTGAACGCGCCGAAATGTCGACGGCCCATCACTCGGCTACCGAATAGGGCTGGACTCGGGGCGACAGTCTATTGGTATAATGTATACAAGGCCCGTTTAGGTACAGGACCTTATTGCTGCAATACAACAAACTCGATAAGCCACGCACGGTCGCGCTCCGCGGCCGCATCACTTCGAGAGTCATCCCGCCATGGCGCGTAATAAAATTGCGTTGATCGGTGCCGGCCAGATCGGCGGCACGCTCGCCCACCTCATCGGCCTCAAACATCTCGGCGACGTCGTGATGTTCGACGTTATGGAAGGCATCCCGCAGGGCAAGGCGCTCGACATCGCTCAATCCTCGCCGGTCAACGATTTCGACGCCAAGATCGCCGGGACGAATAGTTACGAAGCGATCGAAGGCGCCAACATTTGCATCGTCACCGCCGGCGTGCCGCGCAAGCCAGGCATGAGCCGCGACGATCTGCTCGACATCAATCTGAAGGTGATGGGGCAGGTCGGCGCCGGCATCAAGAAATACGCGCCCGATGCCTTCGTGATCTGCATCACAAACCCGCTCGACGCCATGGTGTGGGCGCTGCAGAAATCCTGCGGCCTGCCGCAGCAGAAAGTAGTCGGCATGGCCGGTGTGCTCGACAGCGCTCGTTTTAGATATTTCCTCGCCGACGAATTCAACGTCTCGGTGGAAGACGTGACCGCCTTCGTGCTTGGCGGCCACGGCGACACCATGGTGCCGCTCATCCGTTATTCGGCGGTCGCCGGCATCCCCCTTCCCGATCTGGTTAAGATGGGCTGGACCACGCAGGCGCGCGTCGACGAAATCGTCAAGCGCACCGCCAATGGCGGCGCCGAGATCGTCAACCTGCTGAAGACCGGCTCGGCCTTCTACGCGCCGGCGGCCTCCGCCATCGCCATGGCGGAAAGCTATCTGCTCGACAAGAAGCGCGTATTGCCTTGCGCCGCCTGGCTGAACGGCGAATACGGCGTCAAGGACATTTATGTCGGCGTCCCGGTGGTGATCGGCGCCAAGGGCGTCGAACGGATCGTCGAGATCGAGCTCAACGGCGGCGAACGCACCATGTTCGAGAAGTCGGTGGCCTCGGTGCAGGGCCTGGTCGAGGCCTGCAAGAAGATTGCGCCCAATCTCGCCTGATCAGCGTTGCTGTTTCGGGCGCGCAACAAACCCGGAATCAAGTCCAGGGAATCTCGATGAACATCCACGAATATCAAGCCAAGGCGGTGCTGTGCGAATTCGGCGTTCCGGTGCCGCGCGGCGTGCCGGCGTTTTCCGTCGATGAGGCCGTCAAGGGCGCCAACGAACTCGGCGGCCCGGTCTGGGTGGTGAAGGCGCAGATCCACGCCGGCGGCCGCGGCAAAGCCGGCGGCGTCAAGGTGGTCAAATCTGTCGATGACGTGAAAAAGGAATCCGCGCGCATCCTCGGCTCGACGCTCATTACCCATCAGACCGGCCCGCACGGCAAGAAGGTCAACCGGCTTTACATCGAAGAAGGCTCCGCCATCGAGCGTGAGTTCTACCTGTCCGCGCTGATCGACCGGGAAACTTCGCGTGTCGCCTTCGTGGTGTCCACCGAAGGCGGCATGGACATCGAGGAAGTCGCCCACAAGACGCCCGAGAAAATCCTCACGTTCGCGGTCGATCCGGCCACCGGCATCATGCCGCATCACGGCCGCCGCGTGGCGCAGACGCTCAAGCTTTCCGGCGATCTCGCCAAGCAGGTCGAGGTCATTTTGCCTAAGCTCTATGCGGCTTTTACCAGCAAGGACATGAGCCTGTTGGAGATCAATCCGCTGGTGGTGACCAAGGACGGCAAGCTCATTTGCCTCGACGCCAAAGTCGGCTTCGACGACAACGCGCTCTACCGCCATCCCGACATCGTCGCGCTGCGTGATCTCAGCGAAGAAGACGAGAAGGAGACCGAGGCCTCGAAGTTCGACCTCAATTACATCGCGCTCGATGGCTCGATCGGCTGCATGGTCAACGGCGCCGGATTGGCGATGGCCACCATGGACATCATCAAACTCTACGGCATGGCGCCGGCGAACTTCCTCGACGTCGGCGGCAGCGCCACCAAGGAGAAGGTGACGGCCGCGTTCAAGATCATCACTTCCGATCCGAGCGTGAAGGGCATTCTGGTGAATATCTTCGGCGGCATCATGAAATGCGACGTGATCGCCGAAGGCGTGGTGGCGGCGGTGAAGGAAGTCGGATTGAAAGTGCCGCTGGTGGTTCGCCTGGAGGGCACCAATGTGGAGCTCGGCAAGAAGATCATCGCCGAGTCCAAGCTCAACGTGACGTCGGGTGACGACCTCGACGACGCCGCGCAGAAAATCGTCAAGGCCGTGAAGGACGCTGCCTGATGGCCATCCTCATCGACAAAAATACAAAAGTGATCTGCCAGGGCTTCACCGGCAAGAACGGCACCTTCCATTCGCAGACAGCGATCGCCTATGGCACCAAGATGGTCGGCGGCACATCGCCCGGCAAAGGCGGCTCGACCCATCTCGACCTGCCGGTTTTCGACTCCGTCGCCGAGGCGCGCGAAAAAACCGGCGCCGACGCCAGCGTGATCTACGTGCCGCCGCCGGGTGCGGCCGACGCCATTTGCGAAGCGATCCAGGCGGAAATTCCCCTCATCGTCTGCATCACCGAAGGCATCCCGGTGATGGACATGGTCAAGGTCAAGCGCGCTCTCTCAGGCTCCAAGTCGCGGCTGATCGGCCCCAATTGTCCCGGCGTGATGACGGCGGGCGAATGCAAGATCGGCATCATGCCAGGCAACATCTTCAAGGCGGGCAAAGTCGGCATCGTCTCGCGCTCCGGCACGCTCACCTACGAGGCGGTGTTCCAGACCACGCGCGAGAATCTCGGCCAGACAACCGCGGTCGGCATCGGCGGCGACCCGGTCAAGGGCACCGAATTCATCGCTGTGCTGGAGATGTTCCTGGGCGATCCAAAGACCACCTCAATCGTCATGATCGGCGAAATCGGCGGCTCGGCCGAGGAGGACGCCGCGCAGTTCCTCAAGGACGAGGCCAAACGCGGCCGCAAGAAGCCGGTGGTCGGTTTCATCGCCGGGCGCACCGCGCCGCCGGGGCGGCGCATGGGCCATGCCGGCGCGATCATTTCCGGCGGCAAAGGCGACGCGGAGTCCAAAATTGCGGCCATGGAATCGGCGGGCATCAAGGTTTCGCCGTCGCCCGCCCGAATCGGGAAAACACTGGTAGAAATACTGAAATCCTGATTCAATGCTTAGGTCTTTTGTGGACTTACAGGCGTCATAAATCGCGTTAAAACACCGCTTAGCCGTTGGATGCCGGTCCCACGGGCCGTCGCCGTTAGCGACGCGCCGTTTGAAGCTTTGCAAGGATCAGCCATGTCCCGCCAGGACGCCAATGCCGCCTTCGCCCGCACTTCCTTCCTCTATGGCGGTAACGCCGCCTACATCGAAGACCTCTACGCGAAATTCGAGAGCGACCCCGCCGCGGTCGATGCCGAGTGGCGCGATTTTTTCCAGAGCCTGAAGGAAGACCGCGCCGACGTCGTCAAGAACGCGCGCGGCGCCTCCTGGAAAAAACCGAATTGGCCGCTTCGGCCGGACGGCGACCTGGTGGCCGCGCTCGACGGCCAATGGGCGGCGACGGAAAAGAAAATCGGCGAAAAAATCTCCGCTAAAGCGCAAGCCAAGGGCGTCGAGATTTCCTCGACCGACGTGCAGCAGGCGACGCGCGACTCCATCCACGCGCTCATGCTGATCCGCGCCTACCGCATGCGCGGCCATTTCCATGCGAAGCTCGATCCGCTCGGCATTCAGGAAGAGCCCAATGAAGCGGAGCTCGATCCGAAGTCCTACGGCTTTACCGAAGCCGACATGGACCGCCGCATCTTCCTCGACAAGGTGCTCGGTCTTGAATTCGCGTCCATGCGCGAGATCGTCGCCATCCTGCGCCGCACCTATTGCCAGACGCTGGGCGTGGAGTTCATGCACATCTCCAACGCCGCGCAGAAGGGCTGGATTCAGGAGCGCATCGAGGGCCGCGACAAGGAGATCAGTTTCACCGTTCAAGGCAAGCGCGCCATCCTCAACAAGCTGGTGGAAGCGGAAGGCTTCGAAAAATTCCTCGACGTCAAATACACCGGCACCAAGCGTTTCGGCCTCGACGGCGCCGAGTCGCTGATCCCGGCGCTCGAGCAGATCATCAAGCGCGGCGGCAATCTCGGCGTGCAGGAAATTTGCGTCGGCATGCCGCATCGCGGCCGGCTCAACGTGCTCACGCAGGTCATGGGCAAGCCGCACCGCGCGCTGTTCCACGAATTCAAGGGCGGTTCGTCGACGCCGGACGAGACCGAAGGCTCCGGCGACGTGAAATATCACCTGGGTGCCTCATCGGACCGCGAGTTCGACGGCAACCGCGTGCATCTGTCGCTCACCGCCAATCCGTCGCATCTGGAAATCGTCGATCCGGTGACGCTCGGCAAGGTGCGCGCCAAGCAGGATCAGCACGGCGCCACGCCCGACGAACGCCGCATGGTGATGCCGCTGCTCATGCACGGCGACGCCGCCTTCGCCGGCCAGGGCGTGGTGGCGGAATGCTTCGGACTTTCGGACCTGAAAGGTTACCGCACCGGCGGTTCGATCCATTTCATCGTCAACAACCAGATCGGCTTCACGACTTACCCGCGCTACTCGCGCTCCTCGCCTTATCCGTCCGACGTCGCCAAGATGATCGAGGCGTTGATTTTCCACGTCAACGGTGACGATCCGGAAGCGGTGGTGTTCGCGGCCAAGGTCGCGACCGAATACCGACAGAAATTCCAGCGCCCGGTGGTGATCGACATGTTCTGCTACCGGCGTTTCGGCCACAACGAAGGCGACGAGCCTTCGTTCACCCAGCCGCTGATGTACCAGAAGATCCGTTCGCACCCGACCACGCTCGAAATCTACGGCAAGAAGCTGATCGGCGAAGGCGTCATCACCGAGGGTGAAGTCGAGAAAATGAAGGCCGGCTGGCGCGCCCATCTCGACGCCGAATACGAAATCGGCGATGGGTTACAAGCCCAACAAAGCCGACTGGCTCGACGGCCGCTGGTCGGGGCTCAAGGCCGCCCGCGAGGTCGAGGATCCGCGCCGCGGCAATACCGGCGTCGAGATCGCCGAGCTGCGCGAGATCGGCAAGAAGATCACGGCGTTCCCGCAAGGCTTCCACGTCCACAAGACCATCCAGCGCTTCCTCGATCACCGCGCCAAAGCGATCGAGACCGGCGAAGGCATCGATTGGGCGACCGCCGAGGCGCTCGCCTTCTGCGCGCTGCTCAAGGAAGGCCACCCGATCCGTCTGTCCGGCCAGGATTCGGAGCGCGGCACCTTCTCGCAGCGCCATTCGGTGCTGTTCGATCAGCAGACCGAGGAACGCCACACGCCGTTCAATCACTTGGGCGAGGGCCAGGCGCGCTACGAGGTGCTCAATTCGATGCTGTCGGAAGAGGCCGTGCTCGGCTTCGAATACGGCTATTCCACCGCCGAACCGAACGCGTTGACGCTGTGGGAGGCGCAGTTTGGCGACTTCGCCAACGGCGCGCAGGTGGTGTTCGACCAGTTCATCTCCTCGGGCGAACGCAAATGGCTGCGCATGTCGGGTCTCGTTTGCCTGCTGCCGCACGGCTACGAAGGGCAGGGCCCGGAACATTCCTCGGCGCGGCTCGAGCGCTTCCTGCAGATGTGCGCGGAAGACAACATGCAGGTGGCGAACCTGACGACGCCGGCCAACTACTTCCACGCGCTGCGCCGGCAATTGAAGCGGGAAATTCGCAAGCCCCTGATCCTGATGACGCCGAAGAGCCTGCTGCGCCACAAGCGCGCGATCTCCCGGCTCGACGAGATGGCGGCCGGCACCACGTTCCACCGCTTGTTATGGGACGACGCGCAAGCGCTGCCCGATGAAAAGGTCAAGCTGGTCCCCGACGACAAGATTCGCCGCGTCATCATGTGCTCGGGCAAGGTCTATTACGACCTCTACGAAGAGCGAGAGAAACGCGGGCTGGACGACATATATCTCTTGCGCGTCGAGCAGCTTTATCCGTTCCCGACCAAGGCGCTGGTGGCCGAACTTTCGCGCTTCAAGCAGGCGGAGATGGTGTGGTGCCAGGAAGAGCCGCGCAACATGGGCGCCTGGTTCTTCGTCGACGTGTTCCTGCAATGGATCCTCAACCAGATCGGCGCCACGTACCGCACGCTGCGTTATGCCGGGCGTCCGGCCTCCGCCTCAACCGCGGTCGGGCAGATGCCGAAGCACCTGGCGCAGCTCAAGCAATTGCTGGAAGAGGCGTTGGGATGAATAAGAGGCGTCGTCCCCGCCTTCGCGGGTGATGACATCAGAGATTGAATTTGACAGGTATTGACCATGGCTGACATCCGCGTGCCCACCCTCGGCGAATTGGTCACCGAAGCGACCGTCGGCAAATGGTTCAAACAGCCGGGCGAGGCGGTGGCGGTGGACGAGCCTTTGGTCGAATTGGAAACCGACAAGGTCACGCTGGAAGTGCCGGCGCCCGCCGCCGGGGTCTTGTCCGCCATCGCCGCCAAGACCGGCGAAACCGTCGGGGTTGCCGCCCTGCTCGGGCAGATCAGCGAAGGCGCCGGCGCAGCTCCCGCCAGAGCCGCGCCGCCCGCAGCCAAGGCTCCCGAAGCGCCCAAGCCCGCGCCGACTCCCACGGCGTCCTCCATGCCCATGCCGCCATCGGTGCGAAAAATGGCAGCCGAAAGCGGGGTCGATCCTTCCAAGGTCGACGGCTCCGGCATGCACGGCCAAGTCACCAAAGGCGACATGATTGCGGCGATCGAGCGCGCCGCCGCGGCTCCAACCCCGATCGGCGCGCCGGTGCAGATGCGCGCGCCATCGCCGGCCGACGATGCCGCGCGCGAAGAGCGCGTGCACATGACGCGGCTGCGCCAGACCATCGCGCGCCGCTTGAAGGACGCGCAGAACACCGCCGCCATGCTCACGACCTTCAACGAGGTCGACATGGGCGCGGTGATGGCGTTGCGCAATCAATACAAGGAGCTGTTCGAGAAGAAGCACGGCGTGAAGCTCGGCTTCATGGGCTTCTTCGTGCGCGCCTGCATCCAGGCCCTGAAGGAAATCCCCGCGGTCAACGCGGAAATCGACGGCACCGACATCGTCTACAAGAATTATTATCACATCGGCGTCGCGGTCGGCACCGAGCGCGGCCTGGTGGTGCCGGTGGTGCGCGATGCCGACACGATGTCGCTCGCCCAGATCGAAAAGGCGATCAACGACTTCGGCAAGCGCGCGCGCGAGGGCGCGCTGAAGATCGAAGAGATGCAGGGCGGCACCTTCACCATCAGCAACGGCGGCGTCTACGGCTCGCTGATGTCGACGCCGATCCTCAACGCGCCGCAATCCGGCATCCTCGGCATGCACAAGATTCAGGAGCGGCCGGTGGTTGCCGCCGGCAAGATCGAGGCGCGCCCGATAATGTATCTGGCGCTCTCCTACGACCACCGCATCGTCGACGGCCGCGAGGCGGTCACCTTCCTGGTGCGGGTGAAGGAATGCCTGGAGGACCCGGCAAGGATCGTGCTGGATCTATAGATTTTCTCAGTCATGCCCGGCCTTGTGCCGGGCATCCACGCCTTTCTTTCTCCAAGGAAGCAAGCCGTGGATGGCCGGGACAAGCCCGGCCATGACGACTGAGAGTACGGAGTGTTTATGGCCTACGACCTCATCGTCATCGGCACCGGCCCGGGCGGCTATGTCTGCGCCATTCGCGCGGCGCAGCTCGGGCTGAAGACCGCCGTGGTGGAGAAGCGTGCCACGTTCGGCGGCACTTGTCTCAATATCGGCTGCATTCCGTCGAAGGCGCTGCTGCACGCCTCCGAATTGTTCGAGGAAGCCAGCCACAGCTTCGGCAAAATGGGCATTGGCGTGCCGTCGCCCAAGCTCGACCTCGCCGCCATGATGGCGTTCAAGGACCAGGGCGTCGACGGCAACGTCAAGGGCGTCGAGTTCCTGCTCAAGAAGAACAAGGTCGACACGTTCCACGGCGCCGGCCGGATCGCCGCGCCCGGTAAGGTCGAGGTCACAGGTGACGGCGGCCAGACGCAGACGCTGGAGACGAAATCCATCGTCATCGCCACCGGCTCCGACGTGGCCAAGCTGCGCGGCATCGACATCGACGAAAAGCGCATTGTGTCGTCGACTGGCGCGCTCGCGCTTCCCACGGTGCCGGAGCATCTTTTGGTGGTGGGCGCCGGCGTGATCGGGCTTGAATTGGGATCGGTCTGGCGGCGTCTCGGTTCGAAGGTAACCGTTGTGGAATTCCTCGATGGCGTTTTGCCCGGCATGGACGGCGAGGTGCGCCGTCAGGCGCAGCGGCTTTTCGAAAAACAAGGAATGTCGTTCAAGCTGTCGTCTAAGGTCACCGCGGTCGAGACGTCCGGCAAGAAACTCAAGGCGACGATCGAGCCGGCCAAGGGCGGCGCGGCGGAAACCATCGAGGCCGACGTGGTGTTGGTGTCGATCGGCCGCGTGCCTTATATCGACGGGCTCGGCCTCAAGGAACTCGGCGTCAAGCTGGATGAGCGCGGTCGCGTCGTGGTCGATCATTATTTTGCGTCCAGCGTGCCCGGCGTTTGGGCCATCGGCGACGTGATCGCCGGGCCGATGCTAGCGCACAAGGCCGAGGACGAAGGTGTGGCGGTGGCCGAAATCCTGGTCGGGCAAGCCGGCCACGTGAACTACGACGCCATTCCCAACGTGGTCTACACTTTTCCGGAAATCGCAACCGTCGGAAAATCCGAGGAAGAGCTTAAAAGCGCCGGCGTCGTCTACAATGTCGGCAAGTTTCCGATGACCGCCAACGGCCGCGCCAAGGTCAACCAGACCACCGAAGGCTTCATCAAGATTTTGGCCGACGCCAAGACCGACCGCGTGCTCGGTGTGCATCTCGTTTGCGCCGACGCCGGCAACATGATCGCGGAAGCCGTGCTCGCCATGGAGTTCGGCGCCTCCGCCGAGGACATCGCGCGCACTTGCCACGCGCATCCGACGCTGCCCGAGGCGGTCAAGGAAGCGGCGATGGCGGTGGCCAAGCGCGCCATCCATATGTGATACTCCCCGTCGAAAAATAATTTCGGGGAGTGAATATGGCCAAGGGTCACAAGGACAAAGTCGCCGTCATCACCGGGGCCGCCGGCGGCATCGGGCAGGCTTTCGCCAAGCGGCTGGCCGAGGACGGCGTGCATATCGCGATCGCCGACACGATCGACGCGGCGGCGACCGTGAAAATGGTGGAAGCCGCCGGCCGCCAAGCCGTCGCGCTGAAGTGCGACGTGTCGTCGGAGGCGTCCGTCGCCGCCATGGCCAAGGAAGTCGGCAAGAAATTCAGCCACGTCGATATTGTGATCAATTGCGCCGGCATTTTCCCGCAAAAGGAATTTCCCGACATGACTTTTGCCGATTGGCGGCAGGTGCTTTCGATCAATCTCGATGGCACGTTTCTGGTCACTGCCGCCTTCGTGCCCGGCATGCGGGCGCGCAAATGGGGCCGCGTGGTCAACATGGCGTCCTCGACGCTCGGCTCGGTGGTCACTGGCTTTACGCATTACGTCGCCAGCAAAGGCGGCATCGTCGGCTTCACGCGCGCGCTGGCGAGCGATTTGGCCGCCGACGGCGTCACGGTCAACGCCATCGCGCCGGGCCTCACCCGCTCGCCCGGCACACTGGTGCGCGCGCCGCGCCCCGGTTTCAAGACCATGGAAGACGAATATGCAGCGGTCGCCCAGATGCAGGCGATCAAGCGCCCGGAAGTGCCGGAAGACTTGGTCGGCGCGGTATCGTTCCTCACAAGCGACGATGCCGCTTTCATGACCGGGCAGACGCTGAATGTGGATGGCGGCCGGGTACGCTCGTAAGGGCCTTAATTAGTGCAGGCGCATGCCATAGATTGATATTATGCGCCGCTGGCTCCGCCCGCTCTGGGTCGTCCTCGCACTGCTGTTCCTGCTGGAAGCGTGGCTGTGGGACCATCTCGAACCCATCGTCGCGCGCGTCGTCAATCTCGTCCCTTGGGGCACGCTCAAAGTTAGATTGGCGCGGCTAGTCGACTTGCTGCCGCCCTGGGCGGTGTTGTTCGTGTTCGCTATTCCCATCCTGGTGATGGTGCCGCTGAAATTTCTTGAAGTGTATTTTCTGGCGACACGCAATTGGATCGGCGCGGTCAGCGTCCTCGTCCTGATCAAGCTGCTCGGCCTCGGCCTCACCGCTTTCATATTCGAGGTCACGCGCGTGAAGCTGCTGGAGATGGCGTGGTTTCGCCGGATGTACGACTGGTTTCTGTGGGCGCGCGATTGGGCGCGTGCGCAGACCGATCCGATCCGGCAACGCATGCGTCGATGGGCCTGGCTCATGAAGCCGCAGCGCGCCGCAAAATTTCTGCGCCGGTTGATGCGGCTGCGCCGCCGCGCCTATCGCGGCCGGCCGGCCTAGTCAGTGCCCGATCAAAGTGACGGCGTACGGCGCCCAGAATCCGATGCCGGCGAATGCCAGGCCCGCCAGGCCGAGCAAGCCGGAAAACCAGCCCAGCACGACCATGCCGGTGATCACTTGGGCCGAGGCCAGCACGATCCCGATCTGGAACAAGGCGGAAGCCAGTTCGTAGTGATGATAACGCGCCATCGATAGTTCGCGTTTTTCTTCCGATTCCTTGGCGCGCTCGGCGAGCTGCTTGCGGCCTTCGTTGCCTTTCGGGTCGTCGTCGTAGCGGTCGGCGGTCATCTTCCAGTTGTCGACCGTCTTCGCAAGCTGCGCCTTGGCGGCCGGGTCGGTCGTGCGTTCGGCCTCGAGCTGCATTTGCTCCGCCGCCGTGCGCAAGATGGTGACGCGGATGTGCTTGGCCTGATAGAAAGCCCATAGGTCGTTGGATTCGACATTGTGAGTGATGGCGGCGGTTTGCGCGCTCTTGCCCAGCGTCTCCGAAAACGCCAGGAACAGCGCCAGCACTGCGATCAGCAGCGCGATCTTTTTATTGGAATGTGCCGCATGCTCCATATGTTCGGCATGCTCTAGATTTTCGTGTGCGCTCATCGCCCGCTCCCGAGATGAATTACGGCGCTAACGATGATAGCAAAGCGCGGCGGCGCGCAAGGGGTGTTACGCGCGCGGATGGGCGCCAGCGTAAACCTCCAATAAACGTTCGGAATCGACGGCCGTATAGATTTGCGTGGTCGACAGCGAAGCGTGCCCGAGCAATTCTTGGATGGCGCGCAGGTCGCCGCCGCGCGCCAGCAAATGCGTGGCGAAGGAATGGCGCAGGGCGTGCGGCGTCGCCGTGTCGGGCAGGCCGAGCGCGCCGCGCAGACGCGCCATCGCCAGTTGTACGACACGTGGACTGAGCGGCCCGCCGCGCGCGCCGATGAAAAGCGGCCCATCCGGCGGCAAGTTTGGGCAGAGCGCGGCATAGTCGGCAATCAGCTTGGCGACCTGCGGCAGCACCGGCACCATGCGCGTTTTGTTACCCTTGCCGGTGACTGTGATGGCGTCGCTTACGTCGAAATCCTTGCGCTTGAGCGAGAGCGCTTCCGAGATGCGCAGGCCCGAGCCGTAAAGCAGCCCTAGCACGGCGGCGTCGCGCGCGATAATCCACGGCTCGCGGGTTTCGCCGGCGCGCAAATCCGTGTCCGAGATCCGCTTGGCTGCGGCGATCGTCAGCGGTTTCGGCAATGTCTTGCCGACTTTGGGCGCGCGCACGGCAGAGAGCGCGCCGACTTTACCTTTGCCGTTGCGCTCCAGGAACCGCGCGAACGAGCGGACGCCGGCCAGCACCCGCATCAGCGAGCGGCTGGAGAGACCCTCGCTGCGCCGCGCGGCCATGAAGGCGCGCACGTCGGCGGGCGAGAGCGTGGCCAGTGTCTTGAGCGACGGCGGTCCGCCCAGATGCCGACCGAGGAATTCGAGAAACTGGCCGACGTCGCGGGCGTAGGCCTCCAGCGTTTTCGGCGACATGCGCCGCTCCGCGCCGAGATAGCCGAGCCAGCGGCCGATTTCGGCGGTCACGTCGGGGGCGGCAAGGGTGCTCATGGCGAGCCAGAGTGTCACCGTTTTCTTCACCCTTCCTTAAGCGCGCGGAATCGGCCAGACCTAGCGCTTATGGCTGCACGGTTTATCGACGTTCTGGTGCCGGTGGCGCTGGACCAGACTTATTCGTACCGGGTGCCGGAAGGCCTGTCGCTTTCGCCCGGCGACCTGGTCAGCGTGCCGCTCGGCGCGCGCGGCGAGACCATGGGCGTGGTCTGGGCGGAGAACCCGGCGCCCAATCCGCGCCTGCACAACCGCCTTAAGGACGTAACCAACAAACTCGATGTGCCGCCGCTGAAACCCGAGCTGCGAAAATTCGTCGATTGGGTCGCCGACTACACCCTTTCGCCGCGCGGCATGGTGCTGCGCATGGCGCTGCGCATGGGCGCCCATCTCGGCCCCGAGCGCGAACGCGTTGGCGTGCGGCTGGCCGGACCGCCTCCTGCAAGAATGACGCCGGCGCGGGCGCGAACGATGGCGCTATTCGCCGACGGCTTCACACGCGCCAAGGGCGACGCCGCGCGCGAAGCGGGCGTCAGCGCCGGCGTGCTCGACGGGCTGATCGACGAAGGCGCGCTGGAAACCGTGGTGCTGCCGGTGGAGCCGGTGACGCGGCCGCCCGATCCGGATTTCCGCAAACCGGAATTCTCGCTCGGCCAGTTGGCCGCCGCCGACGCGCTGCGCACCACGGTCGATCAAGGCGGCTACACGGTGACGCTGCTCGACGGCGTTACCGGCTCGGGCAAGACGGAAGTTTATTTCGAGGCGGTGGCCGAGAATATCCGCAAGAAAAGGCAGACGCTGATTCTGATGCCGGAAATCGCGCTCACCGCGCAGTCGCTCGACCGCTTCACCGCCCGCTTCGGCACGCGGCCGGCCGAATGGCATTCGCAAGTGTCGCCACGCACGCGCGCGCGCACATGGGCTGCGGTCGCGGCCAACGAACTGTCCGTAGTGGTCGGCGCGCGCTCGGCGCTGTTTTTGCCTTACGCCGATCTCGGTTTGATCGTGGTCGATGAAGAGCACGACCCCGCCTACAAACAGGAGGACGGCGCGCATTATCACGCCCGCGACATGGCGGTGGTGCGCGCCAGCGTGGCGAAAATCCCGGTGGTGCTGGCCTCGGCGACGCCCTCGGTCGAATTGGAGGTCAACGCGCGGCGTGGGCGCTACAAACGCATTCATCTGCCCGAACGTTTCGGCGGCGCGCATCTGCCGATGATCGAGGCGATCGACATGCGGCGCGAAGGCCCGCCGCGCGGCCGCTTCATCGCGCCGGGGCTGGCCGAGGCGGTGAAAAACGCGCTCGAAAGCAAAGAGCAGGCGCTGCTGTTTCTTAACCGCCGCGGCTACGCCCCGCTCACGCTCTGCCGCGCCTGCGGCTTTCGCCTACAATGTCCGAATTGCGATGCCTGGCTGGTCGACCACCGCTTCAAGAAGCGGCTGGTTTGTCATCACTGCGGCTTCTCCATGCCGCCGCCGGCGCAATGTCCGCAATGCCACGCCACCGAAAGTTTTGCCCCTATTGGCCCCGGCGTAGAGCGGCTGGAGCACGAGGCGGCCGAACTGTTCCCGGGTGCGCGCATCTTGGTGCTGTCGTCCGATTTGGTGGAATCGATGGAGCGCCTGCGCGCCGAACTCGACGACGTCGCGCAAGGCCGCTTCGACATTGTCATCGGCACGCAGCTGGTCGCCAAGGGGCATCATTTTCCCAAGCTCAATCTGGTCGGCATCGTCGACGCCGACTTAGGTCTCGGCAACGGCGATCCGCGCGCCGCCGAGCGCACGTTCCAATTGCTGCATCAGGTGGTCGGCCGCGCCGGCCGCGAGGAGGGCCGCGGCGTCGGCTTTTTGCAGACGCATCAGCCCGAGCATCCGGTGATGAAGGCGCTGATCCTGGGCGATCGCGAGGCGTTCTATTCGAGCGAGATCGTCTTGCGTGAAAAATCCGGCTATCCGCCGTTCGGGCGGCTCGCAAGCCTTGTCATCACCGCCAACGACCGGCATGGCGCGGAAGCTTACGGCCGCACGCTTAGCCTCGCCGCGCCCAAGGACGAACAGGTGCGCGTGCTCGGTCCCGCCGAGGCGCCGATCGCGGTGGTGCGCGGCCGGCATCGTTTTCGCCTGCTGGTGAAGGCGCCGCGCGGCTTCGATCTGTCGGCTTACTTGCGGCAATGGCTAGCCACCGCGCCCAAGCCACGCGGCAACGTTCGCCTTGAGGTCGACGTCGATCCGCAGAGTTTCTACTGAAAATTACTCCGGCATCTCCGTGTGCTGCACGTTCGGCTGCAGCAGCACGCTGGCCGCGGCGGCGAAGATCAGCACGAAGCCGACGATATCGGGCGCGGTCAGCCGTTCGCCGAGCAGCAGGGCGGAAGCAATGACTCCGACCACCGGCGTCATCAGCGAGCCGAGCGAGGCGGTGGTCGCCGGCAAGCGTCCGACGATCGACCACCACAGGAAATGCGCGAGACCCACGCCGAGAACACCGACAAAAAGTACCGCCATGATCGTATCGTTTTTGATCGGCCACAGGTGTGGGTAGCCCTCAAATGCAAAACTGCCGGCGGCGATGAAAACCAGGCCGAACACCAATTGCCAGGCCGCGTTGGCCAGCGGCTCGATCTTAACCTTCGCCCATTTGATGTAGACGGTAGCGAAGGCCCAGCTCAGCGCGCAGCCCAGCGAATAAAACACAAACCGCGGCAATCCGCCGGTGAACAGCGGCCACACCAGGATCGCCAATCCGACCACACACAAGCCGAACGCTACGGCGCGCACCCCGTTCAGCCGCTCGCCGAGCATGAAGCGGCTGAGCACGACCGCCCAGATCGGCATCGAATAGGTAATGATGATGGCGCGCGTGGTTGCACCGCTGAGCTGTGCAAAGCCCGACAGAATTTGAAACGTCGCGACGTTGAAAAACCCGGCCACCATGACGTGCCGGAATTCGCCGCGCGGCACCCGTAATTTGTGTCCGGTCAGGATGGCGGCGGCGAACAGGGTCGCCGCGCCGATGCCGGAGCCGGCAAAGCGCAAGGTCCAAGGCGAGATCTCGCGTAATGCCACCGCCGCGGCGATCCAGTTGAAGCCCCAGGCAAAGGCCAGCAGCACGACCAGCAGCCTGGCCGTCGCGGCAACGTCGTGCTTGGCATTTGTTTGCAACATTGTGCGGCCGGCTCCCGGGCAGGAAATCGCCGCGCACGCTATAGGGCGCCCGCGCGCGTGGCGAGGTATCCCTGTGATGCAAAATTGCGACCCGTGGAGCGTTCGGCGCGGAACTGCGCCGACGCGAGGGCCGCGCCATGTTGCACCGCCCTCGACCCTGTGTTAGCTAGCGCCTCGATTTCATGGGGGTTTCCGCGGGCTTCCGCGACGTCCTCATAAGTCGGAATTCCCTCTTGGATTCCAATAATTTGCGCCGCCGTTCTGCGACGGCGCCCGGCCTGTGAAGTGTCAACGAAAACGAGCGTCCAGTGGCTGGCAAAGATCCGATTGTTTCCGGCATGGCAGGGCGGTATGCCAATGCCTTGTTCGAGTTGGCGCTCGACAACAAGGCGATCGACGCCGTCAAGTCCGATCTCGACCGCTTCGACGCGATGATTGCCGACAGTTCCGATCTCAACCGGCTGGTGCGCAGCCCGGTGTTCGACGCCGATGCGCAGTTACGCGCGCTCGCCGCCATTCTCGGCAAGGCCGGCATCAAGGGATTGGCCGCGAACTTCCTGCGCGTCATCACCACCAACCGCCGGCTGTTCGCGGTGCGTGAGATGATCCGCGGCTTCCGCGCGCTCGCCGCCCGCCACAAGGGCGAGGTCACCGCGCAAGTCACCGTCGCCGAGAAGCTGAGCGACAAAAATCTCGACGCGCTCAAGGGCGCGCTCAAATCGGTGACCGGCGGCAAGGACATCGACTTTGACGTCAAGATCGAGCCCGCCATCATCGGCGGGCTTATTGTCAAGGTCGGCAGCCGCATGATCGATACGTCTCTCCGCACCAAATTGAATGCGATCAAGATCGCGATGAAAGAGGCCCGCTGATGGATATCCGCGCCGCAGAAATTTCCGCCATCCTGAAAGAGCAGATCAAGAACTTCGGCCAGGAAGCCGAAGTCTCCGAGGTCGGCCAGGTCTTGTCCGTCGGAGACGGTATTGCCCGCGTCTACGGCCTCGACAACGTGCAGGCCGGCGAGATGGTCGAGTTCGAGAACGGCGTGCGCGGCATGGCGCTCAATCTTGAGACCGACAACGTCGGCATCGTCATCTTCGGCAACGACCGCGAGATCAAGGAAGGCCAGACCGTCAAGCGCACCGGCTCGATCGTCGACGTGCCGGTCGGCAAGGGCCTGCTCGGCCGCGTGGTCGACGCGCTCGGCAACCCAATTGACGGCAAGGGCCCGATCAAAAGCGACACCCGCGCGCGCGTCGATGTGAAGGCGCCCGGCATCATCCCGCGCAAGTCGGTGAACGAACCGATGGCGACCGGCCTCAAAGCCATCGACGCGCTGATCCCGATCGGCCGCGGCCAGCGCGAGCTGATCATCGGCGACCGTCAGACCGGCAAGACCGCCATCGCGCTCGACACCATCCTCAACCAGAAGCCGCTCAACGCCCAAGACAACGAGAAGATTAAACTCTACTGCGTCTACGTTGCGATCGGCCAGAAGCGTTCCACCGTCGCCCAGTTCGTCAAAGTGCTGGAGGAGCAGGGCGCGCTCGATTATTCGATCATTATCGCCGCGACCGCGTCCGATCCGGCGCCGATGCAGTACCTGGCGCCGTTTTCAGGCTGCACCATGGGCGAATATTTCCGCGACAACGGCATGCACGCCGTCATCATCTACGACGACCTGTCGAAGCAGGCGGTCGCCTACCGCCAGATGTCGCTGCTGCTGCGCCGCCCGCCCGGCCGCGAAGCCTATCCCGGCGACGTGTTCTACCTGCATTCGCGTTTGCTCGAGCGCGCCGCCAAGATGAACGACGACAACAAAGGCGGCTCGCTCACCGCGCTGCCGGTGATCGAAACGCAGGCCAACGACGTGTCGGCCTACATCCCGACCAACGTGATTTCCATCACGGACGGCCAGATCTTTTTGGAAACCGACCTGTTTTACCAGGGCATCCGTCCGGCGGTAAACGTCGGCCTGTCGGTCTCGCGCGTCGGCTCCGCCGCGCAGACCAAGGCGATGAAAAAGGTCGCCGGCAAGATCAAGGGCGAGCTCGCGCAGTACCGCGAAATGGCGGCCTTCGCGCAATTTGGCTCCGACCTTGACGCCACCACCCAGCGCCTGCTGGCGCGCGGCTCGCGCCTGACCGAACTGCTAAAGCAGCCGCAGTTCTCGCCGCTGAAGATGGAAGAGCAGGTCTGCGTCATTTATGCCGGCGTCAACGGCTATCTCGACAAGTTCGAAGTGGCGCGCGTGCGCGCCTTCGAGAGCGGCCTGCTCACGCTGGTGCGTACCAAACACACCGGGCTGCTCGACTCGATCCGCAAGAGCGGCGACCTCGGCAAGGACGACGAGGCCAAGCTCAAGGACGTCGTCGACGGCTACGCCAAGACGTTCACCTGAACCTTGAAAGCGTGATCCGCAAGGACTGATCCCGGATGGCTTCACTCAAGGACATGCGCGTTCGCATCGCCGCCACCAAGGCGACGCAGAAGATTACCAAGGCCATGCAGATGGTCGCGGCATCCAAGTTGCGCCGCGCGCAGGTGGCGGCGGAAGCCGCACGTCCATATGCCGAGCGCATGAGCAAGGTGCTCGGTTCGATCGCCGCGGCGGTGGCCGGCAGCGACTCGGCGCCGCGGCTGCTGGCCGGAACCGGCAACGACAAAGTGCATTTGCTGGTGGTTTGCACCGCCGAGCGCGGCCTGTGCGGTCCGTTCAATTCGTCGATCGTGCGGCTGGCGCGCGAGAAGGCGAACGCGCTGATGAACCAGGGCAAGGACGTCAAGATCCTCTGCGTCGGCCGCAAGGGCCAGGATCAGCTGCGCCGCGTCTATGGCAAGCAGATAATCGAAACGATCGAATTGCGCGGCGTGCGCACCATCGGTTTCGAGCAGGCCGAGATGATTTCCAAGAAGATCGTCGCGCTGTTCGATGCCGGCGAATTCGACGTCTGCACGCTGTTCTTCTCGCGCTTCAAGTCGGTGATCGCGCAAATCCCGACCGCGCAGCAGATCATTCCGCCGCTGTTCGAGGCAGGCAAAGAGGCCGGACCCGCCGCGTCATATGAATATGAACCGGAAGAAGGCGAAATTCTCGCCGAGCTGCTGCCGCGCAATTTGTCGGTGCAGGTGTTCCGCGCGCTGCTGGAAAACGCCGCCTCCGAGCAGGGCGCGCGCATGAGCGCCATGGACAACGCCACCCGCAATGCCGGCGAGATGATCCGCAAGCAGACGCTGACCTATAACCGCACCCGCCAGGCGATGATCACCAAGGAACTAATCGAGATCATCTCCGGCGCGGAGGCGCTCTGACCCGAGCAATCGAGCTTCTATGAGGATTAAACATGGCCCAAGCCAATAAAGTCGGACGCATTACCCAGGTCATTGGCGCTGTCGTCGATGTGCAATTCGAAGGCGAATTGCCCGCCATTCTCAATGCGTTGGAGACCAAGAACCACGGCAATAGGCTGGTGCTGGAAGTCGCCCAGCACCTCGGCGAATCGACCGTGCGCACCATCGCGATGGATTCTACCGAAGGCCTGGTGCGCAGCCAGGAAGTCACCGACACGGGTGCGCCGATTTCTGTGCCGGTGGGGCCTGAGTTGCTCGGCCGCATTATCAACGTGATCGGCGAGCCGGTCGACGAAGCCGGCCCGGTGAAGGCCGCAAATAAGCGCGCGATCCATCAGGATGCGCCGCTTTATACCGACCAATCCACCGAGGCGCAGATTCTGGTCACCGGCATCAAGGTCGTCGATCTGCTCGCGCCCTACGCCAAGGGCGGCAAGATCGGCCTGTTCGGCGGCGCCGGCGTCGGCAAGACCGTGCTGATCATGGAGCTGATCAACAACGTCGCCAAGGCGCATGGCGGCTACTCGGTGTTTGCCGGCGTGGGCGAGCGCACACGCGAGGGCAACGATCTTTATCACGAGATGATCGAATCGGGCGTCAACAAGGACCCGCACAAGGGCTCGGTCGAAGGCTCGAAGTGCGCGTTGGTGTATGGCCAGATGAACGAACCGCCGGGCGCGCGCGCGCGCGTCGGCCTCTCGGGTCTCACAGTCGCCGAATATTTCCGCGACCAGGGGCAAGACGTGCTGTTCTTCGTCGACAACATCTTCCGCTTCACGCAAGCCGGCTCGGAAGTGTCGGCGCTGCTCGGGCGCATTCCTTCGGCGGTCGGTTATCAGCCGACGCTCGCCACCGACATGGGCACGCTGCAGGAACGTATCACCACGACGCACAAGGGCTCGGTGACCTCGGTGCAGGCGATCTACGTGCCGGCCGACGACCTGACCGACCCAGCACCGGCCACCTCGTTCGCCCACTTGGATGCGACCACCGTGCTGTCGCGCGATATCGCCGCCAAGGGCATTTATCCGGCGGTCGACCCACTCGACTCGACATCGCGCATGCTCTCGCCGCTGATCGTGGGCGAGGAGCACTACGCGGTGGCGCGGCAGGTGCAGCAGATTCTGCAGCGCTACAAGGCACTGCAGGACATCATCGCCATTCTCGGCATGGACGAGCTTTCGGAAGAGGACAAGACGGCGGTCGCGCGCGCCCGCAAGATCGAGCGTTTCCTGTCGCAGCCGTTCTTCGTCGCCGAAGTGTTCACCGGTTCGCCCGGCAAGCTGGTCGATCTCGCCGACACCATCAAGGGCTTCCAGGGCTTGTGCGAAGGCAAGTATGACTACCTGCCGGAAGCCGCCTTCTACATGGTCGGCACCATCGAAGAGGCGGTCGAAAAGGGCAAGAAGCTAGCGGCGGAAGCGACGTGAGTCATGCTGGCCCGATCAAAACTCGTCGCATTCCTGGTCGTCGGGCTGCTAATTGGCGCGTTGTCCGGCTATCTCACGCGGCCGGAGTCGGCTGAGATCAAGCTCGGCCCGCTGAGCATCGAAGTGAAAGGTGATCGGGTCGCGCATGACAACGGGCCGCTGACCTCGAGCCAGATCCAGCACATCGCCGTCATCACCGCGATTGGCGGGGTCATCGGGCTTGGCTTGGGATTCGCGATGGGCAAAAATAAGGGCTGATTGAACAATGGCCACATTCCATTTCGATTTGGTTTCGCCGGAAAAGCTGCTGTTCTCCGGCGACGTCGAGCAGGTGGACGTGCCCGGCGCCGAGGGCGATTTCGGCGTGCTGGCCAACCACGCGCCGATGGTCGCCACGTTGCGGCCCGGCATTCTGACCGTGCACGGGGCGGCCGGCGAAGAGAAGATCGTCGTGCTCGGCGGTTTCGCCGAAGTGTCGGCGCAGGGCCTCACGGTGCTAGCCGATGTGGCCGAGGCGGTCGAGGACATCGACCGCGCCATGATCGCCAAGAGCATCAGCGAATTGGAAAGCAGCATCGAGAAAGCGGAGCCCGGCTCCGAACTCGACAAACTGATCACCCGGCTCGATCATTTCAAGACCGTCGACCGGCATTTGATCGGCACGGCGATACATTGACGATTCAAGCGCGCGCGAACTTCGAGAATTCCTTCACCACCCGCTCGTAAGTCTGCCGCTTGAACGGCACCACCAGATCGGGCAATTCGTCTATCGCTACCCAGCGCCAGTCGATGAATTCCGGTTCGTGCCCGCCGCCGGGATTGACGATGTCGATCTCGCTGTCGTCGCCGGTGAAGCGCAGCGCGTACCATTTCTGCTTCTGCCCGCGATATTTTCCGCCCCAGGCCGCGCCGACAATATCGCGCGGGATGTCGTAGGCGAGCCATTCGGCGATCTCGCCCAGCTTCGCCGCGCTGCGGATATTGGTCTCCTCGTAAAGCTCGCGCAGTGCGGCTTTGTAGGGGTCTTCATTCTCGTCGATGCCGCCCTGCGGCATCTGCCAGACATGTATCGCGTCGATGTGCTCGGGGCCGCTCGAGCGCCGGCCAATGAATACCAGGCCGGCGCGGTTGAGCACCATCATGCCGGCGCAGGGGCGGTAGGGCAAAGATTCGAAAAGGGGCATTCGTACTCCGTCATACAAGGGCGCGTATATGTCGCGTCCTTGCATAACACTATGACGACTTTTCCTTCGCCGCCACCATGGTGATCGGGACCAGAACGAAGCCGCGCGCTTCCACTTTCTTCGCCCATTCGGCGATGCGGGCAATGGTTCCTGGCAGCGCGTTGGCGAGGCCGACCGCGCTGCCGTGATCGCGCGCCGTTATTTCCAGCTGCACCAACGCGCGATCGATCTCGGTCGCCGTCGGCACGGCATCGATCACGACGTCGGTTTTGGCGAAGGGAAGGTTATGGCCGGCGGCGAACTGGCCGGCGATACTGCGCAGCGAGGCGCCATCGTCCACATAGATCAGCCCGCGCTTGGCGGTCTCGCGCAGCACCGGCGCAAGGGATGGCTCCGACGCGGTGAAGCGCGCGCCCATATAGCTCACGATTCCGACGTAACCTTGGAAGCGGCTCATCAGCCAATGCAGCCGGTCGATGTTCTGCTCGGGCGGGAGCGAGGTCAGCAGCGTCTGCGGTCCGGGATCGTTGTCGGGGTAGTCGAACGGCTCCATCGGCGCCTGCAGTAGAACTTCGTGATTTTCCGCGCGTGCGCGCTCCGCCAGTTTTTCGAGATCCGCGCCATAGGGCGCAAAGCCAAGCGTCACCGGCGCGGGCAATTTCGACAAGGCGTCGGCGGTGCCGGTGGCGCTGATGCCGAGCCCGCCAACGATGATGGCGATGCGCGGCGCGTCGGTCTTGTCGGCCGGCAACTTGCGTGGATGGGCGTAAAGCGTGAGCGGGCGTACGCCGTCCGGCGCGATCTTCGGGAGGGCGCCGTGACGGTCGCGTTCCAGAAGCTTCTGGTCGACCGGCGCCTTCGGCGTTTGGTCGCTCGGCTGACCGGGAATGACCACGTCTTTTTGCTTGCCGCTGGAGCCGTCGATGATGGTGATGGTCTTGCCGCCCAGCGGCGGCGCGGCGGGGACAGCGGGCATGGCCACGGCCACGGAGGGCTCCTTGTCGGCCGGTACACCGTCGCGGCGGGAATGCTGCGTCCCGTCGCCGGCGGGCTTGGCCGGCGAACCGGTGGCGACCACCGCGGTCGGCTCGCCGCCCAGGGGATCGTTGACGAAGATCACCCAAGTCACAAATGCGATCACGGACATCCCAAGCGCGCCCGCAAGAATTTGCGGGGCGGCCGCGGGGAGTCTCGGCAGCCGCTTTGGTTTGTCTTGGCCGAGGGGGGCGTTCAGATCATCCGGGGGCAAGGCCAAAAATCCTCGCGAATCATCCGGTCAGTCTACCACGCGAGGTCTTTACGGCCTGTTGTTCGTTTGCCCGCAAGCAAACGGGGCGGCCCTTGGGCCGCCCCGCTGCAACGCGATTGACCAATGTGGCCGCTTCTAGTTCGGCACCGGGGCCTTGGGATTCGGCGGGAAGGCCGAATTGACCTGGGTTCCGCGCAGCAGCTCATCCGCCATGATCAGCGCCTTGTCGTTTTTGGGGTCCGGCGGAATGTAGGACTGCGAACCCGTCTGCTCCTTGCCGGCGTCGCCCTTGAGGTGGCCGCGGAGCGAAGCCTCGCCCTTGGTGCTGGTATCGGTCTTCGCCTTGATCTCGTCCGGCACGTCTTGCAGGACCTCGATGTCGGGCTCGATGCCTTTGGCCTGGATCGAGCGGCCGGACGGGGTGTAGTAGCGCGCGGTGGTCAGCCGCAGCGCGCCGTTGCCGGAGCCTAGCGGTATGATCGTCTGTACCGAACCCTTGCCGAACGAACGCGTGCCGATAACCGTGACCCGCCTGTGGTCCTGCAAGGCGCCAGCCACGATTTCCGACGCCGAAGCCGAGCCGCCATTGATCAGCACGATCATCGGCTTGCCGTTGGTGAGATCGCCCGGCCGCGCGTTGAAACGCTGCGTCTCCTCGGCGTTGCGGCCGCGGGTGGACACGATCTCGCCCTTTTGCAGGAACGCATCCGATACTGAGATCGCCTGGTCGAGCAGGCCACCCGGATTGTTGCGCAAGTCGATGATATAGCCCTTGAGCTTGTCGTTGGAGACCTTCGCAGTGATGTCGGCGATCGCCTTCTTTAGGCCCTCGGTGGTCTGTTCGTTAAACTGGGTGATCCGGATATAGCCGACGTCGTCGCCTTCGACGTGTGAGCGCACCGAGCGGACGCGGATGACGTCGCGCGTGATCGACACTTCAATCGGCTTGTCCTGGCCCTTGCGCATGATGGTGAGCTTGATCTTGGTGTTCACCGGGCCGCGCATCTTTTCGACCGCCTGGTTCAGGGTGAGACCCTGCACCTGCTCGCCGTCGAGCTGGGTGATGATGTCGTTGGCCATGACGCCGGCCTTGGCGGCCGGCGTTTCGTCGATCGGCGCCACCACCTTGATCAGGCCGTCTTCCATGGTGACCTCGATGCCAAGACCGCCGAATTCGCCGCGGGTCTGCACCTGCATGTCGCGGAAGCTCTTCGGATCCATGTAGCTCGAATGCGGATCGAGCCCGGCCAGCATGCCGTTGATTGCGGATTCGATCAGCTTTGAGTCGTCCGGCTTCTCGACGTAATCGGCGCGCACGCGCTCGAACACGTCGCCGAACAGATTGAGCTGCCGGTAGGTGTCGGCCGCCGCCGCTTTAGCGCTCGCACCGATGAAGATCATGTGCGGCTGAGACACGAGCAGCGTCATTGCCGCTCCCACCGCAGCGCCGAGTAAAATGAGTGTGGTCTTGCGCATCATCCGCGAACCTTTTCGCCTTCGCCAGCTGCCCACCATGGGCCTGGATCGACGGGAGTCCCGTCCTTACGAAATTCGACGTAGAGCACCGGTTGGCTGGAACCTGTCGCGAGGATAGCGGCGATATGGGAGCCATTTCCCATCACCGCAACAGGTTCTCCGGTCAGCACGAACTGTCCGAGATCAACTGATATCCGATCCATCCCAGCGAGCAAGATATGATACCCGTTGCCGGCATTGAGGATCAAGAGTTGCCCATAGGATCGGAACGGCCCGGCATAGACCACCCAGCCGTCGGCCGGTGCGGTCACTTGGGCGCCGGCGCGGGTTGCGATGGAAACGCCCTTTTCCATGCCGCCGACCCCGTCGGGCGACCCAAATTCCTTCAATTTGACGCCATTAACCGGAATAGGAACTTGTCCGCGCAGCGAGGTGAAAGCGACGGCCGGCGCTAGCCGCCCCGGATCGTGCAGCGCCGACATGACCGGGCGCGTATCGCCGCGCGCGGCCTCGCGGGCGGCCCTGGTCGCGGGATCGAGCCCCTGCTCCAGCTTGGCGATCAAATCTTTGAGATTGTCGACCTGGTGCGCCAGTTGGCTGGCGCGGGCCCGCTCGGCGTCGAGCGCTTTTTCGCGTTCGGCCTGCTGTTTTTGACGTTCGCCGACCAGCACGGTCATACGCATGCGTTCGCCATCAAGCGAAGCCACCTCGGTTTTCAGCCGGTCACGTTCGGCGGCGATCTGTTTGCGAACTTTAAGCAGCGCGCTGAGGTCGCCGGCGAGCGCCTCGACCTCGTGCCGCATTTCGGGCAGCACCGCACCGAGCAACATGGCGGTGCGCACCGCCTGCAGCGCGTCCTCCGGACTGGCGATCAGCGCCGGCGGCGGGCGGTGGCCGATGCGCTGGAGCGCCGCCAGCACTTCTCCGATCACGGCGCGGCGCCCGTCGAGCGACTGGCGAATGCCGCGCTCCTTGTCATCGAGCGGCTTGAGCCGCGCTTCTGTCGCGGTCACCTGTGCCTCGACGCCGCGGATGCGGCCGGCCGTGTCGATCAGGTCCTGGTTGAGCTTGCGGCGGTCGGCGCCGATCTGTTCGATCTCGCGCTTGAGCGCGGCCTCGGTCTCGATCGACTTGCTCTGCGCTTCGCGCGCGGCCTTGAGGTCCTGGTCGCGCTGCTTGAGCGCATCGAGTTTTTCAGTCTTGCCGTTCTGGGCGATCTCGACCGGCCGTTCCTGTGCCAGCACTGCGGAGGCGAGCGTAACCGGCAATCCGAGCGCAAGCGCCGCGACGAGCGCGGAGCGCGAATCGAATCCCCCAAGGCAAATCATTGCAGCCACATTAGGCCCGCAGGTTGGGACGGCAAGACGATTGTTCCATCCGGACTATTGCCGCCGGATTAAGACCGATCTGCGGCTGTCATGCCCGATGATACGGATGGCCGGTGAGGATCGTCGTGGCGCGGTAAAGCTGTTCCAGCAGCATGATGCGCACCAGCTGGTGCGGCCAGGTGGCCGCGCCGAACGCCAGCCGCAGCTCGGCCTTGGCGCGCAAGCTCGGCGCCAGACCGTCGGCGCCGCCGATCATAAAGACCACGGCCGGCCGGTCGTTTGCACGCCATTTCGCCAACTGGGCGGCAAGGCTGGCGCTGTCGAGGTTGTCGCCGTGGGCGTCGAGCAGCACGACCGCCGCGCCTTGCGGAATGACGTTGGCGAGCGCAATCGACTCCTCGAGCATGCGCTTGTTCGTGTCATCCGCGCGGCTTTCCCGGATTTCGATGATTTCGACGTCGCGTAGACCGAGATTGCGCCCGGTTTGCGCCGCGCGCTTGCGGAAGCGCTCGGAAAGTTCGGTTTCCGGGCCCTGCTTCAGGCGTCCGATGGCGGCCACGACGATACGCATCGTGCCGCGGAGTGTATCAGCTTGTGCGCGGCGCTGCCGACCACATCTTTTCGAGATTGTAGAAGTTTCGTACTTCCGGCCGGAACACGTGCACGATCACGTCGCCGGCGTCGATTAGCACCCAATCGCCTTGCCGCAAGCCTTCGACGCGGATGCCGGTAACGGCGGCACCCTTCAGATCCTTGACCAGGTTTTCGGCGATAGCAGCCACATGGACGTGCGAGCGCCCGGAGGCCACGACCATGTAATCGCCTATCGAGGATTTGCCGAAGAGATCGATAGTGACGCTGTCCTCGGCTTTCATGTCGGCCAGACGCGCGAGGACGATGCGGAGCGTCTCCTTGGCACTCGGGCGCAAACGCCCAGACTTGGAGACGGATTCGGGCGCGCGGCGCGGAGCCCGAGAGAGTGCAGGTTTGGTCAGAGGTTGTTTCCCTTTAAGTTCGTTGCACCCGCCCCGGCGCGCGCCGGGGACGCGATGAAGATAGCTACTTTGCTCGATTCTTTCCACTCTTGGGCTTCTTCTTTCCGCCCGCGCGAGCGGACGGTCCGCCGTGCTGTCGCAGGGCGCGCAGCGCGGTGGAGGAAAGCGGCGATTTGAGCCCGTGCAGGAAGGTCCAGGCCGGCGCCGTGCGATAAGGCAGGGAGATGGCTTCGGGTTCCGCGATGCGCGCGCGCGAGAAGGCCTGGGCTGCCGGACTGGCGGAGGCGTAAAGGCTCGGCCCGAGGCGATCGACCACAACGAACGGCACCAGCTTCGCTATTCCGCGCCATTTCTGCCAGCGGTGAAAACTGCGCAAATTGTCCGCGCCCATGATCCACACGAAGCGGACCCGCGGGCAGCGGGCTTTCAACCACTTTATCGTGTTGAAGGTGTATCTCGTTTTGATGACAGCTTCGAGACCGGTCACGTCGATGCGCGGATCGCGCGTGAGCCCTTGGGCGGCGGCGATACGCTGTTGCAAGGGGGCGAGGCCGCTGGTGTTCTTGAGCGGATTGCCCGGGGTGACCAGCCACCAAACGCGGTCGAGCTTGAGCCGTTTGAGCGCCAACAGGCTGGCGGCAAGGTGGGCCTGATGCGGGGGATCGAAAGTTCCGCCGAACAGGCCGATCGTCATGCCGGGCGCGTGGGGTGGGAGAGTGCGCTCGGTGCGGGCGAGTTTTTGTGCTGTCACGGCCGGATCTGACCGCTTCCGCGGATACGGTATTTGAAGGTCGTGAGCTGATCGACGCCGACCGGCCCGCGTGCGTGCAGCCGGCCGGTGGCGATGCCGATCTCGGCGCCGAAGCCGAATTCGCCGCCGTCAGCGAACTGGGTTGAGGCGTTGTGCAGCACGATCGCCGAGTCCACCTCGCGCAGGAATTTCTCGGCCGTCTTAGCGTCGTCGGTCACGATGGCATCGGTGTGGTGGGAGCCGTAGCGCTCGATATGCTCGATGGCCGCGGCAACGCCGTCCACCACCTTAACCGCGATGATGGCGTCGAGATATTCGGTGGACCAATCTTCCTCGCTCGCCGGCTTGACGCGGCTATCGACGGCAAGCGTCGCCTTATCGCCACGGATTTCGCAGCCGGCGCCGATCAGCATTTCCACCAGCGGCTCGAGGAACTTCGCGGCCGCCGCACGATCTACCAGCAAGGTCTCGGCCGCGCCGCACACGCCGGTGCGCCGCATCTTGGCATTGAGGACGATCTTCTTGGCCATCTCCGGAGAAGCCGCTTGGTCTATGTAGACGTGGCAGACGCCTTCCAGATGAGCGAAGACCGGCACGCGCGCTTCCGTCTGCACGCGGGCCACCAGGCTCTTGCCGCCGCGCGGCACGATGACGTCGATATTGCCGTCGAGCCCGGAGAGCATCAGCCCGACCGCGGCGCGGTCGCGGGTCGGCACCAGTTGGATCGCGGCTTTCGGCAGGCCGGCCTCATGCAAGGCTTGGCCGAGCGCGGCGACAATGGCGCGGCTCGAGCGCAGACTGTCGGAGCCGCCGCGCAAAATCGCGGCATTGCCGGATTTCAGACAGAGCGCGCCGGCGTCCGCCGTCACATTCGGCCGGCTTTCGTAGACGATGCCGATGACGCCGAGCGGCACGCGCACGCGCTCGATCGTCATGCCGTTCGGGCGTTTCCAAGATTCGGTAACGACGCCAACGGGATCCTTGAGCGCGCGCACCGCGTCGATGCCGGCGGCCATGGCCTCGATGCGGCCGGGGTCGAGCGTCAGGCGGTCGAGGAAGGCGCCCGTCATGCCGGAGGCGCGCGCCTCGGCGATATCCTCGGCATTGGCGGCCAGAATGCGGGAGTTCTGGTCGCGGACGGCGCCGGCCATGAGTTCGAGGGCGCGGTTTTTCTGGGCGGTGGAGGCAAGCGCCAGCACGCGGGCGGCCGCCCTGGCATGACGGCCGATTTCGGCCAGGCGAGCAGCGATATCCCCTGTCCCATCAATGCTTTTTAGCGGCGCGCTCATGCGAAAAGGCCCGTCAAACCCCGTTTCCGCTGGTTCCTATCACGTCGGGGGGGCGCCGGCGAGGTAGGCGGATTTTAGGCCGTTAGCGCAAGTAGTTGGGGATAGTGTGGATAACCCGCCAGCACTCGGAACAAGTCAATTGACCTACACATTGGGCTGGCAGGGTGCGGCATCGCAGGAGGATGTCATGGCGTATAGCTCAAGTCGTCTACCCAGCCGCTTTCCGGTCGGCACCAAGTTCGTGATCGAAGGCCGGCGCATCGGCGAAGGCCAATCTGGCGACGAAGTGCAAGTCTATAGCCGGTATCTGGAATTTCCCGACGGCACGTTCTTCCCGCTGCCCACGCACCCGGTGCAGCGCAAGTCGGGGGCGGGCCGCCGCTCCGCCAAGTCGCGTTCGCGCCGCCACTGACTGGGCCTTTGGCCGATTCGGGGAGGGCGGGGATCAGCGCCGGGGCCTAAGTCGGCCAATGGCCCAGTCGGCCGCCAGAACCGCTCGATAACGGCCTTAGTCAAGGCCAGACATTGGCAGAACCGGCCTCTGGCCAGTCCAGAACAACGTCTTCTACTTCTATTCTCCGCCCAGAACAAGATCGTCGCGGTGGATCATCTCGGTCCGCCCGGCAAAGCCGAGGATCGCGGGGATATCCGCCGAGGAGCGGCCCTTGATCCGCTCGGCGTCCTCCGCGTCGAACGCGATCAGCCCGCGCCCGACCTCGGCGCCGTCCGGCCCGCGCACGACCACCGCGTCGCCGCGCCCGAAGGCGCCCTCGATGCGCGTGACGCCCGCCGGCAACAAACTTTTGCCGCTGCGCAGCGCCTTGACCGCGCCGGCGTCGATGATGAGCGCGCCGCGCGGCTCGAGCGAACCCGCGATCCACTTCTTGCGCGCGGTCACCGGATTGGCCGGCGTGAGGAACCAGGTGCAGGGCGCGCCCTCGGCGATGCGCTTGAGCGGATGGTCGACGTGGCCGGCGGCGATGATCATGTGCGTGCCGGCGGTGGTGGCGATCTTGCCGGCCTCGATCTTGGTCAGCATGCCGCCGCGCGCATTCGCGGAAGTCGACGCACCCGCCATCGCCTCGATCTCCGGCGTGATGCGCGCGACCAGCGGCACCAGCTTGGCGCCGCTTTGTTCGGGCGGCTTGTCGTAGAGCCCGTCGACGTCCGACAGCAGCACCAAGCAGATCGGCGCTCATCATGGTGGCGACGCGCGCGGCGAGCCGATCGTTGTCGCCATAGCGGATCTCGCTGGTGGCGACGGTGTCGTTCTCGTTGATCACCGGCACGCTGCGCCATTCCAGCAGCTTGGCGATGGTCGAGCGCGCGTTGAGATAGCGGCGGCGCTCTTCGGTGTCGCCGAGCGTGACCAGCACCTGGCCGGCGGTGAGCGCGTGGCTGCCGAGCGCTTCCGACCAGGCGCGCGCCAGCGCGATCTGCCCGACCGCGGCGGCGGCCTGGCTGTCCTCGAGCTTAAGCGTCCCGGGAGGCAGCTTGAGCACGGCGCGGCCGAGCGCGATGGCGCCCGAGGACACCACGATGACGTCGCGCTTCTCCATGTGGAGTGCGGCGACATCGGCCGCAAGCGAGGCGAGCCAGGCGCGCTTGAGCTGCCCGGCGGCGGCGTCCACCAGGAGCGAGGAGCCGACCTTCACGACGATGCGGCGGAAGGCGGAGAGGGTGGGCGTTTGCGGCGATTTCGACATGGCCCGGCGGGGTGTTGGACGTTGGCGCTGTGTAGCATGGCTCTTATTGTGCCGTCATGGCCGCTTCCCGCCCCGGCCATTCGCATTCACGCGGAACCGCCTTATGATCCCAGCGTTAGGATGGCGCCATGGTCCCCTCGCTGTCGGACAGTACGAAGAAATTCATCGCGGTTTGCGCGGTGCTTTGCGTCGCGGTCTGCAATGTCGTGTTCGGCATGGACTGGGCGAGCGAGCGCCCGGCCGCCCGGCAGCTCGCGGTGATCGAACCGCCGGTGACGGTGAACCCCGCGGTCGAGCCCGCAGCTTCGGCCCCGCCGGCCGGCGACCTGCCGATCGATGGCAATGCCGCTGCGCCGCCGGCGAAAAACGCGTCGCCAAAGCCGGGCGCGCGCGGCCCGGACAGCACGGTTCAAATCATGGTTGAGCCGGCGGCGGCGGGAAAGCCGAAATGCGACATCATCGCCTGCGCGCAGGCCTATCGCACGTTCACGGCGTCGGATTGCACCTACGCCCCGAGCCTCGGCGAGCGCCGCCTGTGCACCAAGGGCACACCGCCTCAGTAGATCACGACGCTGCGGATCGACTTGCCTTCGTGCATCAGGTCGAAGGCGTCGTTGATCTTGGCGAGCGGCATGGTGTGGGTGATCAGGTCGTCGATATTGATCTTGCCGTCCATGTACCAGTCGACGATTTTTGGCACGTCGGTGCGCCCGCGCGCGCCGCCGAAGGCGGTGCCGCGCCAGACGCGGCCGGTCACGAGTTGGAACGGGCGCGTCGCGATTTCCTGGCCGGAGCCGGCGACGCCGATGATGATCGACTCACCCCAGCCGCGGTGACAGCACTCCAGCGCCTGGCGCATCACGTTCACATTGCCGATGCATTCGAACGAAAAGTCGGCGCCGCCTTGAGTGAGATCGACGACCGCCTGCACGACCTTGTCGCGGCCGACCTCGTCCGGGTTGACGAAATGCGTCATGCCGAATTTTTCCGCGATGGCGCGCTTGTCCGGATTGGTGTCCACGCCGATGATCTTGTCGGCGCCCACCATCTTGGCGCCCTGGATCACGTTGAGCCCGATGCCGCCGAGCCCGAAGACCGCGACATTGGCGCCGGGCCAAACTTTGGCGGTGTTGATCACCGCGCCGATGCCGGTGGTGACGCCGCAGCCGATGTAGCAAATCTTGTCGAACGGCGCATCCTCGCGCACTTTGGCGAGCGCGATCTCCGGCAGCACGGTGAAATTCGAGAACGTCGAGCAGCCCATATAGTGAAAGACGGTGTCGCCGTCGCATTTGAAACGCGAGGTGCCGTCCGGCATCAGGCCCTTGCCTTGGGTGGCGCGGATGGCGGTGCACAGATTGGAGCGGCGGGAGAGGCAGGTTTTGCACTGCCGGCATTCCGGCGTGTAGAGCGGGATGACGTGGTCGCCCGGCTTGACGCTCGAGACGCCGTCGCCGACCTCGCGCACGATGCCGGCGCCTTCGTGGCCAAGGATCGCCGGAAAGATGCCTTCCGGATCGGCGCCCGATAATGTGTACGCGTCGGTGTGGCAGACACCGGTCGTCATGATCTCGACGAGAACTTCGCCGGCCTTGGGACCTTCGATGTCGATGGTCTCGATGGAAAGCGGCTCGCCGGCTTTCCAGGCGACGGCTGCGCGGGCTTTCATGGCTGCCAGACTTCTTCTTTTGCTTCCGACGTGTCGGCGTCCGCGCGCGCCTTGTCGATGAACTTCCACAAAGCGCGCAGGACTTCCGGAACGCCTTGGCCCGAGACCGACGACAAAATCAGCGGCGTTTTCTTGCACGCCTTTTTCAGCTTCGCCGTTTGTTTCTCGATCGCCTCTGGCGTCAGTGCGTCGGCTTTCGACAACGCGACGATCTCCGGCTTGTCGGTGAGGCCTTGGCCGTAAGCTTCGAGCTCGGCGCGCACTGTCTTGTAGTCGGCGCCGGCATCTTCGCCGGTGCCGTCGATCAAATGCAGCAGCACGCGGCAGCGTTCGGTGTGGCCGAGGAAGCGGTCGCCTAACCCAACGCCTTCATGCGCGCCCTCGATCAGGCCGGGCAGGTCGGCCAGCACGAATTCGCGCTCGTCCACGCGCACTACGCCGAGCTGCGGATGCAGCGTGGTGAACGGATAGTCGGCGATCTTCGGCTTGGCCGCGCTGACCGCGGCGAGGAATGTCGACTTGCCGGCATTAGGTAGGCCGATCAGGCCGGCGTCGGCGATCAATTTGAGACGCAGCCGGATGGTGCGCTCTTCTCCGGGCTGGCCGGGATTGGCCTTGCGCGGCGCCTGGTTAGTCGAAGTCTTGAAGTAGGCGTTGCCGAAGCCGCCATTGCCGCCCTTCATCAGCACGATGCGTTCGCCGGTGCGCGTGAGATCGGCGAGTAGCGTTTCGCTGTCCTCCTCGTAGACCTGCGTGCCGACCGGAACTTTCAGCACCACGTCCTTGCCGTTGGCGCCGTGCATGTCCTTGCCCATGCCGTTGCCGCCGGATTTGGCCTTGAAGTGCTGCTGGAAGCGGTAGTCGATCAGCGTGTTGAGGCCGTCGACCGCCTCGACGATCACGTCGCCGCCCTTGCCGCCGTCGCCGCCCGAAGGGCCGCCGAACTCGATGAACTTCTCGCGCCGGAACGCAATACAGCCGTTGCCGCCCGCGCCGGACGCGACATAGACCTTGGCTTCGTCGAGGAATTTCATGGTGTTAGCGTATATGGCATTGCCTCCCGCAGTTCCACAGGCCCGCCGGGAATAAATCGCCGCTTCGCCCGATCTAGTCCCCGAAACGCATAACGCGTCAGAGGAGATCGACCATGACCGACCACAATGACGGCCCCAGCCGCCGCAAGGTGCTGGAATGCATGACCTGGGCGGGAACCGGGGTGCTGTGGACGATTTCCGGCGGGGTGCCGCATTCGCTCGGCCTGGTTGACGAGGCGGTTGCCGCCGACAGCAAGGGCCTGACGTTCCTGCAAATCAGCGACAGCCACATGGGCTTCGACAAGCCGGCCAACCCGAACGCCAAGGGCACGCTGGAAGAGGCGATCGCGCGCATCAAGGCGATCCCGCAGAAGCCCGCCTTCATGATCCACACCGGCGACATCACGCATCTGTCGAAGGAATCGCAATTCGACGACGCCGATAAGATCATCTCGCAGGCCCGCCTCGACGTGCATTACGTGCCGGGCGAGCACGACATCATCGATCCCGACATCAAGCTCTACAAGGAACGCTATGGCCGCGGCACCAAGGGCTCGGGCTATTACTCGTTCGACGCCAACGGCGTGCACTTCCTCGGCCTGGTCAACGTCGCCAATCTCAAGGGCGGCGGCATGGGCAGCCTCGGCGACGAGCAGCTCGAATGGATCGAGGACGATCTCAAGGGCAAGTCCGCCTCGACGCCGATCGTGGTGTTCGCGCACATCCCCTTGTGGACGATCTATCCGCAATGGGGCTGGGGCACCGAGGACAGCGCGCGTGCGCTTGGCTACCTCAAACGTTTCGGTTCGGTCACCGTGCTCAACGGCCACATCCACCAGGTGATGCAGAAGGTGGAAGGCAACGTCACCTTCCACACCGCGCGTTCGACCGCGTTCCCGCAGCCGGCACCCGGCACCGCGCCCTCGGCCGGCCCGATGAAAGTGCCGGACGACAAATTGCGCACGATGCTGGGCACCGCCAGCATCACCTTCAAGCAAGGCGAGCAACGCCTCGCCATCATCGACACGCCGTTGCAGGGCTGAGCGCCATGACCCTAAGAAGCATGCTCGCGCTGGGCGCGATCGCCGGGCTCGTCGCGTTTGCCGCACCGGCCCGGGCGGCGACCGTCGAAGTCAAGATCGACAACTTCACCTTCAACCCGCAGCAGATCACGGTGAAGGCCGGCGACACCGTCACCTGGGTCAATCACGACGACATCCCGCACACGGTGACGTCGAAAACCGCGCTGTTCAGATCGAAGGCGATGGACACCGACGACAAGTTCTCGTTCACATTCGCGACACCGGGCAGCTTCCCGTATTTTTGCGCCTTGCATCCGCATATGACCGGCACGATTGTGGTCGAGGCGGCCGCGGGAAAATAGCGGACGGGACCGGGTGTCCGATGATGGCGGGCGGCGTAGATGCGAGCGACGGCGGCCGGGCGGAGCGCTTCAAGAGCCTCGCGCTGCCCTATCTCGACGACGTCTACACGCTGGCGCGCTACCTCATGCGCAACGCGAGCGATGCGGACGACGCCGTGCAGGAATGTTACCTGCGCGCGTTCCGCCATTTCGACACCTTCCGCGGCGGGCCGATCAAGCCCTGGCTGATGGCGATCCTGCGCAATGCCTGCCACGCGGCCTACGCCGGAAATGTCCGGCTGGTGTTCACGGCGGAGAGCGGCGAGCCGCCGGCGCAACCGATGTGGCGCGAGGACGCCGACACGCCGGAGCAGGCGATGCTGCGCCGGCACGACTCGGACACCATGCGCCGGCTGATCGGCGAACTGCCGGCGGAATTCCGCGAAGTGATCGTGCTGCGCGAGATCAACGACCTGTCGTATCGCGACATCGCGACGGTGATCGAGGCGCCGATCGGAACGGTGATGTCGCGGCTGGCGCGCGCGCGCGGAATGTTGCGCGAGGCCTGGACCAAAGCTGAGGGTGGCTCAAAATGAATTGCGACGAAGCCGGCATTTTGATGCACGCGCTGATCGACGGCGAGCTTGACGCCGGGCATGCGCGCGAACTCGAAACTCATATCGCGGGCTGCACAAGCTGCGCGGCGCGCCTGCGCGAATTCCACGAGTTGCGCAAAATGATGACGCCGGGAAGCCTGCGCCTGACCGCGCCTGCGGAGTTGCGCGCGCGCATCGAGGGCAAGCTGCCGAAGCCGGCCGTGGCTTCCAGCCGGCGCGCGGTGATCAAGGGTTTTGCCGGCGGCGCGGCGCTGAGCGCGATCGCGGCATCGGGCGTGCTGGTGATGGTGATGCGGCGGGACGACGACCGCCGCGTTTTGGGCGAGGCGGTGTCGGCGCATCTGCGTTCGCTGCAGGCGCAGCATCTGGTCGACGTGCAGTCGACCGACCAGCACACGGTCAAGCCGTGGTTCAACGGCAAGCTCGATGTCGCTCCGCCGGTCGCCGACCTCACCGCACAGGGCTTCACGCTTCTGGGCGGGCGGCTCGATTACGTCGACGCCAAGCCGGTGGCGGCGATCGTCTATCGCCGCCGCGTGCACATCATCAATCTGTTCTGCGCGCCGGCGCCGGGCGCCGGAGACCGCGCGGCGGTGATGGAAAGCCTGCACGGCTTCAACGTGCGGCGCTGGCGCGAGAACGGCCTCAGTCTCTGGGCGGTAAGCGATATCAATGCCGACGAGCTGGCCGAATTCGGCGAGAAATTCGAGGCGGCGCTGAAGCAGTGATTACAGCGCGGTAAATTTCGTCGTGCCGTCGCGCTTGATGCGATCGAGCAGGTCGATTTCCCAGGACAAATATTCGTTCATGGCGGCCTTGGCGTCGCCCGGCCGCTCGTAGGGCTTGAGCCAGGTATCGAGCGGCTCGTCCGCCATTTTGGCGTCGGCGGAAAGCGGAAAACCGGCGGCCGCCCAGGCGGCATTGCCGCCCTTGAGCCAGCGCACCGGCAATTCGGTGAGTGCGCGGGCTTCCTCGACCGCGAGGCCGGCGAGCACGCCGTCCTCGGAGGTGAGCACGATCATTTTGCGCAACGGGATGTTCGGGAGCGCGTGGGCAAGCCGCGAGCGGATGGCGAACCAGGCGCCGGGAATGTGGCCCTTGCGGTAGTTCGGGCTGCGCGAGAGATCAATGACGTTGACGTTGTCGATCGCCAGCACGTCGGAGAATTCGACGCTCGTATCCGCTGGCGCGGCGCCGAGCACGCGTTCGGCCGGCCGGCCCTTTTCGCTGCCGGCTTGCGGCAGCACCGCGACATCTTTCCAGCCCATCTGCTTGAGCCAGGATGCGGTCATCACCGCGCGCACCTCGTTGTCGTCGGACAAAACGACGCGCGCGCCGAGCGTGCCGGCATAGAGATCGGTCGCCTGCACCAGTTGCCCGCCGGGCGCCGAGAGCGCGCCGGGGAAATGTCCGGCTTCATATTCGGCCGGATCGCGCACGTCGAAGATGTAGGTCGTGCGGGTCGTGTCGCTTTGCCAACGTTCGAGCGCGGCGCGGTCGATGCGTTCAATGCCGAAGCGGCGCGCCACCTCGGCGGCCTTCGATTTGGCCCAGGTGAGGGCGTCTTTCGAAACGTTTGGGAAGCGCTTATCCTTGCCTTGGTTGCAGGTCAAACCCGCCAGATGCCAGCCCATGGTGCCGTTGCGCAGCGCCACCACCTTGTTGGGCGCGCCGGCATTGATCAGCGATTGCGCGCCGATGATGCTGCGGGTGCGGCCGGCGCAATTGACCACGACCAGCGTCGAGGGCGAGGGTGCGATGTCGTGCAGGCGCAGCACCAGTTCGGCGCCCGGCACGTTGATGCCGGTCGGGATCGATAGCTTCGAATATTCGTCGTAGGGTCGGCTGTCGAGCACAACCATATCGGTGCCGGCGCGCATGAGCGCGTCGAGTTCCTGCGCGCTGACGCTGGGCGTGCCGCTCGCGTGCTCGATAAATTCGCCGAACGCTTTACTCGGCACGTGCACGCCGGAGAACAGCTCGAAGCCGACCGCCGCCCAGGCCGCGTTGCCGCCGTCGAGATAAGACAGATCGGAATAGCCGGCGCGGGCGAGAACGGCGGCGGCGCGCTGCGCCAGGCCGTCGTTGTCGTCGATCAGCACGATACGCGTCGCCTTGCGCGGCACCAGCGCGGCGAAGTCCAATTCGAGCCGGCTGAGCGGTGCATTGCGCGCCCACAGCAGATGATTGCGCGAGAAGATCAGCTCCTCGCGCAAATCGATCGGCGCAAGCTCCTGCCCGTCGCCGAGCATGGCCTTGACGGCGGTGGAGCTTACGGGACGAAGCATCGCCTTCGTCGCGTGCAGGTTCACGAAGCCTGCCGGGCGTTGATCGATTGCACTTCGCCGGTCTTTAGATCGATCTTGATGCGGTCGATCTTTTCCAGATCGGTACCGGTGACGCGGATGAAGCGCGCGCGGTCGGGGTAATCGATCGAGTGGATGGCGCCGTCCTGGTAGATGCCGGCTTTGCCGGGCGTGAGCCGGTATTTCTTGGCGGGCTTGAGCTTGGCGTGCTTGGGATCGGCGCCGTTATCCTCGCGCGCCCATTCGATCATGTCGGTGTATTGCGTGGCCTGGCCGTAGATCGCCCAGGAGGCGCCGTGATCGTGCGGCGGTGAGGCGTGCGCCTTCTCGTTGATGTGCGCGAGCACCTGGAAGCCAAGCTTGGGATCTTCGTACAGCACTTTCACGCCCTTCGGCTGGTCGTCGCCGGCGTAACCGCGGACGAAGTCGGCATTGGCGAGGAGCTTTTCGAGATTGGCGCGCACTTTTTCGCGCCCCGGCGGCCCGGGCTCGCGCGCGAGCGTAGCTTTGCAATCGGCGATGAATTGGTCGAGATCGTAAGCCATGGCGTCCTCCCTGACGAAATTTTCGTCAGTTTCGCAAATCATCGCATGCGACGCCAGCGGCCTCCCCGTGCGGGGAGGCCGCGTTCCGTGTTCAGGAAACCTTCTTCATCTGGCCCCAGCCTTTCAACGCTGCCCAGATGCTGCGCTCAAGCCGGAAGCGGTCGATCGGCGCCGACGAATTGATGGCGCGGATGCGGTAGAGGCCGACGCCGGTCCACTGGAAGCCGCATTTCTCCAGCACCCGGCGCGAGGCCGGGTTGGTGACGCGCGTGCCGGCCTGCAGCGTGTCGTGCGCCAAGTCGGTGAAGGCATAGTCGATCACCGCGTGCAGCGCCTCGGTAGCGTAGCCTTTGCCCCAATGCTCGACGCCGAGCCAATAGCCGAGCTCGGGCACCGTCTCCTGCAACACGATGCCGCAGGCGCCGATCACCGTCTTGTCGCGCAGCGTGACGAGAAATAACGCCTCGTCGGTCTTGCCGGCGCGGCTGATGAAGTCCTCGGCATCCGCCGTCTTGTACGGATGCGGAATGCGCGCGGTGTTTTCGGCGATGCGACGGTCGTTGGCGAGCGTCGCAACCGTTTTAGCGTCCCCGAGCCGCGGCGCGCGCAGGCAAAGCCGCTTGGTCTCGAGGACGGGAATACTGCCCTCGTGAAAAGTCTCTCTCGGTATTCGCTCCAGCAGGGTCATGACACGGGCTCCATGGTTTCAACGCGACGGGTTGAAAATGCGAAGAGGGGGAGCCGGCTTTCCGTCTCCCCCTCTCAGAGCCCATTGAGCCCTGCCGGTTTGACTGAAATGCCGGCAGACCTCGAATTTTGGCCTACCTTTACTCGGCCGCGGCCTCCGTCATCGGTACGACGGACACGTAAGTGCGGCCTTTGGCTTTCTTGGCGAATTGAACCTTTCCGTTTACGAGCGCGAACAAAGTGTGATCCTTGCCACAGCCGACATTTTGGCCGGGATGCCAAGTGGTGCCGCGTTGGCGCGCGAGGATGTTGCCGGCGAGCACGATCTCGCCGCCGGCCTTCTTAAGGCCGAGGCTCCGGCCCGCGCTATCGCGGCCGTTGCGTGAAGATCCGCCTGCCTTTTTGTGTGCCATGCGTGCTCTCTCGAATTCCGTTACCGTTTACACCGATTTCGTGAAGGAATCATCTCACTTTTTCTTGCTCTTTGCGGCAGGCTTTTTCGCGGCCGGTTTCTTGTCCGGTTTCTTGGCTTTCGCCTTGGTTTCCTTGGCCGGCTTTGCCTCTTTGGCCTCGGCTTCGCCCTCGGCTTTGGGCTTGGGCGCGCGTTGCGGCCGCGGTTTTGCCTCTTTTGACGGTTTGGCGCCGTCGGTCAGGATCTCGGTAATGCGGATCACCGAGAACTCGTGGCGATAGCCGCGCTTGCGGCGCGAATTCTTGCGCCGGCGCTTCTTGAAGGCGATCACCTTGTCGCCGCGCGTATGCTGGAGCACCTCGCCGGCAACGGTAGCCCCGGCGACGGTCGGCGTGCCGATCGTTGGCGTGTCGCCGCCCAGCACCAGCACCTCGCCGAACTCGACGATCTGGCCCGGTTCGCCGCTCACGCGGTCGATCCGGATCACGTCTTCGGCGGCCACCCGGTATTGTTTGCCGCCGGCTCGAATGACTGCGAACATCGTTCTTCCCTCGTGTTCGATCCCGGTGCTCGGAGGATTCCGGACCGGCTTCTTTCAGTCGGATTGTCTTGTGTTTTTAAGGGCTTAGTGTGCCCTGAAACAACACGCGGAGCCAAAGGCCCACGACGGCGCTCTTATGGCGGGGAAGAGTGCACCCTGTCAAGAAAAGGCGCGCTCGCAGCCGAGGCGGGCGGGCTCAGCCCTCGCTCTTGGCCGCTACCTCGGCGGCGGCGTGGCCGTTGCCGTTTTCGCCTTCGCTGCCGGATTGCGCCAGCCGGTAGCCGACCCCCAGTTCGGTGACGAGGATCTTGGGCGAATCCGGATGCGGCTCGATCTTCTGCCGCAGCTTGCGCACGAAGATGCGCAGATAATGCGTGTCGTGCACGTGGATCGAGCCCCACACTTCCTTCAGTAAGTGTTGGTGCGTGACCACGTTGCCGGCGTGCTGCGCCAGCACCTGTAGCAGCCGGTATTCCTTCGGCGTCAGCGTCAGCCGGGTACCGTTGAGCGTCACGGCGCGCACGGCGAGATCGATGGTGAGCGGGCCGACCTTGACGGTCGGCTCGCCGCTCGCCGCGCGCAATTGCCGGCGCAGCGCCACGCGCACGCGCGCCAGTAGTTCCGCCATGCCGAACGGCTTGACCACGTAATCGTCGGCGCCGAGCTCGAGCAGATGCACCTTCTGCGCCTCGGTGGAGCGCACCGAGAGCACGATGATCGGCACGCTCGACCAGGAGCGGATGCGCTCGACCACCTCGGAGCCGTCCATGTCGGGCAGGCCGAGGTCGACGATCACCAGGTCGATCGGCCGCAGCGTGGCCGAGCGGATCGCCTCGGTGCCGGTGCCGGCCTCGTGCACCACGAAACCGTTGAGCTCGAAACCGGTGCGCAGAAAGCGGCGGATTTGAATCTCGTCGTCGACCACGAGCACGATCGGGGCTGGCTCACTCATCTGCATCGCCTTCCATTTGCGGGATCGCGGTTTGCATCACCGGGAGTTCGATTGCCACCGCGGTGCCGCGACCCGGACCCTCGCTGATGGCATTTATTTTGCCGCCGTTGGCGGCGATGAAGGCATTGGCGATCCACAAGCCGAGCCCGGAGCCGCTGGTGGTCGCGGCCAGGCGTTCGCCGCGCGCGAAGCGGTCCCATATTTTGGTCTGCTCGGCCGCGGTCATACCGGCGCCCTCGTCGCTGACGCTCACGATCATGCGGCCGTCGCGCGCGCGCGCGGCCACCGTGATCTGCGAGCCGGCATCGGAGTATTTTACCGCGTTGTCGAAGATCTGCACCAGCGCTTGCTGCACCAGCACCGGATCGACATGGATGAGCGGCAGATCGGCCGGCAAATTGAGCGCCAGGCGGCGGTTGGCCATGCGGTTGCGGCAGCGCTCGATCGCCGAATTGACGATGTCGGCGGGATCCGCCCATTCGTTGTGCGGCTTGACGCCGTCGCTCGAGATGCGGCTGGCGTCGAGCAGGTTCTGAATGTCGTTGTTGAGACGCTCGGCCTCGTCGCGCACGTCGTGCACCAGCGCCCTGAGCTTCTTTTCATTTGCGAGCGCCGGCGCCGCGCTCAGCACGGTGGCGGCGCCGAGGATGGAGGCCAGCGGCGTGCGCAGCTCGTGGCTGACCGAGCCGATCAAGGCCTCGCGCAACTGGTCGGTCTGCGAGCGCATCCGCGCCTCGCTGATGGCGTGCGCGACGCCCAGCCGTTCAAGCGTCGCGGTGGCGTCGGCCAGCACGACGTCGACCCGGATGCGCGACTGATCGGAGCCTTCCTGCGAGGCGCGGCCGAGATTGATGGCGATGACGCCGAACTCGGAACTCTTGGGCGACACCGCGCGGATCAGCCAGACGTCGCCGTTATCGGCGGTCACTGTCACGCCGCTGTTGGAGTCGCGGCGGCCAGACGCGATCTCCACCACTTCGGCGCGGACTTGCTCCGGTACCGTGACGCCGGCGCGCCGCCCGCTGCCGCCGGACGCTTCGCGCGCGCTGGCGAACAAGACGACCTTGCGCTGCATGACGGTGGCGAGGTGGTCTTCGATCGCGGCATGAATGTCGGACACGTCGAACGCGACCGCCAGCCGGCGCGAGAAAGCGTAGAGGTCGCGCAGGTCGATCTCGCGCTGGTGCGCCATTTCCAATTGGCGTTTGAGCTGGGTGGCGAGTTGGCTCACCACCACCGCGACGAAGATGAACAGGATCAGATTGACGACTTCCTGCGGGTTCGTGATGCGGAAGCTGTAAAGCGGCGGATAGAAGAAGAAGGCGGAGGCGAGCACGCCGCAGATCGCGGCGACGACCGCGGACACGATGCCCCAGCGCGTGGCCGCGATCACCACCGGTATCAGGTAGACCACGGAACCGTGTTCGAGCCCCCATTCCCAGACCATTGTGAAAAGCACCGCGGTCAAGCCGCCGACCATAGCGAGGGTGAACAAAACCCCGGGCAATTCCTTGCGGATGCGGTCGATTTTCTGGGCGTCGAGCATCGTTATGCTGGCCGGAGGCCGGGCTCCCTTGGCTGCGCACAATATACGCGGCCAAAGCCTTGTCTGTCTTGCGCTGCTTGGTTACATAGCAGCCTCCAAATCGGGCCTTTTCAGGCTCTTTTGGGGCTCCGGAGAGGTGGCAGAGCGGTTGAATGCACCGCACTCGAAATGCGGCATACTCGCAAGGGTATCGGGGGTTCGAATCCCTCCCTCTCCGCCACTTACCGTTCGCAGATGTTCGCCTTCGTTCGCTGCCACCGATTAACCGTTAGTATTAAAAGCGTTTTATGGTCCGACCTTCCGGTTCGGTCCGTTGAAGTCCGACCCAATCCACTTCATATATGTAGGCGCAATTGTAGGCTCAGTTATTCAGTAACCAATAACTGCGCGCGTTTTTCACTCAGCCAACTTAAGAACCATGAAACGATTGGCACCAGAAGAGTTGCCCCGCCAATAATTATGCCGACCAGAAGACCCTCCGACACCACTATCCCCTATCGCTCTCAGTGAGATCGTTGCAGCAAACGTCGCATAACAATCAGGTCCTTGAAATCAACTTATAACTTGTAGCGCTTTTTGTGAAATTCAAAATGAGCCTCTATAGCTCCCACGTCGTATCGTTTCCCTTCCGGTACTGGCCCTTCCGGTCGCAACGCGAGCAGATCATCCGCACGATGGGCTTCGGATATTGCCCTAACGTCATTGACGTGTAGCGGCGGTCGGGCGGCATGGTTCATTTTATACCAATCGAAAGAAGGCCATTTTTGCGGCTCCAGTTATAGACCCCAATACTGCATCAACCACTGCGTCACCAACTGTTGAGCAGCGCCTGTCCCGATTTTCAATCCTGCCTCGCCAAGCTTTCCACCCATCGATGTCATCCAGCCCGCTAGTTTCTTGCCGACAGACTTGCCTTTTGGTTTTCCGTCCTCAAGGACAGCTTGTGTTACTTCTTCGATATCCTGCTGTGGAATACCAAGCGTACGCAGCGCGTTTGAGAAGCCGACTAAATCCCCTTGGCCAATTTGGATGCTTCCGATCTGCGTAAAATCACGCGCAGTGCCGGTAATGACATTCGTTCCGCCGAAAATGTAGGTTGTAATCGCTTGGTCAACTTTGGCTGGCGGCAACTCTTTCGGATCATCGCTTACCGAACCCAACTCTTCTCGCAGCTCCAACGCAAACCGCAATAATCTGTTCCTCACGCTATCAACGAGAGCAACAATGGTGCCGAGCGGCAACTCTTGCCATGCTTGAGCCAATGCATAATACGGTATGAATTTTGTTTGATACAAAACAATCAGATCAGGCGACCAATTTATGACGAACTCGCCTTCGCCTTGTCCCTTGTGTACCGCCGCCTCATAAGACGCTAGCGGCCCAGACAATATGGCCGGGTCCAAAATCTTTCGATGTCGGTCATCAAGAATTACCATCGGCAGTGGACGTTTTGGTATCCAAGCGCCACCCGGTCCTTGAAAATTGCCCTTCGAGTGTAAATGAACTTTTCTGTAATCCGGCACATCTCCGTCACGCGCAAATCCGTTCAATTCGCCTTCCACCCACACCTTCAATTTTTCGTTTTTAAGCTCAAATGCGAGTATCAAACATTTCCGCAACGTTGCCATCACCGACTCTTTGGGGTCGGTTGCCGCTTCAATGATTTCATTCAGCAATTTCATCGGCACACACACGCGCACACTTCAAAATATGAGCCGCTCTCGTCCCAATTAGTCCGTGACGATGCTGCTGGTTTTTACGATGCCCCCACCCATGTAATTTTAGTTGGCGCGCTCGATCCCCGCAAGGTTGTCAAAGCTATTGACCACGGCTTAAGCGGGTGATGCACTTGGCGCGGAAAAGGGATTGAATTGTAACAACCATGACCTTGGACGAACTGAGAGAAACGCTGGAGAAACTACCGGCGGGCAAGGCGGCGGGAGTTCACCACGACGTCTATGCTGATTTGTTTCCTCCCGGCGAGCCCGACATCAACGCGCGCGAGGCTTGCTACAAATTCGCGAAGTCACTTGGCTGCCGGATCGAGAACAAGCCCAATCAGCAGACGGTTTGGTTTGTCAAAGATGCCTAGTGGTGTGCTCGGAGGGATTACAGTGCTCATTCGATTTGTAGTTTTTCTAAGCCTTACACTCGCCGGTGGCACACAAGCCTTGGCTGCCTTTTGGGGTCCGAGCACTTACGAAGAATGTATGGTTGTAGAGATGCGTGGGGAGCCACAGTCTATGTACCCATATCATTACACGACGTTCATTGATTTAAAGGCGATAATAGACAAGAAATGGGCAGAGTTTTCCGGGGTCCTACCGAAGGCTCTAGTCACGAACAAACAGGAGACATTGCAAAAGCTCCAACTAATAAACGACATTCGAAATCGGGTGATGCATCCGGTAAAGATAATGAGCGAATACGAAGATGATTACAGGTTCGTCCGCAAGATCCTTGAAGAATTAAAAACGTTAGGCTTGTCCAGTGCGGTGCCAAATTCTAATTGAGCTCATTATTTGACATGATTGCGCCTCGTAGCTGCCGAGAACGGAATTTATCGGACGTAACGCTCTAAACGCTGCCGAATGCCGGAGTCCACCGTACGGCACGAGCCGGATCCCGCCGCCAATCACGAGCGAGCAGTCGCAATCGCTTTCGCCAGCCGCGCAAAAAGGCGTAGGGCGTTGTCGTATTCAATTTTCCGGCGAACCGCTGGAGTCCAGCCATCGAAGCTCTCGAATGCCGCGATTTGTGATTTGACGTCCTGCACTGGGTTGCGGTGGCGCGAGAAAGGAAAATCGCTGCCAAAGGTAATGCGAGAAGGGTCGGCAAGTTCCATAAGGCATTTCAACGGCCCGGGTGAACAGATCTCCGCGACGTCATAATAAACTTCGCGCAGGGCGCTGGTGACACTGCCACCCGGCAGGCGGCCAGCGATCTTGGGATTATTATTCATCGCGCTCATGCGATAGACGAGGAAAGGGACGGCGCCTCCGCCGTGCGGCAGGATCCATTTAATATTTGGATATTTGGCGAATGTGCCGTTCCATAGCAGATTGTGAATGGCGCGCGTGGTGTCGAGCACGAGCTCCGTCAGCCCCGACGGATAGCTGTAGGCGGGCATATTCGTCGCCTGATTGCGCAGCGGATGCATGAACACGACGGCCTTGCGGCGGTCGAGTTCGGCGTAAAGCTCATCTTCCTCGGGTTGCCCCAGGTGGCGGCCGGCGACATGCGTTAAGAGGCAGACCCCTTCGAGTTTAAGCACATCGAGTGCGTATTCGGCCTCGCGGATGGCACCCGCTACATCCGGCAGGGGCAAGATGGCGAACGCACCGAAGCGGTGCGGGTATTCGGAGACAACACGCGCGGCGTACTCATTGCATTCGCGCGCGAGGCGGATAGCAAACTCGGCGTCGCCAAAATATACGCCAGGCGAGGCAATCGAGTTGACCGCCGCCGCGATGTCGGCTTCATCCATTAATTCAAGCTGTCCGGCCAGGCTCCACTCCGCCCAGGGGTTCTCACCACTACCGTGGATGCCGACGCTCGCAAGCGCACGCTTGTAATAGTCAGGGATGGGGTGTTGGTGGGTATCGATCAGGGGGCCGTGGGTCATGGCATGATGCTCTGTTGGCTTACGATGAGACTGATGAAAATGCCTATTCGGCACGTCAATGATGAATATCCCGCGCCCATGGCATCAGAAGGCGCTCGATCAGTGCGACCACCGAGAACAGGATTATTCCGAGGGTGCTTAGCCAGGCCAGCGCGGCCCAAGCGAGCGGCCCTTCCAGCTGGGAGTTTGCGCTCAACAGCAGATTGCCGAGGCCGTTGGCGGAACCGATAAATTCGCCGATTACCGCACCGATCACGGCGAGTGTGATTGCCACCTTGGCGCCCGCGAAGACGAAGGGTAGTGCCGCGGGCAACTGGACCTTGAAGAATACCTGGGCCGGAGACGCGCGCAGCGATCGCGCGAGATCGAGAAGTCCCACGGGTGTTGCCCGCAAGCCCGTCGCGGTATCGACCACGACCGGGAAAAACGCGACAAGAAACGCCAGCGCGAGCTTCGATTCAATGCCGAGCCCGAACCAGACTAGAATGATTGGAGCGATGGCGACCTTGGGGATCGACTGGGTCGCCACCAGCATTGGATAAAGTGTGAGATTGAGCACCCGCGAATTGGCAACGCCGACGGCAAGCGGAATGCCGATCAACAGCGCCAGCGCAAATCCCAACAGGGTTTCAACGAGCGTCGGCCAGGTCGCGACCAGTAACAGATCGTAATGCTGGAGCGAGGCCACTATGATATCGATTGGGCTCGGTAACACGATGCGGGTGATGCCCGACAGCCATGTGTAGGCCTGCCAGATTCCGACTATGACGATGAGGCCAATCACCGGATAGGCTGCGCGGTGGAATTGATGCCACTTCATCGCGTGATCCCCAGAGCGCGACCGGCGCGGTGTTCAAGATCGGTGAATTCCGGGGCGTAACGGATTTCGGGCTTGCGTGGATACGGCAGGTCGACGCCGATATGATCAACAATTACGGCGGGTCGTTTGCTAAACACCACCACGGTGTCGGACAGGTAAATTGCCTCGCTGATGCTGTGAGTGACTAGCATGACCGTTGCCTGAGTCTTGGCACGAATATCGAGCAGAAGGTCCTGCATCTCCATTCGCGTCAGCTCGTCGAGTGCGCCAAATGGCTCATCCATCAGCAAGAGTTTTGGTTGGTGCACCAGCGCCCGGCAGAGCGCAACGCGCTGCTGCATACCGCCGGAGAGTTGTGCGGGGTAGGCCTGCTCGAATCCGGATAAGCCGACCAGCGACAAAAGTTCAAGCGCGCGCTCCCGGCTTTCTTTGCCACTCTCGCGGAGAATCTCAATCGGAAATAGCACGTTTTTCAACACGGTGCGCCACGGCATCAGGTTTGCCTCCTGGAACGCGATGCCGAAATCCGGATGCGGCCCGGTCACGTCGACGCCGTTTATTTGGACGGTGCCGCTGGTAAACGAAATAAGCCCGGCAACGATCCGCAGGAAGGTGGTTTTGCCGCAGCCGCTTGGTCCGAGCAGGCTGACGAACTTGCCCGCCGCGAGATCGAACGAGATGGTGTCGATCGCGATCAGCAGTTCCTGGCCGGGCCGCGCAAACGATTTGTGCACCGCCTCGAAATGGCCAAAGGCCGCGGAAGTAGGGCCGGAACCGGCGTGCTTGCGGCTAACGGCTTCGGCCATCGGGGCGGAAAGCGCGATGCTGCTCAGGGCTTGATTGGCGGATTGGGTAGATAGCCAATGGCATAGAGATCGGTTGCCGCCGGCGGCGTTCCGTTGATGCCAATGTATTTGGCGACGAAGTCAAGGTTCGTCTTGATCTTCGCCGGATCGAACCAGCCAAGGCCATGCTTCTCGACATCGGGCGTGACGGCGAGGTTGCGAATAATTTCGATCTCGGCTTTGACGATGTCCGGCTTTAGGCTGGGAATGAATTTAATTTCGTCCTCGGCGGCCTTGTCGGGATGCTCGAAGGTGAATTTCCAGCCCTTCAGAGAGGCGCGGACGAAGCCCTTCACCACTTCCGGATTCTTGGCGAGGTAAGCATCGGTCACGCCGATGCCGTTCGAGTAGAGCTCGAGCCCGTGATCACCGGGAACGAACGTCGTGAGCGAAGCACCGGCGCCTTTTGCGCCGGCTTCAAGACCCGGCTCGGACATGACGTAGAATTCGATTGACGGTACGTTCCTGGTCAGTAGGGCGCTGGCGCGCGCCGGCGGCGCAATGTTGACGACCGTCAGCGATTTCGGGTCGAGACCGTTCTGCGCCATGAAGCCCGCGAGTATCTTCGGCGTGAAACTGCCGGAGCCACTGCCGAGCGTCAGACCCTGCAGCTGTTTGACCGAGGTGACGTTGGCGCCCGGGTTCAGGCTGAACACCGCGATCGGTGCCTTCTGGTAGTTCACCGCTACTAGCCTGACGTTAGCGCCGCCGGCGCGCGCCAGCGCAACCTCAGGAACGCCCATGAAGCCGAGAGTGGCTGTTCCGGATGCGACAGCCTGTATTGATTCGGCGCCGCCCTGGCCGGGGATAATGCTGACGTCGAGACCTTCCTCCTTATAGAAGCCCTCGGCGATTGCCGCGTACCACGGAGCGTGGCGCCCAAGCGGAATAAAATCGAGGGTGAACACCACCTTGGTGAGGGGCTTGGTCTGTGCCACCGCAGGGAGCGTCGCTGAAGCGACGATGATTGCTGCAAGGGCGCCGATCGCCGTCCTGTTCCACGCCTGCTTGTTTCGCATGTGCTGTTCTTTCTGCGTGATCATGCCAATCTGTCCGGACCCCGAGGAAGCTGCCGGAAATTCACCGACCGGTCAAGATTTTCGAAAATATAATTGATTATCGGTACATGTTGCGTTAGTCGAATAAATAGAGCCGTGGAAAATTGCCCGACGCTTTGGTGTGCCTAATCGCCATGTCATTCACGCGCGTCATCGAAGAAACCGTCGAGCCAACGCTCAATGCGGCCATCTTCCGACGCATTCGGGCCGACATTATCAGTTGCCGTTTGATGCCGAACGAGCGTCTGCGCATCGAAGCGCTGCGCGAGCGTTATAGCGTCGGCGGCAGCCCGATCCGCGAAGCGTTGATGCGGCTGGAGGCGGAAGATCTCGTCGAGCTCGAGCAGAACAAGGGCTTCCGCGTCTCTTCCGTTTCCCAGGAGCAATTAATCGACGTGATGCGCGTACGCAGAGAATTCGAAGCCCTAGCGCTGCGCTGGTCCATCGAGAAGGGCGATGTGGAGTGGGAGGCCAATCTGCTCGGCGCCTTTCACCGGTTGTCACGCCAGAGCAAGATCGATGCCGATGGTGGCACCATTGATCCGAGCTGGTCAAAAGAACATCGCGCCTTCCATGCGGCGCTAATGGCGGCCAGTGGATCACCGACTCTCTTGAACATCCGCGATGGATTATTCGACCAGGCGGCGCGCTATGTCGCCCTATCGGTGATGTCGCGGGCCATTCGGCGCAACGATATCGCCGAGCACGAACAGATCATGCAGGCGGCTTTGAGGCGTGATGTTGTGCGCGCGGTGGAGCTCAATAGCCAGCACATCGACCGCACCATGGAAAAGGTCCTGAAGTCGTTCGCACGACACGTCCGATCGTCCAATTCGTAACTCTGCGTTGGAAAGGTAACAAGATGAGTGAAAAAATGTTGACCTGGCGGCAGCGTATCGATGATGCGCGCGACGAAGGTCTGGCGGCCCGCGAGTATTTCGTCGTGTTCACCAAGCCGAAGTCCAGCAAAGAGGCCGTGCAACGTCACCTTGCTATTCACCTCGAATACCAGCGCGAGCTCGAGCGACGCGGGATCATCGTCGCGGCCGGTCCGTTATCGGACGAGAGCGGGCAGGAATGGACCGGACGCGGCCTGATCGTGCTGCGTGCGGAATCGCTTGGCGCGGCGCGCGCCATCGCCGACGCCGACCCCATGCATCGCGACGGCGTGCGCAGCTACGAGATTCTGCCTTGGCTGATGAACGAGGGTAGCTTCACTCTGAAGATCAGCTTGGCGGCGCAAAAAGTCGAATTCGTATGACTGGGAGGACTTCGATCTCGGTGCGCGCCGAAGATTTGCAGGCGGTAGTGGGGCGGCTGTTCGTCGCTGCTGGACTGTCGGCGGAGGCCGCGTGCACAGTGGCTAGCGGCTTGATCGATGCGGATCTGGAAGGCGTTCCGTCGCATGGTGTGATGCTGACCGACATGTATATTGATCGCCTGCGCCACGGCTCGGTGTCAACACGGGAGAAAGCCGAGATTGTCTCCGACCGCGATGGCGCGGTTGTGCTCGATGCTGGCAACGCGTTCGGCCATCTGATCGGCGATCAGGCTATCGGACTTGCGATCGACCGGGCGCAGCGTTTTGCCGCGGGCATCGTAGCGGTACGCCACGGTTTTCATTTCGGCACCGCTCGCCGCTACGCGCTACGGGCTGCCGAGCGAGGCTGCATCGGCATAGTGATGTGTAATACCCGACCCCTGATGCCAGCCCCCGGCGGCGCCGAGCGGGTGGTTGGCAATAATCCGATCGCGATTTCTGTACCATCCGAGGGCAGTCTTCCGATCGTGCTCGACATGGCAACGAGCGAGGCCGCCATGGGCAAGATCCGACTCTGCAGAAAAGGCCGGGCAATCGATCCCGCAGAGCTGGGCGGTGTGTCATAACGGCAGCCCGACTACCGACCCGAAGGAAGCGATTGCCGGTATGCTGCTGCCTGCGGCCGGTCCCAAAGGTTTCGGGCTCGCCTTCATGATTGATCTCATGTGCGGTCTGCTCAGCCATGGCGCCAGCGGCTCGGACGTAAAGCCACTCTATGGAAATCCCAGCGTGCCCTATGATTGCTCACAACTTTTTATCGCCATCGACGTCGGGCATTTCGGCGATGCGTCCAAGATCCGCAGCCGGGCGACGACAGCGGCCGAAAAGCTCAGATTCGGCAAGCGTATGCCGGGCGTTACGCAGCTCTTCGCGCCGGGCGAGATCGAATGGCAGGTCCGTCAAAGCGCTGGCGGCAATGTCAGTCTCGAGCATGCCGTCGTCGCTAAATTGATTGAACTCGCCGGGCTTTTAAAAGTATCTGCAGAGCCGCTTGCAGCCTTTGTGGCAAATTAGGAACGAAGCACTATGCCGAAACGTGAAGTGACGTCCGAGGCCATCCGCAAACCGATCGGCGTGTTTTCGCAGGCCACGGTCGTTGAGGCGAAAGGACATCTGGTTTTTATCTCCGGAATGACGGCGCGTAGGGCGGACGGCACGATCGCCGGCGTCGGCAATATCGAGGCGCAGACCCGGCAGGTCTGCGAGAACATTAAGGCGGCAGTGGAGGGCGCTGGCGGCACACTCGATGATGTCTGCCGTGTCGATGTGTATGTCCGCAACATGGAGCATTTCGACGCGATCCACAAAGTGCGTAGCGAATATTTCAAGCCGCCACTGCCGGCCTCGACCATGGTCGAAGTGACCAAGATGGTATCACCAGACTACCTGATCGAGATCAACGCCATTGCGGTGATCCAGGACTAACGGGGCGCGCTTATGGTCGACAAATACGGGATCAAACATGCAGCTGAGCGCGGCGTCGCGCTCGGCGAGATCGGTCAGAAGATCATGCTTGAGAACGAATATGTGCGTGTCTGGGAGATCCGTCTCGAGCCCGGCGAGACCATCGACTTCCATATTCATTATCACCCCTATCTGGTGATTTCACTCGGCGGCGGCGAAAACGAGATCGAGACCATTTTCGGCAAGCAGTTGAAGACTGATGAACCATTCGGCTCGTTTGTGTTCATCAACGAGATGCGTTCGGTACATCGGCTGACCAATCGCGCGAAAGTGCCATACATCTCGCGCCTAGTCGAACTCAAGCATATCCGCTGGTCGGCGGACGAGAGGGACTAGCCGTCAATGAGCGAAATAGACTCACACAGTCACGGCGGCTGCGACGTGCACATGCACATCGTCCCGCCCGGTGTGGTCGCAGCTGGCAAATCCGAAAGACCAACGCGGAAGAGGCTTTCAACTTCCGCCTTTAGAATTGACGGAGGTTCAAAATGATCTCTACCGACGCCCCCAAGCTGGAAGAGCTACTGATCCAGTCGGAAACGATGTCGTGGCGAGAAAAGTCACTCAAGGGAATTCGCGAGAAAATGCTTTGGCGCAATGAGGAGACCGGAGCTTCGATCGCGTTGATAAAATTCGACAAAGGCGCCGGCATTCCGCAACCACATTTTCACGCGGCGAACCAGTTTATGTTCTGCCTCAAAGGTCGCTATGAGTACACTTCAACTGGGGTGACACTGACCGCCGGCAGTTTCTATTGCAATCCGAAGGGAAACGTTCACGGACCCGCAGTTGCGCACGAGGAAACTGTCGTCGTCGAGATTTACGATGGCCCGCATTATCCGGAGAAGCCTTCCTGGTATACCGACGAACAGGATGCACGTTAGCAGATGCAATCGATCTTCGCGGGCTACCAATTAGCTGATCTTTCCAAATGCGCCGACTGTGACTGCTTGCTGCGGTAAAATTGACCTATGTGGCGACGCGGTCGCAGGTGATATCAGCCAATTGAGGTCCGCGCCCGGGCGCAAACGCAGCGCTTAATTGGATCTGATAACGACGTTTATCGGAAGTAATCCGCTGACCAAGAGCCCGATCTCCCTCTCAAATTTTGTCGCTTTTCCCTTTTGGGGGCCGGGGCGGAAGGGGGCACCAACGAAGCTGCTACCAACCCCTTTGACTTTTTTACGCGCTCGCTCGCGCGCGCTAACAATGGATGCGAGTTCTAGTTCGGGCCCCAATTGTAAATGGGCAGCTTCGGGGTGATCATCCACTCAGCCGTAAAGTCCTACGGCGTTAGAAGGACACACGCGCACGCGATCGCAAGCCGAAAACTCCCTATGGCAGACGGCTTGGGTCGTTTTGCTTTTTCACGAAGTACTCGCGTGGTGGCCGTAAATGCTCCGACGCGCGGCGCTCTTTTGCTTCCTTGTCGTTTGCCCAAAACGCGGCGGCGAGTGGCGCCGCAACGATGGCGAGCGGTCCAAGTACGGGCGCCAAAGCAAATCCGAGCGCGACGCCTGCTCCGACGCGCACAGTTTACGCCTTCGGAGGGTCTGGCGCCATTCGCTGCTGTCCGTCACCGTCCGTCTTCGGTTGCACGATGCTCAAAGCTGCTGGTTTTAGGGCACGTTTGTGGGTTGATTTATGGGATCGTGGCGGTGGGATGCTAACCGTTTGAAATAGTGACTAGAAAAAGCAAACTTGACGGACTCCCTCTCCGCCACCGTCTTGAGAGGCTAACCACCTCTCCGCCACATCGGCGGCGCTCGTAATCCCAAACAAAAACCGGCGTCATTCGGCACCAACATGGAAAGTATCCATGCCGGTCGTCCGAAGGGTTTCCGCGAAAGTATCCAGGCCGGCGGGGAGGTACTTAGTTGTCCCCGATATTCATCCCGTACGCCTCCGGTGTGCAGCGCGCTCCACGCGGCGATTTCGTTTTCGATCTGGTTGCTCGCGGGCGAATAACCTGGGCCCGACGAGGCAGTTCGCCAGCGTGTAGCCATCGAGATACTGATAGAACGCCTTCTTGGCGCCATCCAGCATGCCGCGCAGGCGGCAGCGTGGCAACAAATTGCAAGTCCCGCCGTCTGGCCGGAAACATTCCACCAAAGCTTGATCCCGCTCGTGATTGCGAATCACTTCGCCGACTTTGATCTCGTTTGCCGGCCGCGCCAGCATCACGCCGCCGTGCGCGCCGCGGATCGTGCGTACGAGGCCTGCCTCGGTGAGGTACTGGACGATCTTGTGCAGATGATGCCGCGAAATGACCAGCTCGCGCGCCAGCGTGTCGGTGCTGACATGGGTGTCGGGGCTCGCCGACAGACGCATCAGCACGCGCAACGCAAAATCGGTCGAACTTAGCAGGCGCATGACGATTCTCCAGAATTGGTATTGACGATACCACATTGCAAGCGTAGTTCACCAGCGCTTTGACGGGGGTGTCCACCATGGTTGCCAGAATTTCGCTTTACGTCGTTGCCGCCTTGCTGATCGCCGCGCATTTCCTCCGCGTCGGCGATTTTGGCGGCGTCGTGCTGTGCTTGGCGGCACCGTTGTTGTTTTTCGTGCGCCGCCGCTGGAGCCTGTTGCTTCTGCAAAGCCTGGCCTATGCCGCCGCCGGCCTTTGGCTGTGGACGGCATGGCAAATCGCCATGGAGCGCGTGGCATTTGACCAGCCTTGGCTGCGCGCGGCCGCAATCCTTGCCGCCGTTGCCGCTATGAGTGCGTTCGCAGGGACCCTGCTGCGCAGCGGCGGCGTGCAGCTGCGTTACCGCGATCGCTGAAGCGCCGGCGCCGGGAGCCAGCCGTCGATCATGTGTCTGATCGCAAGAACGGGATGGCGCCAGAGCATGCGCGGGCCAGCCCAGCGCATCGCCACTCTGACGCGCTCACGCATGCTCGTTTTGTAGCAATGCACCGCGCAATTGGCGCAGGTCGGCTTGGCATCACCGAATACGCATCGCTCGAGACGCCGGCGCGCGTAATCGTGCAACTCGGCGCATTGCCGACAAAGTGCAGCATCTTTTGCCCCGTGATGGGCGCGGCAATACATGCCCAGCATGGCGGCGACCATTTTAAATTCGCGCGCGCGCCGACCGCGCCGCTCCGCGTGAATGCCCGCTCCTGATACCGCCGTCATGTGCGCGCCTTATATTGGTATTGACGTTACCATATTCCTAGCGTAGTGGTAATTTAAATACCAGTATGGTGCAAAGGAGAATTTCCATGAGCGGGGACGCTTCTGAATCGGTGGCATCGCGCAGCCTGGGCAATATTGCCGCCAGCCTGCCCGGGGCGACCGCCGTTTTCCGCCGGCACAAGCTCGACTTCTGCTGTGGCGGATCGGAAAGCCTCGAACAGGCGGCCCGGCACAAAGGGATCGACCTCGCGCCGATCGAAGCGGAGCTTGCCTCGTTATCGCCCGAACCGAATACCGTGCCGGACGACGTCAACGGGCTGATCGAGCTCATTGTCGAGCGTTATCATCAGGTGCACCGGCAAGAGATGCCCGAATTGCTCGCATTGGCTCAGCGCGTCGAGGCGGTGCACGCGGAGCATCCCGCCGTGCCCAAGGGGCTTTCTGATCTCCTGGCGCGTATGCGTGGCGAGATGGAATCGCATATGCAGAAGGAAGAGCAGATTCTGTTCCCGATGATGCGTTCGGGCGGCAACCCGATGATCGTGCACCCGATCGGCATGATGCGTCACGAGCACGACTCGCACGGCGAAGAGCTTGAAGCGCTGACCAAGCTGACCGGCGACCTGACGCTTCCGGCGGACGCCTGCAATACCTGGCGCGCGCTTTACGCCGGGCTCGGCAAGTTTCGCGACGACCTCACCGAGCACATCTACATCGAGAACAACATCCTGTTCCCGAGATTCGAGGCCAGAGGCAGGCCTTGGCCAAGAGGTTCGGGCCTGTCACGCGCTATCCGGTGTTGATTGATAAATGTCAACTCAAGACAACTCTAAAGTCAAGTGAGGCATAGATATAAGTAAAGCAATATTGTCGCGGGAGAAACGTAAGTATTATTGATCGGCGTCAAAGCATTCGTTGGAGCCGCCGCGTAAATCGCCCCTGACACTTTGCGAATGACAGGAGCGGGCGTCATCATGCAAGCCAAAACAGCCACCGCGGTCCCAGGCCAAGGCCGCGCCCTCTGGATGTCCACCATCGCGTTCACCGTGTGCTTTGCGGTGTGGACCATCTTCGCCATCATCGGCATCCAGATTAAGCAGCAGCTCGGCCTTAACGAAACGCAGTTCGGCCTCCTTGTCGGCACGCCGATCCTTACCGGCTCGCTCGTCCGCATTTTCCTCGGCATCTGGACCGACCAATATGGCGGACGCCGTATCTACACGGTGGTAATGCTGGCGGCCGCGGTCGCGACCTTCCTGCTGGTCTACGCCCACACCTATGTCCAGATCCTGATTGCGGCGCTCGGCGTCGGCATTGCCGGCGGCTCGTTCGCGGTCGGCATCGCCTATGTGTCGCGCTGGTACCCGGCCGAGAAACAGGGCACGGCGCTCGGCATCTTCGGCGCCGGCAATGTCGGCGCGGCAGTGACCAAGTTCTGCGCGCCGTTCGTCCTGGTTGCCTATGGCTGGCAAACGACCGCGCAAGTCTGGGCGGCGGGAATCGCGGTGATGGCTGTCTTGTTTTGGTTCTTCACAAAAGAAGACCCGGTCGAACTGGCGCGTCGCGCGATAGGCGAAAAGCCGCGCGGCCTCTGGCTCGAGCTTGAGCCGCTGAAGAACATCCAGGTCTGGCGCTTCGCGCTCTATTATTTCTTCACCTTCGGCGCCTTCGTCGCGCTGTCGCTTTGGCTGCCGCGCTACCTTATCGGCGTCTACAAGCTCGACATCGAAACCGCCGGTATGCTGGGCGCCGCCTATTCGATTCCGGCGAGCTTATTCCGCATTTATGGCGGCGTTCTCTCCGACCGCTATGGCGCGCGCCGCATCATGTACTGGATGTTCGGCGTATCGGCGCTGATCACCTTCATCCTGGCCTATCCGCCAACCGAATATGTCGTGCTGAGCACGCAAGGTCCGATCCACTTCCATATGGCGACTGGCGTCGTCACCTTTACCTGCCTGATCTTCGTGCTCGGCTTCTTCATGAGCTTAGGAAAAGCCGCGGTGTACAAGCACATCCCGGTCTACTATCCGGAAAATGTCGGTTCGGTCGGCGGGCTGGTCGGCATGATCGGCGGTCTCGGCGGTTTCGTGCTGCCGATTGCCTTCGGCGCGCTCAACGATCTCACCGGCATCTGGACCAGCTGCTTCATGCTGCTGTTCCTGATTGCCGGCGGCTCGCTGCTGTGGATGCATCTCGCCATCCAACGCATGGAACGCGAAGCGCTTGCTACTGGGCTGCACAGGCTACCCGAATTCCCGGAAATGGAGCCGATCCACGAGGAGAAGCACGTCGGTGTGCTCTCCGGCCACGTGCTGGCGGAATGGAAGCCGGAGGATCCGGCGTTCTGGGAGAGCAAGGGCCGCGCCATCGCCCGCCGCAATCTGTGGATTTCGATTCCGGCGCTACTGCTGGCCTTCGTGATCTGGATGGTGTGGTCGGTCGTCGTCGCCAAGCTGCCGACGGTGGGCTTCAAGTTCACCACCGATCAGTTGTTCTGGCTGGCGGCCATGCCCGGCCTGTCGGGTGCGACGCTGCGCATCTTTTATTCGTTCATGCCGCCGATCTTCGGCGGGCGTCTGTGGACGTCGGTGTCGACCTGGTCGCTGATCGTTCCTGCGGTCGGCATCGGTCTCGCGGTGCAGAGCCCGGATACGCCCTACATCATCTTCCTGTCGCTCGCTTTGCTGTGCGGCCTCGGCGGCGGCAACTTCGCTTCCTCGATGGCCAATATCAGCTTCTTCTTCCCCAAGGCGGAGAAGGGCAACGCGCTCGCGCTCAATGCCGGGCTTGGCAATCTCGGCGTCAGCGTCGGCCAATTCGTCATTCCGCTGGTGATCACCACCAGTGTATTCGGTTGGTTCGGCGGCGACCCGCAGGTCGCCGCGACCGGCGCAACCAAACTCTGGCTGCAGAACGCAGGGTTCATCTGGGTGCCGTTCATCGTCGTGTCGGCCTTCGCGGCCTGGTTCGGCATGCACGACATCGCCGATATGCGAGCCTCATTCGCCGATCAGGCGGCGATCTTCAAGCGCAAGCACAATTGGCTGATGTGTTGGCTCTATACCGGCACCTTCGGCTCGTTCATCGGCTATTCGGCCGGATTCCCGCTTTTGGCCAAGACGCAGTTCCCGCAGGTCGACTCGCTCAAGTTCATCTTCCTCGGGCCGCTGGTCGGCGCGCTGTCGCGCTCGGCGACCGGATGGCTGTCCGACCGCTACGGCGGCGGCCGCGTCACCTTGTGGACGTTCGCGTTGATGATCGCGGCGGTGGCGGGCGTTCTCTACTTCCTCGACATCAAGGACCAGCCGCAGGCGTTCTGGGGCTTCTTCGCGATGTTCATGATCCTGTTCTTCGCGACCGGCGTGGGCAACGCGTCCACTTTCCAGATGATCCCGGCGATCATGCGCGTGGAAATTCCACGGCTTGAACCGGGCATGAGCGCGCCGATGCGGCAGCGGCAGGCGGAAATGGAATCGGCGGCGATCATCGGCTTCACCTCGGCGGTCGCGGCCTATGGTGCCTTCTTCATTCCCAAGGCCTACGGCACGTCGATCGCGCTCACCGGCGGTCCGAGCATGGCGCTCTGGGGATTCATGGCGTTCTACGTCACCTGCGTCGCGCTCACCTGGTTCTTCTACACCCGCCGCGGTGGCCTGCTGCACGACATTGAGCGTGGACGGCCGCTGCCGCCCGCCGCCGCGCAACCGGCCGAATGAAGGGAGTTGGACGATGAGCCACTTTCTCGATCGCCTGACGTTCTTCAATCGCGTCGTCGACGAGTTCTCCGACGGTCACGGCCAGGTCACCTGCGAAGACCGAAGCTGGGAGGACGGCTACCGCAAGCGCTGGCAGCACGACAAGATCGTGCGCTCGACGCACGGCGCCAACTGCACCGGCTCGTGCTCGTGGAAGATCTACGTCAAAGGCGGCATCGTCACCTGGGAAACGCAGCAGACCGACTATCCGCGCACGCGGCCAGAGCTGCCCAATCACGAGCCGCGCGGCTGTTCGCGCGGCGCGAGCTATTCTTGGTACCTCTATTCCGGCAACCGGGTGAAATATCCGCTGGTGCGATCGCGGCTGTTGAAGCTGTGGCGCGAGGCGAGGGCACTACGCACGCCAGTCGCGGCCTGGGAATCGATCGTCACCGATCCGAACAAACGCGCGGCCTATACCAGCAAGCGCGGTCTCGGCGGCTTCGTGCGCGCGACCTGGGACGAGGTGACGGAAATTATTGCCGCCGCCAACGCCTATACCGTTAAGAAACACGGGCCCGACCGTGTCATCGGTTTTTCGCCGATCCCGGCGATGTCGATGGTCTCCTATGCTGCCGGCTCGCGTTATCTGTCGCTGCTCGGCGGCGTCTGCATGTCGTTCTACGACTGGTATTGCGACCTGCCGCCGTCCTCCCCGCAGACGTGGGGCGAACAGACCGACGTTCCCGAAAGCGCGGATTGGTACAATTCCGGCTTCCTCATTCTATGGGGCTCGAACGTCCCGCAGACGCGCACGCCGGACGCGCATTTCTACACCGAGGCGCGGTATCGCGGCGCCAAGAGCGTCGTCATTTGCCCGGACTATTCCGAGGCCTCGAAATTCGCCGACTTGTGGATCTCGGTAAAGCAGGGCACCGATGCGGCGCTCGCCATGGCGATGGGTCACGTCATCCTGCGCGAGTTCCATATCGACCGGCAGGCGAAATATTTCGACGACTACGTCCGCCAATACACCGACATGCCGATGCTGGTGCGGCTCACCAGGCAGGGCGACCATCTCGTTCCCGACCGGCAGCTGCGCGCCTCCGATTTTGCGGACAATCTCGGCGAAAGCAACAATCCGGAGTGGAAAACGGTCGCTTATGACGGGACCGCAAAGAAAGTCGTCGTGCCGCGCGGTTCGGTCGGATTCCGCTGGGGCGAAAAGGGCAAATGGAATCTGGAGGAGAAGGAATCGGAGGGCCGCGACACGCGGCTGCAACTGTCGCTCGCGAATGACCGGGACGAACTCGCGAACGTCGCGTTCCCATACTTCGGCAATCGCGAGCACGACCACTTCGCCGGCACCGATCATCCGAGCGTCTTGGTGCGCAAGGTACCCGCCAAGCGCGTGCGACTGAAGGACGGTGAAGCGCTGGTCGCCTCGGTGTATGACCTGTTCGTCGCCAATTACGGCGTCGACCGTGGTTTCGGCGGCGATCACGTCGCCAAATCCTACGACGAAAACGTGCCCTATACGCCGGCCTGGGCGGAAAAGATCACCGGCGTGCCACGCGACCAGATCATCACGGTGGCGCGCGAGTTCGCGCTCAACGCCGAGAAGACCAAGGGTCGCTCGATGGTCATCATCGGCGCCGCCATGAACCATTGGTACCACTGCGACATGAACTACCGCGGCGTCATCAATATGCTGGTGATGTGCGGTTGCGTCGGCCAGTCGGGCGGTGGTTGGTCGCACTATGTCGGGCAGGAGAAGTTGCGGCCGCAATCGGGCTGGCTGCCGCTCGCCTTCGCGCTCGACTGGGGGCGTCCGCCGCGTCAGCAGAATTCGACGTCGTTCTTCTACGCGCACACCGACCAATGGCGCTACGAGCAGATCGGGATCGACGAGATCATTTCGCCAACCGCACCCGCCGGGCCGTGGGACGGCGCACTGATCGACTACAACGTGCGCGCCGAACGCATGGGCTGGCTGCCGTCGGCTCCCCAGTTACGGCAGAACCCGCTCGATCTCGCCAAGCAAGCGCAAGCCGCCGGGCTCGAGCCAAAGGACTATGTCGCCAAGGCGCTCAAATCGGGCGAACTGCAACTGGCCTGCGAGGACCCAGATCATCCCGACAACTGGCCGCGCAACATGTTCGTTTGGCGCTCCAATATTCTCGGCTCGTCCGGCAAGGGGCACGAATATTTCCTCAAGCACCTGCTCGGCGCCACGCACGGCGTGCAGGGGAAGGACCTTGGCGAAGCGGGCCGCAAGAAACCGAAGGAAGTCGCCTGGCACGCAGACGCGCCGAAAGGAAAGCTTGACCTCCTGGTGACGCTCGACTTCCGCATGTCGACCACCTGCGTTTATTCCGACATCGTGCTGCCGACCGCGACCTGGTACGAAAAGAACGATCTTAATACGTCGGACATGCATCCCTTCATCCATCCGCTCTCGGCGGCGGTGGACCCGGTCTGGGAATCCAAGAGCGACTGGGAAATCTACAAGGCGATCGCCAAGAAATTCTCGCAAGTCGCGCCCGAAGTGCTGGGTGTCGAAAAAGACGTGGTGATGACACCGATCATGCACGACTCACCGGGCGAGATCGCGCAGGCGCTCGACGTCAAGGACTGGAAGAAGGGAGAAGTCGAGCCGATCCCCGGCAAGACCATGCCGGCAGTCGCGGTAGTCGAGCGCGACTATCCCAATCTGTACAAGCGCTTCACGGCGCTCGGCCCGCTGATGGCCAAGCTCGGCAACGGCGTGAAAGGCATAGCCTGGAACACCGAGCATGAGGTCGATCTGTTGAAGCGGCTCAACGGCGTGGTGACGGAGGAGGGCGCCAGCAAAGGACTCGCTCGCATCGACACAGATATCGATGCCACTGAGGTGATCCTCTCGCTCGCGCCGGAGACCAACGGCGAGGTTGCGGTGAGGGCCTGGGAAGCCTTGTCGAAAACGACCGGCCGCGATCACACCCATCTCGCCATCCCGAAGGAAGACGAGAAGATCCGTTTCCGCGATGTGGTGGCGCAGCCGCGCAAGATCATCTCCGCGCCGACCTGGTCGGGGCTGGAATCGGAAAAGGTCTGCTACAACGCCAGCTATACCAACGTGCACGAGCTGATCCCCTGGCGGACGCTCTCAGGCCGCCAGCAGCTCTATCAGGACCATTTGTGGATGCGCGCCTTCGGCGAGGCGCTCTGCGTCTATCGCCCGCCGGTCGATCTGAAGGCGGTGAAGCCGGTGATCGACAGCAAGCCGAACGGCGAAAAGCAGATCGTCCTCAATTTCATCACGCCGCACCAGAAGTGGGGCATCCACTCCACCTACACCGACAATCTCCTGATGTTGACGCTCTCGCGCGGCGGTCCGATCGTGTGGATCAGCGAGATCGACGCCAAGAAGGTCGGCATCGTCGATAACGACTGGATCGAAGCCTACAACAGCAACGGAGCGTTGACCGCTCGCGCCGTCGTCTCGCAGCGCGTGAAAGTCGGCATGTGCCTGATGTATCATGCGCAGGAGAAGATCGTGAACGTGCCCGGCTCCGAAATAACCGGGCAACGCGGCGGCATCCACAATTCGGTGACGCGCACCGTGGTCAAGCCGACGCACATGATCGGCGGCTACGCTCAGCAATCCTACGGCTTCAACTACTACGGCACGATCGGCACCAACCGTGACGAATTCGTCATCGTGCGCAAGATGTCGAAGGTCGACTGGCTCGACAAGCCGGCCGCCGATCAGCCCGAGCCTCTCCCCGTAGCCCCCAAAATGGAGGCCGCAGAATGAAAATCCGCGCGCAAATCGCGATGGTGCTCAATCTCGACAAGTGCATCGGGTGCCACACCTGCTCGGTCACCTGCAAGAACGTGTGGACCAGCCGCGAAGGCATGGAATACGCGTGGTTCAACAACGTCGAGACCAAGCCGGGCATCGGCTATCCGAAGGATTGGGAAAACCAGAAGCGCTGGAACGGCGGCTGGCGCCGCAAGAAGAACGGCAAGATCGAGCCGCGCATCGGCTCGAAGTGGCGGGTGCTGGCCAACATCTTCGCCAATCCTGACCTGCCGGAGATCGACGACTACTACGAGCCGTTCACCTTCGACTACGAGCATCTGCAGAAGGCGCCGGAAATGTCGGCGTTCCCGACCGCGCGGCCGCGTTCGCTGATCAGCGGCGAGCGCATGGAGAAGATCGAGTGGGGCCCGAACTGGGAGGAAATCCTCGGCGGCGAGTTCGCTAAGCGCTCGCAGGATTACAATTTCGAGGGCATCCAGAAGGACATTTACGGCCAATTCGAAAACACCTTCATGATGTATCTGCCGCGGCTGTGCGAGCACTGCCTCAATCCGGCCTGCGTCGCCGCCTGTCCGTCCGGCGCGATCTACAAGCGCGAGGAAGACGGCATCGTGCTCATCGACCAGGACAAGTGCCGCGGCTGGCGCATGTGCGTGTCAGGCTGCCCGTACAAGAAGGTCTATTACAACTGGTCGAGCGGCAAATCCGAGAAGTGCATCATGTGCTATCCGCGCATCGAGGCGGGCCAGCCGACGGTGTGCTCGGAGACCTGCGTCGGTCGCATCCGCTATCTCGGCGTCGTTCTCTATGACGCCGACCGCATCGAAAAGGCGGCCAGCGCCAAGAGCGAGCAGGATTTGTACGAGGCGCAGCTCGCGATCTTCCTCGATCCCAAGGATCCGCAGGTGATCGCGCAAGCGCGCGCCGACGGCATCGCAGACAACTGGCTGGAAGGCGCGCTGCGCTCGCCGATCTGGAAAATGGCCATGGAGTGGAAGGTCGCCTTCCCGCTGCATCCCGAATACCGCACGCTGCCGATGGTCTGGTACGTGCCGCCGCTTTCGCCGATCCAGTCGGCGGCGGCCGCCGGCAAGATCGGCCATGACGGCGAGATGCCGGACGTGCGGTCCTTGCGCATTCCGCTGAAATACCTCGCCAACCTTTTGACCGCCGGCAAGGAAGAGCCGGTCGCGCTCGGTCTCGAGCGCATGCTGGCAATGCGCGCCTATATGCGCGCCAAAACCGTCGACGGCGTGATCGACGAGGCCATCGCCAAGCGCGTGGGACTTACGGCACTGGCGATCGAGGACATGTACCAAACGATGGCGATCGCCAATTACGAGGACCGCTTCGTCATCCCGACCGCGCATCGCGAGACCAACGAGGACGCCTACGACCTGCGCGGCTCGTGCGGCTTCTCGTTCGGCAACGGCTGCTCGGGCGGCACCAGCGAGGCCAATCTGTTCGGCACGCCCAAGCGCGCCAAGACGCCGATGGAGGTCGCGTGATGATCAGGGCATTGAAAGCGCTCTCGGCGCTGCTGACCTATCCCACCGCCGAGCTGCAACAGGCATCCGGCGAGATCAGCGAGGCGATCGAAAGCGAGCCCGCATTGTCGATGGCGGTACGCGACCAATTGCACAAGCTGCTGCGCGATTTGGCCAGCAGCGATCTATACGATCTGCAGGAGCGCTACGTGCTGCTGTTCGATCGCACGCGTTCTTTGTCATCTGCACCTGTTCGAGCACGTGCACGGCGAAAGCCGCGACCGCGGCCAGGCCATGGTCGATCTCAAGGCACAATACGGGAAAGCCGGGCTGGAGCAGGATTCAACCGAATTGCCGGATTTCCTGCCGCTGTTCCTGGAGTATGTCTCGACGCTGCCGGCGGCCGAGGCGCGCGATGCGTTGGCGCAGCCGGCGCACATCTTTGCGGCGATGGCGGAGCGCCTGCGCAAGCGCCGCTCGGCTTACGAAGCGGTGCTGCGCGCGCTGCTCGCGCTGTCGGCGACCAAACCGAAAGAAGCCGAGGTCTCGGCGCTGCTCGCGCTGCCCGATCCGAACGCCGACGACTTAGCGGCGCTCGATGCCGCCTGGGAAGACGAGGAGGTCCGCTTCGGGCCGGGCGCCAGCGACGGCTGCAAGGACGGGCTGATCGCGCGCGTGCGCGGCGGCATGCGTCCTGCACCGGACATGTCGGCCGTGTCTCGCCCCAATCCGCCGCGCCATTGAGGAAAAGGTCATGCGCGAACTGATCAATTACATCGTCTTCGGCTGGTATCCCTACCTCTGCCTGACCGTGTTCCTGCTCGGCAGCGTGCTGCGCTTCGACCGCGAGCAATACACCTGGCGCAGCGGCTCGAGCCAATTGTTGCGCCGCCGGCAACTGACCTGGGGCTCCAACCTGTTCCATGTCGGCATCCTGGTCATCTTCCTCGGCCATTTCGGCGGCCTGCTGACGCCGATCTTGATTTTTGAGGCGCTCGGCATTTCGCACACCTTCAAGCAGTGGATGGCGATCGGTGTTGGTGGTGTCTCCGGCGTCATGTGCTTCATCGGCATCACGCTGCTGGTGCATCGCCGGCTGTTCGACGCGCGCATCCGCACCACCTCATCGTTCGGCGATATCGCGATCCTGCTCATCCTGTACGCCCAGCTTACCCTCGGGCTCGCCACTATACCTGTGTCGCTGCAGCATCTCGACGGTCACGTGATGATCACCTTCATGACCTGGGCGCAAGGCATCCTGCGTCTCGAGCCCGGCGTTTCCGCGTTGATCCTGGGCGTGCCGCTGATCTTCAAGGTGCACCTCGCGCTCGGCATGACGATCTTCCTGCTGTTCCCGTTCACCCGCCTGGTGCACGTCTGGAGCGCACCGGTCTGGTATCTCGGCCGCCGCGGCTATCAGGTGGTGCGCACGCGGGCGGTGCGCGGCCTGGAACCGGCGGAGTAGGGCGATGACAGCCTGCTCGGTGCACGCGCAAATTCCGGCGGGAAAGCCCATGACGGTTAGCGTCAACGGCGTGACCATCGCCCGCGACGCGATCGTGCGCGAAATGCAGCATCACGCGGCGCCCAAACCGATCGCCGCTTGGCAGCAAGCCGCGCGCGCACTGGTTATCCGCGAGCTGCTGTTGCAGCGGGCGCGCCATCTCGGCGTAGCGCCCACGCCGATCAGCGACGCCGAAGGCCGGCGCGAGACCGACGACGAAGCCATCATGCGGGCGCTGGTCGAGCGGGAGGTGACGGTTCCGGAACCCGATGACGCGACCTGCCGGCGCTTCTATGAGAACAACCGAAACCGCTTCCGCTCGCCCGACATCTATGAGGCTTCGCATATTCTGTTCGCGACGCTACCGGCGGACAAGGCGGCGCATGCGCAGGCGCGCGCGGACGCCGACGCGGTGTTGGCGACGTTGCAGGAGAATCCGGATAGCTTTGCCACGCTGGCGCAAGCCTACTCGCGCTGCCCATCGGCGGCACAGGGCGGCAATCTCGGCCAGATCACCGCCGGGCAGACGACGCCCGAATTCGAGCAGGCGCTGTTCGCGCTGGAGCCCGGCCAGTTGTGCGCCGAACCGGTCGCCACGCGCTACGGCTTCCACGTCATCCGGCTCGAGCGCAAGCACGAGGGCCGTACGCTACCCTTCGAACTCGTGGCCGACCGTATCGCCGACTATCTGCGCGAGAGCGTGCGGCGGCAGGCCGATGCACAATACATCGCGCGGCTGGTGTCGGCGGCGAAGATCGAGGGCATCGAACTCGCCGGCGCCGACGCGATGCGCGTCCATTAAGGAGCGGCCATCATCATGCTCGGCGACCTGCTGGCCCAATTGACCGACGAGACGACGGCGCTCGAAGCGCTCGTTCAACTGGGCGATCTGACTTTGCTGGAAACGGCGCGCGGCAAAGCAGCGGCCGAGGGGCTCGATCTCGCATCTTACGTGACGCAAACCGTGCAGCGCTATGCCGCGAGCGCCACCGACGAGGAGTGGGTGACGCTGATGGGTCTGCTCAACCGCTCGCCCGATCCCGGCGCGACCTGCCTTCAGCGTGCTTTTGCCTACGCGCCGTCATGAGCCCAATCCCGCGTTTGAAAGACGATGGCGGACCGGCGCTGCTGTCATACGGCTTCCGCCCGTTTTTCCTGTTCGGCGCGATTTATGCCGCGCTCGCCATTCTGGCCTGGCTGCCGATCTTCGGCGGCGAACTGACGCTGCGCACCACCTTCGGCCCGATCGACTGGCACGTGCACGAAATGCTGTACGGCTATCTGCCGGCGATCGTGACCGGCTTTCTGCTCACGGCCATTCCGAACTGGACCGGACGGCTGCCGATCCAGGGCACGCCGCTGCTGGTGCTGGTGATCGTGTGGCTGGCCGGCCGCGCGGCGGTGACTTTTTCCGTTGAGATCGGCTGGCTCACGGCGGCGATCATCGACGTCAGCTTTCTTGTTCTGGTCATCGCCGCAGCGGCGCGCGAAATCATTGCCGGCAGTAATTGGCGCAATCTCCGCGTCATCGTCATGGTCACGCTGCTGCTTGCGGGCAACGTCGCATTCCATCTCGAGGCCCATGTCAACGGTAGCGCCGAATACGGCGCGCGTATCGGCATGGCCGCGGTGGTGCTGCTCTTGGCGGTGATCGGCGGCCGCATCATTCCGAGTTTCACGCGCAATTGGCTGGCGCGCGAGAACCCGGGCCGGCTGCCGGTGCCGTTCGGAAAATTCGACGCCGCGGTCGTTTTGTTCAGCGCCGCTGTACTGGTGCTGTGGATCGCGCTGCCGGTCGGAAAAGTGACGGCGGCCGCACTCTTTGCCGCCGGCGCGCTGCATCTCGTGCGGTTGGCGCGCTGGGCCGGCGATCGCACCTTTCGCGATCGTCTGGTGCTGATATTGCACGTCGGCTATGTGTTCGTGCCGCTCGGCTTCCTGCTCGCGGGTGCTGCGGCAATTGACCTTGTGCCGGCCGACACCGGAACCCACGCCTGGATGGTGGGCGCCGCCGGCATCTTGACCCTGGCGGTGATGACGCGCGCCAGCCTCGGCCATACCGGCAGCGCACTCAACGCTTCGCCGATGACTCAGGCGATTTACGCGGCGGTCGTGATCGCCGCGCTGGCGCGCATCTGCGCATCGCTGGAACCGGCTTGGAACGGGCCATTGTTGCAAGTCGCGGCGTTTGCCTGGACGGCCGCGTTTCTTGGCTTTGCCGGATCGTTCGGGCCGTTACTCGTTGGCGCGCGGCGGAGCAACGAATAAGTATCCCAGGTTGCATGACATGTTTGGCATCGTCTGCGCCTGGCCTAAGACCTTCGCGAAGGTGTGGGTGAGGAAGTGGGTCGATGCCATCGAAGAGAAATTTCCACAAATATCACAAATGGTTAAGCTAGCACTTCGAATCCCTCCTTCTCCGCCAGCCTTCGCTCCTTCGGAGCTTCGGCTGGCAAGCCAGTCGAGTGCAAAGGCGGGCGATTAGCCGTCGATTAACGCGTTGGGTTTGGCGAAAAGTTCCAGCGCCGATGAATCGTCGATGACGATGGCGCGCCCGGAACTGCTCACGCCGTATTTCGCCAGCAGCGCCAGATTGCGCGACAGGTTCTCCGGCGTCATGCCCAGGCGCGAGGCGAGCGTGCGCTTGTCGAAGGCCAGTTCGACGCGCTGACGGTCGCCTTGCTGGTGATTGGCGTTCAGGATCCAGTTGGCCAGCCGTTCCGCGCTGGTGCGCAGCTTTTCGTTCTTGAGCGAGCGCACGACCGCGCGGTAACGCTCGGCTAGTTCGCTGACGATGGCGCGCGCGAAGGCGGCGTCGCGATCGAACACGTCGCGCACGGTCTGCGCCGGGATCATGAGGATCTGCGCCGGCGTCAGCGTGCGTGCCGACTTGAGATAGACTTCGTCGCGGATCACCGCCGCCAGGATGAAAGTCGACACCGGCCGCATGATCTCGATCGTGGTCTCGTGCCCGTTATGGGTGCTGAACATTTCGACCGAGCCGTCGACCACGATATGCAGGAAGTCCGGCAGATCGCCTTCGGTGATCAGCGTCGTGTGCAGGGGGAAGCGCTGCAGGAACGCGGCGCCGATCAGTTTGGCGAAATTCGCCTCGCTCATGTCGCAAAACAGCGGCAGCGCGCGGATCGGCTTCCAATCGGATTGACGCACGGCGACCTCCCGGCAGTAGGTGGTGGCGATGAACGTTAGCAATCTAGAGCGACGGCGTCAGTTGCAACTTGACGAATATCAAGCTGCGGTCTCGTCTAAGTCAAACTGTGATCTAATTTAAGTAAAGCCAAATTGTCGCGGGGAAATGCGAAGTATTATTGATCGGCGTCAAGGCATTGGCTAAAGCCGTATTGTAAGCGGGGAGTGTAATGCCGGTCGCCGATCCCGCCGCTCTGTCCCGATTTCTTGCGCGCTCCGCCCGCGGGCTGCCGTGGCTCGCCGCCGCGAGCGTGCTCGCGTTCGGCCTTGGCTTGGCGTTGGCCTTCGGCGCACCCGAGGATTACCGGCAAGGCGCGACCGTGAAAATCATGTTCCTGCACGTGCCGTCGGCCTGGCTGATCACACTGATCTGGGCCGCGATGAGTCTCGCCGCGCTGGCGACGCTTGTCTGGCGCCATCCACTCGCCGACGTCGCCGCCAAGACATCAGCGCCGCTCGGCGCCGCCTTTACGTTGCTGTGCCTGGTCACCGGCTCGCTGTGGGAGCGGCCGATGCTGGGCACTTATTGGGTCTGGGATGGCCGGCAGACATCCGTGCTGGTGCTGTTACTGATGTATCTCGGTTTGATCGTGGTCTATTGGAGCGAGGAGCATCTGGCGCGCGTGGCGCGCCTGGCGGCGGTGCTGATCCTGTGTGGCTCAATCATGCTGCCGGTGATGCGCTTCTCGGTGCTGTGGTGGAATACCCTGCACCAGCCGGCCGCGCTCGGCGGTCTGTCGTCGCCGTCGATGCATCCGTCGATCCGCACGCCGCTGTTGCTGATGGCGCTCGCGTTCATTCTTCTTTTCATGACGCTGCTAGTGGCGGCGATGCGCAATGAAATCCTGCGGCAGCGGGTGCGCGCGTTGCGGCTGTCGCAGGCCAAGCGAGGGCCACAGTGATGTATTCGAACCGGGTCTGTCAGAAGCTGCATGACGAGCACATGGCGACGCTCGCCGTGCTGGAACGATTGGAGCGCCTGGCCGCCAATAATTCGCCGCCGGCGGCCACCGATACGTCCGCCCGCACGCTGCTGATCGATCTCGCCGTGGCTTTCGAGAACGAGATCTGGCGCCATTTTGCCTTCGAGGAGAAATATCTATTCGACTATTTCACCCGCTCGGGCGAAACCGAAATGGCGCGCCATCTGACGGCCGAACACGGGCAAATCAGGGATGTCGGCGCACGCGTCATTGCGAGCGCGCGCGCCGCCGCGGCATCCGGATTTTCGCCGCCGGCCTGGAACGAGTTTCGCCCGCTCGCCCGCCAGCTCGCCGAGCAACTGAGCACGCACGCCCAAAAAGAGGAGGGCGTTCTGATCCCGCTGCTGCAGGACGCCATGGAGAGCGACACGGAAGAGCGGCTCTATGCGGCCTATGTGATGGGCGAAGAGGATTTTTAAACGGCCGGCAAGGCCGAGCGAGGATTGGCGACTTTAGGTGCCGGGAATGGCTGGTTTGGTTTGCCCCTTTCCAGCCGTTGCCACACGGGGAGCCCCAGCCGAGAGGCTGGGGTCTCTTCAATTCAGGGCCGCCTATTTTACTTTACCACTCGCGCCGCGAAGACCACGGCCGCGCGTTGAGCGCGCGCAGCGTGGCGACGTTCGGGCAATAGTGCTCCCAGTCGGGCGCGCTCGCATCGCGCGCAAGATCGCGCGCGCACTGCCGGTGGCTTTCACACAGCGTGCAGATGCGTTGCAGGTCGCGGAAGGTTTGCGGTTCGGTTTGCACGACTTCCTTGCGGTCGAGGTCGAGCGCCGCCATGCGACTCAGCAGCAATTCGGCGGATTCGGGCCCGAGACTTGCCAGCCGGCGGATTTCGGAGGCGGGCATGCCGATGTCCTTGGCGATGCGGTCGACTTCGGCCTCCGCGCAGCAGGCCACCTCGGAGGCCGGACCATTGCTGGTCCAGATCTGCCACCACTGCGCTAGGACTTCGAGCGGCGACCGGCGCTTCGGGGCATTGGACAGGGCCGACATTTTCCCCTCCTCTTGTCGCGGATTTTGTTGCGCTTGCCGCCACGCGGCTCAGCGCACTCTATACACGGCTACTACCGGGCGGCCTTTGACCTAGGTCAAGCGCCCCGCGCGGTCAGACGGCGACCGAATGCCGGGATTTCGCGCGCGCCAAATAAGTGTCGAAAACCGAGGCCACCAGCCGCATGTAAGGCCGGCCTTTTTCAGTGAGCTGGATGCGGTGGCCGTCGATCAACACGCTGCCGTTTTCCAGAAACGGCTGCAGTGAGTTGATCTCGTCGGAAAAGTCGGGGGCGATACCAGTTTGGTCAGCGACCGCGTCGAGATCGACCGCCATGTCGCACATCAGCCGCTCGATGATGTAGCCGCGCAGGCGATCCTCGTCCGACAAGACGATGCCCTTCACCGTGGCGAGCTTGCCTTCCGCGATGGCGCGCGAATAATTTCCGACCGCCGGGGAATTCTGCGCAAAGCCCTGCGGCAGACGGCTGATCGCCGAGGCGCCCAAGCCCACCAGCGCATCGGCGTCGTCGTCGGTATAGCCTTGGAAATTCCGCTGCAGCCGACCGCCTTGCGCGACCAGGTGGTCGTCCGGCTTGGCGTAGTGGTCGAGGCCGATCGGCCGATAGCCGAATTGCACCAAGCTTTCGTGCGCGGCCTCGGCTTGCGCCAGCCGCTGCTGCGACGACGGCAAGTCGGCCTGCTCGATCAGTTTTTGCTGCGGCCGGAACCAGGGCACATGGGCGTAGCCGAAAACCGCGACGCGCTGCGGATTGAGCGAATGCGCCAAGGCGGCGGTGCGCCGCACGTCCTCGACGGTCTGCTTGGGCAGGCCGTACATCAAATCGACGTTAATGCGGTCGATGCCGACTTCGTTGAGCAGGGCGACCGCGGCCTTGACCGTGTCGAACGGCTGGATGCGGCCGGCGGCCTGCTGCACATGCGCGCTGAAGTCCTGCACGCCGAGGCTCGCGCGATTGACGCCGATGTCGCGCAGCGTATCGACCAGTGCGCGCGTGAGATGGCGTGGATCGAGTTCAATCGCGTGTTCACGCAGCGCCGTCAGATCGAAGCGGTGAGCGATTTCGTCGGTGACGAATTTAAGCAGATCGGCGTCGAGGATCGACGGCGTGCCGCCGCCCCAATGGATATGCGTGACGTTGCGCTTGCCGGCATGGCTGGCGACCAGCGCGATCTCCTCGACCAGGCGCTGCGCGTAGGCCTCGATCGGCTCGTCGCGCAGGGTCGCCTTGGTGTGGCAGCCGCAGTAGTGGCAAAGCTCCCGGCAGAAGGGAACATGCAAATATAATGAGAGCGTCGCGTCGCCGGGAAGCCCCGCAAGCCACGCGCGATAGACGTTTGCATCGACCGCCGCGCTAAAGTTCGGCGCGGTCGGATAGGACGTGTATCGCGGGACTGCTCTTTCGAGCATATTTGCCATTCATGCCACTCGCGCAAAATGATCGGCCGACACGCGTAAACTATACCGCCCGGCTGCGGACCGGTTGATTTAAGTCAATCGGACGGCATGTGATGCAAAACGCGCAATGCCACGCCGGCGGCAAATGCCTCAGCGAGGCCAAACGGCCGGATGCGAACCGTACGGCGGCCGCGCGCGGCTGTCGTCGTCGCCCCTGGTTTGCACCGGTCTTGCGGGGCGCATGTCGTCGGATGCCTGCGCGCGGTGTTCGTTCGCTGCGCGTTCGTCGCGATCGTGCGCGAACTGCGGCCGCGGCGTCGCGAACCGCTCCGCAACGGAAGCGCAAAACTTCGAGAATTGTTCCAGCGCGCGCATGGTTATCCGGTGTTTTTCCTGCCTCGCGTATCAGCGGGCGTTGGCAGCTTCGCTCTGCACGGCGTCGAGCGTGCCGGCATTTGGGCAATATTGCCGCCAGTGCGGATCGTCGGGCGTGAGCATGAGGTCGCGCTGGCATCGCTTCTTGCTGACGCAGGCTGAACACAGCCGCTGCAAATCGCGCATCGTGCTCGGGTCGCGCTTGGCCAGCGCCTCGGCATCGAGATGCAGCACGGCCATTCGCTCCATCAACTGCTGCGCGGCGTCGGGCCCGAGTTCCGCCATCTGACGCAGGTCGCCCGGCGACAGGCCGACGTCGCGCGCGATGCGCGCGATTTCGTTCTTGTCGCACGCGTCGAGCCGCTGGCGGCATTGACGGATCAACCTGCGGTGGCGCACCCAGTTGCGAAAGACCGCGATGACTGAACTGAAAGGCGGATCGGTCTTGACCGGGTTCGACGCGAGCATGGAAATCTTCTCCCGCAAGCTACGGACCATAAAGTGCCGGTTTTATGGGGCCTTGATCCATGTCAACGAAGAAACGCGAAATTTATCGGCGCGCAACCTAGCGTTCGCACATGCGAAATACGGCTGCTTGCTTATCCTTGATCGCGGCGATCGCAGTCGCGCGGGCCGCGCTCGGCGGTCTCGTCGGCAAGGCTGCCGCGGCGATTGCCGACGGCGTGTGGCATTATTCGGGACCGGCTTTCGTCTCACCGCCGCCACGCATTGAATGACAACGGGCCGCAACGTTGATTTCGGTCAAGAAGCCCTTTGCCGCCTGCGGTTATGAAAATTTGGATTCGGCAAAATCGGGCGAACTCTTTACCATGATTGGGATGTCTTTTTGCATTCGACGCGCCAGGGCAGAACAATCATGAGTGAGCCGTACGGGGATACTACCGCCAATAATCTAGGGGCGGCGCAACGCTTTACCCGTGTCGCAACGCGGATTGCGGTCGGCCTCGCTTGCGTCATCGCGGTGGCCGGCCTGTGGGCGTCGACCGCGAGCGCGCAAGACACAAAAACCGATCAAGCCGCTCCCAAGCTCACCAGCGAAATGTGCCTCGGCTGTCACGGCCTGGAAGGCTTCGCGCCGCCGGCGACGCCGGGCGAGAAACAGTTTCCGATGGTGTTGAAGGACCGCTTCCTCGGTAGCGTGCACGGCAAGCTCAATTGCGTGGAGTGCCACACCAACGTCACCAAGATTCCGCACGACCCGGTCACCGTGCAGGTGAGCTGCGTCTCCTGCCACGAAAGCCGCTTGGAGGACGCCAAGGAAAACAACAAGACCGACGAGATCGTGAAACTAACCGGTGTGATCGAGATGATCGGCCGCTACATGAAGTCGATCCACGCGCAGCCGAGCAAGGTCGATCAGTCGCACACCAACGCCACCTGCTACAACTGCCACGACGCGCACTATGTCTATCCGCGGAACACGCCGAACTACAATTGGTGGCGGCTTAATCTGCCTTATGCCTGCGGCGCGTGCCACAAGTCGGAACTCGCCGAATACAAGACTTCGGTGCACGGCCAGCTGACGCTGCTGCAGGCCAACCCGAAGGCGGCGATCTGCTCGGACTGCCACACCACGCACGACATTCAGGACCCCTTCCTTGACAAGACCCAGCTCTTGATCACCAAGAACTGCGGCGGCTGCCATAAGGAGCAGCTGGCATCCTACCAGGGGACCTACCACGGCCAGGTCAACACGCTCGGCTTCGCCTACACCGCCAAGTGCTTCGACTGCCACGGCTACCATACGATTCAGCGCGTCAACGATCCGAAGTCGACGGTCTATCCGGCCAACCGCCTGCAGACCTGCCAGAAGTGCCATCTCGACGCCACCAAGGGCTTCCTCAGCTTCGAGCCGCACGCGACCACCCACAACCTGCATCAATATCCGCGCACATGGATCGCCTCGAAGTTCATGCTGCTGCTCTTGGGCGGCACCTTCTCGTTCTTCTGGGCGCATTCGGCGTTATGGTTCTTCCGCGAATATCGCGATCACCAGCAGCATAAAAACCGACCGCATGTTCGCGCCGAGGCGCTGCATAACGGTGACGGCAAGCCGGTCGTTTACTATCGGCGCTGGCCGGCGATTTGGCGGCTCGCGCATCTGTGCTTCGCCGTCAGCGTCATCATGTTAGTGCTCACCGGCATGACGCTATTCAATTCCGACACGACTTGGGCGCAGATCATCAGTCACCTGTTCGGCGGCCCGCGCGTCACCGGCACCGTGCATCGCATCTTCGCGACCGCGTTCCTCGCCATCTTCTTCTGGCACATCTGCTACATATTTTTGCGGATCGGGCGCAGCTGGAAGACCTTCCGATGGTTTGGCCCCGATTCGATGGTGCCGAGCTGGTCTGACCTCAACGACGCCATCGGTATGTTCAAATGGTTTTTCGGCCTCGCGCCGAAGCCGCAGCTCGACCGTTGGACCTATTGGGAGAAGTTCGACTACTGGGCGCCGTTCTGGGGCGTCACCATCATCGGCGGCAGCGGCGCCATGCTGTGGTTCAAGGGCTTCACCGCGACCTATCTGCCGGGCTGGGTGTTCAACGTCGCCACCATCTTCCACGGCGAGGAAGCCGTGCTCGCCGCCGGGTTCCTGTTCACCGTGCACTTCTTCAACAATCACTGGCGGCCGGACAAATTCCCGCTCGATATCTTGATGTTCACCGGCAAGATGCCGCTTGAGGAGTTCAAGCGTGAGCACTTGATCGAATACAATCGCTTGGTCGCCGCCGGCGAACTCGACAAATACCTGGTCGATGCGCCGTCACGGCCAATGACGCTCGCCTCCACGGTGCTCGGCTTCACCTTGATGGGCTCCGGCCTGTTCCTACTCGTCTTCGTGCTTTATGGCTTCACCCGCCACTTGTTCTTCGGAGGGTGAGCCGGCCATGCGATCGAAACCAACAAATCAAAAACCGGGGTTTCCCATGAGACACCTCCTGCTCGCCATGTTCCTGTCGGTGGCACTAATCGGCTGCTCGGACGAAGGCACACCGCAGAAGCAAACGGCCGCCGATATCGCAGCCGGCAAAGTCGTGGCGGAAAAGGAGTGCAAGGCCTGTCACGGGCTCGACGGCAAGGGCGTCGCTCCCGGCATTCCAAATCTCGCCGGACAGCGCGGGCGCTACATCATGGCGGCCTTGACGGAATACAAGGAAGGCCGGCGCGTGCACGCCGCCTTGCGCTCGATCGCCACCGATTTGAGCGAGGACCAGACGCGCGGCGTCGCAGCTTTCTACGCCAGCCAGCCGCCGGCAGCGCCGGAAAAGGGCGCCGTGTTCTCGCCCTACGAGAACGGCAAGACGGTGGCGGCGGCCTGCGCGCCCTGCCACGGCGCCGACGGCAACAGCGCGACCGCCGGCACGCCCAATCTCGCCGGTCAGCAGCCGATCTATTTCGTCACGGCCACGCAGGAATATCTGACCGGCAAGCGCGAATCGGCGCCGATGGATCCGATGCTGCGCAAGTTGAACAAACTCGATATCGAAAGCGTGGCGCTCTATTTCGCCTCGCAGACACCAACCGCGCGTCCGGCACCGCCGGCCGGCAACGCGGCGCTAGGTGAGCCGCGCACCGCGGTATGCGGCGGCTGTCACGGCTCGCATGGCGTGAGCACCGACACGGCAACGCCGAGTCTCGCCGCCCAGGACCCGCAATATCTGGCGCACGCCATCAAGGGTTATCGCACCACGCGCAAGAACGACACCATGGCGCGCGTCGTCGCAGGTCTAAGCGATCAGGAGATCGCCGATATCGTCGCGTTCTATTCGACGCAGAAATCGAAACCCGCGGAGGACGGAGAGCATCTGCTGCGGGACATCACTGAAAAATGCAATCGCTGCCACGCCGGCGACATCGACAATCCGGCGCTGGCGATCCCGATCATCAACGCGCAGGACAAGGACTATCTGGTGCTGGCGCTGCGGGCCTATCGCGACGGCAAGCGCGGAAATTCGCTGATGCACAATATGAGCATACCCTACGGCGATTCCATTATTGAAAGCATCGCGTCGTATTACGCGACGCAAAAGGCAAAGTAGGTGCGCGCGGGCAAGGCGGGCAAGCTCGCTGCGCCTGGCTCGAACTCACGATAACGAATGAAGAGCGAGTAGCAGCGGATGCAACGCAGCATGAAAAGGCTCCTGATAATGGCCGCCGCCGCGGGCGTTGCCATCGCCGGCTATAGCCCCGGCGCGCGCGCGCAGTCGGGCGAGGAGATGCGCACGCTCACCGCCGGGCCGATGGACATCGCCGAGGGCAAGCATGTGGCGGAGATGAATTGCGCCGCCTGCCACAACCTCAATGGCATCAGCACCGTCAAGGGAACCCCGCACATCGCCGGGCAGCGGCCGGCGTATCTTTATCTGACGCTTAAGGAATACAAATCGGGCGTCCGCAACAGCGAGGCCATGACCGCCGCCATCAAGTTCCTCAGCGACGAGGCGCTGATCAAGGTGTCGGCCTATTTCGCTAGCCTCGATCCGGCGCCGCTGCCGGCGGGACCGGCCGCGCCCGCCAAGCCCGATCCGGTCGAGGCCGGCAAAGCCGCATCGGCGGCCTGCGCCGGCTGCCACGGCAATACCGGCGTCAGTCAGATCCCGGGCATTCCAAGCCTGATCGGCCTCGACACGAAATATCTGGTCGACGCGATGAAGGCCTACAAAGACGGCGGGCGCAAGAACGACACCATGAAGGGAATGCTGGCGTCGGTCGACGAGACGGCGATGAACAACCTCGCGCTGTTCTATGCGTTGGAAAAGCCGGAACGCGCCAAGACGCCGGCTTCAGGCGACGCGGCCGCGGGCAAGGCTGGCGCCGCAAGCTGCGTCGGATGTCATGGCGAGAACGGCGTGAGCGGCAGTCCGGGGACGCCGAGTCTGGCCGGGCAGGACGCGCAATATATCGTGGCGGCGCTTGTCGGCTACAAAAACGGATCGCGCGCCCACGACACAATGAAAGGCCTTGCCGGCGCGCTCGACGATATCGCGATGAAAAACCTAGCGGCTTACTTCGCCGCGCAGGAACCGAAGGCGCCGAGCGTGCGCAAGCCGCTTTCCACCGCGGAATGGGTCGAACGGTGCAACCGTTGCCACGGCGTCAACGGCAACAGCACCGATCCGCGCTTCCCGATGCTGGCCAGCCAGCGCGTTGAATATTTGCAGAAGGCGCTGCTCAGTTACCAGGCGCAGACGCGTAAGAGCAACGAAATGCACGCCATGGCCGGCGGGCTGAGCGAGGGCGATATCGACAATCTCGCTGGCTTCTACGCGCATGAAAAAGCGCGCGCGGTGCTGTTCGTGCCGCTGCCGAAGTGATGTCGTTCAAGCCGTAACCGATGGAACACGACCATGAGTGAACTGCCACTGCACCGGCACTACCTGCATTACTCGGAGCTGCCGTACAGCCAGCGCGTTCTTTATACCGCGGCGCTTCTCGTGCTCGGCGTGGGCTATCTGTTCGCCTTGCTCAACGTCTACTTCACCTACGCCGGACGCGGCGGCGGCAATCCGCAACTGCTCACAGCCGAGGATCTCATCGTGGCCTATTCCGGCAGCGGCAAGGGCTCGCGGCTGGAAGGCGCGCTGCGCGGGCCGATGGCGGCCATGCTGCCGGGCGACGACCGCAATGTCGTGCTCGCCTGGGCGGCCGAGGGCGGCCCGCATCCGGCCTACGACAAGACGGTGCGGCCGCTGCTCGATAAATATTGCATGGCCTGCCACGACGGCAGCAATCCGCATCTGCCCAACCTCAACGGCTACGACAATCTGAAGAAGGTGACCGAGAAGGACACCGGCGCCGCCATCCCGACGCTGGTGCGCGTGTCGCACATCCATCTGTTCGGCATGACCTTCATCTTCTTCCTCACCGGCCTCATGTTCAGCCACGCCTATGTGCGGCCGGTGTGGTTCAAGTGCCTCGTCGTCGCCACGCCGTTCGCCGGCATCATGATCGACGTGGCCTCGTGGTACATGATCAAGGTGTTCCACCCCTTCGTTTATCTGGAAATCGCGGCCGGCATGATACTGGCGGCGTGCTTCGCCTTCATGTGGCTGGTGACGCTCTATCAGATGTGGCTGATGGCCCCGCCGGACGCGGTAACGCTACGTGAGCGCGGTCTATAACGCGACGATGCGGGCGGCAAATTCGTCGACGGCATCCCACGACGTATATTCGACACTGGTCTGCGGGTCGGTCGGTCCGCCCGTCAGCAACATGATGAAGCGGATGATCGCTCGGTCGCGCCAGCTATAGCGCCGGTAGTCGAGCCGTCCGGCAAAGGCAACGGCGAGCGCCGGCGTCAGGCGGTGGCGCGCGATGGTATTGCGCAGATAGGCGTTGCCGGTCGCCGTCGTCTTTTCCGGTTTGCGCGCGGTAAGATTGACCGAGGCCAGCGCCAGCGGCGGCGGCGCGGCGAGCGAGCTATACGCTGCCAAGAATCGTTCCGCCTCCGGCAAGTGCTTGCCGTAACGCACGGCGGCGACCAGCACGATCACCGAGGCGGTGGCGAGGTCCTCCGGCGCCGGGCGCGCCACCGCGACGTCCTGCGGGTGACCGAGCGTTTGGCTCGCCGCCAGACGATTGAAAATTCGCTCGGCAATGCGGCGCGACTGTCCGTCGCGCGTCGCGTAATAAAGCGCAGTGCCACGGGTGTTCGTCGCCATCGAGCGTCTTATCCGGCCGGATTCGATCCGGCTTACAATAGATGGTCGCCGAAACCGATAGCCATCATCACCAAGAGCGCCAGTCCGACGAAGACGAGAGCGAAGCCAAGAACCTTGGCCCCGAGCGTCAGTGGCCGCGACGGCGCGTCCACCAGATGCTGCTGCAGCTGTCCGGTCTCCGCCAGGCGGGCGTATTCGACGGCGTACTCGCGCTTGAACTCTTCGAGCGGCATCGCGCCGGTGAACATGACGACGTCGAGCGGAAACTTGTCCGGCCGCCAGTGATTGACGAAATAGTGCACCGTGAAAAGATAGGCGGCGGCGAGCAGCGCTTCATCGCCGTGCGCGACGGTCGCGACATTGAATACCCAGCCCGGCAGATAAGCGGCGGTCAACGTCTTGAACCAAAGCAGCGCGCCGGTCGCGACCAGCATCGCGATGCCCCAGAACGGCGCCCAGTAGTCGACCTTCTGCTGATAGTTCCAATGATCGAAGCTCGGCCGCGCGCGGCGGCCGATAAACCATTTGAACATGGCGGCGAAGTCGGCGGCGTCCTGCCAATTCGGCATCAGCGAATAGGGTCCGAACACTTTAAAGCTCGCCCAATTCCGCGCGATGTGAACGGCGGCATAGAGAATATGCCAGGCAAAGACCGCGCACATCACGACGGCGGAAACGCGATGGATGATGCCGGCAATTTCCGGTCCGCCCAGGGCGCGCTCGAGCACCGGCGCCCAGGCCGTGTTCGGATAGAGCAAAGTGATGCCGGTCGCTACCAGCAGGATGATGCTGACCGCGAACAACAAGTGCGCCCAGCGCCACATCGCGCTCCAGCGCTCGACGTAGCGGGCTTCGCCTTGCGGCACTACGTCAGCGCGCACATGCGGGCGCGGCTTGCCCTGCTGGCGGTCGCGAAATTCGCGGAAGAACCAGAGCGCCGAGTGGATCCAGAAGAATATGAGAACGCCGCCGACTGCGAGGTTGACGAATTTCGAGGCGATCCAGGTGTAGGGATAATGCGTGAAGTCGTCGGTGGTGGCGTGCGGCTGGAACGTGGCGAAGCCCGCCGTCGCATTCGTGTGACACTTGCGGCAGGTGTTCAGCAGATTGGCCGGCGCAACGCTGGAGGCGGGATTGCCGGCGCGCAAGATGTCGTGGCTGCCGTGGCAGTCGGCGCAGGTCGCGCCATGGTCGAAGCCCATGACGATGACTTGGCCATGATAGGTCTCGGTGTAGCCTTGCGCGGCCTTTGGATGGCAAGCGATGCAGTTCTTGGCGATGGCGATTTTCGTGTGCTGCCATTCGGCCGCCGTCTTCGCCACGGTCTTGTGCGGGACCTCGGTGATGGCGGTGTGGCAGTCGACGCAGCGCAGCGCCTTGCCGTGCACACTCTCGGCAAAACGATCCGCATTGACGGACAGCGGGCGCGTTTGTCCGTCGGCGCGCGGCGCGACGAATCCCGGCGCGCCGTGACAGCCGAGGCAGGTCGCGTTGTCGAGGTTGGTTGCGCTTTGCGCGCCCGCGGCTTGCGCCCAAAAGAGGAGGGTCGTCAGCGCGGCCGCCCGCAGCGCAAGTTTGCCAGCGTGCATCGCTTATCCTCCTCTGTGCCGGAAAACGAACGCGCGGCATGTGGTGCCGCGCGCTCTATGGTTCGACCCGCGGCCTAAGGCGCGGCGTTACGCGAAAGCAAACCTGCCGTCGAAGACGGCGATCAATATTCACGCTTAGAGTTTATGGCCGTTGGCTTTGAATTTTTCGCCGGCCGGTTTGAGCGCGCCGCCGCCCGCCGGATTCTGGTGACAGAAGCCGCAAGGTTTGCCGGTCGCCTGCGCGTATGCCGGGAGCGCGCTGGCCGGCTGCGGAATAGTCAATGACATTGCGCTTGCAATTAGTATCGCGGCCGCCGCGCCGCCTACAAGAACGATGGCATTCTTCACGTACACTTGCATCTGCTTCTCCATTTCTTTGGTGGAAACAACTACCGCTCAGACCGCCGCCACTGTTGCATTTTATCAACACAGCAAAACTAAAAACAGCACTTTGATGGAAATCAAAGGTTTTCACTTGATCAACGTACAAATCGCTCTTGCGTGACAAAAGAAAGTCGAGTGATATCTGTATACGTGCGAGCTGGGGAAGTAGTAACGGATTAGGGTGTGCGGTTCTAGGTACATCCTGTTTCGATCGGGGCGCTGAAGACTAACGAGACGGGCTGCGGTTACCAGGCAACACACAGCAAGCTTTACCGATCTTCCCTAAGCGATGAATTCAGCCGATCAGCGTCATGCCGACGCTGGCCGAAGAGTTGTTAGCGGTGGCGGGGGGTCGTTAAGTGAAACAGCATGGTCGCAAGACTGTCGAATTCGGGCTCACCGGGGCTTTGTCGACGGATATTCCGGACAAGCCGAAATCCAGACTAGGCAAGACCTTCATATTACTTGCGGCCTCCGCGCTGTTCTGTAGCGCGGCGTTCGGCATATCTGGGCCGGCCCAGGCCGAGAGCGGCTTTACGGTGGCGGGCATCAATTCGGCGTTGCCGGCCTGGTCGCCGGCGGCCAGATCGGAAGAACCTAGCCAACCGATTGCAGCCGATACGGCATTTTCCCAGTTGACCTCTTTTGCCCAGAAGATCGGGGCCGATGAGCCGAAGGCGGCCGGCGTCAAGATCTCCGATAGCCAATTCAACGACCAAGCCTTTGCCGAACTGCAGGCCTTCTCTCAGCGGTCGGCGCCGGGCAGGCGGCATCGCTCAAGGGCCAGCCGAAGCTGGCCGAAGCCGACAATCTGCTGGACTGGTTGAGCCAGCCCAAGAGTGCGGCTCCCGCCGCGGCTCCGGCCGCCATGCCGGCTAAAGGCAAGCACACGGGCGCTCCGGTCGAAGCCCACTTCGTCGGCGACAAGGTCTGCGCGGGCTGCCATGCGGCGCAGATCGCGGAATTCCAAAAAACCCTCATGGGCCGCATCAGTCTGACGCAGCCCGGCAAGTTCTCCTGCGAGAACTGCCACGGTCCGGGCTCGGCGCACGCCAAGGCCGGCGGCGGCCGCGGCGTCGGCGGCATTATGTCGTTCGAAGCCGACGATCCGCGCAGTGCGGAAGAAAAGAATGGGATCTGTCTCGCCTGCCATGAGCGCGGCCAGCGCACCAATTGGGCCGGCAGCACGCACGAAGACGCGCGGTCTGGCCTGCGTGAATTGCCACACCGTCATGAAGAACGTGTCGCGCAAGAATCAGCTCAAGACCGTGTTCGAGCCCGACACCTGCTTCCAGTGCCACAAGGACCGGCGCGCGCAGATGTTCCGCTCGTCGCACATGCCGCTGCGCGAAGGCAAGATCGTGTGCTCGGATTGCCATAATCCGCATGGCAGCTTTACCGAGGCGCTGCTGAAGAAAGATTCGATCAACGACACTTGCTATACGTGCCATGCCGAAAAGCGCGGGCCGTTCTTGTTCGAACACGAGCCTGTGCGCGAGAATTGCGATAATTGCCACGAGCCGCACGGGTCCATAAACGAGTACTCACTCAAGCTCTCGCGTCCGCGGCTGTGCTTCGAGTGCCATGGATTTGGTCATGGTCAGACTAGTGGTGTGAACGCGATCTACACCATGGGCCGCTCCTGCCAGAACTGCCACACAGCAATTCACGGCAGCAACAGCCCGGCAGGCGCCTATCTGCAACGGTGATCGCGAGCAAAGCTGAATCGAAAGAATTTGTGACGGTTTCGTTAGGGGACGGGGCAAATGAAACGGCAAGTCGGATTGGTTAAGACATGCATGATTACTGCGTTGCTGAGCAGTGCGGCGTGGGCGGTGCCCAGCATGCAGGCGCAAGCAGCCGACATGCCGCTAAAGGCGCCGGCGGCGGGTGAAGCCCCGGCGCTTTGGTGGTTCCACGGAGAAGTCGAGGCCGGTGGACGTTTCTTCCTTAACGATCCGCAGCGCGACGGCTCGGCCTATCTGGGTCAAAAAAGCCTGGCGAAGTTCTATGAATATCGCGACCTTAGGCCAGGCCCGTTCGGCAATGTCTGGCTGTCGACAGGAACCAGTGACGGCCTCTACCGCATCGACGTCGGCGGCAAGAACATCGGCTACAATGACCAGAGCTACTATCTCGATGCGTCAAAGGCAGGCCAAGTCTACTTCAACTTTGACTGGGACCAATCTCCGCATCTCTACAGCACTAGTGCGCAAACCATATTTCAGGGTGTCGGAACAACCAGTCTGACGCTGCCGCCGGGATACGTTCGGCACGCCACCGGCGCAGGAATCATTCCGTTCCTCTATCAGACCGATATTGGCATTCAGCGCGACACCGGATCCGCTGAAGTTCGTTGGACCCCGAATGATGCCTGGGACATCAAGGCAGACTACTCTCACTTGCATCGCAGCGGCACACAGATTGACGGCCTCATTACTGGTAGCTTTGGTGGCGGCGGGCCCGCGGCTGTTCAGGTCCCGAGGCCGGTGGACGATACCACTCAGAATTTCGGCGTGAATGGGGAATATGTGGGCACCTCGCCGTGGAATCAGCGGTTCAGTCTCAAGCTGGCTTATAACGGCTCAATATACACCGATGCTTTCACCTCCTATACGATACAAGACCCGCTTACGGTTGCGCCCGGCGCGCCCATAGATCGCCTGTCCACGTGGCCGAGCAACAATGCCAATGCCTTCAGCGGAACGCTCGGCGCCGACCTGCCGTGGAAGAGCCGCTATGCCGGCACTCTCAGCTACACGATGATGCGGCAGGACGACTCGTTCATTCCAATGTCGACCCAGGCTCCGGCATTTCCGCTTCCTGCTTCGAGCCTGAACGGCGCCATCAACACGTTGTTGAGCGCTAACGTGATCACTACGAAGTTGACGCCCGAATTAACTAACAAAGTGAGCTACCGCTACTACAATTTCAATAATGATTCACCGATGATCCAATTCTTGCACGGTTGGATCAGCATGGATGGAACAGCGCCAGCCGCCGAAATTCCAGTCTCAAGTTTGTCGATGCAATACGTCAAGCAAAATGCCAGCGAAAGCTTGAACTGGCGACCGACGAAGGAATGGAACATCGGCGGTGAATATGGCTTTGAGCGCTATGATTGGACACAAGCCGACGTCAACTACACCAACGAAAATTCCGGCAAGTTGCATGTCGACTGGAAGCCGATGAGCTGGTTCGGCATCCGCACCAGCGCCTTCTATTCCGAGCGGCGCTACGGAAATTACGACTACACCGATTACGTCGCGAACATCCAATTCCCGCAAGGAATCGTCGGACCTCCGGCCTCGAGCACCTCGTCTTTCTATTCGAGCGCTTATCGGCAGCTGATGATCGATAATCGCGATCGATGGAAAGTGAACCTTGCCGCCGATGTCACCGTCGCTCCTGGGCTCTTGGTGACGCCCACGTTCAAATATCAGGATGATAACTACAAGTTAGCTTCGACCGAGGAAGGATTGAACGATAGCCGCTCGCTGTCTACCGGCATCGATGCGACCTACATGTTCAATCGCGACACGTCGTTCACGGTTGGGTACATGTACGAGTACTACACCCAGCTGTTGAACAACTGTACGTGCGGTGGCCATGGCGGCAACCTGGCCATCCCGACCCCGGCGACGGCGATGGCAACGAACGACCACACCGTCGTGAATACGGTCACCGCCGTATTGCGATGGGCCGCCATTCCGAACAAGCTTGACACGGAATTCCGCTACGCGGTGTCGAGGGGCGTCGATAATGTGAATCTCGCGGGCAACGCAGCTGCGGCCAATGTGAGTTTCCCCGATTATACGACCTGGTTCCAGCGCCTGGATGCAACCGCGACATACACGTTTGACAAGGATTGGGTCAGACAACTTGGCTGGAAGGGCGATATCAAAGTCAAGCTCCACTATGCGTGGGAGAGCAATTCGGTCGCCAACTGGGCGAACGATCCGTTGGCGCCGTACAGTCCGTTTGTATCAACGGCAGCGATCTGGTTCGCCGGCGACAATCCGAATTACAACGTCCACATGTTGTACGCCTCGCTGCTGCTCAAGTGGTAGCCGCGGCGGACATCACCGGATGATACAGGGAGCGGCCTTCGGGCCGCTCCTCTCGTTTACGGGGCCATGTCGCCGCTGCGATCGGCTTCTGCATTCTCCAAAGCGAATGGCTGAGTTATTATTCCGTCGGATGTAGACGGATGGCCGTCTATCGGCGGGATGTCCAGGGCCACATGAACCGCAAACAACGCCGGGCCGAAACGAAGCTGGGCGGACCGGCGATGCAAGGAATTCCGCCGGCCGTTCAACAGGTGTTCGCTGCCGCGGTTCGATGCCATCAGGCCGGGAATTTGACCGAAGCCGAACGGCTCTATCGGCAGGTTTTGGCAGTCGTACCGCAACATGCCAATAGCTTGCATCTGCTGGGGGCGGCTGCCTACCAGATGGGGCGCCATGATGTGGCCGTTGACACGATCGGCAGAGCGATTGCGATCGACGCCAAATCCGCTGAATACCATTCCAGCTTGAGCTTGGCCCTTGCAGCTCAGGGAAAGCTGGACGAAGCGATCACCTGCTATCGTCAGGCCGTTGCTCTCAAACCGGATTTTGCCGAAGCGCGCAATAATCTCGGCACGCTGCTCAGCGACCAGGGCAATCTGAATGAGGCGGTAGAGCAATATCGGCGCGCGCTTTCCGCCAAGCCGGACTTTGCCGAGGCGCATAACAATCTCGGCAATGCGCTTAAAGGTCAGGGAAAGCTGGACGAGGCAATTGCCTGCTATCGGCGCTCCCTTGACCTCAAGCCGAACTACACAGAGGCGCACAACAATCTGGGCAATGCGCTCAGAGACCGGGGAAAGTCGGACCAGGCGGCTGCTTGCTATCGGCGCGCGATTGAGCTCAATCCGAATTACGCCTCGGCGCATAACAATCTCGGAAATGCGCTTAAAGATCAGGGAAAGCTGGACGACGCTGCCGTCTGTTATTGCCGCGCTCTTGATCTCAAGCCCGACTATGCCGAAGCCCACCTCAATCTCGGGATCTTACTTGACGACCAGGGCGGATTGGATGGGGCAGTAGCGCAATATCGACGAGCGCTTGCGCTTAAGCCGGACCTCGCCGAGGCGCACAACAATCTCGGCAATGCACTTAAAGATCAGGGTCAGCTTGACGAAGCGGCGGCCTGCTATCGTCGCGCCCTTGCCCTCAAGCCTAACTATGCCGAGGCGTATAATAATCTCGGCACATTGCTCAGCGATCAGGGCAAACTGGGTGAGGCGATGATGCAATATCACAGCGCGCTCGCCCTCAAACCGGACTACGCCGAGGCTCATTTCAATCTCGGTGCCGCCCTTCAAGGGCTTGGCCGCGTTTCCGATGCGGAGGCCAGCTACAGGCGCGCGCTGGAGATCGATCCTGAGGATAAGTTAGGTGCTCGACTCTTACTTGCGAACCTGGGTCTGGAACAAATGCCCATGCGAGCTTCAGAAGCTCACCTCAACAGACTTTACATCAAGCGGTCTCGGGGTTGGGATTCGGGAACGCCTTATTATTTTGCGCATCAGTTGGTGGCGGAGGCCCTGAAGAGGCTGCCGCATAAATTAAAGAAAATGGATATTCTTGACGCCGGTTGCGGCACTGGCCTGGTGGGAGTTTTGGTACGCGATTTGGCAAGCCGACTCGATGGAATCGATATGTCACCGGCCATGCTAAAGCAGGTCAGAGAAAAAAATTTATACGATCATATATTTCTAGGTGATATGCTGTCGTTCATGGCTGAGAATTCGAGTTGTTATGACGCGATAACTTGCGCCGCTACTTTAATTCACTTCAGCGATTTAACGCCGGTGTTCCGTGCAGCGGCGTCTTGTCTCAGAGACGATGGGCTATTCGTCTTTACGCTTTTCGCAAACGACAGCGATCACAGCCATCAAGACGTAATTGTATCTCAGAACAGGTTCCTTGCGATGGGCGGCTGTTTTGCTCATAGCGCCGACTACGTTCGACGCTTGGCCAAGAATGCCAACTTTTCCGTCGAAATACTCGAGTCACGACTGCACGAGTACCAAAACAATACTGTCCCGATCATGGGTCTCGTCGTCGCATTGCGGCGGCGATCAGTCGTATTGTAGCGCAACTTCGGAAGATACATTCACTACGCTGGCGTACCTTGGCGCCCTTTGTAGACTTCAGTTTCCCACGCTAACCCGTTCCAGCTTTTTCGGATTGCCACTTTATCGTCTACGTCACATATGCCCAAATCGACTTCTTTGTTCGGCAAAACGACAAACACTCGTTTGCCAACGTTTATAGTGACGATGCCGTTATACTCTAAACCGTTCCGAGCCAATCGCTTCAATTGGCTGTAGTAGGGTTCGTTTCTCCACGAAAGCGGTGAGCCAGGGTCGACATGGAAGACGAGTTTGCTTGTGCCGCCTTCACGCGCATGACAGATAACCATTTTTGAGCGGATCGGTTGCCACTCGTCGCCAAAATTTGCGTTGGTCAGCCACTCGCAGTTGAAGCTCCGGCATTCGTTTGGCCTGGTGTCGTAAATGCTACACCCGCTACTCTTGAGGCAGTGCGGACACCATTGGCCCATCGGCTTATTGAGCTCGGCAAAGCCGATAAGCTTGCAGCAAAGTGCACAGGACCCGCAGCTGCGGCCTGTTGCTGTCGAAGATTTGGCGCTAATCGCTGACATCACCTTATGCTCAACCTGTCAAAGCGGAACTCGGCGGCGACGCTATCAAAAACAGACATGCTATAATTGACTGTAGAATTGGGCAACTATTACCGGTGCATTCGCTTAAAGGCATGAAGGGTGCTCATTGCAGTGGAATTGGACCTTCATTACCAAAGATATCCGCCGTAACTAAATCAATCCGAGCCGGCCTAGGGTGTCATCACTCTTTTTTTGCCGCAAAATAATCTTTGATTTTGAGGAAGCTTGTAGCATCTGCGCCATGCAGCACATGATTTTGTTGCAAGTAGAGCCATCGCTTTTTTCGTCAATTGTGATTTTGATCCGTGAGAATCCTTATTTGAATTTTTTGGAATAATCGCGGCGGGCCGAGAATGGAAAGCTCAACCGGCTCGGCGCTCGCTTGCGACGCCTCATGGACTCTAGCGTAAATATAATCTGCCGCGTTTGCCGCCAGAGCAGATGTTCGTAGCGGCTGAGGCGATCCAAGGCGAATGTCGGAAGTTCGGCCAAGCGAAAGAAGCAGTCCCCGATATCCTTATTTGGATTGAGATTTGGGCGTGCAGCATCGGATTGCGGTGCTGCTCTTTCGCGCAATAGATTTTGCCCTGGGATATTTGCTCCCCCAACGAGTGTTAGGCGCAGAGAACCGTTCTCGAGCCTACCTGGCTCCGCGATCACTGACTCGAATAGGGTAGTCTCGATGCCGGTCGCTCGGCGCAGCCGCCAGAGGGTGCTTGCCAGTCGGAGAACGAGCTCGCGTTCTACGGCTGTTTCAGCGTCATAGTCGGCAGTCACCGCAGCTTCGAAGGCCTGGTAATCTTCTGCATCCTCAATCGCTGCAATGACCGTCTCGGCAGTGAGGCCGTGGCGCAGGGCATTGCCGCGAGAGCGTTCTTTGCCTTCTGGCGTTGTTGGCCCGGTGCTTTTGAGCGCGTTGCGCCGGTTGGCCTCGATCTGCTTGAGCGAGCTCATTGCGGCTCGACCGCAATTGGCTTCGTTTTGCCGTCTGCCTCAATTGGTGCGGTGCTGGCGTCGTGCGGTGCGGTGATGACAGCGCCCTCGGCCTCCGCGGCACTGTTGGCAATCGCCTGAGCCTCTGGACGAGCCTGGGCCTTTGGATGGGTCTCGTCCCAAAGCGCCTTGGCGACCTCGAGCGGCTTGATGTTGAGGTTTTCCCACCAGGTGACCTCATTGCCGGCCTGATGCAGCTGCCGGTGATGACCGCGGCAGAGGGGTACGGTGAACTCATCACTGACTTTAAGGCCGATGGCTCTGGGCTGGGCAAACCGCAGGTGATGGGGGTCGCTGGGTTGCCGGCCGCAGACGAGGCAGGATTGTGAGGCGACGAATTTGAGGTGCGCCCTGTCGCGCAGCCGCTTGGGCTCGGCGATCGTCAGCGGGCTCTTGTCGATGCGATCGGGTACAAAATCAGACTGTGCCCCGGGTGCCAGCGGTGGAGCAGGTGAGGTTGGCGTCCCCATCGCCCGTTCGGCTTGCCGCCGTTCGCCGCGGAAGTGCTCGGCCAGCACGTTTTGCCGGCGGCCATAATAGCGGGAGGGCCGTGGAATAGGGGTTGTGTCATCCGGGTGAAAGCCGACACGGGCGTTGGCGGGAACCGGGATTGCGGGCCCAGTGATGGGTACCGCAGACATTGCGGGCAGGGGCTTCTGGTATGTTATGGCCCTGCCGCCGCGGTATAGCTCAAGACCAAAGGGTTTGCCAAAGGTGGCCAGCGCCCTCTTGGTGGCGTCGGTCTCTGCAGCCTTCAGCGCGATGTCGTGCACCTCGCCCGGGGACGTTCCGCGGCCTTCGCCGGTGCCATGGCCTTCCCGAATGACGGTTGCCCCGTCCGCATGAACGGTGACCCGCACCCGGGCGCTGTAGACCGCGAGGAAAGTGCCCTTATTCTCGCGGGCAAGCACGCATTTGGATTCGATCGTCTCCCGGTTCCAGCCGTCAAAGCCGAAGATCCGGTTGGCCTCCGAGATGGCGTACCAGCCCTCCAAATAGGTGAGTTCGCGCCCATTGGCTTCACGGGTGCGGATAAACCGATGGTCGGGTTGCCGCCGCAGCGAGCGGACTTGTTTTGCTGAGAAGCCCATCACCTTGTCCTCACGCTCAGGACCGGTTCCGGATTGGAGAGGGTCGCACCGGCAATCTCGGCGCCCCCTTTGAGATCATAAGCCAGGATCTGCCGCCGCAGCCTTGGCTCTCCTGGCTCCCAATAGGTCTTCGGGACAGCGTCCTCGTTGAGCACGACCAGAGCGGCCATTCCGGGCCTAATAGTTGCCGTAAAATCGGGCGCCGTTATCCGCTTCAGATCCAATTCGACCATCGCGTCCTTCACAATCTGACGGCGTTTGGCAGCCCGCTCCGCCAGCCGATCGAGCCTCCCCTGCATGTCGGAGATCCGGCATTTGAGCCCCGTAGCCAGGGCCTCATCGGCCAGCGCCGCCCGGACGATGGCTCCCAGGATCTCATGCACATCGGTGAGCCCCTCGACCGTATCGGCCAGCGTCTGTTCATCGATCTGGGGATCCTGCGCCCTTATGCGGTCGCGCAGTGCGCGGTAGGTGTTGGTGGCGAATTCGAGGTTCATGTGGAACTCCAACAGTGGTTAGATGCAGTCGGTAAGAGGGCGGCTCCCCCCGCTCGAAGGGTTTGTGGATCCTTTGTCTCTCCCGGCTGCCATCGGGTCGCGATTTCGGCTAGCCTGTGCCAGTGATTTTCCTTGGCTTCGGGCCGGTAGCGAGCTTGCCGGGCACCACCGGCTTGCAGCGTATATAGGCGATTATGTATTAAATGTCAATACAAAATATACAACTATGACAAATATCCGCCGCCCAGCCGGACGCCCTTCAAGGGGTCCACAAGATCGACCATTTCAGATGCGGGTGTCTGAGGAGTTTTTGCGCATGGTGGACGACTGGCGCCGGCGTCAGAAGGATCTTCCGTCACGCGCTGAAGCGATTAGACGATTAGTTGAACTGGCGGTTAGGCTAAAAGCACCCCCAGATCGCGACAGCTAAATAAGCGGCCCAATTTGGCTCGGGCTTCCTTGGACTTGCCGCCGAAACCACAGCGCGGCCACGCGGCTATTGACGAAACGAGCCCAATCGGGTTGACGCGGCAGCGAACTTCAAATTCACCGATGAGAACGGTGGCGGCCCTGGAGTGCGATTACGCAATCGCAAAAAGTAAAACAGCCGAAATAATGGGTCTCATCTTTCGCCCCAGACGGGACCGGCGGTCGGAAACCAACTGCGTTTTGCTTTTCACGTTGCGACGGCTAATTCAAATACAGAGGTTGCAATCCGTATTCTGCCACGTTCGTTAGGGACAATTTTCGAGTGATTCGTGCATTTCATATCCGGGAGTTTTCCAATGCCTGTCCAAGTCAAAAAACATCACCCTGCTCTCAAACACGCGGGCTATTCCACAATGGGTATTCTCCCTGGAGAAAATCCAGCTGAGTTCGAGAAACTGCATCGGGATCTAGTTGCCGAATTAGGTCCGGATGGCGTGCTCGAGAACGATATCGTCGCGACCATGGCGCGCTTGGTCTGGCGCAAGAAAAATCTTGAAACGTTCCGAATTGCCGAGCTTGCTCGAGGTCGCCACGCACAGATCATGAGTGAAAGAGTCCCGCAAGATAAAATCGTATATCCAAAAATGCCGCCTATGATGTTTGACCCAGTAATAGAAGAAGTTGATCCTGCCGCGCGCGCGGCAGCACTTCGAGCCGCGGAAGACCAAGCGCGCAAAGAGCTCGGAGACGCCTACGGGTTGGTCAAAATTTCCGGCATAGCGAGCGTTGATCAGCTAATGAAAGACTTAGAGGTTCAAGACCGACTGGATGCAATGATCGATAGATGCCTCAAGCGATTGTTATTCTTGCGTGGACTCAAATCGATTTCGAGTGCGTCAACTTCGACATCCCGAGAACGTCTTTCGGGACCTTCGAAAGCTGCGTGACGGTTTGACCCTGCAAATATCGGTCGGGCGTCACAATTTGATTGTGCAAACTAATAATAACTCGTAAAAATTGTATTTTCTCAAAACGAGATTGAAAATTATGAGGACTTTCAATCACTTATTGTTTTACAAATGGTCGGGATTTTAGTCGCTGCTAGGCGAATTGAATGTCTTCGGCATTACGAATTCCGCGCGGGGAAGAGGCGCCGGGCGATTTTGCAAAACGAACCCAAATGCTCGGTCCGGATAATTGGACCCGTAACCCATTGCAGGAATCAAAGGCAGACGGAATGCTCCATTGCGACGGTGCGCCGATTACCGTTTTGGTTGGCCGAAGGCTCATGATTCCCCCGCAATGGCGGCCCCCTTGGACTTTGACATTGGTCAAAGGGCCAACATCATTCTGCGGTAAAACGACCATGCCGAATGGCGGGGGTCCGACTATTGTAATACAAAGACCGTGGAATTGAAGGAGACCTCTATGAAGCGGCATCGTCTTTTGTTCGCAGCGGCGGCTGCGGGGCTGGTCACCGTGGCGGTTGTCGGCATGCAGCTAACCACCTCGTCCCCCGCCTATTGCGCGCCGGGCGACAAACCTGAGAAGAAGGTTTATCCGCAAACCAGCCAGTCGAAGAAGAGTTTCAAAGAAGACGTGATGCCGATCTTCGTCGGCCGCTGCGTGAGCTGCCACCAGCAGGGCGGCGAGGGCTTCGCCAAGAGCGGGCTGGACCTGACCACTTACGCCGGCGTGATGAAGGGCACCAAATTCGGCCCCATGATCATCCCGGGCGATCCGGAGAGCAGCAATCTGATGGTGCTGCTGGATTGGCGCGCCTCGCCCGATCTGCGCATGCCGCACGGCATGAAGCAGCTTAATTCGTGCGACCGCAACGATATCCGCGCCTGGATCCGTGAAGGCGCCAAGGACAATTGATCGCCTGATATTTGGGCATAGGCCGGCGGGCCGCGGCATCGCCGGCGCGCCGGTGACGTTCAAGCTTAGACCTTGAGGTCCTTGATCACTTCGTCGAGGCGGCGAAGCTTGTCGGCGTCGCCGGCGAGCGCCTTGCGCGCATCGGCGGCGGCGGCTTGCGCCTTGTCGTGATCGCCGAGCACCATATAAGCGCGCAGCAGCCGCTCCCAGCCGGCGACGTCGGAGCCGTCCTGTTTGAGCCGGTCGGCGAGCCGCGCCACCATGCTGCGGATCATCTGGTCTTGCTGGTCCGGCTTCATCTGCTGCGCGGCGGCGATGTCGGCGGGGCTCGGTCCCGACGCGGCGCCAGCCGACGGCGCTGCCGGCGCAACGGGAGCCGCAGGGGCTGCCGAGGCGGTCGCTTCGCTGCCCTCAGTGAACTGGCGCAACTTTTCCGGGTCATTCGCCAGCGCCTTGCGGGCGTCGGCAATGGCGACCTGCATCTTCTCGGTCTGGCCGAGTACGCGGTAGGAGCGCACCAGCTGGATCCAGCCCTGCACGTCGGAGCCGTCCTTTTTCAGCCGTTCGGCCAGGCGCTCCACCATGGCGTTTACGTCGTGATCGGCGGGCGGCGCCGCGGCCGCACCCGGTTCATTGCCGCTGGCCGTGGCGGTTGGCGTGCTAGCGGCCGGCGCGTTGCGCGCCAAAGCGTGGCGCACCACCTCGATCCAGGGAGCGCCCGGCGGCGCGCTCGCCAGCAGGTCGCCCCAGATCTTCTCGGCGTCGGCGCGCCGGCCGTCCTGGTCGGCCGCCATGCCTAAGTAGAAGCGCGCCATGACGTTCTGCTGGTCGAGCGCCAGCGAACGGTCGAAGGCTGATTTGGCATCGGTGGTAACGACGCCGTTGGCGGCGGCCACCAAGGCCTCGCCGAAATCGGCCTCGCGCTCAGCATTGCTGCCGTTGAGCGCGATCGCGTTGCTCCAGGCCCTGACCGCGTCGTTAAAGCGTCCGAGGCGCATATAGACCGGCGCCAGCACCTCCCAGGCGCGGCCGTCCTTGGGATTGCGCGCGACGTGATCCTCGACCTGCGCGACCATGTCTTGGATGTTGCGGGCCTCGCTCGGCGTCTGCGCCCGGCTTGCCAGCGCGGCGCTCGGCAGATCGGGCGAACCCAGCACCAGATAGAGCGCGATCGCGCCGGCCGGCAGCAAAAGCAACGCGGCGATGGCGGTGATGCGGCGGTGCCAGAGCGACGAGCCTTCCAGCGCGGGCTTTTCGAGTTCCGCGGCATCGGCGGCGGCGATCAGCCGGCGCGAGACCTCGACACGGGCGGCCTCGGCCTCGGCTTCCCCGATCAGGCCGGCGGCGCGGTCGCGTTTGATCTCGTCCAATTGGTCGCGATAGACGGCGACATCGTTGCCGGTCCGCAATGGCTTGCGGCGCGCCAGCGGCCACAGCACGGCGAACACCGTCGCCGCCGTCATCAGAGCAAACACGAGCCACAGGATCATTGGACCATTCTACCAGCTAAGCCGTTGGATTGACTGCCCGAAACCTCATTTCAAAGGCAAAAAGCGTCAGAACGAAGACTTACGTTCGCAGGCCAGTTTCTCGATCCCCGGGCGGCCTAACCCATTGATACATATCAAGGCGGCGAAGATTTAGATCGCAAAATATTCGGCCAATTTGAAGAGGAGTAGGGAAAAATGAAAGCCGCCGACGTCATGGTGACCAACGTTATTACGGTCCGCCAAGATACGCCCGTCGCGAATATTGCGGAGGTATTGCTGGCAAACCGCATCAGCGCCGTGCCGGTGGTCAACGACAAGGACGTGCTCGTCGGCATCGTCAGCGAGGGAGACCTCATTCATCGCGTGGAGGCCGGCACCGAGCGGCACCGCTCATGGTGGCTCGAATTGCTGACCGGAAAAGAACTTCTGGCGCATGAGTTCGTAAAGTCGCACGCCCGCAAGGCCGCCGACGTGATGACGCGTCCGGTGGTCAGCGTGCTGCCGGAAACGCCGCTCGGCGACATTGCCTCGCTGCTCGAAAAGCATCGCATCAAACGCGTGCCGGTGGCGATCAACGGCAAGATTGTCGGCATCGTCAGCCGCGCCAATCTCATTCAGGCACTGGTGAGCGGGGCGAAGGCGTCCGAACAATCGGTCGACGATTTGACCCTGCACGGCAACATTCTCGCGCAGTTGCGGTCGAAGCCATGGGTCGATTCCTCGACCATCAACGTCGTGGTCAACAACGGGGCGGTCGAACTTTGGGGCATCGTCGATTCGGAGACCGAGAAGGACGCGATCAGGGTCGCGGTCGAGGTGACGCCCGGCGTGCGCCAGGTGTCGAACCGGCTCGTGGTCGAACATGTCATGAGCGCGCAGTAACGATCCGCGCGTTCCGCTCTGTTCTTTATCGCCACTAAGTAGCGTTGCCAGAGCGGAACAGTTGCAGCACAGGGTGCGAACGCCGCCCGGCAGGCGGATTTATATACCGTCCGCCGCGCGGCGTTATTCTTTTGCCTTCCGATCGAGCGCCGCGGCGATGAGGTGCGGCATAGCCTGCGCGGCATCAAGCCGCTCGCGGCCGATGCCATAGGCGGAAAGCAGCGCCTGCAGGTTGTCCAGGGCGGCGTCGGCGGGTTTTGCGCGCGGCCACGCCTTGAGCCGCGCATCGGCCCAGAGTTGCAGCGTCATTTGCTCGATGCGCTCGGCTTCCAATTCCGCGGCTTTCACTTGCGTGCGCAATTGCATCGCGGCTTCGGCATCCGCCGCGTCGATTGTCTTGAGGGCGCGGCGGGCGGCGCGCAACGGGCGGACAATATCTTCATGCCATTGGCCGATTTCCTGGCGGGCCGAGGCAATGTCGCCGGCGCTCAAGGCGACGCCGTGGACCGCGCCGAGAAACGCGCACAGCAGAACCAAATTCACATCGAGGCCGAACTCGATCCTGCAGCAGCAGACATTCATCCTGCACTTCGCTTGAGCGATAGACCGCAATGGAGAAATTCCAGAACGGCGAGCCCATGTGTCAGCGGCCGGAGAAATTCGGCAGCCGCCGTTCGGCCGTCGCCTTGACGCCTTCCTTGAAGTCGTCGGTCTTGCGCAGCCAGGTCTGTTCTTTCAATTCGTGCTCGGTCGCCTTGAGCACGCGGTCGGCGAGATCGCCGCGCATGGTCGTGCGCGTCGAAATCAGCCCGAGCGGCGAATTCTCGGCGATCTCGGCGGCGAGCTTGATGGCCGCGCCGCGTACGTCTGCCTGCGGCACCAGTACGTCGGCAAGGCCCATGGCGTAGGCTTCCTCGCCCGGCACGCGCCGGCTGGTGTAGAACATCATCGCCGCCTTGGTGGCGCCGACGACCAGCGGCAGCGTCACGGTTAGGCCGAAGCCGGGATGAAAGCCGAGCCGGGTGAAATTGGCGCAAAAACGCGTCTCCGGGCAGGCGACGCGGAAGTCGGCCACCATCGCAAGGCCGAGACCGCCGCCAACCGCCGCGCCATGCACGGCCGCGACGATCGGCTTCTTGGTGCGGAACAGCCGGTTGCCCTCGAGATAAAGATGCTGGACCGCGGCTTCGCGGTTGAGTTCGCCCAGCCGCTGGCCTTCTTTGTTGAGCGCCGAGCCATCGCCGAAGTTGGCACCGGCGCAAAACGTCTTGCCCTGCGCGGCCAAAACGACGGCGCGGCAGGAGGCATCCTGGTCGAGCGCTTCGAGCGCGCCTGCGATTTCCTGGATCAATGCGATGTCAAAGAAATTATTCGGCGGCCGCCTAATCTCGATCAGAGCCACGTGACCGTGTTTTTCGACGCCGATATCCTTGAACGGGCCCATGGCATTCTTCCTTTACTCGGCCGCGCGGTGTTGCGCGGGCTGCGCTTGCTTGACGATCAAAGCGTCCACGACCGACACGCCTTCCCCCTTGGCATGCACGATGACCGGATTAAGGTCGATCTCGGCGATCGCATCGGCATGGTCGGCCGCGAAATGCGATAGCCGCACGATCAACTCGATCAGCGCCTCGCTGTCGGTTTCCGGCGCGCCGCGGTAGCGCCCGAGAATGGCCGCGCCTTTTAGGCGGCCGAGCAGAGCGCGCGCCGCGGCATGGTCGAGCGGCACCGGCGCCAACGCCACGTCGCCCAGCGCTTCGACCAGCACGCCGCCTAAGCCGACCATCAGCAGCGGGCCCCAGAGCGGATCGCGGTTGACGCCGAGAATGACTTCGCGTCCGGGCGCCGCCATCGGCTGCACCAAGACGCCGTCGATGCGCGCGGCGGGGCTGAATTTTTTCGCCGCGGCGGTGACGCGCTCGTATGCCGCGCGCGCGCCGTTAGCGGAAATATCGAGCGCCACCGCGCCGGCCTCTGTCTTGTGCGGAATATCGGCCGACTGCACCTTGAGCGCCACCGGCCGTCCGTATGCGCGCGCCGCCGCTTCCGCTTCGGCGGCCGAATGCGCAAGCTCGCCGGCCTCCTCGCCGCCGACGCCATAGGCCGCTAGCAGCGGCCGCGCCTGCCATTCGCACAGCACATCACCCGCCGCCACCAACATTGCGCGCGCGCCGGCGCGGTCCGGCTTCGCAGCGGCGGCGGCTGGCGCCGGCTTCAACAGGCGCTCGCGCAGCGCCCGGTAATCCGCCATCGCCCGCATGGTGCGCGCGCAGCCGTCGGCATTGGTGAACAGCGGATAGCCGGCCTCGTTGAGGATTTCGACGCTGCGGTCGGCGGGCAGGGTGTAGCTCCACATGAACACCGGCTTTTTCGAGTCGCGCGCCAGCGCCTGTAGCTTCGGCAGATCGTTTTCCAGAAACGCCGAGCGGCGCGCGGTCACTACCACCATGACGCCGTCGATCAGCGGCGAGAGCCCGACCAGGCGCGCGAATTCCGCATAGCCGAGCTTTTGCACGCCTTGCGCGGTGGAATCGACCGGGTTCTGCGAGGTGCCGTAAGATGGCAGATGCACGTCGATCGCCTTGCGCGTGGCCGCGTCCAGCACCGGCACGTCGAGGCCGGCTGCGGCACAGGCATCCGCCATCCACACGCCGGCGCCGCCCGAGGAGGTGCAAACGCCCATGCGTTTGCCGGCCGGCTGCTTGTCGCCACAGGCGAGGAAGCCGACCGCGAGATCGATCATCTCGTCGAAGTCGCGCCCTTCGATGACGCCGTGATGCTGGAAGACCGCGCGATATGCGGCGTGCGAGCCGGCGAGCGCGGCGGTGTGCGAGGCGACGGCGCGGCGTCCCGGTTCGGTCTGGCCGATCTTGGCGACGATCAGCGGCTTGCCCAGCGCCAGCGCCTTGTCGGCGGCGCGGCGGAATTTCATCGGCGTCTTGACGTCTTCGAGCAGCAGCAGAAACACGTCGGTCTCGCCTTCGTCGAGCATGAAGTCGAGGAAGTCGGAAATTTCGAGAACCGCTTCATTGCCGGTGCTGACGATGTGGCGGAACTTGAGATTGCGCCCGCGCGCGCGGTCGAAGAACGCAAAGCCCAAGCCGCCGCTTTGCGAAATCACCGACACCTGGCCGCCGAGCGGCCGCTTCGGCGTGAGCGGTCCGACGCTTGCGTCCATCGTCGGGCTAAAGGTGGGGCTGAACGCGGCGGCGATGTTGGCGAAGCCTTCCGAATTGGGCCCGCACACCGCCATGTCGTAGCGCGCTGCCGCGGTGCGCACCGCCTCCTGCATGCGGGCCCCGGCTTCGCCCGGCTCCTCGGCGAAGCCGGAGGAAAGAATGACGGCGGCCTTGATGCCGGCGCGGCCGCAGCGCTCGACCTCGTCCGCCACGTATTGCGCCGGAACGATCAGGACGGCGAGATCGGCCGTTTCCGGAAGATCGGCAACCGATGCGTAAGCCTTGCGGCCTTGTACTTCGCCCGCGCTGCGGCTCACCGGATAGATGGTGCCGGCGTAAGGGTGGCTGAGCATCACCTCCAGAATGCGGCCGCGCAGGCCCTTTGTGTCGGACGAGGCGCCAACCACGGCGACCGTTTTCGGCCAGAGCAGTTTTGAAATATCAGGCACCCCGACCCCCGTTCACCGCAGCCCAAGGCCGCGCGCGATGATGCCGCGCAGGATCTCGGTGGTGCCGCCCTGGATCGTGAGCTTGGGCGCGACGGTCAGGGCGAAGGCGATCTGCTCGTCCAGCGTCGCCCGGTTGCCCGCGTCGGCTTCGAGAAAGGCGCCGAGCTCGCGCACGCGCTCGGGCAGCTTTTGCTCCCAGATGGTGCCGACGTCCTTGACGATGGAGGCCTCCACCACCGGCTCCTGGCCGGCCTGCAACATGCCGGCGACCGACACCGACATCCGGCGCAAGGTGTGCAGTTGCGCCACCAGGCGGCCAAGTCCCTCGGCGCTGCGCAGATCGGGATTGGGGCCGAGCGCGCGCACCAGCGCGGCCAGCACGTAATAAGTTTCCAGGAAGCGCTCGGGGCCGCTGCGTTCATAGGCGAGCTCGCTGGTCGCCTGCTTCCAAGCGCCGTCAATCTCGCCCAACACGTGGTCGTCCGGCACGAAGGTGTCGTCGAACACGACCTCGTTGAAATCGTGCTGGCCGGTCATCTGAATAATCGGATTGACCGTGATACCGGGCGATTTCATATCGACCAAGAATTGCGTGAGGCCGTGGCGGCGGTTTTCATTGGACGGCGGCGAGGTGCGGAACAGGCCGAGCATGTAATCGGCGATATGCGCGTTGCTGGTCCAGATTTTCGAGCCGTTGATCTTCCAGCCGCCGTCGGTCTTGGTCGCCTTGGCCTTGGCGGCGAACAGGTCGGAGCCGGAGTTCGGCTCGCTCATGCCGATGACGAAGCACAGTTCGCCGCGGCAGATGCGCGGCAGAATATCCTGCTTGATGTGCTCGGGCGCGTATTTGAGCAAGATCGGGCCGCTCTGTCGGTCCGCCACGAAGTGCAGGCGCACCGGCGCGTTGGCAACGCGGAATTCCTCGGTGACGACGTAGCGTTCGAGAAAATTGCGTTCGTGCCCGCCGTATTTTTTCGGCCAAGTCATACCGATCCAGCCCTTGGCGCCGACCCGCTTGCTGAATTCGCGATTATGGCTGTCGCCGTGGCCGGGCCGGTCGGGCATGAAGGTGCCGGCGGCGACTTCCTCGGCGATGAAGGCGCGCACTTCTTTGCGAAGGTTTTCGCACGCGGGCGGCAACCTGATCTGATCGAAACGCAGTTGGTTGGTCATGGCAAAACCTAGCGCGCCGCCAGCATCGGCCAGAATTGATGGGCGCCGTGCCTGGCGACCATGTCGCCGAGCGCCGCCGCCCAGTAGCTCTCGCTGCCGAAATCGTCGCGCCACGAAAGTAGGCGCAGCGTGAAGCGGTGCAGCACGTGCTCGTTGGTAAAGCCGATGGCGCCATGCACCTGGTGCGCGATAGCGGAACCTTCAGCGGCGGCCTCGCCGGTACGGACTTTGGCGGACGCCGCTTCGAGCAGGACGGTGTCATTGAACGCGTCCGCATGCGCGATGGTGTCGGCGGCCGAGCCGGCGGCTGCAAGCGCGACCGCGGTTTCGCCGGCAAGGCGCGCGAGGTTCTGCTGAACGGCCTGGAATTTTCCGATCTTGCGCTCGAAGGCGACGCGCTCATTCGCGTAGGCGACGCTGAGCGACAGGATCGTCTCAAGCGCGCCGGCGGCCTGCATGCTGCGCAACGTGGCGCCCATCAACATCAGCGCGGATAGATCGAACGGCGACGCCGCACTGGCAATCGGTTTGGCCTTGTCGAAGGTCACGCTGTCCGAAGAATCGCCGGCAAGATTTTTTCCTTCGGCGATGTGGCAATCGGCGGTCTTCACCAATGCAATGTGCTCGCCATGTTCGCCGGCGGCGAGGACCGCGATGTGTTCGCACTCCTTGGCGAAGGGCACGCCGTTGGCGCGTCCGCTCAACGTGCCGTCGGCGTTCCACGTAATGCGGTCGCGCGGACGGGCCGGCGCGACGGTCATTGCGCCCGCCGGCGCCTTGATGCCGGCGCGCGCCAGCAGCCATCCGGCGAGCAGCGTTTCGGCGAGCGGAACCGGCAGCGCACAGCGGCCTGCGGCACCGAGGATCGTAAAGCCGTCGGCGAGGCTCGCGCCGGCGCCGCCCAATTTTTCCGGCACCCAGGCAAGTGGCAGGCCCGCGTCCGACAAGGCGCGCCACAACGGCGCCCTCCAGCTTGCGTCGCGGGCGCGGTTGATCGTTTGAGGATCGGCAAGGTCGGCAAATATCCGCGCCGCCGTTTCGGCGACAATGTTATCGCTCTCAGTCACCATTGCCGCTCCGGCTTGCTACGCGATGGCGGGCGCCTGCATGAGGCCATCGTGCGGTGCGGGGGGACTATTGGCAAGCGGCTCCAAATCGCGCCGACCGAGCCATTATTGGCGAGTTGATCGGGGCTACCATACCGGGTAGCGTTGCAGTCATAACAAGCAAAAAATGGGCTGCCGGCCGGCCACGGCCGCGTCGGCCACGCTTTCTGGGGAGGATCCAATGGGAACCAAATTTGTCGCACTGGCGACGGCATTGCTCGCATGCCTCACGCTCTGCACCGCGCAGGCCGCGGAGCCCAAGCACGGCGGAATTCTGAAAATCTACCACCGCGAGACGCCGCCCAGCCTTTCCATTCACGAGGAGGCGACGTTCTCGGTTAACGCCCCCGCTATGGGCATATTCAACAACCTGATCATCTACGATCAGCACAAGCCGCAAACCAGCATCGACACCATCGTGCCGGAACTGGCTACGAGCTGGGCCTGGGACAAGGCAAACACCGCGCTCACGTTCAAGCTGCGGCAGGGCGTCAAATGGCACGACGGCGTGCCATTCACGGCCAAGGACGTGAAGTGCACCTTCGACCTGCTGCAAGGCAAGGCGCAGGACAAGTTCCGCAAGAATCCGCGCAAGGATTGGTACGAGTTCGTCTCCGACGTTTCGATCAACGGCGACTACGAGGCGACCTTTCATCTCAAGCGGCCGCAGCCTTCGCTGCTGGCGATGCTCGCCTCCGGCTACACGCCGATCTATCCCTGCCACGTGACCGCCGCGCAGATGCGCACGCATCCGATCGGCACCGGCCCGTACAAGTTCGTCGAGATGAAGCAGAACGAGTCGATCACGCTCGCTAAGAACCCGGACTATTGGAAAAAGGGTCTGCCCTATCTCGACGGCATCGAATACACCATCATCAAAAACCGCGCGACCGCGGTGCTTGCCTTTGTCGCCGGCAAGGTTGACATGACCTTCCCGACCGAGATGACCGCGGCGCTGATCAAGGACATCAAGCAGCAGGACCCGACCGCTATCTGCGAAATCAAACCGATCAACGTCAGCACCAATCTCATCGTCAATCGCGACAAGGAGCCGTTCAGCAATCCGGAACTGCGCAAGGCCATGGCGCTGGCGCTCGACCGCAAATCGTTCATCGACATCATCTTGCAGGGGCAGGGCGACCAAGGCGGCTCGCTGCTGCCGCCGCCGGAAGGCGTCTGGGGCCTACCGCCGGACATCCTCAAGACGATTCCCGGCTATGGCGACGTCAAGCGGGACCGCGAGCAGGCCCAGGCGATCATGAAAAAGCTGGGCTATGGGCCGGACAAGCCGCTCAAGATCAAGGTGTCCACGCGTAATCTCGCGACCTATCGCGATCCCGCCGCGGTGCTCATCGATCAGCTCAAGAGCATCTACATCGATGCCGAGCTCGATCCGGTGGAATCCAGCTCCTGGTTCGCCAAGGTCGCGCGCAGCGACTACACGGTCGGCCTCAATCTGACCGGCAACGGCATCGACGATCCCGACCAGGCGTTCTACGAAAATTATTCCTGCGGGTCGGAGCGCAATTACACGCATTATTGCAATAAGGAACTGGAGAAGCTGTTCGATCAGCAATCGGCCGAAACCGATGTCGCCAAGCGCAAGAAGCTGGTCTGGGAAATCGACAAGAAGATCCAGGAGGACGTGGCGCGGCCGATCCTGTTCCACGCCCGCACCGGCACCTGCTGGAAGCCCTACGTCAAGAACATGACGATCGAGAGCAACAGCGCCTACAACGGCTACCGCTACGAGGACATCTGGCTGGATAAATAAGCGCCAGCCCCGCGCAAGTCGGGAGGCCATGGTGGGCAGTTATCTGATCAGGCGCTTCTTCTTGATGCTCCTGACGCTGTTCGGAATTTCCGTGCTGGTGTTCACGATGCTGCGGGTAGTGCCCGGCAACATCGCGGACATCTTGTTCGATTCGGCCGGCATGATCGACGTGGCCGAGAAGGGCAAACTGGAAAAGGAACTGGGGCTCGATAAGCCGATCGTCGTGCAATACGCGGCCTGGATCGGCGGGCTGGCGCGCGGCGATCTCGGCTATTCCTACGTGTCGGAGAAGCCGGCGCTGCAGGAAATCCTGCCGCGTATTCCGATCACCGCCAAGCTCGCGGGACTTGCTCTGCTGTTCTCCATCGTGTTTGGCGTACCTCTAGGCGTTATCAGTGCAGTGAAGCAAAACTCCTGGCTCGACTACGTCTTGCGGGTGATCAGCCTGAGCGGACTATCGATGCCGGCATTCTGGCTCGGCCTGCTGATCCTAATGGCGTTCGTGCGCTATTTCGGCACCATCCCGATCTACAACGATGCGCCGCAGGGCTTCTGGAGCGCCTTGTGGATGTTCAGCATACCGGCGGCGGCGGTTGGCTTCCGCTCATCGGCGCTGGTGATGCGGCTCACCCGCTCCTCGATGCTGGAAGTGCTGCGGCAGGATTACATCCGCACCGCGCGCGCCAAGGGCGCCTCCGACCAGAACGTCAACTACCACCACGCCTTGCGCAACGCGGTGCTGCCGGTGGTCACCGTGATCGGCATCGAGGCCGCCTTCCTGATGGGCGGGCTGATCGTGACCGAGACGGTGTTCAATATTCCGGGCGTCGCGCGCTTCTTGGTCGAGGCGATCCGCTGGCGCGACTATCCGATCGTGCAGAACCTGGTGATGTTTATCGCGGTGGTCGCGGTGTCGATTAACTTCTTGGTCGATCTGCTTTACGCGGCGCTCGATCCGCGCATCAAGTATTCTTGAGGGCAGCGCGAATGGCCAGCATCGACATCGTTCCGGGGCCCGCCGATACAGCGCGCACGGACAGCGTGTGGTCGAAAATCCGATATCACGCCGCTTCTCATCCGCTCGGCGTCATCGGCGCCGTCATCATGCTGATCTTCGTGTTCGCCGCCGTATTTGCCGATTTCATAACGTCCTTCGATCCGATCCGCACCAATTCTCTCATTACGCTGGCGCCGCCGAGCGACGCGCATTGGCTGGGCGCCGACCAGATGGGCCGCGACATCTACAGCCGCATCGTCTATGGCGCGCGTATTTCGCTGGCGGTGGGTCTCGGCTCGACCTCGCTTGGTTGCGTGTTCGGTGTCATCCTTGGCCTTGCCTCCGGCTATCTCGGCGGCTGGGTCGATCTCGTCATCCAACGCATCGTGGACGTGCTGCAGGCGGTGCCGCTTTTGGTGCTGGCGCTGGTGATGGCGGCGGCGCTCGGCCCCGCGCTCGACAATACCATCGTCGCCATCGCCATCCCGCTCATCCCTTACACGGCGCGCGTCGTTCGCTCCAACACGCTGACGCTGCGCGAACAGCCCTTTGTGGAAGCCGCGCGCGCCGTCGGCATGAGCGAATTCCGCATCGCCGTGCGCCACGTGCTACCCAACACGCTGGCGCCGCTGATCGTGATCGCGACCGCGCAACTCGGCGCCGCCATCCTGACCGAAGCCTCGCTGTCGTTCCTCGGCCTCGGCGTGCCGGAGCCACATCCGTCCTGGGGCCGCATGCTGTCGGAATCAGCCGCCGAATATGTGCACACGGCACCTTGGCTGGTGATCTTTCCGGGCGTCGCCATCAGCCTTGCGGTGTTCGGCACCAATTTGTTGGGCGACGCGCTGCGCGACATCCTCGACCCGCGGCTGCGCAACTGATGTCGTCGCACGCGCCATGACCGTCGCGACCAGCGAACGCGCAACCGGTGCCCCGGCGCCGGCCGATATTGCGAACCAGGCTCCGTTGCTGGTGGTCGACGGGCTGCGCACTTATTTCGACCTGCGCCACGGCGTGGTGAAGGCCGTGGACGGCGTCAGCTTCGCGCTCGCCGAACACGAGACGCTGGCGATCGTCGGCGAATCCGGTTGCGGCAAGAGCATCACCGCGCTCTCCTTGATGCGGCTGGTGCCCGATCCGCCCGGCCGCATCGCCGGCGGCAAGGTTTTACTTGCCGGCGTCGATTTGCTCGCGCTCAGCGAGGAGGCCATGCGCGGCGTGCGCGGCAAAGACATGGCGATGATCTTCCAGGAGCCGATGACCTCGCTCAATCCGGTGCTCACCATCGGCAGCCAGATCGCGGAAGTCTTGCTGTTGCACGAGAATATCTCCCGCCAGCAGGCCTGGGAGAAGGCGATCGACATGCTGCGGCTGGCCCGTATTCCGGAGCCGGCGCAGCGGGCGCGCGAATATCCGCATCAACTGTCCGGCGGCATGCGCCAGCGCGCCATGATCGCCATGGCGCTCGCCTGCAATCCGAAAGTGCTGATCGCCGACGAGCCGACCACGGCGTTGGACGTCACCATCCAGGCGCAGATCCTTGACATTATATTGGACCTGCAACGCAAACTCGGCACCGCCATCATCCTGATCACGCACGATCTCGGCGTGGTGGCGGAAACCGCGCAGCGCGTCATCGTGATGTATGCCGGGCGCAAGGTGGAGGAGGCGCCGGTCGACGAGCTGTTCGCGCGGCCGCAGCATCCTTACACGCAGGGACTGATGGCCTCGATCCCGCGGCTCGACCTGATGCGCGGCGAGCAAGAGGGCGCGTCCGGCCGCTTGCAAGAAATCCTCGGCATGGTGCCGGCGCTGACCGGCCTGCCGGCGGGATGCGTGTTCGCGCCGCGTTGCGCATACGCCGAGGACCGCTGCCGGGCCGAATATCCGCCCTACGAGGAAAAGCGGCCGCGCCATTGGGCGGCGTGCTGGCGCTCGGCCGAACTGTTCGGGGGCCGCGATGGCTGACGCGTCCACCCCGGCTGTGCTCGAAGTGCGCGACCTCAAGAAACATTTTCCCGTTCGCAAGGGCCTGTTGCAGCGCGCCGGCGGAACCGTGTTTGCCGTCGACGGCGTCAGCTTTACGATCGCGCAAGGCGAGACGCTCGGCCTGGTCGGCGAATCCGGCTGCGGCAAATCCACCGTCGGCCGCACCATTTTGCGGCTGATCGAGCCGACCGGCGGCAGCATCCGCATCGACGGCCGCGACATCACGCATTTGAGCAAGACCGAGCTGCGGCCTTACCGCCGGCAAATGCAGATCATCTTCCAGGACCCGTTCTCCTCGCTCGATCCGCGCATGTCGGCCGGCGACATCGTGGCCGAGCCGATGCGCGTGCATGGCACCGCGCGCGGCGCCAACGTGAAAAAGCACGTGGCCGCATTGTTCGATCGCGTGGGCCTGCGCAAGGCGCAGATGGACAATTATCCGCACCAGTTTTCGGGCGGGCAGCGCCAGCGCATCGGTATTGCCCGCGCTCTCGCGCTGCAGCCGAAGCTGATCGTCGGCGACGAGCCGGTGTCGGCGCTCGACGTCTCGATCCAGGCGCAGGTGCTCAACCTGATGATGGACCTGCAGCGCGAGATGGGGCTCGCCTATCTGTTCATCTCGCACAACCTAGCGGTGGTCGAGCACATCAGCCACCGCATCGCCGTGATGTATCTCGGCCGCATCGTTGAATACACCGACAAGCGCACGCTGTTCACGCGCGCGCTGCATCCCTACACCGAGTCATTACTATTGGCGGTACCGGTGCCCGATCCACGCGTCAAGCGCCAGAAACGCGTGCTGCAAGGTGACGTGCCGAGCCCGATCAATCCGCCCACGGGCTGCCACTTCCACACCCGCTGCCCTTATGTTTTCGACCGTTGCCGGTCGGAGACCCCATTGCTCCGCGAGGTCAAACCGGGCCAGATGGTGGCGTGCCACTTGCGCTAGCGGGAACCCATGGTTTCAAAAATAAATCCCAACCCTTTCACGACGCGCCCCGAGATCGAGGGCACCTTCGGCGTCGTCACCTCGACGCATTGGATTGCGACCGCCGTCGGCATGAGCGTGCTGGAAAAAGGCGGCAACGCCTTCGACGCCGCGGTGGCCACCGCCTTCACGCTGCAGGTGGTCGAACCGCATCTCAACGGGCCGGGCGGCGACGTGCCGGTGATCGTGCACGACGTGCGCAAGGGCCAGGGTGGGGGCAAGGTCGAGGTGATCTGCGGGCAGGGGCCGGCGCCCCAGGCGGCCACCATCGCACACTACCGCGGGCTTGGTTTCGATTTGGTGCCGGGCACCGGGCTGCTGGCGGCCTGCGTGCCGGGCATGTTCGAGACCTGGATGCTGCTGCTGCGCGACTACGGCACACTGCGTCTTTCAGACGTGCTGGCACCGGCGATTTCCTACGCGCGCGACGGCCATCCTTTGGTCGAGCGCGCCAGCGCCACCATCGGCACGGTCGAGCAATTGTTCCGCGAGCATTGGCCGACTTCGGCGGCGATCTATTTGCCCGGCGGCAAAGTGCCGGCGCCGGGCACGATGTTCGCCAACCGCACGCTCGCTGACACCTATGGCCGCATCCTGCGCGAAGCCGAAAGCGCCGGCGGCGACCGCGAGCGCCAGATCGAAAAAGCGCGCGAATGCTGGTCGCGCGGCTTTATCGCCGAGGCGATTGACAAATTCTGCCGCACGCAGGAGGTCATGGACACCAGCGGCGAGCGCCACCGCGGCGTGCTCACGGCCGACGACATGGCGCGCTGGCAGCCGACCATCGAGCCGCCGGCGACGCTCGAATACGGCCGCTATACCGTCTGCAAAGGCGGGTTCTGGAGCCAGGGGCCGGTGATGCTGCAGCAGCTCGCGCTGCTGCGCGGTTTTTCTCTCGACGGCGCCGATCCGGCGAGCGCCGACTTCATCCACACGGTGGTCGAATGCACCAAGCTCGCTTTTGCCGACCGTGAGAAATTCTACGGCGATCCGAAATTCGCCAAGGTGCCCGAGGAGACACTGCTGTCGGAGGCCTACAATGCCGAGCGGCGCAAGCTCATCGGCGACACGGCTTCGCTCGAGCAGCGGCCGGGAACCATCAAAGGCTTCGGCAAAGAGTTGCCGATCCGCGTGCCGGCTGGCGCGCGCAAAGTGGTGGCGGGTGCGGGCGAGCCGACGGTCGGCAAGATATGGACGCACGACGATAGGCACGATCCGGGCGTCATCGCGGTCGACGACGCCAAGCTCGACAGCGCCGGCGCCATGCGCGGCGACACCGTGCATTTCGACATCATCGATCAGGCAGGCAACATGGTGTCGTCGACGCCCTCGGGCGGCTGGCTGCAATCCTCGCCCACGATTCCTGAGCTCGGCTTCTGCCTCGGCTCGCGCGCGCAGCAGTTCTGGCTCGACGAGGGCCATCCGGCCTCGCTTGCGCCGGGAAAACGGCCGCGCACGACGTTGACGCCGACCATGGCGCTGCGTGACGGCGAGCCCTACCTCGCCTGGGGTTCGCCCGGCGGCGATCAGCAGGACCAATGGACCGCGCAGTTTTTCCTGCGCCACGTGCACGCGAAGATGAACCTGCAGGAGGCGATCGACGCTCCGGCCTGGCATTCCGAGCATTTCCCGGCGTCGTTCTGGCCGCGCGAGGCGCGGCCGGGCGTGCTGGTGGTGGAGGGCCGGCTGCCGGCGGACACGATCAAGGAATTGCGCCGCCGCGGCCACACGGTCGAGGTGGCGCCCGATTGGTCGGAAGGCCGCCTGACGGCGGCCTCGCGCGTCGGCAACCGGCGACGCGCGGCGGCCAATCCGCGCGGCATGCAGGGCTACGCGGCGGGGCGCTGAACGGGAATGGATCACCCACGATGACATCGCCCGCTAACCGCACCGCTTTGGTCACCGGAGCCTCGACCGGCCTCGGATACGCCATCGCCTGCGGCCTGGCGCAAGCGGGCTACGATCTCGCGGTCACCAGCCGCGATATTGCGCGGCTCGACGCGCTGTTGCGCGACCCCGCCGTGCAGGGGCGCAAGCTGGTGCCGGTGCGGCTCGATCTGCGTATCGAAGCCGATATCGCGCAAACGCTTGCCGCCGCGGCCGACGCCTTCGGCGAGGTCGACGTGCTGGTCAACAATGCCGCCCGCACGCTGGTCAAGTCGGCGCTCGACGTGACCTGGGCGGAATGGGACGACGTAGTCGACACTGATCTCAAGGGTGCCTACTTCATGGCGCGCAACTACGCCGCGCGTTGCATGGCCGCCGGCCGTTCCGGCTGCGTCATCAATATCGCCTCAACCCACGGCATGACCGGCTTTGCCGGCCGCACGGTCTATGGCACCGCCAAAGGCGGGTTGATCCAGATGACGCGCATGCTGGCGATCGAATGGATCGCGCAAAATATCCGGGTCAACGCCATCGCGCCGGGCACGGCGCTCACGCCGTCGCGCGCAGCGATGTACGACGAGGCGACGCGCGAGCGTATGCTCGCGCGTATTCCGACCGGGCGGTTCATCACGCCGGAGGACGTCGCCGCCGCCGTCGTTTTCCTCGCGAGCCCCGGCGCGGCGTCGATCACCGGCCAGACGCTGGCGGTGGACGGCGGTTTCATGGCGAGCTAGCGGATGTGCCGGTTGGCCGTGCAATATGCCCATGCCCGGACGGCGGTTGCGCCAGGGATCATCGCGGCGCTAGCTTGACAAAGCGCAAGATGTGGGCGGCGCGCACCCACTATGGTTTCCTTCCGAATTCCCGCTCATCCGCGTCTGCCAGGAGATTCCGACTTGAAAATTGGCATTCTGCTCGGCGACGACATCGGTCTTGAAGTCGTGCCCGAGGCCGTCAAGGTGGTGAAAGCGGCGGCAGCGCGCTCGGGCCTTGCCATCGATTGGCAGCCTTTGCCGATCGGCAAGGCGGGCCATGAGCTGGAAGGCAAGACGCTTCCGTCGTCGACCGAGGCGGCGTTGTGGAAGCTCGACGGCTGGATCATGGGCCCGATCGGGCATGCCGCCTATCCGCGCAACGACGCGACCTGGGTGATGCCGCCGGTGCGCAAACGCTACGAACTGTTCGGCGCCATCCGGCCGTCGCGCTCCTACCCGAGCATCAAGTCGATCCACAAGGACGTCGACATCGTTTTTTTGCGCGAAATCTCCGAGGGCATGCTTTATTCCGAAACGGTGGTGGCGGGCGCGCCGGAATTCCGGCCGAACGAGGACATCACCGTCGCCATGCGCGTGATCACGCGCAAAGGATCGAACCGGGTGGCGCGCGAGGCCTTCGAGATCGCGCGCACGCGCAAGCGCAAGAAAGTCACCGCCGCGCACAAGGAGCCGGTCTATCGGCTCGCCTGCGGCATGTTCGCCGAGGAATGCCGCAAGGTCGCGCGCGAATATCCCGACGTCACCTTCGAAGAGGCGATGATCGACACCATTTCGATGAAATTGGTGATGGCGCCGCAGCAATACGACGTGGTGGTCACCACCAACCAGTTCGGCGACATCTTGACCGACATCGGCGCAGGGCTGGTCGGCGGCCTGGGTCTGGCGCCCGGGCTCTGCGTCGGCGAAAAGCAGGCGATGGCGCAGGCGACGCACGGCTCGGCGCCCGACATCGCGGGCCGCAACATCGCCAATCCTTATGCCATGATCACGTCGGCGCAAATGCTGTTGGGCTGGCTCGGCCGCAAGCACAACGACGCCAAAGCCATCGCCGCCGCCGGTTTGATGCAGGCGGCGATCGACAAAGTCGTCACCGAAGCCAAACACTTGACCAAGGATCTCGGCGGCAACGCCAGCACCCAGGAGATGGGCGACGCCATCGCGGCGGCCGTCCGGCAATAACGAACCCGAAACAGGCAACGTCATGTACAGTCTTCAGCTCAGCTCCGAACAACTGGAAATCCGCGACACGGTGCGCGACTTCGTCACGCGCGAGATCAAGCCCGTCGCGCTCAAGGCGGAGCGGCTCGACGTCAACGACCGCAGCCTGTTGCTGGCGCAGATCGACGCCGCCTCGCAATTGGGCCTGCGCACGCTCGCTTTATCCGAGGAGCGTGGCGGCGCCGGCGCTGACGCGCTCACGTCGTGCATCGTGACTGAGGAATTGGCCGCCGGCGACGCTGATATTGCCGCCGTGCTGTCGGAAAGCTCGCGGCTCGCGCATGTATTGATCGACCAATGCATGAGTGATGCCCAGCGCGACGCCTTCCTGCCGAAGCTCTTGAACGGCGACCGTTATCATCTCGCCTTCGCCGGCCGCGAGGGCGGCACCGATACGCGGCTTGGCGTCAACTATCACCGGCCGACGACTGCGGACGTTGCGGTGAAGACCACGACAGCCAAGTCCGGCAATGATTTCATCGTCAACGGCGCCAAGGATTGCGTCGCCAACGCGCCGATCGCCGGACTGTTCGCCGTGCTGGTGCAAATTCCCGGACGCCCGCATGCCAACGTCCTGCTGGTGCCGGCGGATGCGCCGGGCATGAGCGTGCGCGCGCACGACAGGGCCTGGCAGCACGGCGCCTGCGGCGAGGTCACGTTCAAGGACTGCAAAGTGCCGGCCGGCAACCTGCTCGGCGACGACGCGGCGGCGCTCCTGAGCGGCGCGGAGGCGCCCGGCCGCGGCAACCCGCTGGCGCAGGCGCTTAATCTCGGCGTCGGGCGCGCGGCTTACGAAGCCGCGCTCGATTACGCGCATTTGCGCGTGCAGGGCGGCCGCCCGCTGATCGAGCACCAGGCGATCGGCACCAAACTCGCCGAGATCGCGATCCGGCTGGAGGTCGCGCGCTCAGCCATCTGGCAGGCGGCCTGGGCGTCCGACCATCCCGAGGCGATGGCCGACCGCAGCCTGCCCGATCTGCCGTTGCAGACCGTCGCGCAGGTATTCGCGTCCGAGGCGATCATGCAGGCGACCAAGGACGCGGCGGAGATTTTCGGCGCCATGGGCGTCATGCGCGACATGCCGCTGCACAAATACATCCACGACGCCCGCGTTTGCCAGCACTCGGGCGACGGCAATACCGACGCCAAGCTGCGCATCGCGGAAGTGCTCGCCGGTTACCGGCGCACGGGCAGCCGCGCGATGGCGCTGGCCGGCGAATAACCAAACGTTTCAAGTGAGGATGCTCCCATGGACTTTACTCTGAGCAACGAACAGCGCTCCTGGCAGATGGCGGCGCGCAAATTCGCCGACGAGGAGATCCGCCCGCTCTCACTCGCGCGCGACGCCATCGACACCGCGCGCGAGACCTGGGATTGGGAGATCATCAAGAAAGGCTCCAAGCTCGGCTTCCGCACCATGGCGGTGCCGAAGGAATGGGGCGGGCAGGGCACCGATTTCGTCACGCAAGCGCTGGTGATGACCGAACTCGCCAAAGCCGACAGCGCGATCTCCAAGGCCTTCAGCCAGAACTGGAAATGGAGCCATTTGATCTCGGCGAGCTGCAACGAGGAGCAGAAGCAGCGCTTCCTGCCGGGTTTCGTCGCCGACGACACCTGGGTGCTCGGCAAGGGCATCACCGAGCCAAGCGCGGGCTCCGACAACCGCATGCCGCAGGACGATCCCAAGACCGGCATCAAGCTGCGCGCCGAGCGCAAGGGCGACGAATGGATCCTCAACGGCGAGAAGGCGTTTATCGCCAACGCGCCGATCGGCAAGCTGTTCTTCATCGATGCGCGCACCGACGCGAGCGTGCCGCCCAAGCAGGGCACGACCCTGTTTCTGGTGCCGAGCGACACACCCGGCTTCCGTATCGGCAAAGTGTTCAACAAAAGCGGCTGGCGCTTCTACCAGAACGGCGAGATGATCTTCGAGAACGCGCGCGTGCCGCACGCCAATGTGGTCGGCGACGTCGGCGGCGCGATCCGCAAGACCGGGGGCTCGGGCGGCGACACTACCGGCGGCGATCTGTTCGGCGACCTGGAGCTCGCCGCCAACGGCCTCGGCATTTGCGACGACGCCTGCACCACCGCGCTGAACTGCGCCAAGAGCGAGAAGCAGGGCGGCCAGCCGCTGTGGGCGCAGCAGAACGTGCAGTTGCAGATCAACAAGATGTTCATGCTGACCGAGGCGCTGCGTTCGTTCGTGATGCGGGTCGCCTGGGAGCACGACATGAAAATCCACTCGCGCAACGCTGGCCTCGCGATGAACTATTCCTGCGACGTAGTGAACGAGGTGTCGGAGCTCTACATGGAGGTGCGCGGCGCTAACGGCTGCCACATGGACCAGCACACCGACAAATTGGTGCGCGACGCCTTTATCTGGAACCACCTCGCCGGCGACAGCGTGTCACGCATGAAGGTGGCGCGGCGGCTCGCCGCCTAATGCGCGAGTTTTACCGGCGCGCCCTTTTCGAGCGAGGTGATGATCGCCTCGAAGGCGCCGATCACGTCCAGCATCTGCTCGGGCTTAACGGGGAATGGTGCCTTGCCTTCGATCGCGTCGGCGAAGGCTTCCAAGAGCGTGCGCAGCGAATCGACGTGCGGATAAGTTTTCTGTTCCGTCGGCCCGCCGATCTTGCCGACGATCAGCGTATCTTCGCCGCGCGCTTCCGCCATGCCGTCGGTTCCGAACACGGCGCAGCGCCAGTAAACCGGCGCGGCGCGCACGGTCGCCATCAGTCCGGTGGCGCCGCCCGCGAACTCGCAAAGCACGGCGACCACGTCGCGCGGATCGGGCGGGACTTTCTTCGCAATGCTACGCGCATCGACGTAACTGATCGGCCCGACAAGATTGATAAAGGCGTCGAGCACGTGCAGGCCGGCGCCGGTCATGCCGGCGCCCGGCGATTCGGCCGGGTCGTCGCGCCAGCCACCGGAGACGCGCGTCGAGTGCTCGTTGGAAAAATGACCCTCGATATGCATGACCTTGCCGATCTCGCCCGCCTCCACCACGCGTTTGAGTTCGCGCATGGAGGCAAAGCAGCGCTTGTTGTTGCCTGAGCCGAGCGGCACGTCGGCCGCGCGCACCGCGGCGACCGCGCGTTCGGCCTCGGCGCGCGTAAGCGCCAGCGGTTTTTCGCACCAAACCGGCTTGCCGGCAGCCGCCACCATTCGCACCTGTTCGACATGCAAAGAATGCGGCGTGGCGAGCAAAATGGCCTGCACGTCCGGGTCGGCGACAGCGTCTTTCAGATCGGTGGACAACCGGAAGCCATGTTTCGCCGCCAGTTCGCGCGCGAGCTCGGGCTCCTTGGTGACGCCGTGCACGATGCGCAAGCGGCCGCTTTTGCCCTGGATTGAACCGAGAACCGTCTGGCCCCAGCGGCCGAGACCCACCATCGCTGCATTGATCATTGCTGCCCCGGATGTTTGCGAGCGTCTTGCCAATCTCCGGCAATCGATATGACATGGCAAGGCGGTTCGACGGACGGGAGCATTGTAATGAAAGCGATGGTGCTGCGGGGGCCGAACACCCCGTTCGAGATGGTGACGGTGCCGGATCCGACGCCCGCTCCGGGCGAGGCGGTGGCGCGCGTTTTCACCTGCGGCGCGGGGCTCACCATCCAGCACGCCAAGGCCGGCCGCCGCAAAATCGAGTTTCCGCGCATCATCGGCCACGAGATCACGGGCGAAATCGTCGCGCTCGGCGCCGGCGTTTCGACGCTGCAGGTGGGCGACGGCGTCACCTCATTTTTTTATCTCAACTGCGGCCACTGCCGCTATTGCCTGACCACGCTCGAGCCGCTTTGCACCAATGGCGGCGGCAATGTCGGGCTGGAATGCGACGGCGGCTATGCCGAATACATCAAGCTGCCCGCGCACATCTTCATTAAATATCCGGAAGGGCTCGACTATAAGGCGCGTCCGGCGGAAATGGGCGTCATCACCGACGCATTGGCGACGCCTTACAAAGTGCTGCGCCGCGCGCAGATCAAAGGCGGCGAGACGGTGGCGGTGATCGGCGCCGGCGGCGGGCTCGGCATCCATCAGGTGATGATGGCGAAATGGGCCAATGCGCGGGTGATCGCGGTCGATACGGCGGCCGATAAATTCGACGCCTGCCGCAAGGCCGGCGCCGACGAGGTGGTCAATCCGCGCGACGGCGACGTGGTCGAGGCGTTGCGCGATCTGACCCACGGCAAGGGCGTCGACGTCGTTGTCGATTACGTCTCCACCACCGCGACGCAGGAAGCCGCTGTCAGGGCGCTCGGCCAGCGCGGCCGCATGGTTATTCTCGGCGGCGCGGCGCGACCGTTCAACGTGCCGGCGCGCGATATGCTGACCAAGGAGCAGGCGATCCTGGGCAGCCGCTATGTCACGCGCGCCGAGATACTGGAGGCTTGCGACTTGGTGGCGCGCGGCGAAGTGTCGCCGCTGGTGACCGTCATCCGGCCCTTGGCCGAGGCCGAAGCCGTGCACGATTTGGTCGAGCGCGGAAAAGTTACCGGGCGGGCGGCGCTACGCATTGCCTGAGCGGCACGCTTTCGGCCGCTTTGGAAAACCGCTAGCATCCCGGCAAACAACAGGGAGAAATGCCATGAGCCAGCGCCTGCCCGGTCTGTCCGATCAAGACGCCACCGGCGTCGCCAAGGATACGCTCGCCGGCTCGACTAAGCTGCTCGGCCGCTCGTCCAATCTGTTGCGCATCTTGTCGGCGCACACGCCATATCTCGCGCGCTGGTTCATCGGTTTTGTCGCCGCCGTGCGCCAGCCCAATGTCGGCGCGGTGTCGGACGTCAAACTGCGCAATCTCGCGACCGTCAAGACTTCGATGACCAACGAATGCAATTACTGCTCGACCCACACCTCGATCTACGGGCAGGCGCTCGGCGTCAGCGAGGCGCAGCTCGCCGCGATGAAAGGCGACACCTGGAAGACGAGCCCGCTGTTCAACGAGCGCGAGAAAGCGGTAATCGCCTGGAGCGAAGCCGTCACGCGCAACACCGCCAAAAGCGACAAGGCGTTGTGGGACACCATGAAGCGGCTGTTCAGCGACGCCGAGATCGTCGAGATCACTTTGGCGTCGGCCATGTTCAACATGATCAATCGGCTCAACGACACGTTCTGGACCGAGTTGGAAACCGTCGAATACAACCGCCGCCAGGGCAATGCCGTGAAAGGCGTCACCGTCACCGACCTCGAAAGTTTTGCCAGTACCTTTGCGGCCTCAGGCGAGGCGCAGCGGCGGCCCGAGAGTTCGGTCGCGGCGGAGTAGCCGCTTAATTATTTCTTGCGGATGCGGAAGGTGAGGACGCCTTTTGCCTCCGCCTTGCCCTCCAGCGTGTCGCCGGTCTGCCGCAACAAGTTCGGAATGTCGATTGTGGTCAGCGGGTCGGTGCATTCCGCCACGACCAGATCCCCGGCGTTGAGGCTGGACAGCATCTTGCGTACCCGCAGCGCCGGCAGCGGGCATTTCAGGCCGCGCAGGTTCATGGTGGTTTCGCTCATGCGCTTTCCGCCTCGTTGGGCTAGACTGAATAAGTTCACCGCAACAACGTCAAGCGCAGGAATATGGCAGCGGCGTCCGAGACGATTCAGAGCATCGCGCGACTGACGCCGCTCGCCGAGGTGCTGGCGCTGATCGACCGGGAGGTCAAGCCGGTCGTGCCGCGCCAGGTTGCGCCCGGGCAGGCTTGGGGCGCGACGCTTGGCGGCTGATGTCGTGGCCGCCACGCAGCCTGCCGCCCCGCGCGCGTTGATCGACGGCTGGGCGCTCAGCGCCGAGCCGACGCGCGACGCGGGCGGCTATGCGCCGGCGCCCTTGGCGCAGATGCCGGTGCTGGTCGAAGCGGGCCACCCGATGCCGGCGGGCGCCGATAGTGTCGCCGCGCTCGACACCGTGAAGGTCGCGAACGGCCGCGCCGAGGCGCTCGCCCCGGTCAATCCGGGCGACGGTGTGTTGCCGGCGGGCGCGGATTGCGATGCCGCCGTGCCGCTGCGCCGCGCCGGCGAACGCCTGCGTGCCGTCGATGTTGCCGCGCTGGCCGCTGCCGACGTTGCGCAAATCAGCGTGCGGGCGCCGAGGTTGCGCGTCGTCGCGGTTCGCGCCGATCCGATCCTCAACGCCGCCGCGCACCTGATCGCAAGCGACGCTGCGCGCCTGGGCGGCGCGCCCGATGAAGCGAGCGGCGCGCTGAGTGAAGCGCTGGCGGATGAAAGCACCGACGCCGTCATCGTCATCGGCGGCACCGGCAGCGGGCGTAACGATACAAGCGTGCAGACGCTGGCGCGCAAAGGCCGCCTCCTCGTGCATGGCCTAGCGCTGACGCCGGGCGAAACCGCGGCGTTCGGATTTGCCGGCACGCGGCCGGTGCTGCTGTTGCCGGGACGGCTCGATGCCGCGCTCGGTGTTTGGCTCACGGTCGGGCGGTGGATGTTGGCACGGCTCGCCGCCGGCGACGACAGCGACCCGGGATCGACAGCCACGCTCGCACGCAAAGTCACATCCACCGTCGGCCTCGCCGAAGTCGTTCCGGTCCGTCGATCTGGCGATAACGTCGAGCCGCTGGCGGCGAAATATCTGCCGCTGTCGGCGCTGACGCGCTCCGACGGATGGATGCTGGTGCCGGCCGACAGCGAAGGCTATTCCGCCGGCGCGCGGGTTCAGGTAAGGCCGTGGCCGTGAGAAGCGATCGATGAGCGAAAGCCGCAAGCCGAAACCGGACGAAAACGCCGCGCTGCTGGCGCGCGTGCGCGCGGCGGCGCGGCAGGAGCAGTTCCTCGAAGTCGTGTCGGCCGATGAGGCGCGCGCGCGTTTCGAGAAACGCATAGATCTCAAGCCGCTCGCGGGCGAAACGGTGCCGCTCGCAGCCGCGCTCACGCGCGTGCTGGCGCACGATGTCGTTGCCGCGGTCGATGCGCCGCCGTTTGACCGGTCCAATGTGGACGGCTTCGCGTTGCGCGCCGCCGATACCGCCGGCGCCGGCGACGGCAACCCGAAAATCTTCCGCCTCAACGCCGAAGTTATCGCCTGCGGCGATGCGCCGGCGCTAGAGGTTATGCGCGGCACCGCCACGGCCATTGCCACCGGCGGTGTCATCCCGCGCGGTGCCGACGCGGTGGTGATGATCGAGCAGACCGAGTTGATCGAGCAGGGCGCGCCCGCGATCGAACTGCGGCGTGCCGCCGCGCCCGGGCAATTCATTTCTTATGCCGGCTCCGACATTGCGCGCGGCGAGACGCTGCTGCGGCGCGGCGCCCGCATCGGCTCGCGCGAAATAGGCATGCTGGCAGCTTGCGGGCTCGCGCAGGTCGAAGTGGTACGCAAGCCGAAGGTGGCGGTGCTCTCGACCGGCGACGAGCTGGTGGCGCCCGGCGCGCCGTTGAAGCCCGCGGGCGTCTACGACAGCAATGGCGCGATCATCGCGGCGGCTATCAGCGAAGCCGGCGGCGAGCCGCTGTCCATGGGCGCCTTTCCCGACGACGAGGCGGCGCTGGAAAAAGCCGTGCGCGCCGCGCTTAAGCAAAGCGACATGGTCGTGCTCTCGGGCGGCACCTCGAAGGGCGCCGGCGATCTGTCGCACACGATCGTCTCGAAGCTCGGCTCGCCCGGCATTCTGGTGCACGGCGTCGCACTCAAGCCCGGCAAGCCGCTCTGCCTTGGCGTCATCGGCGACAAACCGATCGTCGTGCTGCCCGGATTCCCCACTTCGGCGATTTTCACGTTCCATGCTTTCGTCGCGCCGGTGATCCGCGCCCGCGCCGGCCTGCCGCCGGAGGCGGCCGAAACATTGACCGCGCGTGTGCCGGTGCGCGTCGCCTCCGAACTCGGCCGCAGGGAATTCGTGCTGGTGTCGCTGATCGAGAGCGAGGACGGCCCGGTCGCGTTTCCGACCGGCAAAGGCTCCGGCTCGGTGACGAGCTTCTCGCAGGCCGACGGTTTCCTCGCGATCGACGCGCTCGCTTCCTCGCTCGATGCCGGCAGCATCGTGGATGTGACGCTGATCGGCAGCGCCGCGCGCGCGCCCGATCTGGTGATCATGGGCAGCCACGACGTGGCGCTCGACGTGGTGGTGGGCGCGCTGGCCGAACGCGGCTATTCCGCGCGCACGCTTGCTGTGGGCAGTCTCGGCGGCGTCGCGGCGGCGAGCCGCGGCGAATGCGACATCGCGCCGGTGCACCTGATCGATCCGGCGAGCGGACAGTATAATGTACATCTGGCGACGCCCGGCTTGCGACTGGTGCGCGGCTGGCAACGCATGCAGGGCATTCTGTTCCGTCCTGGCGACAAGCGTTTCGAAGGGCGTGGCGCGCAAGACGGTCTCAAGGCAGCTTTGGCGGATAGCGCGGCGCTGATGGTCAACCGCAACGCCGGCGCCGGCACCCGCGTGCTGATCGACAAATTGCTCGATGGTGCGCGGCCGTCCGGCTACGCCAATCAGCCGAAATCGCACAACGCGGTCGCCGCCGCGATCGCACAAGGGCGCGCCGACTGGGGCGTCGCCATCGAACCGGTGGCGAAACTCTATGGTCTCGGGTTCCTGCCGCTGTCGCCGGAACATTACGATTTCCTGCTGGTTGAAAGCCGCAAGGAGCGGCCGGCGGTGCAGGCGTTCCTGGCGGCACTGCGCGACCATGAGACACGCGCGCGCATCGCCGCGCTCGGGATGAAACCCGCTGATGATTAGTCGTCTTTGCGTTGGACTGATTTTGGCTGCGCTCTCATCCGCGGCGCAGGCTCAATTGCGCGGCCACGGCGGGCCGGTGCGCGCGCTGGCGATTTCGCCCGACGGCACGCATGCCGTTTCCGGCAGCTTCGACACTTCGGCGATCCGCTGGTCGCTCACCCGCAACGTCGCCGAGCAGGTGATGCGCTTCCACGACAACGCGGTGAACGCGGTCGCCTGGCTCAAGGATGGCCGCATCGTTACCGCCGGCGCCGACGCCCACATCGCGATCTGGACGCAAGGCAAACCTGAGCCCGATCGCGTGCTCGACGGCCACACCGGCCCGATCGCCGGCCTGGCGGTGTCGGGCGACGGCCAGTGGCTGGCCTCGGCGTCGTGGGATCATACCGTGCGGCTGTGGCCGCTTGCTGGCGGCGCGCCGCGCGTGCTGGAAGGCAATGCGCAGAACGTCAACGGCGTCGCGTTCACGCCCAACGGCCGCAACCTGGTGAGCGCCGGCTACGACGCGACCTTGCGTATATGGCGGCTTGCCGACGGCGCCGTCAGCGTTCGCAATCTGCCGACGCCGCTCAATTCGGTGGCCGTGGCGCCCGACGGCGAAATCGTCGCGGCCGGCGCCGACGGCAAGGTCTATTTTCTCACGCCGCAGGGCGAACTGCGCGGCGACGTGCAGGCGTCGCCGACGCCGATCATCGCGGTCGCGCTCTCGCCCGACGGCAAACTTGTAGCGGCCGCCGGTATCCGCGGTTCGGTGGCGGTGATCGAGCGCAACTCGCGCAAGCTCGAGCGCACATTGGTTGGCCCCGGCCTGCCGGTGTGGTCGGTGGCGTTCTTTCCGGACAGCCGCACGCTGTTGACCGGCGGCACTGACCGCACCATCCGCCGCTGGGACGCCATTTCCGGCGAGCCGATCGGCGCCGTGGTGGTCGGCGCGCCCGACGATCCGCTGGCGGCCTATGCCGGCGATCCCGGCGCGCAGGTGTTCCGCGCCTGCGTCGCCTGCCACACGCTTTCGCCCGACGAAGGCAACAAAGCGGGGCCGAGCCTGCACGGCATTTTCGGGCGGCGCATCGCCACGCTGCCCGGCTACCATTATTCCGCGGCGCTCAAGCGCATGAATATCTTGTGGACGCCGGAGACGGTGGCGAAGATGTTCGAGGTCGGCCCGATGACCTATACGCCCGGTACCAAGATGCCGGAGCAGAAGATCGGCTCGGCCGAGGAGCGCCAAGCGCTGGTGGAGTTTCTGCAAAAGGCGGCGATGAAGAAGTGACTTAACTTTCGCCCTTTTGCTCGCGCTCGCGCAAATAATCGTCGGTGGTGCGCGCGGCCGGGCGCTTGGGCGCGGCGAAGGGATCGAAATTCTCCGCCGCCATCGCGTTGACGCGGCAATCGGCGCACATCTTGATGACGTCGAGCCGCGCTTTCGAGTCCTTGAACATCCAGTGCTGGGCTTCGAGCTTGGCGGCCACGCGCTCGACCGAGCTCTTGACGCCGAACGGCTTGCCGCAGCGGATGCATTCGAACGGCTCTTCCTGCTTGATGATGCGGCTCGACGCGGTTGCCGCGCGGAAGTCGATCTGCGGCGTCAGGCTGATGACTTTCTCCGGGCAGGTCGCCTGGCACAGCCCGCATTGCACGCAGGCGTCCTCCGCGAAACGCAGCATCGGCTTTTCGGGGTCGTCCGACAGCGCGCCGGTCGGGCAGGCCGAGACGCAGGAAAGACACAGCGTGCAGCCCTCGACCTTGACCTCGACGGTGCCGAACGGCGCGCCCTGCGGCAGCGGCACGATGTCGACCGGGCTAGGCGCCGCCGCGTGCAACTCGCGCAATGTGTGCCGCACCACGTCGCGCTTGCGGCCGACGGCGGAGAAGGTGGCGGGCTTGGCCGCGCCGTCCATGGCGGAGATGGCGCGCAAGGCGCTGCCGAGCGCGTCCGGGTCGTCGGTTTCGATTGCTGCGACGCGCGCGCCGGCAAACCCAAGCCCGGCGAGGATCGGCTCGGCCAGCGCGATGGTCTTGGCGAGGCCGGCGACATCGTGGCGCGGCTTGGCGCGAAGAAGAAAGCGCACCGCCGAGGCGCCGTAGGCGAACGCCGCAGCGACCGATTCCAATCCGACCTGCGTGACTTCGTTGACCTGCACCGGCAGCACGTTCGCCGGCAGCCCGTCGCCGTGCCGCGCCAGCGCGTCGATCAATTCGGACCCGTGCTCGGCGTCATGGAACAGCAGCACCGCCTGCTTGCCGCCGGCCTCGCGGTAGGCGGAAAGCAGCGCGCGCAATTTGCGTAAGCTCGCATCGGACGGCGGCAGAGCGTAAGCCGCGGCGCCGGTCGGGCAGGCGGCGGCGCATTGCCCGCAGCCGGCGCAGATTTGCGCATCGATCGCCACGTGATCGCCATTGGGCGTTATCGCGCCGGTCGGGCAGAGATCGAGGCAGCGGCGGCAGCCGACGATCTTGGAGCGCGAATGCGCGCACAGGTCTTCGGTGAATGTAATGTAGCGCGGCTTGTCGAAGGTGCCGACGAGATCGCGCGCCTTGAGCACCGCGCGTAGCACGGCGGCGGGGTCGCCCGGATCGGCGCGCAAATAGCCATCGCGCAGATCGGCGGCGGGAAACAATGACGCCCCGCCTGACAAGTCGAGCACGATGTCGCAACGCGAGATCGCGCCGTTGCGCGCCGCGCCAAAACTTAAGTTCGCCGCGCGAGGACGGGTTGGGCGCGGCATAGTCGTCGACGGTGAGTTCGAAGGCGCCGAGATAACCCTTGGCCTGCCGGATGGCGCCCTTGACCACCGGGAAATCGGTCACCCGTTGCGGCGCCAGCGCGCCGGGCGGCTTGATCAGCACTGTGACGTCGAGGTGGTCTTTCAGCAGTCTGGCGGCTTCGATCGCCTGTTCGTCCTCTGCCGTAAACGAGCGTCACGCCCTCGCTGGTCAGCGGTATGAAGGCAACCTCCGGCGCGGGCTCCGCGCTGGCGGCGATCAGCGCGGCCATTTTCGGACCGGCCGCGCCGGCGTCCTTCGACCAGCCGGCGCTCTCGCGAATATTGACGTAGCTGAGCTCAGACCCGCTATCGAGCGCACCGGCGACTTCCTCGAACAGCGGCGATTCCTGCGTGCAGGCGACGGTGATCGGCCCGCCGCCGGCCGCCGCTTTGCGGAAGCGCTCGAGCTCGGCGCGGCAAAACTGGCGGCCTTCGATAACGTCGACGCCGCGGCAGACGCTGCGTACCGCCTCGCCATCGAGCGGCATCGTGTCTTCGCAGGAACAGATCAGAATTTTACGCGGCCGTTCGGCCATCGGGCTGACTTACCTTTTCGCTTGCCCCGCGTTTTAACGGCGAAATGCCGCCTCTGGCGTCGCTTTCGCACTTAATCCCGATGGCCGCGGGACTGGGCCTCGGGACACCCTGAGGCTATAATTATAAGTAATCAAATGAGAAAGTAACAGCTAATGCCGACGGAGATGCGGGCCGACCCGCTAGCGCCGGAACTAACGCTGCCGCCGCCTTTCACGCTGGTGCGTCTGCGCGAATTGGGCGACGCCTTCGCGCATGCGAAGTCGATCGCGCCCGAGCAGGGCGCCGGCACGCTGGTCTATGTCGGGCGCTTCGACCTTGCCGAATTCGCCGTCGTGCTGGAGCCGGACGAGCCGTTGCGGCTGGCGCGGCGCGCCATTTACGCCGGCATGGCGGCGCTGGCCGACGCGCTCGCCGCGCAAGCGCAGCCGGAAACCGAGATCGCCATCGACTGGCCGGATTCGACTTCGGTCAATGGCGGCCTGGTGGGCGGCGGCCGCCTGGCCTGGCCGCAAGGAATTGGCGAGGACGAAACCCCGCTTTGGCTAGTGTTCGGCGCCATGATCCGCACGGTGTCGATGACCGGCAATGAGCCTGGCTTGAACCCGCTCGTCACCGCGCTCGCGGAGGAGGGCTTCACCGACGCCATGTCGGACCAGGTGGTGGAGAGCTTCGCGCGCCACTTCATGGTTGCCATCGACGCCTGGCAGGAACACGGTTTTGGCGCGGTCGCGCGCAGCTATCTTGAACGTCTGCCGGTCGAGAAGGGCCTGCGCCGCGATATCGATGAGAACGGCGACCTGCTGATCCGCCGCATGGGTAAGGCCGAGGTCGAGCGGAAAAAGTTGCTGCCGCGGCTGGCCAAGCCCGCCTGGTTCGATCCGGCCACGAAGGGGCCGCGCGCGTGAAGCTGTTGCGCACCATAAGGCTCGACCCGTCGGACACCTTCGTGTTCGAGAAGGCGGCCGAGCCCGGCGAATGGGCGGTGTCGGGCGCATTTGAATTCTGGAACACGGATGCCGCCGCGCTTGCAGGCAAGGCGCGCTCGGCGTTTCGCGGCGGCTTCCTTGGCGTGGATTCTTTAGGGCGTTCGACTTTGGTGCAGATCGTCGACGCGAACGAAAACGACCGGCAGGCCGTGGTCGATAGGCTCGCAAGGCAACTCGTCGTAAGCTTCGGCGCGCCCGATATCGACGCCGCGCGCGCCGCGGCGGAGGAGGAGGTTGCCTTCGCCGAGTCGCTCTGCACGCAGCCGCGGGATACGCTGGTGGCTGTGCATCGATTGGTCGATAATGGCGACGTGCGCGAAACCTTTCGCACGTTGCGCCCGCGCGAAGGCCAAAAGCCGGCGCGCGCTTTCTCCTTCCTCGAAGTCGAGGGCGAGGACGCCGAGCAGCCGGGCGAGACCGTCGATCTGATCGGAATGGCCGGGCGGGAGCGCAAATGAACGACTTCTGGATTTCCTGCGGCCACCATCTGCTCGACCGCGACGAAGGCGGCGGGCTCAAGGTGACCGACGATTTTCTGAAAGTTTATCTGGCGCGGCCGGAACTGATCCCGCCGCCGGAAGCGTGCGCAGTGGAAAAAACGCTGCATGCGGCGCTGCTTTCCGATCCGCACATGCCGGTCGCCGCGTCAGACGTCGCGGCGATTGCCGATGCGGACGCGCGCGAGAACTGGCAGATGCTGATCGACTTCCGCGACCATTTGCTGCGCCATGAGACGCTGGAAGCGGCTTACGCCGATCTGGTGCGCAACGGCACCGGCAAGACGCCGCCATTGTTCGTCAATCAGCTGGTGCACGTGATCCTGCGCAACGCGCTCGAAGGCGTCACCGACGCGCGCGTGCTGCGCGCGGCCGAATTGTTCTTCCGCACCCAACGCGTGACCTTGCACGAGAACGCGTTGCTCGCCGCCGATGAGGAAACCATCGGCGGCATCAATACATCGCCGGTGACGCCGCTGGTCTCGATGCTGGGCATTCCGGCCGAGGCCAATATCGACATCATCAACGACGATAACGCCGAAAGCTATTGGGAACGCAGCGACCAGTTCGACATGGCGCTCGACCTGACCGGCGGGCGTGCCGGGCTCGCCGCGCTCGCTGAAGCGATGCGGCGCTGGATCGCGCATGTGCTCGGCGTCGAGGTGACGATCGAGCCGCTCACCGAACTGCATGACGCGCCGCTCTCCTGGTACGTCGGGCTCGACGCCGACGCCACCAAGATCGGCGATCTGTTATGGAACGAGGCGGATATCGACGAGGCGGCCATGACGAACGTTATCGGGCTGTTCGCGCTTAATTTCCGCGACCCGTCGATCATGCTGGACAAAGTCAAAGGCGAGCCGGTCTATTTGATCCTGGCGATGACACCAGACAAGACCATCCGCATGAAGCCGCAGAACCTGGTCACCGGGCTGCCAATCCGGCATCTGGAGGCGGTCGGATGAGCTTCATAAGCCCCCTGCAAACCATCGCGGTCGGCGTCGTGGTCGAGCGCAGCAAAGGTGTAACACAGTGGAGCGAATACGCCTGGCGTCCGGTCGGCGTGCTGGCCGGCGCGCCGGCAACGCCGCCCTGGAGCAAGCTCACCGACGACGGCGAGCGCGCGACGTTTTTTGTGGGCGTTGCGGAGATTGAATTGTATCGCACGGAAACCACCTATTACCGCAACAACCTCGAATCCGCGACGCCGGCCTTATGGGTCGCCTTGCGCGCCACCGATGCCGAGCCGCCTTACACCGTCGCGGCGGTGACCGCCGACCCGGCGGAAGGCGAAAGCCTGACCGAGACGGCGACCGATATGGTCGAGCAGGTGCCGATGCCGGAAGCCATCCGGCAACTTGTTGCCGCCTTCATCGCCGAGCATCATGTCGAGCAGCCGTTCGTCAAACGCAAGCGCGACCGCGCCGATCCGGAAGCGCTCGGGCGGCGCGCCCCGACGCGCGACGGTGAGCCGCAATGAGCGAGCCGGAAAAATTTCTCGATCGTTGGTCGCGGCGCAAACGCGAAGCGGCCGACGCATCGCCGCCGGCTGAGGCGGAGAAGCCCGCCGCGGTTCCGCTGCCGCCGGACGGCGAGGCGAAAGAGGGGGCGACTGAGGCTGTCTTCGACCCCGCCAGCCTGCCGCCGATCGAATCGATCACCGCGCAATCAGACGTTCGCGCCTTTCTCAAACCCGGCGTTCCGCCGGAACTCACGCGTGCGGCCCTTCGTCGCGCGTGGTCGGCCGATCCGGCGATTCGCGACTTCATCGGCCTGATAGAGAACCCGTGGGACTTCAACGACCCCTACGGCGTGCCCGGCTTCGGGCCAATGCCGGTGGGCGAGAATATTGCGAGCCTGCTCGCGCAAGCGATCGGCACGCCGCCGGCGCAATCCGATGCGCCGCAGCAAGTCGCCCGCGTGCCGGACAATTCCGAGCGAAATCCAATAAAACAGGCCGATTCCGGGCCGGCGCGAGAATTGTGGCAAGATCAGCTTACGCAAAATGAAGAGCCCGTGGCTCCCGAAAAAGTTTCCATTCAGCGCAGCGAAGAAGATATTGCATCGCAAAATAATTCCGACGAGCGGGAAGACTTCCCACCGTCTCGCCAGCGTGGGCACGGCGGCGCGCTCCCGAAATAATGATTAGGGTTATAGCCTGCGGCTATTGACCCTATGTTCGGCGCGGTCATACGCTAGTACCGTTCTAATCTGGCCGTTTAAGAGCCGGTTTAGCCAAGAAAACGACGGACCTCGGGGGGGAGCCGAGGGATTATGACAGACCGGGGACTGCAAGAAGCGATTCGCGCCGCCGGTGGCGTCACCGAGCTTTCGCGCCGTATCGGGATTTCCCAGCCCTCGGTGTCGAATTGGTCGCGCATCCCGGCCGAGCGGGTGCTCACGGTCGAAGCGGTGACCGGTGTGGCGCGCGCGATCCTGCGGCCCGACCTTTATGACGAGAACAATCAAACCACCGGCGTCGACGAGACCGATCTCGCCCGCGCGCAGGAATATGCGCTGCTTGCGGCTTTGCTGACGCGGGCGCCGGACGCGCAGTTTCTTGCGCGGCTCTCGACGCTGCGCGGCGATCCGACGCCGCTCGGCTTGGCCCATGTCGGGCTTGCGGACGCGGCCGGCAACGCCGACGCCGACAAGATCGAGCGCGAATTTTTCAATCTGTTCATCGGCATCGGCCGCGGCGAGCTGATGCCTTACGGCTCCTACTATATCGCCGGCTTCCTGCACGAGCGCCCGCTGGCGCGGCTGCGCGAGGATCTTTCCCGCCTCGGCATCGAACGCGCCGAGGGCCAGTACGAATCGGAAGATCACGCCGCCATTCTGTGCGAAATCATGTCCGGCATTGCCGGCGGACAATTCCCGGCGCCGGCCGACGCCGACCGCGAACTGTTCGAAAAGCACCTTGCGCCCTGGCTCGGCCGCTTCTTTGCGGACCTCGAGCGCGCCGAGAACGCTACCTTCTACCGGCGCGTGGGCGCGCTCGGCCGCGTCTTCATGGAAATCGAAACGGAGGCTTTCGCGCTGTCCGAATGACGCGCGAGAGAACGACGACTTACGTCTTCAAGGAGGACTGGCGATGAAAACAGAACCTAAAGCCAACCTGGCACGCCGCAACTTCCTGCGCGCGCTCGGCGCTGGCGCCGGTGTCGCAATGGCGCCCGCCGCCCTCGTGACCGAAGCGAAAGCGGATTCGGAGAGCAACGATGAAAAGCGCAAGGCGCGCTACAAGGCCGATTCCGCCGAGGTGAAAACCTATTACCGCGTCAACCGTTATCCGAGCTGAGGGAGGCACGCCGTGCTGATCAAGAGAACAGAACGTCAGGCGCGCCGCGGTAATCTCGCCGCCCTCGCCGGCCAGGACAACAAGGGCCTCGACCGCCGCACCTTCCTGCGCCGGTCGGGTCTCGCCGCCGGCGGCCTCGCCACGCTCGGCGCTTTACCGCTCGCCAGCGTGCAAAAGGCCAAAGCCGGTCCGCCGCCCGCCAAGGGCGCCGCGGTCACCATCCGCAAGAGCGTCTGCACGCACTGCGCAGTCGGCTGCACTGTCACCGCCGAAGTGTCGAACGGCGTCTGGATCGGCCAGGAGCCGAGCTGGGATAGTCCGATCAATCGCGGTTCGCATTGCGCCAAGGGCGCCTCGGTGCGCGAACTGGTGATGGGCGAACGCCGCCTGAAATATCCGATGAAGATGGTCAACGGCCAGTGGACCCGCATTAAGTGGGACCAGGCGATCAGCGAGATCGGCGACAAGCTGATGCAGATCCGCGAGAAGTCGGGCCCGGACTCGGTCTATTGGCTGGGCTCGGCCAAATTCTCCAACGAAGGCACTTATCTGTTCCGCAAGCTGGCGGCGTTCTGGGGCACCAACAACCAGGACCACCAGGCGCGCATCTGCCATTCGACGACGGTGACCGGCGTGGCCAATACCTGGGGCTACGGCGCGATGACCAACAGCTTCAACGACATCCGCAATTCGAAGACGCAGATCATCATGGGCGGCAATCCGGCGGAAGCCCATCCGGTGTCGCTGCAGCACTTGCTGGAAAGCAAGGAGCTCAACAAAGGCAACATGATCGTCATCGACCCGCGCATGACGCGGACGGCGGCGCATGCCACCGAATACGTACGTATTCGTCCCGGTACCGACATCCCGGTGCTCTGGGGCATGCTCTGGCACGTGTTCAAGAACGGCTGGGAAGACAAGGAATTCATCAAGCAACGCGTCTACGGCATGGACGAGGCGCGCAAGGAAATCGAGAAGTACACCCCGGAAGTCGTCGAGAACATTTCCGGCGTGCCGGGCGCGCAGCTCGAGCGCGTCGCCAAGATGTTCGCGACCGAGCGGCCCTCGACGCTGATCTGGTGCATGGGTCAGACTCAGCACACCGTCGGCACCGCCAACGTGCGGGCGAGCTGCATCGCGCTGCTCGCCACCGGCAATGTCGGCGCGCCCGGCACCGGCGCCAACATCTTCCGCGGCCACGACAACGTGCAGGGCGCCACCGACATCGGCCTCGATGTGGTGACGCTGCCGTTCTACTACGGCCTCATTGAAGGCGCCTGGAAGCATTGGAGCCGCGTCTGGGAGGTCGATTACGATTGGGTCAAGGGTCAGTTCGACAAGAAAGACCCCAAGAAGATGATGGAGACCCCCGGCATCCCGCTCACCCGCTGGTTCGACGCGGTGCTGCTGCCGAAGGACAAAGTCGGACAAAGCGACAATGTGAAGGCGATGATGGTGTTCGGACACGCCAGCAACTCCATCACCCGCATCCCTGAATCGACCAAAGGCATGGCCGCGCTCGAACTCCTCGTGGTCGCCGATCCGCATCCCACCACCTGGGCCTCGCTCTCGGCCAATGCCGGGCGCAAGGAGAACACGTATCTGTTGCCGATCTGCACCCAGTTCGAGAGCGCCGGTTCGCGCGTCGCCTCCAACCGTTCGCTCCAGTGGGGCGAGCAGATCGTGCCGCCGATCTTCGAATCGAAAGACGACAGCGAGGTGGTCTACCTGCTCGCCAAGAAGTTCGGCTTCGAAGACAAGATGTTCAAGAACATCAAGGTCAACGGCAGCAAGGTCGTGGCCGAGGACGTGTTGCGTGAAATGAACCGCGGCAGCTTCTCGACCGGCTATTGCGGCCAGTCGCCGGAGCGGCTGAAGGCGCACATGAAACACCAGGCGGCGTTCGACCTGGTGAGCATGCGCGCGCCCAAGGACACCCCGGAAGTCGGCGGCGACTATTACGGACTGCCCTGGCCGTGCTGGGGCACGCCGGAAGTCAGGCATCCGGGCACCCCGCTGCTCTACGACACCACCAAGAGCATCCAGGACGGCGGCGGCACTTTCCGCGCGCGTTTCGGTGTCGAGCGCAACGGCGTATCGCTCTTGTCCGAGACCTATTCCAAGGATTCGGAGATCAAGGACGGCTACCCGCAGTTCACCTTGAGCGTGCTCAAGAAGCTCGGCTGGGACAGCGAACTCACGCCGGCCGAACTCGCTACCATCCAGAAGATCGGCGGCGACGTGGCCTGGTCGACCGACCTTTCGGGCGGCATCCAGCGCATCTGCATCAAGCACAACGTCATCCCCTACGGCAACGGCAAGGCGCGTGCGGTGGCCTGGGATCTGCCCGATCCCGTGCCGACGCACCGCGAGCCGATCTACTCGCCGCGCATCGATCTGGTGGCGAAGTATCCGACCTATCCGGATGCCGTGAAATTCCGGCTGCCGAATATCGGCCACACCATCCAGCAGAACGCGGTGGACAAGGGCCTGGCCAAGGAGTTCCCGCTCATCCTCTCGTCCGGCCGTCTGGTCGAATACGAAGGCGGCGGCGAGGAAACCCGCTCCAACAAATGGCTGGCCGAGCTGCAGCAGGACATGTTCATCGAGATCAACACGTCGGATGCCGCCGAGCGCGGCATCAAGGACGGCGGCTGGGTCTGGGTGACAGGCGCCGAGAGCAGCTCCAAGGCCAAGATGAAGGCGCTGGTCACCGAACGCGTCGGCAAGGGCGTCGCCTGGATGCCGTTCCACTTCGGCGGCTGGTTCGAGGGCGAGGATTTGCGCAGCAAGTATCCGCAGGGCGCCGATCCTTACGTGCTCGGCGAAAGCGCGAACACGATCACCAGCTACGGCTATGACCCGGCGACGGGCATGCAAGAGCCGAAAGCGACCCTGTGTCAGATCAGAGCGGCATAAGGAGCAACGCCATGGCACGTATGAAATTCCTCTGCGACGCCGACCGTTGCATCGAATGCAACGCCTGCGTCACCGCCTGCAAGAACGAGCACGAGGTGCCCTGGGGCATCAACCGCCGGCGCGTCGTCACGCTCAATGACGGCAAGCCGGGCGAACGCTCGGTCTCGATGGCCTGCATGCACTGCACCGACGCGCCTTGCGCCGCGGTCTGTCCGGTAAACTGCTTCTACACCACGGCGGACGCGGTGGTGCTGCATTCCAAGGACCTGTGCATCGGCTGCGGCTATTGCTTCTACGCCTGCCCGTTCGGCGCGCCGCAATATCCCAAGGTCGGCAACTTCGGTTCGCGCGGCAAGATGGACAAGTGCACCTTCTGCGCCGGCGGCCCGGAAGCCGACAATACCAAGGAAGAGTACGAGAAGTACGGCGCCAACCGGCTGGCCGAAGGCAAGCTGCCGCTGTGCGCCGAAATGTGCTCGACCAAGGCGCTGCTCGCCGGCGACGGCGACGTCATCGCGCAGATCTACAAGGAGCGGGTGGCCAAGCGCGGCTACGGCTCCGGCGCCTGGGGCTGGCAGACGGCCTATCGCGAATCGATCGCGACCTGATTGCATTGCGGCGGTGCGGGGCTCCGCGCCGCCGGTTTCGCCACTGAAGAAGACTTGAAATTTGGGAGAAATGATATGGCGAAAGTTTTTGCCCATATGCGTTTGATCGCCGGCGCGCTGGCGCTCGCCTTCATCGTCGCCATGGCCATACCGGCTTCGGCGCAGCAGCCGAGTTCGGTCAACCCGACCGCGGCGGCGGTGAAGGAGCAGCAACTGCTCGATCAGCTTCACGTCATCCAGGGCCTCGGCACCATTCCGGACGTGAAGTCCTACGTGCTCGAGCACCCGGCCGGCCGTGATTGGCGCGAATACCACACGGTCACGCTGAAATGGATCGGCGGCATCGCCATTTTCGGCATACTGGCGCTGCTCACCGCGTACTATTCGTGGCACGGCACCATGCGCATCGAGCAGGGACGCTCGGGACGCACGATCATGCGTTTCAACGCCTTCGAGCGCTTCGTGCACTGGCTGACCGCGGTCTCCTTCGTCATTCTCGCGATCACCGGGCTGAACATCAGCTTCGGCCGTAGCCTGATCCTGCCGTGGCTCGGACCGTCGGCGTTCAGCACATGGTCGGAATGGGCGAAGTTCACGCATAATTATCTCAGCTTCGCCTTCACCGTCGGCCTGGTGCTGATGTTCCTGATGTGGGTGGCGCGCAATCTGCCGAGCCGCAACGACGTCGTCTGGTTCATGAACGGCGGCGGCATGTTCGGCGGCAAGGAGCCGCCGGCCGAAAAGTTCAACGGTGGCGAAAAGCTGATCTTCTGGATTTCCACGTTCGGCGGCATCGGCGTCATCGTCAGCGGCTATGTGCTGCTATTCCCGTTCTACGGGACCACCGTCGGCAACATGGAACTGGCCGAAATCGCGCATAGCGTGATCGCGATGCTCTTTATTTCCGCGATGTTCGTGCATTTCTACATGGGCACGATCGGCGTGGAGGGCGCCTTCGAGGCCATGGCCGGCGGCGATGTGGACGTCAATTGGGCCAAGGAACGCCATAGTATCTGGTATGAAGAGGAAACGCAGGGCGGCGCCGCCCGCCGTCCGGCCATGCGGCCGGCCGAATAGCCGCCAGCCTCATACGCCTATCGAAAAACGCCCGGCCTCGCGGCCGGGCGTTTTGCTATAAGGAAGTCATGCGCATTATCGGTCTCGCCGGCTGGAGCGGGTCGGGCAAAACCACGCTGATCAAGAAGCTCATTCCGTGCCTGATCGCGCGCGGCCTGACCGTGTCCACGCTCAAGCACGCCCATCACGGCTTCGACCTCGACCAGCCCGGCAAGGACTCATTCTTCCACCGCACCGCCGGCGCCACCGAGGTGATCATCTCGTCGGCCAAACGCTGGGCCATCCTGCATGAGCTGCGCGAGCAGCCGGAATGGGACCTGCCCGCGCTGGTCGGCAAGATGTCGCCGGTCGATCTGGTGCTGGTCGAGGGCTTCAAGCGCGATGCTTTCCCCAAGCTCGAAATCCACCGCATTGCCAACGGCAAGCCGCTGATCCACCCGGAGGACCCGCACATCGTCGCGGTCGCCTCCGACAGCGCGTTGCCGCAGGCGCGGGTGCCGGTGGTCGATCTCAATAACATCGAGACGATCGCCGACTTGCTGCTCAAGCACGCCGTCCCGGTCGCGCCGGGGAGTAAGTGAGCAAGTCATGGCGCAACTGACGGACGACTGCTTCGCCTTTTCCGGTCCGCTGCTGCCGCTGCCGGACATGGAGCGGCTGATCGGCGAGCGTGTCACGCCGGTGACGGAGACCGAGCGCGTGAGTTTGCGCGCCGCGCGCGGCCGCGTCGCCGTGGCCGACGTGAAGGCGCCGGTCGATCTGCCGCCGTTCGATAATTCGGCGGTCGATGGCTTTGCCGTGCGCCACGCCGATTTGCGCGGCGACGGCGACAGCAGGCTCACCATCGGCGGCCGGCTGACCGCTGGCGCGCGCGCCGATATCGCGCTCGAGCCGGGGGAGGCGATCCGGATTTTCACCGGCGCGGCCATGCCCAAGGGCGCCGACACAGTGTTCATGCAGGAAGACGTGACGGTTGAGGGCGATCATGTGGTGGTGCCGAAAGGGCTGAAATTGGGCTCCAACCGGCGGCTCGCCGGCGAGGATTTGCCCGCCGGTCAGGTGGCGATCCCGGCCGGCACCGTGCTCGAGCCGCAGCATATCGCGCTCGCCGCGGCGCTCGGCATCACCGAGATCGAGGTGCGGCGGCGCCTTAAGGTCGCGATCTTCTCGACCGGCGACGAAGTGGTCGAACCGGGCAGCAAGCGCAGCGGCGCCGCGATCTACGACGCCAACCGCTATCTGTTGAGCGAATTGCTCGAGCGGCTCGGCGCGCTGGTGACCGACCTCGGCATTCTGCCCGACGACCCGGAGGCGCTGGCGCGCGCGCTCGCCAAGGCCGCGGCCTGGCACGATCTGGTCATTACCTCGGGCGGCGTTTCCACCGGCGAGGCCGACCATGTGCGCGGCGCGGTCGAGCGCATCGGCAGCCTGGTTTTCTGGCGGGTCGCCATCAAGCCCGGACGGCCGGTGGCCATGGGCGTGATCCGCGCGGCTTCGCGCAAAGACCATGCCGCGAACAGCGGCGCGGCTTTCGTCGGGCTGCCGGGCAATCCGGTGGCGGTGTTCGTAACCTTCGTGCGGGTGGTGCGGCCGCTGCTGCGGCGGCTCGCCGGCGCGCGGTCGCAAAGCTTGGTGCCGCTGCCGGTGCGCTCAGCCTTCGCCTACCAGAAGAAGAAAGATCGTCGCGAATACGTGCGGGTCGCGCTGCGCCGCGCCGCCGACGGCGAACTCGAAGCGGTCAAGCACCCGCAGGACGGCGCCGGCATCTTGACGTCGCTGACCGAAACCGACGGCTTGCTGGAATTTCCCGAGGACGTGACGTCGATCGAACCGGGCGCCCGCGTCGGGTTCCTCTCTTACGCGGCGCTGATCGGTTGAAACTTAAGCGCCGAGCCGCACGCTCGGCCCGCTGCTGAACGCCTTGTCGGCCGGTTCCTGCACGCTGTTGAGCACCAGGCCGCCGACCACCGCGATAATGACGGCCGCCACGCAGGCGATGACGAATGCTTTCATGGAAATGGCTCCTCTCCCAGACGCCCCATAGTCTTCAACTATATCAGATATGGGCGATGGCAGCGGCAGTTCAATGTTGAAAATCAGAGGCCCTGATGTTGCAGCGCAATGCGCGCCGCGCGCTCGGCGTCCTCGGGCGTGTTGACGTTGAGAAAGGGGTCGACTGGCTCGGCCGGCCAATCGGCGACAGCGACGCCATGGCGCGCCGTCCAAACCTCGATCTTGCGCAAGTTCTCCTCGACCAGAGCCTTGCGCAGGCTTTGGCGCAGCGCCAGCGGCCATAGGCCCACCACCGGGTGGCGCCATTCGCCCGAGCGGGCGCAGGCGAGCGGCACGCCGGCTCCCATTTTGACGCGGGCGATATGCAGGCGTTCCACCAGATCGTCGGGCAGGAACGGGCAGTCGCCTGGCACGCTGAGCAGCCACTCGACGCCGTTGTTCTGCGCGGCCAGCCAGTCGAGCCCCGCCAAGACGCCGGCGAGCGGGCCGGCGAAGCCCGGCACGTTGTCGGGCACGACCTCCACGCCGGTATCGGCGAAGCGTCCGGGATCGCCATTGGCGTTGATGATGATGCCGGCGCATTGGCCGGACAAAGTCGCCAGCACGCGGTCGAGAATGGAAATGCCGCCGATCTCGATGCGCGCCTTGTCGCCGCCGCCCATGCGGCGCGCCAGACCGCCGGCGAGGACCAGGCCGAGGGTGGGGGGAACGGGAATATCAGCCATCACTCGTCATGCACGGCGGCCTTGCGGCGGTGCTTGGAGCTTTCCTCTTCCACAAAGCTAAGGTCCTGGTCGAACACGATGCGGTCCTCGCCGGCGAGCGCGACAAAACGTTTGCCGCGCGCGCGGCCGATCAGCGTCAAATTCGCCTTGCGCGCGAGTTCGACGCCCCAGGCGGTGAAGCCGGAGCGCGAAATCAGGATCGGAATGCCCATGCGCACGGTCTTGATCACCATTTCCGAGGTCAGCCGCCCAGTGGTGTAGAAAATCTTGTCGCCCGGCTTCACCTTTTCCTTGAACATCCAGCCGGCGATCTTGTCGACCGCGTTGTGACGGCCGACGTCCTCCATATAGACCAACGGCTGATCTTCTTTTGCCAGCACGCAGCCATGAATGGCGCCGGCTTCCAGATAAAGCGAGGGCGTGGTGTTGATCTTGTTGGTCAGCGCATAAAGCCATGAGGTGCGCAGCTTCGCCTTCGGCAGTTTGACGCCCTCGAGCGCCTCCATCAGGTCGCCGAACACGGTGCCCTGCGCGCAGCCCGAGGTCTGCACCTTCTTCTTGAGCTTCTTTTCGTAATTGGTCTTGCGTTTGGTGCGCACCACCACGACAGCCAGTTCCTCGTCGTAATCGACGCCGGTCACCACGTCGTCGGGTAGTAGCATGTTCTGGTTGAGCAAATAGCCGACCGCCAGATAGTCCGGGTAGTCGCCGATGGTCATGGCGGTGACGATTTCCTGCGAATTGAGGAAAATCGTCAGCGCGCGCTCGACCGTCACCGAGGTCTCGATCTTGGCGCCGGTCTGGTCGATGCCGGTGACGCGTTCGGTCAGCCGCGGATCGAGCGGGTTGGGCCGGATGATGTAGCCGTCGGTTTTCTTGTCCATGGCGCGACTATAGCAGACTTTTCACCCCGCCGAATATTGCCCACCCGGCGCTTGCAAATGGGTGGGCAGCGCTTGGGAACGAATGAGTTTCCCTGCGCACCGCTGTGCCTCTAATATGGGGTCAAAGGTGACGAGCCGACAACGGCTCGCCTGACATTTTGGGAGGTTGACGATGCTGCGCGCGACCAAGGATCTCATGCTGCCGACCACCATCACCGGCTCACTGCCGCGGCCGAGCTGGTACACGGAAAATCTTGGGCAGCGCAGCTTCCTCGAAGCGATGGTCAACAACCAATTCCGCGAGCAGTACACGGACACGGTTTCGGTCTATCTGCACGAGCAGGAAATGGCCGGCCTTGACATCGTCACCGACGGCGACGCGCATTTCGACTCGGACGTCGGCGGCCAGAGCTGGACCAATTATCCGCCGCGCCACATGGGCGGCTTCGACAAGAACCCGCAGCCGACGCCGGCCGGCAAAGGCGGGCTGATGTTTCCGCCCGGCCACATCCTGCACGACTATCTCGAATCGCGCGTGATGCCGGGGATCAACGGCCCGGTCAGCCGCGGCGACCTGCAATACGCCGCCATGTGGAAGGTGGCGCAGCGCATGACCAAGAAGCCGGTCAAGTTCGGCACCATCGGGCCCGAGCTGGTCGCTTTCGCGGTGCAGGACAAGCATTACAAGTCGATCAAGGACCGCATTCTCGCCATCACCGAGGCGCTGAACGAGGAGCTTCATTCGCTCGCCGACGCCGGCTGCCAGGTGATCCAGTTCGAGGAGCCGCAGATCCATCTGCTGTCGATCCGCAAGATCGTCGACGACGTGATCAATCCGGCCTTCAGCGTCGACGTGTTCAACCGCACGGTAAAGGGCCTGCGCGCCAAGACGGAAGTCTGGTGCCATACTTGCTGGGGCAACCCGTCGCAGCAAAGAATGTTCACCAGCGTGCAGAGCTATCAGTCGGCGCTTGAAATGCTCAACAAAGTGGACGCCGACGTCATCACCTTCGAGTCGGTGAGCGCCGGCGGCGCCGACCTCGAAGCCTTCGGCAAGATCATCACCGGCAAGAAGATCGCCATCGGCGTCATCGACCACCATTCGCTGCAGGTCGAGCGGCCGGAGGAGATCGCCGATCACATCCGCCGTGCGCTCAAATATATTCCGGCCGAGCGGCTGGTGATCTCGTCCGACTGCGGCATGGGGCGCGAGGGCATGAGCCGCCGCCACGCCTATTACAAGATCGTCTCGCTGGTGCTCGGCACCAATATGGTGCGCAAAGAGCTTGGCCTGCCGCAGGCGGAGGTGCTCGCCGCCGATCCGCGGTATTCCCTGGTGGTGCCGACCGCCTGACGCGCCGCAAATGTTACCAATAACTGAACGCGGACCCGCCAATTTCTGCGGTTGCTTTGGCGCGGCTTCAATCTGTTTGTGCTTAGTGTGGCATCGGGACAAGCCAGGAAGACTTGCCGATGAAGCCGCAGAACATTGTGCTTGGGATCGCGCTGATTACCGGCGCTGCCGGCCTTTCCGTGATCCCGGAATGGCGCCCGGTCCCGGTCGAGCAGGTAGCGCCCGCCGAAATCGATTTCGTGGCGCTGCACCGGCAGGCCAGCGATGCGCTCGACAACCTGCGCCGGTCGCAGCAGAGCCGCGCCACGACCGGCACCGCCGCCTTCTGATCACCCCGGCAGAAACGCCACCGCGCCGGTTTGCGGGTCGATGAGCCGTTCGACCGGCGCCCGATAGAGCTCCTGCAACTGCGTTTGATCGAGTACGCTTTTGACCGGCCCCTCGGCGATGCGCGTTCCCTCGCGCAAGAGAAACGCGCGGTCGGCGGCGCGCAGCGCGTGGTTGGGATCGTGCGTCGTGAACAGCACGCCGTGGCCGGATTTCGCAAGCGCCCGGATTTCGTTCATCACCTTGCCCTGGTTGCCGAAATCGAGGCTGGCGGTCGGCTCGTCCAGCACGATGAATTGCGGCTCTTGCGCCAACGCGCGCGCCAGCAGCACCAATTGCCGCTCGCCGCCGGAAATCATGGTGTAGGGCCGCGTGCTTAAACCTGCGATGCCGAAGCGCTCGAGCACCGCTTGCGCCACGGCGCGGTCATGCACGCTCGGGGCGCTGAACAGGCTGCCGTGCGCGGTGCGGCCCATCAGCACCACGGTCTCGACGGTGAAGGCGAAGGTGCCGATATGCACCTGCGGAACATAAGCGATGGCTCGCGCCCGCTCGCGGATCGAATAATTGTTGAGCGCGCGTCCGCCGAGCCGCACGTCGCCGGCCTTGGCCTTGATGAGACCGAGCAGCGTCTTGAGCAGCGTGGTCTTGCCGCCGCCGTTCGGCCCGAGCAGTGCCAGCACCTCGCCGGTCGCAAGCGCGACATTAAGCCCGCGCCCGACCGTGTGGTCGCTGTATCCGATCGTGAGATCGCGGCCTTCGAGCTTCACGACCAGTTCCTCTGCATGCTGGTAAGCAGCCAGATGAAGAATGGCGTGCCGACTACGGCGGTCAAAATCCCCAACGGGATTTCCACTTCCGCCGCGGTGCGCGCCAGCGTGTCGATCAGCAGCAGATAGCCGCCGCCCAAGATCGCCGATGCCGGCAGCAGCCGCGCGAAATCGGGCCCGACCAGTGCGCGCGCAAGATGCGGCACCACCAGCCCGACCCAGCCGATGATGCCGGCGGTGGCGACGCTCGCCGAGGTCACCAGCGTTGCCGCCGCCACGATGACGACGCGCAGCGGTCCGGCGGACAGACCGAGCGCGCGCGCTTCCTCCTCCGGCAGCGACATGGCGTTCATGCGCCAGCGCAGCGCGATCAGCACCGCCGCCCCGACGGCGACCGGGCCGAACAGCGGCAGCAGATCGGATACGCTTGCCGCCGACAGGCTGCCGAGCAGCCAGAAGGTCATGGCGGGAAGCTGGTTGTAGGGATCGGCGAGATATTTCACCAAGCCGACGCCGGCCCCCAACAGCGCGCCCACCACCACGCCGGTCAGCACCAGCACGAGAATCGGATCGCGCGAGCGCACCATCGAGCCGATCACGTAAACGGCAGTGACCGCGAACAAGCCTCCGACGAAAGCGAAGGCCTGGATGGCGACGATGCCGAGCGAAAAATAAATCCCCAGCACGGCGCCGAGCGCCGCACCCGAACTGGCGCCGAGAATATCGGGCGACACCAGCGGATTTCGGAATAGACCCTGGAAAGCGGTGCCGGCCACCGCCAGCGCCGCGCCGACCATGCAGGCTGCCAGCACGCGCGGCCCGCGCACCTGCAGGATCACGCTTTGCACCGCCGCCGGCACGTCGGCGTGGCCGCCACTAAGTTTCGCCATTAGCACCTGCACGAGATCGCCGAGCGACACCGGATAGCGCCCGACCGTGAAGGCCAGCAGCAGGCCCGCAATCAGCACCAGGATCGCGATCGCCAGGCCGGGCAAAGCGGAGCGGGGCAACTAATCCCTCCCCGCCAGCACATGGTCGATCTGCGCGTCGGTCGGTTTCACGTGGTAGAATTTCTCGTAGAAATCCCGCGTCAGCTCGCGCACGTCCTCCTTGAACAAATCGGGATAGAGAATTTTGCCCAGCCACCACAGTCCGATCAGCCGATTGACCGAGGGCGGGAAATCGACCCAGCCGAACGGCATTTTCGGCGACAGGTGCACGCGGCCCTCGCGCACCGCCTTGAGCGACGCCCAAGCCGGATCGCCGCGCACGTTGGCGGCGAAATCCTGATCGATGGTGACGATCACGTCCGGGTTCCACAATAACACCTGCTCGATCGACACATTGGCGAGGCCGCCTTGCGTGCCGCCGGCGACGTTCACCGCCATCAGCTCGATGGTCTCGACATTGATCGAGCCGCCCAGGCCCGTCACCAGCCCGCGCGGGCCGCGCGCGTAATAGACGCGCGGGCGCCTTTCGCGCGGCACGAAGGCGATGCGGTTGGTGATGACGCCGAGCGTCATGTTGCAGTAATCGGCGAAATCGGCGCCGTCGTTCGCGCGCCCGATCAGTTTTCCGAGCCTTTCGTAGGCGGTCGACAGCGACAGAAAGCGGCCGTCAAGCAGTGCGTAAGGGATGCCGGTCTGCTGCTGCACGCGTTCGGCGAGCGAGACATAAGTGGCGCTGGTCGAGCCGACGTCGAGGATGAGATCGGGCTTGAGCGCGATCACCGTTTCCAGGTTGGCGGTATTGCCGCGCCCGGTGATGCGGCCGATTTCCGGCCGCGTGCAGATGTCGGGCAGCATGTAGGCGCATTCCTCCGGCCGGTTGGCGCGCGGCCAGCCGAGCAGCAGCGTGGGCGCCAACGTGTAGAGCAGAATGGCGGCCGGCGGGCCGGCCGGAAACACGCGGTGCACTTTGGGCGGCACCTGCAGAGCGCGGCCGGTATCGTCGGTGACGGTCTCGGCGCGCGCCAGGCGCGGCGCCAGCAGCGCGGCGGAAACGGCGGCGATGAGCGCACGGCGGGTTACGGGCATGGCGGCCAAACCTTTCGACAGCCGGATCGCGGCAGTCTAGCGCATCCCGCCGTCTACTTCGCCATCGCCTTCTGGCACGCTTCCCACACTTTGGCGGGTGTCGCCGGCATGTCCATGTGATCGGCGGCGCCGTTCGGGATCGCGTGCGCGATCGCGTTCATCAGCGCGGCGATCGCCGCCGTGGTGCCGGCCTCGCCGGTGCCCTTGACGCCGAGCGGGTTGCTGGTGGCGGGAACGGACAGCACTGCCTCGCGCAATTCGACCGGCATGTCGTGCGCGCGCGGCATGGCGTAGTCCATGAACGAGCCGGTCACCAGTTGCCCGCCCTTGTCGTAGATGGCGTTCTCCAGTAGCGCCTGGCCAAAGCCGTTGGCCAGGCTGCCGTGCACCTGGCCCTCGACCACCATCGGGTTGAGCATGTTGCCGCAGTCGTCGACCGCGGTGTAGGTGACAACGTCGACGCGCCCGGTGTCGGGATCGATCTCCACCTCGGCGATGTGTACGCCGTTTGGGAAAGTCAACGGCGTGTCGGTCTTCTCCTTGGTGTCGAGGCTCTCGCTCATCTCCTTGGCGCGGCGCGCGGTCTCGAACAGCGAGATACGGCGGTCGGTGCCGACCACTTCGAAATTTCCGTTCTTGTATTGGATGTCGGCCTCCGACGCTTCCAGCAGGCTAGACGCGACCTTCTTGCCTTTCGCCAGCATGATATCGGCGGTCTTGACGATGGCGTTGCCCGCGGCCATGGCCGAGCGCGAGCCGACCGAGGCGAAGCCAACGATCTCGCGCGAACTGTCGCCATGCCTATGCTCGATGGTCTTGCGGTCGATGGCGAGATGATCGGCCAGCAGCCGGCCGAACACGGTGGCATGGCTCTGCCCGGTCGACTGCACATTGAGCGCCATGACGAGTGTATCGCCGCCGGGAAACGACAGCGAGGCGCTTTCGGTCGGCAATGCGCCGGCGTGCTCGAGCATGCAGGATATGCCGATGCCGCGCCATTTCTTGCGCCGCGCCGCCTCGCGCTTGCGCTTGTTGAATTCTTTGTAGTCGGCGAGTTCCAGCGCTTTGGCGAACAGCGCCGGGAAGTCGCCGCTGTCGTAAGTTGTTGTGACCGCGGTCTTGTAAGGCATCGACGACGGCGGGATGAGATTTTTCCGGCGCAATTGCATGGTGTCGATGCCGGTAACGCGGGCGGCTTCTTCCACCACGCGGTCGAGCGCGTAGTTCGCTTCGGGCCGGCCGGCGCCGCGATAGGGACCGATCGGCGCCGTGTTGGTGAACACGCAGCGCGATGCAAAACTGATTTTCGGAATGCGGTACATGCCGGGCAGGCAGCGCACGACATTGTTGGTGTTGATGCCGATGCCGGCCGGTGTCACATAGGCGCCCTGGCCGCATAGATGCTTCATGCGCAGGGCGAGAAACTTGCCCTTGTCGTCGAGCGCCAGCTCCGCGTCGGTATAAGTATCGCGCGCCTGCGTGTCGGTCATGAAGGCTTCCGAGCGCGTCGACATCCAGTGCACCGGGCGCCCGGTCTTCTTGGCGGCGACCAGCACCGCCAGATATTCCGGATAGACCGGCGTCTTCATGCCGAAGGCGCCGCCGACGTCGTCGGTGATTACGCGCAGTCTGTTCGGTTCGACGCCGATGATAGGCGCCGCCTGGTTGCGGATGGTGCCGGCGCTTTGCGAGCAGGCATAGAGCGTGTAGCTCCCGCCCTCGGCGTCGTAGACGCCGGTGGCGCCACGCGGCTCCATCGAGGCGACCACCATGCGCTGGTTGCGCACGGTGACGCGGGCGACATGCGGCGCGCTTTTGATGATGGCGTCGACCTCGCGCTCATTCTCGGGACTGTCCACCATTCCGGGCCAGTCGATGGCGAGATTGCCGGGCGCATCGGCATGCACGAGCGGCGCGCCGGCCTTCTCCGCTTCGCGCGCATCGATCACCGCCGGCGTTTCTTCGTAGCTGACCGCGACCAGTTCGGCGGCGTCCTGCGCCTGGCCAACGGTTTCCGCCACCACCATGGCGACCGCCTCGCCGACATAGCAGACGCGCTCGCCCGCAAGCGTCGGGCGGAACGGCTGCACCAGTTCCTTGCCGCCGCGGCCGGCAAGCGGGGGATGGCGGCCGGCACTTTTTAGCCCCGCGGCTGTGATATCCGCAGCGGTGAGCACGGCGATCACGCCCTTGGCCGCCTGCGCCTTGCCGGCGTCGACCGAAACGACGCGGGCGCTGGCGTGCGGCGAGCGCACGAACACGGCGGCGGCTTGGTTCGGCAAACGCGGATCGTCAGCGTATTTCCCGGCACCGCGCACCAAGGCGTCATCTTCCAGGCGCAACTCGGCTTTGCGGTGGGCGAGGGGCAAATTCATGCGAGATTCCCGGTGAAAACAGCGCCCGTTTATAGCCGAAACTAAGCCGCCCGACAGGGGCTTGCGTCGGCTGCGCGCCTGCGGCACTCAGACGCCTCTCGCCGCGATCTGTCTGTGGTTTTTCAGAGGACGAAATGAGCAAAGTGCGCACGATCGACACCCACACCCACATTTGCACCCTGGAAACCGCCGCCATGATCAGCAACGCCGGCGCCAAGGTGACCATCACGCCGGATGACGCCGAGAACGCCGCTTTCGATGTCGCCGGCGTGCTGTACCGGCCGTTCCCGACCGGCGGGTTCGATATTCCGCGCCGTCTTAAGGATATGGACGCGGCGGGCGTCGACGTGCACGTGCTCTCGGCCACGCCGCAAACTTATCTCTACAACCAGGACGCCGCGCTCACCGCGGTCACCGCCGCCATCCAGAACGACCAGATGGCCAAGCACATCGCCGCCCATCCCATGCGCTTCATGGGGATAGCCACGCTGCCGATGCAGACGCCCGAAAAGGCCGCCGACGAGCTCAAACGCGCCATGAGCAAGCTCGGCCTGCGCGGCGCCATGATCGGCTCGCACGTCTACGAAAAGAACCTGGACGATCCAAGCTTCGAACCGCTATGGGCGACCGCGGAGGAGCTCGGCGCCTTCATGTTCATCCATCCGGTCAATGTCGCCGGCGCCGACCGGCTGAAATCCTATTACCTCGGCAATCTGATCGGCAATCCGCTCGACACCACCATCGCCGCTGCCTGCCTCTATTTTGGCGGCGTGATGGACCGTCATCCGAAATTGAAGATCATGCTGGCGCATGGCGGCGGCTTCACGCCCTATCAGGCGGCGCGCTGGGAGCACGGCTGGAAGGTGCGTCCCGAGCCGAAGAAGAACATCAAGGCGCAGCCGAAGAACATCGCCTTGCGCTACCTCTACGATACGATCCTGCATTCCGGCAAAACGCTGGAGATGATGATCGATCTGGTCGGCAGCGACCGCGTGCTGCTCGGCAGCGACTACCCCTACGACATGGCCATGCTCGATTGCGTCGCGCACGTGCGCTCGCTCAATATCCCGCAAGCCGACAAGGACGCCATCCTCGGCGGCCATGCTGAATCCTTGCTGGCGGGGAGATAGCCGTGAACGAGCGGGCCGCGCCCAAGACCGGACGCATCTCCACGGCCGCCATTACCGGCCTGATCGCCGACGCCATGATGAAATCCGGCGTGCCGGTAGCAGACGCCGGCAAGATCGCCGAGCTAATGCTGGAAGCCGACCTCGTCGGCGCCGATGCGCATGGCGTGTTCCGCCTGCCGCAATACGTGCAGCGGCTCAAACTGGGTTCGACCAATCCACGTCCGAACATCAAGGTGAACCGCACGGCGCCGGCGACCGCATTGATCGACGGCGACAACGGCATGGGCCATCTCGTCGTCGCGCGTGCGGCGGAAACTGCGATTGAGCTCGCGCGCGAGAACGGCGTTGCTTGGGCCGGCTGCCGCATGTCGGGCCATGCGGGTGCTGCCGGCGTCTATGCGGCGCTGCCGCTTAAAGCCGACATGATCGGCATCTATTCGGCGGTGGCGAACGCCAACCACATGCCGCTCGCCGGCGGCGCCGAGCCGCTGCTCGGCACCAATCCGCTGGCGATCGCGATTCCCGCGGGGCAAGAGCCGCCCGTGGTGCTCGATATCGCGACCTCGATCGTATCCTACGGCACCATCAAGAACCACAAATTGCTCAACCGTCCGCTGCAGGCCGATTGGATGATCGATCCGAAAACCGGAAAGGCGGTCACCGATCCGCAGAAAAGCGTCGAGGCGCTCTTGCTGCCGATGGCCGGCTACAAGGGCGCCGGCCTCGCGCTCATCCTCGGCTTGCTCGCCGGCACGCTCAACGGCGCGCTGTTCGGCCGCGACTGCGTCGATTTCAACGCTGCGCCCGACCAGGTCACCAATACCGGCCAGTTCGTGCTGGCGCTCGACCCGGCGCGCTTCCAGCCGCTCGATCGCTTCAAGGCGGAAGTCGACCGCCATATCCGCAGCTTGCGCAATTCGAAGGCGCTGCCCGGAAACGACGCCGTGCGGCTGCCCGGCGAGCAGCGCGCCCTGCGCCGCGCCGACCGGTTGGCCAATGGCCTCGCCTTGCCGCCGGAATTGCTGGTGCAGCTCGACAGACTCGCCGCCGAATTGGCGATCAAACCGCTGGCGGCGCGGTAAAGCGCGTCATTACGCGGCTTTTTGTAATTAACGAACTCTTGTAAAAATTGTTCTGCTGTCGATTTTTATCTTAAACGGCCGCCCATTTTTTTATGCAATTTTGCCGTGCCTGAAGGGATTTCTATACGCGGCGTGGTCCGATATCGCCGCCGGGATCGTCTTTATGAACTTCTCCGGATTGCTCGCGGAACTCGATAACGCCGTCGCGCACGGCTCGGCCGCCCAGCGTGGCGAGATCCTACGCCGCATTACCGATGTCTTTGTGGCTGGGGCTGAAAGCTATTCGACCAATCAAATCGAGCTGTTCGACGCAGTCTTTGTCCGTATCGCGGCGATGATCGAGTTGTCGGCGCGCGCCGCGCTGGCCAACCGATTGGCAAAAGCGCCGCGCGCGCCTTCCATCATCAGCCGCATTTTGGCGTCCGACGACGAGATCGATGTCGCCCGCCCGGTGCTCGAGCGTTCGCCCCTCGACAATGAAACTTTGCTGACGGCCGCGCGCACCAAAAGCCAGCTGCATCTGCTCGCCATCTCGCGCCGCAGCGCGCTCGACGAGGCGGTCACCGATGTCCTGGTCGAGCGCGGCGACAAGCCCGTGGTGCTCTCGACCGCCACCAATCCGGCGGCGCGATTTTCCGACAACGGCTACAAGACCCTGGTCAGGCGTTCGGATGGCGATGACGAACTCGCCACTTGCGTCGCCTTGCGGCCCGATATTCCGCGCCAGCATTTGACGCGGCTTCTGGTCAGGGCCTCGCATGCCGTGCAGGTCAAGCTGGTGGCCGCCAATCCGTCGATGGCGATCGCGATCGAGGCCGCCGTGGCCGAAGCGGCGACCGTGATCCTGGACAAGACCAGCACGCTATCGCGTGACTATGACACGGCGCGCCTGCGTATCGGATCGCTGCATGCCGCCGGCCAGCTCGGCGAAACCGAGATGGTCGGATTTGCCGCCGCCAACCAATTCGAGGAGACGACCGTTGCGCTCGCGGTTCTGTGCGATCTGCCGGTCGAGGAAGCCGACCGCGCGATGGTTCACGACCGGCCGGACGCAATCTTGATCTTGGCCAAGGCGGCCGGACTATCCTGGCCGACGGCCAAGGCTATTCTGCGGTTGCGCGCGGGCGCGCGCGGAATTTCGCCCGGCGAACTCGATCAGTGCCACGAAACTTTCTCTCGTTTAAAGCCCGCAACCGCCCAGCAAGTCGTCGATTTTCAGAGCAAACGTTCGCGCTTTACGCGGTTGGGCCGATCCGCCGCCTGACCGCCTATTTTACCGCCAGCATCAGGGGCTGCCTTGGGTTTTCTCCGCGGCCTTGATCTGTTCCACCACCTGCTTCCACTTGGCCGATTCGGCCACGAGGAACGTCTCGAAGTCTTCCGGCGTCGGGCTCGCGGTCGGCAGCATGCTGGCGGCGATCATGCGCTTGCGCACGTCAGGATCGGCCATCGCTTGCACGACGGCGGCGTGCAGCTTGGCGATAATCGGCGGCGGCGTTCCGGACACCGCGAACAGGCCCTGCCAGGACGAGCTGACCGCTTCCGGGTAGCCCTCTTCGAGCATGGTCGGCACTTCGGGCAGTGATGTAACGCGCTCGCGCGTGCTGACGGCAAAGGCCTTCAGTTTGCCCGCCTTCACGAACTGCGCCGCCGACGACAGTGTGACGAACATCACGTCGACATTGCCGGCCAGCAGATCGACGATCGCCGGGCCGGCGCCGCCTTTGTAGGGCACCTGCGTCATTTGCAGGCCGGCGCTGTGGCGGAATTGCTCCATCGCCAAGGTATTGAGCGTGCTGATGCCGGCGGCGGCGTAATTGATCTTGCCGGGATGCGCCTTGGCGTAGGCGACCATTTCCTTCAGCGAACTGGCCGGGAATTTGGTGCTGGCGATCAATATACCGGGCGTTTCGGCGGCGATCGAAACGGGTATGAAATCGCGTTCCGGCTTCACTGCCAGATCCGGAAAGAAATGCGGATTGATCGAGATGGTGCCGACATTGCCGAAGAACAGTGTATAGCCGTCGGGCGCCGCGCGCGCGGCGACCTCCATCCCGACATTGCCGGAGGCGCCGGCCCGGTTGTCGATCACCAGCGTTTGGCCGAGCGCGCGTTCAAGGCCGGGCTGGATGAGCCGGATCGCGAAATCCGACGCGCCGCCCGGCGCGAAGGGCACGATGATGTGGATCGGCCGGGTGGGATAAGCGGCGGCGTCCTGGGCCAAGCATGGTCCGGTTGCACCGGCCAGCGCCAGCAGACCGAGCAACGCGCTGCGCAGGGGCGAGTTCATCGTCATCCTCCCTCCGAAGAAGGGGATTAGGCCGCCGCCTTCACCGTGTCGGGATCGAGCGGCAGCTTCACCACCTGCTTGCGCTTGGCCGACAAATCGAGCGCCTTGGTCAGCATCAAATTGCGGTGCGCTTCTTCCACCGTCGCCGCCGCGGTCGGCAGGCCGAGCGCGACGCGGTTGAGCCAGCTATCGGTCTCTTCCGCCATCGGCCCGCGCAATTCGCCGAGCGCCATGTCGCCGGGAGGATAGCTGCCCATGAAATCGACCAGCCGCGTGGCGTCGGGGTTGTAGCCTTCGCTTTGCGCCTTCGACACGGCGAGCACGATGTCGCGATGGGTGTCGTCGATGGTGAGCACGCCGGTGGTGCCGACGATGCCGACTTCGAGCGAGTAGACCGCGCCCGGCCAGGTCACCGGCAGCGCCCAGGAAATGTTGAGGTGGTAGACGGTGCCGTCGCCGAACATGATCATGCCGGCGGTGGCGTCGATGCCCTTGTAGAGCGGGCCCAGCACCTTGTCGATCGAGCGCGCATAGACCTCGGTCGGTTGCTTGGGCTCCAGGCACCACATGCAGATGTCGAGCGCGTGGGTGCCGGAAATCACCATCGGCGAGATGGTGGTCGGATCGTCGGTGCGCTTGTAATTGTCGATGGCGACGAGGCGATTCATGAAGGCGCGCGAGGTGACCATGGTGACGTCGCCCAAGGCGCCGGTGCGGCATTTTTCCTTGGCCGCCAGCCAGCGGCGGCGAAAGCGTTGGGTGTAGCCGACCACGGCGTCGACTTTGGCATCCTTGATCGCTTTCAGTACCCGCGCGGATTCAGCCAAGTTGGTGGCGAGCGGCTTTTCGATCAGCAATGGAATGCCGCGCTCGACCGCCGCCATGATCGGATCGACGTGCAGATGCTCGTCGGTGGCGATGATGGCGCAGGTCACTTCCGGCCGCTTGAGCAATTCGACGTGGCTTTGCGTGACGAAATCCGCGCTTATTTTGGGGCCCACTTCGCCGGCGCGGTTGGGGTTCTTTTCGGCCAAGCCGATCCACTCGACGGCCGGGTGGCGCGCCGCCACCTCGCCGCGGAACAGGCCGACGCGGCCGCCGCCGATAATCGCCAAGCCGATGCCTTTGGCAGATTTCTTCATTGTGGATTGGCTCCTGACCGGTTCTTTTCCTTGAATTCGGCGATTCCCGAAATCGTCTCGTTGGTGAGCGGCAGGTCGATCGGCTCGTTGCGGTAGGCCGACAGATCGGCGGCGCTGTAGGTTTCCATCACCCGGCGCGCGCTCTCTGGTGTGACCATAACAGGTGTGTCGCGAATGCAGGCTTCCAGGAAGTGGATGGTTTCCGGTCCCATGCCGCCGGCGAACACTTCGCCGACCTGCTCGCCCGGCATGGTCGACATCGGGAACACCTGGCCGTCGCTCATGGTGTTGAGCCAGTTGTCGCGCTGGGTGTCGTCGAGCACCAGCGCGCCTTCGGTGCCGGTGATCTCGATCCAGGTCGAGCAGTAGTTCGGATAGCTCGGCGGAAAGTTCCAGCCGCCGCCGATCATCACCACCACGCCGTTGTCCATGGTGACGGTGGTGAACATCACGTCATGCGAGCCGTTGACCGGCTTCATGTAGCCATAGGCGCCCTGGCTGTAGACACGCACGGGCTTGGCCGGCTCCAGCAGCCAGAACACGAAATCGAGATCGTGCGTCGACTCCATGACGACGGGAGAAAGTCGCACGCGGCCGGCGATCTTCTTGCCGAGGCTGCGCGACAAATTGCGGCTAACCAGCACCGAGACCACGTTGCCGAGCGTGCCGTCGGTGATCTTCTTCTTGGCGTAGGCGATCTTCGGATTGAAGCGCTGCGAATAGCCGATGGTAAATTTCAGGCCGTTGCGCTTGGCCAATTGAATAAGCTCGTCAGCTTCCCACAATTCGAGCGCGATCGGCTTTTCCAGCATCACGTTCTTGCCGGATTTCAGACAGTCGCGGCAGATCGGATGGTGGTTGGTTTCCGGCGTGGTCGAAACGTAGACCACCGAAATATTCGGATTATTGATGATGTCCTGATAGTCGAGGGTCGCGGTCGCCGGCCTGTACAGCGCCTTTACTTCGGCGAGACGGTCGGGCCGGATCTCGCACAAATGCAGTTTGTCGACCAGCGCGGTGCGCGCCAGCGTCTCCGCGCGCGTGCCGCCGACCCATCCGACACCGATCACCGCGACTTCAACTCGTTTCACCGGACGTTTCCTTTTTTATTTTTGCATTGTGAGTGCGCGGCCGGGCGGCCGCGGCGGCACACTATGCCAAGTCGCTGCGCGTCCAAAGGGGCTGCCGCCGGCAATCCGAGAAATCATCTAAGCTATTGTCATTAAATAATTTTTTAGCTTACCGGAATGGAGCTGCCGACCCCGAAAACTTGCCGCGCGAACTGCGGATACACTTCGGCGAGCTGCGGCGCCACCGTTTCGCGCATCAGCTTGAGCGTCGCTGGCGAGGGCGCCGGCGTTTCCGGCACGCTCGCCGGTCTATCGAAGTCAAAGCCGGTGTTCTCGATCACTTCCTCGACCGTGTGGCCGGGGTGCACGCTCGTGAGCGTGAAGCGTCCGTCGGCGAACGAGAACAGGCAGCGGTTGGTGATGAGCGCGATCGGCCCGCCTGGGCGGAAGACATTTTTCTCGCTCGCGCCTGGCGCGCTGATGAAATCGACCTGCGGCACCAGCGTGCGGCGCGAATGTTCGGTGCGGAATAAAATGACTCTCGGCACCACGTAATAGAGATAGGCCGAACCGAACGAGCCGGGGAAACGCACCTTCGGATGTTCGTAGTCGCCGGTCGAAACCAGATTGACGTTGCCTTGGCCGTCGATCTGCCCGCCCGAGAGAAAGAACACGTCGATGCGGCCTTGCCCGGCGCAGTCGAACAGTTCGCGCGCGCCGTCGGTCCAAAACGTGTTCTTGGGACTGCCCAGCAGCGACACGTAAGGCCGGCCGTTTCCCCGTTCGCGTGCCAGCAGCGCGGCGGTCGCCGGGATCGGCGAAGCATTGCCGACCGCCACGTGGCGCACGTCGCCGATCAGCCGCGCGATCACGTCGGCGAGCAGTTCCTCGGAGCGGAAGTCAGGCTGCGCGGCGTTCATAGACAAACTTGTCCAGATACTCGGCAAAACCTTCGGGCGTCGCCGCCATACGCGCATAAAGCGCGAGATGCTTGGCGTCGGCGGCGTAGTGATCCGGCAGCGGCAGCGGCCAGGCGCCGCGCTCGGCCACGGCGACGCTGTCCACGTAAAAGCCCGGCAGTGTGCCGGCGGCGAGCAGCGGATCGTCGAGCAGATTGCCGTCGTGAATTTTCTCCACGGTGACGATGGTTTTCTCCGCCGCATGCGCCATTGTGGCGAGTTCGCGCTGGCGTCCGATCCAGACATTGCCGAAGCGGTCGGCCATCGGCGCATGCAGCAGCGCCACGTCCGGCTTGATCGCCGGCAGCAGCACGATCGGATCGGAATTGGCGAACGGACTATCGATTACTTTCCAGTCGTCGCGATATTTCAGCACGTCGGAGCCGATCAGCCCGCGCAAAGGCATGAACGGCACGCCTTTCTCGCTGGCTTGCAGGGCCGCGTGCAGCGCAGGACAAGTGGCGTCCATCATCTTGATGGTGCCGCCCGTCACTGCAGCCGTGAAACGCGGCGCCGGGCCGAACTCGCCGAGCGAAACCGCGCTGGTCTCCAGCGTCGCGACGCAGTCGGCGCCGATCAGCAAATCGGCCTGCAGACTGGAGGTCGGCAGTGCTACCAGGTGCAGGCGCTTGACGCCGTGGCGGATCAGCGCACGGGTCGCCGCCATCGGCACGCCGGAGACTTCGCGCGGCACCACCAGCATGCAGCCGTCGGTTATGGCCGCCAACGCGTCGTCGAGCGATTTCGCCGCTTGAAACATGCCTGACTGTCTCATTCTTATACTTGCCAGGTCCACTGGATTTTGCGACGTGGTTTCGGTGAAAAACACACTGCAAGACAAATTGCGCGCCAAACGGTTTGCGATCACCGCGGAAATCACGCCCCCGGTCACCGCCGACCGTGACGAGTTTCTTGCCAAGGCGCTGCCGCTCAAGGGTCTCGCCGACGCGGTCAACGTCACCGACGGCGCCGGTGCGCGGCCGCATCTCGGCGCGGTGACGGCGGCAGCGCTGCTGGTCGAGAACGGCATCGAGCCGGTGCTGCAGCTCACCTGCCGCGACCGCAACCGCATCGCCTTGCAGAGCGATCTGTTGAGCGCCGCCGCCTGCGGCGTCCGCAATCTCCTGATGCTGCGCGGCGACGATCCGTCCGCCGGCGACCAGCCGGACGCCAAGCCGGTGTTCGATCTCGATCCGCGCTCGCTCTTGCAGACCGCGCGGCGCCTGCGCGATAGCGGCGAATTGCCGTCAGGCCGCAAAATAAGCGGCCGCGCCGATTTTTTCCTCGGCGGCGCCGACAATCCGATCGATCCGCCGCCCGGCTGGCAGCCGAAAGGGCTACAGGCCAAGATCGATGCCGGCGCGCAATTCGTGCAGACGCAGTTCTGCATGGATACCGACGTGGTGAGACGCTACATGGCGCGGCTTGCCGAGCGCAGCATCGCCGACAAGGTATCGATCTTGATCGGCATCGGGCCGCTGCGCTCGGCCAAGTCCGCGCGCTGGATCAAGGAAAAGCTGTTCGGCGCGACGGTTCCCGACGCGATTATCGACCGCCTGGAGCGCGCCTCCGATCCGCAGGCCGAAGGCCGCCGCATCTGCCTCGATCTCGTCGCCGAGCTCGCCGGCGTGCCGCAGGTCGCCGGCGTCCACATCATGGCGCCGGGCAACGACGCGGTGGTGCCGGAGATCATCGCGGCGGCACGCGAGAGCGTGAAGCGGTTGGCGGCGGTGTAATTATCGCTGGCCCATTCCCAGCAAATCCGGCGTCCCCTTGCATTAATTTGGTGATAGGATCACCGGGGAGAACATACGCCGAAGGGCCTCGCAAAAGGCTCGTGAGACAGGGAGGAACCGCACCATGACCGCCGCCAAAACCTGGTTCGTTGCGCTTGCCGTCATTGTCGCCGCTGCCTCGCTCGGCCTGCTGCCGCAAACCGCCGCCGCGCAGGGTAAGGTCTGGAGGCACGCGCTGCTCAACGCCAAGGCCGACGCCGGCATCTTCATGATGGCGGCCAAGCGCGGCTTTGCGGAAAAACAAGGACTAAATCTTGAATTGTTGCAGGTGAAAGACGACCAGATCGGTCTCAAGGCGCTGATCGCCGGCGAGGTCGACAGCTTCGAAGGCGGCCCGCAGGGCGCCTTCGCCGCCGCCGCGCGCGGGGCCGACATCAAAATCCTCGGCTGCCATTGGGTGGTGCTGCCGCACGGCATCTATGTGCGCGACGACATCCACACCGTCGCGGACCTGAAAGGAAAATCGATCGCGGTCTCGGCGCCCAATTCGATGCCGGACATGCTGGCGCGTTTTGCGCTGGCGAAATACGGCATCACCCCCGACCAAGTGAAGCTCGCCGCCGTCGGCGGCGATCGCGAACGCTACCAGGCGCTGGCCGGCGGCGTGGTCGAGGGCGCCGTGGTGTCGAACGAATATCAACCGGACATGCCGAAGACCATCCATTTGCTGGTCGCCGGCCGCGACGCGGTGCCGAATTTCCTGCGCGTCTGCATGATCACCAGCGGCAAGGTGCTGGCCGAGCGCGGCGACGATGCCGTGCGCTTCCTGGCGACGGAGATGCAGGCCTTGCGCTACGCACTCTCGCACAAGGCCAAGACGGTCGCGCTGACGCAGGAAATCATTCACGCCAAGCCCGACGATCCGCGCGCGGCCTTCGTGTATGACGACGCGGTCGCCCACCACGCCGTCGATCCTGAGCTGCCGATCCCGGCGGCCAAGCTGGATTGGATGCAGGAGCAGTTGATCAAGGCCGGCAAGCTGAAGGCGCCGATCCCCTTGGCCAAAATCACCGCGCCGGAGTACCGCGAGAAGGCGCTCAAGCTGGCGGGCATGAGCCACTGAACGCGCATGATCCCGAAAAGTGGGGACCGGTTTTCTGACAGGATCATGCGTAAATAAAATCAGTGCGGAGCTATTGGAATGGGTGAGGTCAGCTTTCTCGACGTGTCGAAAAGCTTCAGCTTGCGCGTCGACGGCGAAACGCATCACGTGCAGGCGCTGGATCGGGTGAGTTTCAAGGTTGCCGACGGCGAGATCGTGGCGCTGATCGGACCGTCGGGCTGCGGCAAGACCACCGCCTTGCGCGTTGCCATGGGGCTCGATCCGGCGAGCGGCGGCCGCGTCACCGTCGACGGCCATGAAGTGCACGGCTGCGGCTATGACCGTGGCATGGTGTTCCAGCACGCCGAGCTGCTGCCCTGGCTCTCCGCCATGCAGAACGTCATGTTCGGGCTGGAGATGAAGGGCCTGCGCGGCGGGCCCTTGCGCGACACGGCGAAGAAATATCTCGAACTGGTCGGCCTTGCCGATTCGCAGAACCGTCGCCCACACCAGCTCTCCGGCGGCATGAAACAGCGCGTCGGCATCGCGCGCGCTCTCGCCATCGACCCGTCCGTGCTGCTGATGGATGAGCCGTTCGGCGCGCTCGACGCGCAGACGCGCGAGTCGCTGCAGGCCGAGTTGCTAGAAATCCACGCCCGCACCAAGAAAACCGTGTTGTTCGTCACCCACGACCTCGACGAGGCGGTGCTGATCGCCGACCGGATTGTGGTCATGCAAAAAGGCCGCGTGCAGGACATCGTCGACGTGCCGCTCAAACGTCCGCGCGCCGACTTGAGCATCGTGCGCGGCCTGCTCGAGTTCAACGAGACCCGTTACAAGGTCTGGCGCATGCTGCATTCCGAGCTGACGGTGCATTAGCGCATGATCCCGAAAAGTGGGAACCGGTTTTCGGACAAGATCATGCGCAAACTCTAAAAGGCTTTTATGGTCGATATCGCGGATCAGCAGAACAAGACCGTCGAATCCGAGCCCGCGGAGCGCCGGCCGTGGCCGCGCTGGGCGATCACGCTCGCCTCGGTCGCCGCCATGCTGGTGCTGTGGGAGATTTTCGGACGCGACGTCAATCCGATCTTCGGCTCCTATCCGAGCGCGATTGCGGTTGCGTTCTGGCAATTGGCGGCCAGCGGCCAATTGGGGACGGCGCTTTATGAATCGCTGCGCCCGTTCGCGGTGGGCTATGGGCTCGCCATCGTCATCGGCATTCCGCTCGGCCTTGTTATCGGCCGCTTCCGCACGGCGGAGGCGGCGTTCGGCATCTATGTCACCGCCGGCTACGCCATGCCGCTGGTCGCGCTGGTGCCGCTCTTGATCCTGTGGCTGGGGCTCGGCTTCAAGGTCAAGGTCGCGGTGGTGTTTTTGATGTCGATGTTTCCGATCTGCATCAACACCTGGCTCGGCGTCACCGCGGTGCCGAAGACGCTGATCGAGGTCGGCAAGTCGTTCGTGGCGTCCGACGTGGTCATCCTTCGCCGCATCATCCTGCCCGCCACGCTGCCCTACATCATGGCCGGCATCCGTCTGGCGGTCGGCCGCGCGGTGGTGGCGATGGTGATCGCGGAATTCTTCACGACGATCTCCGGCCTTGGCGCGGTGATCATCAATTCCGCCAATAATTTCGACACCGCCACTATGTTCGTGCCGATCATCATCCTGATGGTGATGGCGGTCGGCCTAAACTGGCTGATCGGCTGGATCGAGCACAAGGTCGCGCCCTGGCAGGCGGAAATCGCCGGACGGGAGCGGGAGTAGTCAGACGAGCGCACGCACCGCCGCGAACAAATCGCGCACCTGCCGTTCCGAAATATTCTTGGTGATGAACACCACGCGGCTATGCCGGTTGTTATCCGGCCAGGCAGCGAGCTCGACCGGCGGATGGGCGAGGTGCTGCACGAATTGCACCACCACCGGACCCTGGCAGCCTTCCACGTCGAGGAAGCCTTTCACCCGCAACAAATCCAGCCCGCGCAGCGCCATCAGCGTGTCCATGGCCTTGGCGAATGCCGGCCATGGCATCGGGCTGCTTTCCGCGATCACGAAACTGCCGATGCCGTCCGAATGCGCGGCCTCGGCCACGAAAGTATTGCGCGCATCGTCGGCCGGCTCGGTCAGCCGGGAGGGATCGAGTGCGCCGTTCACCGCTTCGAGCATCTCGGCGCCCGGATTAAGCGCGCGCAATTTCGCGGCGAGCGCCTCGGCGGCGCCTTCGCCGGCGATGTCGGTCTTGGTGATGACCAGCCGGTCGGCGAGGATTGCTTGCCGGCGCGCCTCCGACGACCAGGAAAGTGTATCGCCGCCGGCTTCCGCGTCGACCACGGTCACCAGCGCCTCGACATGGAACACCTCACCGAGTGCGCGGTCGGTGGCGAAGGTCTGCAGGATCGGCGAGGGATCGGCGAGGCCCGAGGTCTCGATCACGATGCGCTTGAAGGCGGGGATTTCGCCGCGCTCGCGCTCGATAACCATGCGGCGCAGCGCCTGCTGCAAATCGCTGCGCGTGATGCAGCACATGCAGCCACTGCCGAGCAGCACGGTTTCGTCGGCGCTCGAGCGCACCAGCGCGTCGTCGATGCCGGTCGCGCCAAATTCGTTGACCACCACTGCGGTGCCTTGCCCTTCCGGCGTTGCGAAGAACGCCCGCAGCAGCGTGGTCTTGCCGGCGCCGAGAAAGCCGGTGACCACGGTCACCGGAATGCGATGCCCGCGCGCGCGCTTGAGCCGGCGCCCAAACATCCCGGCGGCGGGGGAGGGGAAGAGTTCGTTCATGCCTCACTTTACCCCGCCCCGCTGCGCGGGGCGAGGGAGGATCAGAAATCCATCTCCAGCGTGTAGAGCCCGCCGCTGAAGCGGTCCATCGTGTAGACGATGCCGCGTTCGTCCACGAACACGTCATTCATTTGAATGGCGCCGACCGGTGAGCCTTTCGGCGCCGGCGGCACGAAGCAGGCCACTTCCTTCGGCTGGAACGGATTGGAAATGTCGTAGGCGCGCAAGCCGCCGTTGAAGAAAGTACCGAGCACGATCTGATCGGAGCGCCATGCCGTCGGCAGTTCCACGTTCTCGTGGATGTTGTGCGCGCCGAAGCGGCCGCCGCGGTCCTTGTAGGCATCGACCGGCGGCAGCGGGCAGGTCGAGATCGACACCGGGTGGGTCTCGTCGCGCATGTCGAGCAGCCAGACCAACTTCGGCCAGTCCTTGGCGCTGTTCTCGGTCGACTCGTCGGTCACCAGCATCAGGTTGCGGTCGAACAGCGGCACCGCGGTATGCATGAAACCGGTATAGGGCGGCGAATTGGTCCAGTGCGAAATCACCTTCGGGTTGGCCTTGTCCTTGATGTCCATCACGAACATGCCGCCGTCGATATAGCAGAGGTAAAGCCGGTCCGGCCGCGACCGGTAAACGTTGGTGTTGTGCGCGCGATAGCCCTTATCGAGCGGGTGGCGCGGCGGCGGCGCGATATTGTCAGTCGCCGAGGTGCCCGGCATCCACCAGCGGCCGACTTCCTTCGGCTTTGCCGGATCACGCACGTCGATGCAGCGATAGAACTGGTCGTCGAGCGGATGGCTCGGTTTGAAGTCGGGCGCGCCCGAGGCCATGTGCACGTATTCGCCGTCGCAGAACCACAATTGATGCACGCCGCGTGAGGTCGCGCCCGAGCAGTCGAAAACCGAGATCGAGCGCGGCTTCTCCGGCACCGACACGTCGAACAATTCCATGCCGGCCGGCTGCTGGCCGGTCTTCTGCGTCTGATAGGCCACCGCCATGAGATTGTTGGCCGAGCATTCGAGCGAATTCGATCGCATAAAAGGCTTCGGCAAATCGGTCTGCACCACCACCTTGGGATTGCGCGGATCGGAAACGTCGACGCCGGTGAAATTCTTCGGCGCGCTCTCGTGCGCCAGCCAGATGATGCGGCGGCCGTCCTTGGCGATGGTAATCGACATGCCTTCGCCCATACCGCCGAAGCCGCCGAGGTCGTTCTGCGCGAGCAGCTTGAAATTCCAGGTGATGGGTTCCCCGGTCTGGGTGAGCGGATTGCTGGCGGCGGGCATTAACGTCTCCGGTGCTTGTCGTTGTCGATAAAAGGCCGGCGCGCACGCGCCGGCCCAGGCGTTGATAGTTATTGCGTTACGCGCTGGCCTGCTTGAGGAATTCCTCGCGCAGAGCCTTGTTCCAGTCGGGGATGGCCTTGATCTTCTTGGCCTCGAGCAGGATCTCGGCCTGCTTCTGCATATAAGGCTTGATGTCGGCTGGCCAGCCGGGAGCGACCTCGACGCGCGCGATCGCCTTGGCGAAAGTCTCGGGCGCCATCTTGTAGCCCTTCGAGGTGTAGAACGAATAGATCGTGTCGGAGACCTTCTTTGGATCGTTTTTGAAGTCCTTGGCCACGTCGAGCCAGGCCTTGAGGTAGGCGACGACGGTCGCCGGGCTCTTCTCGACGAATTCCGGGGTTGCCGCCATGAACACCGGCAGCTTGTCGAACGAGTAGAAGTCGACGAGCGTGTTGGCCATGCCGTCGGCTTCCGCGATCGCGTTGTAGGGCTCGACATTGACCATGGCGTCCACGGTCTTGGCGGCCATGGCGGCCACCATGTCGTTCACGTTCATGCGGATTTCCTGGTAGTCGCCTTTTTTCAGTCCGGCGCCGGCCGCGATCTGATCGACGAAGATATTGCCGGTCGACGAACCGGTCTGATTGGCGACCTTCTTACCGCGCAGTTCCGCGACGGTCTTGATGCCGAGCTCCTTGCGCGCCATCACGCGCGCAGTCTTGCCGACATATTCGATCATGGCGATAGCGACCAGGCCGCCTTTGTCGCTGCCGATGGCAAATGAAGGCCCCGCATAGGTGCCCATATCGACCTGGCGTGCCACCATTTGCTGCATGGTGAGGTTGCCCGACGGCACCGCGAATTCCTCGAATTTGATGCCGTGCTTCTCGAGATAGCCCGAGCGCAGCAGATAATACGTCGGCATGCCCCACATATTGGTCTGGTAGCCCTGCCGCACCGTCTCCAGCGCGGCGCCCGCGCCGCGCACGCCGAGTCCGGCCGCCAGCACGCCGGCGCCGGTTGCGACAAGCGCATGGCGGCGGGTGATCGCCTTGTTCGCTATCGTCATTGTCATCCTCCCTTTATATGCTTGCGCATGATCCTACCCGAAAACCGGCCTCCACTTTTCGGGATCATGCGCCTGGCTTCGTTTGACCGTTGGCCTTTGTTTTTTCGCTATCGCTCGCGTCATGGCCGAGATGTTGCAGCAATTCCTTCTGGCATTCGACGAATTCGGCGCTGAGCGGGTCGCGCGGGCGCGGCAGCGGAATCGTGATTACGGCCTTTACTGTTCCGGGATGCGGCGTCATCACCACCACGCGGTCCGCCAGATAGACCGCCTCCGCCACATTGTGCGTCACGTAGATTACCGTCTTGCGGGTTTCCCGCCACACCTCCGCCAACAGCCGCTGCATGTCGTCGCGGGTAAGCGCGTCGAGCGCCGCGAACGGCTCGTCCATCAGCAGCACCGCCGGATTGTACGCCAGCGCGCGGGCGATGGCGACCCGCTGCTGCATGCCGCCGGACAAATGATGCGGGAACGAGCCGGTGAACTTCTCTAGTTTCACCAGGCGCAATTGTTCGCGCGCGATGGTCTCGCGCTCCTTTCTGGGAATGCCCTTCATTTCCAGCCCGAACGAAACGTTGCCGAGCGCGGTGCGCCATGGAAAAAGCTGGGCGAAATCCTGAAATACCACGCCGCGGTCCATGCCGTGGCCGGTGACCGCTTTGCCGCCGATGCGGATTTCGCCCGCGGCCGGCGTCAGGAAGCCGGCGATCATGTTGAGCAGTGTGGACTTGCCGCAGCCGGACGGGCCGACGATGCAGAGAAATTCGGAAGCCGCGATGTCGAAACTCACGTCCTTGACGCCGGGCACCTTGCCGCCCGGCGTGTCGTAAATGAGCGTAACATCGCGAATTTCAATCGGGATCATGTCTATCTACCTGCCGTCGCGGACGATACTATACTTGCCCGATAAAAAAAGCCGGGCGGCCTGATTGGACCGTTTCGGCTATGTGAGAGGAAGGATCGCATGACATCGCGCTCTGCCGCGCGTCTTTGTGTATTGGCATTGTCGGCCTGCGCCGCGCTTTTCGCCGCGGGATCGGGGGTCGCGCAAACCTATCCGAACCGTCCGATCCATATGATCGTCGCCTACGCCGCCGGTGGCACCGGCGATGTGGTCGCGCGGCTTTTGTCCGACAAGCTCGGCGCCGCGCTGGGCCAGAGCGTGATCGTCGAGGACCGTGCCGGCGCGAGCGGAACCATCGGCGCGCGGTCTGTCGCCACCGCGGCACCCGACGGCTACACCTTGCTGCTTGGGCAGACCGCGGAAATATCGATCAACCAGTATTGGATGAAAGATATCGGTTACGACCCCGACAAGGACCTGCAGCCGATCGCACTCGCGGCGATCGTTCCGCTCGCGCTTGTCGTCCCGGCGAAGGCGCCTTATTCGACCATCGACGATTACCTTACCTTTCTGAAATCGGGTAAGTCGTCGACCTTCGCCTCGGCCGGCACCGGTACGCCCGGCCATTTTGCCGGAGAGCTTTTGAAGCTGCGCACCAATGCCAACATGACGCATGTGCCCTACAAAGGCGCCGGTCCCGCTCTCAACGATCTGGTCGGCGGCCATGTCGACATGTATTTCCCGGGCTTTCCCGCGGTGACGCCGCTGGTTAAGTCAGGCTCGTTGAAGTTGCTCGCCGTGTCGTCGGCAACACGTGCGCCATCGGCGCCCGATATTCCGACCGTGGCGGAGGCAGCCGGCATCAAGGATTTCGATTTCACGCTGTGGGGAGCCGTATTCGCGCCGCGCGGCACTCCGGACGCCGTGGTGAAGCGCCTCAATGCCGAGATCAATAAGATCCTGGCCGGCGACGAGATCAAGAAAAAATTTGCCGCGCTCGGCGCCGAAATCCGCATCATGTCGGTTGCTGACGTGACCGCCTTCGCCAAGTCGGAAAGCGCCAAATACATCGGAGTCATCAAGGAAACCGGCGCCAAGCCCAATTAATAGATTGGCGGCGCCCTAATCCTTTGCCTTGCGCGCGGCGTTATAGCGCGCCGGGCGTTTTTCCAGGAACGCGGCAAAGCCTTCCGCCGCCTCGTCCGATTGCCGTTTGGCGGAATGGCTTTCGATCAGGGCGTTGAATGCCGCGTCATCGAGATGGCTCCAGGCCGAGCGCAGCGCGCATATTTTGGTCGCCGCGACTGCCTCGGGCCCGTTGGTCAAGAGCTCATCGACGATGCGCTCGCCGGCGGCTTCCAGTTCCGCCAGTGGCACGATCTCGTGCACCAGGCCGATGCGGTGCGCCTCCTTGGCGTCGAACCGCTCGCCGGTGAGCGCGTAGCGCCGCACCTGGCGCAGGCCGATGGCGTCGTTGAGCTGCGGCACGATGATGGTGCCGGCGACCCCGATGCGCACTTCGGCGATCGAGAATTTGGCGTTGTCGGCGGCGATCACGATGTCGCAGGCCGACACGATGCCGGTGCCGCCGCCGAAGCAGGCACCGTGCACCAGGGCTACGGTCGGCACAGGAATAAGATTAAGCCGCTGCACCGCTTCCGCGGTCATGCGCGAGGCCTGCAAGTTTTCCTCCGGCGAGGAGCGGCGCACCGCGTCGAGCCAATTGATGTCGGCGCCGGCCTGGAAATTCTTGCCCTTGCCGCTGATCACCACCGCGCGAAGCGGTTTGCCGGCGAGCGCGTCGTAGGTTTTCAGCAGTGCGGCGATCATGTCGCCGTTATAGGCGTTGTAGACCTCCGGGCGGTTGAGCGTCACGCGCGCCACGCCGCGCGCATCAACGCTGCAGAGTACGGGATCGGCAGACGCTTCACTCATCCGCTTTAACCTTTGGCCATGCGCGTCATGCCCCAACGCAGCACCGTCGCGCGCTCGAGCGAGCCGAACACCACGCGCTCGAACACGAAGCCGATGCCGCCGATGACGATCAGCGAAGCCAGCATGATGTCGGTATTGAGGAATTCCTTGGCGTCGAAGATCACCCAGCCCAGTCCCCAGTCGGAGGCCGCGATCATCTCGGCGCCCACCACCGCGATCCAGCAGCGCAGAAAGGCTTGCCGCAAGCCGGTGATGATGAAGGGCGAGGCGCCGGGGATGATCACTTTCCAGAACAATCTGTTCTCATCGGCGCCCATGGCGCCCGCCGCGCGCAGCCAGATCGGGTTGACCGAGCGCACGCCCGACCAGGTGTTGAACAGCATCGGGAAGGTGGCGGCGTAGAACACGATCAGGATCGTCGTCAGGTTGCCGATGCCGAACCACAGCATGAACAGCGGCACCAGCGCGAAGGAGGGGATTGGCATCAGTGCGCTGACCAGCGGCAGCACGAAGTGTTCGATGCGCCGGAAGCGCGCCATCAGGATTCCGAGCGGAATGCCGACGGCCACCGCAAGGGAGAAGCCGAACATCACCCGGTAGAGCGTGAAGGCGGCGTGCTCGATCATGCTGCCATCGGCGAGCATCGCGAACAAAGTGCGCACGACGGTTTCCAGCGTCGGCAGCAGCGCCGGCGCGAAATAGCCCGAACGCGCCGCCGCCTCGTAGCAGGCCGCCGCCGCGGCGATGGTGATGGCGGCGCGCGCGATGGAGCGGACCTGTTTTCCGTTCTCGTTCATGCGGTCACCATGCCCCAGCGCACGACGGTATAATGCTCGATCTTCTCGAACACGAATTTCTCCAGCGCCAGCCCGATGATGGCGATCACCGAGATGCCGGCGAGCATGACGTCGGTATTGAGGAATTCGCGCGCGCCGAAGATCAGCCAGCCGAGCCCCCAAGGCACGGCGGCGAGCATCTCGACCGCCACCAGAATACGCCAGGCTTGCGCCAGGCCGAGCCTTAAGCCCGTGAGAATATAGGGCAACGCGCCCGGCAGGATGACATGGCTGAACATCCGGCGGTCGTCGGCGCCCATCGACTGTGCCGAGCGCACCCAGATTTCCTTCACGGCTTTGACGCCGGTCCAGCTGTTGAAGATGACCGGAAACGCCGACACGAAGCCGACCAGCAGCACGGCGGAGAAATTGCCCAGCCCGAACCAGAGTAGAAACAGCGGCGCATAGGCGAGGCCGGGGATCGGCGCGCAGATCGACACCAGCGGCAGGAAGATGTCCTCGGCGAGCCGCGAGCGTCCCATCAGCACGCCGATGCCGACGCCGAACACGGCGGCGAGCGTGAAGCCGGACAGCAGGCGGATCACGGTCTCGATGGCGTGATGCGGCAGGATGCCGGAGACCGTCAACTGCACGAAGGACAGCGCCACTTCTTCGAGCGTCGGAAAAAGGCGGTGCGGGAATACGCCGGCCCAGGCGACGATCTCCCAGATGGCGCCGACCACCAGAAATGGAAACGCAGTGCGCGCGATCAGGCGCCAGCGTCCGGCGCTGTCCGGACGATCCGGCGCGCCGGATACGGTGATGGTGGCGGCTTCCTGCATAAAGCGGCGGACGTCCTCCGATTGTTCGCCGTGTGGCCTCTTGCGGGGCGGATCGGCGGCCTTGTTGTCGTTCTTGTTGTCTTCCTGGGGAACAGGATAATGCGCCCCGAAGGTCTTCCACAAGGACGCGCGAACGGCTAAAGCCGCGCCAACGATTTTAACGGGAGTTTCGGGATGTCGAAGAATGCACCGAAGATCGGCTGGATCGGGGTCGGCCGCATGGGCACGCCGATGGTGGAACGCCTGCTTAAGGCCGGCCACAGCGTAACGGTGTGGAACCGCACGCGCGCCAAAGCCGAGCCGCTGGCGGCGCAGGGCGCCAAGATCGTCGACAAGCCGATCGATCTCGCGGGCTGCGACGTGGTGTTCGCCATCGTCTCCACCGGCAAGGACGTCAAGGAAGTCGTGTTCGGCAAGAACGGGCTTTTGTCCGGCGCGCAAAAGCCGAAAATGCTGGTCGACTGCTCGTCGATCTCGGTCGAGGAATCCGCCGAAATCCGCAAGGCGCTGACCGAGAAAGGCGTGAGCCTGATCGCCGCGCCTGTGTCGGGCAATGCCAAGGTGATCAAGGCCGGCAAGCTGTCGGCGGTCGTCTCCGGCCCGGAAGCCGACGCCAAGGTCGCCATGCCGCTGATCGAGGTGTTCGCGCCGCGCGGCGTCTCCTACGTGGGCGACGGCGAACTCGCGCGTATCTGCAAGATCGCGCATAACGTCATGCTCGGCGTGGTGATCGAGAACCTGATCGAGATCACGCTGCTCGCCAACAAGATGGGCGTGCCGCGCCACGCTTTTCTCGCCTTCATGAACAACGGCGTGATGGGCTCGATGTTCACCGCCTACAAAACGCCGGCGCTTGTCAATCTCGACTGGACCACGACGTTTACGCCGGAACTGCTGCGCAAGGACCTCGATCTCGGCCTCGAACTCGGCCGCGAATGGGACGTGCCGATGCCGGTCACCGCGGCGACGCGCGAAGTGCTGCAGACGCATTTCGGCGCAGCCATGCTGCAGAAGGATCCGGAAGCCTATCTCGCCAAGGATTTCGCCGCGCTGGCCGAGACCATGGCGCTCGCCGCCGGCATGAAGCTTGAGCCGGAGAACAAGAACGTCGGGACGGGATTGGAGTGAATCTCGGCCGCATGGTGAGGAGCGCTGCGAAGCAGCGCATCTCGAACCATGAGGCCGCCCCATCCTTCGAGACGCATCGCTTCGCGATGCTCCTCAGGATGAGGCGGAAAACAAAAAAAGGGCCCCATTGCTAGGGCCCTGTGTGCATAAGGTGGAGGATTCACGCCGCCGTTAGAGCCAAAAGGGAGGAAAACGGCGGCTGCGCACGACACCTAGTCAATCGACCGCGCGCATATATCACAAGTAAATTGCCCATAAATTTATCGCTGGATTTGTTCCGCCCAAATAACGCACTATTCGCGTGACATAAGACGAAAAAGAGGGAACGCGCATGGCCTTCAAGCTCTACAACGCGCCGCAATCGACCTGCAGCCAGCGGGTTCGCTTTGTGTTCAACGGCAAAAAAATTCCGTTCGACGAAGTGAAGCTGAATTTGCTCGCCGGCGACCAGCTCAATCCTGACTACTTGAAGCTCAATCCGAATGGGGTAGTGCCCACCCTCGACCACGACGGCTCAATCGTGATCGATTCCACCGTCATCACCGAATATCTCGACGAGGTTGTGCCGCAGGCAAGCTTCACGCCGGAATCGCCGGTCGCGCGCGCCCGCATGCGCGCGCTGATGCATTTCATCGACGAGATGCCGGCCGCCGCCGTCCGCTTCCCGACCTTCAACCTCGCCTTCCTGCCCAGTTTCCAGAAGATGAGCCGCGAGCAATTCGTGGCCATGGCCGAGAGCAAGCCGCTGCGCCGGGAATTCATGATGACCATGGGACAGACCGGATTTCCGCAAGGAAGAGATGGATGCGGCGCTCAGCCGCCTGCGCCGCTCTTACGAGCGCATGGACGCCGAGATCGAGAAGAGCGGCGGCCCCTGGCTGCTCGGCAAGGACATCAGCCTGGCGGACGTCGCGGTGATGCCGGCGCTGGTGCGCATGCAAGACCTCAACATGCCCGGCTGGCTCGATCTGCCGCGCGTAGTCACCTGGTTCGACAATATCCGCGCCCACCCGGCGTTTGCGTCGACCTTCTACCCTGGCTCGCTCTTGAGCGAGCGTTTCCCGCATTTGAAAGAAAAGGCCGGCGCCGCGTGACGAAGGATCAGGCCGCCACCACCGCCTTGGGTGTGGCGCCATTCTTGCCGATCAGGTCGAGCTGACGCTGCATGGCCGCGATGTCGGCCGAGCGCAGCGGCAGGCTCACGAAGATGCCGATGCGGTTCGCCAGCATGCGGAACGCGTCGGCATAAGCGAGGCGGACCTCCGGTTCGCTGCCTTCCGCAAAGGCCGGATTGGGCACGCCCCAATGGGCGAAGATCGGGCTGCCCGGCCAAACCGCATGCGGCAGCAGGGCGGCGCCTTCGCATACCGTGAAGATGAAATCGAAGCGCGGTGCCTCGTCGCCGGCGAATTCGGTCCAGTTCTTCGGACGCACACCGGCAAGGTCGAAGTTCGACCGCTTCAGCAGATCGACGGCACGTTGGTCGAGCTCGACGTGCTCATTGATGCCTGCAGAATAGGCCTGGAATTTGTCGCGGCTTTCGCGATTGAGAATCGCTTCGGCCATGATCGAACGGGCGGCGTTGCCGTTGCCCAGGAACAGAACGTTGTATTTCGTGCCGCGATGACTCATGACGGACCCCCCATTGGACGCGGGAACGAGACGATTGTGAGACGGCGACCTTCGCGCAAATCGTGATCCGGGATGCGTCGGACACATTTTGCGGCGTCGGCGTGTAGGTATGCTGATAGACGCAAAAAGTTAAATGCCGCTTATCGGCCGTCGCCGCGCGGAAATTTTTTGCAAAAATTTTGTGCGTGCCGATTGTGACAAAAAATACAGTTGTGTGACTTGCAAATTAAACGCTCGGGAAGGATTGGCGGCTACACATTGTTTCGTCTCCGCAATTCGGGTTTTCCATGCAACAGCGAAAATCGTTTAATTTGCCGATCGCGGTAAAGGCGATGTTGTTTATTGGCGCGCTCGGCGTCATGTCGGGCGCCGCCAACTGGTTCTGCCTGCGCAGCCTGCATGAAATCGATCGGATCAGCGCGCGCATAACGGAAAGCGTCGAGCCGGCGCGGCTTATTTTGACGGAAGCGCAGATCGCCGTGGAATCGCTCGGTCTTGCCACCTACAAGATGGCCGGCACCAACGACCCCGACACCGTGCGCGAGGCGACCGATGAGCTGGCCGGTCAATATGCCGCCGCCAAGGCCTGGCTCAACGCCGTGGTCGATTATCTTCCGGCCCATCGCGAGGACGTCGACGGCATGCTGCGCCGGCTCGATCTCGTTAAAGCCATCGCGGGAGCGGTGCACGCCAAGGCGACTGCGGGCGACCGCGAGGGCGCGCGCGCGATGCTCGAATTCAAATTCGACCCAGCGCTGGTCGATGCCACCACCAGCATGAACCGGCTGATCGATATCCTGGGCGGCGAGAACAAGGTGACGATGGAAGCCGCAGCCGACAGCAAGGCCTGGACCTACAAGATTCTGTTGGCCATGCTGTTCGGCGGTACGGTCGCGACCGTCGTGCTGGCGATGCTTCTGGCGCACCGCACGGTGGCGCGTCCATTGCAGCGGATGGCCGGCGTCATGCTGAACATTGCGCAAGGCCAGCTTGATGCGCCGGTGGAGGGCTTCGAGCGCGGCGACGAGGTTGGCGTCATGGCGCGCTCCGTTCTGGTGTTTCGCGACAACGCGGTGGCGCTGCGCGAGGCGCAGCAACAACGGGCGCGGGCGCGCGAACAGGCGGCCGCCGAGAAGCGCGAGACGCTCGATCGGCTCGCCGGCAGTTTCGAAGGCAAGATTCTCAAGGTGGCGGCGACCCTCGCTTCGGCTGCGGCCCAGCTCGAAGGATCGGCGCGTTCGATGAGCGGGGCGGCCGACGATTCCGGCCGCTCGGCGCACGAGGCGGCGGTGGTCGCCGAGCACAGCACCGAGGCCGCCGGCACGGTGTCGGCGGCCATTGACGAACTGTCGATGGCCATGCGCGATATCGACAGCCAGCTCGCCAATGCTTCGGGCGTGGTCGTGGAAGCCACGCGCCGCGCCGATATCGCCGTCGCCAATGCCAACGGCCTGGTGTCGACCGTGAGCGAAATAGACAAGGTGGCGGCCATGATCCACGCCATCGCCAGTCAGACCAATTTGCTGGCGCTCAACGCAACCATCGAAGCGGCGCGTGCCGGCGAGGCCGGCCGTGGCTTCGCTGTGGTGGCGCAGGAGGTCAAGACGCTGGCCGCGCAGACGACGCAGGCGCTCGCCAATATCAAGGACAAGACCGGCGCGGTCGGCCATATCATCGAGGGCGTGCGCGGCGCGACGCAGTCGATATCGTCGGTGGTCGCGCAGATCGAGGAAGTCTCGCGCGCCATCACCGGCTCGGTGCGCCTGCAAAGCGACGCGACGCAAAAGATCGCCGAAAGCGTGGAGGGCGCCGCCGTGCGCACGCGCCAGGTTGCCGCGACCATCGCCGGGGTGAACGACTTCGCCAGCCGCGCCCGCCAAGACGCCCAGCAGATCCTGCAAGCCGTCGGCTATCTCAACCAGGAAGCGGCGGCGCTGCAGGCGGAAGCTCAGCAATTCGTCGCCCGCGTGCGGGCGGCCTGACGCGGCGCTGCGCCCGCGAGACGCAGCCACTATCTTGCGGCCGGGCGCCGGCGCGATAGTGCCGGCGCGCCACGCTATTTTCAAATACGGAGGCCTTGACCCATGAATCCCATCACTTTGCTCGTCACCATCGTGCTCGCCGCCATCGGCGCGCTGTTGTTCCTGGCGCATATGGATATGCCGGCGCTAGGCTTCGGCATCCTCGCCTTGCTCACGCTGTTCTCGCTCAAGATGGCCAACAACTGGGAGCGCTTCGTGATCCTGCGCGCCGGCAAATTGTCGAGCGTGAAGGGCCCCGGCCTGTTCATGATCATCCCGGTGATCGACGCCATCACCGCCGTCATCGACGAACGCATCCAGACCACGCAGTTCAACGCCGAGCAGGCGCTCACGCGCGACACCGTGCCGGTCAATGTCGACGCCGTCATCTTCTGGCACGTGCATGACGCGCAAAGCGCGGCCCTCAACATCACCGACTATCGCCTGGCTATCGACCGGGTGGCGCAGACCTCGCTGCGCGAAATGATCGGCGCCTCGCACCTCACGGCGCTGTTGTCGGAGCGCAAGGCGGCCGACGAAGTGCTGCGTGCCGAGATCGCGCAAAAGACCGCCGACTGGGGCATCTCGGTCAATTCGGTCGAGATCCGCGACGTCGCCATTCCGGTCGGCCTGCAGGACGCCATGTCGCGCCAGGCGCAGGCCGAACGCGAAAAGGAGGCGCGCGTCATCCTCGGCTCGGCGGAAGCCGCGATCGCGCAGAAATTCGTCGAGGCGGCCAACACCTACGGCAGCAACGCCGCCGCGCTGCATTTGCGGGCGATGAATATTATCTATGAGACCACCAAGGAGCGCGGCGCCACCATATTGATGCCGACCTCGATGGTCGATTCCATGAGCGTCGCGCTGCCGGCGGCGTTCATGGCGCAAGATGGGTTGAACGCCCCAGCGACGAAGGTGGGGGCTAATCCGCCCTCATCCTGAGGAGGGCGCGAAGCGCCCGTCTCGAAAGACGAGGGCGGCCCCATGTTTCGAGACGCGTCGCATACGCGACGCTCCTCAGCATGAGGCCGATTGCCCTCAATACTTCGAGCTGATCGGCAATTCCTCCGCCGGGAACAGCGAGATCAGCCGGCAGCCTTTGTCGGTGACCACGACCTCTTCCTCGATGCGCGCGGCCGAGAAGCCGTCGGTCGCCGGGCAATAGGTTTCGATCGCGAACACCATGCCTTCCACGATCTCGGTCGGGTGATCCATCGACACCACGCGCGAGATGATCGGCCGCTCATGCAGATTGAGCCCGAGCCCGTGCGCGAATTGCAGGCCGAAGGCCGACATTTCGTCCGGGAATCCGAACTCTTCGGCTTTCGGGAACACCTCGCAAATATGCGCGGTTGAGGCGCCCGGCTTGATGCGGTCGATGGCGTCGTCGAGCCATTGCCGCGCCTTCTTGTAGGCGTCGTGCTGCGCCGGCGTCGCGCGCACTACGTTGAAGGTGCGGTAGTAGCAGGTGCGATAGCCCATGAACGACTGCAGGATGTCGAAGAAGGCCTGGTCGCCGGGGCGGATCATGCGGTCGGTGAAGTTGTGCGGATGCGGGCTGCAGCGCTCGCCGGAAATGGCGTTGACCGCCTCCACGTCGTCGGAGCCGTGCGTGTAGAGGAACTTGTTGACCTCGGCGACGATGTCGTTTTCCCGGATGCCCGGGCGCAGCATTTCGTTGACCACGTCATAGGCGCCGTCGACCATCGCCGCGGCGCGGTTCAACAGCGCGATCTCGTCGGACGATTTCACCTCGCGCGCGCTCAGCATCACCTGCTGGCCGTCCTTGATCTTCAGTCCGGCCTTTTCCAGCTCGAACATCATCGGCGGCTCGATGATGTCGACGCCGATCGGCATCTTGGCGACGCCGGCGGCTTTCAGGATCGAGGCCATCTCCTCGGCGTGACGCTTCATCAGGCCGAAGGCGGGATCGACGGTGCCGCGCAGGCCGACGAGGCCGGCCTTGCAGTTTTCCGGCTTGAGCCAGGGCGAATAGAGCTTGTGGTGGACGGCGGCCGAGCCGAAGTCCCACAGGATCGGATCGCCGCCGCGCACCAAGAGCGCCCAGCGCGACAGCTTGTCGCGCGCCCATTCGCCGATCTTGGTCGAGGTGACGTAACGGATGTTGTTGTCGTCGAACAGCAGCAGCGCGCCGAGATCGGATTTCTCCAGCGCGGCTTGCGCGCGGCCCAGGCGATAGCGGTGCATGCGCCGGTAATCGACGCGCTCCTCGAAATCGACGCCCATGGTGCCGAGCACCGGCAGGTGGCGACCCCAATTGTAGCGCGGGTTGATGTCTTCCGCGGTGATCTTGATCGGATCGCGCGTTCTCTCGTCCATGGGTGTTCTCCCTTAATCGAATTGTCGAGCCGGCGGGGCAGCGGATGGCGGCATTATAGGCAATACTGGCGGGGCTGTCGGCCCCCACCTTGTCGCGGAATTATCACCGCCTGGCGGAAAAATACCTGCCTTATGTCAAGGCCGGAAACGGAAAGGCCGCCCGCCATCCCTTGACTTTATTCCTATTATAATTATTGTCAGCGCTGTCCGGTCCGCCGCGGGGCGCGCTCATGACGCGTCCCGCCAAGCGAACCGGTCCGGTGCGCCGACAATGCGCATCGCGGTCAAACCTGCGCAGACCGCGCAAGCTCGACCAGGATGGAGCGCCCGGGGGGCGCAGCCCGCTTCGCCAAAGCGGGCGCGCGCCTCGCCAAGGGCGCGCGGCGGGTCGCGCCAAACCCGCCAAAGGGCGGCATAGCACCACCGCCCTGGCGCCCTCCCGGCGCTCCATTCCCCTTAGGGGAAGGAAAAAGGGATACCGGCCTTCCCGGGGCAGTAAAGAATACGGGCGATGACCCATGTCTTTTCCGTTCGTCCCCGCGTAAGCGGGGACCCGGGGCGTCTTCGCAAAGACTGGGGGCCCGCGTCCGCGGGCACGAACGTAGGATGCGGCTAAGCGACTTTCTTCCCCCACAGCCGCGCCGATGCGATATCGGCGCCCTCGCGGATTGAGCGCAGCTTGAGCCACACCGCCGCCTCGATCACCCACTCGCGGTTGGTGAATGTGCCGAAGCCGCAGTCGGTTCCGGCGATCACGCGCTCGCGCTCGCCGACGGCCTTTACCGCATCCTCGATGCGGCGGGCGACGACTTCAGGATGCTCGACAAAATTGCTGGTGGTCTCCACCACGCCGGGGATGAGGATCATGTCCTTGGGCAGCGGATTTTTCTTGAGCGCCTCGTATTCATGCGCGTGGCGCGGATTGGAGAACTCAATCGACAGCGCGCCGACGTTCGCCTGATAGAGCGCCGGCAAAATCTTGCCGAGCGGCACGTCGTGGATATGCGGGCCTTCCCAGTTGCCGTAGCAGACATGCAGCCGCACGCGCTCGCGCGGAATGCCGGCGATGCCGTCATTGATTGCCTGCACGTGGCGCTCGACCGCCTTGATGAAATCGCTGTCCGACAGATCGCGGTACATCATGGTGCGGTCCATGGCGAGATCGGGTGCGTCGATCTGCAACAGCAGGCCGGCTTTATGGATCGCCTGGTATTCGTTCTTCATCTCGCGCGCCAGCGCGCTTAGATATTTGTCCTGGCTGCCGTAGAAAGCATCGAGCATGGTCGAGGAAATAATGCCGGGCGAGGGCGCCGTCATGAACTGCTCCGCGAATTTTCCCGCCGAGATCTTCTTGAAGCGCGCGATTTCGCTTTCGATCGGCTTGAGGTCGAGATATTTCAGCTCGGCCCGGCATTCCGGCGCGTTCTGCTGCTTGCTGACATGCGGGAAGCGCCGCTTGAGCTGTTCGACCAGCGCGGGAAATTCCTCGAATTCGCGCCCGCGCCGGCGGTTCGAAACGCCGGCAAAGCCGCTCATGCGCTGCGGTACGTAGGTCTGGAAGCCGACCCGCTGCTGCTCGCCGTCATTGCCGATGTCGATACCGGCGGAAGCCTGCTCCTCCACCACGTGGCGTACCGCTTTGTCCATTTCGGCGGCCATTTCGGCGGCATCGAATTTTTCGCCCGCTTCCTGGCGCACCAGCAGTTCGGACAGCTTTTCGTTGCGCGGCAGGCTGCCGACATGGGTGGTCAGAATGCGGTCCCGGCTCAACAGCATGCGCTTGAACTCCCTGGCATTTGAGTATTGACTTTTGTCATGGCCGGCGACCGGCCGTTCGTGACATTGGTAAAAGGCCCGACTTTGCGGCGCTCGTCCGCGCCGCATCTTACGGGCATCCCGGGGGAAAAACATGGCCGAAGCACAAGCCCGTGCGGCAATTGCGAGCGCGCCGGAGCCTGTGGGCGATGTCCCACGCGATTACAATTTCGCCGCCGATGTGCTGGGAAACAACCTCGCCGCCGGCCGCGCCACCAAGCCAGCCTATATCGACGCGCGCGGCACGCTCACTTATGGCCAGCTCGCCGACCGGGTGGCGCGCTTTGGCGCTGCGCTGCGCGGCTTGGGGCTCCACCGCGAAGAGCGCGTGCTGCTGGCACTGCTCGACACCGCGGACTGGCCGATTGCTTTCCTTGGCTGCCTCAAGGCCGGCATCGTCGCCGTGCCGGTCAACACGCTGCTCACCGAGGACGACTACCGTTTTATGCTGGCCGACAGCCGCGCCAAATGCCTGGTGGTGTCGGAGGCGCTGTTCCCGAAGTTCGAGAAACTGATCAAGCAAAGCCCGGACCTCGAGCACGTCATCGTCTCGGGCGCCAATCCGCAAAAACTTGATGCAAAAGGCTACCGGCTGTTCGACGACGTGATTGGCGCCGACGAGCCGGAGGATTACACCGCGCCGACCACCAGCGACGATATCGCGTTCTGGCTCTACACTTCGGGCTCCACCGGCAAGCCGAAGGGCGCGGTGCACGTGCATGCCAGTCTGAAGCTGACCGCCGATCTTTACGGCACGCCGGTTGCCGGCATCAAGGAAAGCGATGTCTGCTATTCGGTGGCCAAACTTTTCTTCGCCTACGGCCTCGGCAACGCCATGACGTTTCCTCTTACGGCCGGCGCCACCACGGTGCTGCTCGGCGACCGGCCGACGCCCGAGGGCGTCGCGGCATTGCTGCGCAAATATCCGGTTACGGTGTTCTTCGCGGTGCCGACTTTCTACGCCGCGTTCCTGGCCAGTCCGAACGCGCCGCAGAAATCGGAAGTGAAATTCCGCCGCTGCATTTCCGCCGGCGAAGCCCTGCCCGAGCAGATCGCCAAGCGTTGGAAGGAGCGTTACGGCATCGACATTTCCGACGGGCTCGGCACCACCGAGATGCTGCACATTTATCTGACCAACGCGCCGGGCGCGACCAAATACGGCACCACCGGCAAGGCGGTGCCCGGCTATGAGATCAAGCTGATTGGCGAGGACGGCGAGCCCGTGAAGCAGGGCGAGCTTGGCGAACTCTATGTGCGCGGACCGACCAGCGCGATCATGTATTGGAACAACCGCGAGAAGTCGCGCACCACGTTCCAGGGCGAATGGACCCGCTCGGGCGACAAATATTTCCAGGATGAGGAGGGCTATTACGTCTGCGCCGGCCGGCAGGACGACATGCTCAAGGTCTCCGGCATCTATGTCTCGCCCTTCGAGGTGGAGGCGGCGCTGTCCTCGCATCCCGAAGTCCTGGAGGCCGCGGTGGTCGGCTGGTTCGACGAGCAGCGGCTGGTAAAGCCGAAGGCTTTCGTCGTGCTGAAATTGCCCGATAAGGCGAGCGAGGAACTCGCCCGTATGTTGCAGGACCATGTCAAGCATCTGCTCGCGCCCTACAAGTATCCGCGCTGGATCGAGTTCCGCAGCGAGCTGCCGAAGACGGCGACCGGGAAGATTCAAAGATTCAAGCTGAGGGCGGAAGATCAAGTATAAGTATCGTCATGACCCTCGCGGATTCGGGCTTCCTCGATATCGGCTCCCAGCATCTCGAATACCGCATGATCGGGCCGCGGCCGGATGCGGCGCCGACGCTCGTGCTGCTGCATGAGGGCCTCGGCTGCGTCGATCTGTGGGGCGATTTCGCCGACCGGCTGCGGGAAGCGACCGGCGCCGGGGTGTTTGTCTATTCGCGCGCAGGATACGGAAAATCGAGCCCGGTGCCGCTGCCGCGCCCGCTCAGCTACATGCACGACGAGGCGCGCGAGACGCTGCCGCGCCTGCTCGATGCGATCGGTTTCAAACGCGGCCTGCTGATCGGCCACAGCGACGGCGCCTCGATCGCGGCGATCTACGCCGGCGGCCATCAGGATCATCGCGTCGGCGGCCTGGTGCTGATGGCGCCGCATTTCTTCACCGAGGACATGGGCATCGCGTCCATCGCCGAGGCCAAGAAGGCCTATGAGACCGGCGATTTGCGGGCACGCCTCGCGCGCTGGCACGCCGACGTCGACAACGCCTTCGAGGGCTGGAACGGCGCCTGGCTCGATCCCGAATTCCGCAAGTGGGATATCACCGAATTCCTCGCCTATATCCGCGTGCCGGTGCTGATCGTGCAGGGCGCGGACGACCAATACGGCACGCTCAAGCAGATCGAAGTCGCGGAGCAGGAGTGTTATTGCCCGGTCGAGGTGGCGCTTCTGCCTGGCGCGCGTCATTCGCCGCAACGCGACGCGCCCGCGGCGACGCTGGCCGCGATTGCGGAATTCGTCGGGCGTGTTCTGGCGAGCGAAACCAGCGCGGCGTAACTCAGCTTGTCATCGCCGAGCTTGACCCGGCGATCCCGCTTAGGCGAGCACAGTGCGTCCCTAAACGAGATGGCCGGGACAAGCCCGGCCATGACAACGTCTTAGGATTGGCGCGAAAACTTACTCCGCCGCCTGCTTGGCCGCGCTCGAATGCGCCGATACCAGGTAATCCAGCGCCGCCTGCGTGCCGCCTTTCTTGTGCGGGATGCCGGCGAGCGAGAGCGCCATTTCGGTCGCCGATAGCGCGCCCATCAGCATGGTGTCGTTGACGTCGCCGAGATGGCCGATACGGAAATACTTGCCGGCATAGGCGCCGAAGCTCGCGCCGTAGGAGATGTTGAAGGTATCGAGCGCCAGCGCGCGGAATTTGTCGGCGTCGTGGCCGTCCGGCACCAGGATCGCGGTGATGGTCGGCGAATACTGGCTGGCGTTCTTGTTGAGGTTTTCCAGTCCCCAGGCCTTGACCGCGCGGCGGGTGGCTTCCGCGAGGCGATGGTGGCGGGCGAACACGTTATCGAGCCCTTCCTCGTGCAGCATGTCGATGCCGACGCTCAGGCCCTGCAGCATCTGCGTCGCCGGCGTGTAAGGGAAGAAGCCGATCTTGTTCATGGCCAGTATCTCGTCCCAGGCCCAGAACGACTTCGTCATCTTCGAGACCTTGTTGGCGGCCAGCGCCTTGTCGCTGATGGCGTTGAACGACATGCCGGGCGGCAGCATGAGGCCCTTCTGCGCGCCGCCGATGGAGACGTCCACGCCCCATTCGTCGTGCCGGTAGTCGGTCGAGGCGAGCGAGGAAATGGTGTCGACGAAGAACAGCGCCGGATGCTTGGCGGCGTCGATCGCCCTGCGGATCTCGGCGACCGGCGTGAGCGCGCCGGTCGAGGTCTCGTTGTGCAGGATGCAGACCGCCTTGATCTCGTGCTTCTTGTCTTCGCGTAGCTTGGCTTCGATCGCCTTCGGATCGGCGCCGCTGCGCCAGTCGGTTGCGATGAATTCGGGGTTGAGACCGATCTTCTCCGCCATCTTTTTCCACAGCGAGGCGAACTGGCCGGTCTCCACCATCAACACTTTGTCGCCGGGCGACAGCGTGTTGACCAAGGCGGCTTCCCAGGCGCCGGTGCCGGTCGCGGTGTAGATGATCACCGGGCTGGTGGTCTTGAAGATGGTCTTGATGCCTTCCAGGCACTTCTTGGTCAGCTTGGCGAATTCCGGGCCGCGGTGGTCGATGATGGGGGTATCCATCGCCCGCAATACGCGGTCGGGAAGCGGGGTCGGCCCCGGAATGTGAAGAAAATGCCGCCCGACAGCACGCGAGGAATTCTTAGCCATTGGCAAACGCTCCTAAACCGCCGCTTTTCATGAATTTTCGTGGCTTAACCACGGCCCGTTCCGGCTAGGGAGCGGCGCTTGTGGCGTTGAACTATGAATGCAACATTGCGGTCAAGCGGTTTTCCGCACAGCAAACAAGCCCTTCATGCATAGGATAAATAGGGCAATTCGAGGATTGGCGCCGTGGCGGTGGTAAGGCCCGGCCTGGAACGGCGGCTGAAAGCCGAATTGAGCGGGGAGGTGCAGTTCGACCGCTTCACGCGCGGCCGCTACGCCACCGACGCCTCGCATTACCAGATCACGCCGCTCGGCGTGGTCGCCCCACGCACCATCGAGGAGGCCGAACGCGCGATCGGGATTGCGCGCGCCGAAGGCGTCAGCGTGCTGGCGCGCGGCGGCGGCACCTCGCAGGCCGGGCAGACCGTCGGCGATGCGCTGGTGGTGGATTGCTCCAAATATTTGACCCGCATCCTCGATCTCGACGTCAAAGGCGCGCGTTGCGAGGTCGAGCCCGGCATCGTGCTCGACGACTTCAACCGCCAGCTCAAACCGCACGGGCTGTGGTTTCCGGTCGATATCTCGACCTCCTCGCGCGCCACCATCGGCGGCATGGCCGGCAACAATTCCTGCGGCGGCCGCTCGCTGCGCTACGGCACCATGCGCGACAATGTGCTGGCGATCGAAGCGGTGTTGGCCGATGGCATGCTGGCGCATTTCGGCCGTATCGGCGGCAGTCTCAACGACGTGCCGGCGCCGTTGCGGCCGCTCGTCAAGGACCTGCTCGCGATCGGTGCGCGCGAAGCCGACGAAGTCGCCGCGCGCTTCCCCAAGGTGCAGCGCCGCGTCGGCGGCTACAATCTCGACGCGCTGGTGCCGGGAAAGAACGACATCAATCTCGCCCATGTGCTGGTCGGCTCGGAAGGCACGCTCGGTTTTTCCACCCGCATCGAATTGAAGCTATCACCGTTGCTTCCCCGCCGCGCGGTCGGCGCTTGTCATTTCGGCAGCTTCCGCGCAGCGATGGAGGCCGCCCAGCACATCGTGCACCTCTTGCCGATCGCAGTTGAACTGATCGACCGCACCATGATCGAACTCGCCGGTGAAATTCCGATTTTCAAGCCTACGCTCGACAAATTCGTACGCGGCACACCTGCCGCGATTCTGCTGGTCGAATTCGGCGAGGACGATCACGAGGAAAACCTGCGCCGGCTGCGCAAGCTCAAGCACATGATCGGCGATCTCGGCCTTGCCTTCGACAAGAACGGCGACAAATGGGGCGGCATGGTCGAGGTGCTTAACCCCGAATTGCAATCCGCCATCGCCGACGTGCGCACGTCCGGGCTCAACATCATGATGTCGATGAAGGAGCAGGGCAAACCGGTGTCCTTCGTCGAGGATTGCGCGGTGCCGCTCGAGCATCTCGCCGACTACACCAGCCGGCTCACCGCTATCTTCGAGAAACACGGCACGCGCGGCACCTGGTACGCGCACGCCGGCTCCGGCTGCCTGCACGTGCGGCCGATCCTGAACCTGCGGCAGGACAAAGATGTGCATGCCATGCGCGAAATAGCCGAAGAGGCCTTCGCCATGGTGCGCGAATACAAGGGCTCGCATTCCGGCGAGCACGGCGACGGCCTGGTGCGCTCGGAATTCAATGAGCCGATGTTCGGCTCGCGGCTGGCGCGCGCCTTCGAGGAGGTGAAGGACCGCTTCGATCCGCGGGGCCTCTACAATCCCGGCAGGGTGGTGCGGCCGCCCAAGTTCGACGACCGCAATCTCTTCCGCTATCCGCCCGACTATCGCGGCGAAGACATCAAGACCCGTCTCGATTGGTCGGCCTTTCCCGGCGCCGGCAACGGTTTCCAGGGCGCGGTCGAGATGTGCAACAACAATGGCGCCTGCCGGAAACTCGCCGGCGGCGTGATGTGCCCGAGCTACCGCGTCACCCGCGACGAGCGCGACGTCACGCGTGGACGCGCCAATACACTGCGGCTCGCTGTCACCGGCCAGCTCGGGCCGGATGCGCTCACCTCCGACGAAATGGCCGAGACGCTCAAGCTTTGCGTCTCCTGTAAGGCCTGCCGGCGCGAATGTCCGACCGGCGTCGACATGGCGCGCATGAAGATCGAAGTTCAGGCGGCGCGCGGGCAAAAGTACGGGCTTTCGCTGCACGACCGGCTGGTCGGCTTCCTGCCGCATTACGCGCCCTATGCCGCGCGCTGGCCTTGGGCTTTCAATCTGCGCGACCGCATTCCCATGCTGCGCAAAGCGTCCGAGATGGTGGCGGGCTTTTCCAGGCGACGCAGCCTGCCGAAATGGCGAGCGGACACCTACCGCGACCGTTCCGATTGGGCCTACAATGCTGAGCCTTCGCCCGAGCCAGTGCGCGAGGTCGTGCTGTTCGCCGACACCTTCAACCGCTATTACGAGCGCGAAAACCTCGATGCGGCACTCGCCGTGCTGGTGGCCGGCGGCTATCGCGTGCACGCGGCCTTGCCGGCGGACGGCGAGGAACGGCCGCTGTGCTGCGGGCGCACGTTTCTCTCGGTCGGCGCGGTGGACGAAGCGCGCCACGAGATGCAGCGCACGCTCGATACGCTGGCGCCCTATGTGGCGCGCGGCGTGCCGGTGATCGGGCTTGAGCCGAGCTGCCTGCTCAGCTTCCGCGACGAGCTGCCGGCGCTGATCAAGGGCGAAGCCGCCGACGCGCTGGCGGGACAGGCGGTCTTGCTGGAGGAATTCCTCGCCCGCGAGCAGAGCGAAGGCCGCCTGAACTTGCCGCTCGGGCCGCTGCCGAGAAAGGCACTGCTGCACGGCCATTGCCACCAAAAGGCCTTCGACGCCATGGGCGCGGTCGAGAGCGTGCTCAAGCTGGTTCCCGGGCTCGATGTGCAGACCGTCGAATTCGAGTTGCTGCGGCATGGCCGGTAGTTTCGGCTACGACGCCGCGACCATCGACGTCTCGCTCAAGATGGGCGAGTTGTCGTTGCTGCCGGCGGTGCGCAAGGAGCCCGCCGATGTGCTGATCGTGGCCGACGGCACCTCGTGCCGGCATCAGATCCACGACGGCGCCGATCGTGACGCGCTGCACGTCGCGCGCGTGCTGGCGATGAGCGTGGAAACGGCGCGGGCCGCGCAATAAGCGACCCGCCCGGACGGGGACTGACCGGGCGGGTCTTAGCGATCGACGCGAGGGTGGACGGGGGGCTGGCGCCGATCGAAACCGAAATCGCGATATCAATACGGGGCGACGTCGCAGACCTTCACGGTGCGCAGGTTGCCCCAGCGGTCGTAACGCTCGACGTAGCGGCAGGCGTAAGTGGGCTCGTAGTAATAGCCGTTCGATGACGCGGCGGCGGCGCCGATTAGCGTGCCGACCGCAAAGCCGGCGCCAATGCCCCAGCCGTTATGAAAGTGATGGGCCTGGGCCTGGCTATTGAAGGCGGTGAGCGAGGCGGCGACGGTGAGGGCAGCAATCGCGGCGGTGATGGTCTTGGTCATGGCGGGTCTCCATACGGTTGAATTGGGGCGGCCGTCATTGGCCGCGTGACCATGGGTCGCGCGGGTCATGGATTAGGTTCAAAGAGGCTTCGAGCGGCCGCTTGCCCGAATGGGCCCGGCAGTGAGAAAGTGCGCCGATGGTGAGATTAGCCGCTATTTTGCTGGGCTTCGCCGCCGGTTTCGGGGCGGTCCAGGCGCAAACGCCCGATAAAGTCCGCTTCGGCACCAATTGGGTGGCGGAGGCCGAGCATGGCGGTTTCTATCAGGCGCTTGCCGACGGCACCTACAAGAAATACGGCCTCGATGTGACCATCGTGCCGGGCGGGCCGAACGTGAACAACCGCATGCTGCTGCCCGTGGGCAAGCTCGACTTCTACATGAGCGCCAACTCGCTGCAGTCGTTCGACGCGGTCGAGCACAACATCCCGACCGTGACGGTGGCGGCGAGCTTCCAAAAGGACCCGCAGGTGCTGATCGCGCATCCGGGCGTCAAGCGGCTCGCCGAGCTGAAAAAGCTCACGCTGTTCGTCTCCAAGGAGGGCATGGCCAGCTATTTCCAGTGGCTCAAAGCCGATTACGGGTTCGACGAAACGAAAGTGAAGCCCTACACGTTCAATCCACAACCCTTCCTCGCCGACAAGAAATCGGCGATGCAGGGCTACGTCACCTCCGAACCCTACGCGATCGAGACGCAAGGACACTTCAAGCCGAAGGTGTTTCTGCTCGCCAATGAGGGTTTTGGCGCCTATTCGACCTTGATCGAGACAAGGCGCGACCTCGTCGAGAGGCGGCCCGATTTAGTGCAGCGCTTCGTCGATGCCTCGGCGATCGGCTGGTATCACTACATTTACGGTGACAGCCGGCCCGGCAACGATCTCATCAAGAAACAGAACCCGGAAATGACCGACGCGCTGCTCGCCTTTTCGATCGCCAAGATGAAGGAGTACGGCATCGTCGATTCCGGCGACTCGATCAAGTTCGGCATCGGCGCCATGACCGACGCGCGCTGGAAGGCCTTCTTCGACAAGATGGTGCGCGCGGGCGTCGCGAAAGCCGATCTCGACTACCGGCGCGGCTATACGCTCCAGTTCGTCAACAAAGGCGTCGGCGCCGAGCTGTGGCCAAAATGAACGCTCGCACGCCGGCTATCGTTTCGCTGCGCGGCGTCGGCAAGACGTTCGAGAGCGGCACAATCGCGCTCGAACGGTTCAATCTCGCGGTGCGCGACGGCGAGTTCGTCTCGCTGCTCGGCCCGTCCGGCTGCGGCAAATCAACCGCGCTGCGCATTATCGCGGGCTTAAGCGCGCCGTCGGCAGGCGCGGTCGATTGGCCGGCGGGCAACGGCAAAATCGGCTTTGTGTTCCAGGAGCCGACGCTGATGCCATGGGCCGACGTCGAGGCCAATGTGCGCCTGCCGCTCAGGCTTGGCGCTGCGGACGACGCGGAAGCGCAGCCCGCCGTGCAGCAAGCGCTGGAGCGCGTCGGGCTGGCCGAATTCGCGCAGCGCTATCCGCGCGAATTGTCCGGCGGCATGAAGATGCGCGCCTCGATCGCGCGTGCGCTGGTCACCGAGCCGCGATTGCTGCTGATGGACGAGCCGTTCGCCGCGCTTGACGAGATTACCCGCTTCAAGCTCAACAACGACCTGCTGACGTTGTGGCAGGCGTTGCGCCGCACGGTGATTTTCGTCACCCATTCGGTTTTCGAGTCGGTGTATCTGTCGCAGCGTATCGTGGTGATGACGCCGCGCCCGGGCCGCGTTTTCGCCGATATCGCGATCCCGGCGCCTTATCCGCGCGACGAGCGCTTCCGCACCTCGGCCGACTATGCTGGCTATTGCCGTACTGTCTCCGAGGCGCTCGGCCACGCAATGGGAGGCGCGTCATGAACGAGCGCGCGCTGCGGATCGGCTTGCCTGTCGTGGTGCTGGCGCTTGTGCTGGTGGCTTGGGACCTGGCGGTGCGTCTGTTCGCCATCCAGCCCTTCGTGCTGCCGGGACCGGGCCTGGTGCTGCGCACCTTGATCGCCGACCGCGGCCTCTTGGGACATTCGCTGCTGGTGACGCTCACCATCACCTTCGAGGGCTTTGTGCTCGCCGCTCTTGGTGGGATCGGCTTGGCGATCCTGTTCAGCCAGTCGCGGCTGATCGAATATTCGCTTTACCCTTATGCGGTGATCCTGCAGGTGACCCCGGTGGTCGCGATCGCGCCGCTCTTGCTGATCTATCTGCCGCAGCCCTTGGCGGTGCTGGCCTGCGCCTGGATCGTGGCGTTCTTCCCCGTGCTCGCCAACACCACGCTCGGTTTGCAATCGGTCGATCACAATCTGATCGCGCTTTTCGAACTCTACAAGGCGTCGCGCTGGCAGCTGTTGTGGAACCTGAAGCTGCCCGCGGCGCTGCCGCAGATGCTCGCCGGCCTGCGCATCGCCGGCGGGTTGTCGCTGATCGGCGCGGTGGTGGCCGAGATCGCCGCAGGCTCGGCCGGCGCCGGCTCGGGGCTCGCCTACCGCATCGCCGAGTCCGGCTACCGGCTCAACATCCCGCGTATGTTCGCGGCGCTGCTGTTGCTGTCGCTCGCCGGCATCGCGATTTTCTTCGCGCTGTCGTTTGTGAATTATCTCTGCCTGCGCCGCTGGCACGAAAGCGCAATCCAACGCGAACGCTAGAACGAGTACTGCGTAACGATCCCGAGCAGCGCCATCACGACGATGACCTCGATCAGGCTGCGGTGGAAACGGAACGCCAATATCGCCGCGGTGACGGCGAGAACGGCCGCGTGACTGTCGAGCGCGCGCGGATCGAACGCGAACCAGCGCAGCGGCCCCCAATGTCTTTCGGTGACGCTGCCGAACAGCACATGCAGCGCGAACCAGACCGACAGATTGAGGATAACGCCGACAACGGCGGCGGTGATCGCAGCCAAGGCGCCGGCGAGCCGCCGGTTGCCACGCAGTTCTTCGATGAACGGCGCCCCGGCGAAGATCCACAGCATCGACGGCACGAATGTCACCCAAGTGGTCAGCGCCGCGCCGAGCAGCCCGGCGGCGAGCGGGGTAAACGGCGCCGCCTCGCGGAAGGCTGCGAGGAAGCCGACGAATTGCGTCACCAGGATGAGCGGGCCCGGCGTGGTCTCGGCGAGGCCGAGACCGTCGACCATTTCCGGCGCGCTCAGCCAGCCATGCGTCTCCACCGCCTGCTGCGCCATATAGGCGAGCACCGCGTAGGCGCCGCCGAAGGTCACCACCGCGAGCTTGGAGAAGAACAAGCCGATCGCCACCAGTACGTGATCGGCGCCGAGCAGCATGGCGGCGAGCGCGACCGGCGCCCACCACAAGACGAGGCCGATCGCCAGCGCGAAAGCGAATTGCCGCCAGCGTCCGCCGTGTCTTTCCGCCGCGGCCGCGCGGGCAGGGGACAGCGCAAGTTGCTGCGGCGCGCGCTGCGCGACCAGAAAGCCGACGAGCGCCGCCGCTGCGACGATCAGCGGAAACGGCACCGCCAGAAAATAAATCGCGATGAATCCGAGCGCCGCCATGGCGACCAGCAACTGGCTCTTGAGGGCGCGGCGCCCGATGCGGATGAGCGCCTCGACCACGATCACCAGCACCGCGGCTTTGATGCCGAACAGCGCACCGTCGACGGGACCCAAGCCGCGCCCGTAGGCGTAGAGCAGGCTCAAGGCCAGCATCACCATGGCGCCCGGCAGCACGAACAAAATGCCGGCGGCGAGCCCGCCGCGCACGCCGTGCAAATGCCAGCCGGTGTAGGTCGCGAGTTCGGTCGCCTCCGGCCCGGGCAGCAGCATGCAGAAATTGAGCGCGTGCAGGAAGCGCGGCTCGTCGAGCCACTTCTTCTCGTCCACCACGATCTTGTGCATGAGCGCGATCTGCCCGGCCGGCCCGCCGAACGACAGGCAGCCGATCTTGAACCAGACCTTGAACGCTTCGGCGAAAGTCGGCGTGGACGGTTGTGTCTCGCTCATGTCACGCGGCCATTTTGTTTGCGGATGATCTTATCCGAAAACCGGTTCCCACTTTTCGGGATTATGCGCATGCCGGCCAGTTGTGCCGCTTTTCCGCGTTCGAGCATGCCGGCCACCATGGATATTACGAATTGAACGTTGCTTCATCGTATCGGGACGATCAATCCCAATCCGGACACCAGTAACAACAGCAAGATGATCTTGCGGAATTTCGCATCGTCAAGTTTGCCGTAGAGTTTAAGCCCGACCCATGTACCGCTCAGCATGCAAGGCAGGCCGAGCAGATACAATTTCACCGTTTCGGCCGTGACGGCGCCGGCGACGCTTAATGACGCCGTGGCGATCAAGATGGTCGCGAGCAGCGCCGGCTGGAAGACCGCGCGCTGCACGTCTTTCGGCCAATCGCGCAGCTGACACCAGATGACCACGACGATCCCGATCAGGCCGGTCAAGCCGCCGAGCAGGCCGTTGAGAATTCCGACGGCGGCGTCGGCAATGGCGCCGCCTTTTACCGGTTTGATGGCCGGCCGCGCCAGAGAACCAGCAGCACACCGACGCCCGTGCGCAAGTAACCCCGATTGATATAGGTGAGCAGCATCGTCCCGGCCGGCGCGCCGATCACGCTTCCGGCGATGAATGGCGCCGCAGTCCGCCATCTCAGCGAGTGCCTGAAGGTCCAGACGCCGTAGCCTTGCGTCACAAAACCGTAGCCGACGATCAGGATTGCGGTCTGGATCGGCGTCAGAATGTGCAGATAGATGCCGGACACCACTAGGCCCATGGCGAAACCGGCCAGCCCGCTCGTCAATCCGCCGAGAAATGTCGCTAAAAGATACAGTCCGAGAACCATGCCATCCATAAGTCGCTCCCAAGAAGAAGTGACCAGCGCTTGGATGGATGGCTGCCATCTCGAGGGGAGGCTGCTAATTCCCCTGTGACCAGAGTATATCACCGCGCACAGGCGGTTCAATTCATTCCCGATGCCATCAACGAAGTCCGCCGCAATCGATCACGCGCAGCAGCGCCGCCAGCGCCTCACCGGCATCGCCTTGATGTGCGGGGCGGTCGCGCTGTTCGCCTGCCTCGACACCACGGCGAAATACCTCAATACCCAGATGGACAGCATGGAGATTGCCTGGGCGCGCTATACCAGCGCCTTTGTGCTGACTTTGATCGTGTCCAATCCGTTCACGCATGCCGGCTTGCTGCGCACCAAGCGGCCGGCGCTGCAGATCGCGCGTTCGGTCCTGCTGGTCGCCTCGACCGCGCTGAACTTCCTGGCGCTGCGCTGGCTGCAGCTCGACGAGGCGCTGTCGATCATCTTCACGTTTCCGTTCATCGTCGCGATCGCCTCCGGCCCGATGCTGGGCGAATGGATCGGCTGGCGGCGCTGGTCGGCGATCTGCGTCGGCTTCGGCGGCGTGCTGCTGATCACGCGGCCCGGCTTCGGCGGCATGCACCCGGCCGCGCTGTTGTCGCTGACTGCCACGATTTTTTACGGCCTCTACGCCGTGATCACGCGCATCGTGTCGCGCGTGGATTCCAACCAGACCTCGCTGTTCTACGCCAACTTCATCGGCGCGCTGGTGATGTTACCGGTGATCCCGTTCGTGTGGACCGCGCCGGAGAACTGGCTGATCGCGCTGATGTTGGTGGGCACGGGCGTGCTCGGCAGCGCCGGGCATTTTTTGTTGATCTCGGGCCACCGGCTTGCTCCCGCGGCGGTGCTCTCGCCCTTCGTTTACACCCAACTTATCTGGGTAGTGATCCTCGGTTATCTGGTGTTCGATCATGTGCCCAACGGCTGGACTATGGCGGGGGCGGCCATCGTCATAGCCTCAGGCCTCTATCTGCTGTACCGGGAACGCAAGTTGGGCAGGACCACCACCAGCGAAGGGGTGGTGGAAGGACCGTTGGAATAGGAGAGTTGCGGGGCCTCGTTCATAGGCGCTAAGTTCTGCCCCGAATTCAGCTTTGAGGATCATTCATGGCGACAGCAAAGGACCGGGCGCCGGCCGGCTCGGGCTTGAACGACGATATCGGCGAGGATAAGCGCCTGGAACTGTACCGGACGCAGGTCACGATCCGCGAAGCCGAGCAGCGCGCCTACGACCTGTTCCTGCAGAACTTGGTCAAGGGCACCAGCCATCTTTCTCTCGGGCAGGAGGCAGTGGCGGCGGGCTTTGCCGGTGCCATGAAAAAGGGCGACCTTTCCTTCTGCACCTATCGCGGCCACGCCCATACGCTCGCCCGCGGCGTCAGCGTCGAGAAGGTGCTGGGCGAACTGATGCAGCGCGACAACGGGTTGATGCGCGGCAAGGGCGGCTCGATGCATCTGACCTCGGTCGAACACGGCGTGATGGGCTCCTACGCCATCATCGGCGCGCATCTTCCCATCGCCTGCGGCGCCGCCTGGCGCGCGCAATACAAGGGCGTCAAGGACGTCTCGGTCTGTTTCTTCGGCGACGGCACCACCAATATCGGCGCCTTCCACGAGGCGCTCAATTTCGCCGCGGTGTGGAAGCTGCCGGTGGTCTTCGTCTGCGAGAATAATCTCTACATGGAGTACACCCCGATCGCCGACGTGACGGCGGTCGAACATCCGGCGGCCGATCGCGCCTCGGCTTACGGACTGGAGCGGATCGTGATCGACGGCAATGATGCCGACGCGGTCTATCGCACCGCGATGACGGCCTACGACAAGGCGCGTGCGGGCAAGGGCCCGTCGCTGATCGAGTGCATGACCTATCGCCACAGCGGCCACTCGCGCGCCGACCCGGCGAAATACCGCCCCGAAGGCGAACTCGACCGCTGGAAGCTGCGCGACCCGATCAAGATCTACCGCGAGCGGCTGCTGCAGTTCGGCATCAAGGAGAAGACGATCGGCGATATCGATGCGCAAGTGCGCAAGATCGTCGATGACGCGACCGAGGCCTGCAAGGCCGCGCCCAATCCGCCGCTCGATATCATAACCACCGACGTCTACGCCGATGGAGGCTGGGCATGGCGGAACTGACTTATCGAGATGCCGTGATACGGGGGATCGCGCAGGAAATGGCGCGCGACCCAGACGTCGTGTTCCTCGGCGAGGACGTGGCGAAAGCGGGCGGCGTGTTCAAGGCGACCGTCGGGCTGTTCGAGCAGTTCGGGCCCTTGCGCGTGCGCGACACACCGATCTCCGAACAGGCGATCATGGGCGCCGCCATGGGCGCGGCGATGACCGGGCTGAAGCCGATCGCGGAAATAATGTTTTCGGACTTCTTCGCGGTTTGCTTCGACTACATCGCCAACGAGTTTCCCAAGAGCCGTTACATGTCGAACGGCCAGGTCAAAGTCCCGTTGGTGATACGCACCGGCAACGGCGCAGGTTCCCGTTTTGGTGCCCAGCACTCTCAAAGCGTCGAGAACTGGTGCATGATGATCCCGGGGCTGAAAGTCGTAGCTCCGTCCTCGCCGGTTGACGTCATCGGCCTCATGGCGGCGGCGGTGCGCGATCCCGATCCGGTTATTTTCTGTGAACACAAGTCGCTTTATGCGACCAAGGGCGAGGTGCCGGACGGCGAGATTGTCGACAAACTCGGCACCGCCAAGATCGTGCGCCCCGGCAAGGATGCCACCATCCTGGCGCTTGCGCTGATGGTTCCGCGCGCGCTCGAAGCGGCCGAAAAGCTCAAGGCGGAACACGGCATCGACGCGGAAGTTGTCGACGTACGCTCGCTCGTGCCGCTCGACACGCAGACCATCCTCGGCTCGGTCGCCAAGACGCACCGGCTGTTCACGGTCGAGGAAAATCCACGTCTGTGCGGCTGGGGCGCGGAGATTGTTTCTATTGTGGCGGACGAGGCCTTCTACGACCTCGATGGCGCGCCGGTGCGCATTACCACGCCGCATATTCCGCTGCCGGCTGCCGATATTCTGGAAGACGCTGTGCTGCCGACGCCGCGGCGGATCGTGGAGACGGTGAGGAAATCGCTCGGTAGTTAGTTTCACAAGCGTGAGCGGAGCAGGTGGAGAGTTCCCATGTATGAAAATCTTCTCGCCAACGTCCCGACCGATCTGTGGATCGGCGGCAAATGGCGTAAATCGTCCGACGGCGCCCGTTTCGACGTGATCGATCCGGCGACCGAGCGCAAGATCGCCTCGGTCGCCAGCGCCTCGGTCGACGACGCCAAGGCCGCCATCGACGCGGCCGACGCCGCCTTCGAGGGCTGGGCCGGACGCAAGCCGCGAGAACGCGCCGAGATTTTGCGCAAGGCCTACGAATTGATCATGCGCGACGCTGAGCGCTTCGCCAAACTGATCACGCTGGAAAACGGCAAGGCGCTATCCGATTCGCGCGGCGAAGTGGCTTATGCCGCCGAGTTCTTCCGCTGGTACGCCGAGGAAGCCGTGCGCAATATCGGCGAGGTGTCGCGCGCGCCGGCCTCCGGCGCCCGCATCCTCGCCCATCACAAGCCGGCCGGCATTGCCGTGCTGGTGACGCCGTGGAATTTCCCAGCCGCGATGGCGACCCGCAAGATCGGTCCGGCGCTCGCCGCCGGTTGTCCAGTGGTGCTCAAGCCCGCCTCCGACACGCCGCTCACCATGTTGGCGCTGATGCCGGCACTGGAAGAGGCGGGCGTGCCCGCGGGCGTGGTCAACGTGGTGCCGTCACGCCGCTCCGGCGCTGTCGTGAGCGCCATGCTGCACGATTCGCGCGTGCGCGTGCTCTCCTTTACGGGCTCGACCGAAGTCGGCCGCAAACTACTGCACGAGGCGGCCGATCAGGTGCTCAAGCCGTCGATGGAGCTCGGCGGCAACGCGCCGTTTTTGGTGTTCGACGACGCCGACATCGACGCGGCGATCGAAGGCGCCATGATCGCGAAAATGAGAAACATGGGCGAGGCCTGCACGGCAGCCAACCGCTTTTACGTGCACGAAAAGGTGCACGATGAGTTTGCGAAAAAACTGACCGCCAAGATGAGTTCGCTCAAAATGGGCAACGGCCTCGACGATGGCATTAATCTCGGGCCGCTGGTCAACAAAGACGGCCGCGACAAGGTGATTGAGCTTGTCGGCGACGCGGTGAAGAAGGGTGCCAAGGTACTGGTCGGCGGCAAGACGCCGGACGGGCCGGGCTTCTTTTATCCGGCCACCGTTCTCACCAACGTGTCCGATGATTCCAAGATGCTGAACGAAGAAATTTTCGGCCCCGTCGCCTCGATCCAGACTTTCAAGAGCGAGGACGAGGCGATCAAGCGCGCCAATGACACCGAATACGGGCTGGTCGCCTATCTGTTTACCAAGGACCTGTCACGCGGCCTGCGCGTTTCCGAGAAGCTCGATTTCGGCATGATCGGGCTCAACCGCGGCTTGGTGTCGGACCCGGCTGCGCCGTTCGGCGGCGTCAAGCAATCCGGCCTCGGCCGCGAAGGCGCGTCGGAAGGCATGAAGGAATTTCTCGAGACGCAATACGTGTCGGTGACGTGGTAGAAGGCATCGAGCACTTCGGGAGAATCGCGTGGACGTGCTGATGCCGCAGCTCGGCGAGACCGTCGCCGAGGGCAAGATCGTGAAATGGTTCAAGGCGGCCGGCGACTCCGTCAAGCCGGGCGACAACCTGTTCGAAATCGAGACCGACAAGACCTCGATGGAAGTGCCGGCGACGTTCGGCGGCACGCTTGCCGAAATCCGCTTCCAGGTCGGCGAGGTAGCGAAAGTCGGCGCCGTGGTGGCGGTGATTTCCGGCGCGGGCGAGCTTCCAAAAGCAACAGGTGCGCCAGCACAGCGAGCTGATGCCTCTCCTGCGCTCGCCCCCGCGAAATCGGGAGCCCAGAGTCCAGCATCGATGGGTCCCCGCGTGCGCGGAGACGAACGGATTGAGAGAGCGTCGTACGCCTATCCGCACATGGACCCCTTCCACGAAGTCCGCACGCCCGAGCGTAATTACGGGCCGGCGAAGCTTGCGAGCGGGACATTCACAACGCCGCTGGCGCGGCGACTCGCCGGTGAGCGCGGCATCGATCTTACGCGTGTGACCGGTTCCGGGCCGCACGGCCGCATCGTTGCCAGCGACGTCGAGAAAGTGGCCCCTGCCGCTCGGGCGATGACCACCGGCGCTAGCGTGCTGCAGGTCAAGGCGCTGTACGAGGGCATCGCTTACGAGGAAGTGCCGCTCGATTCTATGCGCGCGACTATCGCCCGGCGGCTGGTTGAGGCCAAGCAGACCATCCCACATTTCTATCTGACCGCCGACCTGGATGCCGGCCGGCTGATCGCCATGCGCGAAGAGGCCAACGCCGCCGCGCCGCTGCAGGACGGGCAGCCCGCCTTCAAGCTGTCGCTCAACGATTTCGTTATCAAGGCCTGGGCGGCGGCGCTGCAGCGCATTCCCGCTGCCAATGCAGTATGGGCGGAGGACCGCATCCTGCGCTTCACGCATTCCGATATCGGCATCGCGGTGGCGCTCGAGGGCGGGCTGATCACGCCGGTGATCCGTAACGCCGAGCAAAAATCGCTCACCGCGATCTCGGCGGAAATGCGCGATCTCGCGGAGCGCGCCCGCACCAAGAAGCTTAAGCCGAACGAATACCAGGGCGGCGCCAGCGCGATTTCGAATTTGGGCATGTATGGCGTGCGCGAATTTGCGGCCATTATCAATCCGCCGCACGCAACGATCCTGGCGGTAGGTGCGACGCGCCGCGCGCCGGCAGAAACGGAAAATGGCGGCGTGAAATTCATCAGCCAGATGACCGTCACGTTGTCCTGCGATCATCGCGTGGTTGACGGCGCGCTTGGCGCCGAGCTGCTCGCCGCCTTCAAGAGCTTCGTGGAAAAGCCGGTCACCGCCTTGGTGTAACAGGAGAGCGATCATGGCTGGCGAAAAGCCCGATGTGCTACTGATCGGCCAAAAAAAGCCGGTCATGGTCAAAGGCCTCGAGCCGAAGGTCGCGCTGCACTACCTGGCCGACGCTAAGGATACGGACGCCTTCATCAAATCGATCGCCGACAAGGTGCGCGCAATTGCTATCGCCTACACGGCCAACAAGCTCGACGCCGCTTTCATGCAGAAGCTGCCCAAGCTCGAACAGATTTCGAGTTTCGGCGTCGGCTACGACCACATCGACGCCAAATGGGCGGGCACGCACGGCATCGTCGTCACCAACACACCGGAAGTGCTCAACGAAGAGGTCGCCGACACCGCGCTCGGCCTGCTGCTTTGCACGGTGCGCGAATTTCCGCAGGCCGAACGCTTTCTGCGCGCCGGCAAATGGATCGAAAAGCAATATCCGCTCACTAAGGCGACACTGCGCAACCGCACCGTCGGCATGGTCGGCATGGGCCGCATTGGCAAGGCGATTGCGCGGCGGCTGGAGGCCTTCGGCGTGCCGGTGGTCTATCACAGCCGCAATCCGCAGAACGGCGTGAGCTACAAGTATTACCCGAAGCTCGTCGACATGGCGCGCGACGTCGATACGCTGATGGTGATCGTGCCCGGGGGACCTGCTACCGCCAACATGATCAATGCCGAGGTGCTCAAGGCGCTCGGCGAAAATGGCATCCTCATCAACATGGCGCGCGGCTCGGTGGTGGACGAGCCGGCGCTGATCGCGGCGCTCAAAGATCGCACGATCTATTCCGCTGGCCTCGATGTGTTCGCCAAAGAACCGCAGGTGCCATCGGCGCTCATGGAAATGGACCACGTCGTGCTGTTCCCGCATCTTGGTTCTTCGACCGAGGTGACGCGGGCGGCCATGGATCAACTCGTGGTCGACAACATCCTGGCCTGGGCGGCGGGCAAACCGCCATTGACGCCGGTTCCAGAAACGCCATATCCGCCCAAGCGTTCGTAAAACGCGTTCGTGAATTTCGCGTCGGCGGTCCTGTGCTATAGCGTTGTCATGGCTCGTATCGCATTCAACGGATTGACATGGCTGTGCCTGACCGGCGCCGCGCTGGCGCAGACGCCGGTCACGAAACCTGCGACCCTTGGCGAGTCTGCCAAAGCGGTGGTCGGCACCTGGGAATTCTCCAACGCCGATCGCGACAAGATTTGCACGGTGACGTTGAAAACCGATCCCGCGCCGGTCGGGTTCAAGATCGAGTTCGACAGCAACTGCGGTAATCTGTTTCCGCTGGTGAACGACGTCGTCGGCTGGGACTATCCGGAAAACGATTTGCTGCACCTGCTCGACTCGCATGGCAAATCGCTGGTGGAATTCAGCGAGGTTGAGGACGGCATCTACGAGGCGCCGACGCCGGGTGTCGGCGTGCTGTTTCTGCAGAATGCAGCGGCCGCCGCGCCGGTGTCGAAACCGCCGGAACAAGTGGCCGGCGATTGGGCGATCGTGCGCGGCGGCGGCAAGCCCTTGTGCATACTGACTTTGGCGACGACCGCTGCCCAAGACGGGCTCGCGATGATCGTCAAGCCCGGCTGCGACCCGGCCATCGCGCGATTGAACCTGACACTATGGCGAATTGATCGCGACGAGTTGATGCTGGTTCCCGCGCACGGCAATCCATGGCGCTTCGAGGAGGTCGACAGCAAGACTTGGCGGCGCGTCCCGGAGAGTAACGTCCCGATCTTATTAGTGCGGCAGTAATCGGAATGGGCGCGCATTTCCAATCGATTATGACGATCATATTACCGATTGATCCAAATCATAGCGTATCGCGGCAGAGCCGTTAGATTTTTGCCAAATTGCTCGGGTTCAATAACCATTCCATTGGGAGCGCTCTCATGACTGCAGTTCCCGTGCCGACGGATTTCCAAACTGAAGCGAAGCCTGCCGCTAGCAAGGCGGCGTCGCGGTTTGTTCCGACGGCCGGCGGCGTGGCTCCGAACGGAGAGATCGACGGGCGCGATTCCTATGCAGTAACCGCCGTCGCCGACATCATCGATCGCTCGCTGCACGCCACGATCGCGCGTTTTACATTAGGGCTATCGCCAGCGGCGCTCGCCAAGGCCTATTTCGATTGGGCGACGCACCTTGCCGTTTCGCCCGGCAAGCGGCTGCAGCTCGTCGACAAGGCGGTGAGAAAATCGGTCCGTTTCGCCAATTATGCGTTTCGCTCCGCGTCGCAGGGCGGCACCGCGCCGTACTGCATCGAACCGTTACCGCAAGACCGGCGCTTCGACAGCGCGGAATGGCAGAAGCCGCCGTACAATTTCATGGCGCAGGCCTTCCTGCTGCAGCAGCAATGGTGGCACAACGCCACCACCGGCATCCGCGGCGTCACCAAGCATCACGAAACGATGGTGGAGTTCGTCTCGCGCCAGATGCTCGACATGGTCTCGCCGTCGAATTTTCTGGCGACTAACCCGGAAGTGCTTCGGCAAACCGTCAGCAAAGGCGGCATGAACCTGGTGAGCGGCTTGCGCAACCTGATGGAAGATTGGGAGCGCACCATCAGCGGCAAGAAGCCGGTCGGCACCGAGAAATTCGTGGTCGGGCGCGACGTGGCGGCAACGCCCGGCAAGGTCGTCTTCCGTAATCGGCTGATCGAGCTGATCCAATACGCGCCGACGACCGGCAAGGTGCGGCCGGAGCCCGTGCTCATCGTTCCGGCGTGGATCATGAAATATTACATCCTCGATCTTTCGCCGCAAAATTCGCTGGTGAAATACCTGACCGAGCACGGCTTCACGGTTTTCATGATTTCATGGAAGAACCCGAGCCCGGATGACCGCGATCTCGGCCTCGACGACTATCGCACCCTTGGCGTCATGGCCGCGCTCGACGCGGTCGGTGCGATTGTGCCGGACCAGAAAGTCCATGCCGTCGGCTATTGCCTGGGCGGCACGCTGCTGTCGATCGCCGCTGCGGCGATGGCGCGCGACGGCGACGATCGCCTCAAATCGATCACGCTGCTCGCGGCGCAGACCGACTTCACCGAGGCCGGCGAACTGATGCTGTTCATCAACGAAAGTCAGGTGGCCTTCCTCGAAGACATGATGTGGGAGCAGGGCTTCCTCGATTCCGCGCAGATGTCGGGCGCCTTCGGAATGTTGCGCTCCAGCGACCTGGTCTGGTCGCACATGGTGCGCGACTATCTGATGGGCGAGCGTGCGCCTATGATCGACCTCATGGCATGGAACGCGGACGCCACCCGCTTGCCCTATCGCATGCATTCGGAATACCTGCGGCGACTGTTCCTCAACAACGATCTGGCCGAGGGGCGCTATTTTGTCGGCGAGAAACCGATCGCCCTCACGGATATTCGCGCCCCGATCTTCACCGTCGGCACCGCGCGCGACCACGTCGCGCCGTGGCGCTCGACCTACAAGATCAATTTTATGACCGACACCGAGGTGACCTATCTGCTCACGACCGGCGGCCATAACGCCGGCATCGTGTCCGAGCCTGGCCACGACCGCCGCGGCTTCCAGGTGATGACCAGGAAAGAGAACGACCGCTACGTCGATCCGGAAGCCTTCTTGAAGCAAGCGCCGCAAAAGGACGGTTCCTGGTGGCCGCAATGGGTCGCCTGGCTCGATGCGCGGTCGAACGAACCGGTCGATCCGCCTGCCACGGGCGGAGCGGATCATGCGTCGCTTGGCGATGCGCCTGGGACCTATGTGCTGCAGCAGTGAGGCCAAGGCGAGGTTTCTAGGCCAACTGCGAAGCTTTTGAATTTCAATACGAATTTGCGATTTGGCGCGCGCGATTGACCTAGAGCAACGCGCACATCTCATTTTTGTGACAGATTTTTCAAATGTACGAGCCGTCGGGACCACAAAATTCGCGTCTTGCATTTATGTGGTCGGCATTTGCCGCAGCCTCGGCCAGTGAATTTGCCGCGTTGCTGGCCAAACATTTTATCAGCCTCGGAATGGGCGCAGGCGATAGTCCCGCGCCACACGAGCCGAACTGGGCCACGCCGAACACGATCGCGCTCGAATTGAACTCCGTGCAGTTGCGCGACTTCAGCATCGCCAAGAACGGCATCGCTACTTTGTTGTGTGCACCGTTTGCGCTACATGGCGCGGCGGTCGCCGATCTGGCGCCCGATCACAGCCTGGTCGTGGCATTGCGCAACGCCGGCCTGCGGCAGCTGTTCGTGGCCGATTGGCGTTCGGCGACCCTGGAAATGCGCTATTTAGGCATCGACGATTATCTCGCCACGCTCAACGTGCTGGTCGACCGGCTCGGCGGTATCGTCGATCTGATCGGGCTTTGTCAGGGCGGCTGGCTGTCACTTCTCTATGCCGCGCGTTTTCCCGCTAAGGTGCACAAATTGGCGTTGGCCGGCGCGCCGATCGATATCGCCGCCGGGCAATCCGCGTTGTCCGTGCTCGCCGGCGCCGGCCCTTTGGCGCTGTTTCATGAACTGGTGAAACTGGGCGATGGCCGCGTCCTTGGCCGCAAGGTGCAGAAGTTCTGGGGCGCGGAAACGATTGACAGCCACCAAATTCATCGAATACTGCAGACGCTCGAACCGATCGGCTCGCCCGCCTTCGCTACGCTGGAAGCGACTTTTCGGCAGTGGCACGCGTGGACCGTCGATCTCCCCGGAACCTACTACCTCGAAGTGATCGAGAAGCTGTACAAACGCAACGAGATCGCGGCCGGTCAATTCATCGCTCTAGGCGAGCCAATCGACTTGGCGAGGATGCGCACCCCGATTTATCTGCTGGCGGCGCGCGACGACGAGTTGATCGCGCCGGCACAAATGTTCGCGACCGAGCATTTGGTTGGCACTCCGGTACACGCCATCGCTAAGGCGCTGGCGCCCTGCAATCACGGCAGCTTGTTCATGGGGCGGGAAATCCTTACCGATTACTGGCCGCGGATCGCGCGCTGGCTGGTCGAGTCCGATAGGCAAAATTTCGCGCCGGCCGCCTGAGCGCGCTAGATCAATCGCAACCCCTTGAAGCTGGCATGGCCTTCCTTGCCGACAATGATGTGGTCGTGCACGGAAATCCCGAGCGGCGTGGCGACGTCGATGATCGCCTGCGTCATCTGGATGTCGGCGCGCGACGGCGTCGGATCGCCCGATGGATGATTATGTACCAGAATCAGCGCGGTGGTGGAAAGTTCGAGCGCGCGCTTGACCACCTCGCGCGGATAGATCGGCGTGTGATCGACGGTGCCGGTTTGCTGCAGCTCGTCGGCGATAAGCTGGTTACGCTTGTCGAGGAACAGGACGCGGAATGGCTCCTTATCGGCGAAGGCCTGCGCCATGCGGCAATAGTCGAGCACGCTCGACCAGGATGACAAAACGGAGCGCTTCTTCACCTGGCCGCGCGCCAGCCGGCTCGCCGCCGCGTGTACGATCTTAAGTTCGGTTATGGCGGCATCGCCCAGGCCCTTAACCTCGCCGAGCCGGGCCGCCGGCGCGGCCACGACCTCGGCAAAGGAGCCGAATTTGGTGATCAGTTCCTTGGCCAGCGGTTTGACGTCGCACTGCGGGATGGCGCGGAACAGCACCAGCTCGAGCAGCTCATAGTCGCTCACCGCCTCAGGCCCGGCCTCGCGGTAGCGCAGCCGTTCGCGGTGGCCGTGATAATGCGGAGGGGCCTCGGAAAGGCCGCTCTTGTGCTCGTCGCCGCTGCCTTTTGCCGCCATGAAACTTGCGCCCACGCCCTAGCCGGCATGATTGGAGTTCAGTCGCGCGCAATCCACGAGGGAAGCTTTCCGCCCCGGGTATAAATTGCGCGTTAGCGCCGATAAGGTGGCTTGTGCAGTTCGGCGGGGGAAAAAGTGAACACCTCGACGCCTTTGTCGATGACGCCGACGGTGTGCTCGAATTGGGCCGACAGCGAGCGGTCGCGCGTCACCGCGGTCCAGCCGTCGGACAGCACCTTCACGTGCGGGCGGCCGATATTGATCATCGGCTCGACGGTGAAGAACATGCCGGGCTTGAGCACGATGCCTTCGCCCGGCCGCCCGATGTGGACGATATTGGGCTCGTCGTGGAACAGGCGGCCGAGGCCGTGGCCACAAAAGTCGCGCACCACGCTCATGTGCTGGGCCTCGACGTAAGTTTGGATCGCGGCGCCGATGTCGCCCGTGGTCGAGCCCGGGCGGATGGTGGCGATGCCGCGCATCATGGCCTCATGCGTCACCTCGATCAGCCGTTCGGCGCGGCGCGGGATCTCGCCGATGGCGTACATGCGGCTGGAATCTCCATGCCAGCCGTCGAGGATCAGCGTTACGTCGATATTGACAATGTCGCCTTCTTTCAGCGGCTTGTCGCCGGGAATGCCGTGGCAGACTACGTGGTTGAGCGAGGTGCAGGTCGATTTCTTGTACCCGCGATACATCAGCGTGGCCGGTAGCGCGCCATGATCCATCGCATAGTCGAATACCAACTTATCGATCATCTCGGTCGGCGCGCCGGGCACGACATATTCGGTCAGCATGTCGAGACAGCGCGCGACTAATTGCCCGGCCTTGCGCATGCCTTCAAAAGCGGCGGGGCCGTGGATCTTGATCTGGCCGGTCTTGCGGAGAGGGGCGACGGCGGCGTCGACGTAGGTCATGGCACGTAATGTAAGGCTTGGCGGGCGCGGCGCAAGCGCGGGCTTTTATTTGGACTAAGCAATCTTCCCGCCTAGTTCGTCCTCTATATGGGCGCGGATAATATCGTCGAACGTCGCCTCGACCTTGAAGCCGAGCGCCAGCGCCCGGCGCGGTTCGAACCGGCTTGGCCAGCCGGCCACGATCCGTTCGACTAGTTCGTCCGGCGCGCGTTTGATGCGGCCGGCGACCTTGTCGCCGGCTATACGGCGCAAGGCGGCGATCTGCTCACCGACCGTGCAGCATACGCCCGGCATGGTGAGATTGATGCGCTCGCCCAGTTGCGCGCGCGTCAGGCCGGCGGCGTGGATGAGAAATGCAACCGCTGAGCGCGGGCTGGCGTGCCAATGCAGCACACTGTCGGCGACCGGCAGGATCGCCTCTTGTCCGGCCAGTGGCTCGCGGATGATGCCGGAGAAAAAACCGGAAGCCGCTTTGTTCGGCCTGCCCGGCCGCACCACGATCGACGGCAAGCGGATGCCGACGCCTTCCAGAAAACCGCGCCGGGTATAATCGGCAAGCAATAATTCGCTGATTGCCTTCTGCGTGCCGTAGGAGGTGAGCGGCGTGAGATGGAAGTCATCGGGGATCGCTTCGGGGAACGGCGCGCCGAATACCGCAATCGACGAAGTGAACACGAACTTCGGTTTGTAGCTGCCGCCGACGGCGCGGATTGCTTCCAGCAGCGCGCGCGTGCCATCGAGGTTGACGCGGTAGCCTTTCTCGAAATCGGTTTCCGCCTCGGCAGACACCACGCCGGCAAGGTGGAAAATCACCTGCGGCCGCTCCGCGATCGCTTTTTCTGCAACGTCGGGCGCGGCGAGATCGGCGGCGCGGGTTTTCACGTGGTCGGAGAAGCCCGCAGGCCGCGCCGGCGTGACAATGTCGATCAATGTCAGTTTTTCGATTCCGCGGTCGCCGAGCGCGCGGTCAATGACGAGGCGCTCGGTGAGCTTGCGGCCGATCATGCCTGCCGCGCCGGTGATCAGGATGTGCATTTATGGCCCCTTAATTGCGCGTGATCTTATCCGAAAAGTGGTTCCCACTATTCGGGATCACGCGCTCGTTTCAATGGCGCCCGCCGGCTCGAAACGGTCGATCCGGCGCAGGTCGGGGAACAATAGTATCCAGATGCCGGCGATCAGCAACGACCCGAACCCGCCGATCAGCACCGAGGCCACCGCGCCCAGCCAGGCGGCGACCGCGCCGGATTCGAATTCGCCCAAAGTATTGGACGAGCCGACGAACAAATAATTGATGGCGCTCACCCGCCCGCGCATGGCGTCGGGCGTTTCGATCTGCACCAGCGAAAATCGGATCACAATGCTCAAGGCATCGGCCGCGCCGAGCGTGGCGAGCGCCATCAGCGAGAGCGGAAACCAAGTAGACAATCCGAATACGATTGTGGTCACACCATAGATCGCCACCACGGCAAACATCTTGGGGCCGATGTTGCGTTCGACCGGATAACGCGAAAGCAGCACGGCCGCGATCAGAGCACCGGCCGCCGGCGCCGACCGCAGCAGGCCGAGCCCGATCGGACCCGCCGCCAATATGTCGCGCGCGAATATCGGCAGCAGCGCGGTCACCCCGCCGAGCAGGACCACGAACAGGTCGAGCGTGATCACGCCGAGCAGCCGCCGCCGCGTAGCGATGAATTTGAACCCGGCCAACACCGATGCAAGGCTCGGCGGCTCGTGCGTCGCGGCCGGTCCTTTGGCGACAATGAAACTGACCAAGGTGATGGAGGTGCAAAAGAACAGCACGCAAAGCGCGGCGACCGCGACAGGACTTACCGCATAAAGCAGCCCGCCCAACGCTGGCCCGCTGATCACCGCGACCTGGTTGGCGGAGGTCCAGCCGCCGACAGCGCGGGTGACCAGCGGTGCCGGCACCAGCGCCGGCACCAGCGCGCTGCCGGTCGGCACCTCGAAGGCGCGCGCGCAGCCGATCAGGAGCACGACGCCGAACAAGAGTTCCGGGGTGACCGCGTGTGCGACCAAAGCGGCCATGATCGCTAGCGCAGCCAGCACATAGGCCCCTTGCGCCACCCGGATAATAAGGCGGCGGTCGTAGCGGTCGGCGACATGCCCGATCAGCAGCGTCAAGATCACAGCCGGCATGAATTGGATCAACCCGATCAGGCCGAGATCGAACGCGCTGTTGGTCAGCTGGTAGAGCTGCCAGCCGATCACCAGCGCCATCATCTGGTAGCCGGCGGTCGTGCACACGCGCGCTAGCCAGAACAGCACGAAGGGCCGATGCTGCAGTAGCCCTGGCGCGGATGGGATGGAAGAACTCATTCCGGCTGTGATCGCCGCGCCCGGTCGTCGGCGAAGAACTTGTTGAGTTCCAGGGTTGCTAATCACGCCGGCGAAGCTGTCGAATTTTCCTTCTTTGGCGATTTCGGTCGCCGCCTTGATGAAGGCATGCATGGCGACGCGCGCCAGTGTGCCGCCGACGCTGATGCGGCGCACGCCCATGTCGGCGAGATCTTTGACGGTAAAGCCGAAGGCGCCGCTGTTGAGAAAATTGATCGGCTTGGGCGCGACCGCCTTGACGGTGGCTGCGATCTGTTCGCGGGTCTTGATGCCGGGCGAGTAGAGGCAATCGGCGCCGGCCTCGGCAAAGGCCTTCAGCCGGCGGAGCGTCTCATCCATGTCGGGCCGGCCACGGATGAAGCCTTCGGTGCGCGCGGTGAACATCACGTCTCCGCCGGCTTTGTCGATCGCCGCGCGCGCGACCTTCACGCGCGCCAGCGCGACGTCGAAATCGTAAAGCGGCCGGGTCGGATCGCCGGTCGAATCCTCAATCGACAGGCCGGCGACGCCGGTCGCGACGCAGCGCGTCACGTTCTCGGCGAGAAGGCCGAGGTCGTCGGCAAAGCCATCTTCGAAGTCGGCATTGACCGGCACGTCGGTGGCCGCGGCGATCTCGACGAAATGGGCAAGAACCTGGTCGCACGATGCCGCTTCGTCGGCGTAACCCTGCGAATGGGCGAAACCCGAGCTTGTGGTGGCCAGCGCCTTGAAGCTGAGCCCCTGCAGATAGCGCGCGGTGCCGACGTTCCACGGGTTGGGGATGACGAAGCAGCCGTTTTGATGCAGCGCGCGGAACGCGCGTCGTTTGTCGGCGATGCTCATGGGAGTTCCTTGCAAATGACGGCAGATGGCGGAAGCTATTTAGCGGATTTTTTCCATTCCGCGAATTCGCGAGACACGAATTCTACCGCCGTTTCGACGTGCGCGCGAAACCAGCGCCGCTTGCGCTTTTCCAGATCTTTTTTCAGCGCGTCGCGCCGGTCGCGCGCGCCGAGATGAATGGCGGCGAGGTCGCGGCCCATGGCCCAGAGCAAATCGGGATGCAGCAGGCGGGCGGCGTCGTGCCGGTCTTCGACGTTGATCTTGCGGTTGTTCGGCGACAGCCGCCGCATCAGCAGGTTTCCGGTCGCTTTGTACCAAGGATCGGGCGCGCGGTATTGGCCGAACGCGATATCGTTGAGGCGCAAGCGCGCGCCGTCGCCGTGCACACGTGTCCAGCCGGACGGCACCAGCGCCTTGCCCTCGCGCAGCAGCGGGCCGCCGCGCCAGGTGCCGTAGCCGAGCCAGCGCGGCCGGCCGAGGCTGCCAGTGCCGGCGGTGCGTCGCCAATGGGCAAGCGCGATCGAAGCGTCCGGCAGCGCCGCGGCGAACAGCTTGAGCCAGCGCGCGGGCGGCTGTTCGGGATGCTTTTTTGCCAGCAGATCGTGATACTGGTTCTCGATCTTCTGCCAGAACATGGCGCGTTCGGCCTCGCTCACGACGAAGCGAGTGCGCAGCCACATATGCTGACGGTCGAGCACGAAGGCCTCCGGGGCTTCCAGGCCACGCTCGTAGCCCTCCAGGATATTGACGCAGATCGCCTTGAGCGAAATCTGGCTCGGCGTCGTCGCCAGCGCGGCGCTCACCGCCAGGCGCACCGGATCGAGGATGTAGGGCATTTCGGCGACTTCGTCGTAGTCGTTGACGCCCCAGATCAGGCGGCCTTCTGCGTCGCGCCAGGTGCCGAAATTCTCCAGATGGATGTCGCCGACCGCCAGCACCAGCGGCGCGCTGGCGAGATCGGGGCAGACGTCGAGAATGGTCTCGGCCCAGCGCCAGTAGGTGGCGCGCAGGAAAAAGAAGGCGCTGTCGCGCATCTTTTTCTGCTTTTTGCCGAGATCGTCGTCGACGATCTCGCCCTCGAGCTGGGCCGCCAGCCAGCGCTCGTACTGCCGGTTTGCCGCTCGGATGCCCATGGCCGCCCTTGCCGCGTCGACAATTTTAACGCGAGGATGCGCCGAACAAGGCGGCCATTGCAATCGGGTAGTTCCAGTTTGATTTTCCCCGCCCGATCGGGTGAACTGCGCGCGAAATCGTCCGGGGAGCCAATGCCATGCTGAAAACGATCGCGGCCTTCGACCGCATCGGCGAGGAAAATGCCTTCGCGGTGCTCGCCCGCGCCAACGCCCTGATCGTGCAAGGGCGCGACGTCATCAATCTCGGCATCGGCCAGCCCGATTTCCGTACCCCCGACTTCATCGTCGAGGCGGCGGTCAAGGCGCTGCGCGAAGGTCACCATGGCTACACGCCGGCGACCGGCATTCCGCCGCTGCGCGAGGCGGTGGCTGCCGACCTGCACAAGCGGTTCAAGGTCGAAGTCTCGCCGGACAGCGTGATGATTATGCCGGGCGGCAAGCCGACCATGTTCATGTCGATCCTGATGTTCGGCGAACCCGGTGTCGAGATCATGTATCCCGACCCGGGCTTTCCGATTTACCGCTCGATGATCGAATTCACTGGGGCGAAGCCGGTGCCGGTGCCGATCCGCGAGGAGAACGGCTTTGCCTTTTCGGCGGAAGAGACCCTCAAGCTGATCACGCCGAAGACGCGGCTATTGATCCTCAATTCGCCGGCCAATCCGACCGGCGGCGTCACCGGCAAGGCGGAAGTGGACAAGCTCGTCGCCGGCTTGGAGAAGTGGCCGGACGTCTGCGTCATGTCGGACGAGATCTACGACCACATGGTCTATGACGGCGAAGTGCATGTCTGCCTGCTCACCTATCCGGAAATCCGCGACCGGCTGATCCTGCTCAACGGCTGGTCGAAGACCTACGCCATGACCGGTTGGCGGCTCGGTTACTCGCTGTGGCCGGGCAAGCTCTACGACTACGCGCGCAAGCTGGCGGTCAACTTGCACAGTTGCGTCAACGCCTCGGCGCAGTTTGCTGGGCTGGCGGCGCTTAAAGGTCCGCAGGACGAAGTGTGGAAGATGGTGGCGGAATTCGATAAGCGCCGGAAGGTCGTGGTCGAGGGCTTGAACAAATTGCCCGGCGTGTCCTGCGCGACGCCCAAGGGCGCGTTCTATGCGTTTCCCAACATCAAGCGCACCGGCTGGAAAGCCAAGGCGCTGGCCTCTTCGCTCTTGGAAGACGCCGGCGTCGCCATCATCGGCGGACCGGACTTCGGCATACTGGGCGAGGGCTATGTGCGGCTCTCTTACGCCAACTCGACCGAGAACATTCTGAAGGCGCTCGCGCGCATGGGCGAATTCCTGTCGAGCCGCAAGGCGGCGTAAAATAGCACAAAAACACAACACGATCGGCTAGGCTCTCCGCCATAACCAGCGTTGGGCCGGGATCGGGAAGGAACACGTCCATGTTGGACACGATGCCGAGAGATCGAGGATTGTCGGAAGAACAGCGCATGATGCGGCAGAGCTGCCGCGATTTCATCGATGACGTGGTGCTGCCCTACATCAAGCAGAATTGGCAGAAAGAATGGTCGATGGTGCCGGAGGAACGGCTGCCGCTCTCCATCCTGGAAGGCGCCGAGAAAATCGGTATCCGCACCTTGGGTGTGCCGGAAGAATACGGCGGCGTCGAACTCGAGAAGGGCACCGAAGTACGCACCTTCGCGCTGGTCGCCGAGGAAATCGCGCGCGGCGATTCAGGCCTGGCCGACAAGTTGGTGCAGAATTGGAAAGTCTCGGTGCTGCTGCGCCAATTCGCGCCCAAGCATTTGCAGGAAAAATGGTTCAAGCGGCTGGTCGCGGAGCCCGCGTTCCTGATGGCGCACTGTTTGACCGAGCCGCGCGGCGCCTCCGACCGCTGGCTGCCTTACAACGTGCCGGAAGCGGCGATGCAGACTAAGGCGGTGAAAACGAATGGCGGCTGGGTGATCAACGGCCGCAAGCAGTTCATCTCGAACGGCTACGACGCCACGCTTTACGTCGTCTACGCCAACAGCAACCCAAAGGTCGGCATGCTGCAGGGCACTTCGTCGTTTCTGGTGCCGCGCGAGACCAAGGGCTTTTCGGTTCGCGCGCTGCAACGAGACGCTCGGCTGCCGCTTCATGAACAACGGCGAGATGGTGTTCGAAGACATGTTCGTGCCGGACGATCATCTGCTGGTGCAGGACTCGGCGATGGGTTCGGCCGGCGTCTATTTCCGCCCTGGCAAGATCATCCAGGCGGCCAAGAATCTCGGCGTCGGCGTGCGCGCCTTCGAGGCGACCGCCGAGTACGTGCAGAACTACGTGCAGGGCGGCCGTATTCTGATCAAGCATCAAGCGGTCGCGCTCCGCCTTGCCGAGATGGCGACCAAGATTGAGGCGGTGCGCGCGCTCACCGAACGCGCGGCGCAGGCGGTCGACGACAATGCGCCGGAGGCCGAGACTTTGGTCAACATGGCCAAGATGTTCGCCTCGGAAGAGATCATGAAGGTCGCCCAGCACGCGGTCGAACTGCACGGCGGCAACGGCATCATGCTCGACTTCGGCATTGAGAAGGTCTTACGCGATGCCGTGATCTTCATGCACATGGACGCGACGGTCGACATTTCAAAATTCAAGATCGTCAAGAACATGTTCCCGCAGACCGCGGGGAAATATGCGGGGCCGGAGTGAGCCTCACCGCAGCGTGAAATAAAAGCCGAGCCAAACGATTAAGAGGCCGGCGACCTGCGGCCAGCTCGGCACAACGCCGAGCGCGAGATAGCCGATGATCAGCGAGAAGCCCGGCACCAGCGCCGGAAAGGTCGCCGCGCGTCCGGCGCCGAGCAGGATCACCGCGCGCGTGAACAGATAGATCGGCAGCGCGCCGCCGAGGATGCCTTGCACGACGACCTGCAGAAGATTCTCGGCGAGGCTCTGGCGCAGCATCGTTTCGAAGCCGACGAAGATCACATAAAGCGGCGCGTAGCCGACGACCGACAGCACGGCGACCACGGCGGTCGCGCGCGTCCCCGACAGGCGGAAGTAGCGCAGCAACGTGCCGAACGACGCCCAGAACAATCCGGCGGTGACGAACAATAGGTCGCCGCCGACGCCCGAATGGCCGATGGTGGTGAGCGATTCAGCGCCGAATACGATCAGCCCGGCGATGATGATGGCGCCGCCCAGCACGCGCGTCATCGTCGCTCGTTCGCGCAGCACCGCGCTGGCGAGGATCAGGCCGAACAACGCGGCGCAGGCCGGCTGGATGGTGGTGCCGTGGCCGAGCGGCACCAGGATGAAGCCGCTATAGGCGATCATTGCCTGCGGCGGGCCGGCCAGCACGCTCATCACTAGCCCGCGCCACCAGCCGATGCCGCCCGGGTTGCCGACGCCGTCGCGGAAGGCGATCGGCATCAGCAACAGGCCGGTCCAGAAGAAGCGGTCGAAGGCGAGGTCGGCCGGCGAGAAGCCGATCGAAATGCCATGCTTGGCGGCGACGAAGCCGGCCGCCCAGCCGAACGCGGCAGTGGCGCCGCACAACACGCCGACGAAGATGCCGGAGGCGCGTGCCGCCGCAGGTTGAGGGTCTATGTTCACGGCGATGGCTCCGGCGCGCGCGCCCCGTGACAGGGTGACTTGCCTATGGCTGATACTCTAGGATCGGCGCCCACGTCCAATCGCGAAATCAAAAGCCTCACTTTACCGGGATGGAACGCTCATGGCGAAGTCGCGCAAAGTCATCATCACCTGTGCCGTAACTGGCTCGATCCACACGCCCTCGATGTCGCCGCATCTGCCGGTGACCCCGCAGGAGATCGCCGATGCCGCGATCGGCGCGGCCGAAGCCGGCGCCGCCGTCGTGCATCTGCACGCGCGCAATCCGCAGGACGGTCGTCCCGACCAGACGCCGGAGGCCTTCGCCCCGTTCCTCAAGGTGATTAAGCAGCGCTCCGGCGTGGTGGTGAACATCACCACCGGCGGCGCGCCGACGATGTCGATCGAGGAACGCGTCAAGCCGGCCGCCACCTTCAAGCCAGAGGTGGCCTCGCTCAACATGGGCACGATGAACTTCGGGCTCTACCCGATGATCCCGCGCTACAAGGGCAAGTTCAAATACGACTGGGAGGAGCCGTATTTGGAAGGCTCGCGCAAGGGCATGTTCAAGAACACCTTCGCCGACATCGAATATATCCTCACCACTTGCGCGCAGAACAACACGCGCTTTGAGATCGAGTGCTACGACATCGGCCATCTCTATACGCTGCGCCATTTCCTCGACCGCGGCGTGGTGAAGCCGCCGCTGTTCGTGCAATCGGTGTTCGGCATCCTTGGCGGCATCGGCCCGCACCCGGAAGACATCATCATGATGAAGCGCACGGCCGACCGTCTGCTGGGCGACAATTACCACTGGTCGGTGTTAGGGGCCGGCGCCAACCAGATGCGGGTCGCCGCCATGGCGGCGTCCATGGGCGGCAATGTACGCGTCGGCATGGAGGACTCGCTCTGGATCGGCGCCGGCAAGCTCGCCGAATCGAACACCCAGCAAGTGACCACCGTGCGCAAGATATTGGAGGGCATGGGTCTGGAGATCGCCTCGCCCGACGAGGCGCGCGAGATCCTTTCACTCAAGGGCGGAGACAAGGTAAATTTCTAATTGTCATTCCGGGGCGCCCGCTTGCGCCAGGATGGACGGAATTGGCATTGCTCTTCGCTACGCGAGACCCTCCTATAGGTCAGGAGAGATTCGCGCATGGCCTCGCTCGACGCCTTCAGCATCGCCATACTGCTCGGCAGCCTGCTGGTGCTCGCCGGAATCCTGTCGAGCCTGGTCGCGTTGCGCTTCGGCGCGCCGTTGCTACTGGTGTTCCTGCTGCTCGGCATGCTGGCCGGCGAGGGCGGCCCCGGCGGCCTGAAATTCGACAGCGTCGGCACCGCCTATACCGTCGGCTCGATCGCACTGGCGCTGATCTTGTTCGACGGGGGCCTGCGCACCCGGCTCGCCACCTTCCGCAACGTGCTGGCGCCGGCGGCGATGCTGGCGACCGCCGGCGTGCTGATCACCACCTTGCTGACCGCACCGGTCGCTAAATTTGCCCTCAGCATTTCCTGGATGCAGGCCTTGCTGATCGGCGCCGTAGTGGCGTCCACCGACGCCGCGGCGGTGTTCCTGCTGATCAATGCGCGCGGTTTAAGGCTGCGCCCGCGCGTGCGCGCGACGCTGGAAGTCGAATCCGGCACCAACGATCCGTTCGCGGTTTTCCTGACGTTGCTGCTGGTGGAATTCCTGCTCGCCGGTGAGCACAGCTGGTCGCATGCGCTGGTGATTTTCCTGCGCGATACGGTGCTCGGCTGCATCATCGGCCTCGCCGGCGGGCGGATCATCACGCTGGTGCTCAACCGCCTCGCGCTGCCGCAGGGCCTGCATGCGCCGTTCGTGGCGGTGAGCGCGCTGGTGGTGTTTGCATCGGCCAACGTGGTGCATTCGTCCGGCTTCCTTGCGGTCTATCTCGCCGGCTTGGTCGTGGGCAACCGGCAGACGCGCGCGCATAATTCCGTCGTGGTGTTTCTCGACGCGGTCACGTGGCTGGCGCAGATCGTGATGTTCGTGCTGCTCGGCCTCTTGGTGTGGCCGCAGCGGATGGGCGACAGCCTGGTCGGGTCCATCGTGGTCGCGCTGGTGCTGATGCTGGTGGCGCGGCCGGTCGCCGTATTCCTGTGCCTCGCGCCCTTCGGCTTTCAGTGGCGCGAGAAACTGTTCGTATCCTGGGTCGGCTTGCGCGGCGCGGTGGCGATTTTTCTCGCCTCGATACCGCTCTTGGTCGGCCTGCCGACCGCCTATCTCTTTTTCGACGTGGCCTTCGTTGTCGTGTTGTCGTCGCTGCTGATCCAGGGCTGGACCGTAGCCTACGCCGCCCGCAAACTCGACATGTCGTTTACGCGCAGCGATCCGCTGCCCAAACGGGTGGAGCTCGATCTGCCCGGCCAGCTGACGCGCGAAATCGTCGGCTATCCGGTGCCGGCCAACAGCCCGTTTTTGCGCCGCGGGCTGATCCCGAATTGGGCGCGGCCGACTTTAGTCGTGCGCAACGAGGAAATTTTAACGCCGGCGGAAGCCGATCCGGTACGCGAGGGCGATTACGTCTATCTGCTGGCGCCGCCGGAGAAGGCGCAGGCGCTCGACCGTTTCTTCGTCAACATGCCGCCGCCGGCCGCGCCCGACCCGCGGCTGCTCGGCGATTTCTTCGTGCCGGGCGATGCGACGCTCGGCGCGCTTGCCGACATCTATGGCCTGCAGGTCGCCGCCGACCATATGGAGGTAACGCTGGCCGACTTTTTCACCGAGCAACTGCGTCATCCGGCCAAGACCGGCGACATCGTGCAGCTCGGGCCGATCGCGGTCTTGGCGCACAAGGTCTCCGGTGGCCGCGTGACCACCGTCGGTCTGCGGCTGGCCGAGCCGGAAGAGGCAGCCGACTTGCCCGGCCGCCTCAAGGCGCTATGGAAGCGGATTCAGAACTGGATCGGCTAGGACGCCCGCCGCGCCAGCGCCGGGCCGTGCTGCACCAGCCACGCGCCGCCAAACAGCACCGCGGTCCAGAACAGGTCGCCCAGCACGGTCTTGTCCAGGAACGGCAGCGCCGCGACATAGCATTGCGTTAATCCCGGGAATGTGAGCGGGTACAGCGTGCCGAAGGCCCAGACCGCGAAATTCGTGCTGACAAAGAAGATCAGCGAGCACGAAACCATGCCCGCGATCACGGAAACGGCTCCGGGATACCGCCGCGCCAGCATGCCGGCGAAGGCCGGCAGCGTAATCGCCGCGCAGACCACCGCGGTGATGCGCCAATCGTCGCCCGCGAGTGCTACATTGCTCAGCAGCACGGCCAGGAGCGGCACGATCACGGCCAGCGCCGGCATCCGCAGCATGCGGCCGGCGAACAAGGCGCTGGCGGCAAAGGGCCACACGCCGGGCGCATGCGGCAACAGGCGCGCGGCCACGTCGAAGGCGATCAGAAAGGCGACCAGACCCAGATCCATCCACAGGTCGGCGCGGGCTTTGTTGGCTTGCATCGCGGTCAGGTCCTTATGCGGTTCGAATTTGTCCCTACATAGCACAGCAAACGCCAGGGTTCTATCGGCCGAAATGACCTTTAGTCGTGCCGGCTTTGCGCCCATTCGCTGACGATTCCGGCAAGCCGGTCGAGCCCGTCGGTGAGCGCCGCCGGCCCCGGCTGCAAAATCAATGTCGATTTGATCTCGCGCAGCCAACCGGTTGCGACCGCCGGAACTTCCGCAAAGCCCGACCGGGCGGCGACCTTCGCCGGCACGAATTTCTTGCCGCACCAGGAGCCGATGATGATGTCGGGCGCGGCAGCGATCACGTCGGCGGCAGACACGATGCGGTCCTTGGCGTTCTTGCGCAGGCTGAGTTCGGGAAACACCTCGACGCCGCCGGCGGCTTCGATCAGTTCCGAGACCCAGCGCAGGCCGGAGACCATCGGCTCGTCCCATTCCTCGAAATAGACCCGCGGCCGGCGCGGTAGGTGCATGGCTTTCTTGTGCACGGCATCGACGCGGGCCGCGAGCGTGCCGGTCAGCGCCTCCGCTTTCTCCGGACAGCCGACCAGCGCGCCGAGCGTACGGATCATGTCGAAGATGCCGGCGACGTCGCGCTGGTTGAAGGCGTGCACGGCGACGTTGGCGCGCACCAAATCGGCGACAATGTCGGCCTGCAGATCGGAGAAAGTGAGCACCAGATCGGGCTTGAGCGCGAGGATTTTCGGCACATCGGCGGAGATGAAGGCTGAGACGCGCGGCTTCTCCTTGCGCACTTGCGGCGGCCGAACCGCATAGCCGGAGACGCCGACGACGCGGCGCTCCTCGCCGAGGAGATAAAGCGTCTCCACGGTCTCTTCGGTCAGGCAGACGATTCGTTCGGGCGGGAACATGAGCGTCAGCATACACCGTTCAAGCGGATAGCAATTCCGTCCCGCCGGCTGCGATCACCTTGCCGCCATCCAGCCGCACCACGCGGCTGGCGATGCGTTTTACTTCCGCCGCGTCGTGGCTGACATAGATCATCGGCACCTTGGCCTCGTCGCGCAGCCGTTCCAGATAAGGCAGAATGTCCTGCTTGCGCGCCTCATCGAGCGAGGCGAGCGGTTCGTCGAGCAGCAACAGGCGCGGGCGCATCAGCAGCGCGCGGCCGACCGCGACGCGCTGGCGCTCGCCGCCCGAGAGCTTGCCGGGCCGCCGGTCGATCAGAGGACCGATGTCGAGCAGTTCAACCGCGTGCGCGAACGTCGCCGGATCGGGTTTGTGGCCGCCCATCCAGCGGCCGTAATCGAGATTGTGCCGCACGCTGAGATGCGGAAACAGCCGGCCTTCCTGGAATACGTAACCGATGCGCCGCCGCCAGACGGCTAAATCGATGCCCGCCGCGTCGTCGAACACGACTTCCCCGTCGAGCGCGATGCGGCCGCGGTCCGGCTTGAGCAGGCCGGCGATCATATTGATGACGCTGGTCTTGCCGGCGCCGGACGGGCCGAACAGAACGGTCGCCCCGGTTTCGCCCGCGAACTTGGCGCTGAGCGAGAATTCCCCCAGTTTCTTTTCGACTTCGACCGCCAGCATGACTCAAGGCTCTTCTTGTTTGCGCATGATCTTGTCCGAAAACCGGTTTCCACTTTTCGGCATCATGCGCCGTGCAATCGCGCATGGGCGCGGCGGGCGAACCACTCTGACGCAATCAGCGCGGCAAGCGAAATGATCACCGCGACGATCACCAGCGAGAGCGCGGCACTATCGCCGCCCGGCACTTGCGTGAGCGTGTAGATCGCCGCCGAGATGGTCTGCGTCTCGCCCGGAATGTTGGAGACGAACGTAATGGTGGCGCCGAATTCGCCGAGCGCGCGCGCAAACGCCAGCATCATGCCGGCGATGATGCCGGGCAGCGCCAGCGGTAGCGTGACGGTGACGAACAGCCAGGCCGGATTGGCGCCGAGCGTCGCCGCGGCGTCTTCCAGGCGGCGGTCGATGGCCTCGATCGAGAGCCTAATGGCGCGCACCATCAGCGGAAACGCCATGATCCCGCAAGCGAGCGCGGCGCCGGTCCAGCGAAACGAGAACACGACGCCGAAATGATCGGCGAGAAAGGCCCCGACCGGCGCCTTGCGGCCGAACGTGATGAGCAGCAGATAGCCGGTCACCACCGGTGGCAGCACCAGCGGCAGATGCACGAGCGCGTCGAGCAGCGATTTTCCCCAGAACGACTTGCGCGCCAGCAGTGTGGCGATGGCGATGCCGAACGGCAGCGCCACCAGCGTCGCCACCAGCGCGATGCGCAGCGACAACGCGACGGCGGTCCATTCCTGGGCGGAAAGCTCGAGCACGCGTGCGTTACGATACGGGCTTGATCAAGAAGCTGAAGCCGTATTTCTCGAAAACCGCCTTGGCCGCGCTACCGCGCAGGAATTGCACGTATTGCGCCGCCGCCGGTTTGCTGGTCGCCGTCGCCGCCACCGGATAGGTAACCGGCGGATAGGAGTCGTCCGGAAATACGCCGATGATTTTCACCTTCGGCTCGATCTTGGCGTCGGTCTCATAGACGATGCCGAGCGGCGTCTCGCCGCGCGCGACGAAAGCGAGCGTCGCGCGCACGTTCTCGGCCTGCGCAAGTTTCGGCTCGGCTTGCGCCCACGCGCCGAGCTTTTCCAGCGCCGCCTTGGCGTAGAGCCCGGCCGGCACCGCCTTGACGTCGGCGACCGCGATGCGGTTGTCGCCGGCAAGCTTGGCAATGTCGAAGCCTTGGCCAATGGCGACGTGATCGAGTTTGGAGTCGTTCGGCGCGATTAGCACCAGTTTGTTGCCGAGCAGATTGGCCCGTGTATCCGCCTTGATCAGGCTTTTACCCGCGACATAGTCCATCCAACGCAAATCCGCCGAGATGAACACATCGGCCGGCGCGCCGGCCTCGATCTGTTTAGCCAGCGACGAACTCGCCTCGTAGCTCGCAACCACCTTCACGCCAGTCACCTTGGTGAAAGCGGCATCCGCGTCGTCGAGGGCGTTTTTCAAAGACGCGGCGGCGAACACAGTGATAGATTCTTGCGCGGCCGCCGGCAGCGGCGCGCCGGCAAGCGCGGCGAACAAGGCGAAGGCGGCGAAAAGCGAAAGGCGCATGGCGGTTCTCCTCGGGCGCCCGCGCGGGCGCCGCTTCGGCGTAAAATAAGCTGTGGTGACGACCCGTCGCCGGAACCGCCGTTCCGCCTATCGCAGTGCACGCACAGCGCACCGCAGGTCGCACGAAGCCTAGCAAGTCCCGTCGGTCGAGGTAAAGTGCCAACCGGCAGACGAGGAGCCGGCTATGGCGGTCACCACGCCCATCGAGGGTGAGTTCGACTATATCGTGGTGGGCGCAGGGAGCGCCGGCTGCGTGCTGGCCAACCGCCTGTCCGCCGATGCGGGAAACCGCGTGCTGCTGTTGGAAGCGGGCGGCAGGGACAACTGGATCTGGTTCCATATCCCGGTCGGCTATCTGTTTGCCATCGGCAATCCGCGCTCGGACTGGATGTTCAAGACGGAAAGCCAGCCCGGCCTCAACGGCCGCAGCCTGAATTATCCGCGCGGCAAGGTGATCGGCGGCTCGTCGGCCATCAACGCCATGATCTACATGCGCGGGCAAGCCGGCGACTATGATCATTGGCGCCAGCTAGGGCTTCCCGGCTGGTCGTGGGACGACGTGCTGCCTTTCTTCAAAAAGCACGAGGACAGTTTTCTAGGGAGCAGTGCGCATCACGGCGCCGGCGGCGAATGGCGCGTCGAGTTCCCGCGTTTGCGCTGGGACATCACCGACGTCTGGCGCGAGGCGGCGAAACAATACGGCATTGCGCCGGTCGACGATTTCAACACCGGCGACAACGAAGGCGCCTGCTATTTCCACGTCAACCAGAAGCGCGGGCGGCGCTGGTCGGCGGCGCGCGGGTTTCTCAAGCCGGTGCTGAGCCGGCAAAACCTGCGGCTGGAAACCGGCTGCCTAGTCGAAGGCCTGATTGTAGGCGGCAAGCGCGCGGCCGGCGTGCGCTGGCGGCAGGACGGCATTACGCGTTCGGCCCGCTGCCGCGGCGAGATTATCTTGGCGGCCGGCTCGATCGGCTCGCCGCAAATTATGATGTTGTCGGGTTTGGGGCCCGCGGCGCAACTTGCGCAATTCGGCATTCCTGTCGTGCTCGACAAACCGGGCGTCGGCGCCAATTTGCACGATCATCTGCAGCTGCGGATGATTTACAGGGTAACCGGCATCAAGACGCTGAACGAGATGTATGGCTCGCTGCTGCAGCGCGCCTGGATGGGCGTGAACTATGTTCTATTCCGGCGCGGGCCCATGACCATGGCGCCGTCGCAGCTCGGCGCCTTCACCAAATCCGACCGCACGCAAGATCGCGCCAATTTGCAGTATCACATCCAGCCGCTGTCGCTCGACAAGTTCGGCGACCCGCTGCATGCGTTTCCGGCCTTCACCATCAGCGTCACCAACGTGCGGCCGACAAGCCGCGGCATGCTGACGCTGAAATCGGCTGACCCGGCGGCAGCCCCGTCCATACATCCGAATTACCTTTCAACGCCCGAGGACAAGCGCGTCGCCGCCGAGTCGATCCGCATCACCCGAAAGATCGTGGCACAGCCGGCGCTGCGGCCCTATTCGCCGGTCGAATATCTGCCGGGCGTGCAGGTGCGCGAGGACGACGAGGCCGCGCTGGTCAAGGCGGCGGGCGACATCGGCACCACCATTTTCCATCCCGTCGGCACCGCCCGCATGGGCCGCGCCGACGATGCCAATGCCGTGGTCGATGCGCGGTTGCGCGTGATCGGGATCGAGGGCCTGCGCGTGGCAGATGCTTCCGTCATGCCGTCGATCACGTCCGGCAATACCAATTCGCCGACCATGATGATCGCGGAGAAGGGCGCCGCCATGATTTTGCAAGATCGAGCGCGTTGAACGTCACCCTTAGGATCACAGGAGCGGTGTCATGAATCTCGTCGAGCGCGTCAAAGCTATCCTGCTGCAGCCGAAATCCGAATGGCCGGTGATCGCGCGGGAGCCGGGCGACGCCGGTTATCTTTTCACGAATTATGTCTGCATCGTCGCGGCGATACCGCCGGTGTGCGCGTTCATCGGCAGTGCAATCATCGGCTACGGGCCGGTCTACGTCGGGATTCTGGGCAGCTTGGTGTACGCCGTGGTCACCTATGTGTTGGGGCTGATCGGCGTTTTCGTGATGGCCTACGTCATCGATTTCCTGGCCGGCACTTTCGGTGGGCAGAAGAATCTCGACAACGCCATGAAAGTGGCGGCCTACGCGCCGACGGCTGCCTGGATTTGCGGTGTCTTCAGCCTCATCCCGGCCTTGAGCCTCCTCGGCATTCTCGGCCTCTACAGCCTGTATCTGCTGCATACCGGCATCGCAGCGCTGATGAAGCCGCCGGAAGCCAAAGCGATCATCTATACGATCGCGGTCATCGTCTGCCTGTTTGTGGTTTATCTCGTCGTCTTCGGCATTCTCGGCGCGTTGTTCGGCATCGGCATGATGGGCCGAATGTAATTTAAGGCAATGCCTTCAGGTGTCTGATCGGTTTGCCCGGCGCGATCGCCTGCGCCGCGGCGACAATGGCGTTGGCGTCGATGCCGTAGTGTCGGTAGAGGTCGGCAAGCGTCCCGGTCTGGCCGAAATGCTCGACCCCGAGCGAGCGAGTACGATGGCCGGCGACCGCGCCGAGCCAGGCCAGCGTCGCGGGATGGCCGTCGAGCACGGTCACCAGCCCGCAGTGCGGCGGTACGTCCGCCAAGAGCCGCTCGATATGCGAGCGCGCATGCACCAGGCCGCGCTCGCGCGCGCGCTGCGCCGCGGTCCAGCCGGCATTGAGCCGGTCGGCGGAAGTTACCGCCAATAGCCCGACGTCGCGGCGGTCTTCCGCCATCAGGCCGACAGCCTCGATCGCTTCCGGCGCGATGGCGCCGGTGTAAGCGACGATCACTTGCGCGTTCGGTCCGGGCAAGCGCTGCCAATAGGCGCCGTCGACAATCTGTTGCGCCAGCTCGCTTGTCATCTTGCGCTCGATCTGCTCGACCGGACGCGTGGAGAGCCGCAGATAGACCGAACCGCCGGTTTCGTCGCGCAACCAGTTGCGTTCGGACGGCGCGGCGTCGCTATCCTTCTGGATATAGGCGAAGGCCCAGCGCAAGATCACCGCCAACTCGTCGACATAGGCCGGCTCGAAGCCGGCGAGGCCGTCCTGCGCCATGCCGATCAACGGTTCGGCGATCGACTGGTGCGCGCCGCCTTCGCCGGCGAGCGTGATGCCGGACGGCGTCGCCACCAGAATGAAACGCGCATCCTGGTAGCAGGCGTAATTGAGCGCATCGAGCCCGCGCGCGATGAACGGGTCGTACAGCGTGCCGATCGGCAGCAGCCGCTCGCCGTTGATGCTGTGCGAGAGGCCGAGCGCCGACAGCAGAATGAACAGGTTCATCTCGGCGATGCCGAGTTCGATGTGCTGGCCCTTGGGCGCGAACTCCCAATTGAAGGTCGAGGGGATGTGCTCGCTCTTGAAGGTGTCGGCCATGGCCTGACGCGCGAACAGGCCGCGCCGGTTCACCCAGGAGCCGAGATTGGTGGAGACTGTGACGTCCGGCGAGGTGGTGACGATACGCCGGGCGAAATCATTGTCGCCGCGGCCGATTTCGTTGAGCAGCGCGCCGAAACCGGTTTGTGTCGCCATCGTCGGCTGGATAGCCACGGGCAAGCTTTCCGGCACTGCGATTGCCGGCGCGGTGAGCCGTCGCGTCTTGCCGGCGGCGAACGGGACGCGGTCGAGGAAGCCCTGCAATTTCTCCGGCGCCAGCGTGAGGCCTTCGAACTTGTCCCACTCGTGGCCGGGGCGCACCGCCATCGCCTGGCGGAACGTCTCCATCTGCGCCGGCGTCATCAGGCCGGCGTGGTTATCCTTGTGGCCGGCAAAGGGCAGGCCGAAGCCTTTGACGGTGTAGGCGATGAAGCAAGTCGGCCGCTTGCTGTCGGCTTTGTGGAAGGCGTCGAGCAATGAGGGCAGGTCATGGCCGGCGAGATTGTTCATCAGCGCGGCCAATTCGTCGTCGGAGCGTTTTTCGATCAGCCGGCTGACCTCGTCCTGGTCGCCGATCTCGTCGTTGAGCCGCTTGCGCCAGGCGGCACCACCGGCGAACACCAGCGCCGAATAGAGCGGATTGGGGCAACTGTCGATCCACTGCCGCAGCCGCTCGCCACCCGGCTCCTTGAACGCGGCCTGCTGCAGCGAGCCGTATTTCAGGATCACCACGTCCCAGCCGAAATTCTTGAACAGTTGCTCGTAGCGCTCCCACAGGCCCTCGCGCACCACGGCGTCGAGGCTCTGCCGGTTGTAGTCGATGATCCACCAGCAATTGCGCAGGCCTTGTTTCCAGCCTTCCAGCAGCGCCTCGAAAATATTGCCTTCGTCCAGTTCGGCGTCGCCGACCAGCGCGACCATGCGCCCCTCGGGGCTGCCGAGGCCCCAGCCATGCGCGCGCACGTAGTCCTGCACCAGCGAGGAGAACAAAGTCTGCGCCACGCCGAGGCCGACCGAGCCGGTGGAAAAGTCGACATCGTCTAAGTCCTTGGTGCGGGAAGGGTAGCTCTGCGCGCCCTTGTAGCCGCGAAACGCCTGCAATCTCTCTTGGGTCTGCTTACCGAGCAGATATTGGATGGCGTGGAAGATCGGCGAGGCGTGCGGCTTCACCGCCACGCGGTCAGCGGGTTTGAGCACGTCGAGATAAAGCGCGGTCATGATGGTGGCGAGCGAGGCCGACGAGGCCTGGTGGCCGCCGACCTTCAGCCCGTCGGAATTCTCGCGCAGATGATTGGCGTTGTGGATGGTCCAGCTGGCGAGCCAGAGGATCTTCTTTTCGAGTTCGCGTAAGATCGCGATCTTGTCGGTCATGGCGCTATTTATACACCAATGCCGTGCCGTTGCGGGAATGAACGGGAAATTCTAGCGCATCACGGCGTTCGGATTGGCCGGCGCGTCGAGCACGTTTTTGCAGGCCGGCGGCAGGTCGGCGAGCATGAGGCCCTTCGACGGGGGAGCCGGTGGCCCCGGCTTGGGATGCAGGACGGAGTCCTTGAACCAGAAGGCCAGTTCCTTTTCGCCACAACCGTCGCCGACCGGCACCGGCGGCTGCTTGCGGCAATTGGGCGAATCGGCCGGGCATTTCAGCCGCACGTGGATGTGGTCGTTGTGGCCGTACCAGGGCCGCACCTTGGCCATCCAGGCGTCGTGGGCTTTGTCCTCGACGCGGCAAAGTTCCTTCTTGATCGCGGCATTGACCAGCACGCGCTCGACCTCGGGCTGCTCGGCCGCGGTCTTGATGAAGGCGACGTCGGCCGGCGTCCAGGTTTGCGGATTGACGTGCAGCTTGTCGGGAGCGACCAGATCGCTGGCGGAAATTTCCTCGCGCTCCTTCTTGCTGAGCTCGTGGCCCGGCATCGGCATAAACCAGATATCGACGTCGAGCCCGATCTGATGGCTCATGTGCCCAAAGGGCAGCGGCCCGCCGCGCGGCTGCGCCATGTCGCCGACCAGGATGCCCTTCCAGCCGGTCGCCTTGGCGGCGAGCGGCGCGAAGCGCTCGAGGAATTTGACCAGTTCCGGATGTCCCCAATTACGATTGCGCGACAGCCGCATGACCTGCCAGTTCGGCCCGTCCACGGGGAGTTCGACGCCGCCTTGCAGACAGCCGCGCGGGTAATAGCCGATCGCCATTGCGTGACCGAGGGTCGGCAGTTTCTGTTCCGAAAACAGAACCTTGGCCGGCAGTTTTTGCTCCGCGGCTTTCGGTTTTTCCGGCGGCAACGGCGCCGACGACGTCTTTGCTGGCGCCGCCGGCTGGGTCTGCGCCAGGCTGCTGCCGGCGCAAGCGAGCGAAAGGGCGAAGGCGGTTGCGATGCGGAACTTCATGTTGCTTCCGATGTAGCGTTTCGGGCCGCGTCTGTCAGGTTAAATGCTCGGCGCGGTAACCAAAATCGCCGGATTTTATGCAATGTTCACTAATCTTTGCCAAGATGACGCCGCAATTCGCCCTCGGAAGAGCTTGCGATGCCGCGTTTCGCCATTGCCGCCATCGCCATCCTGCTCGGCGCGCTTACGCCCGCGCAGGCCGGCATCGTCGTCACCGTGGACAAATCGGCGCAGCGCCTCTCGGTCGTGGTTGACGGCGCTCAGCGCTATCAATGGTCGGTGTCGACCGCGCGCATGGGCTACCGCACGCCGAACGGCACCTATCATCCGCAGCGGCTGGCGCGTAAATGGTTCTCGCGCGAATACGACTGGTCGCCGATGCCCTATTCGATCTTCTTCAACGAGGGCTACGCCATCCACGGCTCCTACGAGATCTCGCACCTCGGCCGACCGGCCTCGCACGGCTGCATCCGCCTGCATCCGGACAACGCCGCGCTGCTGTTCGCGCTGGTGAAAGAGCGGGTGGACGACGCCACCATCGTGGTGACCGGCGAGCGGCCGGAAAAAAAAGTCGGGCGCATGCGCGTGCGCGACGAGGACCGGTCCGAACGGCATCGCGCGCACCGCGTTCATCACGCGCACCGGGCGGTGCCGCGCGAAGCCGCGGCCCAGGAAGAACCGGCGCCGACCGAGCACCCGAATTTCTTTTCGCCGCTGCCGGGTTCGAGTTTTCACCCGCGCTGATAGCGCGGCTGCGTAACTCGCCGCTGTCATCGCCGGGCTTGACCCGGCCATCTCGCGTAGGGACGCACAGTGCTTTGCTAAGCGGGATCACCGGGTCAAGCCCGGTTACGATAATCAGACATCCACCTTCAACGCCGCGATGAACGCCTCCTGCGGAATGTCGACCTTGCCGAATTGCCGCATGCGCTTTTTGCCTTCCTTCTGCTTGTCGAGCAGCTTGCGTTTGCGCGTGGCGTCGCCGCCGTAGCATTTGGCGGTGACGTCCTTGCGGAAGGCGCGCACGGTCTCACGCGCGATGATCTTGCCGCCGATCGCCGCCTGGATCGGCACCTGGAACATGTGCGGCGGGATCAGCTCTTTCAGCTTCTCCGCCATGGCGCGGCCGCGCGACTCGGCGCGCGTCCTGTGCACCAGCATGGCGAGCGCATCGACCGCTTCGCCGTTCACCAGCATCTGCAGCTTGACCAGATCGGCTTCCTTGTAATCGGTGAGGTGATAGTCGAACGAGGCGTAGCCGCGCGACACCGATTTCAGCCGGTCGTAGAAATCGAACACCACTTCGTTGAGCGGCAGGTCGTATTTCACCATGGCGCGGTTGCCGACGTAAGTAAGCTCCTTCTGCGCGCCGCGGCGGTCCTGGCACAGCTTGAGCACCGAACCGAGATATTCGTCCGGCGTCAAAATCGTCGCCTCGATCCACGGCTCCTCCATTTTCAAAATCTGCGTCGGATCGGGCATGTCGACCGGATTGTGGATCTCGATTTCCTTGCCGTTGCGCAAACTCATTTTGTAAATCACCGACGGCGCGGTCGCGATCAGATCGAGATTGAACTCGCGCGACAGCCGCTCCTGGATGATCTCGAGATGAAGCAAGCCGAGGAAGCCGCAGCGGAAGCCGAAGCCGAGCGCGGCGCTCGTTTCCATTTCGTAGGAGAAGCTGGCGTCGTTGAGCCGCAGCCGGCCCATGGCCGCGCGCAGGTCCTCGAAATTGGCGGCATCGACCGGGAACAGTCCGCAGAACACCACCGGGATCGCCGGACGGAAGCCGGGCAGCGGCTCGTCGACCGGATTGCGTTCGTCGGTGATGGTGTCGCCCACGCGCGTATCGGCGACTTCCTTGATCGAGGCGGTGAGCATGCCGATCTCGCCGGGGCCGAGTTCGTCGACCGGCGCGAGCTTGGGCTTGAACACGCCGACGCGGTCGACCTCGTAATGCGCGGCGATGCCGATCATGCGGATGCGCTGGCCTTTCCTGAGCACGCCGTCGACCACGCGCACCAGCACCACCACGCCGAGATAGACGTCGTACCAACTGTCGACCAGTAGCGCCTTGAGCGGCGCGTCGCGGTCGCCTTTGGGCGGCGGCAGGCGGGTGACGATGGCCTCCAGCACTTCGGGAACGTTCTCGCCAGTCTTAGCGGAAATCATAATGGCGTTCGAGGCGTCGAGCCCGATCACGTCCTCGATCTGTTTTTTGACGGCTTCGGGTTCGGCCGCCGGCAGATCGACTTTGTTGAGCACCGGCACGATTTCATGGCCGGCGTCGATGGCGTGATAGACATTGGCCAGCGTCTGCGCCTCGACGCCCTGGCTGGCGTCGACCACCAGCAGCGAGCCCTCGACGGCGGCGAGCGAGCGGTTGACCTCGTAGGCGAAGTCGACGTGGCCGGGGGTGTCGATCAGATTGAGGATGTAGTCCTTGCCGTCGCGCGCCTTGTAATTGAGCCGCACGGTCTGCGCCTTGATGGTGATACCGCGCTCGCGCTCGATGTCCATGGAATCGAGCACCTGCTCCTTCATCTCGCGCGCCTCGAGCCCGCCGGTGAGCTGAATCAGCCGGTCGGCAAGGGTGGACTTGCCGTGGTCGATATGCGCGACGATGGAGAAAGTTGCGGATATTCTGGATCGGGACCGCCGTCATGGCGGCGAGATAACACTCGGCACCCCCGCCTTCAAGCGAATGAAGGGCCTAATCCCTTGCGACATGGACGATTTTTGCGCTCCATGCGATAGAACGGGCCAATGCCGATGCCTAAACCCATTGATGCGCTGCGCGCCGCGCTCACCGATCCGGCGCGGTGCGAGCGCAATGTCGTGCTGGCGCTCGTGGCCTACACGGTGCTGTGGACGGCCTACGGCACAATCGCCAAGTCGAGCCAGGGCCTGCACCCGGATATGACCGAGGTGATCGCCTGGTCGCGCGATCTCGCCTGGGGCTACAAGCATCCGCCGCTCGCCGCGGCGATCGCGTGGCTGTGGTTCGGCGTGTTTCCGGTCGCCGAGTGGTCCTATTACCTCCTGGCGATGCTGATGCCGACCATCGCGTTGTGGATCGTTTGGCGACTTTCCGCCGACTATCTCACGATCGAAAAGCGCGTGTTCGGTCTCGCGCTGCTCATGTTCGTGCCGTTCTTCAATTTCCATGCGCTCAAGTTCAACGTGAACACCGTGCTGATGCCGGTTGTGGGCTGCGACCACATTCTGGTTCCTGCGCTCATACAAGACGCGCGGCGCGGGCTGGGCCGCACTCGCCGGCGTCGGCGCTGCCGCCTGCATGCTCGGCAAATACTGGTCGGTATTCCTGCTGGCGGGACTTGTGATTGCCGCGGTGATCGACCGCCGGCGTGCGCGCTATTTCGGCTCCGCTACGCCCTGGATCACTGTCGCCGTCGGCTTTGCGGTGATCGCGCCGCATCTCGCCTGGCTCTATCAGCATTTTTCCGAGCCGTTCGCCTATGCCAAGTATGTGCACGGCGCGAAGCCGTTCAGCGCCGCCGCATTCGGCGCGCTCGGTTATCTCGCCGGCTCGTTCGGCTATGTGGCGATCCCGGTGCTTGTGATGTTGATCGCGGCGCGCGCGAACAGCGCGACTATTACCGACATGCTGTGGCCGGCCGAGGACGAACGCCGGCTGGTAGCGGCCGCGTTCTGGGCGCCGCTGTTGTTGCCTGCGGTCGCGGCGCTGGCGAGCGGCATCGAGATCACCTCGCTGTGGTCGATGTCGGCTTGGGCGCTGTTGCCCGTTCTGCTGCTGTCGCCGCCGCCAATGACCATCAACGACATTGTCGTGCGCCGCATCCTTGCCGCCGCGGTCGTCATCCCGGTCGCCATGCTGATCGCCTCGCCGGTCGTCGCAATCCTCGCGCAACGCAACGGCCCGCCGCCGAATTCGGCGCAGGCGGCGCTGCTCGCCGGCGAGGTCGAGCAGCTTTGGCATCAGACGATCCCGGGACCGCTGCGGTTCGTCGGCGGCGCCGGCGATCTCGCCGACGGCGTCGCCACCTATGCGGTCGAGCGGCCGCGCGTCCTGACCGAGATGCCACCGCCGGATGCGGCCGAGCTTAAGCGTGACGGCATGGCGATCGTTTGCTTTGCCGATGACACCGCCTGCCGCGACAAGACGGGCGCACGAGCCGCGACGGGCCGCCGCATCGAAACTGAGATCGTGCGCAACTTCCTCCGGTCCCCCGGCAAGCCGCAGCGCTATACGATCTTTATCGTGCCGCCGCGCCCATGACCGGTGATTCGATGAAGTTTGCAGCTCGCGTTGTCCGATGCGTTCTCGGTCCGGTCGAGCGGCTGACGGTCGCGCTCACCGATCCGGCGCGGCGCGAGCGCGCGGTGCTCCTTGTGCTCGCCGCCTATGCGGCGGTCTGGACGCTCTATGGCATGATCGCCAAGGCCAGCTAGGACATGCAGGTCGATGCCGCAGAACTGGTGGTATGGTCGAATCATGTCGCGCTCGGTTATTCCAAGCATCCGCCGCTCGCGGCCTGGCTTGTGCGCGTGTGGTTTTCGATCTTTCCGCTCCGCGATTGGTCCTACTATCTGTTCGCCATCGCCTACGCGACGGTCGGCCTGTGAGTCGCCTGGCGTCTCTACGCACGCTTTCTTTCGCCAGATAAGTGTCTCGTGGCGCTCGCCTGCCTGACGCTGGTGCCGTATTTCAATTTCCACGGCATCCGCTTCGATCACAACGCGGTGCTGGGACCACTGTGGGCCGCAACCGCGCTCTGCTTCATCCGTTCGGTCGACACGCGCGAGCCCGGCTGGGCGGCGCTCGCCGGCGCGGCGGCGGCCGCCGCGATGCTCGGCAAATACTGGTCGATCTTCCTGCTCGCCGGATTTGCGGTGGCTGCGCTTATCGACACGCGGCGCGCGCTCTATTTCCGCTCAGCCGCGCCGTGGATAACGATCGGTGTTGGCGTGCTCTTGCTCGCGCCGCATCTTGTCTGGCTGGCGCAGCACGATTTCATGCCGCTCACTTATGCCGTTGGCGCGCACAAGGTGAAATCGTTCGGCGACACCTTGATCACCGCGGGCCGCTATCTCTTCGGCGGCCTCGGCTACGCGGCGGTACCCATACTCATTGTGCTGGCTCTGATCCGCCCGCGCGGCGCGGTCTTGGCCGACATGTTACTCTCGCGGACGCCCGAGCGGCGCTTCGTCGCGGTGACATTCTGGACGACGCTGGTGCTGCCGATTTTTGTCGGGCCGTTTCTTGACGTCGATCTCAACCCGATTTGGACGCTGCCGGGCCTTATACTTTTCCCGCTGATCCTTTTGTCTCCGCCGTCGCTCGTGCCCAGTCGGCAGGCGGTGGTCGCCGTCACGGCGATTGCCATCGCTTTGCCACTGGCGATGCTGATCGCGGCGCCGGCAATCGCCATTGCCATCCATCGGGCCGGTCCCGATCCAGTCTCGGCGCATGCCAAGCTCTTGGCCGCACATGTCGAACAAGAATGGCGACGCACCAGTGACCGCCCGCTTCGGATTGTCGGAGGTGACTATGGTCTTGCCAACGCCGCGGCCTTCTATTTGCCGGACCATCCCGTGGCCTATACGGTGCTGGAGCCGGAAACTACGCCTTGGGTGACACCGGCGCTTATCGTGCGCGACGGCGTGGCCATGGTGTGCCAACTGGTTCCCGGCGAACACCAATGCACGTTTCTGATCCAGCAGGCGATCGACAAGGCGACTACCGGCAACCCGCCGCCGCGCCATGTGGAGGTCACGCTCACGCGCAGCTTTTGGGGTATCGCCGGCACGCCGCAGCTCTATTTGATCCAGATCGTGCCGCCGGTGAAATGAATCGCCTGCGGGACAAACGGCTCGTTTCTAGTAGCGGTAATGATCGCTCTTGAACGGGCCATCCTGCGGTACGCCGATGTAAGTGGCCTGCTTGTCAGAAAGCTTGGTAAGCTTGACGCCGATTTTGTCGAGATGCAGCCGCGCAACCTTTTCGTCGAGCTGCTTGGGCAGGGTGTAGACTTGGTTCTGGTACTTGCCGGGATTGGTCCACAGTTCGATCTGCGCCAGCGTCTGGTTGGTGAAGGACGACGACATCACGAAGCTCGGATGGCCCATGGCGTTGCCGAGGTTCACCAGGCGGCCTTCCGACAACAAAATGATGCGCTTACCGTCGGCGAACTCGACCTCGTCCACCTGCGGCTTGATGTTGTGCCATTTCAGATTGCGCAGGCTGGCGATCTGGATCTCCGAATCGAAATGGCCGATATTGCAGACGATGGCGCGGTGCTTCATCTTGCGCATGTGCTCGATGGTGATCACGTCCACGTTGCCGGTGGCGGTGACGAAAATGTCGGCGCGCGGCGCGGCCTCTTCCATGGTGACTACTTCGTAGCCTTCCATCGCCGCCTGCAGCGCGCATATCGGATCGACTTCCGATACCATCACGCGGCAGCCGGCCTGGCGTAGCGATGCCGCCGAGCCTTTGCCGACGTCGCCGAAGCCCGCGACCATCGCTATCTTGCCGGCCATCATCACGTCGGTGCCGCGGCGGATGCCGTCCACCAGCGACTCGCGGCAGCCGTAGAGATTGTCGAATTTCGATTTGGTCACGCTGTCGTTGACGTTGATCGCCGGGAACAGCAGGCGGCCTTCCTTGGCCATCTGATAGAGCCGGTGCACGCCGGTGGTGGTTTCCTCGGTCACGCCGCGCACTTCCTTGGCGAGTTTGGTGTACCAGCCGGGCTGCTCCTTGATCCGCTTCTTGATGGCGGCGAATAGAACTTCCTCCTCCTCGTTGCCGGGATGCTTGAGCACGTCGGCATTGCTCTCGGCCTGCATGCCGAGATGCAAGAGCAGCGTGGCGTCGCCGCCGTCGTCGAGGATCATGTTGGGGAAGCCGCCGTCATGCCATTCGAAGATGCGGTGAGTGTAGTCCCAGTAATCCTTCAGGCTCTCGCCTTTCACCGCGAAGACCGGCGTGCCGGCTTGCGCGATCGCGGCGGCGGCGTGGTCCTGCGTCGAATAAATGTTGCACGAAGCCCAGCGCACGTCGGCGCCGAGATGCGTCAGCGTCTCGATCAGCACCGCGGTCTGGATCGTCATATGCAACGAGCCGGCGATGCGGGCGCCGCGCAGCGGCTGCTCGGGTCCGTATTCCTCGCGCGTTGCCATCAGGCCGGGCATCTCGGTCTCGGCGATGGCAATCTCGTTTCGGCCCCAGGCCGCAAGCGCGATGTCCTTGACAACGTAGTCGCCGGCTTTGGCTTTAGGCTTGGCGGAAGCGGTCATGATGGTCCTATGCGGCAGCGTGAAAAGGGCGGCTTGTCGGCCCGAGCCTATAACAGGCCGCCGCCGGTCCCGCAACGCATATATAAAGATTTCTTTATGTTGATTTGGTGGCTGGTTAAACCGCCATGGGTCATCTCTCGCCCATGTCTTTGCCTTGCGGTCGCCCTGGCCTTCACGATGCCGGCCTTGGTCAGGGCGGCGCCGACCTGCTGCATGCGGTTTATCAGGTCCACTGCGGCGAGCGGTTGCAGCACCAGGCGGCAGACTGGAAAGCGCCGGCCGGTCAGCGTCGTGTTCGGCTTTACGTCGTCCATGCGCGTCACGGCGAATTCCAGCCGCAACGTTTGTCCGTCGAACGTCACGCCGGTGATGCTGTCGGCAAAGGTCTCCAGACAATCCGGCCGGTCGAGATAGCGGATGACGGGGGCCGGGCGCGCCGCCGCGGCGGCGGGCGTTTCGGCGGTTCTGGAGCCGGCAGCGACCGGCTTCTTGTCGTCTGGCTTCTTGTCGAACATGCTTAAGCTCCCTGACCCGCGCCGCTTACGCGCCCGCAAGATCCGGGGCGTCAAGGGCGTCCAGTTCATGCTAGCACAGTGGCGGGTTGGCGAAGGGTCCCGAACGGGCCGCCGTGGCGTTATTCTTCTTCGCCGAAGCGCGAGGCGATCAGCGCGCACAGCGCATCGACCGCCGCTTCCGCTTCCTTGCCGGTTGCCGCGATGGTGATGCTGATGCCCGGCCCGGCCGCCAGCATCATCAAGCCCATGATCGAGGTGCCCCCGACACTTTCGCCGCCGCGGCTCACGGTAATGACGGCGTCGAATTGTTCGGCGCACTGCACGAATTTGGCCGAGGCGCGGGCATGCAGGCCCTTTTTGTTGACGATCTCGATCTCACGCACGACTGCGGCGGAGCTATCCTGGGGGGGATTGCCGTCCGCTTGAACGGGGCCGTTCATTTACCGGTGAGCACCCGGCTGGCGATCGTGCAATATTTGCGTCCGGCTTCCTGGGCTGCGGCTACCGCCTGTTCGAGCGGGCAAGTCTCGCGCACCTTGGCAAGCTTGATCAGCATGGGAAGGTTTATGCCGGCCAGCACCTCGACCTTGGGCTGGCTCATCACCGATATCGCGAGGTTGGAGGGCGTGCCGCCGAACATGTCGGTGAGGATGGCAACGCCGTTGCCGCTATCCACCCGCTTGACCGCGTCGAGGATGTTCTTGCGACATTGCTCGATATCGTCGTCGGGGCCGATGGTTACCGCCTCGATCTGGCGCTGCGGGCCTACCACATGCTCCAGCGCTGAGCGGAACTCGATGGCGAGCCGCCCGTGGGTCACAAGAACGAGGCCGATCATCCCGAACTCCTCGCGGGCGCTACGTTGCGCCGCACGAATGGGGGCGCATTGAGGCCCATTCGAAGGCCCGTTGCAAGGGCTTGCCTCGCTATATAAGCGCTCTGCTGCACTGCGAAAAGGTGGGGCCAAAGGGGGCTCTGAGGTGTCCGTTTTCGGCGGCCACGATCCTAGGCCTGTTATGGTTAATTTTTTCCACCGCGCTGCGGGAGGCGGGGGTTAGCCCAGATGCTGGTCTAAGGTCAATCGCCGGCTGGAGGTGCTATCAGGAACCCCAGCACCATGGCCAAGGCCGATAGCCCAGGTGCGACCGCAAGCCGCGGCAGGGCAACGCCTTCGATGACGGCCTTTCCGGCCTGCCGTTCCGGAAGCCGAGTGGCGTCCTCCGCCGCCAAATCCACCACCAGGCCGACCGTTGCTACGCCTTCGTAGGGTAGGAACCTGATACCTAGGCCGCGGATTTCCAAGAGGCCGGCTAGTTGCGCGGCTGGGCGCACCAGCAGGCGCCCGCCCTGCGATTCTACATGGACCCGGTCGTCGCCGACCAGCCGGGCGAAGGGCAGAGCGCCAGCTTCCGCCGCCTGCAGCAGGTCCCAGACCAGTCGCGATTTGCCGGAGTTCGCGGGTCCGCGGATCAGCACGGCGTTCGGCCCGATCAACACGGCGGAGGCGTGGATAGTTGCCGCGTCGGCCGCCATTTAGGTCGCCGGCAGCCGCACCACGAAGCGTGCGCCGAGCACGCGCGGCACTGTTTCTCCTTGTCCGGCGGCGGCGACGCCAACGCGATTTTCGACCCGGATGCTACCGCCATGGGCTTCGACGATCTGCTTGGTGATCGACAGGCCGAGACCGGAATTCTGCCCGAAGCCCTGATCGGGTCGGTCGGTGTAGAAGCGCTCGAAAATCTTATCGAGGGCTTCCGGGCGGATGCCGGGGCCGTCGTCGTCGACCACGATCTCAACCTCGGTCTTCAGCCGCCGGCAGGTGACGCGCACAGTGCCGCCAGGCGGAGAGAAGGAGCGCGCGTTGTCGATCAGGTTGCTGACCACCTGGCCGAGGCGGGAATCGTGGCCCGGCACTTTGAAGACCGCCGGCGGGCCGCCTTCGAAGGCGAGCTTCACGCTGACGTCGTCCGGCCGTACCTCGTTGGCGGCGGTCACCAGCGCGTCGAGCAGCTTGGCGAGATCGATGCTGCTCGCTTCCTGACGCTGCAGCTCGGCATCGAGCCGGCTGGCGTCGGAAATATCCGAGATCAACCGGTCGAGCCGCTTCACATCATGCTCGATGACGTCGAGCAGGCGTTTGCGGTTGGCGTCGGTCTTCGCCATCGGCAGCGTTTCCACCGCCGAGCGCAACGAAGTAAGCGGATTGCGCAATTCGTGCGCCACGTCGGCGGCGAAGCTTTCGATCGCCTCGATGCGGGTATAGAGCGCGTTGGTCATGTCGCGCAGCGCGCCCGAGAGTTCGCCGATCTCGTCGCGCCGGCGGGTGAAATCGGGAATCTCGACGCGGCTGCGGATGCGCCGGCGCACGCGCTCGGCGCCGTCCGCCAGCCTACGAACAGGCCCGGCGATGGTGCCGGCGAGCAGCATCGAGAGCACCACCATGACGGCGGCGGCGACCACGAACACCTTGACGATGGCAAGCCGTTCGGCCTCCACCATGTCGTCGATGTCGGCGCCTTGGGTCGAGAGCATCAGCGCGCCGCGCACGGCGCGGAAGCGCTGCACCGGCACCGCGACCGAGACGATCACCTCGCCGCGGTCGTTGACCCGCACCATGCTGGCGTGCAGGCCGTCGAGCGCCTGCTGAACCTCCGGATAGCCCTTGCCGTTCTCCGGCCCGAGCTCCTTGTAGAGCGGCAAGTCGCCGCGCCCGAGCCAGCGGCGCATGGCGATGAAGCCGCGCTCCATGAGGCCAGGATTTTCGGCGTCGGGCGGGGGCAGATCGAAACGCAGCACGTCGCCGCGGCCGTACAGATTGCGGCTGTCGAGGATGAGCACACCGTCGCGGTCGTAGATGCGCGCGCGTGTCTTGGTCGGCGAGACCAGACGGCGCAGCACCGGCGCGACGCGCTCCGGGTTGATCGGGAATTCGATGCCCGATTGCGCCTCGTCAGAGGGCCCGTAACTTTCGCCCGCCTGCAATTCCAAGAGACGTTCGGGGTCTATGGTGACCGCGTCGCTTTCCACCGTGGCGGACGCCGCAATCGCGCCGGCGATGATCTCGCTTTGCACCAGCAAGCTCTGTACGCGCGCGTCGATTAGGCCGGCGCGAAACTGCGAGAGATAGAGCACGCCAGTGACCAGCGCGACCAGGCCGGCGAGGTTGAGGAAGACGATGCGGCGGGTGAGGCTGGAGAAACTCTGCGAAACGAAAAATTGCCAGGCCGAACGCAGCGGCCGCCGGATCGCGTCGAAGCGTTTGCGCTTCGGATGCGCGGCGTCCTCGCCGGGCCTTTCGGCCTCGGCGTTCTGCGCCAAAATTTCCGCGGTTCGATCGAGCACGTCGTTCAATCCAGCCGGGTTGATCGTGGGCCCAAAACCAGTCCCCGTGATTTTACCGCATGCGGGACGCTGTGTCAGTCCGCTGGAATACCCGCATCATTACAGATGCGTCATGTTTCCTTGAAACGGTAACCGACGCCGTAGAGCGTTTCGATCATCTCGAAATCGTCGTCGACGACCTTGAACTTCTTGCGCAGGCGCTTGATATGGCTGTCGATGGTGCGGTCGTCGACATAGACCTGGTCGTCATAAGCCGCATCCATCAGCGCGTTGCGGCTTTTGACCACGCCGGGACGGGTCGCCAGCGCCTGCAAAATGAGGAACTCGGTGACCGTGAGGGTGACCGGATCGTTCTTCCACGTGCAGGTGTGGCGCTCGGGGTCCATGCGCAGCAGGCCGCGCTCCAATGCCTTGGCGTCGTTTTCCTTCGGCGTGGTGGCGTCCTTCGGCGAGGCGCGCCGCAATACCGCTTTCACGCGCTCGACCAGAAGCCGCTGCGAGAACGGTTTGCGGATGAAGTCGTCGGCCCCCATCTTGAGGCCGAACATTTCGTCGATTTCCTCGTCCTTGGAGGTGAGGAAGATGACCGGGATGTCGCTCTTCTGGCGCAAGCGCCGCAGCGTCTCCATGCCGTCCATGCGCGGCATCTTGATGTCGAGTATGGCGAGATCCGGCGGCGAGGTCTTGAAACCGTCGAGCGCGGAGGCGCCGTCGGTATAGGTCATGATGCGATAGCCCTCGGCTTCGAGCGCCATCGAAACGGAGGTAAGGATGTTGCGGTCGTCGTCGACGAGAGCGATGGTTGGCATGAGCCCCTCTATATGCGTCGCCTGGCGTGACGTTCCCGCACGTTTTGAAGCCCATAAACAGGGTCTGAAATGTGGCCTCTTTGCAACAACTATGTGATTCGGCAGCGAATTCAAGGTCATTTGGTGCAAGATCGTGCTGCCGCGCCGGATCGTTAACTACTGAGGGACAAGCCCGCGATGAGTAAGGCCACCGCCAATCCCCCGTTACCGGGCACCATGCCGGGCCGCATCCCGGAGAATGCGCAGCCGCCGGCCGATTTCGCGCCGGTCGAGGTTGCCAAATCGCTGCTGCGCGCCACGCGCGCCGGCACGTTGGCGACGCTCGACCGCAATTCCGGCCACCCGTTCGCTTCGCTGGTCAATGTCGCGACCGATGCTGACGGCGCGCCACTTATCCTGGTGTCGAAGCTGGCGACGCACACCGCCAACCTCGAAGTCGACGGCCGCGCCTCGCTGCTGCTGGCGGAGACCGGCAAGGGCGATGCGCTGGCGCATCCGCGCCTGACCGTGCTCGGCACCTTCGCGCCGGTTGCGCGCGAAAGCGGCGACGACAGGCGCGTCCGCCGGCGTTTCTTGGCACGCCACCCTAAATCGGAGCTCTACGCGGGCTTTGGCGACTTCGCATTCTGGCGCATGGCGGTCATCTCGGCGCATCTCAATGGTGGCTTTGCCCGCGCCGCCGACCTTGGCGCAGCCGACGTCCTGACCGATGTGTCGGATGCCGGCGCGCTGATCGAGGCGGAGGAGGGCGCCATCGCCCATATGAACGCCGACCACGCCGAGGCTTTAAGGCTCTATGCCACCAAATTGCTCGGCGCGCCGGATGGCGATTGGGCTTGCGTCGGCATCGATCCGGAGGGCATCGAATTGCAGAAAGGCGGCGCGGCGTTGCGGCTGTTTTTCCTGCAGCGCGTCACCGGGCCAGGCCCGCTGCGCGCGGTTTTCAAGCAGCTTGCCGATCAGGCGCGCGCATAGCGTTAACTTTATGATGCAGCGCAACGAAGGATGTTGCCATTACACGGCAATTAATCTTGGCATCAGGACCTTTCGTGACTATGGTCGCGCGCTTTTGAACGAGGGGCTATACTAAGGTCTTAACGCTGGAAGACTGCTCACGGTCCCCACGCGGGTTCCGCAAGCGGCCCGCCGGTTTGGGAGGATTTCGCGTGCAAGAAACGGGTGTGCGGAACGGTGCCTTTGGCGCCGATAAGTTCGGCTTCAAAGAGCTGGCCGCGGTCCACTGGAACCTGACTGAACCGGCGCTCTACGAGCACGCCATCGTGGCCAACGAGGCCACGATCGTGGAAGGCGGCGCGCTCTGCGCCGAAACCGGCCACCACACTGGCCGCAGCCCTAAGGACAAGCACACGGTCGTCGATGCGCTCACCGAGAATTCGGTGTGGTGGGAGGGAAATCGCAAAATGTCGAAGGAGAACTTCGACAATCTGCTGGCCGACTTCCGGGCACACGCCAAAGGCAGGAAACTGTTCGCGCAGGATCTCTACGGCGGCGCCGATGCGAAATACCGCATCAAAACCCGCGTGTTCACCGAATACGCATGGCACTCGCTGTTCATCCGCCAATTGCTGATCCGGCCCGAGCGCGCCGAACTCGCCAGCTTCATGCCAGAACTCACCATTGTCGATTTGCCCTCGTTCAAGCCCGATGCCAAACGCCATGGCGGGCGCGAAGGCTCCGACACCATGGTGGCGATCGATTTCACGCGCAAGATCGTGCTGATCTGCGGCTCCTCTTACGCCGGCGAAATGAAGAAGTCGGTGTTCACCACGCTGAACTTCTATCTGCCGGCGCAGAACGTTGTGCCGATGCATTGCTCGGCCAATGTCAGTCCGGACGGCGACTCGGCTTTGTTCTTCGGCCTCTCCGGCACCGGCAAGACCACGCTCTCGGCCGATCCCAACCGCACGCTGATCGGCGACGACGAGCACGGCTGGGGCCCCGATGGCATCTTCAATTTCGAAGGCGGCTGCTACGCCAAATGCATCAAGCTCTCGCGCGAGGCCGAGCCGCAGATCTGGGACGCCACGCTGCGCTTCGGTTCTGTGCTGGAGAACGTTGTTTTCGATCCGCAAACGCGCCAATGCGATTTCGACAACGACAGCAAGACCGAGAACACGCGCTCGGCCTATCCGCTCGACTTCATTCCGAACGCTTCGCGCTCGGGCCGCGCCGGCCACCCGAAGAACATCATCTTCTTGACCGCCGACGCCTACGGCGTGATGCCGCCGATCGCCAAGCTGACCGACAATCAGGCGATGTACCACTTCCTCTCCGGCTACACGGCCAAGGTCGCCGGCACCGAGAAGGGACTTGTTGGGGTTCAACCGGAATTCTCCACCTGCTTTGGCGCGCCGTTCCTGCCGCGCAACCCGTCGGTCTATGCCGACCTGCTGCGCGACTACATCAACAAGCACAAGGTCGACTGCTGGCTGGTCAATTCCGGTTGGACCGGCGGAAAATACGGCGTCGGGCGGCGTATGCCGATCAAGGCGACGCGCACGTTGTTGACCGCCGCGCTCAACGGCTCGCTCAAGGACGCCGACTTCCGCACCGATCCCTATTTCGGCTTCTCGGTGCCGACCTCCGTTCCGGGCGTCGAGCCGCATCTGCTCAATCCGTTCAAGACCTGGAAGGACAAAGCCGAATTCGATCGCACCGCGCGCGATCTGGTCGGCATGTTCCAAAAGAACTTCGCCAAGTACGAGAGCCACGTCACGCCCGACATCAAGGCGGCGGCGCCGTCGGTGAAGCTCGCGGCGGAGTGATTTTCAATTCTCGCCGCGCAAGGCGGCAAAGGAAAAAGGCGGCCACGGCGGCCGCCTTTTTTTATTTGTCGGGTACGTTAAGCCAGTCAGCAGGAACCGTAGTCGGGCCTACCGTAGCCGAGGTCGCCGGCGCATGACGGCTGCGAAGCGCCATATGACGGCGCAAACCGTGGCGCAGGTTCCGACGCGTAGGCGCTATAGCCGTTACGGTCGTTCATGCGACGATCGGACGGCACGAAGCGAAATTCGCCGCCGGGGTTGCTCGCCGTAACGTGCGGCGCGATGTTTCCTGTGCCGTAGCCGGCCGAGTAGGATTGCGCGAATGCTGGCGAAGCAGCCGCCATTGCCAACGCCAGCGCTAATGCAGTCGAAAGCTTTCTCATAGTCAACGTCTCCTGTATCGCGTGAATGGCCCCGTGGCCTGCATCTAGGAATCGAAAAAAATGTCGGCTACTGCAGCCGATGCATGGCAAATATTCGAAGGATGGGTCGTCATTTAGTCGAATAAGTTGGAACAGGCACGCTTCCGCCACAGTCGCGAGAATCGCGGCGGAACCGGCATCGCAAGCCCGAGCGCGCCCGTCGCGATGCCGATTACCGCAGCGCGATCTTGAACGCGATTGGACCCTGCATCATGATGAACCGCATGATCCGTTACTGCTCTCTGCTGGCGGTGTTTTGCGCGCTCGGCGCCGGGCCGTGCCACGCCAATTGTGCCGCGCTTTACGGGCTCGCCCAGCAACACGCCAACGATATGGCCCGCCGCAACAGCCTCGATCATCGGGGGTTCATGAAGCAGCGCGGGCCGGCCGGCGCCAGTGCCGAGAACGTCGCGGTCGGCTGCGACACCGAAGCGTGTGCGCGGCAGGCGTGGATGAAATCTCCGCGTCATCGCGCCAACATGGCGCTCGGCGGATGCCAGGCCATTGCCTCGGCGGTTTCCAAAAGCGGCCAGCGCTACTGGGTGATGGAAATCGGCGGCGGCGGCATTGCCGGCCGGGACGATTCGATCGACGACGGGATCGCGCCGTAAGCATGCAGCTCAGAACGTCGGAAAATAAAAAGGGCAGCCGCGCGGCCGCCCTTTTTATTTCGTATGCGCGATAGTTCAGCCACCCGCTTGCGCGAGAGCTTGCCCGATGCGGTCGAAGCGCGCCTTTTGCTCGTTGCTCAGCGATGAATAGAAGCCGTCGAGCGCGGGCCGCACCGTATTGGCTGCCTCGACCATCGCCTGCAAGCGCTTTTCCATCGCCGTCAGCCGGCCGGGCGGGGTGAGCGGCACGTCTTCCGGGCAGGCCGCTTGCAGCAGCAAGACCGCCTTGCTGGTGGCGTCCTGCAGCTGCTTGAAGGCAGCGAGCTGCGCGTCGGTCGGCTTGACCACCTCGTCGATCTTCTCGATCGGCAGCGTGGCGAGGCCGGGTTTTGCTTCCGAGCAGCTCTTGCTGTCCTGCGGCAACGCGGCGGTCGTCTCGGGACTGTTGACCGGCCGCTTCGGCCCAAGCTCGTTGAAGCGCTCCTTCTGCTCGTCGCTCAGCGAATTGTAGAACTTGTCGAGCGCGGGCTGCGCGATCTTGACGGCGTCGAGCGTTGCCTGCAGCCGTCCGGTCATCGCGGTCAGCCGGCCGGGAGGCGTCAGCGGGAAGGCGCTTTCGGACGGGCACGAGGCTTTAAAAGTGGCGGCGGCGTCGCCGCCCGCCTTGCGCACGTCGCCGAGCAACGCTTTCTGGTCGGCGTTGAGGCCGACCTTGCGTTCGATGTCGGCATAGGGCCAGGCCGTGATGCCGCTGCCGGGCTCCTTGCACAGTTCCTGCACGCCGGCATAGCTCACGCGCGGCGACTGCGCCTGCTCACCGGAGCCATAGGCGTAGTCTTCCGGCGGACCCATCTCGCCCCAGAACATGCCGTCGACGAAATCGTCATAGGCGTAGTCCCAGTAGCCGTCGTCAAAGCCGTAGGGCCAGAACGCGTAGTCGAAAATGTCGGAATAGGCGTAAGGCCAGAACACCGGGCCGTACCAGGCCACGAAGCCGACGCGCTGGCCGTGCCGCCAGGCGCGCCGCGCCGCGATGCGCTCGGAGCGCCAGCGCGGATCCGATTGCGCGCGCGCGGCAAAGCGCGAGGCGAAGCGGCCTTGCCGCGCCGCTTGCGTCGTGATGCCGGCGGTGCCGTTGCGGCGCAGATGCCGGTTGGCTTGCGTGCCGGGCACCGAGGCGAGGCTAGACGTGCCGCGGACGGCATTCGAATTGGCCAGCCCATTATCGTGCAGATGCCGCTCGCGCTGCAGCACGCGCGCCGTCGAACTGTTCGTGCTATGCAGCACGGCGTTCGGGGTCGCGGTCCTAATATGAGATGAATGCGAGACGAAGTTGCGATGCGTCGCGATATGCGGCGTCGCCAAATGACGCGCGGTGAAATGCGGTGCGCCGCCGACACGGCTGGTAAAGTGCGGTGTGCCGCCGACATGGCCGGCGAAATGCGGTGCGCCACCGCCGCCGATATGCGGCGCGGCGTGCACGACGCCTCCACCGCCGCTTGGTTTCTGGGGCGCCGCGTCGGCACTTATCGGCATCGCCAGGGCGCTCGCCAGCAATGCGGCCGTCAGACGACCGGAAAATTTCAGCATGACGGAATTTCCTCCACCGTCCTTGCCCCGTCCCGGGGGCATGTCGTTAAACTGCGCAACGTTGTTTTTGTTCGCGATCGGCGCCGATTTGCTGCGTTGCGCAATCCAAAAAGCGGTATTACACGGCGCAAATCGCCGCCGTCTGTAACAATCAACGCGCCGCCGCCGGCAAACCTGCGCCGGTTCGCGATCTCGTGAACGGGGATAAGCGGCTAAATTTCTAGCGGCTGCCGCCGAGGCGCTCGATCAGCTCGGCGGTCGGATAGGAATCCGCCGGCAGCCCGAGCTTCATCTGCGCCTTCTTGACCGCGGCGCGGGTACCGGAGCCGACCTTGCCGTCGACTTCGCCGACGCCCTCATAACCCTGCTTGATCAGCAGGCGCTGCAATTCCATGACCTGCGGTGTCGAGAGCGGCTGGATGCTCTTGGCGCCTTCGTGGTCGACCGTCGGCGCGCCGGCAAGGCGGGTGGCGTAATAGGCGACGGTAGTGGAATAGACGTAAGCGGAATTCCAGCCGAGGAAAGCCTGAAAGTTCGGATAGGCGAGAAACGCCGGCCCGTACCGGCCCATGGGCAGGATCATTGAGGCCGGCAGGCCGTCAGCCGGCAGCGTGCCGTGCGCGGCCTTGACGCCCCAGGCCACCCATTGCGAGCGCGGATGCGTGATAGCGAGGTCGGCCTCCTGCCACGGCAGATTTTGTGGCACGCGCACCTCCTGCAGCCAAGGCTCTCCGCGTTTCCAGCCCAAGCTGACCAGGAAGTTGGCGCCGGAGGCCATGGTGTCGGGGATGCTGTGGATCAGATCACGGCGGCCGTCGCCGTCGAAGTCGACCGCGTTCTTGAGGTAGTCGGAGGCGGTGAACTGCAGGCCGCCAAACTCGCCGGCCCAATCGCCGATCATGCTGGCGACGGTCTGATCGCCGCGCTCGATGATGCGCAGCGCGTCGAGCAATTGCTGGCGGAAGAAATCCGGACGTCGGCAATCATAAGCAAGCGTCGCCAGCGCGCTGAGGATTTTGTAGTTGCCGAAATTGGCGCCGAAGTCGCTCTCCAGTCCCCAGAAGGCGACCAGCACCGGCGCCGGTACGCCGTATTTCTTTTCGATCTCGGCGAACAGCTTGGCGTGCTGCTGGATCTTGGCGAGCCCGTTCGGGATGCGGCCGCCGCCCACCATGCGGTCGGAGAATTGCAGGAAGGTCTGATTGAAGACCGACTGGCCGTGATCGCGGCGCACGATCGCCGGGTCGAAGGTCATGGAGGGCGTAGCTTCGGCGATCACGCGCTGCGAAATGCCCTGCGCGACGGCTTCCTTCTTGAACGCCGCGAGCCAGCTCTCATAGCTGCCGGTGTTATGGCAGGAGGCGGCGAGCGCGGGCCCCGCCACGAAAACACCGAGCGCCAAGGCCGCGAGTTTCAATGCCGTTTTGTGCATCGTCGGGTCCGCCTTATTTGCGAGGATTCGAACGCGAATTTGCCTAAGCCCCAGGCCCGGTCAAGGTCTCATGCGGATAAGCCCTAACGGCGATTCTTGTGCAAATGATGGTTTAGTGGCAGTTCCAAGAAACGCTTTATGTGAGCGGGGTCGAGACAGTACGCCTTATGCAAGTCCTGGTGATCGGTGCCGGCGTGGTCGGGCTGGCGGTGGCGCGCGCGGCGGCGCGCAAGGGCCACGAGGTGGTGGTGGCGGAAGCGGCGGGCGCCATCGGCACCGGCATTTCCTCGCGCAACAGCGAAGTCATCCATGCCGGCATGTATTACGCCACCGGCACCTTGCGCGGGCGCCACTGCGTCGCCGGGCGGCGCATGCTGTACGAATTCTGCGCCTCGCACGGCGTGCCGCACCGCAAATGCGGCAAGCTGATCGTTGCCACCAACCAGGCCGAGCTCGACAAGATCGGCGAGATCGAGAAGCAGGGCGCCATCAATGGCGTCGATGGCCTGGAACTGATCGGGGCCAACGCGGCGCGCGCACTCGAGCCCGAATTGTCGTGTATCGGCGCGTTGCATTCGCCGGAGACCGGCATCATCGACGGTCATCGTTATATGCTGGCGCTGCGTGGCGATCTCGAGGATGCGGGCGGCGCCATTGCCTTTAATACGCCGGTGATTGGCGCCAAGCGGAAAAACGGCCAGTGGTCCGTGCGCTTCGGCGGCAGCGGCGGCAGTTTCGCCTTCGACGCGCTGGTCAATTGCGCTGGGCTTGGCGCGCAGAGCGTGGCGCGCGCCATGTCCGACTATCCGGCAACCCGGGTGCCGCGGCTGGTGCTGGCCAAGGGCAATTATTTCACTTTCGCCGGCAAGCCGGCATTCTCGCGGCTGATCTATCCGATGCCGATCGTCGGCGGGCTCGGCGTGCATGTCACGCTCGATCTCGCCGGCCGCATGCGCTTCGGTCCCGACGTCGAATGGGTCGAGCGCGAGGACTACGACGTCGAGCCGGCGCGCGCCGCTTTGTTCTACGAGCGCATCCGCACCTACTGGCCCGGCCTGCCGGACGGCTCGCTCGCGCCGGATTATTCCGGCATCCGTCCCAAGCTCACCGGGCCGAAAGAGCCGCAGGCCGATTTCCTGATCGATGCGCCGGCGCAGCACGGCCTGCCGGGATTGGTGCAGATGTTCGGGATTGAATCGCCTGGCCTCACCTCGTCGCTGTCGCTCGGCGAGGAAGTGGCCGGTTATCTCGCGAGCTGAGCGCGGCGGCTTTCGTCGAGCGCGCGGGCGGCGCGTGAAACGACGGGCGCCGGCGCATCGGCGCCTGCCGCCGTCGGCATGATCTTCACACCCGCCAGTTGCTCGCGCGTGCTTTTGGGCACGGCGCGGTCGCCACCGAGCGGCGCGAAGTCCGCCACCTTCTTCTTCATGCCCATAAACGCCACCAGGCCGCTGCGGGTCGCCACGATGTCGCCGGGCCGCAGCGTCGGGTCGGTTTTGACGTCGACGCGCGCCAGGCCGAAGCGGTCGCGGCCGTTGCAGGTGGCATTGGCGACCAGTTGCTTGCGATAGAGGAAGGCGGTGTCGAGATCGGCGTAGCGGCTGCCGTCCGAGGCGACGGCATTATCGATGCCGCCGCCGGAATAAAGCCGCGTCCGGCTCGCCGGGCAAAATGCATGGCAGGCTTCGGCCGCGCTCAGGCCGGGATGTGCGCGTACGGGGAAGTAAAAGCCGTCGCTGGTGCGCACGCAGTAGGCGCTGGCCGGGCCGCTTTCGGCGCGCTGCGGGGGAGCGCTTCTGGTGCCGGCGGATGGATCGGCGAAGGCTTGGATATTGGCCGGCAGACCGGCGGGCGCCTCAACGGCGCGGCGCAGGCCGCCGAAAATGCGTTCGAAGATGCCTTGCGCCGACGCCGGCGCAAGCGAAGCGAACGTCAGCAGGCCGGTGGTAAATATGCCAGCCGACACGCGCAATATCGTTGTCTTGATCGTTGTCTTGCCGCGACTGCGCATCACGAGCCTCTGTCAATGCCGGTGCTGCGCAGGAGCGCCGCGAAGCGGCATGACTCAACGCCCGGCCAGGTCGAAGGTTGCACGTCCCCGCCGGCAATTGAGGTCACCTTGTCATTTCTAGGGGTGTCGGGCAGCATCGCGCGCCGGCGCCGAAAATCAAAAATGGCCGCCAGCATTGGCTTTCTGAAATGGGGGAAGACGTGGAATCGTCGGCTGCAATTGAAGTTGCCAAACACATATTGCTTTCCGGCGGATTTATTCTCGCCATCGGCACCATCACCGGCCTGATTGCCCAGAAGATCAAGATTCCCGATGTCGCGGTATTTCTTATCGTCGGCATGGCGATCGGGCCGCAAGCGCTCAGGCTGATCGACATCAAGGCAGATTCGGCGCTCAACCAAATCATCCTGCTGTTCGGCGCCAGTTACATCTTATTCGACGGTGGCGCGTCGCTTCGATTCAGCGTCTTGAAGCAGGTCTGGATCACGATTGTCGTGATCGCTACGGTCGGCGTCCTGATCACCGCGGTCATCACCGGCCTGGGCGCCTATTACGTTCTCGGCGTTCCCTGGATCGTGGCGCTGTTGCTGGGCGCCACGCTCGCCTCGACCGACCCGGCCACGCTGGTTCCCATTTTCCGGCAGATTCACATCCGCGACCGCGTGGCGCAGACGGTGATGAGCGAGTTGGCGTTCAACGACGCGATGGGCGCGATCGTCACCTTCGGCGTGCTGGGAGTGGCGATGGGCACCGGCGAATTTTCGTTGACGTCATCGATCCTCGACCTGCTCAAGCAATCGATCATCGGCATTGTTGCGGGCGTCGGGCTCGGCTACTTGGCCGCGCTGCTAATCGCTCACGAGCGATTGGGGTTCCTTAGCGAATATGCCCCGGTGGTGACGCTGGTGGCCGTCATCGGCGCCTATTTTGCGGCCGACGGCTTGCAGGCCAGCGGGTTCATGGCGGTGTTCGTGTTCGGCATCATGATTGGGAATAAAGATTCCTACGGCTTCAAAATGAAGCCGGACGAGGCGAGAAAACTCGATGAGTATGTCTCGACCACCGCGTTCATCATGCGGCTTTTCATTTTCATCCTGGTGGGCGCCCAGGTCGATTTCGGTCTTATGAATCGATACCTATGGGGCGGCATCATCGTGGTCACCGTCTTGATGTTGGTCGCTCGGCCCGTGACGGTTTTCGCCTGCGCGCTGCCGGACCGGCGCGCGAAGTGGAGCGTCAGAGAAATGCTGTTCATGTGCTGGACGCGCGAGACCGGCGTGATCCCGGGAGCACTGGCCGGCCTGTTGCTCGGCATGAAGGCGCCCGGCGCGCAAATCATCGCGTCGGTCACGTTTATCGCCATTCTGATGACCATCTTGATTCAAGCGCCAACGACAAAATGGCTGGGAAAAGGCCTGGGACTTCTAGAAGACAAATAACAGGCTTGCGAACAACAAGGAGGATACAGTGGCTGCCAATATCCGCTTCAGCAATCCGAAAACCATGGCCAAGCCGCCGGGCTACACTTACGTGGTCGAGGCGACCGGGCCGAACCGGCTGATCTTCATCGCCGGCCAGCTCGGCATCGACATGGACAACCAGCTGGTCGGCGCCACCGGCGACTTTCGGGCGCAGGCGTTCAAGGCCTTCCAGAATCTCAAACTCGCGTTGGAATCGGCCGGAGCCAGCTTCAAAGACGTGGTGAAGATCAACAATTATCTCACCGATATGTCGCACATCGGGATTTTCCGTGAAGTGCGCGACGAGTTCGTCAATACCGCCGCGCCGCCGGCCTCGACCACCGTGGCGATTTCGCAACTGGCGCGGCCGGGCGCGCTGTTCGAGGTCGAAGCGATCGCGGTGCTGCCGGCCAAAGCGGCGGCGACGAAGCGCGGCAAGGTCAAGGCACGTCGACGGACAAAAAAGTGAACAGGCCGAACACCGGCAGCAGCACGGCGCCCAACCACAGCATGTAGCCGAAGAAGCTCGGCATCTTGACGGCGCGCTCGTTGGCGCTGGCATAGACCATGAAATTGGGCGCGTTGCCAATGTACGTGAGCGCGCCCATGTAGACCGCACCCATGGAGATGGCGGCAAGCGTTGAGCTGAGCTTTGTCATCAGCGCGGCGGCATCACCGCCGGCGAGCTGGAAGAACACGAGATAAGTCGGCACGTTGTCGCGGAAGGCCGACAACTACCCAGTGAGCCAGAAATAAGCGACTTCGTGGGGCGATCCGTCATGCGCGGTGACGGCGCGCAACAGCCAGGCGAACGGCCCGTCGTGGCCGGCTTCTAGCATCGCCAGCACCGGGATGATGCAGACAAAAACCCCGGCAAACAGCTTGGCCACTTCGGCGATCGGCTCCCAAGTCAAATCGTTGGCGGCGCGGTGCTCCGCGGGCGTGAGCCAGAGCGAAGCGAGCGCGATGACGACGAGCGTACCGTCGCGCACCAGATTCTGCAAGCAATAGGGGTGCCGTAGACGTTGATTTCGATGCCCGGCTTCCAGGCAGCCGAGAGCAAGATGGCGCCGATGGTGGCGGCGATCAGCGGCAGGTTGATGAGCCCGCGCAGTCCGAGCGGCGCAGACGCGACGGTCGATTTCGGCTCAGCGCGCGCGAGCCAAATGTCGAGCGCGAGAAAGATCGCTAGCACCAGCACGGCGACGACGGTCGTTTCATAACCGAGATGCGTGGTGGTCCTGAAGAAATCGACGCCGTGCAGGAAGCCGACGAACAACGGTGGATCGCCGAGCGGCGACAGCGCGCCGCCGATATTGGCGACCAGGAAGTTGAAAAAGATCACCACACGGGCGTTGTTCTTGCGCGCGGCATTGGCGCGAATCAGCGGCCGCAGCAGGATCATGGCGGCGCCAGTGGCGCCGACGATGCTCGCCATCGCGGTGCCTAGCAGCAGAATGCCGGCGTTGACCAGCGTGCCGCCGCGCAGCGTGCCGGTGATCAATATGCTGCCGGCCACCACGTAGAGCACGAACAGCAAAATGATGAAGCGCATATATTCGGCGAGCAGGGCGTGCACCGAGGCGGCGAGTGAGGTCCCTGTGCCGAAACGAACGGCACGGGCCGCGAGCGCGATGGGCGCCCGCGCCGCGGCGATCTTGCCGTAATGCGCGTGCCAGAATATCGCAAACAGCAGCGGCCGATAGCAATACTCAGCAAGATTCCGGCAAATGGCAGCGCCCAGAGCCAGCCCATCCGCGCGCAGTCGAGCGCCGGCGCGGCGTGGGCCGGCAAGGGTAGCAATAACAGGCCCAATGTAAGGACCAGAACGCGTCTATTCATTTAGATGTCATGCCCGCGAAAGCGGGCATCCAGTAATCACAGACCGCGTTGTGAAATAAGGCCGTGCCAAACGCAAGGCCGGCGATTACTGGATCATCCGCCTTCGCGGATGATGACAGCCGCGGCTAATGCGCCTCGTCCCAATTGTGGGCGGCCCGCGCGTCGACCTGCAGCGGCACGTGCAGTGAGATGGCCGGGTGCGGCGCGTCTTCCATCACCTTTTTCACCACCGGCATGGTCTTGGCGACTTCCCGCTCAGGTACCTCGAAGATCAATTCGTCGTGCACCTGCAACAGCATCTGCGCGCTGAGCTTGGCCTTGGCAAGCTCGCCCTCCATGCGCATCATGGCGCGGCGGATGATGTCGGCGGCCGAGCCTTGCAGGCGCGCGTTGATCGCCGCGCGTTCGTTGAACGAGCGGATCGACGGGTTGGACGCCTTGATGTCGGGATAGTGGCATTTGCGGCCGAACAGCGTGAGCACATAGCCATTGGCGCGGCAGAACTCGCGCGTCTCGTCCATGTAGTCGCGGATGCCGGGGAATCGCTCAAAATATTTCTTGATGTAGGCGCCGGCTTCGTTCTTGTCGATGCCGAGCTGCGCCGCCAAGCCAAAAGCCGAGATGCCGTAGATGATGCCGAAATTGATCGCCTTGGCGCGGCGGCGCACTTCGCTTGGCATGTCCTTGACCGGCACGCCGAACATTTCCGAGGCGGTCATGGCGTGGATGTCGACGCCATCCTTGAAGGCCTGCCGCAGCGTCGGCACGTCGGCGACTTCCGACAACAGGCGTAATTCAATTTGCGAGTAGTCGGCGGAAACCAGCTTCATGCCGGGTGCGGCGACAAAAGCGCGCCTGATCTTGCGGCCTTCCTCGGTGCGCACCGGGATGTTCTGCAAATTCGGCTCCGACGACGACAGCCGGCCGGTGCTGGTGGCAGCGAGTGCGTAAGAGGTGTGCACGCGGTGGGTCGTGGGGTTGACGTAGGTCGGCAGCGCTTCGGTATAAGTCGAGCGCAGCTTGGACACCTGCCGCCAGTCGAGAATCTTGCGCGGCAGCGCGTGGCCCTGCTCGGCGAGATCTTCCAGTTCGCGCGCGCCGGTCGACCATTGCCCGGTCTTGGTCTTGGTGCCGCCGGGCAAATTCATCTTGCCGAACAGGATGTCGCCGAGTTGCTTGGGCGAGCCGGGATTGAGCGGCTCGCCGGCGAGTTGTCTGATTTCTTCTTCCAGCGCGCCCTGCTTCTGGGCGAATTCGCCGGACAGGCGCGAAAGCACCTGGCGGTCAATGGAAATGCCGCGCCGCTCCATGCGCGCCAGCACCGCCGGCATGCCGCGCTCCAGCGTTTCGTAGACGGTCGCGACCTGCTCGGCGGGCAGGCGGGCTTTCAGCGCGTTCCACAGCCGCAGCGTCACGTCGGCGTCCTCGGCGGCGTAATCGGTCGCCTTGTCGATGGCGACGCAGTCGAAGCTCACCTGCGATTTGCCCGAGCCGGCAACGTCGGCGAAATGAATGGTCTTATGGCCGAGCCATTTCTCGGCGAGATCGTCCATGCCGTGTCCGCCTTTGCCGGCGTCCAGCACATAGGAAATCAGCATGGTATCGTCGTAGCCTTCGATCTCGATGCCACCAATTTTCTCCCCATGTTGCGCGAACACCAGCCAGTCGTATTTCATGTTCTGCGCGACCTTGAGGATGCTCTTGTCCTCGAGCAGCGGCTTGAGAACTTTCAGCGCGTCTTCTTCCTTGATCTGGTCGGCGGCGAGCCCGGCGTCAAACAATCCGTCGCCGCCGCCGTCCTTTTTGTGCGCGAGCGGCACGTAACAGGCCTCGTTCGGCGACACGCTAAGTGAAAAACCGCACAGGCCCGCTTGCATGGCATCGAGACTTGTAGTTTCGGTGTCGACCGCGACCACGCCCACTTCATGCGCGCGCGCGATCCATTCCTTCAGGCGGGCAAGCGTGCGCACGCATTCGTATTTGGAGCGGTCGATCTTCTGCTTACGCGCGGCTTCGAGCCGCGCGGCGGCAAGCGAGATCGGCGTGAGGGCTCCGCTCTTGTCTTGCTTGCTTTCGGATTTGGCTTGCGGAGCCGACGCAAACAGATCGCCGGTTTTGCCCGCCGGCGCGGCGCGCGCAATGGCGGGCGCGGCCGATACCAGCTTGGCGTCGGCCTCGACCTGCGAGGCATCGATCTCGGCCTTTTCCGCGACGCGCCGGGTGATGGTGTTGAACTCCATCGCCTTGAGGAACGCGATGAGATGTTTGTAGTCCGGCTCGTGCACCGCGAGCTGGTCCACCGGCACGTCGAGCGGCACGTTGCGGTCGAGCGTGACCAGGCGCTTCGATATGCGCGCGATCTCGGCATTGTCGATCAGCGACTGCCGGCGCTTGTCCTGTTTGATTTCCTTGGCGCGCTTGAGCAGCGTTTCCAGATCGCCGTATTCGCCGATCAATTGCGCCGCGGTCTTGACCCCGATGCCCGGCACGCCCGGCACGTTGTCGGACGAATCGCCGATCAGCGCCTGCACCTCGATGACTTTCTCCGGGCCGACGCCGAATTTCTCCGCCACCTCGGCCGGGCCGATACGACGGTCCTTCATGGTGTCGTACATGGTGACGCCGTTGCCGACGAGCTGCATCAGGTCTTTGTCGGAGGAGACGATGGTTGTCGTTGCCTTGGCTTCGCTCGCAAGCCGCGCGTAAGTGGCGATCAGGTCGTCGGCCTCGTAGCCGGCCTGCTCCAGGCAGGGAATTTCGAAGGCGTGCACCGCTTCGCGGATGAGCGGGAACTGCGGGATGAGATCTTCCGGCGCGTCCGGCCGGTGCGCCTTGTACTCCGGATAAAAATCGGTGCGGAAGGTTTTCTCCGACTTGTCGAACACCACGGCGAGATGAGTCGGCTTGTCGTCCTTCATCTCGGCCAAGAGCTTCCACAACATGTTGCAGAAACCGAGCACGGCGTTGACCTGCAAGCCGTCCGACTTGCGGGTGAGCGGCGGCAGCGCGTGATAGGCGCGGAAAATGTAGCCGGAGCCGTCGACCAGAAAGAGGTGGTCGCCTTTTTTCAACGGGCGGGCCGCCGGATTCGACGTGGCGGGGGTTTTAGCTTTGAATCTTGCGCTTGCGGGCATGGCCCGAATGTGGGCCCGGATGCGGCGTTAATCAATCTGTCGCAGGACTCAGCCACAGAAAATGCCGGCTCTCGCCACCCGAGACGGCCTCTGCTATGAGACCGGCCGATCCAGGCGGCTGGAATTAGACACCGATTTCGATAAAGGCACTCCATGCGCGTTGCCATGATCGGCACCGGCTATGTCGGCCTCGTTTCCGGGGCCTGTTTTGCCGACTTCGGCCACGACGTGACCTGCGTCGACAAGGACAAGGCCAAGATCGCGGCGCTTACGCGCGGCGAAGTGCCTATTTACGAGCCGGGGCTCAACGACCTGGTCGCCGCCAATACGCGCGCCGGCCGGCTCAAATTTACCGACGATCTGCCCGCCGCGGTGAAAGCCGCCGCCGCGGTATTTATCGCCGTGGGCACGCCGTCGCGGCGCGGCGACGGCCACGCCGACTTGAGCTTCGTCTACGACGCCGCGCGCGAGATCGCCGCCGCGCTCGACGGCTTCACCGTGGTGATCACCAAATCGACCGTGCCGGTCGGCACTGGCGACGAGGTCGAGCGCATCATCCGCGAAGCGCGTCCGAAAGCCGAGTTCGCCGTGGTGTCGAACCCGGAATTCCTGCGCGAAGGCGCCGCCATCCGGGATTTCAAGCTGCCCGACCGCATCGTGGTCGGAACCGAGGATGCGCGCGCGCGCGATTTGATGAGCGAGCTCTATCGCCCGCTATATCTTAACCGTTCGCCGATCATGTTTACCGACCGGCGCACCGCCGAGCTGATCAAATACGCCGCCAACGCCTTTCTCGCCACCAAGATCACCTTCATCAACGAGATCGCGGACCTTGCCGAAAAAGTCGGCGCCGACGTGCAAGAGGTCGCGCGCGGCATCGGGCTCGACAACCGCATCGGATCGAAGTTTTTGCACGCGGGTCCTGGCTTCGGCGGCTCGTGCTTCCCGAAGGACACCGTGGCGCTGCTCAAGACCGGCCAGGACAATGACGCGCCGCTGCGCATCGTCGAGGCGGTGGTGGCGGTCAACGACGCGCGCAAGCGTGCGATGGCGCGCAAGGTGGCGGCGGCGCTCGGCGGGGAACTGCGCGGCAAGACGGTGGCCGTGCTGGGCCTGACCTTCAAGCCGAACACCGACGATATGCGCGAGGCGCCGTCGATCCCGCTGATCACCGCGCTGCAGGACATGGGCGCCAAGGTACGCGCCTACGATCCGACCGGCATGGAGCAGGCCAAGCCTCTATTGGCCAACGTCGCTTTCTGCAAGGACGCCTATGATTGCGCGCAGGGCACCTCCGCGCTGGTGATCGTGACCGAATGGGAGCAATTCCGCGCGCTCGATTTCGCGCGGCTGAAGCAGGCGATGGAGCGGCCGGTGCTGGTCGATTTGCGCAACGTCTACCGGCCGGAGGAGGTCGCGCGCCACGGCTTCGCCTATGAAGGCGTCGGGCGGGCGAAGAAATGATGAAGTACGTCGCCGCCTATAGAAGTTGTCGTCCCCCGCGCAGGCGGGGGACCCAGCTCTTTTAAATTCCACAGCAATTTATTTTCCGTTCACCCCCGCGAAAGCGGGGGTCCAGGGATGCGCTTGAGGCCAAGACTGGATTCCCGCTTCCGCGGGAATGAACCGGTGGCAAGACACTGATGACAGCGGAATTGAATGCGCGACTTCCAGACATCTTTACCGATCGACGACGCGCTGCCGCGGCTCACCGCCGCGCTGACAGCGAATAATGCCGCCGTGCTGGTGGCGCCCCCCGGCGCCGGCAAGACCACGCGCGTGCCGCTGGTGCTGCTCGACGAACCGTGGGCAAAGGATAAGAAAATCCTGCTGCTGGAACCGCGCCGGCTGGCGGCGCGCGCGGCCGCCGCGCGCATGGCCTCAACGCTCGGCGAGCAGGTGGGCGACACGATCGGCTTGCGCGTGCGCTTCGGCTCGAAAGTCTCCAAGCGTACGCGCATCGAGGTGATCACCGAAGGCGTGTTCACGCGGCTGATCCTCGACGATCCTTCGCTTGCCGGCGTTGCCGCCGTGCTGTTCGACGAATTCCATGAACGGTCCTTGGATGCCGATCTCGGGCTTGCGCTAGCAAGAGACGTACAGCAGGCCTTGCGCGACGATCTGAAAATCCTGGTGATGTCAGCGACGCTCGACGGCGCCCGCGTGGCAGCGCTACTCGGCAAGGCGCCGGTGGTGGAAAGCCAAGGCCGCGCTTATCCGGTCGAGACGCGTTATCTCGGCCGCGATGCGCGCGCGCGCATCGAAAGCCAGGTGACCGACGCCGTACAGCGCGCTTTGCGCGCTGAGCAAGGCTCGCTGCTGGTGTTTTTGCCGGGCGCCGGCGAAATTCGCCGCAGCGAGACGCTGCTCAAGGAGCGCGTCACCGATCCTGCCGTCGATATCGTCGCGCTCTACGGCGCGCTCGACGCGCGCGAGCAGGACCGCGCCATATCGCCGGCGCCGGCCGGGCGGCGCAAGGCGGTGCTGGCAACGTCCATAGCGGAAACCTCGCTCACCATCGAGGGCGTGCGCGTGGTCATCGACAGCGGCCTCGCGCGCGTGCCGCGTTACGAGCCGGATGTCAGCCTCACACGGCTGGAAACCGTGCGGGTATCGCGCGCGGCCGCCGACCAGCGCCGCGGCCGCGCTGGGCGCACCGAGCCGGGTGTTTGTTACCGGCTGTGGGACGAGCCGCAGACCGGCTCGCTGGAGCCGTACACGCGGCCAGAAATTTTGTCGGCCGATCTGTCCTCGTTTGTGCTCGACCTCGCGCAATGGGGCGCGAGCGATGCGGCCAAGCTGTCGTTGCTCGATTCGCCGCCGCAAGCCGCGCTGAGCGAAGCGAAAGCATTGCTGATCGAACTCGGCGCGATCGACGCGCAGGGCCGCATCACCGACGAAGGCCGCAAGCTGCGGGCGTTGCCGTTGCCGCCGCGGCTGGCGCGCATGGTGGTCGACGCTGCGAGAGAAGGCGCGAGCGAAATAGCGGCGCAGATTGCCGCTATACTCACCGAACGCGGCCTCGGCGGCGACCATCCCGATCTGCGCCACCGGCTCGACCAGTTCCGCCGCGACCGCTCGCGCCGCGCCGAGGAGGCGAGGGCGATGGTGAAGCGGTGGGGCGATGCGGTGGGCGGCAAAGCGCGCGGCGGCGATCAGTCGGCCGGCGCGCTCCTCGCGCTGGCTTACCCCGACCGCATCGCCAAGAGCCGCGGCAGCGGGAGCGGCGCGTTCCTGCTCGCCAATGGCCGTGGCGGCAATGTCGATCCGGCTTCGGCGCTGGCGCGCGAGCCGTTTTTGGCGGTGGCGGAATTGACGGGCAGCGCGGCGGCAAGCCGCATTATCCTGGCGGCGCCGATCGCACTCACCGAAATCGAGGCGCTCTTCGCCGGCCGGATCGAGGAGCGCGACGCGGTCACCTTCGATGCCGCCTCCGCCTCGTTGCGCGCCCGGCGCTCGCGCCGGCTGGGCGCGCTGGTGCTGGCCGAGCAGACCAAAGCGGTCGAGCCGACGCCTGAGCGCGCGAAACTTTTGGCCGAAGGCATCGCGACGCTCAGCATCGGCAAACTGCCGTGGAGCAAAGTGCAACTGCAATTGCGCAACCGCGTGCTGTTCCTGCGGCGGGCGGAGGGCGAGGAGTGGCCCGAGCTGTCGGACCTAGCGCTCGCGCGCAACGTGGCCGAATGGCTGGCGCCGTATCTCGACGACAAGACCTCGCTCGCGCAAATCTCCGCCGACGATTTGTCGGTCGCGCTCGACGCTTTGTTGCCGTGGAACTTACGCAAGCGGCTCGACGCCGAGGCGCCGACGCATTTCAGCGCGCCGTCCGGTTCCTCCGTGCCGATCGACTACGAGGCCGAACAGGGGCCGACGGTCTCGATCCGCGTGCAGGAATTGTTCGGCCTCGCCAGGCATCCAGCAATCGCCGGCGGCCGCGTGGCGCTGGTGATCGAGCTGCTGTCGCCCGCGCATCGCCCGGTACAGGTGACGCGCGATCTGCCCGGCTTCTGGCGCGGCAGCTATGCCGACGTGAAAACCGACATGCGCGGCCGCTATCCGCGGCATCCCTGGCCGGACGATCCGCTTAACGCCCCCGCTACCCGGCGCGCCAAGCGGCGCGGCGAATAGTTCAAATTGCCACAATCCGCTTAACCGGCCGCTCACCATCGATAAAAAGCTACGCCGGCGTTAAGGCGGCATTGGCCAGCCTCATGCGACGGTCAGCCGCAACCAGCGGGCTTTGCATCATGCGTCAGGTCCTTATTTTCGCCGCTTTGGCGCTCGTCGCCGGCAGCTATCTCGCGCGTTTCGCCGACAAGACGGTGGTGGAAGCGCCGGCGTCTCAGGCGGCTACCGTGCAGGCGGCCGACCAGCCGAGCCAGGTCTCTGCCGGCCAGCACAGGATGGAGCTCACGAGCGGCCGCGACGGCCATTTCCGTGTCGATGCCCGCGCCAACGGCCGCCATATCGATTTCCTGGTCGATACCGGCGCCTCGATGGTGATCCTGCGCGAGACCGACGCCTCCAATATCGGCGTGCATCCGATGCCGCGCGACTACACCGCCATCGTCTCCACCGCCAACGGCCGCATCAAGGCGGCGCCCACCAAGCTCGAGCGCATCGAAATCGGCGACATCACCGTGTTCGACGTGCCGGCGCTGGTGCTCCCCGACGAGGCGCTGTCGACCAACCTGCTCGGCGTCACGTTCCTGTCGCGGCTGCGGCGCTACGAAGTGGCCGACGGCCGCATGCTGCTGGAGCAGTAATTTATCCCGCAATGGCTGGAATTTTGCCGGACCGCTTTGCCGGTTCGCAGCGTTGGGGTATGCAGATGAATGTTGTCACGCCCATATTTGAGGCTTTGATGTTTCCGACGCCGAAATCCGCGCTCACGCCCAATACCTACGCCTATGAGTCCTCGCCGCTGGTCAAGTCGACCGGCTTTCGCGAATACGACGCGCGCTGGCTGTTGGAAAAAGAAATCAACCTGATGGGCGTGCAGGCGCTCGGCATGGGTCTCGGCGCGTTGATCCGCCAGATGGGCGTCAAGCCGGAGATCGTCACCGGCCACGACTTCCGCAGCTATTCGGCTTCCGTGAAACTCGCGCTGGTCACCGGCCTGATGGCGGCGGGCTGCAAGGTGCACGACATCGGGCTCGCCGTCACGCCGATGGCCTATTTCGCGCAGTTCGCGCTCGACGTGCCCTGCGTCGCCATGGTCACCGCCTCTCACAACGACAACGGCTGGACCGGTGTCAAGATGGGCGCCAATAGGCCGCTGACGTTTGGACCGGACGAGATGACGCGGTTGAAAGAGATCGTGCTCGGCGCCAAGTTCGAGCTCAAAGGCGGCGGCTCGTACGAGTTCGTGGAGAATTTTCCCGAGCGCTACATCGCCGACCTCACCAAGCGGCCGAAGCTCAGGCGCAAGCTGAAAGTTGTGGCTGCCTGCGGCAACGGCACCGCCGGCGCCTTCGCGCCGAAGATTTTGCGGGCGGTCGGCTGCGAGGTGGTGCCGCTCGATTGCGAACTCGACCACACCTTCCCGCGCTACAATCCCAACACCGAAGACATGAAGATGCTGCACGCGATGCGTGACGCCGTACTGGCGCACAAAGCCGACGTCGCGCTCGGTTTCGACGGCGACGGCGACCGCTGCGGCGTCGTGGATAACGAGGGCGAGGAGATTTTCGCCGACAAGGTCGGCGTCATGCTGGCGCGCGACATGTCGAACCAGCACAAGGGCGCGACCTTTGTGGTCGACGTGAAATCGACCGGGCTCTTCATCACCGATCCGGTGCTCAAAGCGAACGGCGTCAAGGCCGACTATTGGAAAACCGGTCATTCCTACATCAAGCGCCGCGTCAACGAATTAGGCGCGCTTGCCGGTTTCGAGAAGTCCGGGCATTTCTTCTTCAACAAGCCGTACGGCCGCGGCTATGACGACGGCATGATTTTCGCGCTGGCCGTCTGCGATATGCTTGACCGCAATCCGGGAAAGAGCATGGCCGATTTGCGCAAGGCGCTGCCGAAGACCTGGGGTTCGCCCACCATGTCGCCGCATTGCGACGACGAGAAAAAATACGGCGTCGTCGATGCCGTGGTGAAGCGTTTCGAGGATGCGAAGAAAAAAGGCGAAAAATTCGCCGGGCAGGCGATCCGCGATCTGGTCACGGTCAATGGCGTGCGCGTCACCGTCGAGGACGGCACCTGGGGCCTGGTGCGCGCATCCTCCAACAAGCCGGAGCTGGTGGTGGTGGTGGAGAGCCCGGCCTCGGAAGCCCGCATGCGCGAGATGTTCAAGGCGGTCGACGGCGTACTGCGCACGCACCCGGAAGTCGGCGAATACAATCAGACGATCTAAAACGCCCAAAACCGCCCACTGCCGCCGATCACGACCACGATCAGGCCGAGCGGCAGGTTGATCATGATGATCTGCCGGATGCGGTCGAGGTGGCCGGCGGCGGCCGGCCAATCCTTAGCGTCCACCGCGCGCTTGAACTTTAGCCAGGGGCCGTGGAACAGCCAGGCGAACAGCGCCACCATCAACAGCCCGATGCCCATCATCAAATGGATATAAAGCGCAGCGCCGGAAAAGCCGCCGAACGTGGTGAGCATCATCCAAAAGCCGCTGGCGAGCAGCAGCAGTACCGAGACCCAGACCCAGGGAAAGAATTTGGCGAAGAAATTCCGCCAGAGCTGCAGGCGCTGCGGGCCTTCCAGCGCGCCCGCCGCCGGGCGCAGGCAGACATAGGCGGCGAACATGCCGCCGACCCAGACCACGGCGCCGAGAACGTGGAGCGTGAGGGCGAGGGTGGTTGCGAGCATTGTTCGGCCCACTCAGGTTGACGGCGACGACTGTACAACGCCGGACATGACGATAGAAGTGCCTTGCGCTACAAGAGTTCCATGCGCATTGCCATTCTGGGCGCCGGGCCGGCCGGGCTTTACCTCGGATATTTGTTGAAGCGACGGCGGCCGGACGCCGACATCACGATCGTCGAGCAGAACCCGGCCGACGCCACTTTCGGCTTCGGCGTGGTGTTCTCCGACCGCGCGCTCGAATTCTTGCGCGAGGACGACGCGGAAACATTCGCAGCGATTACGCCGCGGATGGAATCCTGGGACGACATGACGCTCGTTCACCGCAACGAGCGCGTCGTCATCGACGGCGTCGGCTTTGCGGCCATCGGCCGGCTCAGGCTGCTGCAATTGCTACAGCAGCGCCTGCGCTCGGTCGGCATCGCGCCGGAATTCTCCCGCCCGCATGACCTCGCTCGATGAATTCGATAGCGCCGACTTGGTGGTCGGCGCCGACGGCGTCAATTCGCTGGTGCGGCGCACCTTCGCGGACGAATTCTGCGCCAGCGTCACTTATATGGCCAATCATTTCGCCTGGTTCGGCACTAGCCAGCGCTACGACACGCTGACGCAGACCTTCCGCCACACGCCGGTCGGCGATTTCAACGCGCATCACTATCGCTACGCGCCGGGGCGCAGCACCTTCATCGTGGAAACCGACGAGGCGAGTTTCGCGCGCGCCGGCTTTGCGCGCATGGATGAGCCGGAATCGCGCAGCCTGTGCCAGAAGATCTTCGTCAACGCGCTCGGCGGCCATCCGCTGATCTCCAACAATTCGAGCTGGCGGCGGTTTCCGCAGGTGGCCAACGCGCGCTGGCACCACGGCAAATACGTGCTGATCGGCGACGCGCTGCACACTGCGCATTTTTCCATCGGCTCCGGCACGCGGCTGGCCATGGAGGACGCCATCGCGCTCGATCGCGCGCTCGCCGCGCACGGCGACGATGTGGCGGCCTCGCTGCCGGCGTTCGAAGCGGCGCGGCGGCCGATCGTGGACAAGCTGGTCGCCGGCGCGACGGCGAGCGCGTCATGGTACGAGAATTTCGCCGAGCATATGGCCCTGGCGCCCGCCGAATTCGCCATGAGCTACATCACGCGCTCCGGCCGCATCGATATCGAGCGCCTGCGCAAGCTGTCGCCAAAATTCGTCGGACGCTACGAGCGCGAGCAAAGCTAGCTGTTGCGCATGTCCTTGCGCAGCGTCGGCAAGCCAATGCCGGTCGAATCGAAGCCGCCGTCGACCGCCAGCGTCTGCCCGGTGATGTAGCTCGCGCGCTCGCTGCACAGGAAAAAGATCGCTTCCGCCAATTCGGTCTCCAGGCCGTAGCGGTTGAGCGGCATGTGGTCGTGGTAGTCCTGGCGGATTTCCGGCGTGTGCACGGCTTTGGCCATGGCGGTGTCGACCGGCCCGGGCGCGACGGCATTGACGCGGATGCCGAGCGAGGCGAGTTCGGCCGCCTGCTGCTTGGTCAGATGCGCGAGCCCGGCCTTGCTGGTGCCGTAAGCGGTGCGCAGTGTCGAGGCGCGCAGCCCCGAAATCGACGTGATGTTGACGATGGCACCGCCGCCCGAGTCGCGCATCAAAGGCGCGGCGGCCTGCGTACAGAGAAACGGGCCGGTGAGATTGACCGCGAGCACGCGCGACCAGTCCTCGTAGGTCACGTCGAGGATGGGCGTGAAGATGGCGATGCCGGCATTGTTGACCAGCGCATCGAGCTGGCCGAAACGCTTTGCTATACGGTCGATCGCGGTGGTCGCAGTCTTAGGGTCCGCCACGTCGCCGGTAATCGCCAGCGTCGCGTCGGGCTTGCCAACCGCGGCGTAAGTGCGCTGCAAATTCTCGCCGTCGATATCGAGCAGCGCCACGCGCCAGCCGTCGGCGAGAAATCGCTTGGCGGTGGCGAGGCCAATGCCGCGAGCGGCACCGGTGACCAGCGCAACCTTGTGTTTAGCTTCGCTCATCGATTTCCCCCACACTCGCATGCCCCGGTCAACGCGGTCTTTCCTGGCTGTGTAAAAGACGCCGTTGCGCCGCACAAGGTGACGCGGCCCCGCTTGCTTGCCAGCCCTGCCGTTTTGGGGGAGAGTTGCGTAAACAAATAAAGCCGGGGAGACGTGCCAATGAAAGTCGTCCCGCTGGGTCCGGGTTTTGCCGCCGAATTGCGCGGCGCGACGCTCGCCGACGTCGCTACCGACGATGCCGCCTATGCGGCGGCGCGCGCGGCATTCGAACAACATTCGGTTCTGGTTTTTCGCAATCAAGAGGTGACCGACGATGGCCAACTCGCCTTCTCGCGCCGCTTCGGTCCGCCCGAAATCACCAAAGTTGGCTCGCTCGGCACCGGCAGCCATTTCGTGATCCTCACCACCATCGGCCCGGACGGCAAAGTGGTGCCGCCCGACCACCGCTACGCGATGCGTAACAAGGCTAACCAGCTCTGGCACACCGACTCGTCGTTCAAGAGTGTGCCGGCGCTCACCTCGGTGCTGTCGGCGCGCATCATCCCGGCGCGCGGCGGCGAAACAGAATTCGTCTCGACGCGGCTCGCCTTCGAGCGGCTCGATGCCGGCATGCGCAAGAAGCTGGAAAATTCCTTCGCCTGGCACGATTACGCGCATTCGCGCGGGCAGATCGCGGAAGGCCTCGCCAGCCCGGAAGAACGCGCGGCGCTGCCGCCGCAATGCTGGCGCATGGTGTGGAAAAATCCGGTCAATGGCCGCGGCGCGCTCTACCTCGCCTCGCATGCCTATGCCGTGGAAGGCATGGAGCCGGCGGCGGGGAAACAATTGATCGAGGAATTGATGGCGGCCGCGACCTCGCCGGGCTTGAGCTACGTCCACCATTGGAAGAGCGGCGACGTGGTGATGTGGGACAACCGCGCCACCATGCACCGCGGACGGCCCTGGCCGGCGCACGAGGCCCGCCTGATGGTGCGCACCACGGTTTCCGCGACCGTTGCCGACGGTCTTGCGGCCATGCGCCCGCCGTCACGGCAGGCCGCCGAGTAGCGCACGTTCAATGGGTCATTCGATGCGCAGATGCGCGTCGTGCACAACCTTGCCCCACTTCGCGATCTCGCTCTTGATGCGCGCGCCGAATTCTTCCGGCTTGTTCGCCACCGGCACGAAGCCGAGCTTAAGCAAATGCGCCGTGACTTCCGGCTCGGCCACCGCCTTGGCGATCTCGCGTTTAAGCAGGGCGACGATTTCCTTCGGCGTGCCTGCCGGCGCCAGCACGCCGGTCAGGGTGTCGGCCTCCTGGCCGGGATAGCCGGCTTCCTGCATGGTCGGCATATCGGGAAGTTCCGCGGCGCGCTTGACGGCGAGTACGGCGAGCCCACGCAATTTTCCAGCCTTGATGTTGGCCAGCGCCGGCGGCAAAGCGGTAAAGGCGATCTGGGTATCCCCGGCAATGGTCGAGTTGATCGCCTGCGCGGCGCCGGGAAATGGCACGTGCACCATGTCGAGCCCGAATTTCTGCTTGAACAATTCGCCTGACAGATGCGGCGTCGATCCTATGCCGGGGCCGGCGAAGCTATACTTATTGGGGTTGGCCTTGATTAGTTCGATCAGCTCCTTGACGCTCTTGGCCGGCACCGATGGATTGACCGCGATCACGTTGGGCGAATAGGCGACCATGGTGACCGGCGCGAAGTCCTTGACAGCATCATAGGGGACTTTGGCGTACAGGCTCATATTGACCATGAAGCCAGTGCTCACGACGGCGAGCGTGTAACCGTCTGGCGCCGACTTTGCTACTTCGGCATTGGCGATGTTGCCGCCGGCACCGGGTTTATCGTCGACGTAGAACTGCTGGCCAAGGGAAGCCGATAATTTCTGCCCGACGATGCGGGCGATCACATCGGTGGGGCCGCCAGCGGCGAAGCCGACCAGTAATCGCACCGGATGATCGGGATATTGGCCCGCGGCGCCGGCGCTCCCGGCAATCAGCAACCCCGCGCCCAAGGCAAGCAGACGCACCACCCCATTCATGACGTCCTCCCCGAAGTTTTTATTTATTGGCTAGTGGCTCAATCCTTCTCTTCCTTGAATGTCTCACGATAGGGGTGCGCTGGATAGACGCCGAGCACGGTCAATTCCTTGGAGAAGAAGGCAAGCTCCTCGAGCGCCAATACCAGCGCGCGGTCGTCGGGGTGGCCCTCGACGTCGGCATAAAACTGCGTGGCGAAGAAATTGCCGCCGACCATGTAGCTCTCGAGCTTGGTCATGTTGACGCCGTTGGTGGCGAACCCGCCCATCGCCTTGTAGAGCGCGGCCGGCACGTTGCGCACGCGGAACACGAAGGTGGTGACCACCTTGCCCTGGCCGGGCTTTGCCCATTTCTTCTCGCGCGACAACACGATGAAGCGCGTGGTCGAATTGGTTTCGTCCTCGACGTTCTCGCGCAGAATATCGAGCCCGTAAATTTCCGCTGCCAGCCGCGAGGCGATGGCCGCGCGCGTGGTATCCTTGCTTTCGGCCACTTCGCGCGCGGATCCGGCGGTGTCGGCGGCGACGATCGGCTTGAGTTTCAGCTCGCGGATGATCTTGCGGCATTGGCCGAGCGCCATCACGTGGCTTTCCACCGATTTGATGGTTTTCAACGACGCGCCCTTCGGCGCCATCAACTGGTTGCGGATCGGCAGGAACCACTCGGCGATGATGTGCAGCTTCGAGGTCGGCATCAGATGATGGATGTCGGCGACGCGACCGGCGACCGAATTCTCGATCGGGATCATGCCGAGATCGACGTCGCCGCCGCTGAGCGCGGAAAAGCAATCCTCGAAAGTCGGGCAGGGCACCGGTTCGTGATCCGGGTAAGCTTCGCGGCAGGCGAGATGCGAATTCGCCCCCGGTTCGCCCTGGAAAATGATCTTTTTCTTGGCCATGGCCCCACCTGTAGGGCGTTCGTTACGCAGACCTTCCGCCCCAAGTCAACCGGCGAGCAATTGCCGCGCCTTGGCGAGTTCCTCCGGCGTATCGACGCCGAGCGGAACGCTTTTCACCACTACCACGTCGATGCGCATGCCGGCATCGAGCGCGCGCAACTGCTCGAGCTTCTCGCGCCGCTCGTTGGCTGACGGCGGCAGCTTGACGAAGCGCTCCAGCGCCGCGCGCCGGTAGGCGTAAAGCCCGATGTGGTGATAGTGCGGGCCAGCGCCCGCGGCATCGGCGCGGGTGAACGTCGTCGCGCGGAAGCGGCCGGATGCTGCGGGCGGTCCGATCGCCTTGACCACGTTCGGATTGGTGAGGTCGGCCTGGTCGGTGATGACCGCGGCGAGCGTCGCAATATCCACGGCCGGATCGGCCAGCGGGCCGAGCGCGGCGCGGATTTTGGCGGGCTCGACGGTCGGCAGGTCGCCTTGCACATTGACCACGATGCCGACGCGGCGCTCGGGATCGAGCGTCGCCAGCGCTTCATAAATGCGGTCGGAGCCGGAGAGGTGATCGGCGCGCGTCATGATCGCGCGGCCGCCCGACTTTTCCACCGCCGCGGCGACCGCTTCCGAATCGGTCGCCACCACCGCCTCGCCGATTTTCGCCGCCAGCGCCCGGCGCAGCACGTGCACGATCATCGGCAGTCCCGCGATATCCGCCAAGGGCTTTCCGGGCAGGCGGGTCGAGGCCATGCGGGCCGGGATGAGGATGATGGTGTCGGGCATCTGCCGGACCTGAACGAATGTCGAGTGGGCCGCGGCGCTTATACGGGTTGCCAGACTTGGGGCAAAACGGTATCTGTCCGCGGCCGCCAAGACCTTCGCGGTCGTCCCCTGCCGGTTCGCGCCCCCTCGGGAGCTTTTTTCGATGAATTCCTTCGAACTCAACAAGATCCTGGGCGCCATCCTCGGCACCTGCCTGATCACGCTTGCGCTTAATATCGGGGCCGGCGCCATTTTCGCGCCCGAGAAGCCGGCCAAGCCCGGCTACGCCATCGCGGTCAAGACGTCGGGCGAGGGAGAGGCGCCCACCGCCAAGCAGCCGGAGGAGCCGATGGAGGCGATGATGGCCTCGGCCTCGACTGAAAAGGGCCAGGCGATCGCGAAACAATGCCAGGCCTGCCACACTTTCGAGAAGGGCGGGCCGAACCGAGTCGGTCCCAATCTGTGGGGCATCGTCGGTCGCCCGCGCGCCTCCGAGTCGGGCTTCAGCTATTCCGCCGCCATGAAGGCCAAGGGCGGCACCTGGACCTTCGGCGAACTCTACGCGTTCCTGAAGAGTCCGCGCGAATACATCCCCGGCACGGCGATGACCTTTGCCGGCCTGTCGCGCGGCCAGCAACGCGCCGACGTGATCGACTTCCTGCACACGCTCTCCGACAGCCCCATGCCATTGCCGAAGGCGGCGGAGGCTGCGCCCGCCGCCAAACCGGCCGAGGCGCCCAAAGCCGCGGCCCCGGCAGCGCCGGCGAAGTGAACGCCACGAGAGTTTAGTCCTGATGCGGCCGGGCCAAGCCCGGCCGTTTTGTTAGCGGCGCGGCATAAGGCCGCTGGCAGCGGATCGAAAAACCGACATAATCGCCCGCGATTGCAGATGGGGCGCGTGGCGCGCCCGAGTCTTGTCATGAAAGCCTTGCCATGAATTTGACCCGCCGTTTTGTTCTGCGCAGCACCGCCGCCGCGCTCGTCACGCCGGCTTTGGGCGCGCTCGGCGTGGCGACGCAGGCGCAAGCGCGGCAATGGAAGCATGGCCTCTCGCTATTCGGCGAGCCGCATTACCCGGCCGACTTCAAACATTTCGACTACGTCAACCCGACCGCGCCGCAAGGCGGTACGGTGCGTGAGATCGCCTTCGGCACGTTCGACAATTTCAACCAAGTGGTGTCGGGCGTAAAGGGCAGCCTCGCCATGGGCGCCGATCTGTTCACCGAGGCGCTGAGTTCACCGGCGCTCGACGAGGTATCGACCGAATACTGCCTGCTGGCGGAAGCGGTCAGCTACCCGGCGGACCGCTCGTCGGTCACCTATCGCCTGCGCGCCAATGCCCATTGGCACGACGGCAAGCCGGTGACGGCCGAGGACGTGATTTTCTCGTTCGGCACGTTCAAGCAGAACAGTCCCCAGCTCGGCGCCTATTACCGGCACGTGACCAAGGCGGAAAAAACCGGCGAGCGCGAGGTCACCTTCGTATTCGACGGACCGGGCAACCGCGAACTGCCGCAGATCGTCGGTCAGCTGCCGGTGCTGCCGAAGCACTGGTGGGAAGGCACCGACAAATCCGGCAAAAAGCGCGACGTGACGCAGACCACGCTGGAGCCGCCGCTCGGTTCGGGCCCCTACCGGATCAAGGATTTCACGCCCGGCCGCACCATTATCTACGAGAAGGTCGCCGACTATTGGGGCAAGGATCTAAACCTGAACATCGGCAGCAACAATTTCCAGCAAATCCGCTTCGAATATTTCCGCGATTCCACCGTCGCGCTGGAGGCCTTCAAGGGCGATCAGGTCGATTGGCGCACCGAGAACAGCGCCAAGAATTGGGCGACGTCCTACGATTTTCCAGCCGTGCGCGACAAGAAGGTAGTGCTGGAAGAATTCCCGATCCGCAATTTCGGCGTGATGCAGGCCTTCGCCTTCAACATAAGGCGCGACCCGTTCAAAGACCCGCGCGTACGGCGCGCCTTCAACTTTGCCTTCGATTTCGAAGAGATGAACCGCACGATATTCTTCGGCCAATACAAACGCATCGCCAGCTATTTCGAAGGCACCGAACTGGCATCGTTCGGGATTCCGCAAGGCAAGGAACTTGAAATCCTGCAAAGCGTGAAGGACAAGGTGCCGGCGGACCTCTTCACCAAGCCCTACACCAATCCGGTCGGCGGCAGTCAACAGGCCGACCGCAACAACCTGCGCGAGGCGCTCGCGCTGTTTGGTGCGGCCGGTTATGAAATCAAGAACACCAAGCTGGTCAACACCAAGACCGGTGAACCCTACAGCGTCGAGTTCCTGGTCGAGGACCCGGCCACCGAGCGTTTCGTGCTGTTCTTCCGGCCCTCGCTGCAGCGCCTCGGCATGACGGTGAACGTGCGCGTGGTCGACAGCGCGCAATACGAAAACCGGCTGAGGCAATGGGATTTCGACATTATCGTCGCATCCTGGGGCGAGTCGCTGTCGCCCGGCAACGAGCAACGCGGCTTCTGGAGTTCGCAGGCCGCCGACCAACCCGGCTCGCGCAATCTGATCGGCATCAAGAATCCCGCGGTCGACGCGCTGATCGAGCGCGTGATCTTCGCCAAGGACCGCGACGAGTTGGTCGCCGCGACCAAGGCGCTCGACCGGGTGCTGCTGTGGAATTTCTACGTCGTGCCGCAATGGACCTACGGCAAGGAACGCAGCGCGCGCTGGGACCGCTTCGGCCGGCCGCAGAACATGCCGAAATACGGGCTCGCCGCGTTCCCGACCATCTGGTGGTGGGACGCGGACAAGGCGGCCAAGGTGCCGCAGCGGTCTTGATCACGCGCCGCCACGCACTTGTCTTGTCGGCCGGCGCGCTCGCCGCCGCGAAATTTGCGCCGGCCGCGGCGCAAGAGGTGGCAAAGGACGCAGAACGTCACGGCATGTCGGCCTTCGGCGATCTCCTCTATGCGGCGGATTTTCCCTACTTCAAATACGTCAATCCCGACGCGCCCAAAGGCGGCGTGTTCTCGCAGATCGGTCCGAATCGGCAGTTCAACCAGTCGTTCCAGACCTTCAATTCGCTCAATAGCTTCATTCTGAAAGGTGACGCCGCGCAGGGCATGGAGCTGACGTTCGCGACGCTGATGGTACGTTCGGGCGACGAGCCCGACGCGATGTACGGGCTCGCCGCGCAAAGCGTGCGCATTTCCGACAACGGGCTCACTTATCGCTTCACGCTGCGGCCGCAAGCGAAATTCCACGACGGCACGCCGCTCACCGCACATGACGTGGTCTGGTCGCTCACGACGTTGAAGGACAAGGGCCATCCGATCATCACGCAATTGTTGCGCGACTTCAAAGGCGCCGAGGCTGCCGACGAGCGCAGCGTGGTGGTGCGCTTTGCGGACAAGCGCGGCCGCGACGTGCCGCTGTTCGTCGCCGGCCTGCCGATTTTCTCGCAGGCCTATTATTCCAAGCAGTCGTTCGACCAGTCCACGCTGGAAATCCCGCTCGGCAGCGGCGCCTACAAAGTCGGCCGCTTCGAGGCCGGGCATTTCATCGAATTTGCGCGCGTGAAGGACTGGTGGGGCGCCGATCTGCCGGTGGCGCGCGGGCAGAACAATTTCGACGTAGTGCGCTTCGAATATTACCGCGACCGCGAGGTCGGCTTTGAAGGCTTCACCGCCAGAAATTATCTGTTCCGCGAGGAGTTCACTTCGCGCACCTGGGCGACGCGCTACACGTTTCCCGCCTTCAAGGACGGCCGCGTCAAGCGCGCCGTATTGCCGGACGACACGCCATCCGGCGCGCAAGGCTGGTTCATCAACACGCGGCGCGCGCAGTTCAAGGACCGCCGCCTGCGCGAGGCCTTGATCGACGCATTCGATTTCGAATGGACCAACAAGAACATCATGTACGGCTCCTACGACCGCACGGTGTCGGTGTTCCAGAATTCGCCGATGATGGCGGAGGGCAAACCCGACGCTGCCGAGCTCGCGCTGCTCGAGCCGTTCCGCGGCAAGTTGCCGGAGGAAGTGTTCGGCGAGCCTTACGTGCCGCCGGTGACCGACGGTTCCGGCCATGACCGCAACTGGCTGCGGCGCGGCGCGCAACTGCTCGAGCAGGCCGGCTTCGCGCTCAAGAACGGCAAGCGGGTCATGCCGGACGGCAAGCCGGTCACCATGGAATTCCTGCTCGACGAGCCGACCTTCACGCCGCACCACCTGCCCTACATCGCCAATCTCGCGACGCTCGGCATCCAGGCCACCTTGCGGGTGGTCGATCCGGTGCAGTACCGCGCGCGGGTAGACGGCTTCGACTTCGACATCACGGTGGAGCGGTTCAGCTTCTCGGCGACGCCGGGCGATTCATTGCGCAGTTATTTTTCTTCGCAAGCGGCGGCGACCAAAGGCTCGCAGAATCTCGCCGGCATCGCCGATCCGGCGGTGGATGCGCTGGTCGACCGCATCATCGCCGCCGCAACCAGGGCCGAACTCACCACCGCCTGCAAGGCGCTCGACCGCGTCATCCGCGCCGGCCGCTATTGGATTCCGCACTGGTACAAAGCGTCGTATTGGATCGCTTATTGGGACGTGTTCGGTCATCCCGTCACTAAACCGCGCTATTTCCGGGGTATTCCGGAAACCTGGTGGACCGATAAGGACAAAGCGGCGAAGCTGGAACATAAAGGCTAGGCATGGTCCAACTTGCGGCACCGCAATACAATTTGCACAACTCGGGCGCGCGAGTTGCGCGTCCTGTCCATGTCTTTATGCTGCCGATACGTCATAAGACGTGGATGCCCCGCGCAACGCTGGGCATGACGACATCAGCACAGGCATCCATAACAGTCTCATGACCGCTTACCTCATCCGCCGCCTGCTGTTCATGGTGCCGACCATGTTCGGCATCATGCTGGTCGCCTTCGTCGTGGTGCAGTTCGCGCCCGGCGGTCCAGTCGAGCAGGTGATCGCCAAGCTCACCGGCGCCGATACCGGCGCGACCTCGCGCATTTCCGGCTCGCCCGGCGGCGACTTCGGCAGCCGCGGCGTGGCGCAGGGCGGATCGGGGGTCGACTCGGTGACGTCGAAATACCGCGGCGCGCAGGGGCTCGATCCCGAATTCATCAAGAAGCTTGAAAAGCAATTCGGCTTCGACAAGCCGGCCTACGAGCGTTTCGGCTTGATGCTGTGGAACTACATCCGCTTCGATTTCGGCAAGAGCTATTTCCGCGACATCAGCGTGTTGAAGCTAATCAAGGAGAAGCTGCCGGTTTCGATTTCGCTCGGCATCTGGATGACGCTACTCACCTACCTGATTTCGATCCCGCTCGGCATCCGCAAGGCGGTCGACGCCGGCTCGCGCTTCGATGTGTGGACCTCGAGCGTGATCATCGTCGGCTACGCCATCCCCGGCTTTCTATTCGCGATCTTGCTGATCATTCTGTTCGCCGGCGGCTCGTTTTTCGATTTCTTCCCGCTGCGCGGTTTGGTGTCGGAGAATTTCTGGCAACTGCCGTGGTACGCCAAGATCGGCGATTATTTCTGGCACCTGACGCTGCCGATCGTCTCGATGGCGCTGTCGGCCTTCGCCACCATGTCGCTGTTGACCAAGAACTCTTTCCTGGAGGAGATCCGCAAGCAATACGTGCTCACCGCGCGCGCCAAAGGCTGCACGCAAAACCAGGTGCTGTACGGGCACATCTTCCGCAACGCCATGCTGATCGTGATCGCCGGATTTCCGTCGGCTTTCGTGCACGCGTTCTTCACCGGCTCGCTCCTGATCGAGACTATCTTTTCGCTCGACGGCCTCGGTCTGCTTGGCTTCGAAAGCGTGCTTAACCGTGATTATCCGGTGGTGTTCGCCACGCTCTACATCTTCGCGCTCATCGGCGTGGTGGTGAACCTGATTTCCGATCTGACCTACACCTGGATCGATCCGCGCATCGATTTCGAGTCGCGGGAGGTCTGACGTGGACGCTATTCCCGCCGTCAAGTCGCCCGATACGACGGCCGTCGGCGTTGGCGGACTCGACGTGCCGCCGGACCAGCACTGGATCGCGGTTTCGCCGCTCAACCGGCGGCGCTGGGAGAACTTCAAGGTCAACCGGCGCGGCTATTGGTCGTTGTGGATATTCCTGGCATTGTTCCTGATCTCGCTGTTCGCGGAATTCATCGCCAACGACAAGCCGATCTTCATCCACGTCAACGGCCATTTTTATTTCCCGGCGGTGGTGACCTATCCCGACACGACGTTTGCCAAGACGCGCGATCCGAATCTGTTCGGCACCGCCGCTGACTATCGCGACGACTATCTGATGGGCCTGATCAACAAGGAAGGCGGCGTCGTGATCTGGCCGCTGGTCCGCTATTCCTACAACACGCAGGTGAGCAAGCCGCCGTCACCGTTCCCGTCCAAGCCGACCTGGATGCTGACGCAAGCTGATTGCCAATTCGCCGCCACCCACGGTTTCGCCAAATGTGACGATCTTGAATCCAACTGGCTCGGCACCGACGACGGCGGCCGCGACGTGGTGGCGCGGCTGATCTACGGCTTCCGCATTTCGGTGTTGTTCGGCCTGGCGCTGACCATCATCTCCTCGATCATCGGCATCGCCGCCGGCGCGGTGCAGGGCTATTTCGGCGGGTGGATCGATCTTTTGTTCCAGCGCTTCATCGAAATCTGGACCTCGATCCCCTCGCTCTATCTGCTGCTGATCATCTCCTCGGTGCTGGCGCCCGGCTTCTTCGTGTTGCTCGGCATTCTACTGTTGTTCTCCTGGGTATCGCTGGTCGGGCTGGTGCGCGCGGAATTCCTGCGCGGCCGCAATTTCGAATATATCCAGGCGGCGCGCGCGCTCGGCGTATCGAACGCGGTCATCATCTTCCGCCACCTTTTGCCCAACGCCATGGTGGCGACCATGACGTTCCTACCGTTTATTCTGTCGTCGTCGGTGATGACGCTGACCGCGCTCGATTTCCTCGGGTTTGGCCTGCCGCCCGGCTCGCCCTCGCTCGGCGAATTGCTCAGTCAGGGCAAAGCCAATGTGCAGGCGCCCTGGCTCGGCCTCACCGGGTTCTTTTCTATTGCGATCATGCTTTCGCTTTTGATCTTCATCGGCGAAGCGGTGCGCGACGCCTTCGACCCGAGAAAGACGTTTCGATGAGCGCGCCGGCCGAAAAAATTCTCTCAATCCGCGATCTGTCGATCGCGTTCGGCAGCGGCAAGCGCGAGGTACTGGCGGTCGACCGCGTGTCGTTCGACATCGTCAAGGGCGAGACGCTTGCGCTGGTTGGCGAAAGCGGCTCGGGCAAATCGGCCACCGCACTGTCGGTGATGAAGCTGCTGCCTTATCCGGCCGCGCACCACCCCTCGGGCTCGATCACCTTCGAGGGGCGCGAATTGCTGACCATGCCGGAGGAAGAAATCCGCCACGTGCGCGGCAACGAGATCGCCATCATCTTCCAGGAGCCGATGACCTCGCTTAATCCGCTGCACACGATCGAAAAGCAGATCAGAGAAATTCTTGCGATCCACCAAGGGCTTGCCGGCGAGAAGGCGCGCGCCCGCATCCTCGAATTGCTCGACCAAGTCGGCATCCGCGACCCCAAGGGGCGGCTCGGCAGTTATCCGCATCAGCTCTCCGGCGGACAGCGCCAGCGCGTGATGATCGCCATGGCGCTCGCCAACAATCCCGATCTGTTGATCGCCGACGAGCCGACCACCGCGCTCGACGTCACGGTGCAGGCGCAAATCCTCAAGCTGCTCAAGGACACCCAAACGCGGCTCGGCATGTCGATGCTGTTCATCACCCACGATCTCGGCATCGTGCGCAAGATCGCCGACCAGGTCTGCGTGATGAACGCCGGCAAGATCGTCGAGCGCGGGCCGGTCGAGCGCGTCTTCACCGCGCCCGAGCATCCCTATACGCAGGCGCTGCTTGCCGCCGAACCGAAGCCCGACCCGGCGCCGCCGCGTCCCGACGCGCCGATCGTCGTGCAGACCGATAACCTGAAAGTGTGGTTCCCGATCAAGCGCGGTGTGCTGCGCAAGGTGGTCGGCCACATCAAGGCGGTGGACGGCATCAGCGTCGAGGTGCGCAAAGGCGAGACGCTCGGCGTGGTGGGCGAGAGCGGCTCGGGAAAGACCACGCTAGGCCTCGCCATCTTAAGGCTCATCTCGTCCGAGGGCCCGGTGGTGTTCATGGGCAACGCCATCCAGGGGCTCAAGTTCAAGCAGATGCGGCCGTTCCGCCGCAACATGCAGATCGTGTTCCAGGACCCTTACGGTTCGCTCAGCCCACGCATGTCGGTGTCAGACATCATCGGGGAGGGCCTCAAGGTGCATCATCCGCATCTGAAGGCCCGTGAGCGTGCGGCCCGCGTGGTGGATGCACTCAATGACGTTGGGCTCGATCCGGAAACGCGTTTCCGCTATCCGCATGAATTCTCCGGCGGCCAGCGCCAGCGCATTGCTTTGGCGCGCGCGCTGGTGTTGGAGCCGACTTTCATCATGCTCGACGAGCCGACCAGCGCGCTCGACATGCTCATTCAGTCGCAGATGGTCGACCTGCTGCGCGACCTGCAGAAACGGCACGAATTGACCTTTATGTTCATCTCGCACGATCTGCGCGTGGTGGCGGCGCTGGCGAGCCGGCTGCTCGTGCTGCGTCACGGCAAGATGGTGGAAGAGGGCGCGGCGGCCGATTTGTTCAAGAATCCGAAGAGCGATTACACACGCGCGCTGTTCGCCGCCGCCTTCAAGCTGGAAATCACGGCCGCCGACGTGGTGGAGCAATAAAAATCAGACTCGCTTCACGCTGGTGATGTCCGAACCCGCCGCCTTGATGCGCGCGACGGCTTCCGCCGCCGGCTCGATCGCCACCGCCATATGATGCGCATTGGCGTGTAGTAAGGTCTCAGCGTCGCGCGCGATGGCGACATGGCCCTTCCAGAACACCAGATCGCCGCGCCGCAATTCGCCGAGCGAGGACAATTTGCCGAGCGCCATTTCCTGCATGTCGCTGTCGCGCGGGCAGGCGTGGCCGGCGGCTTGCAGCGCGATTTGCACCAGGCCGGAACAGTCGATGCCGAGCGAGGTCTTGCCGCCCCACAAATAAGGCGCGTGCAGGATTTCCCCGGCCACCGCGACGAAATCGCGCTGCTTGGCCTTGATCGGCGAAAGATGCACGGCCGGCAGATGCCAGCCATTGGCGGTGACCGCGAAACGCTCGTCCTGCCGCGTGATGGCGAGGCGCGCGCCCATCGGCAGCGCCACCGCCGGCGTCAGCTTAGTATCGGGTCCCGGAAAGCCGAGCGTGCGCGGCGCCGCGACCTTGTGGGTCGGAGCTTTGCCCGGCTTGCCAAGGGCATTCGCCGACAACCAGCCGACATAGCCGTCGGTTTCGAGCTGACCCCAGGCCCAGCCTTCCTCGGTCGTCTCGTAGACGATGACGCGCTCGCCCATCAGCGCTTGCGTGTCGAGCCGTGCCTCGTGCGAGGGCGTGCGGCGCAGGGCCGCGATCGGCTCGACCACTTCGTGACGCACGCCTACGACAAAACGCGCGGCCTCGACCTGGCCCTTGAGATATTGCGCCGCGATCTCGGGGCGGAACGGATTGATGCGGGGGTCGAGCGCGACCATAAGCGTTACGCGTAGCGCGCGCAGAGCAGCGCATAAAGCGCGCGCGCCGACTGCAGTTCGGCGCCTTCCGGCCGGCCCGGCTTGGCCGCGGGCGTCCAGGCGAAAATGTCGAGATGCAGCCAGGATTTGGCGGAGACGAATTTGCGCAGGAACAGCGCCGCGGTGATGGCGCCGCCCTGGCCACCGGTACCTACGTTGTTTGTATCGGCCACCTTGGAATCGAGCATGGTCTCGTAAGGCCGCCACAGCGGCATGCGCCAGAGCGGATCGTTTTCGGACGCCGCAAAATGCGCGATTTCCTCGGCAAGCGCGTCGTCGTCGGTGAAAGCGGCTGGCACATCGGGCCCGAGCGCCACGCGCGCCGCGCCGGTGAGCGTGGCGAAATCGGCGACCAGCGCCGGTCTGTCCTCGTCTGCCAAGGTTAGCGCATCGGCCAGTACCAGGCGGCCTTCCGCGTCGGTATTGCCGATCTCGACGCTGATGCCCTTGCGCGAGATGTAGATGTCGCGCGGGCGGAAGCTCAAGCCGGAGATGGAATTCTCCACCGCCGGGACGATCACGCGCAGCCGCACCTTCAGCTTGCGCGCCATGATCATGTGCGCCAGCGCCAGCGCGGTTGCGCCGCCGGCCATGTCCTTTTTCATGTTGAGCATGCCGGCGTCGTTCTTAATATCGAGCCCGCCCGTGTCGAAGCACACGCCCTTGCCGACCAGCGTGATTTTGGGCGCGTCTTCGGTGCCCCAGGTCATGTCGATCAGGCGGGGCGCGCGCAGCGAGCCGGCGCCGACCGCGGCAACCAGCGGAAAATTCTTTGCGAGCGCATCGCCGGCAGTGACGTCGATTTTCGCGCCGTGTTGCTTGGCGAGCATGCGCGCGACCGCTTCCAGCTCGGCCGGACCCATGTCGTTCGACGGCGTGTTGATGAAGTCGCGCGCGAGCGTCACGCCCTCGACGATGCGGCTGAGATCCTCGCCGTCCACGCCCTCGGGGACCACCAGCCGCACGTTGCGCGCGTCCGCCTTGCGGTAGCGAGTGAACTGATACGCGTTGAGTGCGAAGGCGAGCGTGGCGAGCCGCGCATCATGCGGCGCGTTGGCGAAGCGGTAGGTGCCCGGCGGCAGCAAAGTGGATAATTGCCCCGGGCGGAACAGGTCTTTCACCGGCTCGTCCGGATTTTCCAAGCCGAACAGCACGCCGGCGAGTTTGCCGTCGGGCGCCGGCACGATCAGATGGCGCCCGGGCTTGGGCTCGTAACCGGCGGCGCGGATGAACGTGCGCTCGCGGTCGTCGACAACTTCGACCGCTTGATCGAACGTCGATGCGGTCACGAACAGGATCGGCGCCGAGGGTTCGCCGGCTTTCGCGAAAATCGGATGCATGGTCACTCCGCGGCGTCGCGCAAGGACGACTTCGGCGCATAGCCGTCGCGCGTCTGCGCCAGCTTCCAGCCCAGCATTCTCGAGGCGACCAGCGTGCGCAGCACCTGCGCGGTGCCGCCGCCGATGGTGAACATGCGCACGTCGCGCGCCATGCGTTCGAGCGGCAATTCGCGCGAATAGCCGCGCGCGCCAAACAACTGCAGCGCGTCGTTAACGATTTTGATGGCGCATTCGGAGGCGAAAATCTTGGCCTGCGCCGCCAGCATCGGATCGGGGAAGGCGCTGCCGTCGGCCCCGCGCGAGCGCGCGGCGGTATAAAGCATCAGGCGAGACGCCGTGAGCTGCGTCTGCATGTCGGCCAGCATCCATTGCAGGCCCTGGAATTCGCCGATCGGACGGCCGAACTGCTCGCGCGTTTTCGCCCACGCTAGCGCGAGCTCGAGCGCGCCGGCGGCGATCCCCATCGCCACCGTGCCGGCGCCGACGCGCTGGCTGTTATAGGCGTTCATCAGGTCGCCAAAGCCGTGTGCTAGTCCGGACGGCGGCAGCACCGCCATGTCGGCCGGCACTTCGAGGTTCTCGAACGTCAACTCGCCTTCCGGCATGCCGCGCAGGCCCATGGTCTGTTCGCGTTTGGTCACGCGCAGGGCTTTGTTCTCGTCACGTACGGCGAGGAAGCCGCCGATACCGAGTTCTTGCCCGCGCTCGTCGAAAACGCGGGCGAAGATCAGATGCAGCTTCGACACACCGGCGCCGGTAATCCAGTGTTTCTTGCCGTTGATAACGAACACGTCGCCGCGTTTGTCGGCGCGCGTCGTCATGGCGAGCGCGTCGGAGCCGGCGTCCGGCTCGGTAATGCAGATCGCCGGCTTGTCGCCCGCGAGCACCAGCTGCGCCGCCAGCTTCTTCTGCGCCCCGCTGCCATAGGCCATCACCGTCGAGATCGCGCCCATATTGGTCTCGACCACGATGCGCGCGGTGACTGTGCAACATTTCGCCATTTCCTCGATCACGAGCACGGCCTCCAAGTAGGACCTGTCCTGGCCGCCGAGCGCTTTGGGGATCGTCATGCCGCAGAAGCCTGCGTCGGCGAGCGCCTTGACGATATCCCTTGGATACTGCTCGTCGCGGTCGATCGCCGCCGCGCGCGGCCGCACCACCTCCTGCGCAAAGGCGCGGGCGCGCGCCTGCAGCGCGACTTCATCCATGCCGAAGCCCAAATTCATGCGCCGATCCTAAACCGGGATAGGGCCCGAGTTTACAAGTTAACCTCTCGTTAGGGTTAACGTTTTATTGCTCGGAAATGCCATTGGAATGCCAGCCCCGTCCAATAACGGCCCGCGCCGCCCGTCTGCTTGCTTCGGCCGCTGTCTCGGCTGTTCTGGCCGTGTCGGTGGCCGGCTGCATGACCACCGGCAATGACGTCACCGGCTCGATCGCCTCCAGCAACGCCCCGCGCAGCGACGCCGATTGGCGGCAGCAGCTCGACGTCTGGGGCGCCCGCTACCGCGAAAATCCCGCCAACGCCGATGCGGCCATGGGCTACGCCCAGGCTTTGCGGGCGACCGACCAGCGCGCCCAGGCGGTCGCTGTCCTGGAATCGGCTACCATCCGCAATCCGCATAACATGCAGTTGCTCGGCGCCTACGGCCGCGCGCTGGCCGAGGCCGGCGACTATCGGCAGGCGCTCGATGTACTCACCCGGTCGCACACGCCGGACAATCCGGACTGGCGCATCCTCAACGCACAGGGCGCGGTGCTTGATCAACTGGGCCGCCATGCCGAGGCGCAGCAGCACTATTCGGCCGCGCTTAAGATCGCGCCGGACGAGCCGTCGGTCTTGTCCAATCTCGGTCTGTCCTATGCGCTGACCAAGGACCTCAAACGTGCCGAGGCCACGCTGCAGCAGGCCATGGCGCGGCCTAACGCCGGACCGAAGGTCCGGCAAAATCTCGCGCTGGTGGTTGGCCTGCAGGGCCGCTTTGCGGAAGCCGAGCAGATCGCTCGCGCCGATCTGCCGCAGGACGAAGCCGCCGCCAATGTCACCTATCTGCGGCAGATGCTCGCGCAGCGCGGCGATTGGTCGAAAAAGGGCAAGCAGCACTTCGCGCCCGACGCCGGCACCTGAGCGCGAACTTCAAAAGCCAATAGTCCTGACGGTTTGATTGCGCCGCCGCCGGCGTCAGCGCAAGGCCATGACTTTAATCGCGGCCGGACCGAGAATGACGATGAACAGCACCGGCAGGAAGAACAGGATCATCGGCACGGTCAGCTTGGGCGGCAGGCCGGCCGCCTTCTTTTCGGCCTCCGCCATGCGCATGTCGCGATTTTCCTGCGCCATCACGCGCAACATATTGGCGAGCGGCGTGCCGTAACGCTCGGCCTGCTGCAAGGCCATGCAGACCGACTTCACGCCTTCCAAATCGGTGCGCTTGGCCAGATTCTCGTAAGCCTGGCGGCGGTCCGGCAGATAGGACAATTCGGCGGTGGTGAGCATGAGTTCCTCGGCCAGCGCCACCGATTGCGAACCGACTTCTTCGCTCACCTTTTTGAACGCGGCCTCGATCGACATGCCGGATTCCACGCAAATCAGCAGCAGGTCGAGGGTATCGGGGAACGCGCGCTTGATCGACAATTGCCGGTGCGCGATCCGATTCTTGAGGAACATCAGCGGCGCGTGCATGCCGATATAGGCGGCAGCTATGCACATCCCCAGCTTGATCATTGCCGGCTGCTGAAGGTCGAGCACGACGAACAGATACACCGCGGCGAGCAGCGCGCTCACCGCAGGCGTCACCATGCGGAAGAACAAATAGGTGATGTAAGGCGCCTGGCCGCGATAGCCCGCCTGCACCAGTTTGAGCCGCGCCTCTTCTTGCCCAACCCATTTTTTCAGATTGAACCGGTCGACGATCGCCTGGATGGATTGCTTCGCCGTCGGACGCAGATTGACCTTTTGTTGCGCCTGCGCCAGCCGCTCGCGCTCGCGCACACGAATCTTCTCGCGCTCGACCGCGACCGCCTTCATGCGTTTCCCGAGCGAGTCGGAGAACAGCACAGGCATCGTGAAGGTCAAGACGGTAGCGATGGCGGCGATGGCGGCGCTCACCATCGTCAGGGTCTTGACGTTGATCGAGTCGATCAGCAGGTTGAGCATCGGTGTCCTACATCTTTACGCGGCGCATGAATTACGAAATTCACGCGCTAGAAGTCGAAATTGATCATTTTCTTCATCACCATCACGCCCATCGACATCCATATGGCGGAAGCCGCCAGCATCACGCGGCCGAGCGGTTCGGTCCACAATAGCGAGATGTAGTTCGGACTGGTGAGGTAGACCATCGTCATCACCGCGACCGGCAGCGCGCCGATGATGCCGGCCGAGGCCTTCGCTTCCTGCGACATGGCCTGGATTTTTGCCTTCATTTTTTTGCGGTCGCGCAGCACGCGCGAAAGATTGCCGAGCGCTTCCGCGAGATTGCCGCCGGATCTCTGCTGGATCGAGACGACGATGCCGAAGAAGTTCGCCTCCGGCAATGTCATCTGCTCGTAAAGCTTGCCGCAGGCGTCGCCGAGCGGCATACCGATGGCTTGCGTTTCGACGATGGCGCGGAATTCGGACTTCACCGGCTCCGGCGCCTCGATGGTGATCATTTTCATGCAGTCGAGCAGCGGCAGGCCGGCCTTGACGCCACGCACGATGATGTCGACCGCGTCGGGGAAGGCTGCGAGAAATTTCGATTCGCGCCGTTTCTTCAAGAACGACAGCATCCAGCGCGGCAAACCGAGAGCGCCGGCAACGCCGAGCGTGCCAGCCACCGCGAGGCCGCCGCCGGTTAGCAGCCCGAGCAAGAACATCGCGGCGCCGATTCCTCCGGAAATGATGAAGAATTGCCGTTTCGACCAGAACATGCCGGCCTGCGCGATGCGGACCGAGAGCGGTATGCTTTTGCTCTTCTTGTGGCGCTCATCGAACTCCTTGAGCGTGTTTTCAATGATATCGCGGCGGGATTTCTGGCTCCCGCGCGTGGCGCGCGCCGCCGGCTCCGCCTTGGCGACATTGGCCATGCGCCGTTCGGCTTGGCGCTCGCCCGTCAGGAACGGATAGATGAAAACCCAGGCGACGCCGCCGACCGCGACGGAGGCCAGGAAGAACAGCGCGATGGTTTGCATGGCTTCCCCGGCTTCAGGCCCGCATGGCTTGGTTGGCGGCTTCCGCGGCGTCGAGCGCGCTGGCGAGGCGTTTTTCCTCGCCGTAGTAGCGGGCGCGATCCCAGAAGCGCGGCCGGCCGATGCCGGTCGAACGATGGCGGCCGAGGATGTTGCCTTGCGTGTCCTCGCCGGTCATGTCGTAGACAAATAGGTCTTGGGTGATGATGACGTCGCCTTCCATTCCCATCACTTCGGTGATGTGAGTGATCTTGCGCGTGCCGTCGCGTAGGCGCGCGGCCTGGATCACCACGTCGACCGAAGCGGTGATCATTTCGCGAATCGTGCGCGATGGCAGCGAGAAACCGCCCATGGTGATCATCGATTCAAGGCGCGAGAGCGCCTCGCGCGGATTATTGGCGTGCAGCGTGCCCATCGAACCATCATGGCCGGTGTTCATGGCCTGCAGCAAGTCGAACGCCTCGGGTCCGCGCACTTCGCCGACGATGATACGTTCCGGCCGCATACGCAGACAGTTGCGCACCAGGTCGCGCATAGTGACCTGTCCTTCGCCTTCGAGGTTCGGCGGCCGCGTTTCAAGACGCACCACGTGCGGCTGTTGCAACTGCAATTCGGCGGCGTCTTCGCAGGTGATGATGCGCTCGTCGTCGTCGATGAACTGGGTCAAGCAGTTGAGCAGCGTGGTCTTGCCCGAGCCGGTGCCGCCCGACACCAGCGTGTTCACCCGGCTGCGGCCGATGATACGGAGGATTTCGGCGCCCTGTTCGGTGATAGTGCCGAACTTGACCAGCTGGTCTAGCGTCAGCTTGTCCTTTTTGAATTTGCGTATGGTGAGCGCCGGCCCGTCGATCGCCAGCGGCGGCACAATGGCGTTGACGCGCGAGCCGTCTGGCAAGCGCGCGTCGCAGATCGGCGAGGATTCGTCGACGCGGCGGCCGATCTGACTGACGATGCGTTGGCAGATGTTAAGCAGCTGCTGATTGTCGCGAAAGCGGATGCCGGTGCGCTGAATCTTGCCTTTGACTTCGATGTAGACCGTGCCGGAACCGTTCACCATGATGTCGGAGATATCGTCGCGCGAAAGCAGCGGCTCGAGCGGACCGAAACCGAGCACGTCGTTGCAGATATCGTCGAGCAATTCTTCCTGCTCGGAGATCGACATCACAATATTCTTGATCGCGATGATCTCGTTGACAATGTCGCGGATTTCCTCACGCGCGCTGTCGGCGTCGAGCCGCGCAAGCTGCGCCAGATCGATGGCCTCGATCAGTGCGCCGAAGATGATGCCCTTGACCTCGTAATAGGTTTCCGAGCGGCGGGAATCGACCGAGGTGGGTATCGTGTTGATCGCCGAAGGCGCGCGGGTCGCGGGCGGTGCCGAGACCAGCGGCGCGCCGAGCCCGTCGGCGGGGATCGGCGCGCGGCCGGTCTCCATCGCCGCGCTGGAGCCGGGCTTGGGCACCGCGCCCGGTTGCGCCGTCGGCGCTGCGTCCGCTACGGCCGGAGCCGGGGCTATAACGCGCGCTTCGGAATTTCCACCACGCCTACCGAACACGAGACTGGTCTCCGGACAAATTTCAGCTCGACCGTTTCATCAGCTTGGCGAGCAAAGGAGTCAGCAGGCCGCTGCGGGGCCGTTTCGCCTCGGCGCGCCCGGTCAGCACCTGGGCCAGTTGGCGGAACATCTCCGCCGTCTTATGGGCCTTCGATACTTCGGCGATCATCTGGCCGTTGTTGGCTGCGGTTCCGAAAATCTGCGGTTCGAACGGAATTACCGCGAGCGGCTGATCTTCCAACGCTTTGGCGAAATCCGCCGGCGTGATCTCCGGCCGCTTCGGCACGCCGACCTGATTGAGGCAATAAAACGGGCGATGGTCGTTCGGCCGCGCGGCGCGCAGTAGATCGATCATGTTTTTGGCGTTGCGCAGGTTGGCGAGATCGGGACCGGCGACCACCAGGATCTCGTCGGCGCCAACCAAAAGCCGCTTGGTCCAGCCGGACCACATGTGCGGAACGTCGAGCACCACGCAAGGGATCGTGCTGCGCAGCGAATCGAGGATCGAATCGAACGCGTCGGCGCCGAAATCGTAGACCCGGTCGAGCGTCGCCGGCGCGGCCAGCAGGCTCAAATGCTCGGTGCATTTGGACAGCAGCCGGTCGACGAAGGCTGAGTCGACGCGGTCGGGCGAGAACACCGCGTCGGCGATGCCTTGCGGCGGATCCTGATTGTAGTCGAGGCCGGCGGTGCCGAAGGCAAGGTCGAGATCGGTCACGACCGAATCGAGCGAGAGATCGCGCGCGATCGCCCAGCCGACGTTATGGGCGACGGTGGAAGCGCCGACGCCGCCCTTGGCGCCGACCACGGCGATGATGCGGCCGACCGGTTTGGCGTCGGGATGCGAGAACAGCCCGCAGACCGCGCGCACGATGTCGATAGTGCCGACCGGCGCGATCAGATAATCGCTCACGCCCCGCCGCGTCAGCTCGCGATAGAGCGTCACGTCGTTGACGCGCCCGATCACGATCACCCGCGTGCCGGAGTCGCAAACTTCGGCGAGTTGGTCGAGCCCGTGCAGGATTTCGTCGGAATGATTTTCCGTTTCGATCACGATGACGTTCGGCGTCGGCGAACTGCGATAGGCCTCGGCCGCGGCGGCGACGCCGCCCATCTGGATTTTCAAATGCGCCTTGCCGAGGCGGCGGTCTTCGCCGGCCGCCTGCACGGCGGCGGCTGTTTCGACCGTCTCACAGAAGGCCTGGATAGAGACCCGCGGCGCAGGCGAGATATGTTCGTCGGCGGCGTTGTCGGCCGCGGCCATCGGCTCGCTGTCGGACACGGCGGTTTGAGATGCGTGTTTTATCATTTGCCGAGATCGCTGATTTTTGACTTGTCGTAGTCGGCGGCATAAGCGCCGGATGGATTTTCGCCCTTGCGGTAGTGATCAAGCGCCACCGAGCGGCGTGCGGATGAGGCCGGCGCTTCGCCGCGCGGCTGCACCAGATCGGCGGGATTGTCGACCATGGCGGCAAGATTGCGCTGGCTGGCGCAGCCGAGATTCCAATAGGGCTGGTTCTCGGTGTAGGCCTGATCCAAACTGGTGCCGAGGTCGTGGGGCCAAAGCCCGCAAGGGCCGGCGGTCGCAACGATCTTGGCGTAGTTGAGCTTGATGCTCGCGAGCATGAAGCTCGATGCCTTATAGGCGCGCGCGTAGACTGCGTTGCGCGGCACGCCGGCGGCGGCGAGAATGGATTGCACCTCGCGCATCGAATCAGCGGCGGCGCGGTCAGTCGCGCGGCCGCGTGGAACGTCCACGATGATTCCGCTGGTGGCCTCGTGCCGCCACAGTTGCGCAAAAGAAAGCACGTCGGCGCGCTGGCTCGGCGTGAGCCCGCCGCGATTGCGCCCGACGAAAATCTCGACCGTGCGCTCGCCTTCCTTCAGCGTGATCGGATGGCGTTCGCGATAGTCGGTGGGATAGGGCTCCTGTTGCGCGACGCGTTGCGTGTAGCAGCCGGCCAACGAGGTGGCGAGAGCGACGACCGCCATTACGCGCAGCGCGTTGGCGCCGCGGCGTTTGGCAATCTCTGCGGAAAAGTCTGTCATCGATCGTCTCTCCATGCCGCTCAATCGAGAATGAATCCGTATTTGCCGTGGTATTCGCTCGGCGGTGGGTCAACTTTGCTGTTGGCGCCGTAGATGCGGTTGAGACGTCCCAGCAGCGCGGTCGATTGGTCGTTGGGGTCGGCGAATCCATCGTCGGGCCGCGACAACTGCTTCTGCGCAACCGCGCGCACGACATAAGGCGTGACCAGGACCATCAATTCGGTTTGGTTGTTGATGTAGTCGCGGCTGCGGAACAGACTGCCGAGCACCGGCAACTGCATCAGGCCGGGAACACCGTTGATCTGCTGCTTGGTCTGTTCCTGGATCATGCCGGCTAAAGCCAGAGAGCCACCGGACGGGATTTCGACCGTAGTCTCGGCGCGCCGTGTGCTGATCGAGGGGATGGTCAGGGTCTGATTCGCGCCGGGCACCGCCAATGTCATGGCGTTGTCGGTCGACAGGTCGGACACTTCGGTCATCACCTTCAGGCTGATGCGGCCTTCCGACAGCACCACCGGCGTGAACACCAGGCTCACTCCAAATTTCTTGAAATCAATCTGCGGCTGGCAGATCGGCGGCGACTTGGTGGTGTCGCACGACAGGCCGTTGGGGATCGGAAACTCGCCGCCGGCGACGAAACTTGCGGTCTCGCCGGAGATTGCGGTCAGGCTCGGCTCGGCCAGCGTGCGCAACACGCCGGCGCGGTCCATGGCGCGCAGCGTCGCCGTGACGTTGTTCCAAGTGCCGGCAAAGGCGGTGTTGCTGAGCGGCTGGCCGGTGGCGGAGAATGGATTTTGCGTATTGAGGTTCACCACGGCGGTGCCGTAGTTGAAGCTGCCGGAAAGATCGATGCCGAGCTGCTTGATGACGTCGCGGCGCACTTCGGCGACCGTCACCTTGAGCATGACCTGGTCGCGGCCGCGCACGGTGATGCCGTTGACCACCTTGGTGCCGTCGCCGGCCAGCCGCGATGCAAGGTCGTAGGCCTGCTGCGACTCGGCGGCGCTGGCGGCGGTGCCCGACAGCATGATGCCGTCGCCGACGCCTTCGATGCGGATATCGGCATCCGGCATCGTCTGCTTGAGTGCGGCGCGCACGCCGTTGAGGTCGCGCGTGACCGCGATGTCGAAGCCGGCGATCTGCTTACCGCTGACGTCGAAGAAAAAGATGTTGGTTTGCCCGATCGCGACGCCGATCATGTAGACGCGGCGCGAGGAGCGGATCACCGCGTTGGCGATCTTGGGATCGGCAACCAGCACGTCCTTGATGTCGGCCGGCAGGTCGATGGCGACCGATTTGCCGATACCGAGCGGAACGAAGCGTGAGGTGCCCTCGCTCGCCGCCACCTTGAGCACCGGCACGCTCGCGTCGGCGGCCAGCGACCGGGCCGACGGCGCCAAGCCCGCGGCTACAACGAGAGCCGCGAGCGCGGCAACGCGGATTGAAGTCCTTATGGCCATGTCCCCGTTTCCCCTCGCTCGATCATTTCGTATTCGTCATCGTACTCACGCCAAATCGGACGACGTTGACGCCGGTGCGGCGCCCGCCCATTGGGTCCTCGGCTTGCGGTCCGTCGCTGCCGGTGTCGGCGATGCTGCGCAGCGCCAGCGACAATGTTCCGAGTTGTTGCGACAGCGCCAGCGTTTCGGTCTCGGCCGGCGTCAATTCGAGCGTCGCGGTTTTGCCGACCACGACCTTTTGGCCGTCTTTTTCCTGCACGTTCTGGTCGATCGCCAGCACGCGGACGTTGGTGAGAATGATTTCGCTGCTGTGCGTGTCGCCGCCCGACGACTTGTCGGCGTCGGTTTTGCGGCGCGTCAGGATGACGTCGACATGGTCGTTCGGCAGGATGAATCCGCCGGCGCTGGTCTCCGGAGAAATCTGCGTGGATATGGCGCGCATGCCGGACGGCAGGATCGCGGCCATGAAACCGGAACCTTTGGCGTTGACCAGTTTGGCTTCGCGGATCGGTTCGCCGTTGACGAATGGATAGCGCGCGATGGATCCGGCGAGCGCTTCGACGGCGTTGGGCCGATCGTTTCTGCGGATGAAGTTTCCGGTCGCCGCTGCGGCCGGCCATTCCTGCCATTTCACGTCGCCGGGCGAAATCGTTTGGCCCATGCCGATGTCGGATTTGGCCACCAGGACATCGACCGTGGCCATCTGGGCCGCCGGCGCGGTTTTGACCTCCGGCGGTTTTCCCGAACGGCCGGCCAGCATGGCGGCAACGCCGCCAGCGGCGATGGCAACAGTCAACACAACAAGACGCGCGGCTTTCATACGCTTCACTCTCACCGTGACATGGCGGCCGGCTCGGCCGCGTAATCGACATGGCGGCCAGTGCGGTCGCTTGCACCGGATTTCAACAGCTAAAGGTCAAGGTATGGTTAAGGAGCGGTATCTAAATCGAGTTAATACTGTCTTGCGCCGCGCCTTTGCGCCTCATAGACCGAACGCGGGCATCCAGCCGGTCTTGGGGTAGACGGCGAGCGCCGCCGCGGCGAGCGCGATGCCATAGGGCACGCCGCCGCCGGTTTCATGCAGGCGGAGAATCCAGGCCTGGCGGGCGAGCGGGCCAGGCAATGGCAGGCGCCGGAACTGGATCAGCACTAGCGTCAGCACGCCGCCGAATAACGATGCATAGATCAGGTAATCCAGCAGAAAGTCGAAACCGAACCAAAGCGCCGTGGCGGCCGCGAGCTTGGCGTCGCCGCCGCCGATCCAGCCCATTGCGAAGAAGCCGAAGGAGATCGTCAGCACCAGCGCGGCTGCGGCCAGATGCATGCCGATCGCGGTCAAACTCATGCCGGTGACAATGGTCAGCAGGAAAAAGCCGCCGGCCAGCGCCAGCGACAGCCGGTTCGAGATGGTCATGGTCAGAAGATCGCTCGATGCCGCAAACGCCATCAGGGCAGGGAACAGCAAGAGCCTGATAACGTCGGTCAGCATGATCGTCGTCCTTGCGCGAGAATCGCGGGCGTCGGGCTAAACTACGCCGCGCAAGCTTGCGGTTCGGTTAGCGCACAAAATCTTTAATGCCGGTGAACCGGCCGCCAATAAGAAAAGGCCCCGGCACGTTGCCGGAGCCTTTATTGCAGCGACGACGCGCTCGATTACTTGAGCTGGGTCGAAATGCTGGTGAACTTGGCGTTCAGCTGGGTGCCAAGACCGTTGACGACCGCGATGATCGCGACCGAGATGCCCGCCGCGATGAGGCCGTACTCGATGGCGGTCGCACCGGATTCGTTCTTCACGAAACGCACGAAGAGGTTTTTCATTTGGTAGCTCCTAAGATCCACGCGTGGCTGTCTGAGCTGGCCCGGGAGACCGGATTACCTCCGGGCTCTTCTGAACCATGCCGAACCGTATCAGCGAGGTCTTGCGTGCGGGTTAATACAATCAAAGAAAAATAAGGTATTCGTTGCGATATATTCAGTAGTTAATAAGTTAATTATTGAAGAATATCACGGTTAATAATTCATTTACGTGGTATATACATCAGATATAGCACAGTCGTTATACAATTATATTGAAATGATGTGTAATTAATACTACAAGCGGCGAGACGTCACCTGGTTTAGTTCACTTGCGGCGGGCCTCGCAATACTGGGCGGGGACCGTTGTCGCGCGCCGACATCTTCGCCCGTGCCGGCGATACCGGCGCCGTCCGGTGTGCGCCCTATCGGCCATATACTCGATCTTAACCGCGCGGGCGGATACCGGATTGACCGGTTTTCAGCGTCAGCCAGGCTTTTGCAATGCTCGTGGAACTCTATTCCGTCCTGTTGGTCGCAGGCGGGACCGTTCTTAAAATCCTCCCGATCTCCATCGCTCTCGGCGTCGTCTTCGCGGTGCTGACCCACTGGTCGGCCTGCAATCCGGGCCGGCCGTGGTGGCGAAAGCGCGAGATCGTCACCGACGTCTGTTATTGGTTCCTGATCCCGCTCGGCGCGCGCTTCGTGCGCATCGGCCTGATGGTGATGGGCGCAGCCTATATCTACAATATCCATGGCGCCGAGGATTTGATCAAATTCTACGACGACGGCTTCGGTCCGCTCGCCACCATGCCGTTATGGGCGCAGGCGATCTTTTTCCTGGTGGTATCGGACTTCCTAATCTACTGGATCCATCGCGTCTATCATGGCGGCGGCCTGTGGAAATACCACGCCGTGCATCATTCGTCCGAAGACCTCGACTGGATATCGGCCGCGCGGTTTCATCCGGTCAACATCTTGCTCGGCACCGTGCTGGTCGATGTGGCGCTGCTGCTGGCCGGTATTTCGCCCAATGTGATGCTGTGGGTGGGGCCGTTCACTACCGCTTCGTCGGCCTTCGTGCATGCCAATCTGAACTGGACCTTGGGCCCGTTCAAATACGTGATCGCCGGCCCGGTGTTCCACCGCTGGCATCACACGGCGCTGGCGCGTGGCGGCAACATGAACTTCGCCGGTACTTTCCCGATCTGGGACCTGCTGTTCGGCACTTGGTATATGCCGGAACACCAGCTGCCGGACGCCTATGGCATTGACGACCAGAGTTTCCCGGAAAGCTTCGGCGCCCAGATACTCTATCCGTTCCGGCAATGAATCGAAGGTCTTTGCACTTCATTCACCAATTTGCAGTCAACTCTTAAAGCCGGCCGGCTGCTGCTTCTGCGGCGGGTCTTGTAGAGTTTGTAGCGTGCTGGAGAAATCAATGTCGGCCGTGTTCGGGCGTCGCTGGCGACTTATCCGCGTTTTGGCCTGGCTCATCGTTTTCGCAGCCACGCTCGGCGCCCCGGCCGCGCAAGCCGACAGCGTGACCGTCAATGTCGACCAGGCGACGGTGATTAAGCTGCCCGAGCGGGTCGCCACCATCGTCATCGGAAATCCGCTGATCGCCGACGCCGTGCTGCAAAACGGCGGCGTTCTGGTCATTACCGGCAAAGGCTATGGCTCGACCAATCTGCTGGCGCTCGACCGCAGCGGCAAGGTGGTAATGGATAAGACCGTGCAGGTGCTCGGTGCTACCGGCGACGATCTGGTCGTGGTCTACCGGGGTATCGAACGCGAGACGTACAATTGCGCGCCGAATTGCGAACGCCGCATCACGCTCGGCGACTCGCAGGGCTACTTCAACACCACGCTGGGCGAGAGCGGCGCCCGCACCGGCCAGGCAACGGCCGGCCCGCAACCTCACTGAACGACTGGCGCCGTCGCGGCCGTAGCGATCGCGCATCCGGTCGCAATCATGGTTAGCGACCGCTTAATCGGAACCCGCCGGTTCCGTGCGAATAGCGCAACAATTCGACAACGCGAGTTTGCTATTAGGTGCCATGGTGTTTCGGCGCCTTACTGCAACCTCGAAGGTTGCCATGCTTGATCGTATTCGACGCAAGATCGCTCCCAGCATCTGCCGGCTGCTGCCGGCGCGCGCCGATTCGCGACCCAGCAGGACGGCGCCGCCGCCGTCGAATTCGCGCTGGTCGCGCTACCATTCCTGGGGCTGCTCTTCGCGATTCTTGAAACAGCACTGGTGTTTTTCGCCGGCCAGACGCTGGAGACCGCCGCCGCCAATGCCAGCCGGCTGATCTTGACCGGGCAGGCGCAGACCGCCGGCTACAGCCAGGCCGACTTCAAAAATCAAGTATGCAACGACCTCGCCGGCGGACTATTCGACTGCGCGAACGGCGTTTACGTCGACGTCAAGACCTATACCAGCTTCGCCGCCGTCAACACAGCCTCGCCGATCGTCAATGGCACGTTCGATCCCACCAAGGTGGCCTATAACCCCGGTGCGCCGGGCAGCATCGTGGTCGTGACGCTGTATTACGAGTGGCCGATCTACGTCACGCTGCTCGGCGACAACCTGACCAATCTGAATGGTGGCAAACGCCTTTTGGTGGCGACATCGGTGTTCCAAAACGAACCCTACTGATGAGGCAGCGCGTCATGACTGCGACGACTTATTCACTGCCGCGGGCCATTCGGCGCTTTGGGCGCGACCGGCGCGGTGTCTCGGCGGTTGAATTCGCATTCATCGCGCCGGTGATGATCGGGCTTTATCTCGGATGCGTGGAGATTTCGGACGCCGTGAGCGCGGACCGCAAGGTCAGCCTGACCGCCGCGGCGCTCGCCAATTTGACGACGCAGGCCACCACCATCACCACCGCCGACATGGGCAATATTCTCGATGCATCGAGCGCGATTATCGCGCCTTATAGCGTTGGCAATCTCACGATGACGGTCACCTGCCTGAGCATTGACGCCAACAAAAACGCGAAAGTGAAATGGAGCGTCACGCGCAACGGCGCGGTCGAATCCGGGACGCTGACCATTCCAACGGCGCTGGACGTGGCCAACACGCAGATTGTCTACAGCGAGGTGTCGTACGCCTATACGCCGGTCGTCGCCTACACCATCACCGGCACGATTACGCTGAAAGACCACATGTACATGTCGCCGCGAATCACGCCGCCGAACTATAACGGCATCGGCTGTACCTGATCGCTGCCTGCTAGCGCGCTTCCAAAATCGGCAACGCCGTCGTCGATTTGATCCGCTCCATGGCGAAGCGCGAGGTGACGTTCTTGAGCGGGACGGTCGCAATCAGCTTTTTGTAGAACTTGTCGTAGTCGGGCATGTCGTGCACGACGACGCGCAGCATGTAATCGACGTCGCCGGCCATGCGGTGGAACTCCATCACCTCCGGCATGCCGCTCACCGTCTCGGCGAAACGCGTGAGCCAGTCCTGCGAATGGTCGCCGGTCTCGATCGACACGAATACCGTGATGCCGAGCCCGATCTTTTCCGGATCGATCAGCGCGACGCGGCGCATGATCACGCCATCGGCCTCCAGGCGCTGCAATCGCTTCCAGCACGGCGTTGACGACAGGCCGACGCGCTGGCCGATATCGGCAACCGAGAGCGAGGCGTCCTCTTGCACCACGGCGAGGATCTTGCGGTCGATGGCGTCCATTCTCCCTATCCTTCAAAATCCGGAAGATTGACCTAAAAGAGTGAAACTACTTGGAATAATATTCTTATTTTAGCCAGTAATCTTTATTTACATAGAAAAGTATTCTATTTCAAGCCCAATCTGTCGCCGTCGACGAAACGTCATTTCGACCGGACCCGTGCCATGAGAAAAGTCTTCGCCCGCCGTTTTGTCGCGACGCTGACCGGGCTTGCCGCCGGCCTCGCGCTCGCGCTTGTGCTCGCCGTGCCCGGCGCCGCTGCCGATGCGCAGCCGCTGGTCAGCCCGGCCTGGCTCGGCGCTCATCTGCGCGACCAGAATCTAGTGGTGCTCGACATCCGCTCGGCGATCGACGGCAGCAAGCCGGAGACATTCGCGCAAGGCCATATCCCGGGCTCCGTGCACAGCGACTATGACAAAGCCGGCTGGCGCGTTACCCGCAACAACGTGCCGTTCATGGTGCCGACCACGCCCGAACTCGAAAAGCTGATCGGCGATCTCGGCATCGACGAGAACAGCCATGTCGTCATCGTGCCGGCCGGCATGAACGTGCTCGATTTCGGTTCTGCCGCGCGCACCTACTGGACGCTGAAATATGCCGGCGTCGCTAATGTCTCGATCCTCGACGGGGGCCTTGCCGCCTGGAAGGCGGCGGGCTTGCCGCTCGCCACCGGTGCGCAGGCGCCATCGCCGGCGATTTTCACCGCCACCACCGACGACGGCATTTTGGCGCTCGCCCCCGAGGTCGAGAAAATCGAAAAGAGCGGCGGCGCCACCTTGGTCGACGCCCGCCCGGTCTCGTTCTACCTCGGCAAGGAAAAGGCGCCGGCCGCATTGGCCTATGGTCACATTCCCGGCGCGCTCAATATCGACAGCGCGCAGTTCTACGATCAAACCACCAACCGACTGCGGCCGAAGGCGGAGCTTGAGGCCATCGCGCGCGAAGTTCCGGCGGGCGCCACGATCGCCTATTGTAACACTGGCCACTGGGCCGCCACCGACTGGTTCGTGCTGCATGAATTGCTCGGCCGCAAAAACACGCGGCTCTACGCCGGCTCGATGGTGGAATGGACCAGCAATGCCAGCCGCCCCATTGAATCTGCCCGCACCAAGTGGGATGACTTGAAGAAGAAGTTCGGCTTGGGTTCCTGACGGACATCTTTTCAAGGCCGCTCGTATGACGACGACAACCATGGCGGCGCCCAATGCGGTCGCCGCGATTGGCATCGACCGCCTTTTCCTCGGCCTTGCTCTGGCGGCCACCACGGTCCTGCTCGCACTGGTGCTGCTCGACGGCCAGCCGGCCTCGGCGGCGCTGATTCTCGGCGGCTTCGGCCTCGGTATTGCATTCTTGAAAGCCGAATTCAGCTACACGGCGTCATGGCGGCGTTTCCTGACGCGCGGGGAGGCCGCCGGGCTCATGGGCGGGCTGATCGTCATCGCCATCTGTGCGCTGGTTGTCGTGCCGGTTGCCGCGCTCCGGCATGACTTCGGCGGCGCCATCGCGCCGCTCGGACCCTCGCTGATCATCGGCGCCTTCACCTTCGGCATCGGCATGCAACTCGCCAATGGTTGCGGCTCCGGCACGCTCTACACCGCCGGCGGCGGCTCGGGCCGCATGCTGATCGCGCTGTTGTTCTTCGTCATCGGCAGCGTCGCCGGCAGCCTGTCGCTGCCGGCGTTTCTTAATCTCGGCGGCGTCGATCCCATCCTTGCCGCCGACTATCTCGGCCCGTGGGGCGGGTTGGCGGCGACGCTGGTCAGTATCGCGCTTGCCGCTGCCATCATAACCACCGTCGCGCGCAAACGCGGCGCCAGTTTCATGCCGTCGCGCAGTTACGTGCTCGGCGGCATTGCCATCGGGCTGCTGTGCATCGCCGTGTTCCTGGCCGGCGGGCATCCCTGGAGCGTGACCTTCGGTTACACAGTGTGGGGTGCCAAGATTGCGAGTGCGCTCGGCGCCGATTTCTCGCACGCTGCGTTCTGGCAATGGCCGGGCCCCAAGCACGCGCTCGCCGAGTCGGTTTTGTCCGACACGTCAAGCCTGACCGACTTCGGCATGTTGTTCGGCGCCATGGCGGCGGCGGCCGCGGCTAAGCCCTTCGCCGCCACCGCCTGGCCGCCTGCAAAATCGCTGCTTGCAGCAGCCATCGGCGGCCTTTTGATGGGTTGGGGCGCGCGGCTCGGATTCGGCTGCAATATCGGCGCCTTCGTCGGCGGCGTCGCGTCGGGCTCGCTGCACGGCTGGGTGTGGTTCGCCGCCGCATTGCCCGGCTGCCTGATCGGCATTCGTCTGCGCCCGCTGTTTGGCCTGTCAAAAGACTAGGCCGATGCGAAAAATTTATTTCATCGTTGTTCTGCTTGGGCTGGTGGCGATTGTTGGCAACCAATTGGTAAGCCCGTCGAGCGGCCGCGCCGTCTCGCCGGAGGACTTCGCCGGCGCCTGCGCCCCCTGCGGCGCGCCCTGTCCGTCGAAGAAGTAGCGTCGTCAGTTTCTTTCGAGAAATTCCTCGACCTCGGCGCGGTGCGGCGCGCCGGAGGCGCCGCCGAAATGCGTGCATTTGAGCGCCGCGGTGGCGCTGGCGAAACGCAGAATGTCGGACAGCGCTTGCCCCTCGGCGAGCGCAAGCGTGAACGCGCCGTGGAAAGCGTCGCCGGCGCCGAGCGAATCGATCGCCTGCACGGCAAACGCCGGCAAGTGGCGCAGCGCACCGCCGTCGAGCCAATATACGCCGTTCGGCCCGTCGGTGATGGCGAGAAAGCCTGAGACGTGCTCGGCCAGGCGGTGCAGTCCGGCGGCGTAGTCGGTCGTGCCGGTCGTGCCGTGCAAGGCTTCCGCCGACGACACAACATGGGTGCCGACCTTGAGCAGCGCGTCGTCCGGCTTGGTCGCCTGGTCGAGATCGATGACGATCGGAATCTTGCGCGCTTGCGCGGCGCGGCACACCGCCGTGACGAATTCGGGGAAGCGGTTGTCTACCAGCACGGCGTCGGCGTCCGCGACCAATCCGGCGGCATCGGCTGGCAGCACTTTGTCGAGATTGACGCCGCGGCGCGTGGCGATGGTCTTCTCGCCGATCGCATCGAGCAGGATCAGCGATACCGAGGCGGTGCCGCGCTCTATGCGCGCCACCCCGCCGCAGTCGATGCCCTCCTTGGCGAGGTCGGCGAGAATGCGGTTACTCACATAATCGTCAGGGCCGCCGAGCGGACCGGAAAATGCCACGCGTGCGCCCAGCCGCGTCGCCGCGACCGCCGCATTGGCCGCGCAGCCGCCGCCGGTGATGATGAAATCCGACGCCACCACCTTGGCGCCGGGCGCTGGAAAATTCTCCACGCGCATGACGATGTCCTGCACCGCGATGCCGGCGCACAGGATCTTCGGCGCTTCTCTTGCCCGTGCAGCGTCAGTCAAAGCCGATCTCGTCCTCCAACCAGGCGCGGATCAAATGGTGCGCGATCGCCACCGGCGGCGGCGTGGTCAGGCCTTGCGCGTGTTTGCGCATCAGCATACTCGCGACCTCCGCCTTGCTAAACCACCGCGCGTCCTCAAGTTCCTCGCGGTCGACTACTATTTCGCGCGTCAGCGCCTCGGCGTGGCATCCGATCATCAGCGAAGTGGGGAACGGCCAGGGCTGCGAGTGGAAATAGCTCACCCGGCCGCATGCAATACCGGCTTCCTCGCGCGTTTCGCGCCGCACCGCATCTTCGATCGACTCGCCCGGCTCGATGAAGCCGGCGAGACATGACCACATGGTCGGCACGAAACGGGGCGAGCGGCCGAGCAGGCAATTGTCGCCGGCGCTCGCCAGCATGATCGCTACCGGGTCGGTGCGCGGAAAATGCTCGGTCTTGCATTGCGCACAATCGCGCTTCCAGCCGGCTTGCACGGCTTGCGTCGGCGCGCCGCAGTTCGGGCAAAATCGGTGGCGCGCGTGCCAGTGCAGCACCGCCTTGGCCTCGGCAATCGGCGGCAAATGATCGGGCGCGACCAGTCCCTGCACCGCAATTGAGCGCAAATCGGTGACCAGGAAGCCGTCGCGGATTTTGAGCGCGTCGGTGGCCGCCGGCGCCAGGCCGTAGCCGAAGCGGGCGGCGCCGCCTGCGAGCCCGAGGAAAACCAATTCGGTCGCCGCACCAAGCGCGCGCGCGTCTTCCAGCGTGAACAGCGGCTCGTTGAGGGGCGAGCCCTTTTTCATCGCGATCCAATCGCCGCCGATCACATAGGCGCCGGCGTCCGGCTGCGCCGAGAGCCGCGCGATGGCAGCGGCATCCGGGCGCAGTTCCGCCGCGCGCTCGAGGCGGCTTTGCGTATAGCCAAGACGCGGTTTGGGGCCGAGATCGGGGCGAGGCAACATTGGGCGTGGAAATTCGCACGGACGCGCGCGCGGCGCAATCGCGATGCGCTATTCTGCCGCCTGCGGCGGCCGCGGATACATGGCCTCGCGCAATTCCGGCCGCTGCCATTGCGGCCCCAGCACGCCTTGCTTGGCGGCGTAGCTTTGCGAGGAGGTGACGGTGTCGGTCGTAGCGCGCATTTGCCGCGCACGTTCGAGGCTCACGTCCATCGTGAAGAAACCAGCGGCCGCGCTCTCGAATAAAATCTCCTCCGGCGTCGCCACCATGGCGAGCCCGCGTTCGGCGTGGCTGAACAGGTTCTGCGTGGTGACGACGACTGCGAGGTTTTCGATGGCGCGCGACCAGATCAGATTGCGCCAGCTCGCCCACAATTTTCCCTTGTCGATGCCGGCCGGCATGAAGATCAATTCGGCGCCGCGCAGCGCCAGTGCGCGCGTCACCTCCGGCATATACGCCTCGCTGCACATCGCGAGCCCGACCTTGCCGTGGGCCGTGTCGAACACCGGAAACTCGTTGCCCGGCACGTATTGGAATTCCCACCACTTGCCGCCGGTGTAGATCCACGGTCCGTTCGGATGCGTGCGGCGGTAGCTTACCGGTGCGCGGCCGTCGCCATAGGCCATGCAGATCAAATTATGCGCGGTGCCCTCGTTGTGGCTGAGCGGCTCGATGGTGCCGTAGATCGTGTTGATGCCGTGCTTGGCGGCTGCTTCGGCAATACGCGGGGTCGGATCGAATGAGGCCGGCATGCGCCAGGGGCCGGGATAAGTTTCCGGAAAGCAGACGAAGTCGGCGCCTTCCGCCTTGGCTCGCGCGATGAAGCCAACCGCGTCGGCGACGTTTTTCTTGTCTTGGCCGATTGGGTTGGCGATCGGCTGCACGATCGAAATACGGAAGGTCATGAAACGCTCCTTGTCGCGCGAAGCCTAGCGGCGAACCGGGTCTATTTGAAGAGCACGGCGCAAAACACCGGTCAGACCGTCGCGGACCGCCGGAACATATTCCGCCGGCGGCGCCGCGCCCCACACGGGCTTCGGCCAGGCGGCGTCGCTGTGCCGGCGCGCGATCACGTGCACATGCAATTGCGAAACCTGGTTGCCGAGCGCGGCGATGTTGAGCTTGTCGCATTCGGTGATCGCTTTGAGCGCGCGCGCCGCGGCGGCGACTTCGCCCAGCAGTTGGACCTGCGCGTTGTCGTCGAGATCGATGAGTTCGACGAGGCCGGGCCGGCGCGGCACCAGGATCAGCCAGGGATAATTGGCGTCTTTCGCCAGCAATACGCGCGCGAGCGCGAGATCGCCGACAGGAAATGTGTCCTGCGCGAGTTGCGGGTGGAGGGACCAGGGTGATTCCATTTACCCGTCACGGCCGGGCTCGACCCGGCCATCCATGATGGCTTTCCACAGGCAGAAACGCTTCATGGATGTGCGGGTCAAGCCCGCGCATGACGGAAGCGAGCGGCCTGCTTGCTTTCTCCCCCCGTTCGCCCGATATAGGCCCCGGGAGGTTGGCGGTGGACGAGCCACTCGCCAACCGGGTCAGGTCCGGAAGGAAGCAGCCCTAACGAGCACGGATCGGGTCGCTCGTCAGCCTCCCACTTAATTTCCGTGAAGCAAACAGCGCGCCTGCGCGGCCGCCGGTCGGATGGCACGATGAGCGAAACCGCGAAACCCACCGGCCTCGATCTCGGCGACGCGCCGGCGGGAACCGGCTATCGCGTGCTGGCGCGCAAATATCGCCCGGCGAGCTTCGACGATTTGATCGGCCAGGACGCCATGGTGCGCACCATCTCGAACGCGTTCGAGTCGGGACGTATTCCGCAGGCCTGGATTCTCACCGGCGTGCGCGGCGTCGGCAAGACCACGACCGCGCGCATTCTCGCTCGCGCACTCAATTACGAATTGGCGAACGGTTCCGTGAAGGAGCCGACGATAAAAATGCCGGCGATGGGCCTGCACGACCAGGCCATCATGGAGAGCCGGCACATCGACGTCTTGGAAATGGACGCCGCCTCGCATAATTCGGTCGAGGACGTGCGTCAGATCAACGACGCCATCCGATATGCCCCAGTGTCGGCGCGCTACAAGGTCTACATTCTCGACGAAGTGCACATGCTCTCGGGCGCGGCGTTCAATGCGCTGCTCAAGACGCTGGAAGAGCCGCCGCCGCACGCCAAATTTATTTTCGCCACCACCGAAATCGGCAAGGTGCCGGTGACGGTGCTCTCGCGTTGCCAGCGCTTCGATTTGCGCCGCGTCGACGCCGCGCTGCTGGTCAAGCATCTGGAAGGGATCGCCGCCAAGGAAAAGATCGAGGTCGAGCCGGCTGCGCTGGCGCTGATCGCGCGCGCGGCCGAAGGCTCGGTGCGCGATAGTCTGTCGCTTTTCGATCAGGCCATCGCCCACGCGGCGGGGAAGGTCACGGCGGAAGATGTGCGGCAGATGCTCGGCCTTGCCGACCGCGTGCGCATCGTCGACCTGTTCGAAGCGTTGCTGAAAGGCGACGTCGCTGTCGCGCTCAATGAACTGCGCGAGCAATACGACATCGGCGCCGATCCCGGCGTGGTGTTGAGCGATCTCGCCGAATTTACCCACTTCGTCACACGCGTGAAGGTGGTGCCCACGGTCGCCGACGATGTGTCGCTGTCGGAAGCCGAGCGCGTGCGCGGCCGCGCCTTCGCCAAGGATCTCTCGATGCGCGTGCTGTCGCGCACCTGGCAAATGCTGCTCAAAGGCGTCGGCGAGGTGCAGGGCGCCGCGCGCCCGGTCGCCGCCGCCGAAATGGTGCTGGTGCGCATCGCCTATGCCGCCGACCTGCCGACGCCTGATGAGATCGTGCGTTCGTTGAGCGAGGAGGGCGTCGCGCCCGCGTGTCCGCAGGGCAATGGGGGCGCGGCTTCCGCGCCGGCGCCAGCGCAAAGCTTCGCGCCGCGCTACGACGCCCCGCGCGGCTCGCCGCGCTCGTCCGCGGCGGTGTCGCCGCGGCTTTCCGAGAATCCGGCAGTCGAGATGCGTGAATCGGTGGCCGCGGCGCCGACGCTCGCTATCGGCTCGTTCGAGGCGCTGATTGCGCTCGCCGCCGAGAAGCGCGACATCACGGTGAAGATGGCGCTGGAACGCGACGTGCGGCTGGTGCGTTGCGAGGACGGCCAGCTCGAAATCGCGCTCGAGGCGAGCGCGCCCAAGACGCTGGTGCACGACCTGCAGCGCAAGCTCACCGCCTGGACCGGCAAACGCTGGATGGTGGTGGTCTCGCAGGAGCAGGGCACCGCGACCGTGCGCGCGCAGGCGGAAGAGCGTCAGGCTGAGCTCGAGCGCGGTGCGCAGAATGATCCGCTGGTGCAGGCGGTGTTGAAGCGTTTCCCGGGCGCCAAGGTGGTCGGCGTGACGCAGAACGCGCCGGACGGCGGCGACGCGCTACCCGATCCGAGTAGCGAAGACGAGGAATAGGCGATGGCCGATTTCATGGGCATGATGAAACAGGCCGCGCAGCTGCAATCCAAGATGCAGGCGCTGCAGGCCGAGCTCAACTCGATCGAGGTCGAGGGCATATCGGGCGGCGGCCTGGTCAGCGTGCGGCTTTCCGCCAAAGGCGATCTGAAGGGCGTCAAGATCGACGACAGCCTGTTCAAGCCGACGGAAAAGGAAATCGTCGAGGACCTGCTGGTGGCCGCGCACGCCGACGCGCGCCGCAAGGCGGAAGCCGTCATGCAGGACAAGATGAAGGCGCTCACCGGCGGCATGGCGCTGCCGCCGGGGATGAATCTGACTTAATGTCTTCCGCCGCTCATTTCTACGTCATTCCGGGACCCGCCGAAGGCGCGGACCCGGAATCCATAACCCCGGTTTGTGATTATGAGTTCCGGGTTCGCCGCTTTGCGGCGCCCAGGAATGACAGATAAATATGCCCACCGCCGTCGCCGGACCCGAAATCGAACGCCTGATCCAACTGCTGGCGCGACTGCCGGGCCTCGGCCCGCGTTCGGCGCGGCGCGCGGCGCTGCATCTCATCAAGAAGCGCGAATTGTTGATGGCGCCGCTTGGCGCCGCCTTGCAGACCGCGATGGAGAAGATCGTCGTCTGCAAAACCTGCGGCAATATCGACACGCAGAACCCCTGCACGGTTTGCACCGATGTCAAGCGCGATCAATCGATCATCGTGGTCGTCGCCGACGTCGCGGATCTGTGGGCGCTCGAGCGGGCGCACGCGGTCAATGGTCGCTACCACGTGCTCGGCGGCACGCTGTCGCCGCTCGACGGTGTCGGCCCGCAGGACCTGTCGATCGACGCGTTGATCTCGCGCGCGCATGAGTCTGCAGGTGAAGGAAATCATCCTGGCGCTCAACGCCACGGTCGACGGGCAGACCACCGCGCATTACATCACCGAGCTGCTGCACGAGGCGAACGTGAAGGTTACCCGGCTCGCGCACGGCGTGCCGGTCGGCGGCGAGCTCGATTATCTCGACGAGGGCACGCTGTCGGCGGCGATCAAGCAGCGGACCCTGTTTTAGGCTCCAGCCTTTTGAAATGTCCGCGCCGTTGCAGCCAGGCCAGCAGCACGAGGCTCGGCAGACCTGCCAGCGCGCAGATCACGAAAAACCAGGCCCAGCCGGTCGACTCCGCGATGAAGCCCGCGCCCGACGACAGATACGTGCGCCCGACCGCGGCGAGCGCCGTCAATAGTGCGTATTGCGTCGCCGTGTGCAGCGGGTTCTGGCAGAGCGCCGACAAATAGGCGACGAACATCACGGTGCCGATGGCGCTGGCGAAATTTTCCAGCGTGATGGCAATAGTCAGCGCGGTCAGGTCGTGGCCGCGCCCGGCGGCCCAGGAGAATGCAAGATTGGCCGCCGCCTGCAGGATGGCGCCGATCCACAGGCTGGTCGACAGCGGCAGCGCGCGCGCGACAAACCCGCCGGCAAAGCCGCCGGCGAGCAGCGCCGCAAGGCCGACGCCCTTCACGATCGCGGCGTATTCGTTGCGTGTAAATCCGAGATCGATCACGAACGGCGCGGTCATGGCGCCCGACAGCGCATCGGTGAACTTGAACAGCACCACGAAGGCCAGCATCGTGATGGCCATCTCGTAGCTCAGAAAATCCTTGAACGCGCCGACCGCCGCTTCGATGACGCGCGCCAGCGGCTTTTGCCCGGCGTGCTTAGCCTCGGCGGCGACCGAGCGCTCCGGTTCGGTGGCGACAAGCGCGGTCGCGGTGCCGATCAGCACCAGCGCGCCCATCGCGACATAACCCCAGTGCCAGGCCGCCTGCTTGTCGAAACCGTAAGTCTGGATGGCGCTGACCAGAAAAAGCGCGCCGGCGGTCGAGACCAGCATGCCGATGCGATAGGCCGCGACATAAGAGGCCATGCCGGCGGCCTGCTCGTTTTCCGGCAGGCTCTCGACGCGGAAGGCGTCGACCACGATGTCCTGCGTGGCGGACGCGGTTGCGACCAGCAATGCGCCGAGCGCGACCAAGGCGGACGCCGACGCCGGATCGGTCGAGCCGAGAAACACGATCGCCGCCATCAGCAGGATTTGCGTGAACACCAGCCAGCCGCGGCGGCGGCCGAGCCAGCGTCCGAGCAGCGGCACGTCGAGCGCGTCGGTGAGCGGGGACCAGAGGAATTTTACGGTATAGGGCGTGCCGACCAGCGAGAACAGGCCGATGGTGCCGAGATCGACGCCGCTTTCGCGCATCCAGACCAGCAGTGTCGCGCCCGACAATGCCAATGGCAGCCCGGACGAGAAGCCGAGGAACATCACGATCAGCACGCGCGGCTTGAGATAGACCGCCAGCGCGTCGAGGAAGGAGGGGCGCGGCTCGACGCGGTCGGGCGAGGCGGTCATGCGCTATTCGCCGGCTTCCAGCTTGCGGATCGGCGCGGCGATGATCTGAGCGCTTGGCACCTCGTCGCTGAACTCGACGCTCTGGATTTTCTCGCCGCGACTTAGGATTTTCTCGGCCGACGTGACGATTTGTTCGATGTCCTTGTTGACGTTGCCGAAGTGCTTGTCGAGATTTTCGACGCGGTCTTTAAGTCGAGCTACGTCCTCGATCATGAGCGCGACTTCCTTCAGAATCTTGTCCGCCGCCTCGCGCATGCGGGCGTCCTTCTGGATCTGCTGGACCACCTGAATCGCCAGCATCAGAAGCGACGGCGACACGATGATCACACCGGCCCGGTAGCCCTTCTGCAGGACATCGTCGAATGCGTCATAGAGTTCGGCAAACATGGACTCCGACGGAATGAACATGAAGGCGACGTCCTGCGTCTCGCCCTTGATCAAGTATTTCCCGGAAATGTCGTCGATATGTTTACCCAGGTTCTGCCGCAGCTGGCGCGTCGCCTGAAGCCGCTCTTCGTCGGTTTTGGCGTTTTCCAGCGCGGTTGTTGCCTCCAGCGGGAATTTGGCGTCGATGACGAGATGGCGGTTGTCCGGCATGTGGATGCAGCAATCCGGGCGTGAATTATTTGACAGCGTGAACTGGAATTCATAGGCGCCTTGCGGCAGCCCGTCGGCAACGATCGCTTCCATGCGGCCCTGGCCGAAGGCGCCGCGCCGTTGCTTGTTGTCGAAAACCTTTTGCAGAGACGTCACGGTCGAAGCCAAATCTGTGATGTTCTTCTGCGCGCTGTCGATAACCGCCAGCCGCGCGTGCAACTGCTGCAGATGATCTGTGGTGTTCTTGGTTGAGGTCTTCATCGACTCACCGAGATTCTGCGTCACCGCGTCGAGCCGCGTGTTCACGGTCTGCTGCAATTGCGTATGCGAATTTTGCAGCCAGTTGCCCATGGCATCGAGCCGCGCATTGAGTTCGCGCAACCGTTGCTCGGCAGCCGGGTCCGTTGCCGGCACGCGCGGGCGCATGAGCCACGCAATCAGCGCGCCGGCGGCGAGCCCGGCGAGCAAACAAACGGCAATCAGAACGGCGGTTTCCGGCATGCGAGAGCTTCTAGCCTGATTCGACCAGCCTTGCGAACGAAGGGCGAACGGTAGGGCGAGAATGCTTGTGGCTCAAGGCTCCTCTTTGTCATTCCGGGGCGCGGCGGCGCGCATTGACCCAGAAAGCGCTACCGCTTACATCGCGCGCATGGCGGTGCGCGACATCCTCATCCTTCCCGACAAGCGGCTGCGGCTCAAATCGGAAGCCGTGACCGCGGTCGACGGCTCGCTGCGCAAGCTGATCGACGACATGTTCGAGACCATGTACGCGGCGCCGGGCATCGGGCTCGCCGCCATCCAGATCGGCGTGCCGCGGCGCGTGGTCATCATGGACCTCGCCAAGAAGGACGAGCCGAAGGCGCCGCAGGTCTTCATCAATCCCGAGGTCGTCTGGAAAGCCGACGAGCAGGCGACCTACGAGGAAGGCTGCCTGTCGATCCCGGAATATTACGAGGAAGTCACGCGGCCGGCGGCGGTGCGCGTGAAATATCTCGACCGCGACGGCGCGCCGCAGGAGATCGAGGCGACCGGCCTGCTCGCCACTTGTCTGCAGCACGAAATCGACCACACCAACGGCGTGCTGTTCATCGACTACATCTCCAAGCTCAAACGCGACATGGTGATGAAGCGGTTCAAAAAGGCGGCGAAGCTCGGCACCGGCAAGCCGCTCTCCGAGGACAAAGAGCCTTCGCATCACATCGGCTAATCTGGGCGAGGCCTGCATGCGCCTAATCTTCATGGGCACGCCCGATTTCGCGGTGCCGACGCTCATCGAGCTGGCAGTAGCCGGGCACGAGATCGTTGCGGTCTATACCCGTGCGCCCAAGCCCGCCGGGCGCGGTATGGAATTGCAGGTCACGCCGGTCGAGCGCGAAGCGCGGCGGTTCGGCCCACCGGTATTCACGCCGAAGTCGCTGAAGGACGAAGCCGTGCAGGCCGAATTCCGCGCAGGCAAGGCCGACGCGGCAGTGGTGGTGGCCTATGGCCTTATCCTGCCCAAGCCGGTACTCGATGCGCCAAGGCTCGGCTGTTTCAACGTGCACGCCTCGTTGCTCCCGAAATGGCGCGGCGCGGCGCCGATCCACCGCGCCGTCATGGCGGGCGACGCCGAGAGCGGCGTCACCATCATGCAAATGGACGAAGGCCTCGACACCGGCGCCATGGCGATGGCGGACCGCGTTGCAATTCAACCGGATATGACCGCAGGCGATCTGCACGACGCGCTGGCGCGGCTGGGTGCCGATCTGATGCTGCGCGCGCTCACCGCCGCCGAGCGCGGCACGCTCGTGCTCACGCCACAACCGGAAGCGGGCGTCACTTACGCCGCCAAGATCGCCAAGGACGAGACGCGCATCGATTGGTACAAACCGTGGCGCGTGGTGCACGACCACATCCGCGGCTTGTCGCCGTTTCCCGGCGCCTGGTTCGAACTCGGCGGCGTGCGCGTTAAGGTGCTGCGCTCGACCAAAGGCGAGGGCAAAGGTGCACCCGGCACGGTACTCGACGGCCAATTGACCATCGCTTGTGGCGACGGCGCCGTGCGGCTCGTGCAAATTCAGCGTGAGGGCAAGAAGCCGATGAGTGTGGACGAATTTCTGCGCGGCACCGCGGTCAAAGCGGGCACGCGATTAGCGTGACTCAGGCCGCGTGAAATCCCGCCCAATGGTGCCGGCGCGCTTCGATGAATTCGGCGAGATCGCCCTCGCTGACGCGCACTAGATCGCTGTGTGCGAAGCCCTTGGAATAATCGAGAACGGAAACAATCTCCGGCGTCAGCCGCAGCGTCGGCACGGCCTTGGGGTCGGGGCGCGGCATCACTTTGTATTCCGGATAGCGGTGCAGCAGGATGTCCGCGGCGTGGTCGATCTCGCCCTGGTCGGTGACCACCGCGGCGGTCGCGGCGATCGACAGGCCCTTGATCTGCAGCGGCTGCGGGTAGTCCCTGGCGATGGCGAGCGACACGCGCGGGTCGCGCATGATGTTGACGTATTTCTGGCTATCGCGGGAAATCATGCAGTAAATGACCATGCCGTCATTGCAGTAGCCGACCACGGTAGCCTGCGGCCAGCCGTCCGGCCGGTTGGTGGCGATCGTCATGATGCGATGCTCGTTGAGCAGATCGACGATTTGCCGCTTGAATTCGCGCTTCATAGCCATAGCCCTCATATTCACGCCTCAGTATAGGAAACCCGCCGTGGCCGGATTTGAGGTGAATCAAACGCGCCCCGCCGGCCCTAAAATGCCCCGCTGGTGGGCCTTTGCCTCATAGGCCGCGCTGTTTACAGTCCCCGCTATCGGGCCGCACACCAAGCAAAGGTCACCGCATGTCGAAAAAGCTGCCGCTCACTTTGGCCTGCGGCGACTATGAAATCGTCCGCCCTCTGATCGAAGGCAAGGTGCGGGCGGACGGGATCGATCTCACAATCCTGACCAAGATGGATTCGGCGACGCGGCACTGGCGCTTTCTGCGCGGCGGCGAATTCGACGTGGCCGAAGTGTCCGGCTCTTCTTATTTGGCGGCGCACGACAACGGCTGGCCATTCCGCGCCATTCCGGTTTTTCTGCACCGCCGCTTCCGCCACGGCTTCATGTTCATCAATACCGCCAAGGGCATCGCCAAGCCGAAGGACCTGATCGGCCGCAAGGTCGGTGTCAAGACGATGATGACCACCGCGGTGTTGTGGATGCGCGGCATCCTCGAACACGAATACGGCGTGCCGCTCGAATCGATCGAATGGTTCGCCGAGCTCGAAGACGACGTCAAGGTCGCGCTGCCGGAAGGCCTCGCGCCGACGCGGCTTGCCGCCGACGAATCGGTCGAGACCATGCTGGCGGAAGGCGAGCTCGACGCGGTGTTGCATTCCGATCTGATCAAGCCGTTGCTCGCCAAGGATGCGCGTGTGGCGCGGCTGTTCCCTTCGTACAAGGACGAGGAAATCGCCTACTATAAAAAGACCGGTATCTTTCCGATCATGCATGTGATGGGCTTGCGACAATCGCTGGTCGAGCGGCATCCTTGGGTCGCTGTTAATCTGTTCAAGGCCTTCGACGAGTCGAAGGCCATCGCGATTGAGCGCATACAGAACCCGCGCATCGTTCCTCTCGCTTGGTATCGCGAAGCCTGGGAGGAGCAGGAGAAAATCCTCGGGACCGATCCCTGGGAATACGGCCTGACGCCCATAAACCGGAAAAATCTGGAGACGCTGATCGGCTATTCGCACGAACAGGGACTGATCAAGAAAAAACCTGCGCTCGAGGAGCTTTTTCTCGGCGTCACGCAAGGCGCCAAGCGCGGCGTCGAGTTCCGCATCTAGGGAACGCCGCAAGAGCGTGCTGCAACAAGCGTCATATGGAGGAGAATATGTTGCCGCAATTGAAAACGCCACTGATCGCCGTAGCGCTTCTCGCCGCTGGTCTCTCGGCCGCGACCGCGCAGGATAAAGTCTGGACGCACGGCATCCTGGAAGCCAAAAGCGATGCCGGCTTCATCGCCATGATCGACAAAGGCGGTTTCGCCGCCAAGTACGGATTGAAGGTCGAAATCCTCCAGATCAAAGCCGGCTCGACGCTGATGAAAGCGCTGATCGCCGGCGAGATCGATAGCGTCGATATGGGAGCGGCCGAATCGATCGTGGCCAGCGCGCGCGGCACCGGCGTCAAGATCGTCGGCTGCACCTGGCCGGGCGTGCCGCAGGTCGTGCTGGCCAAAACCGAGATCAAGACGCTGGCCGATCTCAAGGGCAAGAACGTCGCGATTTCCTCGCCCGGCTCACTGCCCGATCTGCTGTTCCGCGGCATGTTAGAAGAGGCGAACGTGCCGGCCGCGGACGTGAAGCTGGCAACGCAAGGCGCTGATCTCGACCGCTATAAATCGCTGATCGCCGGCATCACCGATGCCGCCGTGGTGTCGAACGAGTTCGAGGCGATCATGCCGCCGACCGTCCACGTGCTGGCCAAGGGCAGCACCGCGGTTCCGAAATTTCTCCGTCTGTGCGTGGCGACCACCAATAAGGTGCTGGCCGAGCGGCGCGACGACCTGGTGAAATTCGTCGCGGCGGAAATGGACGCCTACAAATACGCCGCCACCCACCGTGCCGAAACCATCAAGCTGGCGCATGAGCTGACGCATGCCAAGCCGGATGACAAGCGCGCCGAATTCATCACCGACCAGGCGCTCGCCAACAAGCTGATCGATCCGACGCTGGCGATCCCCGTCGACCGCCTGGAATGGATGCAGGAGCTGTTTGTGAAGGCCCACGTAATTCCGAAAGCCGTGCCGATCGCCACGCTCATCGACGCAAGCGTGCACGACGCGGCCGCCAAGCTCGCGGGAAAATAGCGGTGTATGCCGCGCTACAAGCTCACCATCGAATATGACGGGGCGCCTTTCGCCGGCTGGCAGATCCAGGCCGACCGGCCGACGGTGCAAGGCGTCCTGACCGCGGCGGTCGAGGCGCTGTCGGGCGAAAAGACGCTGGTGCAGGGCGCCGGGCGCACCGATGCCGGGGTGCACGCGCGCGGCCAAGTGGCGCATGTCGATCTGACGAACGACTGGGACATCGACACGATCCGCGACGCGCTCAACGCGCATTTGCGCCCGCATCCGGTGGCGATCCTTACCGCCGAACAGGTGGTGGACGGCTTCAACGCCCGCACCTCGGCGATCAAGCGCCATTACCTTTATCGCATCATCAACCGGCGCGCCGATCTGACGCTCGACGCCGGCCACGCCTGGCGCGTTCCGCGTCCGCTCGACGCCGCGGCCATGCACGCCGCCGCGCAACGGCTGATCGGCAATCACGACTTCACGACGTTCCGCTCGAGCGAATGCCAGGCTAAATCGCCGGTGAAGACGCTCGACGTGCTCAACGTTGTGCGCGACGGCGACGACGTGAACGTATTGGCGTCGGCGCGCTCGTTCCTGCACAGCCAGGTGCGCTCCATGGTGGGCTCGCTGGTGATGGCCGGCGAGGGCAAATGGACCGCTGACGATCTCACGCGCGTGCTCGACGCGCACGACCGCACCGCCTGCGGCCAGGTGGCGCCGCCGGACGGGCTTTATTTGATGAAGGTCGATTATTGAGTTGTCATCACCGGGCTTGTCCCGGTGATCCCGCCTAGGAAGGCACTGCACACCTAAGCGAGATGGCCGGGTCAAGCCCGGCCATGACAAGTTCGGTTACTCGAAATACTTATCGATAATCGTCCGGTAAATCTTCGTCAGCGCCTGCAAATCCGCGACCGGCACGCGCTCGTCGACCGCGTGCATGGTCTGCCCGACCAGGCCGAATTCAACCACCGAACAATGCGCGGTGATGAAGCGCGCATCGGAGGTGCCGCCGCTGGTTGAGAGCTCCGGCTTGCGCCCGGTGACTTTCGTGATCGCCTCGGCCACCAACTCGGTGAACGGGCCCGGCTCAGTGACGAAAACCCAGGCGTTCGACGGCTCCCACTCGAACGTGTAGCGGATTTTGCCGGCTGCCGCTTTTGCCGCGCGCTTCTCGAGCAGTTTTTTCATCGAATCGAGCGTGTGCTTGTCGTTGAAGCGGACGTTGAAACGCGCGCGCGCCTCGCCGGGAATGAGATTGACGGTCTTGTTGCCGACGTCGAGTGAGGTGAATTCGAGATGCGAGGGCGGAAACAGCGCGGTGCCGGTGTCGAGCGGCTTTGACTGCAGCGCCGCGACCAGCGTCACCAGCCCGCGGATCGGATTTTCCGCCCGCTGCGGATAGGCGACGTGGCCCTGCTTGCCGGTGACGATCAGGTGGCCGTTGAGCGAACCCCGGCGGCCGATCTTGATGGTGTCGCCGAGTTCGGCGACATTGCTCGGCTCGCCCAGGATGCAATGGTCGAACGTCTCGCCGCGCGCGGCGGCCCAGGCCAAAAGCTTGGGCGTGCCATTGACCGCAATGCCTTCCTCGTCGCCGGTGATTAGGAACGAAATCGAACCTCTATCGTTTTTTTGCGGCTTGCCACCGTTGGCGGCGAGATGATCGAGCACGGCGGCGAGCGCACAGGCGATGCCGCCCTTCATGTCGACCGCGCCGCGCCCGTAAAGCTCGCCGCCGGCCAGTTCGCCGGCAAAGGGCGGATGCCGCCACGCCTTCTCGTCGCCCGGCGGCACCACGTCGGTATGGCCGGCGAACATTAGATGTGGCGAGGCCGTGCCGATACGGGCGTAGAGATTTTCTACGTCGTCGGCGCCCGGTTCGCTGAAGGTCATGCGCTGTACGGTGAGGCCGGCGGCTTTCAGAGTCGCTTCAAGGAACTTGAGCGCGCCGCCTTCCGCCGGCGTCACCGAGCGGCAGCGCAACAGATCGCGGGCAAGGGCGACGGGGTCGGCGGTCATCGGTCCTCCGCCTTCAATCCCTCAGTAATTCGTTGATGCTGGTCTTGGCGCGCGTGCGCTCGTCCACGCGCTTGACCATGACGGCGCAATAAAGATCGGGCCCACCGTTTGCGCCCGGCAGCGTGCCGGGCACCACCACGGAATAGGCCGGCACTTCGCCTTGCAGAACCTGTCCGCTCGCGCGGTCGAAGATTTTGGTCGAGGCGCCGAGGAACACGCCCATGGAGAGCACCGCGCCAGTGCGCAGGATCACACCTTCCGCCACTTCCGAGCGCGCGCCGACGAAACAATTGTCCTCGATGATCACGGGGCCCGCTTGCAGCGGCTCAAGCACGCCGCCGATGCCGGCGCCGCCGGAGATGTGGCAGTTTTTACCGATCTGCGCGCAGGAGCCGACCGTCGCCCAGGTGTCGATCATGCTGCCGCTATCGACGTAAGCGCCGAGGTTGACGAAGGACGGCATCAGCACCACGCCGGGCGCGATAAAAGCCGAACGGCGCACCACGCAGCCGGGCACGGCGCGGAAGCCGGCCTTCTTGAACTTCGCGGCGCTCCAGCCCTTGAACTTGCTGTCGACCTTGTCCCACCACACGGCTTTGCCCGGGCCGCCGGGAATGACGCTCATGTCGTTGAGGCGGAACGACAGCAGCACGGCCTTCTTCAGCCACTGATTGACCTGCCAGGAGCCGTCCGGGCGCTTCTCGGCGACGCGCGCCGCGCCGCGGTCGAGCAAATCGAGCGCGCCGTCGACCGCCTTGCGCACGGCGCCTTTGGTCTTCGGGCCGATCGTGTCGCGGGCCTCGAAGGCCTCGTCGATAATCTTGGCAAGCTTGTCGTTAGACATGGCGAACCCGGTCAGTTTGGCAGCGGTTTGTCGGGGGCCGGGCAGGGGATGTCAAGCGGGCTTGAGCACAAGCTCAAGAAATCCGGCAAGATCGTCGGTCAGATAGTCGACATGCGGCTCGTCGCGGCCTTCCAATTCCCAGCTCTCGCGGAATACCTCGCGCTGGCCTTCCGGCACCACCAGCACCGTGATCATGCCGAGCGCATGCGGGGCCTCCAGGTTGCGCGCCAGATCCTCGAACATGGCTGCCTTGGCCGCGTCCACGCCGTGGCGCGCCAGAAAGCGCTCGTAGGTTTTCTGCGCCGGCTTGGGTTCGAGCTCGGCGGCGACGATGTCGAACACATCCTCGAAATGCTGATCGATTTTGAGTCGCTTCATCACCGCGTCGGCGTGCTTGCGGGTGCCGTTGGTGAGGATGAGCTTGCGGCCGGGTAGTTTCCCGAGTGCCGCGCCGAGCGCCGGATTAGGCTCGAGCGGCGAATGATCAATCTGGTGAACGTATTCCAGATAGTCGTCTGGGTTGAGCCCGTGCTCGGACATCAAGCCGCGCATGGTGGTGCCGTAGCGCTTGTAATAATCCTTCTGCACGCGGAACGCCTCGTCCTTCGACACTTTGAGGAATTCGGCGACGTAGGCGCGGATGCGGTCGTCGACCTGCTGCCACAGCAGATGATGCGGATAGAGCGTGTTGTCGAGATCGAAGACCCAGGTCTCGACATGCCCAAACCCGCTAGGGGTGCGCGGGGAGGGCGCCTTTGCCGGTACGTTTTTTGATCGAATCATCAACAAGATGGTCGGCTATCTGGCGCGATTACGCCACGGGAGCAAAGCCACAGATGCTTGGCACTATCTCCTTTCGTGGGCAAGAGAAGTTGCGTATATAGGCCGTTGGTCAAATCGCTGGAGTTGCCTGTGACGACTGTTCGCGTCCTGATGGTCTATCCCCGTTTCAGCTCGCTCACCTTTTGGAGCTATCAGGCCTCGTGCGATTTTTTGGGCGCCAAATATCCGACCGCGCCCCTCGGACTCATCACCGTCGCCGCGATGTTACCGGCGGAGTGGGATATCCGTCTCGTCAACCGTAACACTGAAGAACTCAGTGAGGATGATCTCGACTGGGCGGACATGGTGATGACAGGCGGCATGATGGTGCAACAACCCGACACGCTGCGCATCATCGACATGTGCCGTGCGCGTGGAAAGCCTGTCGTCGTAGGTGGCCCTGATGCTACCTCCAGCCCGCATGTCTACAAATCGGCAGATTTCCAGGTTTTGGGCGAGGCCGAGGGTATCATCGAAAAATTCATCGATGCTTGGAATGCCGGCGCGCGTGCGGGTGTTTTCCAGGCCGAACTTTTTAAGGTCGACGTCACCAAGACACCGATACCGCGCTTCGATCTTTTAAAGTTCGATCAATACCTCTTTATTGGTCTGCAATTTTCCCGCGGCTGTCCTTTCACCTGTGAGTTTTGCGACATCATCGAATTATACGGCCGGGCGCCGCGCACCAAGACCGTCGAGCAAATGTTGGCTGAACTCGACCGATTATTTGATCTCGGTTATCGAGGTCATGTCGATTTTGTCGACGACAATCTGATCGGCAACAAGAAGGCCGTTAAGGCATTCCTCCCGCATCTCGTCGCGTGGGTCGAGAAGCACGACTACCCGTTTGAGTTTTCGACCGAATCCTCCATTAACTTGGCCGACGACGCGGAACTCCTCCGCCTATTGAAAAAAGCAAATTTCTTTGCGGTGTTCGTGGGAATCGAGACGCCGAATACTGAAGCGCTGGTGGCGATGCGGAAGAAACAAAATACGCGCCGCAGCTTGGTGGAAGCATCCACAAGATCTACGCCGCTGGGATTTTCGTGACTGCCGGGTTCATCGTCGGTTTCGATACGGAAAAGGACAGTGTGGCCAAGGAAATGATTGCATTCATCCATGAATCCGCAATTCCGATCAGCCTCGTCAGCCTGCTTACCGCCCTTCCCAATACTCAATTGACTCGACGCCTGGCTGCTGAAGGGCGCTTGCATGCCGGGCACGAGCTCATGCCGGATGGGCTCAACGACACCTGCGGCCAGGGTTTGAACTTCGACACTATCCGCCCGCAACGCGAAGTGTTGCGGGACTATGTCGACATCGTGAAGGCAGTGCTGGAGCCCGCGGCGTATTGTGACCGCCTTCGGCGACTGGCGCGTCTTCTCGACTATTCCGACCGGCCCGATCGAACTCTGAGGGCAAACCATCGGGTCCGTATCGAGGGAGTCGCGATGGTGAAGAAGCTGATCGACAAGCTTCCAAGTCACGGCGAACTCTTCTGGCGCACGTTCTTACAATGCGCGTCGGAAAATCCGCGGGCGATCAAGACCATCGTCATGCTTATGATTTTCTATCTGCATCTCGGGCCTTTCGCGCAGTCGATGGTCGAGCAGATGGAAGCGCGGATTCCAGGAATGGAGCGTAACAGCTACCGCTCGCCACAGGAGAAATACGCCGCGATGCAGACCAACCTAACGAGGTAACGACCTCATTGCGGCTCCTTGAAACGCACGGTGGTGGACGGCTGGCCGCCGGTATCGATGACGGTAAAGCCCGCCATATTCAGGCCGCGCGCCGCACAGTCCTTGTGATCGGAGAGCTCGAATTTGCCGTCGCGCGTGCAGAGCGGAACCTTGCCGCCCCAGGACAGCGGCGCATCGCCGCGCAAAATCGTGCGGCCGTTGCCGTCGACCGCCTCGGCGTAAGTGTAGATGCGGTGCGGATCGCCGCGCAGGTCCGGCCGCAGGCATTGGCCGGCTTCGACGCGATACCAGCCGCGGGTGACGATCTGACCCATCTCGACCAGGCCGAGCGAGGCCATCACGGTGTATTTGGTGTCGTTGCACCAGGAAAAGCCGGCGCCTTCCGGATTGGCGGCGGCCTGCAGCAAAGCGTCGAAAAAATCCGGCTTCGTTGCGCTGTCCGCCGGCAGCTTGTGGTCGCTGAGGAATTTCGCCAGCGCGGCTTGCGTCTTTGCGCCCGGCACGCCGTCGATCGGATAGGCGTCGTAGCCGGCGATCGCCAGCAGGCGCTGGATGCCGGCGAGCCGCGCCTGCGTGTCGTCGTAGTCGGCTTCCTCAGCCAGATTGACCATCGGCCCTTTTGGCGAATCCGACGGCTGCGCGGCGGTGAAGCGCAGCTGCTGGCTGATCGGGCAACCGCGCGCATTGGCGATCTCGAAGTCGACGTCGCGCACGCACAGTTCGGCGTGGCCGGCTTGCGGCATGGGCGCGCTGCCGTAGACCGGCGGCGTGCGCGCATGCAGGTAGACCATGTCGACATCGAGCGCGCCGTCGACCACCTGGCGGCATTGGCCGGGATCGACGCGGAACCAGCCGCGGGTCGCCACATTGGCGCGCTTTTCCAGTCCGATCGCCGCGTCCAGGCGATAACTGGTGCGGTTGCACAAAGTCAGCTCGGCATGTGTCGGCGTCGCCAGCACCAGCGTCGCGCTTGCCGCTGCAACAATGCAGTTAAAACCGCGAATCATGCGGCCATGTTAGCGGATCGGCCGGTTTAGCGGTGCATCAGCGTGCCGATGCCGTGGTCGGTCAGCAATTCGAGCAGCACCGCGTGCGGGATCTTGCCGTCCAGGATGACCACGCCCTCTACCCCCTGGTCGAGCGCATAGATGCAGGTCTCGACCTTGGGGATCATGCCGCCGGAAATTGTGCCGTCGGCGATCAGGCGGCGCGCGTCGGCGACCGACAGTTCGCTGATCAGGTTCATGTCCTTGTCGAGCACGCCGGGCACGTCGGTGAGCAGCAGCAGGCGCTTGGCCTTGAGCGCGCCGGCGATGGCGCCGGCGAACGTGTCGGCATTGACGTTATAGGTGCCGCCGCTGGCCGAGGTCGCGAGCGGCGCGAGCACCGGGATCATTTCCTTGCCGAGCAAGTGGTTGAGCACGGTGAGGTCGACCTTCTCCGGCTCGCCGACGAAACCGAGATCGACCACCTTTTCGATATTCGAATCCGGATCGACCACGGTGCGCGTCACCTTGCGCGCCTGCACCATGTTGCCGTCCTTGCCGCACAGCCCGACCGCCTTGCCGCCGGCGGCATTGATGTAGCCAACGATCTGCTTGTTGATCGAGCCGGCCAGCACCATCTCGACGATCTCGACGGTCTTCTCGTCGGTGATGCGCAGGCCGGCGGCGAATTCCGACTTGATGCCGAGTTTCTTGAGCATGGCCGCGATCTGCGGGCCGCCGCCGTGCACCACCACCGGATTGATCGCGGTCTGCTCGAGCAGCACGATGTCGCTGGCGAAATCGCGCGCCAGCTGCTCCTCGCCCATGGCATGGCCGCCGTATTTGACCACGACGATCTCCTCGTCATAGCGCTGCATATGCGGCAGCGCTTCCGACAATATGCGCGCCTGCGTCTGCGGGTCGATTTTGGGGGCTTTGGCCATCGCGCCGGCTTTCCGTTGAAACGCCGCAGGGTTCTAGCCGATATCGGCGGCACCCGACAATGTGCCGGCGCTGAATTTCGACGATGAAAGCAGCAGTCACAAAGTCAGCGAATTCGGCGCCTGACGATCATCGGTAGGCCGTCCTTCGGCCGCAACGTCACCTTCAGCACCGGCCACACCGTGTGGCTGGACGCGAGCTCCAGATCGAAATTCCGCATGATCGCGGCCACGACGATCGTCGCTTCCTGGATCGCGAACGTGGCGCCGATGCAGATGCGCGGCCCGGCGCCGAACGGCAGATAGGCGTAACGGTCGATCGTGTCACGTGCGCCGTCGAGAAAGCGGTTCGGATCGAACGTGTCGGGCCGCGTCCACAGCGCGTGGTGCCGGTGCAGCACATAGGGCGCGATAACCACCATCGTGCCGCGGCCGATGCGCCGGCCGGCGAGCTCGTCCGGTCCGAGCGCGGCGCGGCTCATGGCGGCGAGTGGCGGATAGAGCCGGTTGGTCTCCTCGACCACGGCGCGCGTTTCGACGAGGCGGTCGGCCACGTCGCCTTTGCCGTCGCCGAACTCGCGGTCGGCTTCCGCTTGAATCCGCTGCCGCCACGCTGGCGACTGCGACAGCAGATACAACGACCAGGTGATGCAATTGGCCGTCGTTTCCTGCCCGGCGGCGATGAAGGTGAGGACGTTCGCGCGAATCTCGGTTTCGCTGAGCGCCGCGCCGGTTTCGGGATCGCGTGCTTCGAACAGCAGCGTCAAAATATCGTGTGGCACGTCGGGCTTGTTTTCTGCGATTTGCCGGCGGCGCGCGGCAATGATCGTGTCGATCGCGTCCTCGAACAGTTGCAGCATCGGACGCAGGCGCCAGCGGCTCGGCCGCGGCACGGCAGCCGGCAGGCCGAGCAAGTCGAACAGGTCAATCCGCCCGATCGTGTCGAAGTAGCTTTTCATGGCCAGGCGGATTTCCTCCGCCGCCCGGCCGAACCCGTCGGAAAAGATGGTTCGCTCCAGCACATCCAGCGTGGTCCGCGTCGCCTCGACCGCGATATCGACGACCTGGTCTTGCTGCCGGGCGAGCCGTTCGACCAACGCTTGCGCCGAATCGACCATGGCGGCGGAGAATGCCAGCGCCGTCTTGCGCGAGAACAGCGGCGCCAGCGCGCGGCGCTGGGCTTTCCATTGGCCTTCCTCGGCGCTGAGCAGTCCGTTCGCCAGGCCCGCCGATAGGATGCGCCGTTGCATCCAGTCTTTTCGATAATTGGCGTTGTTATCGAGCAGCACGCGGCGGATCGCGCGGATCGCTGATCACCGCGACGCGCCCGATGGACAGCCCGCCCATGACGATCGGCTGTTCGAAATGCGCCCGCGTCCACGCTTCGAGCGGATTGATTTTGAGCGTGCGCAGCAGCGCGATCGGACCCAGCGGCTCTGAACGCGGCACCGGAGCCGGCGGAATAAAATTCACGGTCGAATCGAGCACGCCCGCCTCCGTTCGCCAAAACGGCGAACCTCCTCATAGAACTATAGGTATTATAATAGTGGATGTCATGGTCGAGTTCCATGAATCCGAATTGATCGTCGCGCAAAAAATAACCATTTGGGCGTGGGTTTGGATGCGCGTCCTAGCGCTTCCGCTCCTCCAACAGCCTTGCGATCGCCGCCCGCAATTCCGCAATACCGGCGCCGTCATGCGCCGAAGTCGCGAGCACGGCCGGGTAGGCGGCCGGGCGTTTGGCGAGCGCCGCCTCGACCTCGGTAATGCGCTGGGCGAGCTCGGCCGGCTTCACCGCGTCGGCTTTGGTGAGCACGACCTGGTGGCTGACGGCGGCGCGGCCCAGCACGTCGAACATCGGGCCGTCGGCGTCTTTGAGGCCGTGGCGGGCGTCCACCAGCACGTAAATGCGCGCGAGGCTGGCGCGGCCGCGCAGGTAGGCGTGGATCGTCTCGGTCCAGGCCGCGATCTTATCCTTGGCGGCGGCGGCATAGCCGTAGCCCGGCATGTCGACTACGGTGAGAGGGCCGCCGGCGCTAAAGAAAATCAGTTCCTTCGTGCGGCCGGGGGTGCGCGAAATGCGCGCCAGGTTTTTGCGACCAGTGAGCGCGTTGATCAGGCTCGACTTGCCGACATTGGAACGGCCGGCGAGCGCGATCTCAGGCCCGCGCATCGGTGGCAGTGAGAGGGCCGAGCCGGCAGCAACCGTGAACTGCCAGTCGCCGGCGAACAGGCGCCGGCCGGCTTCGAGTTCATCGCGGGTGAATTTTTCCATCGGCTCGCGCTGCGCCGCCCGGCGATCCAGAACATCGTGTCGAAGAAACGTCAGAAGAACAACTTGTTCGCCTACGCCTGCGGCTTCTTCTTGCCGAACATCGCCTTGATATTGTCGAATAACTCGATCTTCGCGCCGTGTTTGCGCATGATGATGCTCTGCTGCGCGACCGACAGCGAGTTATTCCAGGCCCAGTAAATCACCAGTCCGGCCGGGAAACTCGCTAGCATGAAGGTGAAAATCAGCGGCATCCAGTTGAAGATCATCGCCTGCGTCGGATCGGGCGGCGCCGGGTTGAGTTTCATCTGCGCCCACATGGTAATGCCCATGATGATCGCCCAGGCGCCGAGATGCAGGAAGCTGCCGACGACCGGAAGCGTCGTCGGATTGAAGGGGACGAGGCCGAACAGATTGAAAACATTGGTCGGATCGGGCGACGACAGGTCGTGGATCCAGCCGAAGAACGGCGCATGGCGCATTTCGATGGTGACGAACAGCACCTTGTAGAGCGAGAAGAACACCGGAATTTGGATGGCGATCGGCAGACAACCGGCCAGAGGATTAATCTTCTCCTTCTTATAAAGCGCCATCAGTTCTTGCTGCTGCTTGGCCTTGTCGTCCGGATAGCGCGCGCGCAACGCGGCCATTTGCGGCTGCACCGCCTTCATCTTCGCCATCGAGGCATAGGATTTGTTGGCAAGCGGGAAGAAGGCGGCCTTGATCAGCACGGTGACGATTAGAATTGCGACGCCGAAATTGCCGACCAGCCGGTAGATGTAGTCGATCAGGAAGAATAACGGCTTGGTGATGAAGTAGAACCAGCCCCAGTCGATCAGCAGATCGAAATGATTGAGGTTGAGCTGCTTTTCGTAGTCGTTGACGACGCGGACTTCCTTGGCGCCCGCGAACAGGCGCGCGTCCGCGGTCGCGGTCGCTCCTGGCGCGATATTGCGTGCGTCGAGCAAATAGTCGGTCTGATAGGTCTCCAGCGTACCGAGCTTGTCGGCCCGGAAATTCCCGATCACATGGGCGTCGGTTTTGGGCAGCAACACGGCCGCCCAGTATTTATCAGTAATTCCCATCCAAGCATTGGTCGCGTTAAAGGCTATGTCTTTCTTTTCTTCGATCTTCTTGTAGGTGATCTCCTGCGATCCCTCGTCGCCGAACTTGCCGATCAGACCTTCGTGCAGAATGTAGTAGCCCAGCGTCTTCGGCGTGCCGTGGCGCGAGATCAGCGCGAACGGAAATAGAGAAACCGCCTTGTCGCTCTTGTTGACCACCTCGTCTTTGACCGTGAACAGATATTTGTCGTCGATCGCGATGATGCGGCGGAATTCGAGACCTTGGCCGCTATCCCAGGTCAGCGTCACCGGATGGCCGACGCCGAGCGCGCCCGAGCCCGATTGCGTCCATACAGTGTCTGCCGTCGGCACCTTCACATTGCCGCCGGCGGCATTGGTCCAGCCGAATTCGGCGTAGAACGGGTCGCGGCTGCCGGACGGCGAAAGCAGCACGATCGGCGGCGATTTTGGATCGACGGTTTCGCGAAACTTGACCAACGCCAGATCATCGATGCGTCCGCCTTTGAGCGCGATCGAGCCTTGCACGCTGTCGGTTTCGATCGCGACGCGCGGCGAGGCCGCAAGCGCTGCCTCGCGGCTGGCGGCCGCGGCGGTGGGAGTCGCCTGACCGGGCGCCTGCGGCACCCCTGGCGGCGTGGCAGCCGGTTGTTCTTGCTGGATAGGCTGCGCCGGCACCTGTTGCTTTTTCGCAAGCTGTTCGGCCTGCAGTTTCTCCTGACGCGCCTTTTCTTGCGGCATGGCGACGAAGAACTGCCAGCCGATCAGCACCAGGGCCGACAGCACGATGGCAAGAATGGTGTTTTTATTATCGGTCATCCGAATGCCGTTTTCTCGTTGCGCCCCGCATGCATGCGCCGCAGCGCCCCCTCGAAGTCTTCGGCAATTCGCGCGAATGGAACCGTGAGCGCCGCGCGCCGGCCAATTAGCACATAATCATGTCCGCTTCGTATCCGATTTGACCCGGTGGTCCGGACGATTTCCCGCAAGCGGCGGCGGACCCGGTTTCGCTCGACCGCGTTGCCAACCTTTTTCGACACGGTAAAGCCAAACCGCGCCGGTCCATCGTCGGTCCGCTTGCGCGCCTGCAACACGAAAGCGGCAGCGTTCGTCTTAATACCGGACGCTGCAGCCAGAAAATCCGCCCGTTGCCTCAGTCGTTCCATGGAAGCAATGCGCGCGGCTCCGTGTACCCGCCGTCAGGCGGAAAGCCGCTTGCGCCCGCGCGAGCGCCGCGCCGAAAGCACCTTGCGCCCGCCTTTAGTGGCCATGCGCGTGCGGAAACCGTGACGACGCTTGCGTACAAGCTTGCTCGGTTGATAGGTCCGCTTCACGATTAGTTCTCCGGTGGTCGCGCCGTGTCGATAGGGGCGTCACGGTTGCCCCCAAACTCGACCATGAAAACCCGCACAGGCACGGATCGGCACGCGATTTGCGCGGCTTATAAGGGAGGGGCTTGGGCCCGTCAATGCGACCCGCGCGCTTGGGTGCCCGGGCATTTGTGCCCATGTCACAAGGGCTCACAAGGCGGTGAGAACGCTCCGCCCGGGCCGTTAGGGCCGCCTATCTCGTGTATATAGCCCGGATGTCCGCGACCCCGCCCAGCGCGAATCGACCGCGCAGCCTGACCCGACGGCTCGTGCCGTTGATCGTGGTGGTTTTGTTCGCCGGTGCAGCCTATTTCATCGTCAGCCGAGGCGGGATCTCGCTCGAGGTGCTGATCAGGCATCGCATGGCGATTGGCGTCTTCGTCAGCGAGCACCGTGTCCTGGCCGTGTTCGCCTATATCGCGCTTTATATCGTTGCCGTCGCTTTGTCGCTGCCTGGGGCGGCATTTCTCACGGTGACCAGCGGCTTTTTGTTCGGTCTAGCGGTTGGCGCATCCGCGGCCGTCATCGGCTCGACTATCGGCGCGACGCTCATCTTTCTGGTGGCGCGCACCGCGCTCGGCGAGCCGCTGCTGCGGCGGGCGGGCCCGCGCGCCGCGCAATTGGCGCAAGGTTTCCGCGACGACGCCTTCAGCTATCTTCTGTTCTTGCGGCTGGTACCGGCCTTTCCGTTTTTTCTGGTCAATTTGGTGCCGGCCTTCGCGGGCGTGCGGCTGGCACCGTTCGTCGCCGCAACCGCGCTCGGCGTTATCCCGGGGGCCCTGGTCTATGCCTTTGCGGGCACCGGCCTCGACAGCGTCATCGCCGCACAGCAGGCCGCGAACGGCGATTGCCTCTCCGCCGGCAGAAGCGACTGCCACATGATATTCGACGCCCGCGACATCCTGACGCCGCAACTGATCGGTGCGCTGATCGCGCTCGGCCTGCTTGCTCTGGTGCCGGTGGTGGTGAAAAGACTGCGCGCGCGCTCGGGCGCGGCGATGTAAAATTTGCGGTATTATTGAGGGCAAGAGTTTTAGGGGCAAAAAACTTCAAGCGCATGGCGGAAATTCTCAAACCCGACATTTGCGTGATCGGCGGCGGCTCCGGCGGCTTGTCGGTCGCCGCGGCCGCGGCGGCCTTCGGCGTGCCGGTGGTGCTGGTCGAGCGTCACAAGATGGGCGGCGACTGCCTCAATACTGGCTGCGTGCCGTCGAAGGCCCTGCTGGCCGCGGCCACGCGCGCCGCGCTCATGCGCAGTGGCGCGCCGTTCGGGGTGACGGCGCAAACCGTCGATGCCGATTTCGCCAAGGTGCACGAGCATGTGCAGCGCGTTATCGCGGCAGTTGCCCCGACCGACTCGGCGGAGCGTTTTACCGGGCTCGGTGTGCGGGTGATCAAAGGCCATGCCAAGTTCAAGGATCGCAGGACCGTCACCGTTGGCGATGCCTATGAAATCCGTGCGCGCCGTTTCGTGATCGCAACCGGATCGACGCCGGCGCTGCCGCCGATCCTGGGACTCGACGAAGGGCCTTATCTCACCAATGAAACTATTTTCAATCTCACCGAGCGGCCCGACCGTCTCATTATCATCGGCGCCGGTCCAATCGGACTGGAAATGGCGCAAGCTTTCCGGCGGCTCGGCAGCGCGGTGACCGTGCTGGAAGCGGCGGTGCCGCTCGCCAAGGACGATCCGGAATGCGCGGCCGTCGTGCTCGACCAGCTCGATCGCGAGGGCGTCGTCATCCGAAGCGGCGTCAAAGTCCTACGCGTTGCGCACGTAAGCGGCAGCGTGACGGCGACGTTCGAAGGCGCGACCGGCGAGGAGGCCGTCGAAGGCCGTTATCTGTTGGTCGCCACCGGTCGCAAGTCGACCACCGATGGACTCGATCTCGAAGCCGCCGGCATCAAATACGACCGCTCCGGCATTCTCGTGAACAAGAAGCTCAAGACCGCCAATCGGCGCGTCTATGCCATCGGAGACTGTGCGGCCGGCCAATTGCAGTTCACCCACGCCGCCAATTACCACGCAGGCCTGGTGATCCGGAACGCGGTGTTCCGGCATCGCGTCAAGGTGAACAATGACGCGGTGCCTTGGGTGACCTATACCGCGCCGGAGCTGGCGCAGACCGGATTGAGCGAAGCGCAGGCGCGCGCGCGCAAGCTGAAAATTCGTATTTTACGCTGGCCCTATCACGACAACGACCGCGCGCAGGCCGAACGCGAAACGCATGGTCACATAAAAGTCATCACCGACAGGAAAGGTAAGATCCTGGGCGCGACAATCGTCGGCGCGCAGGCCGGAGAATTGATCGCAATGTGGACCTTAGCGATCGCGCAGGGGCTCAATGTCCGCCAGATCACCGGCATCGTGTTGCCCTATCCAACGCTGTCGGAAATCGGCAAACGCGCGGCCGTCGACTATTTCACGCCGAGTTTGACCCGCCCCTGGGTGCGGCGCATCATAGCTTGGTTGCGAATTTTCGGTTGAGGCTCTGGTGGAACCGCAAATCCAACCAACGAACGGGCCCGTTGCGCCGGCGGCGCCGCGCCAAAATTCCGGTGTCGCGCTCGGACCGCGCATCGGCCTCTCCGGCAAGCTGTTGTTCCTCACCGTCCTGTTCGTGATGGTGGCGGAAATCCTGATCTACGTGCCGTCGATCGCCAATTTCCGGCTCAACTGGCTCAATGACCGTCTGGCCGCGGCGCACACGGCCGCGCTGGTGCTCGATGCCGCGCCAAGCGGCATGGTACCGGAAAGCCTCGCCAAGCAGATCCTCAACAGCATCGGCGCGCGCGCGGTGGCGATGAAGATGGGTACCCAGCGCCGCCTGCTCGCCGCGTCCGACGTGCCGTCGCAGATCAAGCAGGACATCGACATGCGCAACGTGTCGTGGTGGCGCGCCATCATGGACGCCTTCGATACGCTGCTGTTCTGTCAGCCGGGCGACGTGATGCGTCTCGTCGGACCGGCGCCGATGGCGGAAGGGCAATTTATCGAAATCATTCTCGACGAGGCGCCGTTACGCAAGGCGATGCTGACGTTCTCGGTGAACATCCTGCTGTTGTCGCTGGTGATCTCCGGCGTCACGGCGATGCTGGTGTTCTTCGCGCTGCATCACCTGCTGGTGCGGCCGATGGGACGGCTGACGGCGAACATGATCACGTTCCGCGCCGATCCGGAAAATCCGGCGCGCATCATCGCCGAATCCGGCCGCAGCGACGAGATCGGCACGGCGGAAGTCGAGCTCGCCGCCATGCAGCGCGAACTCGCCTCGATGCTGCACCAGAAGAGCCGGCTGGCGGCGCTCGGGCTTGCCGTGTCGAAGATCAATCACGATCTGCGCAATCTGCTGGCGTCGGCGCAATTGTTCTCCGATCAATTGTCCACCTTGCCCGATCCAAAGGTGCAGCGCTTCGCGCCCAAGCTAATGCGTGCGCTCGAGCGCGCCATCGCGTTCTGCCAGTCGACGCTTTCCTACGGCGCCGCCCAGGAGCCGCCGCCCGAACGCAAGACGCTCGAGGTCGGGCCGCTGATCGAGGAGGTGCACGAGGCACTAGGCCTCGGCCTCGACGTGCCGATCCGCTGGATCGTGTCGGTGGAACGCGCGCTCACGGTGGAGGCCGATCACGATCAATTATTCCGCGTTCTGGTCAACGTCGCGCGCAACGCCGTGCAGGCGCTGGAGGCGCGCGGCGCGCGCGATCCGGCGCGCGACCAGATCCGCATCACCGGCCGCCGCGAAGGCAGCGTGGTGATCATCGAAGTATCCGACACCGGCCCGGGCGTGCCGGAAAAGGCGCAGGCCCATCTGTTCCAGGCTTTCCAGGGATCGACGCGCGCCGGCGGCACCGGACTGGGCCTCGCCATCGCCGCCGAACTGGTGCGCGCCCATGGCGGCGACATCCGCCTGGTGCCGGGAACCATCGGCGCCACCTTCAGCATCACGATCCCGGACCGTGCGGTCGATCTCAACTCGCGGCGCGGCGAGCGGGCGAGCGCATAGCGCCAATCGCGTGCGGACACCGGCTCTTGCCCGGCGTCGTGCGCCTGGACGGCGGCAACCCTTGCCAATGAAAGACTTAGGCGATAGCTATCCCCCGGTTCCGCGGCTCGATTGCCGGCGGCGGTATCGGCGCCCGTAGCTCAGCTGGATAGAGCACCAGACTACGAATCTGGGGGTCAGGAGTTCGAATCTCTTCGGGCGCGCCATTTCCTCCTGAGAATTCAATAATTGAGCGTAGGCACACCACGCCCGTTCCCATAGCGTGCCCATAAGCGTTCCCATAAGCCCGATCATGGTGTTCCGGGCCGGCAACCAAATCCTATACACCTTCACCGAGAGGAGCCGGTCTCCGCAGAACAGCTGACCTGACGGATTTTTTGAACCAGCGGGATAGAGATTACTGCATCGGCATGATCTCATCTAGATGGCGAGCCAAGGGCGCGAATGTCTGCGGTGCTGGCGGTCTGTAGTTGAGCGCCGAGTGCGGTCGGATCGTGTTGTAGTGCTTTCGCCATTGCTCGATGACAATCTGTGCTTCTTTCAGGCTGTAGAAGATCTCGCCGTTTAGCAGCTCATCGCGTAGTTGCTGCGATATGCCCGTATCCCGGCAGGCCTCCGGCGCAGATTTGCCCTGCGCTATCAACACTTCAATCTGGCGAAGCAGCGTCACGATCTGCTCCGTGCTGAACCTCTACTTCGGCATGACCAAAGCTCCTTTCCAAGCTCATTTTCTCACATCGCTTGGTCTAAAAAAGCCCGGTCAGGTCATTTGAGTGCATTCATAACAAGTTCGGTGACGATCAAGCCGAGGCTCTCAGCCTGACGGGAGGTAGCAGCACCCTCTTCGCCGGTCACTTTCAGCGTGATTGGCCGAGTGCCCTCGATCATTGAAGTTGAAAGAGCTTCGCACAACCTTGAAAGATAGGGCGTAATTTCGACAGTCCCGATGGTCCCGAGGGCATGGAGGTGCTCCTGCACGGCGGCAACCGACATGACCCGCTTGTGCGTATCTTGTAGCTGAAGACGCGTCTCTTCCGACCGCACGGTTCTGGCTTTCAGCAGAATAATGCTTGCGATGACTTGCAGACTATTGGAAATGCGGTGCTACAGCTCCTCAAACAGCACATCTTTTTCTCGCAATAGTTCATCTTTTTCGTGCAATAAGTCGTCCTTTTCACGCTCCAACATGCGCCGGTCAGTGACATCTTCGATACTGAGCAGGATGGTGGCGTGGGAACCTCCCTCATAGAACACCTGGCGGGCGTTCAAACGCATCGTGCGCTGTCCGAGACCGGGAAATTCGTGCTCGACCTCATAATCCTTGATCTCACCTTGCTCCGGTATGATTTTTTCTAGCAGCACGCGAAGTGTTGGAATGTCCCATTGTCCATCGCCCAATACGTAAAGATGGCTGCCTCGAGTATCCTCGGGGCTAACCTTGAATGTAGAATAGAAAGATCGGCTGGCGGCGATTACGCGCAACTCTTTGTCGAGCACTAGAACGGGTTCGCTGACAGTGTCGACAATGGCCTGCGCGAGCGCACACGCGTCGCCAATGTTTGTGAACTGTTCTCTAAAGCCGGTCGGTTTCATAAAGTCCTTGCAATACGTTTCAACGCGCGTCAGTTGCCAGGGACCACTGGAATTATCGATTAGGCAATCCAGAGAAAGCCGAACCAAAAATCATACAACTCATACTGAAGACGAGTCTGTGCAAAATTGATCACTTTTACGGTCCCATGCCAGCGCAATTCAATTTTTGACGATTTGCGTATTACGTATCTGACCTGGAACGGTTTTCAATGGTGAGGGTTGCCTCAACATGTCCAAGTCTCGTGGCCTCGTTATGATCGTCGACGACGATGTATTTGAACGAATGGGGGCGTCCTATATGTTCTCGGACGCCGGATATCGGGTGCTCGAGGCCAAAAAATGCGGACGAGGCCCTGCAACTTCTCGAAATAAATGCGGACGTTAGGCTACTTTTTACGGATGTAACCATGCCTGGCTCGATGAACGGGTCAGACTTGGCCGGTCAGGTCGCGCGGCGATGGCCTGAGGTGGGTGTCATCGTGACGTCGGGACGGTCACGACCTGAGTCCCTCCCGTCGGGCTCAAAATTTCATGCCAAGCCCTACGAGCCGACCAACATACTCCAGCATGCCAGGGAAATCACGTTTCCGCTCGAGTGCCCCATATACTGTCTCCTTGCAAAGCCGCGTACTCATAAATCACGGCTAGTCGACGGCGATTGGTCTATGTCTGGTTTGGAGCGCATTGCGGACTCAAATCAGACATTTCGCGGAATCCGAAAAAACGGACCAATGGCTGCTATCGGCAAACCTTATTCGATCACCTCATTGGCGCGGACGATCAGTATTGGCGATACAGCACGAATAGAAAGAACCCCCTGGCGGCTCGTCGGATTTCGAAATTTCGTCAGCCGTTCAGGCTGCAAGGTTTGGCACAAACCTGCGTCCCAACGCGTGGCGGATGTGTAGAAAACTGCCGGAGCAGCAAACAGCTGCCCCGGGTCGCAACACACTACACATGATTGAATGCTTAGCGCCAGCAATTGCCGTGGTCGAAGATGTTTGGCAAGCAATCTCGATAATAGTGATGATGACGATAATGCCGATGTCTCACGAGTTTTGGACCGCCGACCACCCCCTCGCTTACCGTTCCCTGACCGGTGGTGCTGCGTGTATCTTCGTCGGCAGACTTGCCGGACGGCGATGCCGCGCCAGCGTCACTTTCGGCCGCGCTTTTTTTGTCCTTCACGATCGCGCTGCCATTGGCGTCGGATGAACGCTTGACCGCCGCGCCTGTAGGAGCGGTATCGATCGTCTGACTCTTCAATTGCTTCTTGTCGGCTTCAGGCGCCGTCGGCACCGTTTGGCCCGTCGTTTCGAGCGCTTTGCTTTGGCCGGATTTCAGGGCCGGTGCCACCTTCTCCGCCGGCGCATTCTGCTGTGCCGCCGGAGCGGGCGCCGGCGTCTCATCTGTCTTCATGGTTTGCGCCGACACGGCGCCCACACCCAGAAGCAATATTGCCGCCGTGGTGGATATTAGCCGTAGATTTCTCATGGATGTTTCCTTTGGACAGCCCGCTAAAACTAAGGCGCGGCGGAGCCGAATTACCGATAGCGTCCGCAATTTTGTACGCGTCGTTTCAGGTTTACTTGTTTGGCTGAATCCAAAGCCAATGCACCTAGCGCCAAAAAGTTCCACAAAGACAGACCGCAGTATATGAGTGCAGTCGAGGGGGCCCCCAGCTAGTGAACAAACCGGGCCCTCTAAGATCACGCTGCGTGCGTGACCGAAGCATAGGCTGGGGCGGCGCGATCACGGCCTACTCTAACAACCAGCATCGACACATCTTCGATGCCAAAGGGCATCAATGATTGCTCACAGAGCCGGACGGGATCGCGCTCGCCATTTTTGGCGACGTCTATAATTCGCTTTGCGATCAGTTTGACCTGACCGGGCCTTTTTGTACCAGGCGGTTTGAGAGAAACTGTCTTGGAAAGGAGCTTGGGTCATGCCGAAGAAGAGGTTCAGCGCTGAGCAGATCGTGACGCTGCTTCGCCAGATTGAAGTGTCGATGGGTCAAGGCAATTCGACCCAGATTGCTTGCCGCGAGGCCGGCATTTCGGAACAAATTACGCGATGAACTGCTGAACGGCGAAATCTTCTACAGCCTGAAGGAGGCCCAGATCGTCATCGAGCGATGGCGCAAGCACTACAACACGATCAGACCGCACTCGGCGCTTAACTACAGGCCGCCGGCACCCCAGACATCCGCACCCTTGGCTCACCACCTAGATGAGATCGTGCCAATGCAGTAATCTCTATCCCGCTGGTTCAAAAAATCCGTCAGGTCAATAGCGGCCGCATAGAATTCGCCCTTTTCCGTTCGGGGCCGAGGCCTAATGCTGAGCAACGTGATTGTACCAGGCAATTTTTCTAAAACGTAAATGCAGCAATTACTGCGGCGCAAAAACGTGACTGCCCTAACTCGGCCGGAACCCGCAAAGCTAAAGCCCAGCGCCGTACGGCACCGGGCTTTAGCGTCGTTCCTCCCATCAAACTTTGTCGGCGGTGGCCTCAAGGGCCGCGTTTTCTCACCAACGCATCAAAGGTACTCTCAAATCCGGATAATAAAAAATTAACTATCAGTAATCTTTGACGTCGGCTTTACAAGCGGCCGAAAATTTCTCACAAAATTTGTCAAGGCCCACTGCGGCGCGCGAAGCAAGCGAATTTTTTGGCCCACCCCCTTCGCGCAGGTGAGCAATAAAGAATCAAAGCGAGCGCTAAGAACGATTCGATGTTGCGCCGTTTTCGATTGGCTGCGAGCCGCGCGCGCGTAGAATGAGTGTTCGGACAGTTCCTCAATTACGAACACTAGCCGAGCGTGAAGAGCGCAGGCGCAGGAGAAATCAGCGATGACAAACACAGCGCCGACTACAGCAACGCGTGCTATTATTTACACCACTTCGGGGGTCATCTTGGGGTACACGGTTTCGATTGGTGCGATTTGTCGCAACGGTCGATTTCCGGCCGGTTTTTGGGCCTAAAAGCCAGCATGCGGGGAACATTTGCCTGTATTGGATTAACCGTGGGGCAATATCTCCATGCATTAACTTGCGCAAAGGCCGAAGGGCTCGCAGGGATCCATTAATGAATTGGCATGCGGCTGGATTGCGCCGGTTGGACGCCATCATCTGGGCCTTGGTAGGTGGCGTCGGCGCTTTCGTGCTGATCATGGCCGTCTTTGGCGGCGTCACGGTCGCGTTCAAGACCTTTGCCGCACCGGCCAGCATCTGTTTGTTGCTAAAGCTGGGTGCCCGCTACTATCGCGACCGCCGCAATGATCACAATCTCGCTTCAGCGCTGGAAAGCACGGCGCAGGTAATGGCCTTCGCCGCCGTCGCCGCACCCTTGTCCTATGTGGCGGCCACGGCCGCACTACCACTGCAGGATGCGGCCTTGGACAGCATGGATCGCGCGCTCGGCTTCGACTGGAAAGGGTTGCTGGCGGTCATGCAACGGTGGCCGCATTTCTTTGAGTTAATGCACGTGATCTATCTGTCGGTAAGCGTGCAGATGACCGCGGTTGTGCTGCTGCTCGGCTTCACCGGGCGGCTACCCTGGCTGCGCGTTTATATATTGGCCTTCATCTTCACCGCGTTGGCAACGATCGCCATATCGGCGCTGTTTCCGGCTGAAGGCGTATGGTTGTATTATGGGCTCAAGAGCGGACTCGCGGCGATGCCGATGAGCCATACGGCCTGGCCGGTTTTCTTTGGCTTGCGCGACGGCAGCTTCCGCCTGGTGATGGCGATTGGATCGGAAGGCATCATTACTTTCCCCAGCCTGCATGCGGCGCTGGCGGTGATCCTAATTGCGGCCTACTGGCCGGTGCCGAATGCACGCTGGCTTGGTGCCAGCATCAATTCGCTGATGCTAACGGCCACGCCGATCGATGGATCGCACTATTTCGTAGATGTGCTGGCTGGTATTGGTATTGCGGTGCTATGCCTAGCTGCGGCGCGCGCGGTGGTGACACGGCTGGCTGTTCCGCCGGCCATCGCGGCAAGCGGCGAGTTCGCGCGAGCAGCGGCCGGTGGGGCGGCACCCCCACCTTAGTTTTCCGCTGGCACGCGGATAACAATGGTGCCAAACGTCCAAGAGCCAGATTGACCGCCGCGACCGCAATAGTCAGCGTCCAATCGAGATTGCCTACGAGCTGTACCACCTCATGCTCTACGTTGATAATCTGCTCGAGCCTGGCTCGGATCAGATCGCCTGATCCCGTCGTCGCGTGTTGCTTCGGCCGTATCGTCCCCTTGGATGCAGCCAAGGAATCATGGTTAGTAAAGAAAGAATATCGAAAAACAAACTTGCAACGTTCTCGGTGCTCAGGCCGCAAAATCCCGTAACCTCAAATCGGGTAAAGCTGCAAAAGCAACTTCATGTTCAATTGGTTAGTCGTCGTTTACGGCCGACCAGATAAGCTTCTGTTAACTGCGCCAATTAAACTATTGAAAAGCATCGACCTATATGAATGACCATCACACTTGAAACATTTTCGCTGAATAGCCGCGAAATCCATGAACAAGTTTGCCGCTTACGTCGGTGCGTTCTTCGTCCTGCAAGTGTGCGCGGGGCTGATCTGTGGCATCGCGTACGCGTTTTACACCCATCCATTACATCTCGGGCCATGGGTGCATTTGTTACAGGTTCTTCTATGATCAACAATCATTGAGACGCTACCCATCGCGGGATCTTCGGCATGAGCGGCAACGCGCGAAGTACTGGAGAAAACGGCATGCGGCACCGCGTAATCGAAGAGAATGCGGCAGGACAATTGGTACCGCGTTCTTCGATTCGAGCTAATGGGAGTCAATCCAAGGGCTACATGGTGATCTATCAGGCGAGCACGAACGACGCGCAGCGCAATTCCATCGTTGCATTTTTCCAGACATTCGAGCGGACCAAACTGTACGATTTTCTAACCGCCTCGCCGTTGATCGCATGGTATGGATTTATCCTAACCATACAGATCCCGCGCATCGCGCAGCAGGTTGCATCGTTCGCCCTCGCAACGGCCGACGCACACGCCCTCGCCGGTCTAGCGTCAAATCTTGCTTCGCAGGTATTTATGTTTGTGCTGATGCTGCTGATGGTGCTGCGCCGCCAGCCGCTTGGCAAAGCGTCAGGCTTCTATCCACGGTTTGCTGCCGTGGCTGGGACGTTCCTCAGCATCGCCATTGTTTTGTTACCCCCGCGAGAGCTTTCGGTCCAGCTTCATGTCGTCTCGACGCTGCTGATTGTCGGCGGCATGGCGTTCGCGCTGTATGCGGTGCTCGAGCTCGGCCGCTCGCTCAGCATGTTGCCGGAAGCGCGGCGGCTGGTGACCGGCGGTCCGTATAGCGTAATCCGGCATCCGGTCTATCTCGGCGAGGCGGTCGCGCTCGCGGGAGTAACGCTGCAGTTCTTCTCGCCCTGGGCGCTGGCCTTGCTGGCCCTGCAATGCGTATTCCAGCTGGAGCGAATGAAGAATGAGGAACTCGTGCTGTCGCGCGCCTTTTCGGACTATCGGAACTACGCGGCGCGTACGGCTCGGTTAGTGCCGGGTCTGTATTGAGACAAGTATCGAACGGTCCCCAGTTGATTTTGCCGGGGCGCTCTACGGTAATCGAACCAGTGTTTCTTCTTGGGAGTCCTGCCGTACCGCATCTTTCGGCCAAACATAATAAGCCCAGGCATCGTTGCCGCGGCCTTTCGTAGTCACTTGCAGGCGGCGCTACACAGTTACGACTGCCGCTGAGCAAACCCAGCCGTAACTGATCTGAGGGCTAACTCGGTCGCCGACAAGCGAATGTTTCCGTCGCTTGGCTCACCGAGTCTCGATCGTGCACTTACTGGGGCAGATACGGCAAAGAAAGGGAGCGCGATGACCGTGCATTGGAGTCCGTTTCTGTAACGTAACTTCAGGTTAAATGTTTCTTAGGGCAGCCGAGTCTAGCCTCGCCGCGAGCGCAAGCGAGGCTCGAACGCCGATGGTCAACTACGATATGTCCCCGGCGCACGGCGCCGACACCAAGCCGGCGCCGCCCGTGGAGCTTGTCTATATAGCCCTTTTGGTGGCTGACGGCGTTTATCTCACCATCTCCAACTTTGGCGGTACCTGCCGCCTAAGCCGCATGCGCGATTTCTTGGCGCATGATCTGGTCGGCATTTGTTTGGCCTGCCTTCTGATCCTGATTTTCCTATTCGTGAAGCAGCCAGTCAGCTTCGTCGCTGTTCTCGTGGTGGCGGCACTGATAATTCGCCGCGCGTTGGCGTCTCGGGGCGTCGCGATATGAGCCGACAAGGGATCGCCCAGAACTATGCTCAGGTCCCTGACACGCTGTCGTTGCCGACCGCGCATCTCATCTCTCTGAACAGCTTAACATTGGCGCCCGCTGCCGAACTATCTATTATAGTTCCGACCTTCAACGAACGAGATAACGTCACAAATTTGATCGCGGCGGTTTCCGAAATGCTGCCAGGTATTTCGTGGGAAATTATTTTTGTTGACGACAATTCGCCCGATGGCACCGCGTCATTCGTGCGCGAGATCGCCCGGGCCGATCCGCGCATAAGATGCCTGCACCGCTTCGGCCGCAGGGGGCTGTCATCTGCTTGCGCGGAAGGCATAATGTCGACCGCCTCGCCAATAATTGCCGTCATGGACGCCGATGGCCAGCATGATGAACGCGCTCTTCGACGGATGTTCCAACTCCTGGCTGCTACCGATGCAGATATTGTAGTCGGCAGCCGCTATGTTGAAGGTGGAGGCGTGAGCGACTGGGACCGGAGTCGACTTGCAATGAGCCGATTCGCCACGCATATCGCAAATTGGATCACGGGCACTAAGCTCAGCGATCCTATGAGCGGATTTTTTATGATGCGTCGCGAAGCTTTTCTTGCGTCGTTACCAAAACTGTCTTCGATCGGCTTTAAAATCCTGCTAGATATTTTCGCAAGTAGCGACCGAGTATTGAAGATTATTGATGTTCCATATCAATTTCGTTCGCGTCAGCGTGGAGAAAGCAAGCTTGATTCAATGGCAATGTGGGAGTTCCTTTTGCTGCTTCTCGATAAATCGATCGGTCGTTATATTCCGGTGCGATTTATCAGTTTTGCGCTGATCGGAGGCAGTGGCGTGCTTTTACATGTCGGTTTATTGACGCTGCTGTTCAAATTCTTAAACACCAGCTTCGTTGCCGCTCAAACGGCGGCGACATTTACTGCCATTACAACAAACTTTCTGCTCAACAATGCACTTACATATCGTGACCAAAAGCTGAAAGGCGTAAAGCTGTGGGTCGGATGGATCAGTTTTAATTTAGTCTGCACAATCGGCGCTGTTGCCAACGTTGGTATCGCGAATTGGATGTTCGCAAGCAATTCGAGGTGGCTCGTCGACGGACTCGCCGGAATCGCAGTTGGTGTCGTTTGGAATTATGCGATGTCTTCAATATTCACTTGGAATAAGAAGTAGAATGGGTGATTCCTCAGATATAGAAATCGATGAAATGTAGCTCAAAAATCATTGGTCGCAATCTGTTAATTTATGTCTCTATATTGATGGCGCCGCTAGTCGGATTCTCACTTGTGCTGTAGCACGCATTCGTGCCGATGTTGTCTTGCAGATTAATCGGCGCACGCTCATGTCATCGGCGACCAAAGACGCTTGGGCGACGCCCTCATCGCTGGGCGCAGCTTTGATCCTTTACCCACGCGGCTCGTGATTGACTGGATGACCGGCGATGGCGCGCACGGTGAAGTTCTGCGGTTTCTCCGCCATTCGCCGCAGCACTGCTGCGAACAGCAAGGCCGCGGCGACGATGACACCCAGCTTCATCGCGTTGTCGAACAGTGTCACCTTGAACAGGACCGGGGCCAGATATGCTCCCAGCAGGGCCGCGCGCTCCCCGCGCCGGAAGCCGTCGCGCAAAGCCTCACTCAGCAGCCAGGCCATCGGCACGGCCAGGATGACCAAATCGTATTCCAGCATGAAGGGCGAGCAAAATGGCACACAGGCTGCGATCGCCGCTCCCTCCGCCCTGCCTGACCGCGCGCCGGGTGGTCGCCGCAGCAACGCGCGCACAAGCATGAATGCTGCCGCCACACAAACCACCGCCTGCGCCACATAGGCCAGCGCCAGCGGCCCGCCATGCAGACGCACGGCACCATAGACGGTGATCCAATACTGCAAGTATGGCGGGTTAATCGGCTCCATCCAATTCCGCCGCGCTTCTGCCATGGCGGCGTTGAACGCCGGCCAGATGTCCGCCCCGAAAGCTAATGTCGCCGCCGCCGCCATGGCCAGCACGGTCGCGCCCGCAATAGCGAAACACCGCCATCGCCCGGCAGCTGCCAGCGCTAGCGGCACGATGATCCCAAGCTGCGGTTTGTAGGCCAAACAACCCAGACACATGCCCGCCAGCACCGGCCGCCGGTCCAGCCAGACCGCCGCTCCCCCCAGCAGCGCTGTGCTCAAGAATCCATTTTGCCCGAACCCCGCATTCACCATCACCGCGGGATAACCCAGGAGCAGCACCCAGACCGGCTCGCCTCCACGCAAGCCCTTCGGCAGCAGCGCTCGCAGCGCGGCAACATAGCAGGCGCAGCTCGTCGCCAGCCACAGGCACAGAGCGGGAAAATAGCCCAGCAGCGCGAAGCCAGCGCACAGCAGAAGGAAGAACGGCGGATAGAAGAATGCCAAATATCCCCAGCCGGGGTCTCCATGCAGGTCTACTTGCTTAAAAAAGTGCGGTACCTCCTGATAGGCAGCCGCGGCGTGACCCTCCAGCGCCAGCTGCCCGGCGGTCCAGAAACTTACGAAATCGCCTGATACCTTGGAAACACCCGGCGTGGACTGCCACTGCACCCACATCACGCAGAAGCTCAGGAAAGCCACTAGCGCCAACGCCTCGCCCATGCGGAGCATATATAATTCTAGACGCGATCCCCTCGCGAACCTTGACACCTTTAATGGTGACAATGTGTCGACGCGTAAGAGAGGGTCGATTGTCGACATATATGCTAGGCTGATTGTTTCGGCACACATCATGAGGCATTAGCTTTAACATTGATTTAACGTATTGATCGGCTTCAGCATGGCGCAACAGATCGAGCATCTCTCGAACGCGGACGGCCGCGCCAAAAAGGGAGCGTCTCATGCCTCTGACATTGACCAATCTGAATTCCGTTTAAGAGCAATAACCAAATGTTAAGCACGCCGCGATGTTCGCGACTTTGAACGGTGAGATTCACTTCCTCGCAAGGGTTGCGATCTAGGGTTAGGCGCACAGCGACAGAGTCAAGGTAACAGGAGTGGTCAATGAATAACCTTTTCGCGCGTTTCTGGAAGAACGAATCCGGCGCGACCGCCATCGAGTATGGTCTCATCGCTGCTGGAATTTCGGTCGCGATCATCGCCGTTGTGCAGGGCCTCGGCTCACAGCTCAACGTAACCTTCGGCAAAGTTTCGACTGCGCTAGCACAGTAACCGTGTAGCCGCTCGGGGCTAACAACGACGCCTTTAGATTAGTTACGGCTGGATTGAGTTGGGTTGTATGTAAGTCGTAACTGTGTCGCACCGCCCACACGTGGCTATGAAGGGCCCCGGCAGCGACGCCGGGGCTATTCTTTATTGTTGGCCGACAACCCTTGCTGCAAGCGTTGCTCCTGCGCCGGGTTGTGCAACACGAGTTAGGATTGGTTCGTCAGTGAAAAGTGTTCCTTAGAAAATTAATTATCCATCTTCACTGCCGGCCGGCGTCCGCTCAATTCATCCGGACTAAACGAAAGTCTGGGCTCGATTACGTCACATCGACCAAATGGCGCACTTGATCGCGGCGGGATAGTCGGTGATGGGTGGGTATTCGCTACGCATTCGATCGGTCTACAGCCGTTATTCGACTTCGTCTGATGCTAAGCCCGTAGCGGATATCCCCGCAACCGCTTAGCTAGCATGGGAGAGACTAAATGAAATACCTCCGAAAGTTTCTGAAATGCAAATCCAGCATGGAAGTCCTGGATTATGGCCTCATCGCCGCTAGCATTGCAATTGCAATCATCGCGGTCGTGAATGACCTTGGCGGCAGCCTGTATGCGAAATTCGGTGGCATACCGGACCAACTGGCCAAATAGGACCCCTTCAGATCGGTTACGGCTGGATTGCTCCGCGTAAGCCGTAACTTGGTAACACCTTCCACACGTAGTTACTAAGGGTCCCGGCAGCCTAGCATGATCGACGGCTTGGAGGTGAAAGTCCTCTATCCAGCCTGATGGTGGAGAAGGATTAGCGAAGCGCAAGCGCGCCATCGCACGACGGGGTCTTCTGAAGGAAGCGTGGAGCAATGCCGCGCCTCGTCCGGGATAAAGAGGCCTCGGTTGATCTTACCTAAGGAGACCTGCGCCGTGTCTCCGGCTTGGAGACTGGCTTTTCATCGTTCGGGCTTTTTCGGTTCATCGTCCATTTCGGACGCTCAAAATATGATTGGCACTTCGCCGACGATATCGACGCCCATGTGAATGTAGCCAGGACGAGATCATTGATTTGGAGTCGATCATAAATGAGCTTCTTGGCGCTGTTGATTCCGACGATGACGGGCCGGCGTCCCGCGTTACTATCGCGCGTGATCTTCTGAACGAACGGCAGGACAATAGGTGCTCAAACGGTGACGGAATTTCTAGCCGAGTTGGTTAACGAAGTCGAAAACCTGTTGACTAGTGTTGCCGTCGCCGGAGTCGATAATAGTGGCCGTGATTTTTATGGCAATGTTGCTGTCAGCGGGGCACGCCCGGCACGGCGTCGGGATATTCGCCGTACAGTCACAAACGTTGGCTATGCCCAGAGTTTTATCGCAGAGATCAGCGTAGCCATTTCAATAAAAATTAACATATTTTTTTAAATCGACTGAAATGTCTGCCCAGATATACATTTCTAGTAACGTCACAGAGTCGAGAGGCTACAAATGAACAAGCTTGTCCTACGTTTCTTGAAGAACGAATCCGGCGCGACCGCCATCGAGTATGGTCTCATCGCTGCTGGAATTTCGGTCGCGATCATCGCCGTTGTGCAGGGCCTCGGCTCACAGCTCAACGTAACCTTCGGCCAGGTTTCGACTGCGCTAGCACAGTAATCGTGTAGCCGCCCGGGGCTAACAACGATGCCTTTAGATTAGTTACGGCTGGATTGAGTTGGGTTGTATGTAAGTCGTAACTGTGTAGCACCGCCCACATGTGGCTACGAAGGGCCCCGGCAGCGATGTCGGGGCCCTTCTTTATTGTTGGCCGTCATCCCTTCCAGACCGAAAAACCGTCAAACCACTAAAATAGCGACGCACGGCCACGTCGCCGAAGTCTCAAGGTGTCAAACGCAACCGCCAAGGCGCTTCCGCACACCCAAGACCCGAAGCGGTCATCGGGTGCAGGTAAATTAATGCACACCGGCATGTTTGCCGTCACGCCGTCCGCCAATTCCGATATAGTCTCAGGGACGGCATCACAACGTGTTGACAGAAGCCGGTGGTGAATACGCCTGACGGTCCGCATCATTCTACCCAGCGAGACCTCAAGATTGGGCTGTCCAGCAGTGAGGCAAATTCGCGTTTCGAGCGTGATGGCCCCAATGAAGTCCCGGAAAAGAAATCGTATCCCTTCCTCAGCTTGGCACGGAAGTTCTGGGGCCTGTCGGCATGGATGCTTGAGCTCCAGTACAGGACGTTCAAGCCCTGATGCGGGCGACTTGAAGCGAACCCGACGCCGGACAGCGCTCCGGTACCCCATTTAGTATCGGTCGCCCGATTAGCACGCCGAATGTTCAAGCCGGCGCATGGGCGCGACCAGGTCACTTTCATTGACGCCGCCGGCAGGCGTGGACGAAGCTTCTATCTCTGGCACATGATTACGGCCCGGAAATTGCATGTTTAATAGGCGGTTGAGTAGGTTTGTTTCTGACCGCAACCTGCGGCAGATTAGTATCCACGAACAGTAAAGACCAATGTCTATCCTCGTCGGCCTCCATCACGTCACGCGCTACGATTATGACAGGCCGATCGGTCTTGGCCCGCAGGTCATCCGACTGCGTCCCGGAGCGCACTGCCGGACCCGCATCCCGAGCTATTCACTCACCGTGACGCCGGCGCAGCATTTTCTGAATTGGCAACAGGATCCGCACGGCAATTGGCTAGCGCGTTTCGTGTTCCCGGAAAAAGCCACCGAATTCTCGGTGACGGTAGATCTGCTCGCCGATCTCGAGGTGATCAATCCGTTCGACTTCTTCATCGAGCCCTATGCGGAGAAATGGCCGTTCGCCTATGCCGCGGATTTGCGCGAGGACCTGGCGGCCTATGTCGCGCCAGAGCCGGCGGAGCCGCGCCTGCAGGCATTCATCGCAACAATCTCGCGCGAGCCGCGCAATACCACAGACTTTCTTGTCGAGCTCAACCGGCGCCTGCACGCCATAGTCCGCTATATCGTTCGTCTCGAGTCAGGGGTGCAGACTCCCGAACAGACCCTCACCGCCGGTTCCGGCTCCTGCCGCGACTCGGCTTGGTTGCTGGTGCAGATCTTGCGTCACATCGGTCTGGCCGCCCGCTTCGTGTCCGGCTATCTCATCCAGCTCAAGCCCGACGTGAAACCGCTGGAAGGCCCGGCCGGCGCCGCGCAAGACTTTACCGACCTGCACGCCTGGACCGAAGTCTATCTTCCAGGCGCGGGCTGGATCGGGCTCGACCCGACGTCGGGACTGTTATGTGGCGAAGGCCATTTGCCGGTGGCGGCAACGCCGCATTTCCGCTCCGCCGCTCCGATCACCGGCATGGTCGAGCCGAGCAAGGTTACGTTTTCGTTCAAGATGGCCATCACGCGGCTGGCCGAGAAGCCGCGCGTGACCATGCCATTTTCAGACGAGGCTTGGGCGGCATTGGATGCGCTCGGCGAAAAAGTCGACGCCGATCTCTCAGCCAACGATGTTCGTCTGACCATGGGCGGCGAGCCCACCTTTGTGTCGGTCGACGATTACCAGTCGGCGGAATGGAACACCGCGGCGCTCGGGCCGATGAAACGCATCCGCGGCGACGATCTGATCCGCCGCCTGTACAAACGATTTGCGCCGGGCGCCCTGCTGCACTACGGGCAGGGCAAATGGTATCCCGGCGAGCCGTTGCCGCGTTGGGCCTTCTCGTTGTTCTGGCGCCGCGATGGCGTGCCGCTCTGGCGCGATATCGACCTGATCGCGCGCGAGCCTTCCGCGCCTCCGCCATCGATCGGCGACGCGAGACGTATCGCCGAGGGCATTGCCGCGCGTTTGGGGATTGTGGCCGATTTCGTGCAGCCCGCATTCGAGGATCAAGCCGACCTCGCGCTGAAGCAAGGCGCCGTACCGGCGAACATCGATCCCGGCGATCCGCAGATAAAGGATGCAGTGGAGCGCGCTCGCATCCGGCGGCTGTTCGAACCTCAATCCGCGCTGCCGGCGGGTTTCGTGCTGCCCGTGCAACGCTGGGCGGCGAAAAGCAAGTGCGGATGGCGGAGCGAGGTGTGGCGTATACGCCGTGGCCAGCTGTTCCTGATCCCCGGTGATTCCCCGCTCGGCCTTCGGCTGCCGCTGGCGTCGCTGCCCTATATCGCGCCCGAGGATTATCCGCATCCGGTACCGGCCGATCCGTTCGCTGAACGCCAGCCGTTGCCCGATGCGAATGCGCCGGATAGCGTACGAGCCGCGCCAAGCAAGCCCGCCGGTGGGCAAGCCGACGCTACGCCCGTGCGCACGGCACTGACTGTCGAAGTACGCGACGGCCGCATCTGTGTGTTCATGCCGCCGCTCGACCGGCTTCAGGACTACCTCGAATTGCTTGCTGTAGTCGAAGCGACAGTGGCCGACTTTGGCATGCGGGTGCAGGTCGAGGGCTATACGCCGCCTTCGGATTCGCGCCTCAACGTCATCAAGGTGACGCCCGATCCCGGCGTAATCGAAGTCAATATCCACCCGGCTGAAACTTGGCGCGAGGCGGTCGAAATTACGCGTAGCCTTTACGAGGAGGCCCATCTTGCCCGCCTCGGCACCGACAAGTTCATGATCGACGGCCGCCATACCGGAACCGGCGGCGGCAATCACGTCGTGCTTGGCGGGCGCAACGCCGCAGACAGTCCGTTTCTTCGCCGGCCCGATCTGCTCAAGAGCCTCGTGCTCTTTTGGCAGCGGCGGCCGTCATTGTCGTACCTGTTCTCCTGTTTGTTCATCGGCCCCACCAGCCAGGCGCCGCGCATCGACGAAGCGCGGCAGGATATGCTTTACGAACTTGAGATCGCCCTTGCCAATGTGCCGGCGCCCAGCAAGGGCGAGTCGCCGCCGCCGTGGCTGGTCGACCGTCTGTTTCGCAACATCCTGGTCGATGTGACCGGCAACACCCACCGCACCGAAATCTGCATCGACAAGCTGTTCTCGCCGGAAGGTCCGACCGGCCGTCTTGGGTTGGTCGAATTCCGCTCGTTCGAAATGCCCCCAGATGCGCGCATGAGCCTTGCCCAGCAATTGCTGTTGCGCGCGCTGGTCGCCTGGTTCTGGCGCCAGCCGCTCGACGGCTCGCTATCGCGCTGGGATACGGCGCTGCACGACCGCTACATGCTGGAACATTTCGTTTGGGACGACTTCATGCAGGTCTTGGACGACCTCAAGCGGGCGGGATACAATTTCGATTCGGTCTGGTTCGATGCGCAGCGCCAATTTCGCTTTCCGCATTATGGCACCGTGCGGCGCGGCGGCGTGGAGCTCGAATTACGCCAGGCGCTCGAGCCCTGGTACGTGCTGGGCGAAGAGGGGCTGACCGGCAGCACGGTGCGCATCGTCGATTCCTCGGTCGAACGTCTGCAGGTCAAGGTGAATGGCTTGAGCGAAGACCGCCACATCGTCGCTTGCGACGGACGCCGCGTTCCGCTTTACCCGACCGGCCGGCCAGGCGAATTCGTCGCCGGCGTGCGCTACAAGGCGTGGGATCTGCCGTCGGCTTTGCATCCGACGCTCGAGGTGCACGCGCCGCTCACTTTCGACATCATCGATAGCTGGAGCCGGCGATCGCTGGGCGGCTGCGTTTATCATGTCGCGCATCCGGGTGGGCGCAATTACGAAACATTTCCGGTCAATTCCTACGAGGCGGAAGCCCGGCGCCGCGCCAGATTCCAGGACCACGGCCACACCGGCGGCCTGATCGACATTCCACCGGTCGAGCGTTCCTTCGAATTTCCGACCACCCTCGATCTCCGGCGTGCGCAATAGAGCGCCATGGCAGCCCATCTCGACAATGCCCTAACGCAACCGAACGGCAGTCTTGAGCTGTTGCTGACGGGCTATCGGCCGCTGCCCGGCGTTTTCGACGAGATGATGGATGCCGACGGACGTCTACGCGGGCACTGGCAGCCATTATTGTCGATGCTCTCAGGACTGGGCGGCGAGGAGATCAATCGTCGGTTCGCTGCCGCTGATCGCTATTTGCGCGATTCCGGCGTTTTCTACCGCGTCTATGAGGATCCCGCGGGCGTCGAACGTCCGTGGCCATTGAGCCACGTGCCGCTTCTCATCGCGCCCTCCGAATGGAAGCAATTGGAAGCCGGGCTCATCCAGCGTGCCGGATTGCTGGAGGCCGTATTGGCGGACGTCTATGGTCCGGCCGAGCTCATTCGCGACGGCCGGCTGCCCGCCACCTTGGTCGCCGGCAATCCGGAATTCCTGCGGCCGCTGGTCGGTATCGTGCCTCCCGGAGGCGCGCACTTGCGCTTCTACGCGGTCGATGTCGGGCGCGGTCCAGACGGGCGATGGTGGGTGCTTGGCGACCGCACGCAGGCGCCTTCGGGCGCCGGATACGCGATCGAGAGCCGTCTCGCGCTGGCGCGGGCGATGCCCGATGTCTACCGCTCCGCGCATGTCGAACGCGTCGCGCCGTTTTTCCGGGCCTTTCAAGCCGAGCTTTCCTCATTCAACCGCCACGACGATACGCGGGTTTGCCTGCTCACTCCTGGCGCGATGAATGAAACCTATTTCGAGCATGCTTATCTCGCCCGTTATCTCGGTCTTCTGCTGGTCGAGGGCGAAGATCTGACCGTGCGCGACGACGGCGTCTTTATACGTACGATCTCCGGCCTGCGGCGTGCCGAGGTATTGCTGCGGCGACTCGACGCCGATTTTACCGACCCGCTCGAACTTAACGCGGCCTCGCGTCTCGGCGTCGCTGGGCTGGTGCAGTCAGTACGTGACGGCAATGTCGTTATCGTCAACTCGCTCGGCGCCGGTCTGGTCGAGGCGCGCGCGATGTTGGCCTTCCTGCCGGCGTTGGCGCAGACCGTGCTGGGCCGTGACCTCGCGGTGCCGAATATCGCGACATGGTGGCTTGGCCGTGCCGACATTCGTGAGCAGCTGTCGGCCAAGCTCGACGGCATGGTCATCGCGCCGGCCTTCACCGACTCGCCGCCCAACATGCCGCTCGGCGAGGGAACAGTGGTTGCCGAGCTGGGCGAATCAAGACGTCGAGACCTTATGGCGTCGATCCAGGATCGAGGCGTCGACTACGTTGCCCAGGAAGCGGTGACCTTGTCGACCACGCCGGTATGGCGCGACGGCCGGCTGCAGCCGCGGCCGTTCACGCTGCGTCTGTTTCTCGCCAAGGTCGGCGAGCATTGGCGGGTCATGCCCGGCGGATTTGTCCGTATCGCCGGTGGCGCCGACGCGCGGGCAGTCAGCCTGCAAAGAGGCGCCGCGACCGCCGACGCTTGGGTATTGTCGGACGCGCCGGTCGCGGAAACGACGCTGTTGCCGACACCGGAGCGGATGGTCGTGCAGCGGGCGACTGGCGCGCTACCGAGCCGGGCCGCCGACAATTTGTTCTGGCTGGGGCGATACCTGGAACGCGCGGAAGCGACGCTGCGGCTCGTTCGCGCCCTGATCAACCGTGTGGCGGAAGCCGGAGACGCGACCGTGCCGATCATTTCAAGCATCGGCGCTTTGCTTGGCGCTTGGGGCGCCGCGCCGCCCGACCCGTGGCAGACACCCGCCGCATTGGTTGCGCGCGCGACGCTGACGCGCAGCGGGTTGGACGGATCGCTGCCGCAGCTGGTCAATACTGCGCGCGCGGTCGCTTCCATCATCCGCGATCGTTTCTCGCCGGATGTGTGGCGGGCTCTCAATGACATGGTCACCACGATCAATGCGCCGCTGGCCATTGGTCCCGACGAAAGTGCGATGATCGAGCGGGTGGAAGCGGCCGTGCGTATTATCTCTTCTTTATCGGGACTGGCGCAGGAAAATATGACGCAGCTCGCCGGTTGGCGGTTCCTTGAGCTTGGCCGCCGCATCGAGCGCGCGATCCTGACCTGCCGTTGCGTCCGTTGGTTCGCCTTTGGCGATATGCCGCTCGATGGCCTCGATGTGCTGCTCGAATTTGCGGACAGCCAAATCACCTATCGGCAACGGTATGTGATGGTCGCGGCGCTGGCGCCGGTGATCGACCTGGTCATGCTCGACCCGAACAATCCCCGTTCGGTGGACTTCCAACTCGATCGCATTGAGACTCATCTTGCCGCTTTGCCGCGGCGCCAGGTTGCCGGCCGGCTTTCGTCGGTACAGCAGATAGCGGCGTCTATCGCCACCCAATTGCGCACCGCGGATGCGGCCAAGGTCGATGACGCGCTGGTCTTCGACGTCGAATCGTCGCTGATGAAATTGTCCGATGCGGTCACGGCTTATTACCTCACGCACAACGAACGATCGGAAGCCGCCTGGGGCGCGCTCGCATGATCTACGAGATCCGGCAGACGACGATATGCAGCTACGCCTCGCCAGTCGTGCATGCGCGGCATGTGCTGCGCCTTACGCCGATTGATCGCACCGGACAGCATGTTCATGTCGCCTCGCTCCAGATCGTGCCGGAGCCGTCGCAACGGGGCGAGGGACACGATTTCTTCGGCAACCGCATCACGTGGATCACGTTTGGGGAGCGGCACGACAAACTGACCTTAAAAATGTCGGCGCGCGTCGCGGTGGACGCGACCGCCGTGTCCGAGGGGTTCGCGACGCCGGCGTTTGAGGCCGTCCGCGAAGAGGTATTCGCAACCACCGATATCGGGAAAATGTCGCCGGCGCATTTCGTGTTTCCAAGCCGGATGGTGTCGCTTGATCCGGAAATCCGCGCGTACGCGCGGCAAAGTTTCGCGGCCGGCCGTCCTTTGCTCGAAGGGGCGATCGATCTCACCTATCGGATCAAGGCCGACATGGTCTACGACACCGGCGCCACGACGGTCACGACAACGCCGCCGATGTCGTTTGCGTTGCGCCGCGGCGTCTGCCAGGACTTCGCGCATATTATGATCTCGGGGCTGCGCGGCATCGGACTGCCGGCGGCTTACGTGAGCGGCTATCTGCGTACCGCGCCGCGGCAGGGCGCGATGGGCCTCCAGGGCAGCGACGCCATGCACGCATGGGTTCTGGTGTGGTGCGGCGCGGGCGCGGGCTGGATTGGGCTCGACCCGACTAATGCCATGCTCGCCTCCGACGACCATGTCACGCTGGCAGTCGGGCGCGACTATACCGATGTCGCGCCGATAGACGGCGTGATCGTCGCGTCCGGAGGCCAACGCATCAGCGAATCGGTGAATGTGATGCCACTGCCCTGAACGTTCCGAACACGGAACGGTTTGGTGCCGTTAAGGCCCTCCTCACGACGCTCGCTTTCCTCTAATGTCAGAATTCTAGGCGCCCGATAAAGAGGTGCATCCGAAATTCGTGCGTCTCGCGGGGAGGGAGCAACGATGTTTGGTCTGTTATCAGGTTTCCTAAAAGCCGGTGCCGTGTTGCTGGCGTTGACCGCCGGTGCAACCGCCGACGAATATCCCAACAGGCAAATTAGGCTCATCATCCCGTTCCCGCCGGGTGGCAGCAACGACGTGGTCGGCCGCCTGGTCGCGCGGCATTTGAGCGATCGGTTGGGCCAGCAGGTCTATGTCGACAATCGCGGCGGCGCCGGCGGAACGATCGGAACCGACATCGCCGCTAAGGCAGCGCCGGACGGTTACACGCTGCTGGTCATCTCGCTCGCGCACGCGGTCAATCCGTGGCTCTACAAGCTGCCCTACGATCACGACAAAGCGTTTGTTCCGGTTGCCAGTTTCGGCAGCGGCACCAACGTGCTTGCGGTCAATCCGGAATTGCCGGTGCACTCGGTCGCGGAATTGATCGCGCTCGCCAAGGCAAAACCGGGGCAACTCAACTACGCGTCGGCCGGTGTCGGCAGTTTCCAGCATCTTGGCGGCGAGCTGTTCAAGCTCTTAGCCGGCGTCGACATCGTGCATGTGCCGTTCCGCGGCGGCGGGCCGGCCATGATCGACGTGATCGGCGGTCATACCAAGATCATGTTTAGTTCCCTGATTCAGACGACCCCGCACGTCAAGTCCGGTCAGTTGCGGGCGCTCGGGACTGGCGGCGCGAAACGCAATCCGGTGATGCCCGATGTGCCGACCATCGGAGAAACCGTGCCGGGTTACGAAGCCAATAACTGGTGGGGGATGCTGGCGCCGGCCGGTACGCCGCCGGCTATCGTCGATAAACTCAACAAGGCCGTTTCCGCCGCGCTCGACGCTCCCGAACTGCAGCAGCAATTCGCCAAGGAAGGCGCTTCGGTTGTGAAGATGACGCCGGTCGAATTCGGCAAATACATCGCAGCGGAAACCGTCAAGTGGGGACGCGTCGTCAAGGAAGGGCACATAACCGCGAAATAGGTTTGACGCCACGGTTTTAATCGGCGGCATGGGCATCACACCGCTATGTCGCGAACTTGCTTGACCTTTTCGGTCGCGGCGGCGAGCAGGAATTGGATGTCGGTGCCGGTCGAAACCAGTCGCGCGCCCATGGCGACGAATTCGGCCGCCAATTTCGGGTGCGCCGACAGCCCGCCGACGCCGACATGCTTGCCGTGCTTGCGGCAGGCAGCGATCGTGTGCGCATAGGCCTCGCGCACCTTGGCGTGCTCATATTGACCGGCAAGCCCCAGGCTCGCCAGCAGATCGTTGACGCCGATCAGCACCATGTCGACGCCTTCGACGGCGGCGATTTCGTCGGCGCGGTCGACGGCGCCGGCGGATTCGAACTGCACGATGACCATGGTGGCGTCGTTGACGGCGGCATTGGCCTCGGCGGTTGGGAAAGAGCGATATTGCAGGTGAGGCAGCGGGCCGCCGGCGCCGCGCTCGCCGAGCGGAGGAAATTTCGCCGCTTTGACGACGGCGCGCGCCTCTTGCGCCGACTCGATATGCGGCGCGATGACGCCGAGCGCGCCGCCATCCAGCACGCGTGAAATATATTCCGGGGTATTGCTGGGTACGCGGACCATGGGCGTGATGCCCGCGCTCAGCGCCGCCAGGCAAATCTGGCCGGTCGCGTCGAGCGTAAAACTCGAATGCTCGATGTCGATATAGATCATGTCGAAGCCGGCGGTCTTGGCGAGCTGCGCGATCTCGACGCCGCGCACCAGGCGAATCGTCATCGACGCGACGACCTCGTCGCGCTTGAGTTTTTCCTTAACGAGGTTACGCACGACGTCCTTTGCCTGCACGGATCGCTCTCCAGAAGCCCTCTTTGCCGCGCGCCGTTGACGATTTCCTACAGCTCGCGTAGCGCGTTGAACTGCGCGACGTAACCGGAGGCGTCGATCCGTACGCCAATGACGGTGGTGCGCTTGGATTGCACGGCGGCGCCGAGCGCGTCGCTCAAGGCCTGCTCGGTTTCCACCACCACGCCGTCGGCGCCGAAGGACTGCGCCAATTTCTCCCAATCGACGCCGCCGATCTGCACGCCGTGCAGCGGAATGCCCTTTATTTCTTGCTTGACCCGGATCAGGCCGATTTCCTTGTCGTCGAACACCAGCACGATGATCGGCAGGTTTTCCCGCTGCGCGGTCTGCAATTCGGCGACCGTCATGAGGAAGCCGCCGTCGCCGGTGAAGGCGACCACCGGCCGGTCCGGATAGGCCATGCGCGCGGCCAGCGCGCCGGGCACCGCGTAGCCCATGGAAGCGAGCCCGTTCGAAGTGAGGAATTCGCGCGGCCCGTAGGATTCCCATTTCTGCACCACCAGAAGGCGGCTGGCGCCGGCATCGCAAGTCGCGATGGTGTTGCGCGGCAGCACCGCGCGCGCGACTTCCATCGTCTGCTGCGGCGACAAACCGGTGCTCGGCGTGTTGAGCGCGTCGCGCACTTCCTTGCGGAAGTTCTTGGCGGCTTTCTCGCCCCAATAGGTGCCTTCGGGCGCCCAGCGCGCGAGGCCGGCGAGCAGCGCCTTCAGGTCGCCGATGATCTCCGGATCGGCCGGCACGAGCGCATCGACGCTCGGCACCGAGGACAGCGCCAGCACGGGCAGCGTGTATGGCCAGGGCTTGGGCTGCAATTCGACCGCGTCGAGGCCGACGGTGACGATGAGATCCGATTCCATCACGAGCTTGCGCTCGATCAGCCCGCCGATGATGCAGCCGGCGCGCAAGCGGTGATCCTCCGGGATCATGCCCTTGCATTTCGTCGTGGTGAGTACCGGCGCGCCGAGACGCTCGGCGAACTGGACGAATTCGGCCGACGCGCCGCACCAGTAGACGCCGAGGCCCGCAATCAGGATCGGCCGTTTCGATTTACCGAGCATATCGAGCGCCGGCTTGAGATCGGCGCGATCAGGGCCGGGTACGATCCAGTTTGGCATCAGCGGCGGCTCGGACACGTAATCGCCAGCCTTGCGCGTCGTTTCGCTCTGCGGGAATTCGAAATGCACGGGGCCGGGAGGAGCGCTGGTCGCGGTGCGCATGGCGCGGCGGACTTGTTGACGCACGGTCTTGGCGTCGATGGTCGTGCTCCACTTCACGATCGGCTCGTAAATTGCCTGCTGGTTGATGCGTTGGCGCAAGCCGGTCTCATACGTGGGGCGGGAATAGGAATCGGTGATCGCGATCAGCGGCGAACGGTCGAGGAAGGCATGCGCCACGCCGTTGACCATGTTGGCGGCGCCGGGGCCGCGGGTGGAAAGGCAAATGCCCGGGCTGCCGATGAGGTCGCCCCAGGTCGCGGCCAGCATGGCGCCGGCCACTTCCTGTTTCATCAGGAGAAACCGCATCTGGCGCTGACGTGCGGCTTCCATCAGTTCGACCGACTCGCCGCCCGGATGACCCACAATGAACGGCGTGCCGGCGTCTTTGAACGCGGCGGCCAGCACTTCGACGGTCGTCGTCATCGCCAATTCTCCCGCTCGCTCCGGCCGAGACGATAGCAGCAATTCGCCGCCTGCATCACACTTCGTTCCGGAAATCCGGTTGGCTCAGCCTTGCCCGAAATCGCTGTTGCCATCCTCGACAAGTTTCATCCGCGCATCAAGGCAGCGCCCAACTCCAAAGTGCCGGCCGCTTGAAAGCCGGATGGACAATTTGGCCGCGCGGCACTACTCCAAACGCGCAAGCGCCGGTAGCTCAGCTGGATAGAGCACCAGACTTCGAATCTGGGGGTCAGGGGTTCGAATCCCTTCCGGCGCGCCAAAATAGACGAGACGGCCGGCGCGCGTGCCGGCCGCAATTGTGAGCGTTCCATGCCCGCCAATCCAAAGATCATCGTCCGATTTGATTTTCCCTACCATCCGGCGATGGCCGAGCGATTTGCGCGCGAAGACGATATCGACCTGCGCACCTGCGAGCGGGCGGGCGCCGAGAGTCTCGGGTGGTCCGCGCTCAACGAGGCACACGTCTATATGATTTCGTCGGCCAAAGACGAACTGCCGCGCCGGTGGTTCGTCACCGCCGATCTGTTGCAACGCTGCCCGAAGCTGCTTTGCGTTTCGACCAGCGGCGCCGGCTACGACACGGTCGATATCGAGGCCTGCAGCAAGGCTGGTATCATCGTCGTCAATCAGGCTGGCATTAACGCGCCGGCGGTTGCCGAGCACACGCTCGGCATGATGCTCGCGCTGTCGAAGCGGATCGCCGAAACTGACCGGCGGCTGCGGCGCGAGCGTGGCTTCGCGCGCGAAGAAATGATGGGGAGGGAAATTTCCGGAAAAACCATCGGCATCATCGGCATCGGCCATGTCGGCACGCGCGTTGCGCGCCTCGCGCATGCTTTCGGCATGACCGTGCTGGCCTACGATCCCTACGTCGAGGCGGAGGAAATCGCGCGCCGCGGCGGGCGTTCGGTGATGCTCGACGAATTGCTTGCGCAGTCGGACATCGTGTCGATCCATTGTCCGCGCACTGGCGAGACGATGGGGATGATCGATGCACGGGCCTTTGCCCGCATGAATAAGGGTGCACTGTTCGTGACCACCGCGCGCGGCGGCATCCATGACGAGGCCGCGCTGTTCGACGCGCTTAAATCCGGGCATCTCGCCGGCGCCGGGCTCGACGTTTGGGAGAAGGAGCCGCCGCCGCTGCAGCATCCGCTGCTGACGCTTGAGAATGTGATCGCGACCTATCACACGGCCGGCGTAACGGTTGAAGCGCGCCGGGCGGTTGCCGCGGAGGGCGCCGAACAAGTCATCGGCCTGCTCAAAGGCGGCCGGCCGCCGCGGCTGGTCAATCCGGAAATCTGGCCGGCCTATCGCGCGCGGTTCGAAGCGATCCTGGGCCTGCCGGCCTGAATCGGGCTGGCCGTGACGGTTTTTTAATCACCTCGATTGCGCGTGGAACCGGATGCCACGCCGCGCGTTTGCGGCCTGTGGCCGGTCACAAACTGGGCATGAGCGGTTGACGTGCTGGCTCAGAAAGCCTGATCGGCCCGTCTCTTCCCAGCAATATTCGGGTGGATTTATGCACATCGTCGTTGGCATTTTTGTCGTCTGTTGCTCCGGCCTTGGCGCTCTAACCCTGGCCATCGTAGCCATTTCCGATGGGCTGAACGGATTGTAGCGGGAACGCGAATAGCTCGTCGCCACGGAACGCGCGTGAAGCGTTTGGCGCCGTAGTCCGTCTAGCGGTCGATCGTGATCTCGTCGGTCAGCGCACGCGAAACGCAAATCATAATGGTGTCGGCGCGTTCGTGATCGGCGAGCACCAGGTCGCGGTGGTCCGCTGCGCCGGCGAGCAGTTTGGTGCGACAGGTGCCGCAGGTACCGGTCTCGCACGAGCTCGGTACTTCGAGGCTGTTGTCGCACAAAACCTCGAGGATAGTCTTGGTGGTGGGCACGTCGAGCACCGCGCCGGAGCGTGCAAGCTTCACCTTGAATGGTTTGTCGGTAGGTTTGTGGGTTTCGGCATCGCTGAAGGCTTCGAAATGTACCGCCGTGGATGACCAGTGGTCGGTCATGTGGCGTACCGCCTCCATCAGCGGCCGCGGCCCGCAGCAATAAAGATGCTCGCGGTTCTTCCGCTCGGCGAGGATCGGCTTGAGGTCGAGCGACTGCGCCGGGTCGCCCTGATCGTAATGGATGACGACTTGGTCGTTGAATTCGGGTGTGCTCAGCTCGTCGATAAACGCGGTCGTTTCGGGCGAGCGCGACAGGTAGAACAGGCGAAACCGTTTGCCCTGCGCCCGCGCTTCGCGAATCATCGCCATGATCGGCGTGATGCCAATGCCGCCGGCGATGAACAGGAAATCCTGCGCGCGCCGCGGCAGGCCGAAGTCGTTGACCGGCGGGGCCACCATTAAATCGTCGCCAGGCTTGGTATTGTCGATGAGGTTGCAGGAGCCGCCGCGTCCATTGGCCTCGCGCTTGATCGCGACCAGGTAGCGGTCGCGCTCGGCCGGGTCGTTGCACAGGGAGTATTTGCGCAACAGCCCGTTCGGCGCCCGTATCGCGATATGCGCGCCGGCGGAAAATTCCGGAAGGCATTGACCACCGGCGTCGCGGAATTCCAGTAAATGAATGCCGTCGGCAATCCTGTCGTTGCGCATTACGCGTAGCGGCAGCATCTGCGGCTGGTCGATTACGGTCATTTCGTCTCCAATGAAACGTATAATTGCGCCACAAGTGGCGGTTTTTTATCGCGACTGCAAGTGGGGCAGAAAAGCGTCAGCGCGCGCCCGTGCTCGCGCGCTCGATTGGCGCCGGCGCGGCAACGGTCACCGGAGCCACTTCTGCCATCAGCGCGCCATAGGCGTCGACCAGCCCGGCACCGAATATAATGTCGCGTCCCTTGGGGCCGAGATCTCTCGCGGTGGCCAGCAGGACGTCGCGCGCTTTATCCGGCGTAAGGTCGCCCTTGCGCTCGATCATCAATGCGATAATTCCGCTCACCTCGGCGGCGGCATAGGACGTACCGGAGGCTACTTCATACTTTTCGTCCGGGATGGCGACCAGAATTTGCGCGCCCGGCGCGGCGACCGCGATGTAGCGGCCCCGATTCGATTGCGGGAACAGCCTATCGTCAGCGTCGGTCGCCGTTACCGCGATCACGTTCGGGTCGGCGGCGGGATAAAGCGGCGGCGATTTCGGCCCGGCGTTTCCGGCCGCCGCCACCAGCACGATGCCTTTCTTATGCGCGGCTTCCAAGCCGCGGTGCAGCGCCGGATCGGGCGGCCCGGCAAAGCTCATATTGATGACACGCGCGCCCTTCGCCGCCGCCCAATCGAGGCCTTTGAGAATATTGAAGGTGGTGCCTTCGGCGCTCGCGCCCGTGCCGGCGAAAGCGCGGATCGCCAGGATGCGCGCGCCCGGCGCCGCGCCCATCAGCTTGCCGTGGGCCGCGATCAGGCCGGCGATGGCGGTGCCGTGCTTATGCGGCGTGATCGGCGCCGTCAGCGTATCGTAAGTTTCGGCGACCGTGCCGGCGAGTTCGGGATGATTGGCGTCCACGCCGGAGTCAATGACCGCCACCGGCACCTTGTCGCCTTTGGTCAGCGAATGAGCTTGCGGCAGGCGCAGTTTGGCGAGTTCGTATTGCGCGGCGTCGCCTTCGGTCGCCGCCTTTGCCGTTTCCAGCTGCAGCGCGAACAAATAATTCGGCTGCGCGGAGGCAACCAAGCGATCGGCTTCCAGCGCGCGCACCACCGCGGCGACCGAGCGGCGGTCGGAAATCCGCCAGCGGAACAAGGTGGTGCCGGTCAACTGGAACGTCTGCGATTCGATGCGGGTGAGGCGGTGCCGGCGCTGCAGCGCGTCGATCTGTTGCGCGCTGACCGAATTGGCGACCGAGATCACAACCTCGTCGGGCACCAGCCGCCGCTCATTGGCCGAAGGCGCGCCGCTCGAGCTGCGCGCCGTTCGGCGCGGCCGCCGCGGCCCTTGCGGTGAATCGTCAATGTCGCCGCCTTCGATATCTTGCACGATGCCCGGCGATACGCCAGACAAAGGTTGCGCGTAATATCCCGATGTGTAGCTGCGACCGCGGTTGCCGCCGCCATAATATCCGCCCCCGCCTCGCACTGTGCCGATATTCGACGACGGGCCGCGGCTGAAGACTCGCTGCGCGAAAGCGGCATCAACTGCCGTTAGGCTCAGCGCCGCAACGGCCGCGATGCAAAATATGCCGTTACGATGCGCGCGCATTTTGAAGGTCCCGGCCAAGCCTACTCATTCCGTCGTGGCGATGAAACTGACGATCTTGTCTTCCTGCAGTTTCTTGACGACTTGCGCGAGCTCCGCCTTCGGTAATCCGGTCACCGCCACGCGCACTTTGTAGAGCCCGCCGGACATCGGCCCGGCCGCGATCTGCAACTTATTGGCTTCGAGGAACTTGGTGATGTCGTCGGAGGAAGCCTGCGGCGCGAAACGGATGATCGTGAAGGCACCGACGCCAGGATTGGTGCTCGGCGCCGAGGCGGTCTCATAGCCCTCCGCGCTCTTCTCCTTGATCACGATGCTGGCGATAAGCCCGGCTTGCAACAGGATGGCGATCGCGGCGGCGGCCGCCGACCATGCCAGCGTGCGCGGCGTGAGGCTCGCGAAAAATTCCGCAATGCGCGCGCCGAGATTGAGCGAAGCGGCCGGCTTGCGCGCGGGCTCGGCGTCGATCTTGGCGAACAGCTTTTCCATGGCATGCGCGGAGGGCGCGCCCAGCGTCTCGTTGAGCAAAATGGTTTCGCCCAGTTCCTCGCGCACCAGCGCGAAATGACGGGCGAGCTCGGGATCGTTGGCCAGCGCCTCTTCGACGCGCTGCGCGTTGCGACGGCTCAGCGTTCCGGCCGCGTGCCAGGGCAGCAGGTCTTCGATGTCGCTGTGCGTTTCTTTGTTCGTCGTCGTCATGGCCAACCTCGATCGATTCCTTGTTCCTTCAAGATCTCAGATAACTTCTTGCGTGCGTAGAACATGCGTGTCTTCACGGTCGCTTCCGGGATGCCGACAATTCCCGCAACTTCCTCCACGGATTTCTCGTGGTAGTAGACGAGGTCCACGATTTCCCGGTGTTCCGCGGAGAGTTTGCTTAAAGCCTGTCGCAACACCGCCGCCTTGTCCTTCTTTGCCAGCGCGACCTCGGGGTTGTCGGCATGGTCCTCGATCTTCTCCGCCGTCTCGTCATCCAGTTCCTGTTCCATTTTGCGTCGCAACGCCGAGAGGGCCTTGAAGCGCGCGATGCTCAACATCCAGGTTGAGACCGCCGAGCGGCCCTCGAACTTGTCCGCTTGCCGCCAAACGTCGAGGAACACCTCGCTGATCAAATCCTCCGCCGTCGCCTCATTGCGGACCAGGCGCAGCACGAACCGGTACACACGAACATGGTGCCGCGCGAACAGCACTTGCATGGCGAGCCGGTCGCCGCCCGCGATCCTTGCGATCAGAACCTCGTCCGAAGTCGTTTGCATCGCAGGCTTATCGGCTCCTGATTGGGTCGCTGGCCGCGGCAGCTAGGTTCAAGCAATATCGAAGAAAATTGGCATTGGGCCCCCCAAACCAAGGGCAGGAACCGGCAGTTTCTCCTTTTCCGGCACGTCTCGGCAAGCTAAAGCCGGCCTATTGCCCGTTTTTTGAGGTTTTTGGCCCCGTACTGGCTAATTATTTGTTAGGCTGACCCACTAATGCTCGACGGCTTCACCCGCAGCGAAATCAAGACCAAGGTCGCCCGCATCGTCACCGTCACCGGCGGCAGCGGGCCGCCGCTATTGCTGATGCACGGCAACCCGTTCAATCACCTGTCTTGGCTGAAGGTCGCGCCGGCGCTGGCGCGCAAGTTCACGGTGGTGGCGACCGATTTGCGCGGCTACGGCGACAGCGAAAAGCCGCCTGGAGGCCCCGACCATTCCGGCTATTCGTTCCGCGCCATGGCGCAGGACCAGATTGAAGTCATGGCAGCGCTCGGCTTCGAACGGTTCATGGCCGCCGGTCATGACCGCGGCGCGCGCGTGCTGCACCGCATGTGCCTCGATCATCCGGAGAAGGTCGCGCGCGCGGCGATCCTCGACATCGTTCCGCAGCATTACTTGTACAAGAACATCAACAAGCAATGGGCGACCTTCTCCTGGCATTGGTTTTTCAACATTCAGCCCTTCGACATGCCCGAGCGCATGATGGGCGCCGATCCGGACTGGTTCATCGAGAAGAAGCTGGCGAAAACAAAACAGGGCCTGAGTTTCTTCGACAAAGACGCACTCGCCGAATACAAGCGCTGTTTCCGCAATCCGGAAACCATCCACGCCATTTGCGAGGACTATCGCGCCGCGGCCAGTATCGACCTCGAGCACGACGAAAAAGACATGGCGAGCGGCCGTAAGATCGATTGCCCAGTGCTGTTGTTATGGGGCGCGACTGGCGGGGTGGGACGCAATCATAATCCCGGCCCGGCCGAGATCTGGAAAAGCTACGCCAGCAATATTGTCGGCGCCAAGGCGGTGCCCAGCGGCCATTACGTCATGGATGAGGCGCCGGCGGAGACGACGGCCGCGCTGCGCGAATTCTTCAGCGCCACATGAGTTCTCGCCGCTAGGCGGCGGTCGGCGCCGGCTCCGCCAGAAAGTTGTGCATCGCGTAAATCAGCAGATGCCGGTTCTTGCTGTAGCCCGCGCTATGCGCAGTTTGCGGCAAGATCACGAACTGGCGGTCGCCATTCGGCAGTTGAACGAAGAAGTCGAGCAGGTCGGCATTGGTCGAATTGCCGTCGAACTCGCCGCGTAGCATCAACACCGGTGACAATATCTTCTTGGGATCGACGATCGGCAGGTTGGCCGCCATATCGAGATAAGTGCCGCTTGGAACCTCGTTGCCGAATTTCATCTCGTCGGCGACCAGCGCATCGACCATCGCCGGATCGTAAAGCGCAGGATGACCGTCGCGGGTGAAAATCGAGCGGATCATTGCGGCGTCGCGCTTGCGGCGCGGGCTGGCGCGCAATGCGGCGATTTTCTTCCGCCGCCTTTCGATTTCGGCCGCACCGTTACCTTTGTAGGTAAAGGCGCAAAGGATAAGACGATCGACGCGCTCAGGTTGCGCTTGCGCATAGGCCGCGGCACGGATGCCGCCGGATGAAGTTCCATAAAAATGCGCCTTCGACTGGCCGGTTTCCTTCATCACAACCGGCATCGCGGCCTTGAGGTCTTCGACTCCGCTGGCGATGTCGGAATTATTGCCGGATGAGCCGGAATAACCATAGCCGTCATGGTCCATGGTCCAAACGTCGTAACCGCGGCGCGCCAATACGTTCATGAGCGAATATTCGCCCTTGCCGGGCACTGTAAGGTCGTAAGAGGAGCGCGCCGAATTCGACGATCCGTGCACCAGAAACACGGTCGGCCGCGGCGATTCGCCCGGATTCGGCGTGCCGATGCGTTTGCGCCAAAGATTAAGCTTCACGTCGCCCTTTTTCGCCCAATAGTCCTGGTGCCAGATTTCGCCGTTGGCCGCACCTGTTTGCGCCTGGACGGCAGTGTCGAGGCCCGACAACAGCCCGGCGCCGATGCCGATACCGGCGACCTGGAGCAGCTTACGGCGGGGCAGCGAACGATCGGTGTCGCTCATGGGACGTCCTTCAATCTGCTTTGGTTGAGCCATGTGGCTGTTTACCGTGCAGACTAGCAAATCGCCGCGGTCGATGGCAGTCCACTCGCGTAGCGGGGTTAGTTCTGCTAGTGGGTAAAAATCGCGCTGTGATAGCGCGCAGCGTCACGGGGTCTCGTGGCCGGGGATTCTGTGCGCTGAACCGGAGGAAAGATGCTCGATTTTCTGCGCGCGGGGGCGCGATTTTTCCAGAACCACATCGGCTGGAACCGGATTGGCGTGCTTCTCAGTCTAACCATCATCGCGGTGGCGCTGGTGGTGCTGATCCATATGCTGCGCGGCATCGACACAGGCGAGGTGATCGCCGCCATCAAGGCGACCGAGAAGCACAACGTCGTTGCCGCCGCCGGTTTTGTCGCCTGTGCCTATTTCACGCTCACGTTCTACGACTGGTTCGCGCTGCGCACGATCGGACGCAAGGAGATTCCCTATCGCATCGCGGCGCTTTCCGGATTCACGAGTTATTCGATCGGCCACAATATCGGCGCCACCGTGTTCACCGGCGGTGCCGTGCGCTACCGCATCTATTCAGCCTACGGGCTCGATGCCATCGAAGTTGCGAAGATCTGTTTTGTGGCGGGCCTGACGTTCTGGCTCGGCAACGCCACCGTGCTGGGTCTCGGCATTATCCATTCGCCGCAGGCCGCGGGGTGGCTCGATCAACTGCCGGTCTGGCTCAACCGCTGCATCGCAATCGCGATATTGCTGGTGCTCGTATCCTATCTCAGCTGGGTGTGGAGCGCGCCGCGCGAGATCGGGCGGGGCGAATGGAAAGTCAATTTGCCGAGCGGGCCGTCCACCTTGCTGCAAATCTGTATCGGTATTCTCGATCTCGGCTGTTGCGCCCTCGCCATGTATATGCTGCTTCCCGATGAGCCGAACATCGGATTCGTGACGCTGGCGGTCGTGTTCGTGTCGGCGACGCTGCTCGGCTTTGCCAGCCATGCGCCCGGCGGCCTCGGCGTGTTCGACGCCGCCATGCTGGTGGCCTTGTGGCAATTCGACAAAGAAGATGTGCTGGCGGGATTGCTGGTATTCCGGGTGCTTTATTATTTGGTGCCGTTCGTCGTCGCGCTGACTATTTTGGGCGCCCGCGAAATATGGCTGAATATGCGGGGCATGCGCGCAAAACCCGCATTGCATCCGGTGAAAAGCGTGACCGCGCCGATCCGCAGCGAGATCGATAGCGAGAAAATCAGCGCCGATTGACCATGGCCAGTGAAGACAATAGCGCAAATTTGCCGCGCGGCATGGATTGGCCGAGCCGCCTGCGTGGAGCGTGGCTTGCGCTGCTCGGCAGGTTGCGCACGGATGGCAATACCGGGCAGGGGCTGCCGATATACGACCGCACCGCCGCGCATCCGCAAGCGTTGTTGATCGAGTCGCTGATCAGCGGATTGCCCGGACCGGCGATCGTGCTCGATCGCGACGGCCGCGTCATCGCCTTCAACGCGGCGGCATCGGGCATTGCGCCGTCGCTGCGCCGCGGTGAACCAGCCTTGATCACCTTGCGCATGCCGGAGCTGGTCGATGCGATCCGGCGCGCGACCGCCAGCCGGACGCCGCAGCGGGTGGAATTCTTCGAGCGCGTGCCGCTCGACCGCTGGTTTGAAGCCTTCGTAACGCCGGTGACGCTGGCGATGGTCGGCGACGCGCGCGCCGATATTCTGTTGATGACATTCAACGATCTCACCCCGCTGCGCCGGGTCGAGGAAATGCGCGCCGATTTCATCGCCAATGCCAGCCACGAGCTGCGCACGCCGCTGGCGGCGCTGCTCGGATTCATTGAGACATTGCAGGGAACGGCGAAAGACGATCCGGCGGCACGCGCCAAGTTCCTTGCCATCATGCAGGGGCAGGCCACCCGCATGGCACGCCTGATCGACGATCTTCTCTCGCTGTCGCGCATCGAGCTCAATGCGCATTTGCAGCCGAACACGCCGCTCGATCTCGCGCCGATCGTGCGCCAGGTGGCCGACGGCTTACAGACACTGGCGCGCGACCGCGACGTCGCCATCAAGGTTGCCGTGCCTCCGGATCCCCTGATCGTGCTGGGCGAGCGCGACGAATTGATCCGTGCGCTCGAAAATCTGGTGGAGAACGCGCTCAAATACGGTGCCGCCGGCAAGCGGATCGATATCGCGCTCACGCGCAGCCAAACCCGCGCCGGTGCGGGCGAGGCGCGTCTGGCGGTGCGCGATTACGGCCCCGGCATCGCGCCAGAGCATCTGCCGCGGCTCACCGAGCGGTTCTACCGGGTCGATGTCGCCGACAGCCGAGCCCAAGGCGGCACCGGATTGGGCCTCGCGCTGGTCAAACACGTGCTCAACCGGCACGGCGGCCGGCTCAATATCGAGAGCACGCCGGGCGCTGGCGCCACCTTCAGCATGCACCTGCCCTTGCACACTACCGATTCTCGGGTGATCAGAGAGTTTGATGTAAAATCAATAGGTTAAGTTGTCATGTGAATGTCACCAAACGTTTATAGAACGGTGACATGCGACGCCTATGGCTGGCATCTACTTCGGAACTTCTCGACCCAACGCGAACAAAAAATCTATCCGAAGCTCAGTCCTGGAGAGCGTCTTTAAAGCAACAGCGGCCGCCCGCCTTGCGGGCACAAAGGCGGAAATCAGGGCCATCACGGCTCGCGCACGCTTTTGGCCGCCAACATGGAGAAACCCCGTGAAACACTGGACGACAAGGTCCGCAGCTTGGGCAGCCGCCGGTTTTCTCGCCGCCGCTGCATTCGTTCCGGCTCAGGCCGCCGACATTTCCGGCGCCGGCGCCACCTTCCCCTATCCGATCTACGCCAAATGGGCCGACGCCTACAAAAAGGAAACCGGTAACGGGCTGAACTATCAGTCGATCGGTTCAGGCGGCGGCATCAAGCAGATCACCGCCCGGACCGTAACCTTTGGCGCATCCGACATGCCGTTGCAGCCCGACGCGCTGGATAAGATCGGCGTTATCCAGTTTCCGACCGTCATGGGCGGCATCGTCCCGGTCGTAAACCTCGAAGGCATCAAGAGCGGCGATCTGACCATCGATGGCCCGACCCTTGCGAAGATTTTTTTGGGCGAGATCAAGACGTGGGATGACCCCGCGATCAAGAAGCTGAACCCGAATGTGAAGCTGCCCTCGCAAGCGATCGCGCTGGTGCATCGTTCGGACGGGTCCGGCACCACCTTCGTTTTCACCAATTATCTGTCGAAAGTGAGCCCGGATTGGAAGACTAAGGTCGGCAGTAATACCTCCGTCGAATGGCCGGCCGGCATCGGCGCCAAGGGCAACGAGGGCGTTGCCAATAACGTCGGTCAAACCAAGGGTTCAATCGGCTATGTTGAAACCGCATATGCCAAACAGAACCATCTGACGACGACCAAAATGGTCAACAAGGATGGCAAGGTGGTTGTCGCTACCCCCGAGGCCATCATGGCGGCCGCAGCCGGTGCCGACTGGGCGCATGCTCCCGGCTTTTACATGATCATCACCGACTCGCCGGGCGCCAGCTCCTGGCCGATCGCGGGTGCCACCTTCATCCTGATTCCGAAGGAACCGAAGGACGCGGCCGCCACCAGCGAAGCGCTCAAGTTCTTCGCCTGGGCGTACAAGAACGGCGCCAAAATGGCCGAAAGCCTCGATTACATTCCAATGCCCGACAGCGTCGTGAAGCTGATCGAGGCCAAGTGGAAGAGCGACGTCAAGGCGTCGATGTGATCGGTACGACAACATCGGAAAGGGCGCCGACATGGCGCCCTTTCCTTGTCCACCGCCGCTTAAAAGACGGCTTGTTTTGGGGCTGATGGACCGCTTGAGTGGCATCCCTGGACGCGCCTGAGCCACAGGGAGGGCTGAATGCAACCCGCCGGGAGGCGAGCCGTGGTTGACGTTGCGTTGCAGGGCGGAACCATAACGGCCACCGAACAGGTCGATCGCGCCAGGGTTCTCCGGCGTCTGCGGCTGGGTGATACGGGGTTTCGCCATCTCACACGCGCCGCCGCTATAACCGTGCTGGTTATTCTTGGTGGGATCATTATTTCGCTGATCCACGGCTCGTTACCGGCCTTGCGTACGTTCGGCTTCAGCTTTCTCACCCAAACGAGCTGGAACCCGGTCACCGAGAAATTCGGCGCCATCGCGCCGATCTATGGCACTGTCCTCACTTCGTTTATCGCTATGCTGATTGCCGTGCCGGTCGGCCTGTTCATCGCGTTGTTTCTCACCGAATTGTGCCCGATGTGGCTGCGCCGCCCGATCGGCGTCGCCATCGAGCTGCTCGCCGGTATCCCTTCCATCATTTACGGCATCTGGGGCCTGTTCGTGTTCGCCCCCTTCCTGCAGCAATACGTGCAGCCGTTCCTGATCGCCGCATTCGGCCCCATACCGGTGCTGTCCACTCTTTTCGAAGGCCCGCCCTATGGCATCGGCATCCTGACCGCCGGTCTTATCCTCGCCATCATGGTGCTGCCGTTCGTGACCGCGATTTCGCGCGACGTGTTCGAGGCCGTGCCGCCGGTGCTCAAGGAAGCCGCCTATGGCCTCGGTTGCACCACCTGGGAGGTGGCGCGCTTTGTGGTGCTGCCGTTCACCAGGGTCGGCGTGATCGGCGGCGTGATGCTGGGCTTGGGCCGCGCGCTCGGCGAAACCATGGCGGTGACGTTCGTGATCGGCAATGCGCACCGTATTTCCGGCTCGATCTTGGCGCCGGGGACGACCATTTCGGCGACCATCGCAAATGAATTCACCGAAGCCGTCGGCGATCTTTACACCTCTTCGTTGATCGCGCTTGGCCTCATTCTGTTCGTCATCACATTCATCGTGCTCGCTTTCGCGCGCCTGATGTTGATGCGCATCAACGCGCGGGTCGGAGCCTGACCATGGTCATGATTTCAGGTGCATCCTCCCCACTCTACGCCAAGCGCCGCCGCCGCAACGTCATCACGATGGGGCTATCCTTCGGCGCGACGGCCTTCGGCCTGAGCTGGCTGGTGCTGATCCTCGCCGTGCTGCTGTGGGAGGGCTTCAGCGGGCTCTCGCTTGCGGTGTTCACGCAGATGACGCCGCCGCCTGGTTCGGCTGGCGGGCTGCTCAACCCGATCGTCGGCAGCTTGGTCATGACGGTGATCGCGGTAGCGATCGGCACGCCGCTCGGCATGCTCGCCGGCACCTACATGGCGGAATACGGACGCTACGACAAATTGACCACGGTGGTGCGCTTCATCAACGACATCCTGCTCAGCGCGCCGTCGATCGTGGTGGGCTTGTTCATCTACGAGATCATGGTTGCCCAGATGGGACATTTCTCCGGCTGGGCAGGTGCCGTCTCGCTCGCGGTGATTGTGGTGCCGGTGGTGGTGCGCACGACCGAGGACATGCTGACCTTGGTGCCCGACACGCTGCGCGAGGCCGCCGCGTCGATCGGTCTGCCGCGGGCGCTGATGATTACCAAGGTCGCCTACCGTGCCGCGCGCGCCGGCATGATCACCGGCGTGCTGCTGGCGGTCGCGCGCATAAGCGGCGAGACCGCGCCACTATTGTTTACCGCGCTCAACAACCAGTTCTGGAGCACCAACCTGAACGCTCCGGTCGCCAGTCTTCCGGTCGTAATCTTCCAGTTCGCGCTGAGTCCCTACAAGGATTGGCAGAAACTGGCCTGGACCGGCGCGCTGATCATCACTTTGGCGGTGCTTGCGCTCAGCATCATCGCCCGGTTCCTAGCGGCACAGAGAAAATCATCATGAGCGTAGCATCTTACACGGTACCGTCGGTCACCCACGCGGCGACCAGCGCCGAGGGTCTGTTGGAGAAGGTATCGATCCGGAATCTCGACTTCTTTTACGGTGACAACCGCGCTCTGAAAAACATTAATTGCTCGCTGTACCAGGGCAAAGTCACCGCTTTCATCGGCCCATCCGGCTGCGGCAAATCGACGTTGCTGCGTATCCTCAACCGCATGTACGACCTTTATCCCAACCAGCGCGCGACCGGCGACGTGAAGCTTGACGAGCAAAATATTCTATCGCCATCGCAGGACCTTAATCTGCTGCGCGCCAAGGTTGGCATGGTGTTCCAGAAGCCGACGCCGTTCCCGATGACGATTTTCGAGAATATCGCCTTCGGCATCAGGCTGTACGAACGGCTGCCGAAATCAGACCTCGAGGGCCGCGTGCAGCACGCGCTGCAACGCGCCGCCTTGTGGGAAGAGGTCAAGGACAAGCTCAACGCCAACGGGCTTTCGCTTTCCGGCGGCCAGCAGCAGCGGCTTTGCATCGCTCGCACCGTGGCGGTGCGCCCGGAAGTGATCCTGTTCGACGAGCCGTGCTCGGCGCTCGATCCGATCTCTACCGCCAAGATCGAGGAACTGATCGACGAACTCAAGGACGACTACACGATCGCCATCGTGACCCACAACATGCAGCAGGCCGCGCGCGTGTCCGACTTCACCGCCTTCATGTATCTCGGCGAATTGGTCGAATACGGCGAAACGACGCGTATGTTCACCACGCCTAACGATCGCCGCACCCAGGATTATATAACCGGTCGCTTCGGCTAGCCGGCGACTGAAGGACAACAACAATGAACGATCTGCACACAACCAAGGCTTTTGACAGTGACCTGCAGGATCTCTCGCGCATGGTGGCCGAAATGGGCGGGCTTGCCGAAAAGCAGGTCGCGGATTCAGTGGATGCGCTGGCCAAGCGCGACAGCGCGCTTGCACAACGCATCACGCAGGCCGACGCCAATATCGACGCCTTGCAGCGCGAGATCGAGGAAAAGGCGATCAATACCATCGCCCGCCGTCAGCCGATGGCGGTCGATTTGCGCGAGATCGTCGGTGCCTTGCGGCTCGCCAACGATCTGGAGCGCATCGGCGACCTCGCCAAGAATATCGCCAAACGCGTAATCGCGCTCAACGGCGAATTTCCGCCGCCCAAGCTTATCCGCGGCGTCGAACATATGACCGATCTGGTGCTTGGCCAGATGAAGGCCGTGCTCGACGCCTATGCGCGGCGCGATATCACCAAGGCGATGGCGGTTTGGCGCGGCGACGAGGAAATCGACGCGGTGTGCACCTCGGTGTTTCGCGAGCTGCTCACTTATATGATGGAAGACCCGCGCAATATCACCTTCTGCATCCACCTGATGTTCTGCGCCAAGAACGTCGAGCGCATGGGCGATCATGCGACCAATATCGCCGAGACGGTCCATTATGTCATTGAGGGCCGGCCGATCGCCGACCAGCGGCCGAAGGGCGACACCACGACCATCTCCGCGCTGCGGACGGCCGAAAGGTAAGGCCAGGGAAAATACGCATGAACGCACGCATCCTGATCGTGGAGGACGAAGAGCCGCTCACCATGCTGCTCCGCTACAATCTTGAAGCCGAAGGCTACGAGGTCGAGACCGCCGCGCGCGGCGACGAGGCCGATACCCGCCTCAAGGAGAGCAGCCCGGATCTGATCGTGCTCGACTGGATGCTGCCAGGGCTTTCGGGCATCGAACTCTGCCGCCGGCTGCGCGCACGGCCGGAGACCCGCCAACTGCCGATCATCATGCTCACCGCCCGCGGCGAGGAGAGCGAAAAGGTGCGCGGGCTCGCAACCGGCGCCGACGATTACATCGTCAAGCCGTTCTCGGTGCCGGAACTGCTGGCGCGCGTGCGCGCGCTGTTGCGCCGCGCCAACCCCGAGCGGGTCGCGCTCGTGCTCAATATTGGCGATATCGAACTCGATCGCGAAAAGAAACGGGTCTCGCGCAACGGCCGTCCCGTCGACCTCGGGCCGACCGAGTACCGCCTGCTGGAGTTCCTGATGGAGCGCCCGGGCCGGGTGTTCTCGCGCGAGCAATTACTCGACGGCGTCTGGGGCAGCGATATTTATATCGACGAGCGCACCGTGGATGTGCATGTCGGTCGGCTGCGCAAGGCCATCAATCGCGGCCACATGGCCGACCCGATCCGCACCGTGCGCGGGGCGGGCTACGCGCTCGACGACCGCTTCGGCCGGGCGAGTTAGCCGCGGAACGGGCGCTTGTCGCGCCGCCGGTCGGTCATGGGCTGGTAGGCGACCCGCGAGTGATAGGCGCAATAGGGCGCCTCGTTCACGTTCTCGCCGCCGCAGAAGAAGAATTCCGCGCTGCCCGGGTCGCCGATCGGCCAGCGGCAGGTCTTGTCAGTCAGTTGCAGGAGGGTCTTGCGCTGCTCGACCGGGATTTCAATCAGTTCCGGTTCGGGCTCGGCCTCATAATCGTAAGCCAGCGCGGTATTGCCGCGCATCGATGGCCGCGACACCCGCATCATGCCCGAGGAACGCGCTTTGCGCGGCCGTGGCGAAGACGAGGAAGCGCTCTTGGCGCGCCCGGACAGGCCGAGGCGGTGGACCTTGCCGATCACCGCATTGCGGGTGATCCCGCCAAGCTCGGCCGCGATCTGGCTGGCGGATAGGCCATCCGCCCATAATTTCGTCAGGAGTGCGACCCTTTCGTCGGTCCAGCTCATCGGGTTTTCTCCTAGCCTTTCAAGGCCTTGGGTAGAATCCGTCCGCCTTGTCGGGCGCGGTTTCGCGCCTGACGCATACGCTTCAGGGATGACCTAGAAATCGCTCTGTAGCACGAGATGTCGTACTACCTGACCAAAACGCTACAATATGGAGTGACTCTCGTGCAAGCGTTTGCAAGCCCCATATCCCAACTACCAACAGTTTTTCCTTTAGAATTGGCCGTTGCGGCAAATTTGAGTCCGCGCATTGGCTGTCGGCGCCGCGTGTTGACAGCCCAAGGCCCTGCAATAGAATGAAAAAAGTGCCGCCCGGCGAGGCGGCACATTTCTTTTCGGCGCGCGCTCGATGCCGAAAAGTGTCGCCGGTTTTTACTAAAGATCGTGCGCAGACGAAAAAGTTAAATGGACGAGACAGGCCGTGAGCTCGCATCTATTGCCGACTTATGCGCGCGTCGACCTCGCTTTCGAGCGGGGCGAGGGCGCGTGGTTGTTCACGTCTGAAGGCGAGCGCTATCTCGATTTTACTTCCGGCGTTGCCGTTAATGCTCTTGGACATGCCCATCCTCGGCTGGTAAGCGCCGTCGAGCATCAAGCGAGGAAGCTCTGGCACGTCTCGAACCTGTACCGGATTCCCGAAGGCGAGCGCCTGGCCGACCGGCTCTGCGCCATGAGCTTCGCCGACACGGTTTTCTTCCAGAATTCCGGCGCCGAGGCGATCGAATGCGCGATCAAGATGGCGCGCAAATATCAGTTCGCGTGCGGCAAGCCCGAGCGTTACCGCATTATCACGTTCGAAGGCGCCTTCCACGGCCGCACGCTGGCCGCGATCGCCGCGACCGGCAACAAGAAATATCTCGAAGGCTTCGGCCCGCCGGTGCCCGGTTTCGACCAGGTGCCGTTTGCCGATCTCGACGCGGTCAAGAAGGCGATCGGCCCCGAGACCGCCGCCATCCTGATCGAGCCGATCATGGGCGAGGGCGGCGTGCGGGTGGTTCCGCATACGTTTTTGCGGGCGCTTCGGAAATTATGCGACGACCACGGCCTGCTGCTGATCTTCGACGAGATCCAGACCGGCATCGCGCGCACCGGCGACATGTTCGCCTATGAGCACACCGGCGTCACGCCCGACATCATGACGCTGGCGAAGGCGCTCGGCGGCGGCTTTCCGATCGGCGCGTGTCTGGCGACGGCGGAGGCCGGCAAGGGCATGACCACCGGCAGCCATGGCTCGACCTTCGGCGGCAATCCGCTGGCGATGGTGGTCGCCAATGCGGTGCTCGACGTGGTGACGGCCAAGGGCTTCCTCGAGCGGGTGCGCAAGAATTCGCTCCTGCTCAAGCAGCGGCTGGCCGAGATCAAGGACCGCCACGCTTCGGTGCTCGCCGAGGTGCGCGGCGAAGGCCTGCTGCTCGGCTTGCGTATGGTGCCGCCGTCGTCCGAGATGGTGGACGAATTGCGCAACGAAAAGATGATTACGGTCGCCGCCGGCGACAATGTGGTGCGGCTGCTGCCGCCGCTGATCATCGGCGAAAACGAGATTACCGAGGCCTGCGCACGCATCGATCGCGCTTGCGCGCGGCTGGCGCGCGCCCATCCGCGGCCGGCCAAGCAGGAGGCGGCGTCATGACCGGCAACGGCGTGCGGCACTTTCTCGATTTGATCGACGTTTCGAAGCCGGTGTTGGCTGGCCTGATCGACAACAGCCGCGCCTTGAAGGCCGCGCGCGCGCGCGGCGTCGTCAGCAAGCCGCTCGCCGGCAAGACGCTCGCGATGATCTTCGACAAGCCGTCGACCCGCACGCGCGTGTCGTTCGATGTTGCCATGCGCCAGCTCGGCGGCGAAGCGATCATGCTGACCGCGCTGGAAATGCAGCTCGGCCGCGGCGAGACCTTGGCCGACACCGCGCGCGTGCTCTCGCGCTTCGTCGACGTCATCATGATCCGCATTCTCGACCCCGAGGCGGTGGCCGAGCTCGCGCGCTGCGCCACCGTGCCGGTGATCAACGGGCTCACCCGGCGCTCGCATCCCTGCCAGGTTCTGGCCGACGTCATGACCTTCGAGGAAAAGCGCGGATCGATCCGCGGCCGCACCGTGGCCTGGACCGGCGATAGCAACAACGTACTTACGTCCTGGATGCACGCCGCCGACCGCTTTGACTTCAATCTGCGGGTAGCGACGCCGAATGAGCTAAAGCCCAAGAAATGGCTGATGGATTGGATCAAATCGTCGGGCGCCGCCATCAAGATCGGCGAGGATCCGGAAGCCGCGGTCAAGGATGCCGACTGCGTAGTTACCGACACCTGGGTGTCGATGGGCGACCGCGACGCCAAGACTCGCCATAACGTGCTCAAGCGCTACCAGGTCAATGCCCGCTTGATGTCGAAGGCCAGGCCCGATGCGCTGTTCATGCATTGTCTGCCGGCGCATCGCGGCCAGGAGGTCACCGACGAGGTGATGGACGGACCGCAATCGGTTGTGTTCGACGAGGCGGAAAACCGGCTGCACGCCCAGAAGGGCCTGCTGGCCTGGTGCCTGCACGCGGACGCGTAACCCTTGATCCTCATCCTGAGGAGCGGTCCGCAGGACCGCGTCACCGCAAGTCGGCTATAGCCGACTTGCGCACTTAATAGTCCGATCTCGGTAGACCCGAGATCGGTGGCTGGGCCCGAATGGGGCTCGAATTCTCGGCACCAAACGCTACATAACGCCCATGACCGACCCTGCCGCATCCCCCCACATCGAAATCCCTACCCGCGCACCTTCCGCGACGCCGACCGACGACATCGTGACGGCGTTCGAGGTTGCCGCGCTCGATCTGCGCGGCCGCGTGGTGCGGCTCGGACCGGTCGTAGACGAAATTCTCACCCGGCACGCCTATCCGCAGCCGGTCGCCAAGCTTCTGGGCGAGGCAGTTGTGCTCACCGTCATGCTCGGCTCGGCCTTGAAAATCGATGGCCGCTTCATTTTGCAGACGCAGACCGATGGTCCGGTGCGCATGCTGGTAGTCGACTTCACCGCGCCGGGCAAAGTGCGCGCCTGCGCGCGCTTCGACAAAGATCGCGTCGCTGGGGTGATTGCTGCGGGCAAAGGCGATGCCGGCGCGCTGCTCGGCAAAGGCCACCTCGCCATGACCATCGACCAGGGGCCCGACATGAGCCGCTACCAGGGCTTGGTCGCGCTCGAAGGCGGCTCGCTGGAAGACGCCGCGCACGAATATTTCCATCGCTCAGAGCAAATTCCCACGCGGGTGCGTTTGGCGGTAGCCGAGGAACTGCGCGCCGGGGAAGGCGGCGCCAGCCATAACTGGCGCGCCGGCGGAATCTTGCTGCAATTCCTGCCCAAGGCGCCGGAACGTGCGCGCGTCGCCGATCTTCATCCCGGCGATGCGCCGGAAGGCATCGTGCCGCACACATTGCCGGAAGACGACGCCTGGGTGGAAGGCCGCGCGCTGGTCTCCACAGTCGAGGACGTCGAATTGATCGACCCGGCGCTGTCCAGCGAGCGGCTGGTCTACCGGCTGTTCCATGAGCCGGGAGTGCGCGCGTTCCGCGGTAGCGCGGTGCGCGCGGAGTGTTCGTGCTCACGCGCCAGCGTCGAGGCCATGTTGAAGAGCTTTTCGCAGGACGACCGCGACCACATGGTCGAGGACGGCAAGATTTCCGTTACCTGCGAATTCTGCAGCGCAAATTACGTGTTCGCGCCCGGCGAGGTCGAGGCGAAAGCGGATTGAAACTGTCAGTTGATCGTGCGTTCGGCGTAGCTTGAATCTAGTGAGAACGCCGGGATCTCGATGTCGAAATGCTCGCCGGCCGCGGTCACCATGCCGTAGCTGCCCACCATGAAGCCGGAAGGCGTCGGTAACGGAACGCCACTGGTATATTCGAACGACTCGCCCGGTTTGAGCGTCGGTTCCTCGCCGACCACGCCCGGACCCTTGACTTCCTGCAGCCGCCCGTGCGCGTCGGTGATGCGCCAGTGGCGTGTCTTGAGCTGCACCGTCTCGCTCCCCAGATTGGCGATATCGATGGTATAGGCCCAGAAATAATAGCCGTTGGTCGTCGACGAACGCTCCGAAACGAAGCGGGGCGTCACGGTGACCTCGATCTTGCGGGTTACGGCGCGGTACATCTAACTAAATGCCGTACAATTTACGTCGTCAGGGCTTGCCATTCGTTCTTGCTCCGGGATTATGGCCGAAAGACCGCACGAAAGAAAAGCCGTCCATGGCCAAGGTCACAACCGAACGCGATTTGCGGCTTGATCTGTTCCGCGGCATCGCGCTCTGGCTGATCTTTCTCGACCACATTCCGTCCAATGCGGTGAGTTGGATCACCATCCGCAATTACGGCTTTTCCGATGCCACCGAGATATTCGTCTTCATCTCCGGATATACCGCAGCCTTCGTCTATGGCCGGGCCATGCGCGAGCATGGCTTCCTGATCGCCGGCGCCCGCGTACTCAAGCGCGCCTGGCAGATCTATGTCGCGCACGTGTTCCTGTTCGCGATCTATCTCGCCGAGATCGCCTACGTAGCGCACAGCTTTTCCAATCCGCTCTACAACGAGGAAATGGGAGTGCTCGATTTCCTCAAGAACCCGGATGTCACGATCGTCCAGGCGCTGCTCTTGAAGTTCAAGCCGGTAAACATGGACGTGCTGCCGCTCTACATCGTGCTGCTGTTGTGGTTCCCGCCCGTGCTGTGGCTGCTGCTGCGCGCGCCGTCGGTTGCACTCGCATCCTCGGCCATTCTTTACGCGCTGATGTGGCAATTCGAATGGAATATTCCGGCCTATCCGCAAGGCGAGTGGCTGTTCAACCCCTTTGCCTGGCAATTGCTGTTCGTATTCGGCGCATGGTGCGCGCTCGGCGGCGCGCAAAAACTTTCCCGCTGGGTCACCTCGCGGGTGACGATCGGGCTGGCGTTTGCCTATTTGCTGTTCGCGTTCTTTATCGCGATGACCTGGTACTTTCCGCGGCTTGCGGCGTTTGTGCCGAAATTCGTCGGCGAGGCGATCTATCCGATCGACAAGACCAATCTCGATGTGCTGCGAATCGTCCACTTCCTGTCGCTGGCGGTGATCACAGTGTGGTTCGTGCCGCGCGACTGGCCGGCACTGAAATCGCGGATATTCTGGCCGGCGATCGTGTGCGGGCAACACTCGCTGGAAACTTTCTGCCTCGGCGTATTTCTGGCGTTCGCCGGCCACTTCGTCTTCACCGAAGTGTCCAATCGCCTGCTCACGCACGTCATCGTCAGCTTTTCAGGAATCGTCATAATGGTAGCCGCGGCGGCATTGGTTTCGTGGTATAGACGTGTCGAGCGACAAGGACCGGGACCGCGTCCGCCTTCAGTAAAGCCGGGCTACGCGGGGGGCGACGCATGACGGGGCGCGTTCTAATTTCGCTGGCATTGCTGGCGCTTGTCGGCCCCGCTTGGGCCGAGCACCCGGCCGAATGCCTCGTGGCCGAGCACCAGGTCGAGCGCGATTTCCCGCTGCCGCATGTTACGCGCGCGCTCGCCGGCAAGCGGCTCGACATCCTGGTGGTCGGCGCCGGTTCCTCGCTTCTGCCGGGACCAAACGGCGCCAAGAATGCCTATCCGGCACGGCTGCAATTTGCGCTCGCCGAGAAGCTGCCGGGCGTCGCCGTCACTGTGACGACCGACGTGCAAGCGCGGCGCACGGCCGCAGAGATGGTCAAAACGTTGGGACCGGCTTTGGCGACGGCCAAGCCCGCGCTGATCGTCTGGCAGACCGGCACCGTGGATGCCATGAAGACGATTGACACAGATCAATTCAGCGCGGCACTCGATCATGGTATTAGCATTGCCCGTTCCGCAGGCGCTGATGTTGTTTTAATCAATGCGCAATACAGTCCGCGCACGGAATCGATGATTGCCCTTGGTACCTATGCTGAAAACATGCGTTGGGTTGCACTGCAGCAAGAAGTGCCGTTGTTCGACCGATTCAGCATCATGAAGCTTTGGGCGGATCTGGGGACGTTCGATTTGTATTCGGCGACGAAAAAACTTGACATCGCCGAGCGTGTTCATGATTGCATAGGACGGCTGCTAGCCGATTTCGTGTTAGAAACGGCCAAGCCAGACGAGCCGCGCGCCGAGAGCGGTCGTTAGCTGAGGTTCGGGGGAAGCTGCCGTGACGAGGACTGAATTCGCCGTTGGGGCGACGAAGGCTTTCGCTACCGCCGCGTTGCTCGCCGGTTTGGCGCTGCCGCTGGCCGCGCGCGCCGAGACGCCGGCGTCGCTCACTTGCGACGCTCCGCTCGACATGATCCGTTTTGCCAATCCGTTGATGCGGATGTCAGAGAGGCTCGGCACCGGCGAGCCGATCACCATCGTCGCCATCGGCTCGTCGTCGACCGCGGGCGCGGGCGCCTCGTCGCCGGCCGCGACCTATCCGAGCCGGCTGCAAGCCGAACTCAAGGAGCGTTTTCCCGGCCACCCGATCACCGTGCTGAACCGCGGCGTCAACGGCGAAGAAGTCGGCGACATGCTTAAGCGTTTCGATGCCGTCGTGATCGCCGCCAAGCCCGACCTGGTGCTCTGGCAACTCGGCACCAATTCGGTGTTGCGCGACCATCGGCTCGGCGATCACGGTGCGTCAATCCGCGCAGGCCTCGCCAAGATCCGCGCAACCGGCGCCGATATCGTGCTGATCGATCCGCAATACGCGCCCAAGGTGATCGCCAAGCCTGAAGCTGGGCCTATGGTGGAATTGCTTGCCGCCACCGCGAAGCAGGAAGACGTCGACTTGTTCCCGCGCTTCAACGTGATGAAGCACTGGTCTGACGTCGACCATATGAAGTTCGCCTCGTTCGTGTCGCCCGACGGAGTGCACATGAACGACTGGAGCTATGGCTGCCTGGCCAAGGCGTTGAGCGTGGCTATCTTCGAGGCGGCGCAGCGTCCGATACTGTCGGCGACCGTCTTGCAGTATCTGGTGCCGTAAGGCGGCCGCCGGCTGCTCTTACACTTTATCCAGCGCATTCATCAGATCCTCGATCAGATCATCGGCGTGCTCAAGCCCGGCCGATAGCCGCACCAGCCCATCGCCAATACCGAGTTCGGCGCGCTGCTCCGGCGTCAATCGCTGATGCGTAGTCGTGGTCGGATGCGTGATCAGGCTCTTGGCGTCGCCGAGATTATTAGTGATGCCGATCAGTTTCAGCCCGTTGAGGAAACGGAAGGCGCCTTCCTTGCCGCCCTTGATCTCGAACGAACATAACGTCGAGCCGGCCTTCATCTGCTTGGCGACGATGTCGGCCTGCGGGTGATCGGCGCGCCCGGGATAGATCAGCCGGCCGATCTTCTTGTGGCCGGCGAGCGCGGTCGCAATGGCGCCGGCGTTCTCGGTCTGCCGCTGCACGCGCACCGGCAATGTTTCCAGCCCCTTAAGCAATACCCAAGCGTTGAACGGCGCTAGCGACGGTCCGGTCTGCCGCAGCAACTGGTGATAATTATCCAGGATCAACTTCTCCGCGCCGAGGATAACGCCGCCGAGCACGCGGCCCTGGCCGTCGATATGTTTAGTCGCCGAATAAACGACGACATCGGCACCGAGCGTCAGCGGACTCTGGTAGAGCGGCGTGGCGAAGACATTGTCCACCACAAATCTGGCGCCGGCCGCGTGCGCGATGTCAGCGACCGCGGCGATGTCGTACACCTCGAGCGTCGGGTTGGTCGGCGTTTCCATGAAGAACACCTTGGTGTTCTTGCGCACCGCGTTCTTCCAGGCGCCGATGTCTTTGCCGTCGACCAGCGTCGAGGCGACGCCGAAACGCGATAGCCACTCCTCAATCACCCAGCGGCAGGAACCGAACAGCGCCTTGGCGGCGACCACGTGATCGCCGGCCCGCACCAGACCCATCAGCGCCGTCGTGACCGCCGCCATGCCAGTCGCGGTCGAGCGCGCGGCCTCGGCGCCTTCGAGCGCGGCCATGCGCTGCTCGAACATGTCCATGGTCGGGTTGGAGTAGCGCGAATAGACGTAGCCTGGGATTTTTCCGGAAAAGCGCAGCTCGCACTCCTCGGCGCTTTCGTATCTGTACCCCTGGGTGAGAAACAGCGCCTCCGACATCTCGCCGAACTGCGAGCGCAACGTGCCGGCATGCACCAGACGGGTTTCGGGGCGATAGGTCTTTTGGCTCGACGCGGACATGCGTGCCTCCATTGGCCAACGAATGGCCAAATAAAAACCGGCCGGAGAAAAGTTCTCGGCCGGGCATACGCGTCCCCGGCCTTTTAGCGATTTTTTTAACGTGGCTGCAAGCCGGCCGGCTCAAATGACCACGGGATAAGGTGTTTGTAGCGGGAAGGCCCGCTTCCCGTCAAGCCACCCATCGGGTTAGATCGGGTCGATCACCTCGCCCTGAGGAGCCCGCGTTGGCGGGCGTCTCGAAGGGTGAGGTGCCACATGGCCTCATCCTTCGAGACGCGCCTTAGGGGCGCTCCTCAGGATGAGGAGAGAGACCGAGGCCGTGGCACTCACCTTCTCCATTGAGGACAAGGGCATTCTACCCGACCGCATGATCGGGCAGCTTGCCGCCGCCGGCGGCATTCTGCCGTCGACCGATTTCGTGCCCGACCAGATCCAGCCGGCGAGCCTCGATCTGCGGCTGGGTGAAGTCGCATACAGGGTGCGCGCGAGCTTCCTGCCGGGCCGCACCACGGTCGCCGAGCGCATCGACGGCTTGAAGCTGCATGAGGTCTCGCTCTCGGACGGCGCCGTGCTGGAGACCGGCTGCGTCTATATCGTGCCGCTGTTGGAGAGCTTGGCGCTGCCCGACGATATTTCCGCCGCCGCCAATCCGAAAAGTTCGACTGGCCGCCTCGACGTGTTCACCCGCGTGATCGCCGACGAGTTGCGCGGCTTCGACCGCATCGAGGCCGGCTATCACGGGCCGCTTTATGCCGAGATTTCACCGCGCACTTTTCCGGTGCTAGTGCGCGAGGGCTCGCGATTGTCGCAAATCCGCTTTCGGCGCGGCCACGCGCTGCTTGACGCCGAGGCCTTGCGCACCCTGCATGCGCGCGAGCGGCTGGTGGATGCCGAAGATGCCGACGTTAGCGAAGGCGTCGCGGTCGGCGTCGATCTCTCCGGCCTCGGGCCGGGCGGTCTCGTCGGCTATCGCGCCAAGCGCCACACCGGATTGATCGATGTCGAGCGCCGCGCCGGCTATACGGTGCTCGATTTCTGGGAGCCGATGCAGGCGCGCCCCGACAAGAGCCTGATCCTCGATCCCAACGAGTTTTACATTCTGGCATCCAAGGAAGCGGTGCAGGTGCCGCCCGACTACGCCGCCGAGATGGTGCCGTTCGATCCGCTGGTCGGCGAATTCCGCGTGCATTACGCCGGCTTTTTCGATCCCGGCTTCGGCTATGCCGGCGCCGGCGGCAAGGGCGCGCGCGCAGTGTTGGAAGTGCGCTCACGCGAGGTGCCGTTCATTCTGGAGCACGGGCAGATCGTCGGGCGCTTAGTCTATGAAAAAATGATCGCACGGCCGGACAAGCTCTACGGCACCGGTATCGGCTCCAATTACCAGGCACAGAGTTTGAAGCTCTCCAAGCATTTCAAGGCTTGACAGCGGTGCTTGCCGCGCGGTCGCGTCATTCGCTATTGTTGAAGCGCGCGGGCGTAGTTCAATGGTAGAACGGCAGCTTCCCAAGCTGCATACGAGGGTTCGATTCCCTTCGCCCGCTCCAGTCTTTGCTCGTGCCGGTATTGGTGAAGCTGCGGAAAATTAACCAAATTCGGCTTAGGTGCCCGCCGGACTAAAGGCGGGTACATGTTCCCCAAGGGCACGTTTATTGCGTTGTTATTGCTGCCGGGTGCGGCTTCCGCTGCCGCGCTGCCGCGCATCATCGCCGGCGCCGACAACCCGGTGCCGCAATGCGTCCGGCCGGCGGCCCTCATGGATTTCGTCGCCACGCGCAATGCGCGGCACAGCCCGCCGCGCAAGATCGAGCCGCGGTTTTCCAACCTCGCCACGCTTTATCAACGTTTTGGGCAGTGCGTGGCGCGCCCGCCGGACAAATGTGTCGCGGTGCGCTGGGATTACGCCTTCTTCCAGATGCTGATCGAGACGAATTACCTGACCTTCCGCCGGCCCAATGGCGTACCCGCCGCGGTCGTACCGGCCGATAATAATTTCGCTGGCCTCGGCGCCACTGTCTCCGGCCGGCCAGGCGAGCGTTTCAACGACGTGAAAACCGGTGTGCTGGCGCATCTGCAGCACGTGCTGATGTATTCGACGGCGCGCATCCCCGATCCGGTCGCAAAGCGCACGCGCCATGTACAAGACGACGTGCAGAGCGCCATGCGCCGCTTACACCGGCCAGTGACCTTCGCCGATCTCGCGCGCGAATGGACCGGCACCGACCGCAATAGCTACGGCGCGGAAATGCGCCGGCTGGCGGAGGAATACGCCAGCCGTTATTGCGCGCAGGCCTCGCTCGGCGATACAACCGGATCGATTTCCGCAAAATCACGCTGACAAACGCTTGCGTGAGCACCGGAACTGCACGCCAAAGCTTCGCGTTTCCTCCGCGCACCGAACACTGAGGCCGCAAAATGCCACTGTTCTTTTATTTGCCCATGATCATCTGGCTGCGCATCGTCGATGCCGCGCAAAAAGACATGCGCGCGCCCCTGAAAATCAAGTCGCGAAAATAGCCGCGTTTTGAAGCGCAAACGCGCCCTGCGTTATGTCGGCACGCGGGTAATTTCCTCAATGCTGATCTTCGGCAACAGCCGTTTCACGTCTTCCGGCTGGAACAGCCCGGTGCCCGGCATCAGCACGGCGGCGGATGCGGCGGCGATGGCAACGCGGAACGCCTCCTCCAGCGGCTTGCCGCCGGAAAGTGCAGCCACCAGGCCGCCCAAAAAACTGTCGCCGGCGCCGACCGTGCTGACAGCCTCAATCGCGAGCGGCAATGCGCGCCACGCGCGTTCCGCCGTCACCAGCAGCGCGCCGTGTTCGCCGAGCGTCAGGGCGACGATTTCCGCGCATCCGTCGGACGCAAGTTTGCGGCAAGCGGCGACGCGGTCTGCCTCGCGGTCGAGCGGCACCGCCACGAATTCCATCAACTCGATCAGGTTTGGCTTGATGATGGTAACGCCTTCTTCGAGGACCGCGGCGAGCACCGTGCCGGACGTATCGGTCACGCTTTTGGCGCCGAGCGCCTTGGCGGTGCGCACCACGCGCGCGAAGAAATCGTCTGGCGCCCCCGGCAGCACAAAGCGATATTGCTCGCCGGTCGATTCTTCGTAAGCCGTGAAATTTTCCCGCGTCTCAACATGCGATGGCGTGACCAGGCTCGCAATATCCTCGCGCTCGACCAGCCGCTGCAGCAATTTGCCGATCTGGCCGTCGATCAGATAGATCGCCGTGACGTCAACGCCGAGCCGGTGCGCGACGCGCGCCACATTGATGCCGCCGCCGCCGGGATCGCGCTTGGGCGGCGAGCAGCGCAATTTGCGCGTGGGCTCGACGCGGCCGACATTGACGAAAACGTCGATCGCCGGGTTGATGGTGAGAGTGGCAATATCCGGCATTACTGCTCCAATCGCAGGCAGATCACGCAAGGTAGAAAATAATTTTTTTAAATAGGTATTATTCGTCGTAATCGCCGCCATCGCGCGGAAAAATTGCGCAAATTGACGCCGTTTTGAAATGTGTTTGTGGAACAAATTATCCGCCGGTGCTTGGTTAAGATGACCGCCGCCCTGGAATGTGGTTAAATTCGCAGCACGACCGTAACGTCTTGAGCGCCGCAGCCGTTCCATGCCCATGATCGATCCGCTTTACTCGCTGTCGGGCTTCGCCGTTGGCCTTCTGGTCGGCATGACCGGGGTCGGTGGCGGCTCGTTGATGACGCCGATCCTCATTCTGCTGTTCGGCATTCATCCGGCCACCGCGGTCGGCACCGACCTGCTCTATGCGGCGGCCACCAAGACCGGCGGCAGCCTGGTGCATGGGCTGGCACGTAGCATCGATTGGCGCGTGGTGCGGCGGCTGGCGAGCGGCAGCATTCCTGCGACCGTGATGACGCTTGCGGTATTGTCGCACTTCAATCTCAACGGCGAGGCCGCGCGCGGCTTGATTACGCTGGTGCTCAGCATCGCGCTGTTTGCCACCGCTTTCGCGCTGGTGTTCGGCGGCCCGATCGTGGCGCTTTACCGCGCCCGTGTCAGCGCGCTCGACCCGCAACGGACAGCCGCCGTGACGGTGCTGGTCGGTATTGTGCTCGGTGGGTTGGTCACAATCTCCTCGGTCGGCGCCGGCGCCATCGGCGTTGTCGTTCTGGTATTGCTCTATCCGAATTTGCCGATGGCCAAGATCGTCGGCTCCGATATCGCGCATGCGGTGCCGCTGACACTGATCGCAGGACTCGGGCATTGGATGATGGGCTCGGTCGATTGGCACATCATCGCCTCGCTCTTGGTCGGATCGCTGCCGGGCATTTTTGTCGGCAGCTATTTCGCCATCCGCGTGCCCGAGCGCGCGCTGCAGCTGGTGCTGGCGACGACGCTGTTCATCGTGGCGAGCCGAATCGCGTACGAACATTCCACCGAGGCGTCGTCGATTTTCACCGCCTTTTCGCGGCGCGCGGTGCCGTAGGCGGCGGCCCGCAACTCGCGTTAACGATTGGTTAACGATACATTTTATTAATCTATTAATGAAAACTTGCCGGAGGTATGGCCGAACCTTTCGCGATTTCCGGTAAGCTCGATCCCGTCGATTGGCAGAGCGCCCGCGCGCAAGGCCATCGCATGCTCGACGATATTCTCGATTACATCGAGAACATCCGCGAGCGGCCTGTCTGGCAGCCAATTCCAGGCGCCGCGCGCGCGCGCTTTCACGCCGACGTGCCGACAGGACCGGGCGATCTTGCCGCCGTGCATGACGAGTTCATGCGCCACATTCTTCCTTACGCCACCGGCAATACGCATCCCGGCTTCATGGGCTGGGTGCATGGCGGCGGCAATGTGCCGGGCATGCTGGCGGAGATGCTCGCCGCGGGACTGAACGCCAATCTCGGCGGCCGCGATCACATGCCGATCGAAGTGGAACGGCAGATCGTTTTGTGGCTGCGGCAGCTTTTCGAATTTCCGGATACCGCCAGCGGGCTGTTTGTCACCGGCACGTCGATGGCCAATCTCATCGGCGTGCTGATTGCGCGCACCCGCGCGCTCGGCATTGAAGTGCGCCGCGACGGCGTCGCTTCGAGCGGCAAACGGCTCGTCGCATATACTTCGGCCGCCGCGCATGGCTGCATTTCGCAGGCGATGGACCTGTCCGGCCTCGGCGGCGCGGCGCTGCATGTCATTCCGACAAACGACCTCCATCAGATCGATATCGATGCGTTGACCGCGGCGATTGCGCAGGACCGCGCCGCCGGCCTGACGCCGTTCCTCATCGTCGGAACGGCGGGCACTGTCGATATCGGCGCGCTCGACGACCTGGCGGCGCTCGCGGCCATCGCGCGGCAGGAACGGCTCTGGTTTCATGTCGACGGCGCCATCGGCGCGCTCGCCATCATGGCGCCGGACATCGCGCCGCGACTCACCGGCATCCAAGCGGCGGACTCGATCGCGCTCGATTTCCACAAATGGGGGCAGGTCCCCTACGACGCCGGATTCATCTTGGTGCGCGACGGCACACCGCATCGCGACACGTTTGCGTCGCCCGCGGCCTATCTGCGGCGCGAAACGCGTGGGCTCGCTGCGGGCGCGCAATGGCCGTGCGATTTCGGGCCCGACCTATCGCGCGGCTTTCGCGCACTCAAGACCTGGTTCACGCTCAAAGTCTACGGCACCGACGCGCTGGGCGCGATGATTTCACGCACCTGCGAGCTGGCGCGCTATCTCGAGATCAAGATCGCAACCACAGGCGAATTGGAGCTGCTCGCGCCGGTCGCGCTCAACATCGTCTGCTTCCGCTATCGCGGCGACGATGCCGACGAGCTGAACGCCAAGATCGTCGCGGACCTGCACGAATCCGGCATCGCAGCGCCGTCCACGACCGTCATCGGCGGCCAGCTCGCGATCCGCGCCGCCATCGTCAACCACCGCACCGAGCCGCGCGACATCGATGCCATGCTGAGTGCGGTTTTGAAATTCGGCGCCGAGACGACGGCGAAAAGCCGTGCGGCTTAGAGAGCCCGGGTGAATTCCATGAACGCAAACATCGCAATTGCCGGCGAACAAGCTGTGGCAATGCCGATCGGGCTGGCGGCGCTTTGCAAGATGGCCTTCGACGGATTCGATCTTGCGCCGGTATGGAACAGGCTGGTTCATCGCGTGCAAGCCCAGCCGAATGGCGCCGCCGCGCTGCTCGATTTGTCGACCATCGCTCAGTTGCAGGGACGCCCGCAGGATCGCCGCGAATTGCAAGCGGCCGCCTTGAGGATGTAACGAATTTACCGCCGGCCTGCGGCCGTCGGTGCGGACCGGCCGCTGAAGTTGCTCGCCTTCGTGGCGCCCGGCGATTTCATGGCTAACACGCCACTGGAGTTCATGCTGGAAGGCTCCAGCATCGTGCTCGACATGATGTATGTCGTACCGGGCGCGTCCTTGCCGCCACCGCCGGAGCATGACGTCGCTTTGGTGGCGATCGATGAATCGGACGAGACCGCGCCGGTGCTGCGCGAAATGGCGCAGCTCGTGAAGTCCTGGCCGCGCCCGGTGGTCAATGCGCCCGACCGCATTGCGCGGCTAACGCGGGAGGAAACCTGGGAACTGCTGAAATCTGCGCCGGGCATTGTCATGCCGATGAATGTGCGCATCGATCGCGCGACCTTCGCGAAAGTCGGCGGCGGCGGCGTCATGATCGAATCCATTCTCGATGGCGCCGGATTCCCGATTATTGCGCGGCCGTACTGGTCGCAGGCCGGTATGGGATTGGCGAAACTCGACAGCACATCGGCCATCGCGGCCTATTTGCGCGAATGGGCGGATGCTGAATTCTACCTCGCGCCTTTTGTCGGCTACCGCAGTGGCGATGGGCTATTCCGCAAAGCCCGCGTCGCCATCATCGAAGGCCGTCCCTTCGTGTGCCATATGGCGATCTCGCAACATTGGATGATCCATTACCTCAACGCCGACATGCGCAACGATGCGGCAAAGCGCGCCGAAGAAGCTCGCTTCATGGCGAATTTCGACAGCAAGTTCGGACATCGGCATGCTGCCGCTTTCGCGGCGATCGCCGAGCGCAGCGGGCTCGAATATTTGCCGATCGATTGCGCCGAGACGCCGGACGGCAAGCCTCTAGTGTTCGAAGTCGGCACCGCGATGATCGTGCATTCGATGGATCCGCCCGATCTGTTCCCCTACAAGCGGCCGCAGATGGAAAAGGTCTTCAATGCCTTTCAAGCCATGCTGCATAACGCCGCGCTCGCCGCGCCATAAAAAACCAGCCGCGCGCGTAGCGCGGCCGGGCTCATCAGCAGGCGATTTTTTAGTTGCCTTGGATGGTCTGGATCACGCTCGACATCGGGCGCGCCTCATCCAGGCCGCCACCCATCTCTTTGAGCACCTCTTCCTTGTATTGCGGCAGCGGCTCGATCGGCGTCTTGCCAACCACCTGCACGACCTTGTAGCCGCCGGCCTTGAGCTGTTTGAACAGCTCAGGCGCTGCTTCGGAAGTGGCGTGCTGGAAGTCGTGCATCAGAATGATGCCCTTGCCGTGCTTGGCGAGCTTGGTCATTACCGATTTGATGACCTGCTCGGGCTTGCGAATCTTGAAATCGAACGAGTCCATGTCGGTGGAGAAGATGCCGATATTGCGATCGCCGAGATATTTGACCATCTCGGGCGGATTGCGCAGCGCCGGGAAGCGGAAGAACGGCCCTACTGGCTGGTTGCCGAGCGCGATGCTCACCGCCGCGATGCCTTTTTCGATCTCAGCCTTGGCCTCGTCCGGTGTCAGCTTGGTGAGATCCTTATGCGACCAGGTGTGCGAGCCGATGGTGTGGCCGGCCTTGGCGACTTCTTTCAGGATCTCGGGATGATAGCCAGCGTGCTTGCCGATCGGGAAGAACAGCGCCTTGGTACACTGGTCGGCCAGCGCTTTGAGCACACGCTCGGTATTGCCCGGCCACGGGCCGTCGTCGAAGGTGAGCACGATCTCCTTTTCACGCAGGAAGTCGTAGGCCTTGAAGTGCTCGAAGCCGAAGCCCGGGCCGCCGGTGGTGTCGATCTGCACGATGCGTTCGACGCCGAGCGCGTTCGGGTTGTCGCATTTGGCCTTGGTCATGACCGGCGCGGAGGCTGGGGCCAGCGCAGCCGCCGGCGTAGCGGCGGGGGCAGGCGCGGCGGCCGGGGTCTGCGCATTCTGCGCCCACACGGTACACGCCGTAGACATCGATATCGCAACAGCTATCGCCCAAGCGCTACGCATCAGTTTCTCCGTAAGTGGCTAAATTTTAAATCCTGCCTATTCATCGCGGCTTTGACCTTATGAGTCAACGCGAGCCCAGAAAACGCAGGAATTGCGGGGATTTATTGGCATGACATGGTTAATTCCCGCGGCGTCAGCAGGTCGCAATAACGGCGTATTGCCGGCGCGTGCGATTGGTCCTATCTGGAGAAATGGGTTCCGCCTGGAGGCTTGCAATGCCGGCAATCGTGTCCACGGCGAAGCTATCGCGGCCTTTGCTGCTGCTCGCGCTGATTTTGGGCCTCATCATGGCGGCGACGCTGGGGCTGTGGGCCTATAACGGCACCGCCGTGTTCTTCGAAATCGTGCGCACCGGCTGGGCCGCGTGTTTCTGATGCGCTTCAAATAAGGTCCCATGACCGCCAGAACATCCCACATCCTCTTGGTCTTCTCGGCGTTCCTCGCCGGCCTCGTCATTTTCCTCGGCGTAATTCTTTTCGTTAGCCATAACGGGGCAACCGGGGTCGGCCCGTCGGCGATCGGCGGACCGTTCAAGCTGACCGATCAGGATGGCAAACCGATCACGGATAAGGATTTCAACGGCCGCCCGCTCCTGGTGTTCTTCGGCTACACGCATTGCCCCGACATCTGCCCGACCACGCTGTTCGAATTGTCGGAGGTGCTGCACGCCATGGGCAAGGACGCCGACCGCGTCAACGCGCTGTTCATCACCGTCGATCCGGAGCGCGACACGGCACAGGTGATGAAGGATTATTTGTCGAGTTTCGATCCGCATCTGCGCGGCGCCACCGGCGACCAGAAGGAACTCGATGCCGTGGAAAAGGACTATCGCGTCTATGCCAAGAAAGTGCCGACTACAAACGGCGACTACAGCATGGATCACACCGCGCTGGTCTACTTGATGGACAAGCAGGGCCGCTTCGTCGCGCCGTTTAAGCTCGACCGCAAGCCCGAGCAGGCGGCGGCCGATTTGCGGCGTTATTTGTAGCGCGGTCGGCGCTTAAGAACATCGTGTAATCTCAGGCGACCACGCGTGGATCCGGCTGCTGGCCGGCGTCGTTGTCGGGATACGCGGGCGCCCGCGCTGGCAGCTCGCCGGCCGCCTTGAGCGCGCTGAGATACCCGCCGATACGCCTTTTCGACAGATATTAGCGGTTATGCAACCCCGACGCAACTCCAAGTTGTAGGCGGATTTGGACCGGAATAACGGGGCTCGGCGTTGTTACCCAAGGTGGCCGCGGGCGGTTCCCGGTGCTAGAAGGCGCGCAGCATGTCGGATTTCATGTCGCACTATGCGGTGCCGGCCGCGATCGTCGCGGTGGCGATCGTGCTGTTGTTGGGCCTGATCAACATGATGCGCGGCGGCTCGCCCAACCGCTCGCAAAAGCTCATGCGGCTGCGTGTTCTGCTGCAATTCGTCGCCATCATCGTGATCATGGCGACGATCTGGGCGATGGGACGGTAAGGAAAGCCGGCCGGTCGCGCCGCGCGCTTACTTCATCGGCGCCGCGCGCATATATTCGACCTTCTCTTTTTTCATTTTCTTGCTGTGCTTTTTTGCCGTCTTTTTCATGGGCTTTTTGTCGTCCATTTTTTTCTCTTCGGCGGAAAGCTCCTGCGTTACAGGCGCCGCCGCAACAAGCACCGGCGCCTGGGCCTCGGCGGCAAAGGCGTCCAACTCGCAGGCGGTGGCGGGCGCCACGGCGGGCAGCATCAGAAGCGTGGCAGCGGCGGCAATCGTCAGGAAACGCATGGCATTCACCCCCATTATTTGTGACGAAAACCCGGCTAGAATGGCAAGCCTACCCCGAATCCGAAGCGCGAGGCGAGGTCCCCATGGTCGTGCTCAACCGCATTTATACCCGAACCGGCGACGACGGCACCACCTCGCTCGGCTCAGGGGCCCGGCGCAAGAAATACGACCTGCGGGTCGAGGCCTATGGCACGGTTGACGAGGCCAATGCGGTGATCGGGCTGGTACGGTTACACACTGCCGGCGATGCCGCGCTCGATACGACTTTGGGGCGCATCCAGAACGACCTGTTCGACGTCGAAGCCGACCTTTGCCTTGCCGAAAAAGGCCCCGGCGGCGCACGGCTGACCGTCACCGACGCCCAGGTCGCCTGGTTGGAGGGCGAGATCGACCGGCTCAATAGCGAGCTGCAACCGCTGAAATCCTTCATCGTGCCCGGCGGCAGCCCGGCCTCGGCCTATCTGCATCTTGCCCGCACGGTCTGCCGGCGCGCCGAGCGCATCATGGTCGAACTCAAGGATAGAGCCGGGGAGGGCGTGTCGGAGCCCTCGCTCAAATACGTCAACCGATTATCGGACTACCTCTTCGTCGCCGGCCGCTATGCCAACGATAAAGGCGTGCGCGACGTGCTGTGGGCGCCCGGGCAAAATCGCTAAGCGTCATGCGCAAACGCCGGGCGGTTGCGTGCGCCGCAGCATAAACGTTGACATGCCGATGGAGTGGCCATTAGCTTCCGCCCGCTCTTGTTAGCGCCCGTTTGGGATGGGGATTTATGAAAATTCTGGTGCCCGTGAAACGGGTGGTCGACTTCAACGTCAAAATCCGCGTCAAGCCGGACGGCTCCGGCGTCGAACTCGCCAATATCAAGATGTCGATGAATCCGTTCGACGAGATCGCCGTCGAGGAGGCGATCCGCCTGAAAGAAGCCGGCAAGGCAACCGAGATCGTGGCGGTATCGATTGGACCGGCGCAGGCTTCCGAAACCATCCGTACCGCGCTCGCCATGGGCGCCGACCGCGGCATCCTGGTGAAGGCCGAGGGCGCGGTCGAGCCGCTGGCGGTGGCGAAAATTCTCAAAGGCATCATCGATGAGGAAAAGCCCGGTCTGGTGATCCTTGGCAAGCAGGCGATCGACGACGACTGCAATCAGACCGGCCAGATGCTGGCGGCGCTGCTCGGCTGGGCGCAGGGCACTTTCGCCTCCAAGATTGCCATCGACGGCGACAGCGTAACGGTGACGCGCGAAGTCGACGGCGGGCTGCAGACGGTCAAACTCAAAGCACCGGTGATCGTCACCACCGATCTGCGTCTGAACGAGCCGCGTTACGCTTCGTTGCCGAATATCATGAAGGCGAAGAAGAAGCCGATCGCCGAAAAGACGCCGGCCGACTACGGCGTCGATATCAAGCCGCGGCTGCAGGTGCTCAAGACGACGGAGCCGCCGGGACGCAAATCCGGCGTCGAAGGTCGGCTCGGTTGCCGAGTTGGTCGCCAAGCTCAAAGACGAAGCGGGGGTGATCTAGATGACCACGCTTCTGATCGCCGAGCACGACAACAAGTGCTCAAGGACGCGACCGCCAAGGCGCTGACGGCGGCCAAGGCGCTCGGCGCCGACGTGCACGTGCTGGTCGCCGGCAAGGATTGCAAGGCGGTGGCGGACGCGGCCGCCAAACTCGACGGCGTCAAGAAGGTGCTGCTGGCCGACGCCGCGCTTTACGAGCATCAGCTCGCCGAGCCGCTGGCGGCACTGATCGTGTCGCTCGCCGGCAGTTATGACGCCATCGTCGCGCCGGCCACCACCACCGGCAAGAACGTGATGCCGCGCGTCGCCGCGCTGCTCGACGTCATGCAGATTTCCGACATCACCAAGGTGATCGCGCCCGACACCTTCGAGCGGCCGATCTACGCCGGCAACGCCATCCAGACCGTGAAATCGACGACCCCAAGAAAGTCATCACTGTGCGCACCTCGACCTTCCAGGCCGCCGGCGAAGGCGGCTCGGCAGCGTGGAGAATGCTGAGCGCGCGGCCGATCCCGGACTTCGTCAGCTTCGTCGGCGAGGAACTGTCGAAATCCGACCGGCCGGAATTGACCTCGGCCAAGATCATCATCTCCGGCGGCCGCGCCATGCAGAGCCGCGAAAACTTCACCAAATACATCGAGCCGGTCGCCGACAAGCTCGGCGCCGCGGTCGGCGCCTCGCGCGCGGCGGTCGATGCCGGCTATGCGCCGAACGACTGGCAGGTCGGCCAGACCGGCAAGGTGGTGGCGCCAGAACTCTACATCGCGGTCGGAATTTCCGGCGCCATCCAGCATCTGGCCGGGATGAAAGACTCCAAGGTGATCGTCGCCATCAACAAGGACGAGGAAGCGCCGATCTTCCAGGTCGCCGACTACGGTCTGGTCGCCGATCTTTACCAGGCGTTGCCGGAACTGGCGGCGGAACTCGACAAGGTCAAGCGTTGACCAGCCACAATTTAGCTGTCCCGCCGGTGGTGTCGTGCGGCGGTTCGTCGTAAAAGTGCAACGGGGCAAGTGGACCTGAAGACCGAAACCGAAGCCAAGAGCCGGGTCTTCGCATCGATCGGATAAAAACATGGCGTCGAAAATTAAGAGTGTGGGGGTAATCGGCGCCGGCCAGATGGGCAACGGCATTGCCCATGTCTGCGCGCTGGCGGGCTATTCCGTGATGCTGAACGACGTTCGGGCGATCGCATCAAGGCCGGCATGGCGACCATCAACGGCAACATGGCGCGCCAGGTCGGCAAGAAGGCGATCAGCGACGAAGACCGGAAGGCGGCGCTCGCGCGCATCAAGCCGGCGGAAAAATTCGACGCCATGGCGGCTTGCGACATCGTGATCGAGTCGGCGGCCGAGGAGGAAGACGTCAAGCGCAAGATTTTCGCCGATCTGTGCGCGTCGCTGAAACCGGAAGCGATCGTCGCCTCCAACACGTCGTCGATTTCGATTACGCGCCTTGGCGGCCTCAACCGACCGGCCCGAGCGTTTCATCGGCATGCATTTCATAAATCCGGTGCCAGTGATGGAACTGGTCGAGGTGATCCGCGGCATCGCCACCGACGACGCCACCTTCGAGACCAGCAAGGCCTTCGTCAGCAGCGCTGCACAAGACCATCGCGGTGTCGGAGGACTTCCCGGCCTTCATCGTCAACCGCATCCTGCTGCCGATGATCAACGAGGCGATCTACACGCTCTACGAAGGCGTCGGCAACGTGGACGCGATCGATACCGCCATGCGGCTCGGCGCCAATCATCCGATGGGTCCGCTCGAGCTCGCCGACTTCATCGGGCTGGATACCTGTCTCTGCGTCATGCAGGTGCTGTACGAAGGGCTGGCGGATTCCAAATACCGCCCCTGTCCGCTGTTGGTGAAATATGTCGAAGCGGGCTGGCTGGGCCGAAAGACGCGCCGCGGATTTTATGACTACCGCGGGGAAAAGCCGGTGCCGAC
>CAWCVE010000006.1:0-250245 GCA_963798825.1 uncultured Alphaproteobacteria bacterium | reverse complement strand
ATAGAAACAATAAGTTAGATACGATTTTAGCTGCGTTGCTTACCAGATTTTCCAGTGGGTAAGCAATGGGTAAGCAGAGCGAAAAAATAATTTTCGAAGATCAAAACCGCTTGCGGCTACGCTGGTGCGTTAATTTAAACCGTCCACCTGTCATCCCGCCTAAGGCCGAATAAACTCATGGCCTGCCCGCACCCGGTCGCCGCCGTGGTATTGCGCGGTTGAGGACTACCGTTTTGGAAACCATCCAGCGCCCGTGTCGGCCGTTGTCCGCTCTTGTCCAATAACGGACAAATTGTTGCAGCGCCGCGAATGTCCGCTATGTGCCAATAGCGACCATCGCATCGCAGCAAACAGCCTCTCTATTCGATCACCTCATCGGCAGTGGAGATGAACTGATGGCCCAACCGCATTGCCGAGCGTCTTCGCGGCTTTATCGGACGACCATCAACTTGAAACGGCAACATTTAAAGTGAATGACAGTTTTTCTTTTTGCTTTTTTCTACTGCGGTATTCAGGTCTTTAATTCCGTCAAAATAGCTAGGATTATCGGCCATGTATTTTTTGACCTCCTCGTTTTTGAGTGTCGCGGTCACATAATAGGAAAAGGACCTGCACATCTGGTCCTCGGTAAGCAGCCCCTCTTTGTACACTTGGTCAATAGTATCAAAATCACCGAGATAGTCGTCGAGGCGCGTGTTGGTATTTTCTCCTCCGTGCTCTCTAAGAATTTGCGTTTTGCTGTCGATGGAATTGATCTCGATGGCATCGATGATCGCGGTATTGGCGTCGCGGAAAAACAGATTGCTCAATAAAATGTAGTTCTGCGATGACGCGATGTGCCTTATTTCGATAAATTGATAAAGGACGGCAGATGTCGAAATTACTAGGAGCGGAAAGCCTATTATTGCAACAATGAAGGCGACACGCTCGAGCGTTTCATTTCTAAAGCGCCACCATTTATTCAGGCGGGAACTTGCCTGTACGTTGGATTTGTTCGGCACGGCTCATCCCTCGATTGCCGTACTGCACCACCCGTTCTAAGAATGGTCAAGCGGAGCATCGACCAATGTCTGCTTTAACTCCAATAGCGACCAAAATATTGCAGCGCGGCGATTGTCCGCGATGTGCCAATAGCGACCAACGCACCGCAACAAACCGCCTCTCTATTCGATCACCTCGTCGGCCAATGCTGCCAACGTGTTCGGCACGCTGAGATTCATCGCCTTGGCAGTTTTTAGATTGAATACGAATAGGTAGTGCGTCGGCTGCTCGACCGGCAGGTCGGCGGGTTTCGCGCCTTTGAATATGCGATCGACCAGAGCGGCGGCACGTTCGAATGATTCGCGCTGATCCGCGCCGTAAGACATCAAGCCGCCGTCGCGAACGATGGAGTCGGCCTCATAGATCGCCGGCAGCCGATGCTCGGCGGCGTAATCAATCACGCGCTTGCGATTGAGGACTGTGAGCGAGTCCGAGACCATCAAGATGGCATCGGGCGGCTCGCGGTCCATCGCCACGAAGGCTTCGTTAAAGTCGTCGGGCTCGCGCACGCCGAGCGCCTGGACAGCCACACCCAGCTCCTGCGCCGCCTTTGCGGAAGCCTCGTAGCGCAACGACATTCCACGATCATCCTTGTTCCAAAGCATCGCTACGCGGCGCATCTGCGGCAATAGCGCTTTCAGCAGCGAGAGGCGCTTGGTGGATAGCATCGAGGCGTCGTCGGCTATTCCGGTCACGTTGCCGCCCGGCCGGGCTAGGCTTTCGACAAGCGCGGTTGCGACCGGGTCGCCTGAGCCGGACGCGATTACCGTCGGAACGCCCGACACCTTGGCGGCGACGGCGGCCGGATAGCCGACGGTCAGGACCACGTCGATATTGGCGGCTTTCAACTCCTGCATTAATTGCGGTAACCGCCCTTTGTTGCCTGCCGCGCCACGCGCCTCGTAGCCGAGATTTTTTCCAAGCGTATAGCCGCGCTGCGCCAGCGCGTTGATGAGAACCGCGCCACGTCCGTCTGTGATTCCAATCGGGGGTCCGACGCTAAGCGTCCCAAGGCGGTATACCTTGGGGGCTTGGGCGAAAGCCGCGCGAGGGGTCGCAAGCGGCCAGGCGATCGCCGCACCGCCGACCAGAGTTATAAACTCGCGCCGCCGCATGTTCGCCCCAGGTTCAGGAGACGGCATCTTATCGGCTCAAACGAGTACTTTGATAGGGGCTGAAACCGGCATCAAAACATTGCCGCAGTGCACAGCCAATGTCCGCTATGGGTCAATCGCTGCGTAGCTTTTCAGCCTACGGACCGATCTTTGTCTGCTGTTGCCCCAATAGGCGACAAAAACCGGGCACTGCTGGTTTGTCCGCTATGTGCCAATAGCGGACACCGAGCCTAATGTGCGGCAGCGAGCGGAGCTAGTCCTGACTACTGTTTTTTCAGCATAATGTGGGTCGCGGCAGCTGAGGGAACATGCTCGGTCACTCTATAACCCAGTTTGGGGAGATTAAGTCCCGAAAGAAGATGTTCGCCTGCGCCGATTAGTACCGGTGAAATTGCTATGTGCATTTCATCGACAAGTCCGGCCTCGAGATACTCTCGAATGGCTGCCACGCCGCCACCAAGCCGTACATCTTTGTCACCAGCTGCTGCCCTCGCCGCTCGCAACGCGGCTTCAATGCCATCTGTTACAAAATGAAAAGTCGTGCCGCCCTCCATCATGATTGGTGGGCGAGGATGGTGCGTCAGCACGAAAACGGGAACGTGATACGGTGGGTTTGGACCCCACCAGCCTTTCCAGTTTTCATCCTTCCAGGGGCCGCGGATCGGCCCAAACATGTTTCGGCCGAGAATCCAAGCTCCCAAGTTCGTCGTGCCGCGCTCTGCAAAGTCATTGTCAATTCCCGTAGTCCCCTCATCCTTGCCAAACATCTTTTGAAATGTTCGCGTGGGATAGAACCAGGAATGTAGCGCCTTGCCGCCCATACCCAGTGGATTGTCTATGTCTTGGTTAGAGCCCGCACCATAGCCATCGAGAGACATTGTGAAACACGCAACGCGGAGTTTTGGCATAGGCTGGTCCTCAGCTCGGGAACCTTGTTCTAGCAACGGCACATCGTAACAGGACCACCTCGCCCATTGGCATGTGCCACTATATCCGTCCCCAAGCTCAGGAGACGGCATCTTACCCGCGCAAACGAGTACTTTAATAGAGGCTGAAACCGGCATCAAAAACATTGCCGCAGTGCACAGCCAATGTCCGCTTCGGGTCAAAAGCAGACAAACCGTTTCGGGCCAAAGTCGTCCCATGTCCGCTCTTGTCCAAAAGCGAACAAACTATTGCGACGCAGCGAATATCCGCTAAGTGCCAATAGGCGACATTCGATTACTGGGCTGATTGTTTAGTGTCGTCGTCCAGGACGCACGTCAGTATTTTGCACAGCAACGGTCCGCCAACGTCCATTGATCTTGCACACGACGCGGGTACCAATGCCGGTGCGCGTGGGCTCATCAATATCGCCGTATATGTGGAACTCCGAGTGCATCATCGCCACGTCCAGTGCAAGAAGACTTATGTGCATGATCGGCGTTTCGCGAGTGCTCTTTCGGAACGGCCCATTGGGCCCATGCAGGCGGGTCATCAATTCCAGGTAGTCTGCGCGCGTCTTGGTCCATGCGCCGTTAACAGTGACGAACTGTGCATCGTCGGACAGTGAAGCGACCATGTCGTCTGCGCTGTGCCGACCCCAAGCTTCGTTGAACTGCAATTCAATCTCGCGGATTGCATCTTCATCTGTCTTTGTCACGGTGACAGCCCCTCTTTTGCAAATTGCCGCCGTCATAGAATGCTAAGCTGCGGTCACGAATTCAAGACGTGGGAATGTCGGATTCGGACGACAAGCAGACAAACCGTCCCGATCCCAAGATCGTCCGTTGTCCGCTTTGGTCGGAAAGCGGACAAACTATTGCGATGCGCAGCGAATGTCCGTTATGTGCGGTGGTCTCAACCGGTCGACGCAACACTTGCGTAACGTGCACCAAATGCTCGCCTAATCGCTTTCAATATCTCCCCGGCTGCCAGTAGTGCCAAAGCTCCCGGTTTCCCGGGCCGCAGTGAGCCCTGGACGACATTTTTCGCTCATCAGCCCACGCCCGCTATCTCTTCTGTACACGATAAGTGTTGCGTCGACCGGTTGAGCTGGCTGCCAAGAACGGACATAAGCACAGCGATCATCAGCCCACGGCCCGTTCTAGAAACGAGGCTGACGCATGCGGCGCGATGGTTGCGGATATCCGCAGCGCCGGCGGCGCGGTCCGTAAGGTCAGCAGGTCGCGCTGGTCGAAGGCGCCTTCAGCGAGACGAATTCGAAGGCCGCCAGCAACCGGTCGACGCGTTCGCCGTCGCTTGAGAAGGGCAGCAGCAGCCGTTCGCTGTGCACCAGCCGGCCCTCGCGGTCGGCGAAATCGTGAATGGTGTAGACCGGCCGGCCGGTCTCCACCGCCCGGTAATAAGGCTTTAGCCCGGTCGGGCAATTCGCGGTCTTGGCGACTTCATCGAGATAGCGTCCTCGCGGATCGCTCAAGCCGTAGACCCGGATGACCGTCGGGCCATAGTAGCGGATCAGAAAACGCGGGGCGTCATCGCCGACGATCACGTCGAGAAAAGTGAAACTGTCCGCCATGAGCGTGAGGTTTTCGGCCTCGACCGCTTGCCATCGCGGCACGCCGTGCTCGCCGAGGTGACGTTTCCAGAATTTCAGCAACCAGCGCTGATTGATGGCCTGGATCACGTCCGGCCGTGAATTTGGAAACAGCATCTGAAGACCCCCGTATCTTCCTGGCGGTGAAACATATCTCATTTTGCACGGTAGCTGTCATGAAATACGACAATAGGTCTGCCGTGGTTTTATTCATGCACCGTTCCAAAAAGTTAATATCCGCATGGGGTCAATCGCTGCGCAGCTTTTCAGCCTCCGGGCCGACCTTTGTCCGCTTTACCCCCAATAGGCGACAAAACCGGACACGGCTAGTTTGTCCGCGATGTGCCAAGAGCAGACATAGGACAACGCCTCTAAGGCCTAACCTTTTTCGAGCAATCCGAGCGCGCGACGCAGCGTGTCCGCCGCCGCTTTGCGCTCGTCATCGGACATGCGGTCGGCGTCAAGCTCGAGCCGCAGATGCGCTGTACCGGCCTGTTCGGCATTTTGCTTCAGCCCGACGACCAAATAGGTCGCGACCGGCTGAGCGATGCCTTTGATCTGCACGTGGCCGCGCTCCTCGCAGCGCACATCGTTCTTCACGTGCGCGTAGGTCTCGAATGAGATCAGTACTCCGCCGGGCGGTGCCTCGTGCTCCAACCGCGAAGCAAGGTTCACGGTGCCGCCGACCATCGTGTAGTCCATGCGGTCCTCGCTGCCGAAATTGCCGACCGTGCAATAGCCGGTGTGAATGCCGATCCGGCAGCGTAGCGGCGTCTCAATGCCGCTGTTGCGCCATTCATGCGCCAGTTCGCCGACGCGTTTTTGCATGGCGATCGCCATTTTGACGCACGCCAGCGCATCCTCCTTCACGCCGAGCGTCGTCGGATCGCCGAAGAACATGACAATGGCGTCGCCGACATATTTGTCGATGGTCGCGCCGTACTGCAGCGCGATCTTCGACATTTCGGTGAGGTAGTGGTTGAGCAGCTGGGTGAGGTCTTCCAACTCCATCTTGTCGGTGATCTCGGTGAAGCCGACGAGGTCGGAAAAGCAAACGGTGAGCTTCTTGCGTTTGCTGACGATCTTGACGTCCTGCTGGCCGGTGAAGATCGAATCGTACACTTGCGGCGCAAGGTATTTTGCGAGCTTGGATGAGAGCGAAGCCAGCGCGGCGGACTTCTCGGTGAGATCCTGCTCGCGCTGCTTGAGCTCGGTGATATCGGAATAGACCGAGACGGTGCCCCCGTCCTCGGTGCGGCGCTCGCTGACCATCACCCAGCGGCCGTTGCCGCGCTGCTGCACCTGAGGCTCGCCCGGATTGCGATGCTGCTGCAGCCGTTCCGCGACCCATTCCTCGACGCGGCCTTCCGCATCCTTGATGTAGCCGCGCTCGGCGGCCCGGCGGATGATGCTTTCGAACGTCGTGCCGGCGCTGAGATCAATATCCAAGCCGGGATAGAGCAGGTCGCGATAACACGAATTGCAGATGACCAGCCGGTCCTCTCCGTCGTAACAGACGAAGCCTTCGGAGATGCTCTCGATCGCCTCGGCGAGCCGCCGTTCGCTGCGCAGCTTTGCCTGCTCGGCGCGGCGCAGCGGCGTAATGTCGTAGAGCCAATAGAGCCGCTTGCCGCCGGCGACCGCGACGTGACCGCCGTGGTATGCGACCTGGACGTAAGAGATCAACAGATTGAGCAACTCGCCTGTTTTGGTTTTCCAGACGACTTCCTCGTTGAGCAGTTGCCCTCCGTGCGTCCGCAACAGTTCGACCACGCGCGCACGGTGATCGAGGTCGTGCCCAGAACCGCCTGGTGTCGAAAAGCTCGAGTTCTTCTTTGTCATACCCAGTCAATTCGCGCAGCCGCCAATTGTGGAACAGGAGCCGCCCATCCTCGTCGACGACGCTCACCGCGGCTGGGCTATAGTCGAGAATTTCGCGAAGCTGGCGTTCTTGTTCGGCGACTTGTGCCTCTTGTTGCGTTAGCGCGGTGATGTCGTAAACCCACAGTACGCGCTTTCCCCCGACAAAACTGATATGCCCTCCGTGGTACCCGACCTGCACGTAGGACAGCAGGAGATCAACCAGCGTGCCCTTCTTGGTTCGCCATTTCACCTTTTCATTTAGTATCTGCCCGCCCTGATCTCGTAATTGTTTGATGATCCGCGTGCGTTGATCGAGGTCATGCCAATGCATGCGCGTGTCGCAGAGATCGAGCTCGTCCTTATCGTATCCCAGAATTTCGCGGAGCCGCGCGTTGTGGAACAGCAATCGTCCGTCCTCATCAACGACCATCAGTGCCGCCGGGCAGAACTCCAGCATCTCGCGGAATTGGCGCTCGTGCTCGGCCGCCTCCGCTCCCGGAGCCGTGCCGCCATTGGTCGCCGCCGATTGGCTTGCAGAGGTGTCAGAAGACATGCGGTTTCCGCCGAACTGACCTGGCGAACGCTAGCATCGAAGCCCGCAGAATTCGAGCCCCAAACTCGCTCGTCGCCGACCGGTCCGACCCGCATGACTTATGTCGCCTTCGGGCTGATTGCGACCGTATTCATTCACGTCAGCGCCGAACAGCCTTTCATAGGCACAGCAATTCGGATAGCTTTGATTGGTGACCCGGCCGAACCTGACCGGTCGTGTTCCACAGTTTTCGTTATGCTAATTAGGGGTTCAATGTGCGCTCAGGGCCGACTGAATCAGAAGTCCAGACGACGGGGGCATCATGCGTCTGAAGCATTGTTACAATTTTCATGATTTTCGAAAATTGGCACAGCAACGAGTACCTAGGCCAATCTTCAATTATATCGATGGCGCCGCCGATGACGAGACGACATACCGAAGGAACACTACTGCATTCGAAGAATGCGATTTGGTACCTAATGTTTTGGCTGGTGTTGAACATGTCGACTTATCGGTAAACGTCCTAGGACAACGACTGGCAGTGCCCTTCTACTGTTCGCCGACCGCATTGCAGCGGCTATTTCATCACCAAGGCGAACGCGCCGTGGCCCGTGCTGTCGAAAAATTCGGGACGATGTTCGGGGTTTCATCTCTCGGAACTGTCAGCTTGGAAGAGCTCTCCTCAAAATTCTCTTTTCCGCAGATCTACCAGTTCTATTTTCACAAAGATCGTGGACTAAACAATTCAATGCTGCAGCGGGCGAAGAGTGCCGGTGTGCGGATCATGATGTTAACTGTGGATTTAATTACAGGCGGCAATCGTGAGCGCGACCTTCGTACCGGATTCTCTATCCCGTTCAGATTGACCCTCGAAGGCCTCATTCAATTCGCCGTTAAGCCGAAATGGACGATTGACTATTTGACCCACGAAAAGTTTCGATTACCACAATTGGAAGAGCATGTCGACATGGGGGGAGGCGCAACCTCGATAGGCGATTACTTCACAAATATGCTCGACCCGTCAATGAACTGGCGAGACGTAGCAGACCTGGTCAAGCAATGGGGCGAGAACTTTTGCTTGAAAGGCATTATGAGTGTCGAAGATGCCAGAAGGGCCGTTGATATTGGCTGCAAGGGCATCGTCGTATCGAACCATGGTGGACGTCAGCTTGATGGTTCACGCAGTTCCTTTGATCAGCTAGCCGAAATCGTCGATGCCGTCGGTAACAAGATTGATGTCCTCATGGACGGCGGTATTCAACGCGGGACCCATGTGCTTAAAGCCCTCTCACTGGGTGCCAAGGCGGTAGGCGTTGGCCGTTACTATCTTTTTCCACTCGCTGCCGCAGGGCAACTTGGTGTCGAGCGGGCCCTCGGCCTCATGCGCGCTGAGATCGAACGCGACATGAAGCTAATGGGGTGCACTTCCATAAAGCAATTGTCGCGAACCAATCTCAGGTTCCGCAATCCGTTGGGTACATAGCGCTCGCGCGCGCTGCACACGACTAGAATTCAAGGTCCATTTATACGCAGCATCGTCACGAGCCGCGACTGCTATCCGCTTGCAGTTGGATTAGGGTCACGTTCGTTTGGGGTCATAATCGGACAAACCGCCCCAGGCCCAAAATCAAACTTTGTCCGCTATGGACTAAAAGCAGACAAACTATTGCGACGCAGCGTTTGTAGACTGGCCGCTGCCTGCCGTGCCTGTGGTCACGTACCCGCACGGTTTGCCACCGCGCTGGAAACCCTTTTGGCTTCAATGTACGCCGATAGAGCAGTTTGCCAGTTCAACCCATTGAAGTAGTTTAGCTGGGTTATTTCAGCCGGGGTCGCCAATTTCTTCTGCTTTTTGTGGGATTTAGCCCACCTTCAGGGGCCGCCCACCGACACGCGCGGGAAACCCAACTTTAACGAGTTTGGAACACCTATAGACGCGACCGAATAGCCGTCGCTCGCAATTGGAATGCCCCTAACGTTTATGTCCGGTTCCTCAGACAAGTCGGCCACCAAAACCACCACAGCACCCGCCGATTTCGTCGAGGCGCCGCCGCTTGCTCCGGGCGCCGCCTCGCTCTGCTACGTGGTCGACGAGGATGCCAGCATCCGGCAGTTCCTCTCTCTGGTGTTGCACGGTTCCGGCATCGATACCGTGGAGCTTTCCGACGGTGCGGCGCTGCGCAAGTCGACGGACAACCGCCTCCCCGCCCTTATCTTCCACGACGTAGCGCTCGACTCCGGCGACGCCATTGAATCGATGACCGCGCTCGCTGCGCGCGGCTTTCAAGGCGCCGTGCAACTAACCAGCAGCCGCGGCGCCGCCGTGCTCGAGCGAGTCAAGAGCATCGGCGTCGAGCGCAAGCTCAATATGCTGCCGGTCCTCAAGAAGCCGTACGAAACCGAAGCGATCGTTAAGATCATCCAAGAGCTCAAGCTCGGAATGTCGGCGGCCAACATCCGCATCGAACTCGAGCAAGCGCTCGACAACAACTGGATCGAATTCTGGTATCAGCCGAAGATCGATCTGCGCAGAAAACAGCTCGCCGGCGCGGAAGCCTATGCCCGCGCGCGCCATCCGCAACACGGCATCGTGCTGCCCGCCGCGTTCATGCCGGGCGCGCCAGAAGCGAGCGTCATTAGAATATCGGAACTGGCACTGGCCAGCGCCCTCAAGACCGGAAGCATTTTTTCCAAGCTCGGTGTCAATATCCCGCTCACGATCAATATTCAGCCTGCGATATTGCTCAAGCTGCCGATCGAGGAAATCGTGATGGCACGTCAGCCGAACCCAGATAAATGGCCGGGCCTGATTATCGACGTGCGCGAGCAAGATATCGTCTCCAACCTTGCGCTGGCCGTCGACATCAGCAAGCGGCTGGCGGCGTACAATGTGCGGCTCGCCATCGACGAGTTCGGCGACGGCTATTCGACGTTGGCGCAGCTCGGCCAGATGCCATTTGCCGAACTCAAGCTCGATCGCGAATTCATCGCCGACTGCGGCAGTGACAAGGTCAACATGCCGCTGTGCAAGTCAGTGATCGACCTCGCGCACAATTTCGGGCGCAACGCGGTCGCCATCGGCATCGAAAAGGCCGCCGACGCATTGGCGCTGATCAGCATGGGTTGCGATTTCGGCCAAGGCTTCCTGCTCGGACAGCCGATGCCGGAGGAGCGTTTCATTGCGCTGCTGCGGCAGCGCTCGGGCACGCCGGCGCGCGACCTGGCGGTCGCCCGCTAGCTTTGCCGGGCGTCAGTGAATCCAGACATCGCGGCGCTTAAACGAGAAATTGTCCGAATAGGACATGACGCGGCGGGTGGCCGGCGGCGGCGCATCGAACACCTGATAGGCAATGCCAAGGCGCTCGCAATAGGCGATCGCCTCTTCCTTGCTGGGAAAGCTCAAGCGCACCTGCTGGCGCATATCGGCGGACGAGGTCCAGCCCATCAGCGGCTCGACCGTGCGCGGTGCCTCGGGCTCGAAGTCGAGGACCCAGGCCTTGGTTTTGGCGAGCCCCGACTGCATGGCGGTCTTGGATGGCTTGTAAATGCGTGCTGTCATGGGATGCAAACCGGTTGGCTTTGGTTAGCGTGCGTATAAGCCCGGGCGATAACACTGGCAACAAGACGACAATACCGCTGTGAAATCAGTGGATTGATTGGTCGGGGCGGCAGGATTTGAACCTGAGGATCGCTGACAAACTGCTCACCGAGCCTATTCCGTGATCCCTTCGGCCTTCCGGCAGGGTTACCTGACTGACCGGGTTTGAACGGCTTTAATCCACGATATCGGTTGCTCAGATTTGACTCTGTAGATTCAGCGCTGATCTCTGTTCGTCGGTTGTTTGTTTTCATGGCTTAAATCGTAGTTTGCCCATGAAACGGATTATTAGTTGCGAGTTAGCCAGTCAAGGCGGGCGTCGATAGAGGCGAGTCTAACTTGGATTTTGCTTCGGGCTTTGCTGCTTGCCCGCCACCGGACGCCGCCCAGCAAACAAGAAGGCTCCGAGACCGTAGCGCAGTAACATCAGCCACTGTTGGGGATGCCTTCCAAGCTGGGGGACGCTTGGTGCGAGTATTAGTGCTGCTGTCGGTTGCCGCTGGCCTGTTGTTGGTGTCGGGAAAGTCGTCGGCGCAGCTGTCGTGACTAGAACTTTATTACTGCGGTTTTCCACCCAGATTGAGTGGCTTAGCCTGTGAAAGCGAAGTGACATAAGTGACAAGCTGCGTCATTTGTTCGCTGCCATAAGCTGGTGGCTTCCCTTGCAGTGCACCTGCGACGCAGTTTTGAATCTTTTCTTCTAAAGTGATCACCTTATTTTTCTTGGCCTCGAAACGCGGGTAAATCGTTCCGGAGTTCGAAAGGCTGGGAATAGTTGAGCGTTTCGGCGATTGGCCTGCCCCTACTCCGCCATTCAAGTGACATGATTCGCAGGTCATTCCACCGCCGCCGAAAGTCTCATGAACAAAAAGAGCTTTCCCGTCTTGGATCGCCTTTTCCAGTTGAGGCTCAGCGGCGGCAGTGACCTGACGGATTTTTTGAACCAGCGGGATAGAGATTACTGCATTGGCACGATCTCATCTAGGTGGTGAGCCAAGGGTGCGGATGTCTGGGGTGCCGGCGGCCTGTAGTTAAGCGCCGAGTGCGGTCTGATCGTGTTGTAGTGCTTGCGCCATCGCTCGATGACGATCTGGGCCTCCTTCAGGCTGTAGAAGATTTCGCCGTTCAGCAGTTCATCGCGTAATTCTGTTCCGAAATGCCGGCCTCGCGACAAGCAATCTGGGTCGAATTGCCTTGACCCATCGACACTTCAATCTGGCGAAGCAGCGTCACGATCTGCTCAGCGCTGAACCTCTTCTTCGGCATGACCCAAGCTCCTTTCCAAGACAGTTTCTCTCAAACCGCCTGGTACAAAAAGGCCCGGTCAGGTCAAATTAATTTGGTTGGAATTGAAGCCATGCCCGATATTCCCGCCAACGTACCATCCTGCCCAATTATAGGCCGCGACCGGGGCGACCATTGGAGCGGCCTTCATCGGCATATCAGCAGCGCAAGCGACCGAAGAGAAGCCGACTACAGCAACAGCGGCGAGCGCTGCACAACGAAAGCGACGCATAATCAGCCCCCAGCTCGTGAGCGGAATTTGCAACCCAGTATGCTAATAGCAAACAACTTTAGATTGCCGAAGACATGCCTGGCATATCCGCACAGATTATTTTCAAGCGTGATATTTATGAGACTTCAGCCAACCAATTGTTATGTCGAGCTAAAACTCGGATAAGACGGCGGGTCTTTCAACTTTCACCGGCGCTGCATAGGGCCTACCGGCAGTGCAGCAATTCCGGCCCGCAATGTCCGCTGTGGGTCAATCGCGGCCTAATCAATCAGTCCAAAAACCTGTCTTTGTCCGCTGTTAGTCCAATAGGCGACAAAAATCGGCGCGGTTGGTTTGTCCGTTAAGTGCCAAACGGAGACATGCGGTCGAACCGGCATGATGTGTGCGCCGAACACGCATCAATGAAAAACCCCGGGACATTCTGCCCGGGGTTTTGTTTGATCTCAGAAGTTATCGATGGCCGCAATCCAACCTTTCAGGGAGGGCAAACCGCGACGTTCCAGAACCATAGGCCGTCAACATTGATCCAGCACGGGCCGACGCCGTATGCATACCAAACGCCGCGCCAACGGTGGCGGTTTTGGCCGTACCAATAATGGCCATTGTATGCTCTGCCGACGACGTAGTTCCCGTGAACGGCTCTATTGACGTTGACGTTCCTGTTGACATTAACGTTTTTGTTGACGTGAACGTTTCTGTTCACGTTAACGTTCTTATTCACGTGAACGTCCTTTTTAACTGGCTCAGCGGACGCTGACACGGGAATTAGTAGAACACTCGCGATTGCAGCGGCAATCGACAGTTTGCGTAGCATGAGATTTTACTCCAATTGTTAGACTTGCCACATCCTGTTCTTTCCTAACTGAACACTGTGTGAACGGGCGCAATTGACTTGTTGGGTCTGGACGATGTGCTTATGTCCATGGCTGTTCCATCAATAGGGCATGTCCGCTTCGGGTCATGTGTGGACGGCGCCTGATTGGCAAGAGCTTTTTTGACGTTGCTGCAGCATTGGTCGGTGCGGTCATGTGTCCGGCCTGTTTGTGCGGCGTGCATGGCCGCTGGCCATAATGCTTTTCGCGGATCGGGTCCCAATCGTAAGCCCGCACTCGAAGGTGCTATGACCCATACGGGTTCTCCCGATCCATCGATCGACCTTGTCTGCATTACGTCGTTTGCCCTCACCAATTCGTTTGACCGATCTGCGCGCTGGCATTCTTCATGCTGCCAACGTCAGCATCGGCTTGTTGTATCTCTCCTTTCGACCCAACCATCCTACGCCATCTCGATGCCGCAGCGTAGGCGCCGTCCACAGCATCATTAGCGGACAGGCCATTTAGCGCCGGTCACGGCCCGATGTCCGCATTAGTCCAAAAGCGGACAACGCAAGCGCGATCGGATTGTCCGCTATGTGCCGACGACCACAAACACCGCGCAAAAAGTAGACCGCCAGTTCGGCGGTCTTTTAGAAGCCCAATCAGGAAGGGGACGGGTCGTGGGGGGTGCCCCTAATTGGAAGGCTAGTGTGTCCTCTCGCCAGCGCCGCGACTGTTCAAAATTGCTCACAGATGAAAATAAATGCATTGGCCGTTTTTCGTTCGCAGCTTTCCCCAGACAAGTGCCGCAGTGCACAGCCAATGTCGCTTATGGGTCATTCGCTGCGTAGCTTTTCAGCCTCCGGACCGATCTTTGTCCGCTGTTACCCCAATAGATGGGGTACTCGGCCGGCAGCTTGTGGATAGCTGAAGATTTTGGGTGCTGCGCTTCAGGCTGATGGTGAAACGAGGTCCGTGGTTACGGCCTCAAGCATCAGAAGGAGAAGCGCAGCATGGACCATTTTGCTGGACTAGATGTTTCAGTCAAGGAGACCAGCGTCTGCATTGTGGATGACACGGGCAGGATCGTGCGGGAAGTGAAGGTGGCAAGCGAACCGGACGCTCTGCTGCCATTGCTGACGAACCCCGGCTACCACTTCAAACGGATCGGACTGGAAGCCGGGCCGCTGTCGCAGTGGCTTTTCAGCGCTCTCGCGGAAGCGGGCTTGCCGGTGATCTGTGTTGAGACACGGCATATGCGGGCGGTGCTGAAGGCACAGATCAACAAGACGGACCGCAACGACGCACGCGGCATGGCGCAGATGATGCGGGCTGGGCTTTACCGCCCGGTGCATGTGAAGACATTACGCAGCCAGAAACTGCGAATGCTGCTGACCCATCGCAAGCTGCTGCAGTCGAAGGCCATCGCTATTGATAATGATCTGCGTGGGACTTTGCGCAACTTCGGTCGCAAGGTGGGTGTGGTGGGAACGGTGAAGTTCGAGGCGCGCATCAAGGAGCTCGTCGAAGACCTTCCCGACCTGGCGGCGCTAGTCGAACCGATGCTTGTAGTCCGTCGGGTGCTTCGCGAGCAGATCGGCATTCTGCACCGCCGCCTGCTGAGCATCGTCCGGGATGATGAGGTCTGCCGGCGCCTGATGACGGTCCCTGGTGTTGGTCCCGTGGTCGCGCTGACCTATCGTGCCACCGTTGATGTGCCTGCCCGCTTCCGTAACTCCAAGGCGGTTGGGGCGGTGTTTGGGTTGACACCATCCAAGCATCAATCAGGCGAGAGCGAACGCAGCGGAAAAATATCACGCTGCGGAGATGAGATGATGCGGGTCATGCTCTACGAAGCGGCCCAGGTCATGTTGACCCGTACGACCAAATGGTCCTGGCTCAAGGCCTGGGCGATGAAGATCGCCAGGCATCGCGGGATGAAGAAAGCAATCGTGGCACTGGCTCGCCGTCTAGCCGTGATCATGCATCGCATATGGGTTGACGGCACCGAGTTCCAATGGACCCGGGAAGAAGCAGCAGCGGCATAAGAGCCGCACAAGATCAAAAGCAGTAGGAGAAAACCCGAGCTCCACCAAGCGGTGGAAAGGTGTCCCTCGCGGGACGATGGATGAGGTGAGCTCGTTTGTCGCCTTGGACCTGCCGTTCGTTTGACGGTAAGGCCGCCCAATAGATTGTTCCGCCTCGTCCTCGAATCCCATAATGGAAGGGCCGTGGTGCCGATTCCGAAGAGAAGCGCGAGCCCGCGAGCGACATCGACGTTGAGGTGGTGGATGGTCTGAAAACGCTTGACCCCGAACGGCCGATTAGAGAAGGCGACAAATACCGGGCACGGCTAGTTTGTCCGCGATGTGCCAATAGCGACCGACGCACCGCAGCAATTTTTCATTCGAGAAGCGGCAATAGCGCCCAAATTCATGGCACTCATGTGCCGGTGGAGGAGCCGTCCAAAGCATCATTAGCGGAAGTTCCGACCAATTAATGCTCACTTCGCGCCGTAAACTGTCTCGCAGCCGTTATCACTTTTCTTTCTTCGCCGTGGAATTCGCGCGATTACTGAGGGCAACGGCGTAATTTGGGTCCAACTTGATCGCCTGGTCGTAGTCCTCGATGGCGCGGTCGTACTGGCGTTTGTGGGCGTAGCTAAGACCGCGATTGTTGAAGGCTGCGGCGTCGTTCGGGTTGAGCTTAATCGCCTGGTCGAAGTCCTGGATGGCATGGTCGAAATCGTCCTTTGCCGCGTACCCATTGCCGCGATTGTAAAATGCTTCGGACAGGCCTTTTTGATTGCCTCGTCCGGACTGAATTAGCCCGGTGCAACCGGCAATTTGCTGTTCTGGTGTTACGCCGCTCTTACCGCCGCACCAGTCAAAATTTTGCTGGAATGTGGAATCGTTGGGAAATGTCACTTTGTGGGAATAGTAAAATGTCGGATTCCGCAAACATAAAGTGACCGCCAAAAACGAAACTATCGGCAGCCCTAAAAACATTAGGAAATTACGCCGTCGGTTAGGCGGTTGCATATGCCCCAATTTTGGCGCCGGATTTGTTCCCCTCCGCCCGAACGCTGGTCGAGTGTGCTGTTCCATTTTTGAATCTTCCGGTCGCGTGCCAACCTGCATCAAACTGGCAAAATGCCTTTGGCTTAAAATCCCGAAGAAACTTAGCAAACTCGATTTAAGGAACGATTTAAGCAATGTTCTATGTTGCTATGTCGGCCAGTCACTTTGCGTTAACGGTTTCTCGCCCCTCCAGGTGGGCTTAAAGCGTTGATCGAAGTGCACAGCCAATGTCCGCTGTGGGTCAATCGCTGCGCAGCTTTTCAGCCTCCGGGCCGACTTTTGTCCGCTATACCCCCAATAGGCGACAAAAACCGGGCGTGGCTGGTTTGTCCGCGATGTGCTGTCGCCTCAACCGGTCGACGCAACACAGGCGTTAAATCTCTCTGCTGGGGTTTCGAATTGCAAGGTCTCGCGTGGTCGCTCGTTGAGCTGACGTGCCACTTTGTTCAGGTGGGCTTGCGAGTGTGCCGACAGGTCGGTTCCCTTCGGAAAGTACTGTCGCAGCAGACCATTGGTGTTCTCGTTGGAACCGCGCTGCCATGGGCTCTGCGGATCACAGAAGTAAACGTCGATATTGGTCGCCAAGGTGAAGCGTCGATGATCCGTCAGCTCCTTGCCACGGTCCCAGGTCAGCGACTTATAGAGCTCACTTGGTAGCTTCTTGGCCTGCTTGATGAGCGCGCAAACGACCGTCTGCGTGTCCTTATTGGTCACCTTCGCCAACATCACATAACGGGTGTGACGCTCGACCAAGGTCGCGATGTAACTGTTCTTCGACCCGGACAACAGATCGCCTTGCCAATGACCAGGCACCGCCCGATCTTCAACCGTAGCCGGTCGTTGACGGATCGAGACGAGATCCTTGATTTGCCCCCGTCCATCGCCATTCAGGGCCGCCTGTTTCGATCGGCGGATCGTGCGCTTCGATCGAAGATGGCTAAGCAATTCCTTCTTAAGTGCTCCGCGCGCTTGAACAAAGAGGCTGCGATAGATCGTCTCGTGTGACACCTGATAACTCTCATCGTCAGGATGGGCTCGCTTGAGCCAGCCGGCGACCTGCTCGGGTGCCCAATTCGATCTCAGCTTCTTGACCACCGCTCGCCGCAACCAAGCATTGGTCGCCAACTTACAACGTTTAGGGCGCTGGGCTCGAGCCCAGGCCTGCTCATCCGCCAATGCTGCTCGATAGCCATCATAGCCGCCATTGCGCTTGAGTTCTCGGCTCACCGTCGAGGCCGAGCGGCCCAGCAGTCTCGCCATCGATCGGGCCGATTGATGCGCCGCAATGCCTCTCGAGATCTCCTCACGGTCAAAGAGCGTCAGGGCCAACCGCGAGCGACCCCGCGCAGCCGGACGAATCCCCCCGTGTGGTGCCACCTGGTTATAAATCGACGATGACGGCTTACCAAATACCCGGCCAATTGCCTTGAGCGATTCTCCGCGCTGCCAGCGATCCCATAACTCCGTCTTCTCAGCCGCCGTAAACCCTCGACGAAACCTCTGTTCCATTCTCACACTCCATCTTTTTCCTCTAAGATAAAGTGTTGCGTCGATCCGTTGAGACCACCCCCCAGTAGCGGACAATCGGGGAGCGAGGTCATTTTGTCCGCTAAGTGCCATTAGCGACCAACGCACCGCAGCAAACAGAAAGACCGCCTCGCGCAGGCTGTGTGAGAACTAGACGAGTCAGATAGGATAGGCCGCATCAACAACGATGCGGCCTTTTTCATGAGCTACGTTCGGGGCGATGATCGTGGTCAGGCAGCGCTGCTGCCGGCGGCGATTGAGGACTATGTGGCGGCTGATGCGCCGGTTCGGGTGATCGACGCATTTGTGGACGGGCTCGATGTGAATGGGCTCGGGTTCGGGCGATCGGTGCCGGCAGCAACCGGGCGGCCTCCCTACGATCCTCGGGATCTACTGAAGCTGTATGTTTATGGCTACCTGAACGAGGTGCGCTCATCGCGTCGGCTGGAACGTGAGTGTTCTCGCAATGTCGAGGTGATGTGGCTTCTGCGTCGGCTGGCGCCCGACTTCAAAACGATTGCGGACTTTCGCCGCGACAACGGTGCAGCCATCGTGGGGACATGCCGGGCTTTTGTGCTGTTCTGCCGGGATCAGGGCCTGTTCACGGCGCGGTTGGTAGCGCTCGACGGGTCGAAGTTCCGTGCAGCAGCCAGCACCAAGCGGGTTATGGGCCGGCGAGAGATTGCAGAAGAGGCCGTCCGTCTCGACCGCCGGATCGCCGAATATCTGGCCGGTTTGGATGAGAGCGACGCTCGCGAACCTGATGAAGCACCGAACGCGACGGCGGCAGCGCTTCAAGTCCTCAAATCACGACGCGTTGAACTCGATCGGCTGACCGCCAAGCTCGATGCCGAGGAGCGCACCACGCTGGTGGAAGGCGAGCTCGATGCCCGACCGATGGGGATTGGCAAGGGACCGAAGCCGCCGTCCTACAACGTGCAAACGGCCGTCGATGCCGACAGCGGCCTCATCGTCCACCATGAGGTGACCAGCGAGCCCAATGACACCCGCCAGCTATACCCAATGGCGAAGGCAACAAAGGATACGCTCGGCGTTTCAAATGTGACGGTCGTGGCCGATTCCGGCTACTCAAGTGGCACGGCTGCTGCGGCCTGCGAGGCTGACGGCATCACGGCCTGCGTGCCGACCAATCGGTCGATACACAGTCAGAACGGCGGCACGATGTTTGGCCGGTCGGCCTTCGTCTACAAGCCGGAGGCGGACACCTATATCTGTCCGGCGGGTCATGTTCTCGCCCGCAAGCAGGAGGCGCTGCGTCGCGATCGTCTGATCCTCTATGCGGCACGCGATTGCACTGGCTGCTCACTCAAGCCGCGCTGCACGACCGCAGAGCGTCGCTTTGTCAGTCGCCATCTGCATGAGGACGCGCTGGAACGAATGAATGCCCGTTTTCAGGCTGATCCGAGCCTCATCCGCCAGCGCCGATGCGCTTCTGAACACCCCTTCGGAACCATAAAGAGAATGACCGCCGGCGGGCGGTTTCTCACAAGAGGTCTCACCAAAACCCGTGCAGAAGCAGCGCTCAGCGTGCTCGCCTACAATATCATTCGGACCATCAATCTCATCGGTGCTGCCACCCTCAGGGCAAGTCTCGCCTGAGCAACGAAAAAAGAGGCTCCGGAAAACGAAGCCTCTTACTTTTCACACGGCCTGCTCGCGGCGGTCTCTCGGTTCGAGCGGGCCGATCGCCCGGCGGCAACCCGGCTAGTGACGATGACGCTTGGGATGGCAGTGGTCGTTGTGCTGGTTTAACACGATACCGATGAAGGGCAGGAAAAAAGACGAATAGGCCTCCTGTAGCGTCAATTCCCGGCATTGGGTTTGCGAGACGATAGCGGCATTCGCGATCAGGCTCACGACACCCGCCCCAAGGATAATGACTGGCCACGGCTTTGGACCGGAAGTCGGACAAGGGACCGGAGTAATTGCACCACCGGCAAACGCGGTATCAGCGGATATCCATACAATATTAATATGACCGCATCCAATAAAACCTGGCACTGCTTTGGCCGGGAAAACGGAAGGTGCCCAGAAGAACAAGGCCGCCATTATTACAGTGGCTATAAGTTTGCGAAGTTTCATTTGCGGCCCCCCAATCAATTGAATTTGTAATCTAGTCTCGCCCGGGCCACTTGCGAGGTATCATGGAAAGTCACGGTTGCGGCAGGATATAAGGTGGGACCGACCGTCGCAGCCGAGGCAGAAAGCGAATCTGAACTGAATTCCATATAGAGATACTCGAGACCGAGAGACCAATTTCGATTTATGGCGTAATCAACGCCACCGCCCACTACCCAACCAACTTTGGTCGCGTTGTCAGAGAATGAGCGGGGCACGCGGCAATTGCTTGAGCTAAAGCAAAATGTCTGAGTAACTGTGTGCTCAAAATTTCCATAAGCAAGCCCGCCACTCAGATAGGCCAACCAATTATTGGCAAAGGCGTATCCAAGACGCCCACGTACAGTTCCGACCAATTTTTGAGTGCTTTCATCGACTTGATTGTCGTAGAAACTGTTGAAGACCCTAATTCCCGAATCCGATTGGTTTCGCCAATCGAAATCAACTTCAATCCCATAGACCATCGCGCCGGCCTGATAATTGTATCCTGCTTGAACGCCGCCTATTGCCCCCCTGGGATCACTGCTCGTTGAAAATGCGCACCCCGTCGGGGGCCCTGCGCCATTGTTGTCACAAGGCCCGGTCGCATATGCGCCGAGAGCCGCCGGACCTTGCGAGGTATCCGCGTTGGTATGGCCCCACGAATATCCGATGTTCAGACCGGCGTAGAACCCCGTCCAATTATTAGCGACGATAGGTGGTGCGACAATCGGCGGCGCCTTGACTGGCAAATCGGCAGCGGCGGCGAACGAAGCCAAGCCGAAAACAGTAACAGCGGCGAGCGCCGCACAATGAAAAAGACGCATGATTAGCCCCCACGCGTGAGCAAACCTGCGAGCCTAAGCTACCCCACAAACGCCGCAGGAAATGTGAGGCGAAGAGTAAAAATAATCTCAGATACAGTCTATGGGGAATGGGGACATTCGCGGCAATATTGCATCGAAGATTTTCAAGCGTGATATTTATACGACACGTAGCCAACCAATTGTTACATCGAGCTAAAACTCGGGTTAGGCGACCCTTTCACCGGCGCTGCATAGAGCCTACCGGCACTGCAGCAATTCCGCTTTGCAATGTCGCTCATGGGTCAAAAGGCGACAAACCCGCCAAGGGCTAAACCGCACCGTTGTCCGCTGTTGTCCGAAAGCGGACATTCGGGGGCGAGGTCAGTTTGTCCGCTATGTGCCAATCGCGACCAACGCACTGCAATGTGAAAGACCGTCTCGCGGTGGCCTCTCAGAAATCCAATCAGGTGTTTTGGCTTGGCGGCTGCGAGTGCAGCAGCTTTCCGCTGCCTGCACCAGCCGAGTAAATCCATCACGCCGAGGCAGGTGGCGAAGAGTGGGGAGCAGGGTGGCAGGACTGAGGCATCCGATGAAAATACCGAAGGATTGCTTTAGTATTAATTAGATTGATTTGGTGGCGAAAGCCGCCCCCGTGGTTCCCCCGGCCAGGCGGAGCTAAAAGGAGCGTTACCGTGAATTTCGTCGACATGCTCATGTATTATGCGCAGTCAAACCCGGCAAAGCAGGCGATCATTCTGCCCAACAGGGTTGTCAGTTTCGGGATGATAGGCACCGGGATTCGTTCGGTGGAAGTGGCAATCGCCGAAGCGTCCATCGATTCGCGCCATATTGTTGCCGTGCAGATCGAAAATCGAACGCGGCATTTGATTGTCGTCAGCGCTCTCTACCGGTTGGGTATCGTGTCGGTTTCCGTTGTGGGCAACGAGGATTTGCCCAAAGCGGGGGTGAAAGTTGACGCTATCATCAGCGATCGAAATCAGCCCCTTTTGGGGTTTGGCCGATTGGTGCTGCTCAAGGATGACTGGTTTGAAAGGCGCTTCGATGCCGCAGCGGCGCGGCCCGCGGGATTTCGCGATGAAGAGGCACTAGCCCGTATTATTATGTCATCAGGCACGACGGCTTCTCCGAAGGCCATCGGGATGAGCGCGCGCGTCGTTGAGGACAGAATTATAACGGGCCGGCGCACACTGACTTTGGCACCTTGGGATCGAATGATGTGTCTGCCGATTTTAACGAGCAGCCTTGGCTTTGGTTCTGCATTGCAGGCGTTGGCCTACGGCCATTCGATCGTTTTCGCGGAAAACGCAACGGATGCGCTGCACATGATCGCGCTTTATAGCGTCGATCTTTTGGTGGCCAATCCACAGCACTTACAGTTTATGGTGGCCGAACATCGCAAAACCCCGATCCCGACACCCTCACTCAATCTGATTAAATTTGGCGGCAACGCCATGCCGCCGGATCTTGTTCCGGAAATAAGGGCAAGACTGTGCAAGGATATTCTGTGCGTCTACAGCTCTACAGAATCGGGGCCGGTGGCGTACGGCCACATTGATCGCCTTCTGGAACGACCCGGATCGACGGGATTCCTTGCGCCATGGGTCGACGTGGAAATCATCGGGCCGGACGATCAGCCGGTACCACGAGGCGTCGAAGGCCGACTGCGCGTTCGGACAAAATGGCAAGGCTATAATTTGATCGAGGGTGCCGACGCCGCAAACCGCTGGATGTATCCCGGTGATATCGGGAGCCTATCCGCTAATGGGATGCTCACACTGGTTGGACGTGTTGCCGACGCCATCAATATGGGGGATACATTCATTTCGCCAGAGCAAATCGAACGCGAGCTTAGCGGATATCCTGGGCTTGTTGATGTGGCCGTTGTGGGCATGCCCCAATCGAGCGGTCACGAGGAAATTTGGATAGGCGTCATGGCGCAAGGCCAAGTGAACGAGCAGGCCATAAAGGATTTTCTACTGAAGAAGAACCCGCGCTGGAAAGTCTCGCGCGTCAAGGTTCTGGACCGGATTAGGCGCAACGATATGGGCAAGATCGTGCGCGCCCGGATCAGAGAGAAACTCCTAGGTCCGTGAGCGACTCTTACGTGCAACGAAGCCGGGCACAGGGCCCGGCTTCGCAACAAATCATCCGATTGAAAGACGGTCGATCTAGAACTTGTAGTTCACACCAAGGCGACCGAGGGCGTAGGAATTTTTGAAACCAAAGCTACAGCCCGACGGGCTGATGAAGCTCGAGCTACCGAGGTCCACGTAAAGGCCTTCAGCGCGGACGGTCCAGTTGTTGGTTAAGGCATATTCAAGGCCACCACCAACCGTCCAGCCGGTTTTCCACTTGGATTCATCAACAGTATAACCCGTCTCCTGCTGATAGCTGGCTCTGTTGTGCACGTTACCGAAGGCCAATCCACCCGTGGCATAAACTAACAGCCGATCAAACGCGTAGCCGAACCGGCCTCGGACAGTACCGAGAGAGCTCAGCTTCGAATAGACTTCGGATCCGTAAATATCCTGATAGCCGTAATTACTGAGCGTCGAGCCCGCAATGTCGGCCTCAATACCGAGCACCCAGTTAGGCGCAAATTGGTAATTATAACCGACGTTGACGCCAAAGAGACCTCCGACGCCCCCGATCTGATAAGTAGCTGGAGAATTAATCATACCGTCGCCGCCAAGGCCGCCGTCATCACCAGTCGAATTGTTGCTGATGAACCCAGCGGACCCGCCGACATAGAAACCGGTCCATGAAAAAGGTATCGGCTGTACAACCCGCATAGGCGGTGCCTTCATCGGCATATCAGCGGCGCTTGCGGCGAAAGGCAATATGCAGAGAGTGGTCACAAGAAGATGCTGCTTTATTTTCATGTTCAACCCCACCGTTAGAACTAACTGAGCAGGCAAAACCCACGTCACATCGACGGAATGCCGCCCCCAAGACTTAGGAAGAAATCAATATTGGAAGCAGCGGAGACCATCAAGCCGATTAGCGACGTTCCCGCCGATGGTCCGGGGCCGTATGCCACCTATATTACGTTTGTATACCAATGAATTAGGTAACGTAATCGCGACCGCAAAAGCGGCCACTCCTGTGCATAATGAACCGACTATTTTTGGATAGTGTGTCCAAAAAGGCACAGTAGTTAAGGGCTTTTGCCACGTCGGTCTTCGGGGTTTTGATGCTAGGGAGTTCAAAGGGAAATCAAAACCATTGCCGCAGCGCACAGCCAATGTCGCTGATGGGTCATAAGCGACCGAGCCCTTCAGCGCCGGTGCCGACAAATGTCCGCTATGCCCCCAATAGCGACCAGAAATGGTGCAGCGCCACGAATGACGCTATGTGCCATTAACGACCAACGCACCGCAGCAAACAGTAGCTCTATTCGATCATCTCATCCGCACGCGCCTGCATTGTCGGAGGCACGCTGAGGCCAAGGGCCTTGGCGGTCTTGAGGTTGATGTACAGCTCGACCTTCGTGCCCCGCTGCACTGGGAGATCGCCAGGCTTTTCGCCTTTGAGAATACGCCCGGTGTAGACGCCCGCCAGACGGTAGGAGTCGGTGAGGCTGCCGCCATAGCTTATCAGGCCGCCGGCGACGACGGCCTGTCGGTTTTCGAAGACTGTCGGCACCGCGTGGCGCACGGTCAATGCGGCGAGCTGCTCTTGCCAGGCGAGGAAAAACCCACTGCTGCCGATCACGAGCCCGGCTGCCTGCAATTGGGCCAGATTTGCGAAGACTGCATCCACGCTTTGCTCGCGCCGCAGCAGTAGCGACTGTCACACCGGCGCAAGAAACACGTCCGCCCAGAGTTGACCTGCCTTGGATTTTCTAGACCATGCGTTATGAGAGTATGGCGTCTCACTGATATTCCGTAATCTGCCATTCTGCGAATCCGCCGTAGCGACGATTGCCACATGCTTCTCAATGGTTATTGGTTAGCTTCATCGCATCGCGCCAGATGCTTTGGTCCACGAGACTCTCATACGTAACGGGTTCATGGCCAGGCGTGATGCCTCCAATTTTCTTCATTAATCCAATCAGGCGTTCAAGTCGGTTGCGATCCAGCCCGTCATCGTCGACCGGCCAATAGTCGATATCGAGAAGTGGCTTAATCGTTGCCTTTGAGACAGCTGCCGTGTGGCCGGTGATCATCGCATCCGTTGCCACTCGATTGGCGTTATTTGGATCATGGATGAAACGTGCAGCGTCAATCAGCGCCGCCAACGCACGTACGTAGTCGTCGCGATTGGCCTTGAGCCTGTCCTTGTTGACAACGAATAATAAATAATGGCCATTAGGATTTGTCTTAGAGACGGTTAGAATTTGAGCGACCTTCTTGCCTGCGTCTTCTACCGAAGCAACATCGTCGAGGTGCAGGACCCCAAAAGTTAGACTGCCGGCGATCATCGCCGGTCCGACATTCGAGCTCAGCGCAACTTGGGTGACCTTCTCGATTGTGATACCCGGACAGCCGCCGGCCAACATCGTTCGCAAAGCGATCGATCTAGCTCCGCCAACCGTATCGACGCCGACCGGCTGGCCAACCACGTCCTTGCAGGATGTCTTGGCAGGATCAACCGACGCCAGAACCATGTCGGAATTGATGATGCCGTAGATCGCGACAAGTCCTGCGCCGGTATTCGAGATTTGGTTGATGATCAAGGCTGACGGCGACATAGCCATTTCGATGTTACCTGCAATCACAGCTCGCGCGGCTGCGGTGCCGGTGTCGAATGGGCGCACCTCCACATTTGCTCCGAACTTCTTGAAGAGGCCTTCCTTTTCAGCGACGTATAGGATGACTGAAGCAAAAATTGGCGGAATTCCCGGAGCCGCGATTACAATCTTCGAATTAGCAGCAATTGCTGGAATGGGACTAATGGTACTCAAGGAATAAAGCGCAACAGCACTCGCAATGAGACCGATCAGTCTGCGGTACATTTCGTCCTCCTTTGGTATTCAGCTTTTTAATTTGGTTGTGGCAGTCCCGGATCCGTGGAGAATGACTATACACGTGAATGAAAGCTTACGTTCGAATCAGCGGTCTTATGCTGCGGTGCGGCATTCAACAAAGCAGGGTCAAAACCCCGTTCACGCGCATGTTGCCGACCTATGCAGCATAGGAGTAATTGCCGATGCACAAGCGAGTGCGGCACACATGAAATTTCAGATGTTCAAGATGCCTCGGAGTAGAGAAGCTACAAAATGCGGCGACTGTTTATTTTCGCATTTGTAAGCTTCGCGCTGCTCATTAGCGCAATATCTCATGCCGAAGCCCGCACATTCGGTGATTACGAATGCACCGATGATTGCTCCGGTCATGCGGCCGGATACCGCTGGGCAGAAGAACACAATATTACGAACGAAAGTGATTGCCCGTTAACTGGTAATGCAAATTCATTTTATGAAGGATGTTTGGTTTATGTCGACGATCCTAATCGTGGTTCGGACGAGGATGATGACGGCGATCCCATTGACTGATCCAGCCAGTCATTCTGGATGTTTTATGTGATGATTTAATACAATGGCGATGAGCCACACCGTTGCACCTTTTTATCCGTGACGCCGTGGGCCGCACGAGCCGAGCGGAACAAATGTCTCAGATTTTCGCTTTCTTAGGTTCGCCAAAACCGGGCAATGTCCGCTCTTACCCCAAGAGCGGACAAACTATTGCGACGCAGCGAATGTCCGCTATGTGCCAAAAGATGGGGTACTCGGCCGGCAGCTTGTGGATAGCTGAAGATTTTGGGTGCTGCGCTTCAGGCTGATGGTGAAACGAGGTCCGTGGTTACGGCCTCAAGCATCAGAAGGAGAAGCGCAGCATGGACCATTTTGCTGGACTGGACGTATCAGTCAAGGAAACAAGCATCTGCATTGTGGATGACACGGGTAGGATCGTTCGAGAAGTGAAGGTTGCGAGTGAGCCGGAAGCTCTGCTGCAGGTATTGAGCAACCCCAGCTACCATTTCAAGCGGATCGGGCTAGAAGCCGGGCCATTATCGCAATGGCTGTTCAGTGCACTTGCCGAAGCGGGCTTGCCAGCGGTCTGTGTTGAGACGCGGCATATGCGGGCGGTGTTGAAGGCGCAGATCAACAAGACCGACCGCAACGACGCCCGCGGCATGGCGCAGATGATGCGGGCGGGGCTTTACCGGCCGGTTCATGTAAAGACGCTGCGCAGCCAGAAGCTGCGGATGCTGCTGACCCACCGCAAGCTGCTGCAGTCGAAGGCCATCGCCATCGACAATGATCTGCGCGGCACTTTGCGCAACTTCGGCCTCAAGGTGGGTGTGGTCGGGACGTTGAAGTTCGAGACCCGCATCAAGGAACTGGTCGAGAACTTGCCCGATCTGGCTGTTCTGGTCGAACCGCTACTCGTCGTCCGGCGGGTGCTGCGCGAGCAGATCGGGATCCTGCACCGTCGCTTGCTGGCCATCGTGCGGGACGATGAGGTGTGCCGGCGACTGATGACGGTCCCCGGCGTCGGCCCGGTGGTGGCGCTAACCTATCGCGCCACTGTCGACGTGCCGGCGCGCTTTCGTAACTCCAAGTCGGTCGGGGCGGTGTTCGGATTGACGCCTGCCCAGCATCAATCGGGCGAAAGCGAACGACCTGGAGCGATATCAAAGTGCGGAGACGAGATGATGCGGGTGATGCTCTACGAAGCAGCCCAGGTCATGCTGACCCGCACCAACAAGTGGTCCTGGCTCAAGGCCTGGGCGATGAAGATCGCCAGGCGCCGCGGGATGAAGAAGGCGATCGTGGCCTTGGCCCGCCGGCTCGCTGTGATCATGCACCGCATATGGGTCGACGGCACCGAGTTCCGCTGGAACCGGGAGCAAGCCGCGGCAGCTGCATGAAAGCAGTGCAGGATCACATGCGATAGGAGAAAAATCGAGTTCCACCGAGCGGTGGAAAGATGTCCCTCACGGGACGATGGATGAGGTGAGTTCGTGAGTCCGCTTGGACCTGCCGTTACACTGACGGCAAGGCCGCCCAAAAGATTGTTCCACCTCGTCTTCGAATCCCATGATGGAAGGGCCTTGGTGCCGATTCCGAAGAGAAGCACGAGCCCGTGAGCGACATCGACACCGTAGCAGTAGACAGTCTGAAAGCGCTTGACCCCGAACGGCCGATTAGAGAAGCGGACTCCCTGATGCGAAACGGCAGCGCTTCAAAGAAGCGCCGCCCATTTCGTAATGGCCTAAACGCTCAAGGCCAACTACCGCGCATTGAGGCGGGGTGGCCTGGCAGCTTGAGCGAGCCTACTCGCACTAGCTTGTCACCCTCGCGGCGTAGAATAGTGATGTCATTGTCGAAGAAATTGCCGGCGTAGAGATAGCGGCCATCTGGGCTGAAGGTCACACCCTCGGTCAACGCGCCGAGCTCGGTTTCTGATACCTTGCGCACCTTCTTGCCGTGAATTTTCAGCAGTGAAACATAAGAGTGATCGTGGTGAAAGAAGGCGGTCCTGGGAACGTTGCCCACGCCGTTGAGGATAATCGAGGCTGCGTAGTCACCGGTCGGGCTCATCGCTAGGCCCTCCGGTCCATCGCCGACCACAACCTGATCCACGACGCGCGGCGGATTTAACGTCATGTCGATCACCGCTACCGTGTCGATCTGGCCGTCCGACGCGCCGCCGCCGCCGTTGTTGTTGACGAGGCCGAGCTTGCCATCGGGCGTGATCTGCACGTTGTAGGGGAAAACCCCCGTAGTCATGTCGTAGCCCTTGTAGGTGACTGTCGAGCCTTCAATATCAAGCAGCGCGACCTTATTCGCGAGCGCTTTGACCACCAACGCCCTTTTTCCGTCTGGCGTAATCGCCACCGCCGAAAGCTGTTGGCTTGGAGCGTCCTTGGATGCCAAAGCAACCGTACCAACGATCTTCACCTCCTTGCCAGATATCGTCAGGACACTGACTGTGTTGTCGGCGCGATTAGCGATGAGCGCTAATGTTCCCGCGCGGTTGATCGCCATGCCTGAAGCCTGTTTCCCGGCATGCAGCGTGTCGATGAGTTTGGGCGGTTTCGCAGTCAGGTCGACGATGAAGACCTTATCATCGGGCACGATTTTCCATTTATCGCCGTCCTGCACCGAGTTCGAGCGAATTGACGAGGATCGCCAGAGTTTGATCGGGCGTGACAGAGAGGTTGGTCGGCGGGCCGACGAGTGTATTGATCAGCGGCAAGTTCGCAAGGATGCGCGGCTTGGCACGCTTCCCAATATCGATGATCGATAACGTATCCTTGCCCGGCGGGCCGACGATCATTTGCCCCGCGTCGGTGTAGGTCGCTTTCTCGTCGTTGCCGGAGATGATTATCTGAGCCTGCGCGCTAGTGGCCAAGCCGATTGCCCCGGCTAACGCGGCCGCGCCCAATATTTTCCGCATCGCTTCCTCCCAAAAAGAGTTTTGTTGTGGATTCGATCCACAGATTTTCCGAAGAGCTCTAGTCTATACGAAACTGATCCCTCCCGTCATTGGGAGTGATTGGTCATTTGGTTTGCAGCCAACGGCCGCTATGGGTCAAAAGGCGACAAACACGCCAAGGGCTAAACCGCACCGTTGTCCGCTGTTGTCCGAAAGCGGACATTCGGGGGGCGAGGTCAGTTTGTCCACTATGTGCCAATAGCGACCAACGAACCGCAGCAGGCAAAGGGTTATTCGATCACCTCGTCGGCGAGCGCGAGCAGTTTTGGCGGTATTTCAAGGCCAAGCGTCTTCGCGGTTTTGAGATTGATCACGAACTCAAACTTGGTCGGCAGCATGACCGGCAAATCACCCGGTTTAGCGCCCTTGAGAATCTGACCGGCGTAGACGCCAGCCTGACGATGCGATTCGGTCAGACTTGTTCCGTAACTCATAAGGCCGCCCGCATTGGTGAAGTCGCGTGATACGTACATCGTGGGTACGTCATAGCGTGCGGCTAATGCGACGATTTGATCGCGCATGCCAAAGTAGAGTGCGTCGCCGCTAACAATGAGTGCGCCCGAACCTTGCTGGACGAGATTGGCAAAAGCTGATTCAAGGCCGCGCGAATTGCGAACACTGAGGACAAGAAGTTTCTGCCCGATACCCTGCGCAGCCTTCTGCACTTCATACAACTCAAGTCCAGCGTTCGGATTATCCGGATTCGTGAGAAACGCGATGGTCGTGGTCTTAGGCATCAATTGACGCACTAGTTCCAGTCTCTTTGCGACAAGCGTGACGGCGACCAAAAAGCTCGATCCCGTGATATTCCCTCCCGGCCGATTGAGGCTGGTGACAAGGCCAATTTGAATGGGATCCTCGCCGACCGAAAAGACGACCGGGATGGTGGAGGTTGCAGCCTTGGCGGCGAGCGCTGAAGCGTTGCCGCTCGCCATGATCACTGTCACTGACCGGCCGATTAGATCGGCCGCAAACCCCGGCAACCGATCATATTTGCCTTCCGCAAATCGATATTCGATCAGAACGTTCTGCCCCTCAATAAAGCCAGCTTCATTCAGCCCCTTGCGGAACGCCGCAACCAAAGCGGCCGAATCGGCGGCCGACGTATTCCTGAGGAACCCGATGACCGGAAGCGGCTGCTGCGCGCGCGCGGTGAGCGGCAACACCACCACTGCACCGCCTAAGAGCCTGATGAACTCGCGCCGCCTCATGTCCGCTCCCAAAGCTAAGGGGACAGCATCTTAGCGGCTTAAAAACCATTGTCGCAATGCACAGCCGATGTCCGTTATGGGTCATGTGTGGACGGCGCCTGATTGGCAAGAGCTTTTTTGACGTTGCTGCAGCATTGGTCGGTGCGGTCATGTGTCCGGCCTGTTTGTGCGGCGTGCATGGCCGCTGGCCATAATGCTTTTCGCGGATCGGGTCCCAATCGTAAGCCCGCACTCGAAGGTGCTATGACCCATACGGGTTCTCCCGATCCATCGATCGACCTTGTCTGCATTACGTCGTTTGCCCTCACCAATTCGTTTGACCGATCTGCGCGCTGGCATTCTTCATGCTGCCAACGTCAGCATCGGCTTGTTGTATCTCTCCTTTCGACCCAACCATCCTACGCCATCTCGATGCCGCAGCGTAGGCGCCGTCCACAGCATCATAAGCGGACAAACGGTCCCCCACCGGAAACCGACCATTGTCCGCTTTGGTCCAGAAGCGGACAAATTCTGCGGCGCACGCCCCTCTGTAAATTGACCCCCACCGCTGCTGCCCTCTCTGCGTGCGGAAGCTACAATCAGGCCGCCCGTGCTCTTGCGTAAAAGCCCTTAAAGCCGCGCGTAAGTACCCACGATAAAACGCGTGTGCACAGACAACCCCCAAGGGGCTGATTTTTGAGAATGGCGTGTCAGATTTTTTGGGCAGGAGTTTTTTGAACTTCTAAGAGCCGCACCGGAGGGCATACCCGGTTGGCGGGCAGGTGAGCCGGTAAAGATCGTAAAGCTCGCGCCATGCGTATGCTTGGGTGAAGCGACCGCACACAATGTCACCCCTCGCTCCGGCCCCCAACGAAAAGGGTCGGGCGATGCGGGGCGTTACTCCCGCTCTTTCGGCTCGTCGGCGTCCCTTGCATCGCCGCCTTGTGGAGAGTGAAGAGCCTACCGCGTCGCCGCGGCAATCGCCCGAAACTGAATGAGCTCCTTTAGGCTTTATTTAGCCCCTGTCAGTGTTGGTCGCCACGGGCCGTGACTGGGCTCTTGTGGGGCCCGAGCAGACAGACGGCGGCCCGACACACCCGCGCATGGCCTTAGGCTTCACGCCCCATCCCAGGTCCACCTCCCCCGCGGATTTCATTTGTTGATAATTCCGCGGTGGCGACCAGGTGGCGACCAGAGCCTAAAATAAGGTGATACCCAAGCACACAAAAATATAAAACATAAATATAACAGATGCTTAGATGGTCGGGGCGGCAGGATTCGAACCTGCGACCCTCTGCTCCCAAAGCAGATGCGCTACCGGGCTGCGCTACGCCCCGACTTAACGACGCGATACACGCATGCGCCTGAGCCAGCAAGCAAGCCTCAGCGAACGTTGAAAATCGGTGAAGCCACACGGTCGCCGGGCGCGATGCCGTATTTCCGGGCAGTTCCGCCGATCACCTCTAGGACCGCCCGCACCGGCCCGAGCGACGGGATGATCCGGGTCGACAGTGGCTCGGTGTTCTCGGCAATGCGCAGGATGCGCCCGTCGCCGCGAATGAAGATCATGTCGAGCGGGATGTAGGTATTCTCCATCCAGAAGCCGACTTCCTGCTCGCGGCGGAAGTCGAACAGCATGCCACGGCCCTCGGGGAGTTCCTTGCGGAACATCAGGCCCTTCTCCCGCTCGGCGTCCGTGTTGGCGATCTCGACCGTAAACGCGTGCACCCCGGTTTTGCTGGCGATTTCGAGCGTCTGCAGCCCCGCCGGCCGAACCGGACCGGCGGCGGCAAAAAGTGCGAATAGAACGAAAGCGGTCCACCGCAAAGCGCGCATGCGTTCGCCTTTACGCGCAGGAACGCCGAGCGGCAATGGGAAATTCTGCCAAACGCCGGGATTGGAAACGGTCAGGGATCAGTGCGAGGCAGGGCCGAGCGATCCGCCGTCCGGGTGGACCTCGGCCGCCATCAAGCCCTTCGGCCCAGGCCCGAAGCGTACCAGCACGGTCTGGCCGGGGCGCAGCTCGGCCAGGCCGTAGCGCCGCAGCGTCTCCATGTGGACGAAGATATCGGGGGTGCCCTCGCCGCGGGTGAGAAACCCAAACCCGCGCAGCCGGTTGAACCATTTCACCACGGCGCGCTCGAGTCCGCTGGTGGGCGTCACCGTGACATGCGTGCGCGGCGGCGGCATCTGTGCCGGGTGTACCGCGGTCGTCTCGTCCATGGACAGGACTCGGAACGCCTGCAAGCCCTTGGGGCGTTGCAACACCTCACACACTACCCGCGCGCCTTCATAGGCCGTCTGGTAACCGTCGCGACGCAGGCAGGTCACGTGCAGCAACACGTCCGGCATGCCGTTGTCGGGGATGATGAAGCCGAAACCCTTGGCAACGTCGAACCATTTGATGACACCGACCACCTCGATGAGGTTGGCAGCCGTTTCATCGACGAGGTCTCTGACCGTATCCGGCCGGAGATTGCTTCCAGGCATTTTTGTTTCAACCCCGTCCGACGCCATGACGCCGCACGCCGCCGTTTTTCTGGCGCCTCTTCAAGGGCGCTGCACCGAATCTGTCGATTTCAAGATAACACCGGGCCGAACGCGGCAAAGTGCAAAATGGGCTTGCGCACAGGTCTATACACAGCGCAGCGGCACGCGAATCAGTGCGCGATGAACGGTCCGAGCACGTCGACGATGTCGTGATGCACCACCAGATCCGCGAGTTCGTCGAACTCGGTCGGCTCCCGGTTGATGATGACGAGGGCGGCGCCGTTGCGCTTGGCCATCAGGGGAAACCCCGCCGCCGGCCACACCACCAACGACGAGCCGATGGCGAGAAACAGATCGCAACTCTTGGCCAATTGCTCGGTGCGCGCCATTGCCGCAGCCGGCATGGCCTGGCCGAACGATACGGTCGCGGTCTTGATGTAGCCGCCGCAATCGCAATCGGGGGCGTGTTCTCCGGCGGCCTCAAATTTTTCCCGGACCCATTGCAATTCGTAGCGCCGGTCGCATTCCAGGCACGAAGCGTAGGTGGTGTTGCCGTGTAATTCGACGACATCGTCCGGCGCGATGCCCGAGGCCTGATGCAGGTTGTCGATATTCTGCGTCACCAGCGCCGGCATCTTGCCGGCGCGGTAGAGACTCGCCAGCGCCCGGTGCCCACGTCCGGGCTTGGCCTTGGCGAAACTCTCCTCCATGACGAAGCGTCGGCGCCAGGCCTCGCTGCGCATCGTGCTGCTCGCCATGAAATCGTCGAAGGCGATCGGCTGGTTCTTGGTCCACAACCCGCCGGGTGAGCGGAAATCCGGGATGCCGCACTCGGTCGAAATCCCCGCCCCGGTGAATGGAACGATTGTGCGCGCGGCCACGATATGGTCGCGCAGGCGTGAAATCGCCGTCTCAAGATCGAGTGCCATCGTTGTTATAGTGTCGTAGGGTCAGGGACCCATCGTTCACGAGGTTGATCCATGAGATATCTGCACACCATGCTGCGCGTCCGCAATCTCGATGCTGCGCTCGACTTTTATTGCAACAAACTCGGCCTCAAGGAAACCCGCCGCCGGGTGGACGAGAAGAGCCGTTACACGCTGGTGTTTGTCGCCCCGCCCGGCGACGAGAAGCTCATCGAGGAAAGCAAGAAGAACGGCCGCCCGGGACCGGAGGTGGAACTCACTTACAACTGGGACAGCGAGGACTATGGCGAAGCGCGCTATTTCGGCCATCTGGCCTACGAAGTCGACGACATCTACGCCACTTGCGAGGCGCTGATGAAGGCCGGAGTCACCATCAACCGCCCGCCGCGTGACGGCGTCATGGCTTTCGTGCGCTCCCCCGACAAACACTCCATCGAATTGTTGCAGAAAGGCGCCGCCAAGCCGCCGCAGGAGCCGTGGAAATCGATGCCCAATACCGGGAAATGGTAACGCGGAACCGTCTGCTTGCCGCTGGCGGCGAAGCTCATTATACCTCGCCGCCTTAACGGGTTCGCGCCCTTCGTCTAGAGGCCTAGGACACCGCCCTTTCACGGCGGTAACAGGGGTTCGAATCCCCTAGGGCGCGCCAATGAAATCAATAGTTTCTTTAACTGCCTCGCGGGCGTGTCCAACAAATGTCCAATATACCGGGATAGATTTGTATGGACTGGCTCGACCCCCAACTTTGGAAAAAGCCAGCGGAACTACTCGGCTATTGGCAAACAATAGTTGTCGGCGGCGGTGCAATCATTGGCGTCGTGTGGAGTTTTCTTCGATGGGGTCTCGCGCCGCTACGGCGGCTCGTATCAAAACTTTGGTCGGGGAAAAAAGCGCCGGTCGAACGCCCTCTGCGCTTTGTGCTGGACGATCTCCAAAGCTTATGGTCGCCAACAAAGTCGGGAGACCAACATGGGACGCAGGTTCATGGGCATTGGCATGTCACAAATATGTCGGACCTCAAGGTGGTGTTATTACACGCTCGACTGGAGGGCCACGAAGCGAAATTTTCGCATGTGTTGGGTTTGCGCGGCGACAACCGTCGAGTGTTTGCCAGAAGAAGCCCTATCCCTGCCAACACTATGTCAGAGGTCGCGGCACACTTTACGTTTTTTCCAGCTATCTGCAGTGGTCGCGAACCCCTCATCGCTGACGTGATTTTCACTGACAATTACGAAGAAGAGCACAGAGTTCGGTCAGTTCGATTCCCATACAGGGGCCCGTGACTTCGCGCCGAACTAGCCGTGGCAGGTGGTGCGTTCGGCGGGCTGGGTGGTGTCAGGGAGCCCCTTGCTGCTAACGCAGCCTTAGCTCGGTTTGGCGAAGCTCTGTCATGTATCTACAGGGATCGTTCCAATGAACTGGGTGAGCAATAACAAGTTCAATGATGCCGCCTTCAACCCGAGATTCGCTTAGTTGATTGCTCAAAAATAACTTTTCTGGCTCTGACGGCGCTCGATCTGTAAAGGCAACTAAATCCCAGTCACTATCGGGTCGGGCGTCCCCTCTGACTTTGCTGCCGGTCAGCCAAACCTCGGTGGCACGCGGGACAAATTTATTCACAAACGCAAGCAATGTTTCTTTCGTATCGTTGCTAATCTCTAATCTGTTCACTGTGCGTTAGCCGGACACGGAAAAGCTGTTCGCATGGCAAATAATAAGTGTGGCGCGAGGCCTTCATGCCAATGCGCCGCATTATTGCGGCTATAGGATAGGAACACGGCTACCAACTGATCCAATGCTACCCCCCTGCGGGATGCATATGTGCAGTAATGGGCGGCAGGTCGGTCCCCATCCCTTGGAACAATCGAAAGGGTCAGCGACTAGGGCCGTTGCGTGCCAGAACCCATTTATAGAGCCAGCACAAAACGCTGCTAGGGCGTCATTTGGTAAGCCTCCGGTGAGGACCGCGGTTGCGGCGCTCAATGAAGCCCGCAGCATTTTTTGTATTTCTTACCTGAGCCGCACGGACAGGGATCATTGCGGCCAACTTTGTTCGTCGACGTGAATGATGGGCGCAGGATTGGGTCGTTGCCCTGCATCGGTCGATAATTGGCAAGACGCCAGGCATTGAGAGCGGCGACCCAGCGTGCGATGTCGTCAGGGGCCGTAGCGCTCAAGGTGTCGTGGTCCATCCTCGGCATTTTTGGGTCGCCACAGACGATATCGATGAGCGTCTGCATTCCGCGCATCGCAGTCGTCGTGTTGACGTCGGTGTTGAGGAGCTTTTGCCAACTTGCCGGGCGTAGGTTGACAGCCTTTTCGAAGCCTTCGATCCAGAGCTCCCAAAGGATATCGCCGTTGCGTTTGTCGACAGCGAACAGCGGACTGTAGCGGTCAGGATGCTCCATCAGCGTACGGGCGACATCATTGTAATGCTCCATAAGGGGGCCGAGTACCCGGTTGACATGATCGAGATTGTCGAAGGCGGGCGGCGGATCGTCCCCGTCGTAACCCCAGACGATCGGGAGCCATTCGCCCGGCTTGATAAGCTCGGGACAGACCAGCAGACCGGCGATGAAGCCATCAAGCTCCTCAATCAGCATCGTCTCCTCGCCAAGGGCGAGCAGTTCCTTGTCAAGCTGCTTGAGGTGGCGCGGCAGACCGGACATCGATGCTCCAATTCCACGGCAACAGCTGGTCGAGCCTGTTGGCGGGGTGGTCGGCAATGCGTCCGAGCACATTAGCGAGCCAAGCCTGCGGATCAATATCATTGAGCTTCGCCGTCATGATCAGCGTTGCCATGGCTGCCGCTCGATCGGCGCCGCGTTCGGAGCCGGCGAAGAGCCATGACTTCCTGCCGAGCGCAAATCCGCGCAGCGCTCGTTCCGCTGCATTGTTCGTAAGACAGATTCGGCCGTCGCCGAGGAATCGTTCGAACTTGTCCCAACGCTTGAGCATATAGTCGGTCGGCTTGGCGACCGAGGACGAGTTCGACAGGCGCGAGCGCTGTTCGCGCAGCCAGGCCTCCAATGTTGCCAGCAACGGTGCACTATGTTCTCGACGCACGCGAAGCCGCTCTTCGGCGCTGTGGCCATTAATGCCGCGCTCGATGTCGAGCAGGGCGTCGATGCGACTGACTACCTCCAGCGCGATCGGCGAGATCGCCGCTGCATTCTTGCCGCGCCGGGTATTGGCCGCGATGTCGGCGAGCTCGAAGAACTGCCGCCTGGCGTGAGCCCAACACAGGGCGGATGTGATCGCTCCCTGCGGCCGCGAGGCGTCGTAGAGCTCGTTGTAACCGCTGTAGGCGTCGGCCTGCAGGATGCCGGTGAAGCCGTGAAGGTGCCGCGCGGGATGCTCATGTCGCCGATCACGTGAGGCGTAATAGAGTGCGGCTGGCGGCGCTCGGCCGCCAAATGGTCGGTCATCCCGCACGTACGTCCAGATGTGCCCGGTCATTGTCTTGACCTTGGCCAGGATGGGCACCGTGGTGTCGTCCCCATGCAGACGCTCGGCGGAGAGGACATGGGCCTCGATCAGCGCGTGCAGCGGCGCAAGGACGGCCGTACAGGTGCCTACCTGGTCGGCGAGCGTCGATACGCTAAGATCGATGCCTTCCCGCCGGTAGCGCTCGCTCTGCCGGTTCAACGGCTGATGCTGGGCGAACTTCTCGAACAGGATCATGGCCAAAAGGTTCGGTCCGGCAAAGCCGCGCGGCGTCACATGGAACGGCGCCGGCGGCTGGGTGATGGTCTCGCACTCCCGGCAGGAGAACTTCTCACGCACCGTCTGGATCACCTTCCACTGGCGAGGAATGACCTCCAGCGTCTCGGTGATGTCCTCGCCCAGCTTAGACAGCTTCATCGAGCCGCAGCAGGGGCAGCTCTCCGGCGCCGGGATTACGACGCGCTCGCGCGGCAGATGCTCGGGGAACGGCTTGCGGCCGGGTCGTTTGCGCTCAAATGATCTGACCGTCTGCGTCCTGGCCGCCGCCTTCGCAGCTGCCAGCTCATCCTCGGTTGCGAAGGCTTCCAGCTCTTCAAGCTGAAGCTCCATCTGCTCCAGCAGCCGGGTCTTATGCTCCGAGCGGCGGCCATACAGCGCCCGTCGCAACTTCTCGATCTCCAGCTTGTAGTAGGTGATCAACGCTTCGGTGTTTGACAGGTCCGCCTGGGCATTGGCCGCTTCGGCCTTGGCGTGCGCTGCTTCGGCTTGGGCACTTGCCGCAACTGCTTCCGCATCAAGGCGTGCGCCACGCTCGGCAAGGATCAGCGCATGCGCGGCAGCAAGATCAGCGGGAAGCGATTCACGGGTGGTCACAGCAGCGATGGAATCACATCCATTGCCGTTGGCAAGCCAAAAGAGTTATCCGACCGATGTTGGCCGCCACGTCTCTCGCGGCTGCCGCCAATCAATGCCGGACAATAAGTACCCGAGCTGTGCCGGCGAAATGGCCACTACACCATCGGCCGGGCTCGGCCACAAGAAACGGCCCCGCTCCAGCCGCTTCGTGAATAGGCAAGCACCCTGGCCATCATGCCAGATCACCTTCAACAAATTGCCGCGACGTCCGCGGAAGCAGAACAGATGGCCGCTCAACGGGTCGCGATGCAGAATCTCCTGCACCTGCAAGGCCAGAGACGGGAAGCCCTTCCGCATATCGGTAAAGCCGGTCGCAAGCCACACCCGCACGCCCGTCGGCAACGGGATCATCGCGGGCTTCCGCCCGACAACGCGGCGACGGCGGCCGTCAACATCGTCGCGTCAACCACGCCCGTGATCCGCATCCGAGCCCCGCTGGCAAACTCGATCTCGATCGCCCCGGTACCGGCCGACAAAGCCGGTGGCGGTGCCACCGGCTCGGACTCCGGCACAACCAAGGCCGGTACGAAGCCAATTTGCTGTTCAGCCGGACCCGTCTGCCTGGTTCGAAATGCCCGCCGCCATTGCAGAAGCTGCGAGCGCGAAATGCCATGGCGCCGCGCCGTCGCCGAGACCTGACGTGGCGCTTGCAAGCTCTCAAGCACGATCTTGAGCTTCTCATCCTCGGTCCAGCGACGCCGCCGACCCGTATCCACGACCTCGAGCCGCTCGACCTGCGCACTGCGCGTATGCCTGTCCATACGCGCAGTTCTCAACAAGCCCCTCAATCTGACAAGGCGGCCTACGGCGGAGGCTTACGTCATTTGGCACTGGTTGGGTATTGCTTTGGCTCGTCGGCGGATATTGCCGCCAGTAGGTTTCAAGCTTCTCGCAATATTGCGTCATCGTTCCGAGGGCTTGGGCCCTTGCCCCTTCCCATGGAGACAGAAACATGATTGTGACGGCTAGAGCGACGCCGCGTAAAAATTGAAACATTGACGCACCTCCGACCTAGAGATTTCGGATGCGCCAATAGTCTAGCCCCGTCAGGTAGCCCGGTCTTCAGCGAAATAGAGCGGCGACGCGCTGGAGAAGAAAGGCCGAAGGTTTGCTAGGGCCCGCCCTCTAGCGCCGCCCAATATCCGCTCTTGTTCGATCACGGATGCCGCCTGGAATACCGGTTGATCGTGAAAATCTGGCGCGACATGATTGCCCCATGTGTGGCCGATTTACCCGGATGTATACGTGGCGGGAACTGGTGGCGCTCTACCGGCTGACCGATCCATCGCCACCGTCGAACCTCCAGCCCCGCTATAATATCTGCCCCACAACTACGATTGACGCGGTGATCGAGCGCGACGGCAAGCGCAAGCTGGAGCAAATGCGCTGGGGTCTGGTGTCTAGCTGGTGGAACAAACCGCTAAAGGAACTGAGGCTGGCAACATTCAATGCGCGGGGCGAAACAGTGGCCGAAAAGCCGTTTTTCCGATCCTCTTTCAAGCGCACGCGCTGCCTGATCCCGGCGTCCGGCTATTACGAGTGGCAGACGGTCGGGAAGGAGAAGCAACCTTACTACTTCACGCGCCGCGATGGTCAAATCATCACCATCGCTGGTCTGTGGTCGGAATGGACGAACCCGGAGACAGGCAAGCCGCAGAACACCTGCACGATGATAATCACTCAGGCCAATAAATTTGTGGCCGGGATACATGACCGCATGCCGGTCATCCTGGAGGAGAAGCAGTTTGATGCATGGCTAGATGAAGATGCGATACCGACATCGCTGGTGAAGATGGTCAAACCGGCGGGCGAGCGGGTACTTGCCTGTCATCCCGTTAGCAAGCGGGTCAATAGCTCACGCGCGGATGGTGATGATGCGACGCTGATCGACAAGGTGGCCGCATGACCGATGGAACCTATATCCTAGCCTCGCGTTGGGTCAGTGCGGCTGCCCATGGAGGCACCACGATGCACGCTGACCACCGAAATCTGGAAGCAAGCGTAGATTGGCCGGAGACAATATTGATGTTTTCGGCGGTAGCCACTTTGGCGATCATCGCGTTTTGGGTCCTTAATTCCTAATTTGAATTGCGCAGCGAGCCGCAAGCAGGCGGTGGCGGATTTTAAGGTAAGGTGGATGGTGCCGATTGAGTGTCGCTGGCCCTAGGCTTCGGTTTTCTCGATAGTGTGTCCTGTAAGGGCTGCCTTAGATAAAAAATCCCTTTGTTCCTTTTTATAAGAAATTCGTCTCTCGCAGGTTTTCCAGTCGCCATACGAGCATTCTGCAATTCTACAGTCGAACTCACATCCCGCCACTTCATGCGGAACTTTTCCAAAAACGTGCAGAATTGTCCTTTTGAGCCATATCACCGTAGCAAATCTCGCAGTTTCGGTATGCAAAACCGCGCGTAAGATCAGGGCATTGAGGCAAATCAATCTTTCAGCTGATAAATTTGAAGGCGCTCCGGTGCTGCAGTACCCGCAAGACCGAGGCTATTCAGCAAACAACCCGCGATGTCGCTTACTGGCGCATCATTCGCCGCACCGCAAAAATTAGCTTGCGCAGCGGTCGCTCAATGTCCGCTCTTGTCCAGTAACGGACAAACGATTGCGTGGTAATCTACCCCGATGCAGACTCCACTTTTGGAGAACAACATGCGGCAGCCGTCTAGCACTACCTGGGGTGAGAAAATCGTAGTGGTTATTGCAGTGCTGTTTTTCGCGCTGATGGCAGTCGTGTTTCTCTATGCCTACAAAGCTGTTTTCTAGGATGCCGCGCCATGCAAGCGCTCGCCATGTAATGCCGCGCAAGCGCGGTCAGAGTTTATGCACATTTAACTTACCCAAAACGAGAATCAGCACTATCCGCCATGGGTGAGGCAAAAGCATGCTCCTCGTCGTGCTCATCATGCTGGCGGCCACCGGTTTGTTCTACGCCGCCGCGACATTTCAAGGTCAAGGATTTGCTTGGGCAGATCAGACCTGCGCGAGCATGCCGCTCTTGTGCGGCTCTCCGCATGCGGTCGCCATCGGCGCGGTTGCTACCATCGCCGTCTTCTTCGTGATGGAAAAGCTCAAGTCCTAGGTCGCGGTCGAATACCGACAGCCAATTGCTACGGCGTGCGAATGCTCGCCGCGTGGCGTCGCCGCCCAATCCTGAGCGGCGCTAGTGCTCACGTTTTTTACGCTTGCGCTGTGAAGTGTCGCTGGCCGACCCTGGGTAGAATGGGTTCGGCTCACAGAAGCCACCGATGCCGCTGACCGTCGCGCGGCACTGCTCGATAGTTGAGAAGCCGCAATTCCTACCGCCGCCCATCGCCCCGCCACCATATTGGGCGCACCAGGGGTATTCGATCTCTGCCCCCGCCGGCGTGGCGGATATAGATGTGATGGCGGCGAGGATGAAAAACGCTAACGCTGATTTCTGCATGGCTTACGCTCCGGTCGGCGACCTCGGGTAGAATAACCCCCGCGGCTGCGAATTAGTTCACACCTACGCCAAAAACAGGCGCTGGCAACCTCCGATGCTTGTCCTCAAACGCGCCTCGAAATCCCGCCCGAGCGGCACATGGTCGGACGACGACTACGACGTGTTCGACGGCAAGCAGCACATAGGGCGCATCTTGTGGACGTACGCGGCGTCGAGAGACACGCCGTGGTTCTGGACGATCACCGCGCGCGTGCCGCAATACCCGCATGATCGCGGCTATGCGGCGACGCTGACGCAGGCAATGGCGGATTTTAAAAGCGCGTGGGAGCGCAAGCAGTGATCCTCAAGTTCAAAAAAAACGACGCAACATTAATCGAGAAGGTTGATCTGTAGTCAAATCCCAACCCCGATAAGATAATGCCACGCAACAAGGCCAACAGCAAAAATACAAATTGACAATACAACCAAATGATTGGCTGACATTTCACTCTCCTATCTAACTCTAAAAGTAAGGTCGCCTAAATCGTTACGCGCAATGATGCACATCAATGGGTCAGCGATGTTGATACAATTGCGCCAAGCATCTTTCACTGGCGCTACCTAAAACAGAAAGACCGCCTCACGCAGGCCGTGTGAAAAGTAAGAGGCTTCGTTTTCCGGAGCCTCTTTTTTCGTTGCTCAGGCGAGACTTGCCCTGAGGGTGGCAGCACCGATGAGATTGATGGTCCGAATGATATTGTAGGCGAGCACGCTGAGCGCTGCTTCTGCACGGGTTTTGGTGAGACCTCTTGTGAGAAACCGCCCGCCGGCGGTCATTCTCTTTATGGTTCCGAAGGGGTGTTCAGAAGCGCATCGGCGCTGGCGGATGAGGCTCGGATCAGCCTGAAAACGGGCATTCATTCGTTCCAGCGCGTCCTCATGCAGATGGCGACTGACAAAGCGACGCTCTGCGGTCGTGCAGCGCGGCTTGAGTGAGCAGCCAGTGCAATCGCGTGCCGCATAGAGGATCAGACGATCGCGACGCAGCGCCTCCTGCTTGCGGGCGAGAACATGACCCGCCGGACAGATATAGGTGTCCGCCTCCGGCTTGTAGACGAAGGCCGACCGGCCAAACATCGTGCCGCCGTTCTGACTGTGTATCGACCGATTGGTCGGCACGCAGGCCGTGATGCCGTCAGCCTCGCAGGCCGCAGCAGCCGTGCCACTTGAGTAGCCGGAATCGGCCACGACCGTCACATTTGAAACGCCGAGCGTATCCTTTGTTGCCTTCGCCATTGGGTATAGCTGGCGGGTGTCATTGGGCTCGCTGGTCACCTCATGGTGGACGATGAGGCCGCTGTCGGCATCGACGGCCGTTTGCACGTTGTAGGACGGCGGCTTCGGTCCCTTGCCAATCCCCATCGGTCGGGCATCGAGCTCGCCTTCCACCAGCGTGGTGCGCTCCTCGGCATCGAGCTTGGCGGTCAGCCGATCGAGTTCAACGCGTCGTGATTTGAGGACTTGAAGCGCTGCCGCCGTCGCGTTCGGTGCTTCATCAGGTTCGCGAGCGTCGCTCTCATCCAAACCGGCCAGATATTCGGCGATCCGGCGGTCGAGACGGACGGCCTCTTCTGCAATCTCTCGCCGGCCCATAACCCGCTTGGTGCTGGCTGCTGCACGGAACTTCGACCCGTCGAGCGCTACCAACCGCGCCGTGAACAGGCCCTGATCCCGGCAGAACAGCACAAAAGCCCGGCATGTCCCCACGATGGCTGCACCGTTGTCGCGGCGAAAGTCCGCAATCGTTTTGAAGTCGGGCGCCAGCCGACGCAGAAGCCACATCACCTCGACATTGCGAGAACACTCACGTTCCAGCCGACGCGATGAGCGCACCTCGTTCAGGTAGCCATAAACATACAGCTTCAGTAGATCCCGAGGATCGTAGGGAGGCCGCCCGGTTGCTGCCGGCACCGATCGCCCGAACCCGAGCCCATTCACATCGAGCCCGTCCACAAATGCGTCGATCACCCGAACCGGCGCATCAGCCGCCACATAGTCCTCAATCGCCGCCGGCAGCAGCGCTGCCTGACCACGATCATCGCCCCGAACGTAGCTCATGAAAAAGGCCGCATCGTTGTTGATGCGGCCTATCCTATCTGACTCGTCTAGTTCTCACACAGCCTGCTCACGGCGGCCTCTCCGAAATCCGATCAGATGTTTTAATCAGGCTGCGAGTGCAGCGGCTTCTCCTTCGGCACTAAAAGATATTGCTAAGCGGAACGGTGTCTTGGGATTTTGTCTCAAACTAGTTGCAGGCCATCCAGCAGCCGTTTGGTCCGCAGACCCGATGCTGCCCTCGGCCTCCGCACGGATAAGGTCCTGGTCCGACCGGAGCGCCAGGAGGAGCGACATAGTAGCCCGGGCCACTATAATATACTGGCGGCGCAACCACGACTGGGCCGCCGTAATAGCCATTAGCGCGACATCCGCCATAAGGGCCACGATGGGCACCGATGCCGCAACCGCCAGAGACTGGAACTACCAAACTGTCCTGAGTTTGATTACTCCGAAATGGCATGGCCTGAGTGGAGACCACCGACAAGCCGAGAGCTGCGGTAATTAAAACAAAAGCGAAAAGCTTATTCATTTGTTCTCTCCCTGAACTATGGCCGCCTTACACAGTCCGATATTATCGGTATGCCTTACTGGTCGCAATTGGTCTGCGGATGGCAGTAGTTTTCAACGTCGCTCATGGCTCATTCGCCATCATCTTTGTTTTAGGTTTTGTTTATTTTGTCCGCTCTGGGTCATTCGCTGCGTAGCTTTTCAGCCTCCGGACCGATCTTTGTCCGCTGTTGCCCCAATAGGCGACAAAAACCGGGCACGGCTGGTTTGTCCGCTATGTGCCAAAAGATGGGGTACTCGGCCGGCAGCTTGTGGATAGCTGAAGATTTTGGGTGCTGCGCTTCAGGCTGATGGTGAAACGAGGTCCGTGGTTACGGCCTCAAGCATCAGAAGGAGAAGCGCAGCATGGACCATTTTGCTGGACTGGACGTATCAGTCAAGGAAACAAGCATCTGCATTGTGGATGACACGGGTAGGATCGTTCGAGAAGTGAAGGTTGCGAGTGAGCCGGAAGCTCTGCTGCAGGTATTGAGCAACCCCAGCTACCATTTCAAGCGGATCGGGCTAGAAGCCGGGCCATTATCGCAATGGCTGTTCAGTGCACTTGCCGAAGCGGGCTTGCCAGCGGTCTGTGTTGAGACGCGGCATATGCGGGCGGTGTTGAAGGCGCAGATCAACAAGACCGACCGCAACGACGCCCGCGGCATGGCGCAGATGATGCGGGCGGGGCTTTACCGGCCGGTTCATGTAAAGACGCTGCGCAGCCAGAAGCTGCGGATGCTGCTGACCCACCGCAAGCTGCTGCAGTCGAAGGCCATCGCCATCGACAATGATCTGCGCGGCACTTTGCGCAACTTCGGCCTCAAGGTGGGTGTGGTCGGGACGTTGAAGTTCGAGACCCGCATCAAGGAACTGGTCGAGAACTTGCCCGATCTGGCTGTTCTGGTCGAACCGCTACTCGTCGTCCGGCGGGTGCTGCGCGAGCAGATCGGGATCCTGCACCGTCGCTTGCTGGCCATCGTGCGGGACGATGAGGTGTGCCGGCGACTGATGACGGTCCCCGGCGTCGGCCCGGTGGTGGCGCTAACCTATCGCGCCACTGTCGACGTGCCGGCGCGCTTTCGTAACTCCAAGTCGGTCGGGGCGGTGTTCGGATTGACGCCTGCCCAGCATCAATCGGGCGAAAGCGAACGACCTGGAGCGATATCAAAGTGCGGAGACGAGATGATGCGGGTGATGCTCTACGAAGCAGCCCAGGTCATGCTGACCCGCACCAACAAGTGGTCCTGGCTCAAGGCCTGGGCGATGAAGATCGCCAGGCGCCGCGGGATGAAGAAGGCGATCGTGGCCTTGGCCCGCCGGCTCGCTGTGATCATGCACCGCATATGGGTCGACGGCACCGAGTTCCGCTGGAACCGGGAGCAAGCCGCGGCAGCTGCATGAAAGCAGTGCAGGATCACATGCGATAGGAGAAAAATCGAGTTCCACCGAGCGGTGGAAAGATGTCCCTCACGGGACGATGGATGAGGTGAGTTCGTGAGTTCGCTTGGACCTGCCGTTACACTGACGGCAAGGCCGCCCAAAAGATTGTTCCACCTCGTCTTCGAATCCCATGATGGAAGGGCCTTGGTGCCGATTCCGAAGAGAAGCACGAGCCCGTGAGCGACATCGACACCGTAGCAGTAGACAGTCTGAAAGCGCTTGACCCCGAACGGCCGATTAGAGAAGCGGACAGGGCTAATGAATATGTCTCCTCGATCCCTTATTCTTTATTTCGCTATCGACGGGAGGGGGCCAAAGGGGTCTGTGGGGGTCTTTTCATCGATCCGCGCAGCTTGCAGGCATGTGAGCAGCTCAACATAGCCGGCAGCGGCCGCCCGGCTCGTTGTTATTTTAATGCACCGTGAAGCATCCGATTGCTTGAATTGCGGCCATAGCTTTGCAAGCTGACTACGTGCCGCCTCCTCGTCCTGCATGCACTGCGCCGGTGTTTGCACCGAACCTGACCCCCGACAGGTCGCAGTGATATTGAATTTTGGTATCTCTCCATCCGCAGCCGCACTTATTTGCGAACCGAGAACGCCGACACATATTGAGAGGAGGATGCTACATTTCATGGGCCACCTCTGAGCTGCTCCCAGCAACATTACCGGGGCCATAGGGTCGACCGTACCGGCAGATGCCAATTCGGTCACCTGGATTTGCAAGGGTATTGATGCAAATCAACGAGGCACGGTGAATTTGCTCAATGTCCGCTTTGGGTCATGTGTGGACGGCGCCTGATTGGCAAGAACTTTTTTGACGTTGCTGCAGCATTGGTCGGTGCGGTCATGTGTCCGGCCTGTTTGTGCGGCGCGCATGGCCGCTGGCCATAATGCTTTTCGCGGATCGGGTCCCAATCGTAAGCCCGCACTCGAAGGTGCTATGACCCATACGGGTTCTCCCGATTCATCGATCGACCTTGTCTGCATTACGTCGTTTGCCCTCACCAATTCGTTTGGCCGATCTGCGCGCCGGCATTCTTCATGCCGCCAACGCCAGCACCGGCTCGTTGTATCTCTCCTTTCGACCCAACTATCCTACGCCACCTCGATGCCGCAGCGTAGGCGCCGTCCACAGCATCAAAAGCAGACAAACCGTTTCGGGCCAAAGTCGTCCCATGTCCGCTATTGTCCAAAAGCGGACAAAATGTTGCGACGCAGCGATTGTCCGCTTTGTGCCATTAACGACATAACTCGGTTTGTTTGAAATGAAAGAGGCCGCCAACTGAGGCGGCCTTTAAGGCTTATCGCTTAGCTGTTACTCCAAAGCGCCGTCAGGACTTCAGCTACCCCGCCGACTAAAAATATCATGAGGAAAGGCGGATATAGGACTACTGCCGCTCTAAACTGCAGAAAGCGCGGGCTGACGCCGTCCTTGCTTGGCAGACCAACGAAAAGCAAGACTGCAAAAATGACAAGCAACGTTAGGCCGATCACAAGGTCGAAGTTCATTGGTTGCCCTCCGATTGCTGCTGAAATATCGACCGAATACGAAATAAACGCCACATAAATTTCAAATCAGGCCACTTCCGATTTCAAACTAGGCCGCTAGGGGTCAAAACAGGCCAGTACCCACCTGCGAATAGGAACAAATCGGAAAGCTAGAACAATGCAGGAATGCGGTAGCTGTTACGTGCGACCCTAATGTCCGCTTCGGGTCATTCGTGTCATAGCAATCTCACCCCCACCACCTACGATTGTCCGCTCCTAGTCCGATAGCGACCTTAAATATTGCGACGCGGCGAATGACGCTATGTGCCATTAGCGACCGACGCACTGCAAAAAGAAAGACCGCCTCGCGCAGGCCGTGTGAAAACTAAGAGGCTTCGGTTTGCGGAGCCTCTTTTTTCATTGCTCAGGCGAGACTTGCCCTGAGGGTAGCGGCACCGATGAGATTGATTGCCCGAATGATATTGTAGGCGAGGACGCTAAGCGCTGCTTCACCACTGACTTTTCTAAGCCCTCGGGTGAGAAACCTTCCGCCGGCGGTCATTCGTTTTATGGTTCCGAAAGGGTGCTCAGCAGCGCATCGGCGCTGGCGGATTAGGCTCGGATCGGCCTGAAAACGGGCTATTCATCCGTTCCAGCGCGCCCTCATGCAGATGGCGACTGACAAAGCGACGCTCTGCGGTGGTACATCGCGGCTTGAGCGAGCAGCCGGCACAATCGCGTGCCGCATAAACGATAAGACGGTCACGATGCATCACCTGCTTACGGGCAAGTTGATGACCCGCCGGGCAGATATAGGTGTCAGCTTCCGGCTGGTAGATGAAGGCCGAACGGCCAAACATCGTGCCGTCGCCCCGGCTGTGTATCGAACGATTGGTCGGCACGCAGGCTGTGATGCCGTCAGCCTCGCAGGCAGCGGCTGCCGTGCCACTTGAGTAGCCGGCATCGGCCACGACCGTCAGGTTAGAAATGCCGAGCGTATCCTTTGTTGCCTTCGCCATCGGGTATAGCTGGCGAGTGTCATTGGGCTCGCTGGTCACCTCATGGTGAATGATGAGGCCGGTATCGGCATCGACGGCCGTTTGCACATTGTAGGACGGCGGCTTCGGTCCCTTACCAATCCCCATCGGCCGGGCATCAAGTTCGCCCTCCACCAGCGTATTGCGCTCCTCGGCATCGAGCTTAGCGGCGAGCTGGTTGAGTTCGACGCGACGCGCCCTGAGGGCCTCAAGCGCTATTGCTGTTGCGCTCGGCGCTTCATCAGGTTCGCGGGCGTCGCTCTCATCCAAACCGACCAGATACTCGGCGATCCGGCGATCGAGATGGGCGGCCTCGTCCGCAATCTCTCGCCGGCCCATAACGCGTTTGGCACTTGCCGCTGCCCGAAACTTGGAGCCGTCAAGCGCCACCAACCGCGCCGTGAACAGGCCCTGATCTCGACAGAACAGCACAAAGGCTCGGCATGTCCCCACTATCGCTGCACCGTTATCGCGGCGAAAGTCCGCAATCGTCTTGAAGTCGGGCGCCAGCCGGCGCAGAAGCCACATGACCTCGACATTGCGAGAACACTCGCGCTCCAGCCGGCGCGACGAGCGCACTTCGTTGAGGTAGCCATAAAGATAAAGCTTCAGCAGGTCCCGCGGGTCGTAGGGAGGCCGGCCTGTCACTGCCGGCACCGACCGCCCAAACTTGAGCCCTCTTACGTCAAGCCCATCCACAAACGCGTCGATCACCCGAACCGGCGCATCCGCCGCCACATAGTCTTCAATCGCCACCGGCAGCAGCGTTGCCTGACCACGATCCTCGCCCTGTACGTAGCTCATGAGAAAAGGCCGCATCGTTGATGATGCGGCCCTTCTTATCTGACTCGCTTAGTTCTCACACAGCCTGCTCGCGGCGGTCTCTCCGAAATTCAACCACATGTTTTGATCAGGCCGCTGCTTGCGCCTTCCGCTTCCTGCGCCAGCCGAGCAGACCCAATGCGCCGAGACCGGTGGCGAAGAGTGGGAGAGCGGCGGGGAGCGGAGTAGCCTCAACTGTAACAACAGCACTGTTTGAATCTGATATATAATAATCATCGTAAAAGTATGAAGTGGTATACCCAATACATATACCGGCAAATGTAGAAGAACAGGACGTACTAACACCATCTTCTTCGTAAAGGCCGGAAACGGTATAATATGGATGAAATATCCCAGAGTTTGGATATGTCGCGTTGAACTGAAAGTCTAAAAAATAAGACGATGTAATTGTGAATGACTGAGAATCGTGTCCGACATCAGCGCCTATGAGACAGATTTAGCGGCTTGAGGAACGGAGGATTTCTGGCTCATCGTAACCATCAAGGAGTGGAGATGAGACAGAAATCCGAACACCCTGAATTGCCGTCCGAGCGGATTGTGAAGGACATCCGCCGGGCAACTCGCAAGCGCCATTCGTCCGAAGAGAAGATCCGGATCGTTCTCGATGGCCTACGCGGCGAGTCCAGCATCGCCGAGCTTTGCCGCCGGGAGGGTATTGCTGAGAGCCTTTATTACGCATGGTCCAAGGAGTTCCTGGAGGCCGGCAAGAAGCGGCTGGCCGGCGACACGGCGCGGGCGGCAACCAGTGGCGAGGTCAAGGACCTGCGGCGTGAGGCGCAGGAGCTTAAGGCGGTCGTGGCTGAGCAGGCGCTCGAACTGCGCCTGCTTAAAAAAAGTATGATCGGGGATGGGGGAGACGAGGAATGAGATACCCCGCCTCCGAGAAGCTGGAGATCATCCGCCTGGTCGAGCAATCCCACCTGCCAGTGCGCCGGACCCTTGCGAAGCTGGGGATCCAGCCGGCAAGGTTCTACCGTTGGTACGATCGACTGCAGACCGGCGGCCCGGAAGCGCTGGAAGATAAATCACCAAGACCGAAGCGCGTTTGGAACCGCATCCCTGACGCAATACGCGAGCGGATCGTTCAGTTGGCGTTGGATGAGCCCGAGCTGTCGCCACGGGAACTGGCCACGCGCTTCACTGATACGGCCGGCTACTTTGTGTCAGAGGCTTCGGTCTATCGGCTGCTCAAGGCGCATGACCTGATCACCAGCCCAGCCTACATCGTCATGAAGGCGGCCGACGAGTTTAAGGACAAGACGACGGCGCCAAACCAGCTCTGGCAGACGGACTTCACCTATCTCAAGGTGACCGGCTGGGGCTGGTTCTATATCAGCACGGTCCTAGACGACTTCTCGCGCTACATCATCGCCCGGAAGCTGTGCACGACGATGAAGGCACAGGAGGTAACAGACACGCTGGATCTTGCTCTCGCCGCGTCAGGCTGCGACCAGGTACGGGTTGTCCATAAGCCGCGTCTGCTTAGCGATAATGGTTCCAGCTACGTCTCGGCTGAGTTGGCGGATTGGTTGGATGCACAGAACATGGGCCACGTTCGCGGCGCGCCCTATCATCCGCAGACACAGGGCAAGATCGAGCGCTGGCATCAGACGCTCAAGAACCGCATCCTCCTGGAAAACTACTACCTGCCTGGCGATCTTGAAGCCAGCATCGACAGGTTCGTCGATCACTATAACCACCACCGCTATCATGAAAGCTTGAGCAATCTGACACCGGCCGACGTCTACTTCGGGCGCGGTCAAACAATCCTGCTGGAAAGAGAAAGGATCAAACGCAACACAATCCAAAAACGACGCTTGCAGCACCGAAAGAAAGCCGCCTAAACTAAAACTAGATGAGCCGGTCAATCCTAACGGTCCCACCGCCATCTGTCTCAAAGCATTCGATGACGGACATGCCCGTTCCATAGGTGCCGGTGCAGGTTCGGGCGGAACCTCAGCGCCGCATTTCCGGCACAGCACGTCGTCGACAAAATGCACCACAAGCCGCGACGCTGCCGGCGGCAAAATGTCCTTTAACGAGGTCGTCAGCCGTTCCATGTCGGAAACGTCAACTAGCCCGCCTTGCAAGATTTTGGCCCTCTGGTTTTCCAACGCCAACGTCAACCACACCGCCGCCTCAACGCGCGCGCTGGTTTCCGGGAGGCCGCTCTCGCTGGCAAGCGCCGCGCGAAGTTTGTGGAAACGGTCGGCGCGCTTGGCCGTGTCGGCGTCGGCTGCAGCTTGGCGGCGGCGCGCGCTCATACTCAGGTCCTATTGTCAAAACGGTTGCCGCCGCCGGTAAATAACGCGCTGTAAGCTTCAATGCCCGGCGTCGACAACGCGCCAGCCGCGTTGTGGATCGACGGCACAGGGCGCGGCTGCGCTTCCTCGGGCGTCGGCCTCTCAATCGTCGCGTCGCTGCCGACAGCCGCAAGCGCAGACTTAACCGCGCGCCCAATTTCCGATTCCATATCGGCGCGATAAATCGACGCCCACAAGTTTCTGGTGATGATGTTTCGCCCCATGTAGGCAAACTGGTTCCGCAAATGAATCTGCTCGTCCTCGGTCGGGCCACCGAAGCGCCAACGCTCCGCGCGTTCGTCTATCCAAGCGCCGAGATCGCGACCGACACGCTCGGCCTCGCCAACCGTGCGCTCAGGCTCGACAGGATCAGGCACCGGCTCGGCCTCGCCAGTGGCGATGGCGACAAGGCGGCCAAGCTCGGCAAGGTCGCGGTCGCTCAGCTTTGCCAGATCAAACGGCTTGGCCCCGGCGGCGACAGGCGGCGGCAATTGCGCCATCAACTTACTGGTAGTCTCAGCCAGCCTTGGAACATCGTCGGCGGGCGCGGCGCTAATGCTGGCGAGCAACCGCGCAACGGTGGCGCAAAGTTCAACGTGCAAGGCGGACAGGCTTTCGACGCCGCCACGCTCAAGCGTGAGGCTGTTAAAGACAGCCTGCGTTGTCGGGTCAGGCGCGGCTTCGGTCATCGGCGCGCACCCGCCACAAGGGCATCGGTCGTCGCGGCCTCGCGCAGGATATCGCCCAAGCTAGGCTCAGACGGCTTGCTGGCCGCGAGAAGGGTGTCCAAGGCAACGCGGGCGCGGTGTGCAGCGCCATCCGCCCTGATTTTGATGTCGAGGGGTATGCTCGCGTCGGCCAGTGCTGCCTCGGCAATCGCACTCAACTTCGCCGCCCGGTCGAGCGCGTTCCGCTGAAACTTTGTCGGGGTGCCGCCGACGCGCCCCCTCGCAAGTGTCTTCCGCCAGTAGGTAACGCGCTTCGAGAGCGCGGAATCGGTCGAGCTATCGGTGGGCATTAGCACCCCTTATTGGTCAGACGTTGGACAGGTTAAACGAGCGCCGCCAAAAATGCCCGGTATATGTGGGTCTAATGCCGTCCACGCGCGTCTCGTTTCCGCCTTGCATAGGCGGCAGACACGCATCAACGCCGTCGAGCAACACACAAAAAATGCCCAGCAAAGGCGGTCGCGCGCTGGCATTTGTTTTCACGTTTCCACCTTGGCCGCTCGCTCTTGGTAGTCCTCTTTTCGACTCTTCATCGTAGGTTCTTCAGAGGTTCGTGCTGCGGCCCCGCAGCTTATGTGTTGCGTGCCCGCAGCATTAACGTTGCGTGCGCGCAGCATTAAACCGCGTGGGGTTGTTTTGCGGCGCATGGCCTTTGGCTCCGCATTGAGTTCGCCCAGCCAAAGGCGATAGCGGTTCGGCTTTCGCCTGCTGGCGGCATGTGTGACGCGAAGTAGTTTCAGCTTTTCAAATCGCTTCAGGCTTCTCCAGACGGTCGAGCGCGTTCGGTTGACGTCGCGCGCGAGCGTTTCCATCGAAGGCCATGCGTCGCGGGTTTTCACGTTCATGTAGCTCGCCAGCGCAATACCGACTGCAAGATCGGACGCAAACAGATTCGGGTAGCTGGCGATCAGCCGAAGCCATGTCTCTTTGGCAGCGGAAAATCTGCCTGCGTTTTTTTTCTTGTGGTCGTCAGCGTGGCGTTTCTCGTCCTCGGTCACGACTTCACCTCGGCCAGGACGTCGAGCGCGGTGCCGAGCGGTGACGCCGCCTTGCCGCGCGGATCGCGCAACAACGCCTTGCGACGCACGTCCAGCGGTACGCCATATTGCAGGGCGAGCGAGGCGGCGACCGCGCTGTCTCGTGCGGCGCAGTCGGTATCGCTGCCGGATTTGTGATTCGAGATAAACACTTCGGCCACGTCGCCGTTCGTGAAGCGGCTGAAGGTGCAGACGTAGCTCAAGCCGCCGCACTGGAACGAAAAGCTTTCGCAGGCGCGGCGGTTCTGCAATCGCTGGCGCTCGGCGGTCACGATGCGACCTCCGAGATTTGCTGGAACAGATTCACAAATCCCAGCCGCGCTTGGCGTTGGAACGCTTCACCATAGGGCGGGTAACTGGCCGCCCGCACTATCTCGTAAAATTTTTCGGGCTTTTCACTATGGCCACCGACCGGCGCTTCGAACAGTGTCGAAATGCTGTTCGACCGCGTGGCGAGCGCGCCGCGGATTCCGAAAATGACGTGCTCGGTCTGCCCGCGAAAATGCGTCCCAAGACCAAAGTACGGCTTCGCCCATGTTAAAATCGTGTTGTGCCGAAAGCCCCACTTCGCCAGCAGCTCGAAGGCGGCCGGAAACATCGCGTTCGTTGTCCACAGGTACAGGTGGCAATTTTCCTCGGCCCAGTTGGCGACGGGCAGCGCGAGTAGCTCGGCGTGGCCGGTCGTCGCGTAGGTTGGTTTGCCGCGCCCGAGAAAATCCGCGTCGTACTGCCACGGCGGATCTAGAACCAGCGTCTTGAACTTGCCCGCGACGGGCGCAAGCCCAATGATTTGCTTTTCGTCTTGCGCTCGTCGAACGGCCCGGTGCGCGGCGCTAACTTTTCCGGTGCGGTCCATCTCCGCGACGAGATGGCCGAATTGTTCCGGCTCTTGCTCGGCGGCCTGCACAACGGCTCGCGCCTTTTCCAAGGTGCGGCCCGACACGCGGAGCGGTGCGGCGATTTTGTCCCGCGCCTTTCCGGCCTCTGACCTTGTGGAAATTTTCCCCAAGGTCTGACGCTGCTTCGCTAGTTCACGCTCGCGCCTCTCGACGGTGGCGGCGATAGCGACCATCTCGCTCGGCGTGAAGTCCTTGCGACAGACATTTTCCGCCAGTTCGCCGCGCGCGATGGCGTCGATGTCGACCACGTTCACCGGCACGTCGGTCCAGCGAAGCGCCTTGCAGGCCTTCAACCGGCGCTCGCCCGCTATGAGCGCGCCATCCGGCGTGATCACCACCGGGTGCAAAAGCCCAAGGTCAGCGATGCTGGCTGCAAGCCGCGCGACGTCGCCCAGATCGCGGCGGTGCCGCTTACCCACACGGATTTTCGCAATCGGGTGAACCCGGGGTGTCATGCCGCCCCCTGCCCGTTTAATCGCATGGCTGGCCCGACCGGGGACGAAGGAAACGGCATCCAACGCTCAAATCGGGGAGCGCCGGAGCGCCGTTCCTTCACCGTCAGCGCCGCGCCCTCGCCTATGGACCGGACGCGAAGGGCAACTGTGTTGCCGCGATAGGCGCGCAATGGCCGGTTAGGACCGAACCCGGCTTGCAACAGCAAGCGGCAGAGCGCCAACACTGGCGACGGGCCTTCGGCGGTGAAACCTTCGGCCTCGCATCGCTCCGAGCCAATGATTTCGGCGCGGACATAATTTGACGATGGCTTGTTTTTCGGTGTAGGCAGAAAATCGACTGTGCCGCCAAGCAAGTCGACCTTGAGAGCGTCCGCAGCGTCAAAAGGCTGCGCGGCGCTCTCGCCGTTTTGGGGCCGCATCGCTCACGCAGGCACTTTCTCGCCTGCCGCCTCGCGCGCGCGCCGCCAAGCTTCGGCGGCCTCTCGGGAAATCAGAACGCGCGAGCCGACGCGCATCTCGCGCGGGCGATCTTGCAGCGGCATGTTGTAATAACCGGAGCGGCTGAGATCGTGCCGCTGGCAAAACTCCAAAATGCTGTAGGCGTCTTTCGTCGTGTCCATGAGTCCCTCCAAGTGGAAATGGACTCAAGGCAAACCACAGAGCGCCGGAGGCGTTTTAACCGATGCCGGTGGCGCGTAAGTGGCGAACGGTTAATTTGATGACTTCCGATCAGGCAGCGCGTCGCGGCAGGCTTTCAAAGGGCCTTTCTCCGACGGCGGCGCACCCGTGGCAGCCTCGAAAATTAATTGCGAAATGTTGTGGATATTTCCGAAAGGCGTGCTGACCGGCCGCTTGAGCGAAAAATGTTTGACCATCTCGACCGCTTCATCTGCACAGAGCTTCTTCAACCGATCAAACCTATCGTCCTGGCCGAGCGGCAAGGCAGTGTAGCCGCGTAGCCGCGCAGCCACATCGGGCGGGCAATCATCGCCCATTAGCTTCAGCGCATTTTTGAACCGCTTGGTGTATGCCTTGATCTCGCTGGCCTTCGGTATTGGCACCCGTGCCAACTGTAGAATCCCCAAAATGAAGGCACGCGGATCGCCGCTGTCTGGCTTCAACTTCAAGAGCTCAGCACAAATATCCTCCGCGATGGCGGCGTCTGATCTTGGCTTTGCCATGACGCCTACCGAATTGCTGTCACGTTAGTCGGCCTTACCGTACCGAATCGGGGCGCACCCTCGCGGATCGCGTCCGCGATGTATGACGGCGCAAGGTGGCCATAGTGTTTTTCGACCATCCTTGTGTCGCTGTGTCCGAGATTTTTCGCGACCACAAGCAAGGGCACACCCGCCATCGTGGCCAGGCTCGCCCAAGTATGCCGCAGCCCGTGAAAATTGATCGGCGGCTTGATCTTGGCGCGCGCGTTCGCGTCGTTCATCGGACGTTTTTGGTGAGACTTCTTCCAAGCGACGCCGCTCTTAAGGAACATCGACTCGTCCCCAGCGCGGCCCTCGCAAAGCTGGCCAAAAAACTTGATGCCCTCACTGGTTAAAACGACATGCCGCGCGTGCCCAGCTTTCGTGACACGGATCGCAACCGTGCCGCTATCGGCGTTGAAGTCTGCCACGGTGAGCCGCGCCAATTCGCCATACCGCGCGCCGGTTTGCAACGCGCCTTGCACAAGGTTCCTAAACTCAGGATCGGCGGCGTTGATTAATCGCTTCGCCTCAACAACCGTGAGATAGCGGACCCGCGCGGCGTCCACGTTTTCAAACGGCTCGACACGTCGCCACGCACCATCAGACGCCACCTTGCCGTCGCGCCATGCGCGATTGAGCGAGGCTTTAAGCACTGTAAGCGTGCGGTTTGCGGAAGCCCGCCGACGGCGCAGCGATTTGTCGTCCGTTTTTAGCTCACGGTGTTTCTGCGCCTTGCCCTTTTTCGTCCGTAGCCGTGGTGCCTCCTTTGCGAGGGCCGCGTGCCAATGGCGAAGCTTGTCGGAAGTGAGCGTGCCGACCTCAATATCCCCGAGCTTAGGCCGGATGAAGGCTCGATCCCGATAGCGCGCATCGCCGCCTGATTTGCGATTCGCGTCGAGAAATTCGAGATAGGTGTCCATCGCGTCAGCGACAGTGAGTGGGCCTGTTTTCCCTGCCGCCGTGTGCGCTCGGCTCACCATCCGTTCGCGCGCCTTGGCTTGGGCTTCGCGGAAATTCAAGACCGCAATGCCATCGGCGTCGGAGAGGTCGTCCGCCGTCGCGATGGTTTCGGTGAGGTATGTTTGCTGGCCGACGTAGTGGCGTAGAACCCATTTTCCCGAGCCCCCGCGCGCCCTGCGATAGCCCAGATGCAGGCCGGGCTCTAAAACGCGCCAATACGGCTTGCCGCGCGCCCTTAAGCGAACTCGGGCCGTTCTGGTTTCGAGATCGCTGTGTCTAACAGTGCGTGCCATGTTTCCGCCTTCCCCAATCAGACGCGCATCGCGTGTCCAACATTTGGCCAATATACGGGGATGGACGGCAATGGGCAAGCATGTGCCTCAATGCACAAAACGCTTGTAAATCAATCGTTTCATAAAACTATCTTAGAAAGCTATAGACGCCGCCCTCTTTCTTTCACGGCGGTAACAGGGGTTCGAATCCCCTAGGGCGCGCCAACGCAAACCCGCAACGCGCAACCTATCTCAAGCCTGCGGCTACGCCGCGTCAATCGCCGTCATGGCTGGCATGCGAAGTTGTGCCGCAATTCACGCAAGATTTAACGTAGAAATTATGGGCCGGCTGATTGCGGATAGCTAGATTGCATTGTAGGGCGATGCAGCTCCGTACGTGCGTCAGGCCATGATGAAAAGCAAAAACTTGGTGGCGGCATTGCGGCGCGACGCGCACTTCGTCATGAATGCCGTCATCGCTGTGGTGTTCATCGGCTTTGCAAGCCTCGCGGTGGCCGCGGCCCTTCTCGATTTGCTTGCGATCCGGCATTAAGCAGCACCCGGCGGATAGCGGTGTCGGCCTCCGTTGAAATCTTCGACCATGTAATGCGCGCTGCCGTTTGACCCGGCCGGTGTGAGATAATTCGGCCCAATCGGCGATTTGCCGTGGCCGCCGGGGATGTCGAGTACGTATGCCGGCTGACACAGACCCGAGAGGCGCCCGCGCAAGGCTCGCATCAAGTCCTGCCCGGTCGCGATGTCGGTGCGCAAATGCGCGGTGCCGGGCGCGAGATCGCCGTGATGCAGGTAATAAGGCTTGATGCGGCATTCGACCAGCGCGCGCATGAGTTCGGCGAGCACCTGCGGCGTGTCGTTCACTCCGGCGAGCAGCACCGACTGACCGAGCAACAGAATGCCGGCGTCCGCCAGCCGCGCGCAGGCCGCGCGCGCGGCTTGTGTCAACTCGCGCGAATGATTGATATGCAGCGCCAAGTAAGTCGGCTTGCCCTTGACCTTGATTGCCCGCACCAGATCTGCCGTTACCTTGGCCGGCTCCGCCACTGGAACGCGGGTGTGGACGCGCAGCACCTTGACGTGGTCGATGGCCGCGAGGCGCTTCATTACATCACGCAGGCGGCGCGTCGACAGCACCAGCGGATCGCCGCCGGTGAGGATCACTTCCCAAATCTCCGGCCGGCTTCGGATGTAGTCGAGCGCGCGCTCAAACGCCGCCGCCGACAGCGGTTTGCCCTTCTCCGGCCCGACCATCTCTCGCCGGAAGCAGAACCGGCAATAGACCGCGCAGATCGGCGTAAGCTTGAGCAGCACGCGGTCGGGATAGCGGTGGACGATGCCTTCGACCGGCGTGTGCGCGTCGTCGCCGATTGGGTCGGCAAGCTCTTCCAGTTGCGTAAAGAGCTCGGCCGCGTCCGGAACGAACTGGCGTGCGATCGGATCATGCGGTTCGTTCGGATCGATCAGGTCGGCCAAAGCCTGCGGCAGCGCCACCGCGTAGCGCGCGGCAACCGCATCCAAAGCGGCGTGTTGGTCCGGCGGCGCCAAGCCGTGATCGCACAATTGGGCTGGAGTGCGGAGTGTCGTCATCTCTCTTTCCTCTTCGAATTCATCTATAGCTCGACCACCGGCGTCCATATCACCTGCTCGACGCGTTGCGCGCCGGTCGCCAGCATCACCAGCCGGTCGAAACCGAGCGCGATACCTGACGTCTGGGGCATTTGCGCCAAGGCAACCAGAAAATCCTCGTCCACCGGATAGCGTTCGCCGTGGATGCGTTGCTTCTCGATCATCGCCGCCTCGAAACGGCGGCGCTGTTCCACCACGTCTGTCAATTCGTCGAAGGCATTGGCGAGTTCCACGCCGCAGGCGTAGAGCTCGAAGCGCTCAGCCACCTTGTCGCTGCCCGGTTTCGCTCGCGCCAGCGCTGCCAGCGGCAACGGATACTCAAATAATAGGGTCGCCCGCCCGATGCCGAGTTTCGGCTCGACTTGCTCGGCCAGAATCCGGCTGAAGACATCGCCCCAAGTATCGTTCGCCGCGGTCGCGACGCCGGCCTTGGTTGCGGCGGCGGCGAGCTTTTTCCCGTCGCCCCTCCCATTGACGACCGTGGCCAACAGATCAATCCCGGCATGGCGGTCGAAAGCCTCCGCTACCGTCACGCGTTCCGGCGCGACGTAAGGATCGATCGTCTTGTCGCGGAACGTGAACTGTTTCGTACGGGCGGCACGCGCGGCCTCCGCCAGCAGCGCCGCGCAGTCGTCCATCAGTGTCTCGTAAGGTTCGTTCGCCCGGTACCATTCCAGCATGGTGAATTCGGGGTGATGCAGTGCCCCGCGCTCGCAATTGCGGAACGCACGGGCGAATTCGAAAATGCGTGTCTCGCCTGCCGCCAGCAGTTTTTTGCAGGCGAATTCCGGCGAGGTACGCAAGTAGAGCGCGCGCCGCTCCCCGCCGGGAGCGATCAGCTCGGTGGCAAACGCATGCAGATGGATCTCGTTACCGGGCGAGACCTGCAAAGCGGCCGTCTCAACTTCGCTGAAGCTTTGGCCCACGAACCAGGTCCGCAAGGCCTGCGCGATGTGGCCGCGCGCCGCAAGAAAAGGCCGGCGGGCGGCGTGTGGGCCGGGCAGCCAAAACGGCGGGCTTTCGCGCACATTGACCTCAACGGTACCGGGCAAAAAGCGGCCATGGGAAAGGCTGGCATCCCGCGCCAAGATCGCTATGGTGCGGGCCGAATCCACTGCCCCGCGCCGCCCCAAACTCAAGGATTGCTCTCGTGAAGGTTATCGCTAGCCAGCTCCGCAAAGGCAATATTGTCGATATCGACGGCAAGCTCTATGTCGTCCTCAACGCGGAAAGTTTTCACCCCGGCAAGGGCACCCCCACCACCCAAGTCGATATGCGCCGTATTTCCGACGGCGTGAAGACCCAGATGCGCTACAAGACCACCGATCAGGTCGAACGGGCCCATGTCGAGGAAGTGGAATATTCCTACCTCTATCAGGACGGCGATGGCTTCCATTTCATGAACGACCAGACCTACGACCAGGTCGCGCTGCAAGCCGATATCGTCGGCGATATGGCGGCCTACCTGCAGGAAGGCATGAAGGTCCAGTTGGCCATCCACGAGGGGATCGCGATCTCGCTCGAGATTCCGCAAAAGGTGACGCTGGAAATCACCGAGACCGAGCCGGCTATGAAGGGGCAGACCGCCTCGGGCTCGTTCAAACCGGCGATCCTGTCGAACGGCGTTCGCACCATGGTGCCGACCCACATTACCCCCGGCACCCGCGTGGTGGTGATGACCGCCGACGGCGCCTATGTGGAGCGGGCGAAGGACTAGACCCGCACACTCGCCCGCATTTCCTTCGGGAATAGATCGTCCGGCGTGAGGCGGCGCGCTGTGACGCCCTGCTCGTGGGAAAAACGGCAATACGCGTCGAGCGTCTTGCGATTGGCATCGAGCCCGTAGGGAAACGGATCGGCGCCGAAGCTTTTGCTCCATTCGCCGGCAATCGCCGAAGCCCACGGCACCGGGATGCGTGAGGCGGTCAAATCCTGGATGCGCTCAAGGCTGCGTTCCTTGGCCTGCTCGAACGCCTTGAACAGGTTCATCGCCACCCAAGGGTAACGTTCGAACAGCGCGCGGCGCATTGCGATCACGTGCATGATGGGGAAAATGCCGGTTGCCTCGTAATAGCGCATCTCGTCGGCGCGGTAGTCCGGATAAAGCCGCACGATTTCATGGCCACCGGTCATGAACGCATCCGGCACGCGCGCCGAAATCGCCGCGTCGAGTTCGCCCGACTTGAGCATGGCGCTCAAGCTCGAATTGCGCCGCTGCGAATATTGGATGCCCTTGGGCAGCGTGAACTCGACCTTCTCCTCGCGCCCGGCCTCGTTCATGCCGGCCTGCACCCATTTGATCTTGGTCAGATCAACGCCGGCCGTCTCGGCCAGAATACCCCGTGCATAAATGCCGGCGGTCTGCGCCCATTCCGGAATGCCGACGGTTTTTCCCTCGAGGTCCTTGGGCGACTCGATGCCGCGGTCGGCGCGCACGTAGAACGCCGAATGGCGAAACACGCGCGAGGGAAACACCGGAATGCCGATGAAAGGCGAATTGGCCTGCGCGGCGTAGGCGATGAACTTCCCGAACGACATTTCGGAAACATCCCATTCGCGGTTTTTGATGAACCGGAAAAAGATTTCCTCGACCGGCAGCACGAAGCCGGTGAGCACGATGCCTTCCGCGCGCACCGCGCCGCCGGTGAGGTCACGTACATGGTCGTAGTCGGCGGTGGCGAGCGTCAAATGCAGCCGCGCGGTGCCGCCGCTCTCGATGATTTCAGGCGCGCGCTCGGCGCCTCCCAGCCTGCCCGCTTCATTGACCGTCATGGCGCGCCTGGTCTCCGCTTGTTCCGCCCGGCGGCCCAGCGACCGCGGGCGGCACCCTACATCAAGGCGCAAGGCTTGTAAGCTCGGTTCCGATGCCGTTAACTCTGCCGGCAGACGCGTTTGGACCCTGGGCTGCGGGGCTTGCGAGGGTTGCCTTTTGAAACGTGCCGTCCTTGTAAGCCTGGCGTTACTCGTCGGCGGGCCGGTTGCCGCAGGCGAGATTGAAGCGCCCGTCATCACGTTAAGCGACGTCAATTGGGACGCGGCGGCGGCAACGCTATCCGATCACGGCAGCGAGGCGCCGGCCGCAGCATTCGGGCGCCTCAATGCCGTCACCGAAAAGCGCTTCCCTGGCATCGGCAAAAGCACTGTGCCGGTGCTGCTGCCATTCGACGTCGACGCGTTCCGCAAGGACGCCGCCGGCGGCAATCAGGACGCCGCAAGCTCGGACAAATATTTCGGCCGGTTTCATGCGACTAAATTCTTCCTGCCGGGACCGGCCGGCTACGACGCCACCTTTGTCGCCAGCGGATTCGACACGCATTTTGGCAAGCCGATCGTGATCGAGATTACCGGCGCCGCTTTCGTCTACGCGCTCGACGGCCCCGACCACATCGAAAAAGAAGACCCGCCGCCGAAGGAGTTGATCGAAGCGTTTCCCGGCATCCGGCGCGTTTTGAGCGAAGCGCATGTGCGCTATGTGTTCCAGCGCTTCGGCGTACCTTACGTCGTCTCCATCCAGTGCTACGACATGCACCCGTCGTCGCGACACTTGGGATGCAAGGAAGCCGATCCGATCGCGGTAAATTTTCTCCGCCAGTTGCACACGGCCGGCGGCATGCCAGCGAAACTTACGGAGCCGAAAATCGATCTCAGCCGGCAAGCGGTAAAATCGGATTTCACCTATTACAGCCCAGGCGATCTGATCGAGAACACGGGCTGGCATAAAATGCCCGGCCGCGCGGATTATCACGTCTACGCCCGCATGCGTTTTCCGATCGCTTTTGCGCCGGCCTACGTCAAGTCGCAGTCGTTCATGCCGTGGGGCGACTGCTACCGCACCGGAATGAAAGGGCGCATGGGCCGCAAAGGCGCGCCTTACAGTTGCAAGGTCAACGACAAGCCTTTGGTGTTCGATGAATTGGCGCCGGTGAATTTCACCTATCCGTGGCGCGATAATTTCTGCGAACAGCGTGACTTCCTGGTCGGCCAGTGCCCCGGCGGATACGGTCACCAGGGCGAGGACATTCGCCCGGCACAATGCGTGCTCAACAACGCCGAAGCGGACCGCTGCCTGCCCTACCAGGATTTGATCGCCGCCGTGCATAACGGGGTTATTCGGCGCATGCCTGGAAATCTCAGCGCCTATATCGTGGTCAATAGCGCGAACGAACACGTCCGCTTCCGCTATCTACATATGAACCCGCAATTCATGGATGCCGACGGCCTTCTGAACGGCCGCCAGGTGAGCGAAGGCGAGATCATCGGCAAGGTTGCGACCTGGGGCGACTATGCGAACGGCACATCGTACCACATCCATTTCAACATCCAGGTGTTCACCAGCATCGGCTGGGTCTGGGTCAATCCGTACATGACGTTGGTTGCCGCCTATGAACGGCTAGTCGGCGGCCGCGGCACCGAGATCACGCCGGGCGAGCCGACGCCGCCGGTTCCCATGAAATTGCCGGTCATCTTGCACCCTACGCCGCCGGCAGACGTTCCCGCTGCCGCGGTAGCACCGACGGCAACGCCCGCGGCTGTGCTGGCGCCTTCGCCCAAGGTGCAGGAAACCAAGGGGGAGCGCGCCAAGTCGCATCGGCGCCATCAAGCCAATCGAATCCGTCACCGGCGCCGGCATGAGGCCGAGAATTGATGCCCCGACCCATCATCCCTGTGACTCGGCGCACGTGCCTTTCACTAGCGCTCGGAGCGACGGCTAGCCTTGCGCTCGGCGAGCCGTCGCGCGCCGCGCAGTCGCCCGCCTTCGCCCGCTGGGTCGCCGCTTTCCGCGCCCGCGCGATAGGACGCGGCATTTCGGAGGCGACTTACGACCGTGTCATGAATTCGCTCACGCCCGACACCGGCGTGCTGGCGGACTATCGCGCGCAGCCGGAATTCACCGAAGAAGTCTGGCAGTACATCAACCGCCGCTGCTCGGACTGGCGCGTCATCACCGGCAAGCAGTGCGCCAAGAACTATGCTGGCCTGCTGGCGCGCATCGAGAAGGACTACGGCGTCGACCGCTACATCATGCTCGGCCTGTGGGGCATGGAGTCCTCGTTCGGCGACGTCATTGTCAATCCGAAATACATGCGGCCGGTGATTCCGGCGCTCGCCGCGCTCGCTTGGGGCGAGCCGCGCCGACGCCGCTATTGGGAAACCGAACTGCTCAACGCGCTCACCATCGTCGACCGCGGCTGGGGACAACCGGCCGACATGATCGGCTCGTGGGCCGGCGCCATGGGCCATACCCAGTGGATGCCGGAGGTGTGGCTCAACATGGGCGTCGATTACGACCGCGACGGCCACATCACGCCGTTCGGCAAGCCGGATGACTCCTTCGCCGGCACCGCGCGCTTTCTGGTCGAGCGCGGCAAATACCGACGCGGGGAAGCCTGGGGCTGCGAGGTCACAGTGGGCGGCCGCGCGGGCGGCGGCTGGCGCAGTTACGAACAATGGCAGGCGCTCGGCGTCAAACGCGCCGACGGCAAAGCCTTCGCGCGTCCAAGCGACCGCGTGAAACTATGGGTGCCGGTGCCGGGCGGGCCGGCCTTTTTGGTCGGGCAGAATTTCTACGCCGTCCACGCCTACAACCCGTCCACCAGCTACACGCTGGCGCTCTGTCATTTGGGCGACCTGATCCGCGGCGACCCGCCGTTCCATAAATTGTTTCCCGGCGGCGAGCGGGTACCGACGCTCGATGAGGTCAAGGAAATCCAGCGCCGGCTCAACGAGCGCGGGTTCAAAACGGATGGCGTCGACGGCCGCACCGGCTCGGACACGATTAAGGCCATCCTCGCCTTCGAGCGCAAGGTCGGCATGGAGCCGGCCGACGGCTACGCCGGCTTGAAGGTGCTGGCCCGGTTGCGTCAGGGCTCGTGATCCGGTTCAAATGCCGGGAACCCCGCATGGGCGGGCGCTGCCAGGAAGCAACCTTTGTCGAATTCCCCACGCGAAAGCGCCAAATTCAAGCCATCCCGCGACGCAGCAATCGGCAAGCTCGACCGCCCGGTTCCGGCCGGCGTCAATGCTGCCGGTTTCGGCAGCGACGTGGTGGCCGACGCGCTGCGCGCGCTCGACATCCCCTATATCGCGCTCAATCCGGGGGCGAGCTATCGCGGTCTGCACGACAGCCTGGTGAACTACTTGGGCAATGAGCGGCCGCAGATGTTGCTTTGCCTGCACGAGGAAGCGGCCGTCGCCATCGCGCACGGCTACGCCAAGGTGACCGGCAAGGCGATGGCGGCGGCGGCGCACTCCAATGTCGGCCTGATGCACGCCACCATGGCCTTCTTCAACGCCTGGTGCGACCGCATGCCGATGGTCGTGCTCGGCGCCACCGGGCCGGTCGATGCCACCAAACGGCGGCCATGGATCGACTGGATTCATACCGCGCGCGACCAGGGCGCGCTGGTGCGCAATTACACCAAATGGGACGACCAGCCGGCCTCTCCCCTCGCCGCGCGCGAGGCGGTACTGCGCGCCGGCTGGATCGCCAATACCGCGCCGCGCGGGCCGACTTACATCAATCTCGACGCCGAGATGCAGGAAGCAAAGCTCGCGGAGCCGGTGCCGCCGATCGACGCCAAGCGCTACATGCCGCAAGTCGAGAGCGCGCCGGCCGCGGAGGCAATCGCGCAAGCCGTAGGCCTTCTGCGCAACGCCAAACAAATCGTCATGCTCGCCGGCCGCGTATCGCGCAGCGAAAAAGCGTGGAACGAACGCGTCGCGCTGGCCGAACGGCTGAATGCGCGCGTCGTCACCGACATGAAGATCGGCGCCGCCTTCCCAACCGACCATCCGCTGCACGCGGGCAGCCCCGGTGGCACGATTTTGGTTCAGGAGGCTATCGAGGCTATCCGCGCCGCCGACGTCATTGTCAGCCTCGACTGGGTCGACATTGCCGGCACATTCAAGAATGCCGGTGGCAATATCGCCGCCAAGGTCGTGCAGGTGTCGGTCGATCATCGTCTGCATAACGGTTGGAGCATGGACTATCAGGGTCTGCCGCCGGTCGACGTCTTTATCGCTTGCGAACCCGATGCCGCGGTGCCGGCGCTGCTCGCGGCGCTCGGGCCCGGCGGTCCGCGCGCGGTGGCTTCCGTGACGCACGAATTTCCCAGGCTCGCCGAAGGAAAGCTCACCGTCGATCATTTGGCCGACGCGTTACGCCGCGCCGTGGCCGACCGTCCCACCTCCCTCACCCATGTATCGCTGTCGTGGAACGGCGCCAGTTGGCCGTTGCACCACCCGCTCGACTATCTCGGCGGCGACGGCGGCGGCGGCGTCGGCGGCGGGCCGGGAATTTCGGTCGGCGCTGCATTGGCGCTAAAGGACACGGGACGTTTGGCGGTCGCGGTCTGCGGCGACGGCGATTTCATGATGGGCTGCACGGCGATCTGGACGGCGGCGCATTACAAGATTCCGCTGCTGATCGTTGTTGCCAACAACCGCTCCTTCTTCAATGACGAACTGCACCAGGAACGCGTCGCCCGCATGCGCAACCGCCCGGTCGAGAACCGCTGGGTCGGCCAGCGCATTTCGGAACCCGACATCGACATTGCCGGTATTGCGCGCGCGCAAGGAGCGCAAGGCTTCGGCCCGGTCAAGGCAGCGAGCGATCTTGCAGCGACATTCGCCAAGGCGATCGCGGCGGTGGATGCCGGCGCGGTCGCGGTCGTCGATGTGCGGGTGGAGCCGGGCTACACCGCCGCCATGACCGCGGCGATGACGCGCAAGAGTGAATAGCGCATGTCCCTTTCACGCCCATTCATACCCCGCTCATTCCCAACTAAGCGGGAATCCAGATCTTTGGCTCCTGATGCTGTGGCCCCTGGGTCCCCGCTTTCGCGGGGACGAGCGGTCTGATCGATGACACCGGCGCCCGCCCCGCAGGCCGATGACGCCATCCTGGTGGTGGACGACATCGTCGTGCGCTACGACACGGCGGAGGGCCCGATCACCGCGGTCGACGATGTTTCGTTCAGGGTGAGACCGGGCGAATTTCTTTCGGTTATCGGACCCTCCGGCTGCGGCAAATCGACATTGTTCAACGTGATCGGCGGGCTGCTCAGCCACCATCAAGGCGTGGTCAGCGTCGCCGGCGAGACCATTTCCGGCCCGCATCAATCGATCGGCATGGTGTTCCAAGAGGAATTGACGTTTCCCTGGCGCACGGTGATCGACAACGTCGCCTTTCCGCTCGAATTGATCGGCATGGCAAAGGCCAAACGCGCCGAGCGCGCGAGGCATTTCATCGCGCTGGTCGGGCTCGACGGCTTTGAGAACCGCTATCCCGGCGAACTCTCCGGCGGCATGCGGCAACGCGTCTCGCTTGCGCGTACGCTCGCCTCCGAGCCGAAAATCCTTTTGATGGACGAGCCGTTCGCCGCGCTCGACGAGCAGACGCGGCTCTTGCTCGGCGACAAGGTGCTGCAGATCCAGCAACAGTTGAAGCAAACCACGTTACTGATCACCCACAACATCACCGAAGCGGTGCAGATGTCCGACCGCATCCTGGTGATGACCTACCGGCCCGGCAAGACCAAGCACATCGTCGATATCGATCTGCCACGCCCGCGCACCTCGGAAATCGTTTCCAGCGCAGCCTTCGGGCGTTACGTGGCGGAAATCTGGAACGACCTGCGCGAGGAAGCAAGCCGCGGCATGCGCGACGAGGAAGACCACGTGCTGCATCACGAAGGCTCTTCGTCGTGACCGCCGCCACGCCGGCAAAACTTTCGAGCCTCGGCAATTTCACCGCGCGGGTCATCGGTATTTGCACGCTCGTCGCGTTGCTACTGTGCGCCGAGATTCTCATCCAGACCGGTGCCATAAGCCGCTTTATCGTGCCGCCGCCCTCGGAAATCATCGGCAGCTTCTACCGGGTGGTTGCGCACGAACACATCTTCACGCGCTTTCTGCTCACCGCCGGCGAATGCCTCACCGCCGGCGTTATGATCACGGTGTTTGGCGTCGCCGGCGGCGTGCTGATGCACCGCTTCAAGCTGCTGCAGCAAGCCTGCGAAACCTGGGTCGCCGCCATGGCGTCGGCGCCGGTGGTGCTCTGCTATCCACTGTTCATGGTGATCTTCGGACGCAATGCCTGGACCATCATCATGATCGGCTTCGTCGCGGCGCTGCCGCCGGTGATCCTGAAGACGATCGAGGGTATCGCCGGCACCCGCAAGGTGCTGGTCAATGTCGGGCGCAGCTTCAATCTGACGCCCACGCAGCAGTTCTGGAAGATCCTGTTTCCCGCCGCGCTGCCGACCATTTTCGTCGGTATAAGGCTCGGCCTGATTTTCGCGCTGATCAACGTCGTCGGCGTGGAGTTCCTGATCAACTACGGCGGTCTCGGCCAACTCATCGAGGATCTGGCCGAACGCTACGATCTCGCGGGCACCTATGCGGCGATCTGTTTCGTGATTTTGGTGAGCGTGCTGTTCTTCATGGCGTTGGAAAAGATCGAACGATGGCTGAGACCGGTCGATTGAGGCAGACGGCACGTGCCGCGCCAGGGCTAAGCCCGGTGACGCTGCTGCGCGTGGCCATCATCCTCGCGGTGCTGGCGGTGTGGGAATTTCTCTCTTATTCCGGCTGGCTCTACCGCGACGTCGTGCCTTCGCTGCTCTCGATCGGGCGCGCGCTGATCGGCCTGCTCACCAGCCCCAGTTACTATTTCAACCTCGGCGTTACGACGGCCGAGATCGGCACAGCGCTTGCAATCGGCGGGCTGTCGGGGCTTGCGGTCGGCATCCTGCTCGGCGCCAACCGGTTCCTGTCGAAGGCGTTCGAATCCTACATTTACTATCTCGGGCCCACGCCCAAGATCATCTTCTTCCCGGTGATGATCATGTGGTTCGGCGTGGGACCTGAATCCAAAGTCGCACTCGGAACACTGTCTTGCGTCTTTCCGGTGGCGCTCAGCGTCGCCGCCGGCATGCGCGGCATCGACAAGGTGCTGATCCGCGTCGGCGAGAGCTTCCGCGCCAGTCCCTGGCAGATGGTGGTGAAGATTTACCTGCCCGCGATGCGCCACCCGATCATCAACGGCATCAGGCTCGGCCTTGGCGTGGCGCTGATCGGCACGCTGCTGGCGGAGACCAAGCTGTCGAACAAGGGCATCGGCTTTTTGATTATCAACGCCTATTCGGTATTCGACATGCCGCGCATGTATGCCAATTTGATCGTGCTGTTCGTGCTGGCGATCGGCGCCAATGCCCTGGTCGGCCGCCTTGGCGGCCTCGACAGCATCAAACGCACCTGAGGCAAATTAGCCGCCGGGCTGGTCGAAACCGCCATGCGTCCATGCCGCGCGGTGCGCCGGATCGTTCATGAAAGCGATGAAGGCTGCGCCGGCGTCCGGTGCCGGACTGCTTGCGGTCACGGCTGCGCCGTAGATGGTCGTCAGTTGAATATCGGCCGGCAGCGGCCCGGCGACGGCGAGGCCCTCGGTGTTGATCACCTCACTCTTCGGATAAAATCCGATCTCGGCCTCCCCGCTCGCCACAAGCTCGACGCCGCCGCGAAGCGCCGAGCGGTGGAAGACCTTGTCTTTCATCGCGTCGGCGATGCCGAGTTTTTCGATCAGCGCGCCCATATGCGTGCCGCTCGGCGTCTCGCCCGGCGTCGCGTGCGTGATGGCGCGGCTGTTGATCATCACCTGCTTCACCTTCTCCGTCGTCGAAAGATCAGGATTTGGCGCGCCAGCGCGCACCACCGCGTTGATGCTGACGAGCCCGAGGATGACGCGGCCTTGCGCGCGCACCACACCGCTCTGTTGATAGCCGTCCAGCATGTTGGTCGGCATCACCAGCACGTCGGCTTTTTCACCAGCCGCCAGCCGGTCGCGCAAGGCCGACATCACCGCGAAGACAAACTCTACCTTGTGCCCCGACTGCCGCTCGAATTGCGGCGTCAATTGCAGGAAGATTTCCTTCGGCGCACCGCCGCTCATGATCCAAATGGTTGCCATCGATGCTAAGTCTCGCTGGCGTTAGAGCTTGAACGACTCGTGCGTGCCCGCGTGAAACAGCTCCTCGGGCTTAAGCAGCCGCGATGAGAGGCCCTGCGCGTGATGGTGACGCAAGAAGGTCTCCAGCGTCTTGCGGTTTGGCGCGAGGCCGTAGGACCAGAAATCCTCGCCCATCAGCGCGCGGGCTTCCATGAGGCGCTCTTCGACAAAGGGTAGTGTCACTTTGGTCGACGACGTGTCGGAAAGTTTCTCGAGCGCGATAATCTTGGCGCGCTCGAACGCCTTGAGTACGGCGCCTGGCAACCAGGGGTGCTGTTCGGCCAGCTCCCGCCGTACGCCTACCAGATGCATAATCGGAAAAATGCCAGTGCGCTTGTAGTAATCCTTGGCGGCGGCGACCGGATCGGCGAACAGCCAGCCTATGTGCGGGTGGCGCCCGAATCCGGACGGCACGCGCGGGCCGATGAAGACGTCGATCTCGCCCGCTTCCAGCATGCTCGACAGCGTACGGCCTTCCGGCGCGTTTTCGAGCGTCACGCCCTTAGGCAGCGTGATGGCGATTTTCTCCACCCTTCCCGCTTCCTCCAGCCCGCCGCGGATCCAATGCATGTCGGAGGGCTTGACGCCGTGGTCGTCCTCCAGAATGGCGCGCGCCCAGACATTGGCGGTCAATTGATATTCCGGCACGCCGACCTTTTTGCCCTTGAGGTCGGCCGGCTTCTTGACGCGGTCGGTGCGCACATAGATCGAGGTGTGGCGAAAGGCGCGCGACACGAAGGCCGGCACGCCGACATAGGGGCAATTGCCCTGCGCGGTCTTGAGCGTGAAGCTCGACATCGACAATTCGCAGATGTCGAATTCGGCATGGCGGAAGGCGCGGAAGAAGATTTCCTCCGGATCGAGCGCCATGAAAACCGGATCGACTCCGTCGATCTGCACCAGCCCGTCGGACAGCGGCCGGGAGCGGTCATAGTCGCGCACGGCGACGGAAAGATTGAGTTTGGCCATGGGGCGGGTTGGGAGCGACATTCGGGTGAATGTCATAAGCGAAACGGCGGCCGGATGCTACTCCACCCCGCTCTTCTTGCCCTTGTCGTCCGGGGTCACATCGACCGCCTGCGCATGGCCGGTGATCTTCACCGGCGGCCGGCAATCCGTCATGCAGGGCTTGGCGTTCCAGAACGCCTTCTCGGTCTTCTCGCGATCGTCGTCGTAGAAGCCGCCTTGGTTCGGCATCTTAACCTGGCCCCAGGTCGCCTTCGACAGCACGAATTTGTCGTCGACGATGTCGTTGAGGTTGAGCACGTAGGCGGTGACGGCATAGAGCTCATCGTTCGTGAGCGACTTGGCGTCGCCGAATGGCATGGCGCGACGAATATAGTCAAACACGGTCGACAGATAAGGGAAATACGAACCGACCGTCTTGACCGGATCGTGCGAGGCGAGCGTGCCCTTTCCTTGCGCGAGCGCCGGCCAGCGCCCGGCGCTTTCGCCGAACTCGCCGTGGCAAGCGGCGCATTTGTCCATGTAGACCTTCTCGCCCTCCTTGACCGAACCATGTCCTGGCGGGGCGCTCAGGCCATCGGGACGTACGTCGATGTCCCAACCGGCGATTTCGGCCTGCGATGCGACGGTGCCGATGCCGTAATTGCGCACTTTGTTTTGCGCCAGCGAAGCTGCGGCAAGCAGGAGCAGCAGGGCCGCGAGACTAACCGACTTCGACATTCTCGACCTCCCCGTCCGGCTTGAGCGACCAGGTCTGGATGCCGTTGTTGTGATAGATTGAATTGACGCCCCGGATTTTTCGCAGCGCATCCTTGCTCGGCTGCACATAGCCAGTCTCGTCCATGGCGCGCGATTGCAAGAGCAGCGGCTCGCCGTTCCAGTCGATCTCGGCGTAGAAGCGCACGCAGGCCCGGTCGAATATTGGGCCGTCGATGCGCGCGCTGCGCCAATTGCGGCCGCCGTCGAGCGACACGTCCACGCGCTTGATCTTGCCCCGACCGGACCAGGCGAGCCCCGATATCACGGTGAAGCCTTTTTGCTTGAGCGGGGCTTGCGGCGACGGCGACGTGATGACCGATTTGGCGTCCATCTCGAAAGTGAACTTGCGCGCCTTGCCGTTCTCCAACAGGTCAGTGTATTTCGACGTCTCCTCGCGCGTGTACCAGGGCTGATCGCCCACTTTAAGCCGGCGCAGCCACTTCACCCAGACATTGCCTTCCCAGCCCGGCACCACCAGCCGCACCGGATAGCCCTGCTCGGGCCGCAGCATCTCGCCGTTCATGCGATAGGCGACGAGACAATCGTCGAGCGCCTTGGCGAGCGGAATTGAGCGCGTCATCGCCGCGGCGTCGGCGCCCTCGGCCAGAATCCATTTTGCGTTCGGCTTTAGACCCACCTGCTCGAGCAAAATCTTCAGCGGCACCCCGGTGTATTGCACGCAATGCACCATGCCGTGGGTGTATTGGACGCCGTTGAGCTGCGCGCCGCGCCATTCCATGCCGGAATTGGCGGCGCATTCGAGGAAATGGATGCGGTTCACACGCGGCAGCCGCTTGATGTCGTCAAGCGTGAAGATCAACGGCTTGTCGACCAGCCCATGCAGCATCAGCCGGTAATCGTGCGGATCGACTTCGGCGATGCCGCCATGGTGGCGTTCGAAGCACAGGCCGTTCGGCGTGATGACGCCGTCAAGTTCGTGCAGCGGTGTGAACGCCACCGATGATTCCGGTGTCGCGGTGAGCCAAGGCACGGTGCGGCGGATGACGTCCTTCTCATATTTCGAAGGCTGGCCGTATGGCCGCACGCCGACGCCATCGCCGAGCGAACGCGTCCAGTCCGCCACATGCGGCGGCAGGTTCTTGGGGTTGTCGGCGAGCGCCGACCGCGCGGCGGCTGCAGCGGCAAGGCCGGCGATAAATCGGCGGCGCGTCTTGTCCGTGGTCTCTGTCATCCCGAGTTCCCCGGCAAATGTTTCTTCCCTGCCGAGGTCGTATCACATTCTAAATTATGAATGTAATAGCAAAATGCCGCTAGACCCCGGAAATTTTCACGCTTGCGTTGGGCGCAACGCGCACGGTCTTTGCGGCCGCGACGTAGCGCTCCACAAGTTCCCACACCGGCGGACCTTGCGTACCCTCGTTCACACTTGCCCAGCCGGCGACGACGTATTCCTTTTTGGGGTCAATCGGCTTGCCGGATTTCAGGTGGGTCATGGCGGAAATGCGCTGGCCGATCGGCTTCGACACGTCGATGCTGTATCCGAGCCCGCCGCAGCGCACCATGTCGCCGCCCTGCTGGTAATAGGGATCGGGATTGAACAGATTGTCCGCCACATCCTCCAGCACGTCCCTGAGCTGCTGCCCGCTCATGGGTCTGCGATAGACCTGCGGATAAGTGATGGCGGTGGCGTTGTGGATATCCTCGACCGTGATCGGCTGCCCCGGCAGCACGCTGGTGCCCCAGCGGAAGCCCGGCGACAGCGCGATCTCGGCGTCGCGCTCTCGCAAGAGCGCCGCACAGATCACGTCGTCGAAGGTGCCGTTGAAATTGCCGCGCCGGTAGAGCAGCGAGTCCGCTTTGCCCACCACACGCGCCAACTCCTTAGCATAGGGCGCGCGCGCTTTGCCGATCGCCGCCGTCATTTCGGCATCGGGTTTGATTGCATCGGCAAAGAGCGGAATCAATTTGTAGCGAAAGCCTTTCACCGCCCCGTTCTGCACGTCGAGGTCCAAGCGCGATACGAACTTGCCGTCGCTGCCCGACGCAATCAGCAGGGTGTTGCCGACCTTGATCGCCTCCGGCAGCGCGTCATGGGTATGGCCGGTGAGAATGACGTCGATGCCGGCAACGCGGCTGGCGAGCTTACGGTCGACGTCGAAGCCGTTGTGCGAGAGCAGCACCACCAGTTGCGCGCCACTCTTGCGCGCCTTCTCGACATTGGCGCGCACGTCCTCCTCGCGGATGCCGAACGTCCATTTCGGCATCATCCAGCGCGGATTGGCGACCGGCGTATAGGGAAACGCTTGCCCGAGCACCGCGATCTTCACTCCGCCGCGATCGAACATTTTCATCGGCGGAAACACGGGCTCATTCCATTCGGTGTCGCGTACGTTGAGCGCCAGGAACGGAAAGCCGAGGCGTTTGATCAGTTCAGTGACGCGCGCCTCGCCATAGGTGAATTCCCAATGGCCGGTCATGGCATCGGGCATGAGCAATGCCATGCAGTCGATCATGTCCTGGCCTTTGCTCGCGTTGGCGCCGAGCGAGCCCTGCCAAGTGTCGCCGCCATCGAGCAAGAGCGCCTTGTCGCCGCGCTCGGCGCGCACGCGCTTGACCACGGTCGCCAACCGGTCGAGTCCGCCGATGCGGCCGTAGGTTTTCGCCAGCGCCGAAAACTCCTCCGATGTCAGCGCATAGGCCGCCGCCGACTTTGCCGGAATGCCGAAATGCTTGAGAAAATCCATGCCGGTCAAATGCGGCGGCTGCCCGCGCACCGCGCCGACGCCGAGATTGATCGACGGTTCGCGGAAATAGACCGGCATCAGTTGGCCGTGGATATCGGCGACGTGCAGCAGCGTGACGTTGCCGAGCGCGTCAAACTGTAGAAGCTCGGCCTCGCTTAGCCGCTGCTGCGCCATGGCGCGCGTGAAGCGGCCGCCGACGGTCAGCGCCGCGGTGGCGGCGCCGACCTGCAGGATCTCACGCCGCGTGATCATCGCCTAGTGCCTGATCCCCGGCACGCTCAGCTTCTGCCCGTCATTCATGGAAGCGAGATACAGCTCCAGATCGCCGTATTCCCTGGCGTCGGGCTCCAGTTCGTCGGCGCGGATGTTGACCTGGCACCATTGGAAGCGCTGGCGGATATCCCAGATCGCCAGGAGGCTGGTGCGCCAGGTCGGGAAATGGTCGTACTGGCCTTTCGGCTCGCCAAGCCATTGCCCGCGAATCCAATGATTGGCCGCTTTGCCGTGGCAATCGGTGCAGGCGAAGTTGAGTTCGCCGAGCTTGCGGTTGGCGAGCGCCTTGCCGCGCTCGATCGCCGCTTTTGCTTCCGCGCTGGTGGTGTCGACCGCGATCGGGGCGCCGTTGGCAAGATTGTGCAGATAAACCGACATGGCGCGGTTCTCGTCGGTCTCCATCAGCCAGGTCAGGCCGGTGGTGGCCATGGCGTGGCGGGTGATGAATTCCTCGACACCGAGCACCTTGTCGAGCCGCGGCTCCCATTTCGGCATGGTTGCGGCCCAAGTCTTGAACGCCGCTTTCGGATCGCTGTGGCAGGTGTTGCACGAGAAGCCGTCCTTGCCGCGCGTCTTCCACAGTACGGCCGCCTTGTCGAGCGCCCACATGCCGGGATTTTCGATCGGGTCGAGATTTTCGCGTTTCTCGACCGGCGCCGGGCGTATGTTGGGATCGTCGAGCGCGGTCTTGAATGGCGCAGGCTGCTTCAGCGTCTTGAGAAACGCGACCATATCCTTGATTTCGTCGTCGGTGAAAACGCCGTGCCCGCCCCAGGGCGGCATCACGGTTTCAGGATTGTAGACGCGAGCGTCGTAGATGTAATTGAACAGCCACTCGTCCGTGCGCCCGCCGCTGCCGATCTCGGAAAGATCAGGCCCCACGTTGCCCGGCAAGTTAGCGCCGCCCGCCGGACCCATCACGTGGCAGGCAAGACACGAGCCGCCGCGATTGCGGTCGGCCACCAGCATCGCGCCCTTGGCCGCGTCGCCCACGATCGGGCCGCTGAGCTTGCGCAGTGCCTTCGGCGCTGGCGGCGAGGAAAGCGTCGCAAGCGTGTTCCATTTTCCTTCAGCGCGCGTCGGCCAACCGGAATAGCGGACATATGGCCGCACCGAAGCATCGCCCTTAAGTTCGAGCGGCGCCTGCTTGCCCATCGCCTGCGCATGGGCATCGGTCGCGAGACCCAATGCGCCGGCCGCGATCACTGCGACCGCGACGCCGCTCGCCAGAATCCCTCCACGCGTCATCGGTTCCTCCCCGAACGAATTGTTGTCATTACGTGCGCCCCGCGCCGAGCCGGCGCGAAACGTTCGTCAGCCCACGGTAATTTTTTCTTCCGCGGTGATGACCGTGCCGTCGTCGTCGGTCCAAGTGAACTTGAACGTGCCGCTCTCCTCCACCTTGGCGTAGAATTCCATATACGGGTTGGCCGCGATCGCCGGTTCGAGATTGGCGCTGAACACCGGCTTGCCGTTGAACTCAGCTGTGAACTTGTTGATGATCTTGCGCGGGATCGGCTTGCCGTCCTTGTCCTTACGCTGACCCGACTCCATGATGTGCGGCATCAGCGTCTTGATCTCGATCACGTCACCCTTCTTGGCTTCCTTGGGCAACTTCAACCGCGGCTTTTCCGCCATGTTTGTCTCCCTATCTTTCTTTCTCAGCCGCCGCAGCCGCCGATGGTGACCTTCACCAGCTTCTGGCCGGTGTAGAATTCGCCCTTGCTGGTCTTGGCGACCACCACGATGTTCTGCGTGGTGGCGAGCCGGATGCGGGTCGAGGCCTGCGCCTTGCCCGACATCGGCGAAAAATGGAACGTGGCGACGCCAGGATTCGGATTGCCCTCGGCCACCACCATCACTTCGCTGACGTAGTTGTCGGCCGCCATCGGCGCGTCGACCGAAACCGACAGCGGCACGGTGTTGCCGTTCTCGGCGATCTCGGGCAGTTCGATCGAGACCTTGCCCTTCTCGGCCGTCTTGCCGCCGGTGAATTTGGCGATCTGTTCGGCCGCCGCCTTGGCGTCGGCCTGCGCGCGGCCGCCCCAGCCGAAAACGGTGAGCGCCGCGCCGCCGGCGCCCAACGCCAACGTTGCGCGACGGGATAGCTGTCGCATCGGTTCATCCTCCCAGTTTATCGTTTTGGGGCAGTGCGATGAGGCCCCGGCCGACCGCGACCATAGCGGCGAGCGGCGCTCGTTTCAAATCATATTCACAAAAAAGAATATCATGCTGTTGCCGCACGGCTTTGTGGATCAACTCGGCAGCGCCTTGACGAAATCGCGGAAGCTCTTGCTCTCATAGGCTTTTTCGCGGACGTAACGGAACATTGCGAGGAAGTCGTCGGGCCGCATATAGCCGGGCAGGCGCGCCACCTCGCGTTTTGCGGGTTCCAGAGTCTTGAGCCGGCCGGCCCGTTCCGGGAAAAACTGGAAGGTCGGCGTGAATCGCACGCCATATTTGGCGGCCAGCGCCTTCTCGGAGAGTTCGCTGCCGTCGAAATCGGTCACCTTGCGCGAGCCGATGATGTTGAGTTGCAGCACTTCGAAATTCGCCTTGATGTAATCCGCGATGCGCGGTTGCGCGAAATTGACGAAATGCGTCTCCTTGCAATAGGGGCAGCCCTTGAGCTCCCACATGATCGCGAAACGCTTGCCTTCCCTGGTTGCGCCTTCCAGATCGTCGGCAAGTTCGAGGAAGCTTTCCAGGAACCAGGGCTCCTTGTAGAGCCCGTCGTCGGTCAGCATCGGCTCGGCGCGCGCGGGTCCAAGCACAGCAAGAGATGCCGCGCCGATCAGCAGATTTCGCCGTGTCGTCATTGAGTTGATCTCGTAAACCACGTTGCGCAAAGCGGCCTCGCCGCCTCGCCCCGCGACGCTTATATTTTTACGAATATATATCTTCGCGTCAAAATCCGGTGAACAGCGATGCTGTCCTGCCTTGTCCGCGTTGCATGCCTCACGCTCGTCCTATTGGCCGGCGCGGCCAAAGCCGGCGATTTGGCCGATTTCAATGCCGCGGTGGAAAATGCGGAAAGCCATAACCGGGTGGCCATCGGATACCTGCGCACCGGCAATACCGATCTCGCTTCGCTTGAGATCGACCGCCTGCGCGAGGCCTGGGGCGCCTTGCAGCAGCGTTTTTCCGGCAAACGGCCGGATGCCTTCGACGGAGTTGCGCTTTACGGCAACCTTTGGACCGTCGTGAGCGCGCGCCTGGTCGCCGCCGACCTCATGCTCAAGACCGGCCGCCCCGAGGCGGCTCGGCAATCGCTCGAGGCGGTCCGCGCCGATCTCTACGACCTGCGCAAGGCTGCCGGCATCACGGTGCTGGCCGATTGCGTGCGCGACGCCAATACCGCCATGGATGCGTTGATGGTCTACGACGACCGCGCGCTCGACTGGACCAAATCGGCGACGCGCTTCGGCATCGCCAACAAGGCTTCGACCTACGGTTATGTACTCGAGCGATGCGACAGCATGGCGGGCGATGCGCTGCGCAAGAACCCGGAATTCCGCCGCCTGGTCGACGGCGCCAAAGCGGGCCTCGCGCTGATCCCGAAAGCCATCGCCACCCGCGACGGCGACCTCTTGCATCGCGTGCTGATCGAACTGCGCTCGTTCGATAATCTGCTGGCGTTCCGCTTCGGATAGCACCGCCGCCATCGACATATTCTGTTTTTCTGATATATTTCCGGGCGATTCAAATCGCGCTTTTTCGGCAAAAGAATGAAGTTGGCGGGCAAACGACGCATACGAGAATTTTCTTCTCGCGCCGTGCTGTTCGGCGCGATATTTATCGCGTTGAGCTGGTCGTACGCGCGCGCGGTCGAACTCGTGATGTTCGAACAGGCCGGCTGCGCATGGTGCGAAGCCTTCGACCGCGACATCGCGCCGATCTACGGAAAGACCGAAGAAGGCTTGCGCGCGCCGCTGCGGCGTGTCGATATCGATCGGTCGGTTCCGCCGGACCTCGCCTTCATCGAGGTCGAGCGTCTGACACCGCTGTTCGTGCTGGTCGATCGCGGCCGCGAAATCGGCCGCATCTGCGGTTATCCCGGCGAGGATCACTTCTGGGGTCTGCTCGGCGTGTTGATGAAAAAGTTGGATGCATCCGAAGCGGCGGAAGAACGTACGCAATTGTTTGAGAAAACATTGCGGGCGAACGACTGATCGTCAGCCGTCTTCCGCCGTGCGAAGACGATGATGGGGGCAGTGATGGAATTGCAACGACTGGAGACCCGCGGCCGCCCGCGCGAGCTCGAACGCATGGTCGACAACGCCAAGCATGCCAGCGATTTCCTCAAGGCGCTTGCCCACGAAAGCCGGCTCGTCATCCTTTGCATTCTGGCTGAGGGCGAGAAGTCGGTCAGCGAGCTCGAACACGAACTCGGCCTGCGCCAGCCGACGGTGTCTCAACAACTCGCGCGGCTGCGCGCGGACGGCATGGTGTCCACCCGGCGCGACGGCAAGGTGATCTATTACAGTCTCGCCAGCGACGAGGCGCGCACCATCATCGGCGCGATCTACGACGTGTTCTGCAAGAAGCCGCGCCGGCGCTAACGCGCCCACCTCACTTGATCGACAGCCCCAGCGTCTTGACCATCTTGCCCCACTTCGCGACTTCGGCCGTGAAGTAGCTTTCGGCCTGCGCTTGCGAGCCCTCGATCGGATCGAAACCGATGGCGGTGAGCTTTTGCCGCAGTGCCGGATCCTTCATCACTTGCTCGATCGTGGCGTTGAGCTTGGCCGTGATCTCGGGACTGCTCTTGGCGGGCGCGAAAACGCCGACCCAAGACGACGCCTCGAACGGATAACCGGCTTCCGCATAAGTCGGCACGTTCGGCGTGACCGTTGCGCGCTTCGCGCTGGCGACGGCGAGGCCCTTGAGCTTGCCATGTTCGATCTGCGCCGCGGCGCCGCCGCCCAAGGTCGTCGCCATGAGATCGACTTGGTTGCCGATGGTCGCCGCGATCGCCGGCGCGCCGCCCTGGAACGGCACATGTACTGCCTGGACCTTGGCGATCTCCTTGAAAAAATATTCGGCCGCGATGTGCGAACCGCTGCCGACGCCGGCCGAGGCGAAAGTAATGCTCTTGCCCTTCGCGTTCTTAAGGAAATCGGTCAAGTTGGCGGCCGGGCTGCTCGGGCTGGTGACCAGAGCTTCCGGCGAGGAGGCGACGACCGCGATCGGCTTGAGGTCGCTCGCCGCGAATCCCTTGTCCGGCCGCAAGGTCTCGTTGATCGCCACCGCCGTGGTGGTGACCAGCAGTGTGTAGCCGTCGGGCGTCGCACGCGCGACGGCCGCGGCGGCGATGTTGCCGCCCGCTCCGCCGCGATTTTCCACCACCACCGTGCGCCCCAGCTTCTCGCTGAGGCCCTTGCCGACCAGGCGCGCCAGCGTATCGGCGACGCCGCCCGGCGCGAACGCGACCACGAAAGTGATATCGCGCTCCGGATAGGCTTGCGCGGTCGCCTCGCGCGCACCGAATGCGCTGAGCGCGGCCAAAGCGACGATGGCGTGTCTGAGAAACCGCTCGATCGGCATATCGATCCTCCCCGTCGCGCCCGAATGTTCTGTCGCACGTGCTGGCGCGGCCGGATGAATTGTTCCACCCCGCCCGCGGCTTGACAAGTTTCGACTAACGTCAGTTGGATCAACGAGGCGGCTTGGATCGGAAACGCGCCGATGGGGATTGGCGTGCTGACCCTCAATCTGTGGAACATCAATGAACCGCTGGCGGTCGCGCTTTGCCGCGCTGGCGGCAGGCGTCAAACAATTACGTCCCGACATCATCTGTTTGCAGGAAGTCGCCCATGAACCACGTTCGGGCCGCCGTCAGTCCGAACGCGTCGCCCAAATGTGCGAACTTCCGCATGTCATAGACAACGAGGCACTATCGATTTTGTGCCGCACTCCCATTGTGCGCTCGCAGAGTGCAGCTTTACCTGAGGCCCCGCGCGACGAACCGCGGCAGGTCTTGCTGGCGCAGACACTGATCGAAGGCCGTCCGATGTTGATCGCCAATACGCATCTGGCTTGGCGGCCGGAAATGATCGCCGAGCGCAAGACGCAAGCCGCAGCGCGGCTCGCGGCGCTCGCGCGCTTTGCGCAAGCGGACGCGGCAAATGCCAATATTTTATGCGGCGATTTCAACGACGATCCGGAATCGCCCGCAGTCCGTCTGGTGACGGACGGCGGCGCCGGATTTCAAGACGTTTACGCCGCATGTCACCCCGGCGATCCCGGCTTCACCTGGTCGCTGCAAAACCCCTACGTCGATCAATCGACGAACCGAGGTCAGTGGATCGACTACATCTTTGCCGCCGGCGGCTTGCGGCCGCGGGATTGCTCCATCGTGTTCGACGCCAACGGCCTCGACTTTGCATCGGATCATTTTGGCGTCTTTTGCAATCTCGAATTCGGCTGAATGCTAGCTCACCGCCACATCGGTCAACCGCATTTGCACGCGCTCCTCGCCCTGCCAGCGATCGATGGCGAGACTGCCGGCCGCGTGCATCGCGCGGCCGCGGTTGTCGAGCAGCGTCTGTCCGAGCGGCTTTCCCGCCGCCCGGAACGCAATCGCGTTGACGATCTTTCCGTCGGGCGATTTGAAGCGGGCGCGGATGTGGTTCTCGCCGACCAGATCGGCGTAGCCAAGCGTATGCGCCGGCAGCGCCAGAACCGGCTCCGGATTGCCGGCGCCATAGGGACCGGCGCGCGCCAGCAGTTCCACCAGCGTCAGATTGACGGCGCCGGCGCTGACTGCGCCGTCGATCGCCAGCCCGCGTTCGCGCCGCGCCGCCTCGACCGGCGCGCCCAGCGCATCTTCGAGAAACGCGCGGAACGCGCCAAGCGCGTCCTTCCTCAACGTGATGCCCGCGGCCATGGCGTGACCGCCGCCCTTGAGCAGCAAGCCCTCGTGCACCGCGCGGCGAACCGCCTGCCCGAGATCGACGCCGGCGATCGAACGTCCTGATCCGGCGCCGATACCGCCCGGCTCGAGCGCAATCGCAAAGGCCGGCCGCCCATAGCGTTCCTTGAGCCGCGCCGCCACCAGCCCGACCACGCCGGGATGCCAGCCCTCTCCGGCGGTCACGACCACAGCGCCCTTCTCCTCCAGGCCGAGCGCGGCCATGGCTTCGGCTTCCGCCTGTGCGAGGGTCGCAAGCTCGATTTGCTGGCGCTCGCGGTTGAGCCGGTCGAGCTCGGCGGCGATACGCGCGGCCTCGCTTGGGTCCTCCTCCAGCAACAGCCGCGCGCCGAGATCGGCGCGCCCGATGCGGCCGCCGGCATTGATGCGCGGCCCGAGCAGAAAGCCGAGGTGCCACGCCTCCGGCGGGCCGGACAACCGCGATGCATCCATCAGCGCGGTCAGCCCGATTTGATCGCGCCGCCTCAAGGCGATCAGCCCCTTGGCGACGTAAGCGCGGTTGAGGCCGGTCAGGGGCACCACGTCGGCGACGGTGCCGAGCGCGACCAGATGCAAGAGCGACAGCAGATCCGGCTCGCTGCGCGATCCGGTCCAGAAATTTTGCCGGCGCAGCTCCCGCGTCAGCGCCACCAGCGCGATAAACACAAGGCCGACCGCCGCCAGATGCCCAAGCCCGGACAAATCGTCGGCGCGGTTCGGATTGACGATGGCGACCGCCTTAGGCAGTTCCACGTCGGCCTGGTGATGGTCGATCACTACGGTATCGAGGCCGAGCTTTGATGCTTCGGCGAGCGGCTCGATGCTGGTGGTCCCGCAATCGACGGTGACGAGTAATTTGACGCCGCGTTCGGCAAAGGCGCGGATGGCATCCACGTTCGGCCCGTAGCCCTCGAAAATCCGGTCAGGAATATGCACGATCGGATCGAGCCCGCAGTGGCGCAGATAGCGCGCCAACAGCGCCGAGGCGGTGGCGCCGTCCACGTCGTAATCCCCAAAAATCGCCACGCTTTCGTTGGCGGTAATAGCATGCGCGAGACGCGCCGCGGCGGCTTGCATGCCGGTCAGTTCGTGCGGGTCGGGCATCAGCCGCTTGATGCTAGGGTCGAGGTAGGCCGCAACCTCGTCGGGCTCGACGCCGCGCCCCGCCAAGACGCGCGCCAGCAGTTCCGGCACGCCGGATCGTTGTGTAATCGCCAGCGCGCGCGCCTGCCCGCGCTCATCCAGCCGGTCGCGCCAGGCGCGTCCGGTCGCGGATTTCTCCACGCCGAGGAAAAAGCTCTCGGAGGTGTTCGACGCCGTTGCCGGCAATGCCGCCATCGTCATACCACGCGATCTGTTGGCGCGGACGAGAAGCGCTCGTCGTGTTGGTCAGCCGAGATGAAATTTCGCCAGCTGCCGGTGCTCGCCGAACACCCGGCGCACCGTGCCGGTGGCCGAGCGCATCACCACCGTTTCGGTTTCGATCACGTCCTTGCCGAACTTGACGCCGCTCAGCATGGCGCCGCTCGTCACCCCGGTGGCGGCGAACAGGCAGTCGCCTTTCACCATGTCCTCGATGCCGTATTTCTTCTTGGCGTCCTTGATACCCATTTTCAGGGTGCGTTCGCGCAAGGCTTCGGTGTCGATGATGAGCCTCGTCTGCATCTGCCCGCCGATACAGCGCAAGGCGGCCGCCGCCAACACGCCTTCCGGCGCGCCGCCGATACCGAGATAGATATCGATGCCGGTTTTCGGCTCGGCGCAATGGATTACGCCTGCAACGTCGCCGTCGCTGATCAGGCTGACGGCGGCGCCGAGCTTACGGATCGCGGCGATCTTGTCGGCGTGTCGTGGACGGTCGAGCAGGATGGCGGTGATTTCCGACGGCTTGACGCCTTTGGCCTTGGCCAGCCGGACGATGTTTTCTTCCGCCGGCGCGTCGAGGTCGATGGTGCCCTTCGGATAGCCGGGGCCGATGGCGATTTTGTCCATGTAGCAGTCCGGCGCATGCAGCAGCGTGCCGCCGTCGGCCATGGCGATGGTCGCGATGGCGCCCGGCATGTTCTTGGCGCACAGCGTCGTGCCTTCCAACGGATCGACCGCGATATCGACCTTGGGGCCGGCCTTGGTGCCGACCTTCTCGCCAATGAACAGCATCGGCGCCTCGTCGATCTCGCCCTCGCCGATCACCACCGTGCCGTCGATCGGCAATTTGTTCAGCTCGCGGCGCATGGCGTCGACGGCGGCCTGGTCGGCGGCCTTCTCCTGCCCGCGCCCGCGCAGGCGCGCCGACGACACCGCCGCGCGTTCGGTCACGCGCACAATCTCAAGGGTGAGGATGCGTTCCAGCAAAAATTCAGGCTGGACGGTGATCGATGCCATTTCTTAAGCTCCCCCTTGAACGAACCCGGCTTGCGACCAGGCCGTCAATTCTTTTCGAGTCGGATGACCTGCGGCGTTCCGGAGATCACCCTATCGCGCCCCACCGCCGCAAGGGCCTTGCGCACGGCGTCCTCAGTTGTCGCATAGGTAATGAGGATAACGGGTACGGAACCGGGCTTGGCGTCGGTATCGGCGTGCATCTGGTGGCGCTGCACAATGGACTCCAGAGAAATTTCTTGCTGGGCGAGGCGTTTGGCGATGGTGGCCGCAGTTCCCGGCTTGTCGCGCGCCAGCAGCCTTATGTAATAGCCGCCCTCGTGCCGCTGCATCGGCGCCTTGCGCACGCTTTTGAGGCGCGCGCTCGGGCGGCCGAACGGCGCGGTGCGCACGCCGCGGGCAATATCGCCGATATCGGAGAGCACCGCCGAGGCGGTCGCGGCGCCGCCGGCGCCGGGCCCGATCAGCGTCAGAGGATTGATGCCCTCGGCATCGACCGTGACGGCGTTGGTGACGCCCATAACTTGGGCGATGGCCGAATCCTTGCGCACCATGGTCGGGTGCACGCGCTGCTCGATGCCCTTGTCGGTCTTCACCGCCACGCCGAGCAACTTCACGCGATAGCCGAGTTCGTCGGCGGCGGCGATATCGGCCGGCGCAATCGAGGAAATTCCTTCCACATAGATCGCGCGCTGGTCGACTTTGGTACCGAAAGCGAGCGAAGCGAGGATCGCAAGCTTCTGCGCGGTGTCGTGCCCCTCGATATCGAAACTCGGGTCGGCCTCGGCGTAACCCAGGCGCTGGGCATCCTTGAGACACGCGGCGAACGGCATCTTGTCCTGCTCCATCCGGGTGAGGATGTAATTGCAGGTGCCGTTGAGGATGCCGTAGATGCGCTCGAACGAGTTGCCGGCCATCCCTTCGCGCAAGGTCTTCACGATCGGAATGGCGCCGCCGACGGCGGCTTCGAAGTTAAGCGCGACATGATGCTTTTCCGCGAGCGCGGAGAGCTTGACACCGTGCTTGGCGAGCAGCGCCTTGTTGGCGGTGACTACCGATTTGCCCGCGGCCAATGCCGCTTCGACCGCGCGCTTGGCGGGATCGCCGGCGCCGCCGATCAGTTCAACGAACACATCGATGTCCGGCGCGCGCGCGAGCGTCACGGGATCGGCAAACCATGTCATCTTTTTGAGATCGACGCCGCGGTCCTTGCCCTTGGCGCGCGCGCAGACCGCCACGATTTCGATCGCGCGGCCGCAACGCGCGGTGAGCGCCTCGCGCTGGCGCGCCACTTGGGCGATCAAGGCCGCGCCGACCGTGCCCAATCCGGCGACGCCTACTTTCAGTGATGCAACCATGAAATCAGCGCCGCGTGGCGAGCGGGACGACGTTGTGCAATTTTTCCGGCCCCGTCTCGAGGAAGCGGCGGACGTTGCGCGCGGCCTGGCGGATGCGTTGCTCGTTTTCCACCAGCGCGATGCGCACAAATCCTTCGCCGTATTCGCCGAAGCCGATGCCGGGCGAGACGGCGAGTTCTGCCTTCTCCACCAGCAGCGTGGAAAATTCCACGCTGCCGAGGCTGGTGAACGGCTCGGGGATCGGCGCCCAGGCGAACATCGAGGCGCGCGGGCTCGGCACGTGAAAGCCGGCGCGGCCGAAGCTTTCCACCAGCACGTCGCGGCGGCGCTTATAGGTTTCGCGCATATCCTTGATGCAATCCTCGGGCCCGTTGAGCGCCGCGATCGCCGCCACCTGGACCGGCGTGAAGGCGCCGTAATCGAGATAGGATTTCACCCGCGCCAGCGCCGCGATCACCCGCTCATTGCCGACCGCAAAGCCGATGCGCCAGCCCGGCATGGAGAAGGTCTTCGACATCGAGGTGAACTCGACCGCGATATCCATCGCGCCCGGCACCTGTAGCAGCGAAGGCGGCGGATCGCCGTCGAAATAGACTTCCGCGTAAGCAAGATCCGACAGCACGAGGATGCCGTGCTTCTTCGCGAAGGCGACGAGGTCCTTGTAGAAGTCGAGGCTTGCCACATAGGCGGTCGGATTGGCCGGATAGCACACCACCACCGCGGTCGGCTTCGGGATCGAATGGATGATCGCGCGTTCCAGCGTGTGGAAGAAATTCGGCGTCGGCTCCGACGGCACCGAGCGCACCGCGCCGCCCGCCATCAAGAAGCCGAAGGCGTGGATCGGATAGCTCGGGTTGGGAACGAGCACCACGTCGCCCGGCGCGGTGATCGCCTGCGCCACGTTGGCAAAGCCTTCCTTGGAGCCGAGCGTGGTGACGATCTGGGTCTCGGGGTTCAGCTTCACCCCGAAGCGGCGCTCGTAATATTTCGCTTGCGCGAGACGCAGCTTGGGAATGCCGCGCGAAGCGGAATAGCGGTCGGTGCGCGGCTTGCCGAGCGTCTCCTTGAGCTTCTCGATCACATGCGCGGGCGCCGGCAAATCCGGATTGCCCATGCCGAGATCGATGATGTCGGCCCCTGCCAGGCGGGCGCGCGCTTTGGCCCGGTTCACCTCTTCGAACACGTAAGGTGGCAGGCGGCGGATGCGATAGAAATCTTCCATGATCTCAAACCTTTGGGCCGGCTGCCCTATCCGACCGGCTTGCATGACCCCGGCAGGCTTTTATCACGGGTTGGTCTTTGCGCCACCCTCAGGCGCAGCGGCCTGGTCCGTATCGGCGGCAGCCGGCTTCTTTTTCGCGGGCAGCGCGGTCTTTTTGGCTGGCTGGTCGCGGGCTTCCTGGCGGTCGCGAACCGCCGTTAGCTCCTTTTCCGCCTCGACTTGCTGCTCTTCGCTCAAGGTCGGGGTCGCCCGCGGCGGCGGCATGTCGTGCACGGCCGGATAGACGTAAGGCGTCGTCGGCCGTTCCGGGGTCCCGGCCGGCAGCCCCACGCTGGACGGCATTTGGTCGATCACCGCCCCCGACGAACACCCCGCCAGAAAACCGGCCAAGAACAGGGACAAGCCCAGGGCCGAGGCCGTCAAGATCGATCTTTGCAAAGCTCGCTCCTGGCGTCGCGTAACCGGCCCACAAGACAGGAAATCGCCGCAGGCTCAATGAATTATACCATAAGCCGATTAACCGGCTAATATGGCCGGAGCAAGGTAAAGCGCCCGGTAGCCGGCTCGCAGGAGACCGGCGCCGGAGAAGCCATAAATGCAAACTTACCTTGCGGGAGGACGCAGTCCCGGCCAATTCGCAGGCTGGGGATCGGCTTGACGCTAATGGATAAGGCAACCAACAAACCGGCCAAAAAACCGGTCAAGGAACAGCCGACGATCGGCTCGGTCGAGGTCGAGGCTTTCGCACACAATATCGCCCGCATGGTCGAGGAAGGCGGCAAGGCGCTCGCCGCCTATCTGAAGCCGCGCGAGGAAGGCAAGATAAAAGGCGAAACGGCCGATGGCGTCGTCGACGTGGTCAAGACGGTCGGGCATATCGTGGAGTATTGGCTGTCGGATCCCAAACGCGCGCTCGAATTGCAGACTAGCCTCGGCCGCGCCTTTCTCGATCTGTGGGCCAACACGGCCAAGCGCATGGCCGGCGAAGAGACCGCCCCCTTCGTTGCCGTGGACCCGAAGGACAAGCGCTTCGCCGATCCTGAATGGTCGCAGAATCAGTTCTTCGATTTCCTCAGACAGCTCTATCTGCTCAGCGTGCAATGGGCCGACCGGCTGGTGCGAGACGCCGACGTCGACGAGCACACGCGGCAGAAGGCAGCCTTCTACATCAAGCAGATCGGCAATGCGATCGCGCCGTCGAATTTCGTGCTGACCAATCCGGAGCTTCTGCGCGAGACGCTTTCCGCCAAGGGCGCGAATCTCGTGCGCGGCATGCAGATGCTGGCGGAAGACATCAAGGCCGGGCATGGCAATCTCAAGATCCGCCAATCGAACCCCGGGGTGTTCGAGGTCGGCCGCAATCTCGCGCTCACCCCGGGCAAGGTAATTTTCCAAAACGAATTGATCCAGTTGCTGCAATACGAGGCGACCACGCCCGAAGTGCTCAAGGTGCCGTTGCTGATCGTGCCGCCCTGGATCAACAAATTCTACATCCTCGATCTCACGCCGGATAAATCCTTCATCAAGTGGTGCGTCGACAGCGGGGTCACCGTGTTCGTGGTGTCCTGGGTCAACCCGGACGGCAAACTCGCCGAGAAAAGCTTCGAACAATATATGCGCGAAGGCGTGATGACCGCGCTCGACGCGGTCGAGGCGGCGACCGGCGAAAAACAGGTACACACCATCGGTTATTGCGTCGGCGGCACGTTGCTAGCGATCACGCTTGCTTATCTTGCGACCAAGCAGGACACCCGCGTCGTCTCCGCCACCTTGTTCACGGCGCAGGTCGATTTCACTTATGCCGGCGACCTCATGGTGTTCGTCGACGAGGACCGCATCGCGCAATTGGAAGAGCACATGCGCGAGCAAGGCTATCTCGAGGCTTCGAGCATGGCCACCGCGTTCAATCTGCTGCGCTCCAACGACCTGATCTGGCCCTATGTGATCAACAACTATATGCGCGGCAAGAATCCGGTCGCCTTCGATATCCTGTTCTGGAATTCCGACGCCACCCGCATGCCGGCGGCGAACCATTCGTTCTATTTGCGCAATTGTTATCTCGACAACAATCTCAGCCGGAAGAAAATGAAGATCGGCGACGTCACGCTCGATCTCAAGAACGTCAAGATGCCGATCTACAATCTCGCCACCCGCGAGGACCATATCGCGCCGGCAAAATCGGTGCTGTACGGTTCGCAATTCTTCGGCGGTCCGGTGAAATACGTGCTGGCCGGTTCCGGCCATATCGCCGGCGTGGTCAATCCGCCCAGCAACAAGCAAAAATACCAATACTGGACCGGTCAGGAGCCGCGTGGCTCCGACGTCGACAAGTGGCTATCGACCGCGACCGAGCACCCGGGCTCGTGGTGGCCGGATTGGCTCGACTGGCTCAGGGCGCAGGGCGCCGAAACTGTGCCGGCGCGCGAAGTCGGCGGCGGCAAGCTCAAAACAATCGAGGACGCGCCGGGGTCTTACGTGAAAGTGAAAAGCTGGACCTGAAACCGGGCAGCTTAACTCTCCTCACCTTTATCGCCGCCTATCACGAAACCCGCCTCACCGGCTGACAAGACGCCTGCGCCCTCTTTAGTTTGGTATTGGGCTTGACTTATATATTAGCAATATCTAATTTAGTAATTACTAATTTATGGAGCGTCCGACAATGCCCACAATAGCAGTCCGCCGTGGCAAACCGGCAATCGATGCCGGCATCGCCGATCTCGAGCGCAAGGCAAGCGAGGCGGCGCGGCTTCTGAGGCTGCTCGCCAATGAAAACCGGCTGCTGATTTTGTGCCGGTTGGCGCTGGTGCGCGAGCTCTCGGTCAACGACCTTGCCGAGGCGGTGGGCTTGAGCCAGTCGGCGCTCTCGCAACACCTCGCCAAGATGCGCGAAGAAGGCGTGCTCGCCACAAGGCGCGACGCGCAAACCGTCTACTACCGCATCGCCGATCCCGATGCGGCGCGTCTGCTCGCGCTGCTCAAACGCATCTATTGCCCGTAATCGACGAATGAACGAACTGCTGACGACCAGGAGTAAAGCCATGTACGAGTTGAAAACCATTGCACCCGAACGCGCCGCCGAACTCGTGCGCGCCGGCGCCGTTATGATTGACATCCGCGAGGCCGACGAGCATGCGCGCGAACACATACCCGGCGCGCGTCACCACGCGCTCAGCCGAATCGATCAGAGCACGCCGATCCGCAACGGCGACGACGTGCTAATCTTCCATTGTCGGTCGGGCGCGCGCACTAAGGGCCATGCGGCGCGGCTCGCCGCCCTCACGTCGCAATGCGAGACTTATATTCTCGAAGGCGGCATCGACGCCTGGCGAAATGCCGGCCTGCCGGTCGCGCTCGACCGCAGCCAGCCGATCGACATCATGCGGCAAGTGCAGATCGCGGCCGGCAGCCTGGTCCTGCTCGGCGTGTTGCTCGGCGCCTTCGTGGCGCAGGGGTTCTTCGCGCTGTCGGGTTTGGTCGGCGCCGGGTTGCTGCTTGCCGGCGTGAGCGGCTTCTGCGGCATGGCCCGGTTGCTGGCGGCGATGCCTTGGAACCGGCGCGCCGCCGCTCAATGACGATCCTGCATGCAATTCTATCGATAGCATCCGGCGGCATGGTCGGTTTTACGCTCGGTCTGGTCGGCGGCGGCGGCTCGATCATGGCGGTGCCGTTGCTGGTTTATGTGGTCGGCGTCCCGTCGCCTCACATCGCCATCGGCACCAGCGCGATCGCGGTCGCTGTCAGTGCCGCCGCCAATCTTGCCGGTCACGCGCGAGCGCGCACGGTGAAATGGCCTTGCGCGCTGGTGTTCGCGGTATCCGGCGTCGCCGGTGCGGCAGGCGGCGCGCAACTCGGCAAGATGGTGGACGGCACCCGCCTGCTGATGCTGTTCGGCGTGCTGATGGTCGTGGTCGGCGTGCTGATGATGCGGCCGCGCAAATCGGGCGGTAATCCGGAGGTCGAGCTCACCCGCGAGAGCATGGGTAAACTGTTGCCGCTGCTGATCGGCATCGGCTTTGCGGTCGGCGCTCTGTCAGGATTCTTCGGCATCGGAGGCGGTTTCCTGATCGTGCCCGGATTGATGGGCGCCACTACCATGCCGCTGATCAACGCTATTGGCTCTTCGCTGGTCTCGGTCACCGCCTTCGGGCTGACCACGGCGGCGAGCTATGCCTGGTCCGGCCTAGTCGATTGGCCCTTGGCCGTTTTGTTCATCGTCGGCGGCGCACTCGGCGGGTTGCTCGGGATCCGTCTTGCCCACCATCTCGCCAGTCACAAGCACGCGCTCATGCTTACCTTTTCAGGCATCGTCATCGCGGTCGGGCTCTACGTCATCGCGAAGTCGATCCTGGCTTAGGGGCGCGACAGACGCGTTCTCATCGATTAGTCTGCTCGCCGCTGGCTAACCTAAAAATGGGGGTGGCGATGTCCAGAGAACTGATGTGGCTGACGCTGACGGTCGTCCTGACCGGGCTGTTGTGGATACCCTATATTCTCGACCGCATCATGGTGCGCGGGCTGATGGGTGCGATGGCCAACCCTTCGCGCAACGACAAGCCGCAGACGCCTTGGGCGCAACGGCTCTATTTCGCCCACACCAATGCGGTGGAAAACCTAGTCATCTTCGCGACTTTGGTGCTCATTCTTGACGCTCAGGGTCACTCGACCGAGAGCACGGCGATCGCCTGCGCGGTTTATTTCTGGGCGCGGCTTGCGCACGTCATCGTCTATACGCTCGGCATTCCGGTGCTACGCACGCTCGCTTTTGCGGTTGGCTTCGCGGCGCAGGTAGCGCTGGTGCTGGCGGTGTTCGGCAAACTCTAAGCCACGGGAGCCGCTCGCTCCGCGAGCGCGTGCAAATCGAGCCCGCGTGGCAGCGTGCCGAAGGCGCCGCCTGCCTCGCCGGAGAGCCGCGAGGCGGAGAATGCATCCGCCACTGCGGCCGGCGCATGCTTGATCAGCAGCGCCGCCTGCAATGCCAGCACCAAATCGCGCACCAGCACGCGCGCCTGCGACTCGTCGTTGCGGTCGGCGGCGGCGAGCCGCTGCTGCAATCGCTCGGCGAAGGTCTTCACCCTGGCATCGCCGGCGTCGGCGAGCTCGGCGCGCAGCACTTCCGCCGTCTTCGGCGTGCGCTCGATGGCGCGCAGCACGTCGAGGCACATCACGTTGCCCGAGCCTTCCCAGATCGAATTGACCGGCGCCTCGCGATAAAGCCGCGGCATGATGCTTTCCTCGATGTAGCCGGAGCCGCCCAGAACCTCCATCGCCTCCAGCGTCACCGCCGGCGCGCGCTTGCAGATCCAGAATTTCGCCGCCGGCGTTACCACGCGGCGGAACACCGTCGAGGTTTCGTCGTTTTCGTCATAGGCGCGCGCCAGCCGCATGGTCAGCACGGTCGCCGCTTCGCACTCGATCGCGAGATCGGCCAGCACGTTGGTCATCAGCGGCTGGTCGATCAGCCGCTTCTGAAACGCGGTGCGGTGGCGCGCGTGGTGCACCGCCTGCGCCACCGCCTGCCGCATCAATGAGGACGAACCGATGCAGCAGTCGAGCCGGGTATGGCCGGCCATCTCGATGATGGTCGGGACGCCACGGCCCTCCTCGCCGACCAGCTGCGCATAAGCGCCGTCGAATTCCACTTCGCTCGACGCATTGGAGCGGTTGCCGAGCTTGTCCTTGAGCCGAACGATGCGAATGCCGTTGCGTTCCCCATCCGGAGTCCAGCGCGGCAGCATAAAGCAGGAGAGGCCCTTGCCCGATTGCGCCAGCACCAGGAAGGCGTCGCACATCGGCGCAGACAAAAACCATTTATGGCCGGAGAGACGGAACGATCCGTCGCCCGCCGGCTCCGCGCGCGTCGAATTGGTGCGCAAATCGGAGCCGCCTTGGTTTTCGGTCATGCCCATGCCGATGAGGGCGGCGGATTTTTCGCGCACCGGGACAAATCGCTTGTCGTAATCGCGTCCGAATATCTTCGGCAGCCATTCTGCGGCAATTGACGGCGCAAAGCGCAGGCTCGGCACCGAGCCGTAAGTCATGGCAAGCGGGCAATAAACGCCGCTCTCGATCTGATTGAGCATGTAGGTGCCGGCCGCGCGCGCCACATGCGCGCCCGCTTTCGGATCGGCCCAGGGGCTCGAATGCAGGCCGGCGCGCAGCGCGATCGCCATCAGCGCGTGCCAGGCCGGATGGTAGTCGATTTCGTCGAGGCGATGGCCGTAGCGGTCGAGCGTACGCAAGACCGGCGTGTATTTATTGGCGTCGAAGCCGAGCTGGATGGTTTCCGGCTTGCCGAGCGCGGCGCCGAGCGCGTTCAGCCCGTCTTCCGCCCAGCCCGCCCGCTCGCGCGCGACCGCCTCGCGCAAGACGACATCGCTCGCGAAAAGATTATAAGGCTCGAGCGGCGGCGGCTGGTTGCTGACCTCGATCATGGCGTCTCCGGCAAAGACGTTGCCATTGTAACAGCCGAATCAGGGAAACAGCGCCACCTGCTCCAGCCCCATGGTCTCCGGATAGCCCAAGATCAGGTTCATGTTTTGGATCGCCTGGCCGGAGGCGCCTTTGACCAGATTGTCCAGCGCCGAAATGACGATGGCGCGGCCGGGAATGCGGTCCTTGGCAACGCCGATGAAAGTCATATTCGAGCCGCGCACGTGCCGGGTCTGCGGCGTCTCGCCGAAAGGCAGCACATGCACGAAGGGCTCCTTCGCGTAGAACTTCAAAAGCAACGCGTGAAGATCCTCAGGGGCTCCGCCCGCGCCGGCCCCGCACATAGATGGTCGAGAGAATGCCGCGGTTCATCGGCACCAGATGCGGGGTGAAGCTGACGATCACCTCGCGCCCGGCGGCGAGCGAAAACTCCTGGTCGAGTTCGGCCATGTGGCGGTGATGGCCCACGCCGTAGGCGTGGAAGCCCTCCGACACCTCCGAGAACAGCATGGCCTCCTTGGCCGCCCGCCCCGCACCGGTCATGCCTGACTTGGCGTCGACGACGATCTCGTCGAGCTCGATCGCTTTGGCCTTGATCAGCGGGATCAGCGGCAGTTGCGCGCAGGATGTGTAGCAGCCCGGGTTGGCGACCAGCCGCGCGTGCCTGATCTCGCGCCGGTGGATTTCGGTCAGGCCATAGACTGCTTCCTTCTGCAGCTCCGGCGCGTGGTGCTCGTGGCCGTACCATTTGGCGTAAGCGGCGGTGTCGTGCAGCCGGAAATCCGCGGAGAGATCGACCACCTTGGTGGCCGGCGCAGCGCTGAGCAGTTCCTTGACCACCTTTTGCGTCGTGGCATGCGGCAGCGCGCAGAACGCCACGTCGAGCCCGGCCTTCGCCCAGTCGAGCCCGTCGATGGCGACGAGTTGCGGCAGGTCGAACGGCGAGAACTGGGGGAATACGTCCCGCATAGCCTTGCCGGCGCTGCGCTCGGCGGTGAGCAGCACGATCTCCGCGCGCGGGTGGCGCAACAGGATCCGCACCAGTTCCGACCCGGTATAGCCGGAGGCGCCAAGAACGCCGATTTTCGATTTTGTAGCCATGAGTCGATCCTCATCCAGTGTCTTAAATGACTACCGGAGCAAGGCCAACAGCGCGGATGTTCGGTTGAAAGAGTGCCGCGGGCCTAGTCCGGCGGCACGGGTGACAATTTAAGACCGAAAGCGCGCCCGTGCCGTGGGGACACGGCGGCGGCGGAGGCTTGGTGCTGTCAAAAACGTCGTCATGGACGGGCGATATAGGCCGCAGCCCCTGCCCCGTCAACCCGGGAACCGACCAAAGGTAAAGGCTGATCGCCGAGCATGACTTTGACGACCATATCGCGCGCCATCGCCGGGTCGACGCCATTGGCGGTGATCAGGTCCTTGCAGTCGGCAACGATAGCGTCGGCGTCCTGCATAATCTTCAGGCGCTTGAAGTGATCGTCGTGATGCAGGCCCATGCTTTCGCCGACGATGTCGAGAATATTGATGATCTTGAACGGCCAGTCGCGCTCATGCGCGCATAGGTCGCGGTGGTCGGGGTGGTAGATCGCCACCAGCGCGTCGACGCCGGCAGCTTCCGCCGCTTCCAGCTCGGCCAGATGCAGCCCGCGTTTGTACTCCGGCAACGCGTTGAGGAAATTGCTCATCAAGCCGACCGCCGGCTGCTGCAAATCGACAATCTCGATGCCGGGCACCATTTGCAGCAACGCGATGCCGGCCTCGACAACTCCCTTGACGCCCGGATGCTTGTGCAACGCGATCTTCAGCGGCACCGGCTTGCGCAGCAGCGGGCGCAGATCGTCGAAACGCGTCGCCAGGAACAGCATGAACGGCGTCATCTCGAACGGCCGCGATCCGCGCAACTTCTCGATCGTCGGCAGCGTCGTCTCGGTGAACTGCACATGGCAGCTCGCGCACCACGAGATCACGCCGGCTTTTCCTTCCGCCAGCTTGTCGAGCGAATTGGTGGCGACGCGGCCGGACACTTCGGTGTCGCCGGTGCGCGCCTGGACGATGCCGCAGCAATGGCTCGGCCCGCCCATGACCCTGTAGGTGACGCCGAGCGCATCCATGACGTCGAGCGCGAGCAGCGCGATGTGCGGCGTCTTGAGCACGTTGCACCCGGTGTAGAACACAAAATCCGGTCGTTCGCCCGGTCTGACGGTCGAGCCGGATTCGAGACGGTCGGTTACCTTCTGGCCGAGCCGCGTCAACTCATTCGCCGACAGTTGCATGCGCGCGAGCACGGTGGTGCCGTTGGCGACCAGGCGGAAATTTTCCACGCCCTTCTTGCGCTGCTCGCGCGGCTCGGCCGTTTGCCGCGCCATTTTTACGCGCGCCATCGCCAACAGGAAGCGCGGATTGACGCCCTCGGGACAGGCCGCGATGCAGTCGCCGGTAAGCACGCAGCCCTTGGCCCAGGCTTTGGAGGCCTGCGGCCCGTCGCCAAAGCGCACGATATCGAGCACGCCGGAAATCACCGCCTTCGGCGTAGCGTCGCCGACCCCGGCCGGCGCCGTGACCGGGCAGATTTCCACGCACTTGCCGCATTGGGTGCAGGCATCGAGCATCTCGCCCGTGCGAGCGGACAGCGCCTGTTCAAAGGCCGTTTCGGTCACATGAAAACCCCGATTCCAGCGGCGGGAAAGAATTTTACCGGCTTTGCCGGCGGCCGGCCAGCGCGGCTAGCCCGCTTGCCGGCATTTTTCCCGCCATACGGCCGTCGCGTGTGACAGCGAGCGACCCATATAGGCGAACGCCCACTTGTTGGCTAAGCTGCCCGCCTCGACGATCCAGCGCCACCAGCGTTGGATCAAACAATGCCGGCAACGACCGGCACTCATGCGGGAGGAATACAATGCGTCGTTTGATGATGATGGCGGGCGCCTTGGGCGTCACGCTGCTGATGAGCACAGGCGCCTTCGCGCAAGTGCCGGCCGATCCGGCCAACCCGAACGAAGCCATACCGGAGACGATGGCACCGCCGGCCTACGGTGAGCCGATCAATCTGGAAACCGCCAAGAAAGTCGCCGCGGCTGCGCGCGCGGAAGTCGATAAGCGGAAGTGGCGCGGCATGTGCATCGCGGTGGTCGGACCGACCGGCGACCTCGTCTATTTCGAGAAGGACGACTATTGCCAATACGCTTCGGTCGACATTTCGCAGCATAAGGCGCGCGCGGCAGCGCGGTATCGCCGTCCGACCGTGGTGTTCGAACGGTTGCTCGCCAAGGGTGGCTTCTTCGCTTATCTGCCGACACTCGGCGATGCCTTTATCGCCTCGCGTGGCGGCAATCCGCTGATGGTCGGCGGCAAGGTGATCGGCGCGATCGGCGTCTCTGGCGGCACCGGTTCGCAGGATGACGCGATTTCGCAAGCGGGCGCGGCGGCGCTCAAGTAGAACTCGCAACATCGCGATGACTTCCGCCGGGATGAAAATCCCGGCGGCGTTGTCCATTGCATTGGGAGGAATGCCATGACCAAAAAAATGATAACGGAAATTGCGCTGGCGATCTGTTTCGGCTGCCTGCAGCTGGCGGTCGCGCCTGCCGCATCGGCCAAAGAATTGAAGGTGCTGTCGGAAAATACCGTCACCGGCTTCGGTCATATCGAATCCGTCGCCTACGATCCGAAAGAAAAGGTGTTCTACACCGGCGACTTCGGCCCCGACCTCAAGCCGGCCGACAAGGACGGCAAGGGCTTCATCACCAAAGTGTCGATGGACGGCAAAGTTCTCGAAAAGAGATTCTTTCCGCCCGAAGGCCAGACCATGAATAAGCCGAAGGGCATCTGGATCATCGGCAGCCGCTTGTGGGTCACCGACATCGACGCGGTGTGGATCATCGATCTCAAGACCAAACAAAGCAAGAAGCTCGACCTGCCCGGCATCGTCTTCGCCAACGATCCGACGGTGATGGACGGTGCGCTTTACGTCAGCGATAACCGCTCCGACCAACTCGTGAAAGTCGAGCCGGCCGATTTCCTGAAAGCGAAGAAGCCGCCCAAGATCACCGTGGTGTTCAAGGGCAAGGGCGTGTTCCCGAACGGGCTTTATCCGGGCACGAAGGGCTCGCTCATCATGGTCGGCTTCGAGAGCAAGGATAAGCCGCACGGCATCTACGAGATGGCCAAAGGCAAGGAGCCGAAACAAATCTCCGACAATATCGGCATGCTCGACGGCCTCTATCGCATGAAGAACGGCGACCTTATCGCCACCGATTGGGTGTCCGGCACGGTGTTCCAGTGGAACAAAAAGATGGGCAAGCACGATCTCGCCACCGGCTTCAAAGGCCCGGCCGATCTCTGCGCCGTCCCCAACGCCAAAGGGCTCCTGGTGGTGGTGCCCGATCTGGTCAAAGGCGAGATGCGCTTCGTGCAACTCGGTAAGTGACCGATCGGTCCGACACTTAGCGCATCCGCTGCAAAATCCGCCGGGACGAAATTCCCGGCGGATTTTTGCCGATTGCCGCCGGCAATCCCCATCGCCCTTTCAATACGCCGGTCACCGTTGCGGCCCCGTCATGGCATAGTAAGTGGAAAGCGATTCGCCGCGACCTATATGTGATACTTGCCATGGCCAAATCCGCGACCAAGAAGAAACCGTCGAAACAACCCGATCTGTTCGACCATGCCCCGCGTGGGTCGAAATCGGCCGCCCGCAAGCCCGCCCGCGGCGCGGCCAAGGCTTCTAGCCGCGCCAAACCGTCGCGCGGCTCAAGCGCGGAGAGCGGCTACACCGCCAAACATATCGAGGTGCTGGAGGGGCTCGAGCCGGTGCGCCGCCGCCCCGGCATGTATATCGGCGGCACCGACGAGAAGGCGCTGCATCATCTGTTCGCCGAGGTGATCGACAATTCCATGGACGAGGCGCTCGCCGGCCACGCCGACTGGATCGAAGTCGAGATGGAGGCGAACGGCTTCGTCAGCGTCACCGACAACGGCCGCGGCATTCCGGTCGACACGCACCCGAAATTCAAGAACAAGTCGGCGCTCGAAGTGATCATGTGCATGCTGCACGCCGGCGGCAAATTCGACTCCAAGGTCTATGAGACCTCGGGTGGCCTGCACGGCGTCGGCGTCTCAGTCGCCAATGCGCTGTCCGAGCGCATGGAGGTCGAGGTCGCGCGCGAGCAGCAGCTCTACAAGATGGCGTTCGAGCGCGGCAAGCCGAAGGGCAAACTGGAAAAAGCCGGGCGCGCGCCCAACCGGCGCGGCACCAAGATCAGATTCCGCCCCGACCCACAGATTTTCGGACCAAAGGCCGCCTTCCAGGCCGAGCGCGTGTTCAAGATGGCGCGCTCCAAGGCGTATCTCTATGGCGGCGTCGAAATCCGCTGGCGTTGCGACAAGGTGCTGCTCAAGGGCGTCGCGGACGTGCCGGAGAAGGCCACGTTCCATTTCGCCGATGGGCTGAAGGACTATCTCGCCGCAAGCCTTGCCGGCGCCACGCTGGTGCATCCCGACATCTTCACCGGCAGCTCGGGCAAGACCGGCCGCCATGGCACGATCGAATGGGCGATCGCCTGGACCGCTGATGCCGACGGTTTCCTACAATCTTATTGCAACACGATTCCGACCGCCGACGGCGGCACGCACGAATCCGGCCTGCGCACCGCTTTGTTGCGCGGCTTGAAGGATCACGCTGCGCGCGCCGGGCAGGAAAAACGCGCCAAGGACATGACCAGCGAAGACGTGATGACTGGCGCCGGCTGCATGCTCTCGGTATTCATCCGCGAACCGGAATTCCAAGGGCAGACCAAGGACCGCCTCGCTACCGCGGCAGCCCAGAAGATTGTCGAAAACGCGATCAAGGACCCGTTCGACCATTGGCTGTCTGGCAATCCGCTGCAGGCCAATAAATTGCTCGATTTCGTCGTCGAGCGCGCCGAGGAGCGGCTGCGCCGCCGCCAGGAAAAGGATATTGCGCGCAAGACCGCGGTGAGGAAGCTTCGCTTGCCCGGCAAACTCGCTGATTGCTCGTCGTCGGCCTCGGAAGGCTCGGAGATTTTCATCGTCGAGGGCGACTCGGCCGGCGGCTCGGCCAAGCAGGCGCGCGACCGCCGCACCCAAGCCGTGCTGCCTTTGCGCGGCAAAATCTTGAACGTCGCTTCCGCCGGCAAGGACAAGCTCGCGCAGAACGCCCAGCTCGCCGATTTGATCCAGGCGCTTGGCTGCGGCACCGGCACGCATTTCCACGAAAAAGATTTGCGCTATGAGAAGGTCATCATCATGACCGACGCCGACGTCGACGGTGCGCATATCGCTTCGCTCTTGATCACTTTCTTCTATCGCCAGATGCAGAAGTTGATCGAGGCCGGCCGGCTCTATCTCGCGGTGCCGCCGCTCTATCGCCTGCAGCACGGCGGCAAGATCGTCTATGCGCGCGACGACAAGCACAAAGAGCAGTTGATGAAGAAGGAATTCAACGCCAACGCCAAAGTCGAGGTCTCCCGCTTCAAGGGCCTCGGTGAAATGATGGCGGCGCAGCTGAAGGAAACCACCATGGACCCGGGCAAAAGAACTTTGCTCCGCGTGGTGTTGGCGGAAAAGGAGTTCAAGCCCACCGCGAAGTCGGTGGAGCGATTGATGGGCAACAAGGCCGAAGCGCGCTTCGACTTCATTCAAGAGAACGCGGAGTTTGCCAGCGAGCAATTGCTCGACGTTTAGTGCGCTTACTAATCACATTTATTCAGCACCGGCGTCTTGACGCCGCGTGCGATGACAATACCATCCTTAACGCGCACCGGCCCGCCGTCGGCCTGGTTGAACATCGTGCGCCGCGTTCCCTTGCGAACCAAAAACACCAATTTCTGGCGTTCTTCTTCGCCGGTCCCGGGCTGGAAGATCACCGCGACCGACAATTGCTCGGCTGAATGGCGCTCCGCCGATAATATGCTGTAGCGATTGATTGTATAATTGGGCCCGAGGTCGTGGCTCTCCAGGACCAGGCCGGGGCTCGGCTCCGTGATGCTGACATGCGGGTTGCCGGGCGAGGCTGGCGCGCCACATTCGGATGCCCAGGCGCCGAACAGGCCGAACTGCCGGAATAGCACGTCGACCGCTGCGGTTTGGGCGGCGGCAACCACGGTCGCGGCCGCAAGCACGAGAACCGCCGCAATCCGCATGACGCCGCCACTCCGCCGACCAGAATTTCTGGGGAAGCATAGCAGCGTGATGCGCACCGGCAATTGATTCATGCCAATGCGCGCAAATATCGTTGCGGCATCCTTATTTATTGCGGGAAGCTCAGCTTCGCCGCTTTCACCACGTCGGCGAAAGCCTTGATGTCGGTTTCGATACGCGTTTTGAAGGCGTCGCCGGTCGGCCCGCCCGGTGTCACCGCCATTTTCTTCAGGCCCGCCTGCACCGCCGGGTCAGCGAGCGCGCGGCCGAGCTCCTTGGTGAGCTTGGCGACGATCGGCGCCGGTGTTCCGGCCGGCACGAAGAAGCCGCTCCACAGATGGGTGTCGACTTCCGGATAACCGGCCTCAGCCATACTCGGCACTTCGGGCAGCTCGGGCGAGCGCTCGGACCCGGTCACCGCCAGCGCGCGCAACTTGCCGCCTTTGACCAGCGGGATCGTCGGCGGCCCATCGGCAATGGTGAACAGACACTGCGCGCTGACCACGCAGAGCGCCAACTCATTCGTCCCTTTGAAGGGGATCGCGACCGCCGGCATGCCGGTCTTCAGCTTTAACGTTTCGCTGGCGATGGTGAAGGCCGGCGACGAACTGCCGTAATTCGATTTGTCGGGATTGGCCTTGGCCCAGGCCACCATCTCCTTCACGTTCTTGGCCGGCTGGTTCGCCGGCACCACCAGCACCAGCGGGAACGACGCGATCATGTTGAGCGCGATGAAGCTCTTGGTCGGTTGATAGGGAAGATTGGGATAGATGGCGGCGGCGATCGACATCTGTCCCGTGGCGCCGACCAGCACGGTGTAACCGTCCGGCGGCTGATGCGCCACGTACTCGGACGAAATGCGACCGCCGGCGCCCGGCTTGTTCTCGATAATGGTGGTGGCGCCGGTATTCTCCTGGAACTTGTTCACCACCAGGCGCGCAAAGATATCGTTGCCGCCGCCAGCGGCAAACCCGACGACGAAGCGGATCGGGCGGTTGGGATAAGCCTCTTGCGCTTGCGCAGCGCCTGATGCGGCAAAAATTAGCGCCGTCAACAAGCCAGCAAAAATAATGCGAATTTTCGCCATCGTAATCCCCGCCCTATTTGCCGTTCACTGCCGGAACGTGTCCGGTGCAAGCCTACACCGGCCGCCGGCAATCGGAAATGTCTTTGGCGCGATATGCTATCGTTGCGGCAGCAACACCGAGCTAGGATGACCGCAGCTTCCCCCGACATTTCCGGCAATTCGCAAGCGCGCGGCGACCGCTTCGGCCATCCGCACGCCCTCACGTATCTGTTCGCGACCGAGATGTGGGAACGCTTCTCTTATTATGGGATGCGCGCGTTGCTCGTGCTTTACATGATCAAGTACCTGCTCGACCCGCAGCGCGCCGGGCAAGTGCTCGGTCTTGAGCCGTTCCGGCACGCTTTGGAATTCGTGTTCGGGCCGCTGGCCCCGCAACCCTTCGCCTCGCAAATCTACGGCTTCTACACCGGCCTCGTTTATCTGACGCCGATCCTCGGCGGATTGCTGGCCGATCGCGTACTCGGCCAGCGCCGCACCGTCATCATCGGCGCCACGCTGATGGCAATCGGCCATTTCATGATAGCCTTCGAGCACCTGTTTCTGTTCGCACTCGGCTTTCTCATCCTCGGCAACGGCGCCTTCAAGCCGAATATCTCGACCCAGGTCGGCGCGCTCTATGCGCCCGGCGACCGCCGCCGCGACCGCGCCTTCTCGATCTTCTATGTCGGCATCAATCTCGGTGCATTTCTGGCGCCGCTGGTGTGCGGCACGCTCGGCGAGGAACTCGGCTGGCACTACGGCTTTGCCGCCGCCGGCGTCGGCATGACCGCCGGCCTCGTCATCTGTCTTCTCGCCGTGCCGTCTCTGTCGAAGGACAGCTTCGCTAAACGCGAGATGGCGCCTGGGCCGTTAGGCCGCGAGGCCTGGCTATCGATCGGCGCCATCATGGCGTTGATGCTGCCGGTCAGTCTGTTCTGGGGAATTTACGAGCAACAAGGCAACACCATCGTGTTATGGGCAAGCGAACTCACCGACCGTCATGTGTTCGGCTTTGACATCCCGGTCACCTGGTTCCAGGCGCTCAACCCGTTCATGATCTTCATCTTTACCCCGTTCATCGTTTCGCTGTGGCGGCGCCAAGGGGCGCACGAACCTTCGACAGTCGCCAAGATGGCCATCGGCTGTTTTCTCGCCGCCGCCGCCTATCTCGTTCTGGTTGCCGCCGCCTGGCACGCCAATGGCGCGCAAGCGAGCTGGCTCTGGTTATTCGGCTACTTCTTCATCCTCACCGTCGGCGAACTCTATCTGTCGCCGATCGGACTTTCGGTGGTGAGCAAAGTGGCGCCGCACCATTTGCTCTCGATGATGATGGGCGTGTGGCTGGCGACCAGCTTCATCGGCGGATTTCTCGCCGGCTATCTTGGCACTTTCTGGTCTATCCTCGCCAAGACCGATTTCTTTTTGATGTTGGCGGTGATATCCGCCGCCGCCGAGCTCATGATTACGCTGCTCGTCCGGCCGCTGCGCGCGATTTTGCGGGATTAATCCAGCGGCAGCCCGACATATTGCTCGGCTAGCGAGCGCATGGCCGATTCCGACGTGGTGAGATAATCGAGATCGGAGAGTTGGCGCCGCCGGTCGAACGCCGTCTCGCTCGGGAAGCGATGTAAAAGCTGCGTCATCCACCAGGAGAAGCGCTGTGCATACCAAACGCGCCGCAAACAGGTCGCCGTGTAGTTTTGCAGCAAATTGTCGTGCTTCGACTTATAAAACGCATCGAGCGCGCGCGATAAGAACACCACGTCGGCAAAGGCCAGATTCATGCCCTTGGCGCCGGTCGGCGGCACGATATGCGCACTGTCGCCGGCAAGATACAGGCGGCCGTGCTGCATCGGCTCGACCACAAAACTGCGCATCGGCGTGATGCCCTTTTGCAGCATCTTGCCCTCAACGAGTTTGCGCGCGCCGCCCAGCCGCTTGTGCAGTTCCTCCCAAATGCGCGCGTCCGGCCAATTCTCGATCTCCTCGTCGTGGTCGCATTGCAGATAGAGCCGCGCGACCGACATCGAGCGCATGGTATAGAGCGCGAACCCGCGGTCGGTGTAGGAATAGATCAGTTCGTGATCGGGCGGGGCAGACTCCGTCAAGATGCCGAGCCAGCCGAACGGATAGTCGCGCTCGAACACGCTGAGCACGCCGTCAGGAATGCTCGGCCGGCAGATGCCGTGGAAACCGTCGCAGCCGGCTATGAAGTCGCAATCGATTTCCTGCGCCCGGCCTGCATGCGTGAAGCGGATCTTCGGCTGCTTCGATGTCAGATCATGCACGCTGACGCCACCGACTTCGAACAGCGGTGGCCCGCCATCTATCAAGCGCTGCGTCACCAGATCCTTCACCACCTCCTGCTGGCCGTAAATGGTGACGCGCTTGTCGACCAGCGCCTTGAAATCGATCCGGTGCAGCGCTCCATTGATACCGATATTGATGCCGTGGTGGAGAACGCCTTCGCGCTTCATCCGTTTGCCGACGTCGACGTCGACCAGCAAGTCGGCCGCCCAATGCTCGATTAGCCCGGCGCGGATACGGTTCTCGATGTAATCGCGGCTGCGGTTCTCGATGACGATCGAACTCGATGCCGGCGAGATGCAGCAGCCGCGCCAGCATCAGCCCGGCCGGTCCCGCTCCGATAATGCCGACCTGCGTGCGCATGCTTTGGTGTCCCGGCAAACGATGGAACGTCCTATAGAAGCAACGCCCAGCCCACGCAAATGGACGATTGCCGGAAAGGCTTGAATATTTCGCTTGCGCTCAAACCGGAATGCCGTAGCGCGGCACGCGCGCCTTGTATTGCCGGTAAGCGTCGCCGAATTTCACCTCGAGATAGCGCTCCTCGCGCAAGACCACGCCGAAATGGATGACCAGCACGAAGCCGATCGTCATTGTCAGTATCCAGTCGGAAGCCAAAGCCAGCGACAACGCAACGAGAAAAAGTGTGAGACCGACATACATCGGATTGCGCAGCCAGGCGAATATGCCGTCGGTCACCAGCGCGCTCGCCGACTTCCATGGCTCGACATTAGTGCCGGCCGCATGGAACCCGCGCAATGCAGGAAAGGCGAGCGCAGCTCCAGCCACAAAGAATACAACAGCGATGATAATTCGCTCCGGCCGCGTCAGCAGCACCGTCAGTACATAGGCCGGCATCAGCCAATCGAACGCGAGGCCGAGCACGACCGCCGCCAGCGCAACGAGCGGCGGCGGCGCAATCACGCTGGCATTGTCGCGGGCTTCGGTCATGGTCACCGCTCCGTTACAACGCGCAAGCAGGCCTGCCGGTTCACGTACCCAACCATTCGGCGAGCGCCACGTTCACCGCATCAGGCTGCTCGATGGTGGTCAAATGGCCGCTGTCCGGCACCACCACGAGCTTAGCACCCAGAATGCCGTCTGCGATCTCCGTATTGAGTTCCGGCGGCGTTGCGACGTCGCCGTCGCCGACCAGCACGAGCGTCGGACAGCGGATCGACGCCAGCAAGGGCCGCGAATCCGGCCGCGACATGACCGCCTGCAACTGGCGCACGAAAGCCTTCGGGCCTGTTTCGGCGATCATCTGCCGTACGATTGCCGTCAGGCGTTCGTCGCGCTGATGCTTTGCATTCAGATAGCGCGGGATCGATAGATCCGGAATCTCGCCATAACGGCCGCCCTGCGCCATGGCGATTTGTCTGTTGCGCCCTGCGGTTTGCTCCGGCGTGTCGGGCCGCGCTGACGTGTCTAACAGCGCGAGCTTGGCGATGCGCTCGGGCGCCTGCCGCAGCATGGCGAAAGCGATATAGCCACCCATCGACAGCCCGGCGAGCGCGAAGCGCCGCGGCGCATCCTTGAGAATGCGTGCGGCGATGGCCGCCATGTCGTCGTCGCGCCGGTGATCGGCGACGGCCACCTGGCCGAATGGCCAAAGCGCTTCGATCTGCGGGCCGTAAAGCCGCGCCGTGCAGGTCAGGCCAGGCACCAAAACGAGCGGTAAAGATTGCATCATTATGACGCTCCGATAGCCAAAAGATTAAGCCTTAACGCGACTTATTGCACTGCCGTAGCATTGACTTTCGCGCCTTTACGCCTATGTTCCGCGTGAAACGGCTTCGAATTAAGATTCGACCGTCCATTCCCGCGCATCGAAACCCGTTTTTCAAATTCCGGCGCGGGCGCCGGGCGATCCCAACTAAAGGTTATTAGAGGTATATGTCTTTTTCTCATCTTGGCTTATCCGCCAAAGTTCTCGCCGCCATTGAATTGGCCGGCTACAAGACCCCGACCCCCATCCAAGAGCAAGCCATACCGCACGTTCTCGCCCGCCGCGACGTGCTCGGCATCGCCCAGACCGGCACCGGCAAGACCGCCGCCTTCGTGTTGCCGATGTTGACGATGCTGGAGCAGGGCCGTGCCCGCGCGCGTATGCCGCGCACGCTCATTCTCGAACCGACGCGCGAACTCGCCGCGCAGGTGGTCGAACATTTCGAGAAGTACGGCAAAAATCACAAGCTCAACGTCGCGCTCATCATCGGCGGCGTATCGTTCGGCGATCAGGACGCCAAACTCACCCGCGGCGTGGATGTGCTGATCGCGACGCCCGGACGCCTGCTCGATCATTCCGAACGCGGCCGCTTGCTGCTCTCCGGCGTCGAGCTCTTGGTCATCGACGAAGCCGACCGCATGCTCGACATGGGTTTCATTCCCGACATCGAACGCATCGGCAAACTGGTGCCATTCACGCGCCAAACTTTGTTCTTCACGGCGACCATGCCGCCGGAAATCCAGCGTATCGCCGACACCTTCCTACACAATCCGGTCCGGGTGGAAGTCTCCAAGCCGGCGACCGCCGCCACCACCATTACGCAGCTCAAGGTCGCCACCGGGCGCGATCCGGCCGACAAGCGCGAGACGCTGCGCCGGCTGATCCGCTCCGCCGACGGCTTCAAGAATGCCATCGTGTTTTGCAACCGCAAGCGCGAAGTCGCGCAATTGCACCGCTCGCTGCTGCAGCACAAGTTCAACGCGGCCGCACTGCACGGTGACCTGGATCAGTCGGCGCGCACTGCCGCGCTTGAGTCGTTCCGCAACGGCGAAGTTTCACTGCTGGTCGCCTCCGATGTCGCCGCGCGCGGCCTCGATATCCCGGCGGTCAGCCACATCTTCAATTTCGACGTGCCGCATCACCCCGACGATTACGTCCACCGCATCGGCCGTACTGGCCGCGCCGGCTTGAGCGGCACCGCCATCACCATCGTGGCGCCGATCGACGGCAAGTCGGTCACGGCCATCGAGCGGCTGATCGGCCAGACCATCCCCTGGATGGGTGAGCCGGCGCCGGCCGAGAGCAGCGAAAGCCGGCCCAATGACGGCGGCCAGCGTGGCGGCGCCCGCCAGCGCGGCGGCCGTGACCGCGGCCATGGCCGCGAGCGCCAACCGCACCGCCCCCATCCGAACAAAGAACCCGCACGCGCCGCCCAGCCGCCGGCCCGTCAGGGCAAAGACCCGGCGCGCGCCCCCCAGCCACGCCAGCAGCCAGCGCGCGAACCCGCCCAGGAGTCGGACGGCAGCCATCTGCCCGCCTTCCTGCTACGCCCGGTGTCGCTCAAAGCCTGATAACGGACTTTTATCGCGGCCGGCTCGTCGTCAGCGCGAACAAATATTGCGCTGCAACCGGTTCCAAATTTACCGGCGATTCACCTCCCTGACCTACCGTCACTTCCGAGGTGCGACGCGGCCATTCGGCCGTGCGCGTGCAGACTTTTGGGCAGAATGCCCGTATTCGGGGGTTTGCGGATGGCCGAGTACGCCGACGAGCACGAACGCACCATGGCGTTCGCGGAAATCGCGCTCGGCCAGATCAAGGCGTTGCGCCAGGCGGCGACGCCGCGCAATTACGAGATTTGGTACGCCTACGCGACCGGCTATCACCCCTCGCTCAACCAGAAGATCAACGAGACGCTCAAGAACAGCGGCGTTCTCGCCGAGCAAAATCTGGAGAACATTTACGCGACCTATCTGTCGCCGACTCGGCTGACCGAGCGGATCGACGAAGTCGGCAGTCAGGTCAAGGGCGAGATCGAACAGGTGATGTCGATGATCGACAGCGCCGCTGGCTCCGCTTCGAGCTACACCGAAAGCCTCGTCGACATGTCGGCCAAGATCGGCCAGTCGAAGGATCGCGAGGGCCTGCGCTCAATCGTCGAAAGCCTGGTGCAGACCGCCAAGGAGATGGAGGTCTCCAATCTCAAGCTGGAGGAGCGGCTCAACGCCTCCAAGCGCGAAATTCTCGACCTGCACGCCCACCTCGAGGCGGTGCGCAGCGAAAGCCTGACCGATCCGCTCACCCAATTGTCCAACCGCAAGTTCTTCGACGGCACGCTGGAAAAGGCCATCGAGGAGGCACGCGCCAGGAACGAGCCGCTGTCGCTGATGTTGACCGACATCGATCATTTCAAGAATTTCAACGACAGTTTCGGCCATTTGACCGGCGACCAGGTGTTGCGCCTGGTGGCGATGTCGATGAAGGCGAACGTCAAGGGGCAGGACACCACCGCCCGCTACGGCGGCGAGGAGTTCGCCGTCATTCTTCCCAACACGGTGCTGCGCTCGGCGATCACGGTGGCCGATCACATCCGCCGCGCGGTGATGACCAAGGAACTGATGAAGCGCTCGACCGGCGAGCACCTCGGCCGTGTGACCGTCTCGATCGGGGTCGCGACCCTGCACAAGACCGATACCATGCAGTCGCTGCTCGAGCGGAGCGACTGCTGCCTCTATGCCGCCAAGCGCCACGGCCGCAACCGCGTGATGAGCGAAACCGACCCGGAAGTCACCGCCGGCGGCACCGCGGCGCAGGTGGCGTAAAGCTACTCCGCCGCGCCTTTCGCCGGCGAAAGCTGCACGCTCTCGCCGCAGCCGCAGGCGCCGGTCTGGTTCGGATTGTTGAAGATGAATTGCGCCGACAGCTTGTCAGTTTTGTAGTCCATTTCAGTGCCGAGCAGGAACAACACGGCCTTCGGATCGACCAGGATCTTGACGCCCTTGTCCTCGACCACCTCGTCGGTCGGCTGCACACTTTCCGCGTATTCCATGGTGTATTCCATGCCGGCGCAGCCGCCGTTCTTGACGCCGACGCGCACGCCGGCGACCGGCCGCTCGGCGCGCGCGATCACGTCCTTGATGCGCAGCGCGGCGGCATCGGTCAGCTTCATCACCTGGGGTCGGGGTCGTGCAGTCGCCATGGCAGTCCTCTTGAATTCCAATCTGTAGTCTCAGCCGCGCAAATGCAAATCACCACATATTGAGCACGAGCCGGGCCTCGTCCGACATTCGGCTCGGGTCCCAAGGCGGGTCCCACACGATTTCGACCTTGACGTCGCTTACGCCCGGCACGCTGGCCACCGCGTTTTCCGCCATCACCGGCAGTTCCTGCGCCGACGGGCAATTGGGCGAGGTCAGCGACATGTCGATCTTGACCGAGCGGTCGTCGCCGATATCGATCTTGTAGATTAGCCCGAGCTCGTAGATGTCGGCCGGAATTTCCGGGTCATAGACGGTCTTCAGGCCGGCGATGATGTCGTCGGTCAGGCGGTTGAGTTCGGCTTGCGGCAGCGTGGATGCTCCGGTTATCGCGGCGTTTTCCGGCGCCTTGTCCGCCGAAGGAGCGTTTTCAGTCACGGGTGTATCGTCGGTCATGCGAAAAATTCCTGCGCTTTGGCGAGCGAGGCGGCGAGCACGTCCACCTCGTCCTTGGTGTTGTACATCGCAAACGAAGCGCGACACGTGGCGGTGAGCCCGAAGCGCGCGAGCAGCGGCATCACGCAGTGCGTGCCGGCGCGTACCGCGACGCCGGCGCGGTCGACGATGGTGGCGACATCGTGCGGGTGTGCGCCCTTGATCTCGAAGGAGACGATCGGCCCCTTGTCGGGCGCGTTGCCGATGATGCGCAGCGAATTGATCGCGCCGAGCCGTTCCTGCGCGTATTTCACCAGCGCGCCCTCGTGCGTGCGAATGCGCGGTTTGCCGATCGAATTGACGTAGTCGATGGCGGCGCCGAGCCCGATCGCCTGCACGATCGCCGGCGTGCCGGCCTCGAAACGGTGCGGCGGCGCGCCATAGGTGACGCGGTCCTGAAACACCTCATGGATCATCTCGCCGCCGCCGTTGAACGGCGGCATGGCGGCGAGCAGATCGTATTTGCCATAGAGCACGCCGATTCCGGTCGGCCCGTAGAGCTTGTGGCCGGTGAAGGCGTAGAAATCGCAATCGAGGTCGCGCACGTCCACATCAAGGTGCACGGCGCCCTGCGCGCCGTCGACCAGTACCGGAATGCCGCGCGCATGCGCAAGCTTGACCACTTCTTTCACCGGCACCGCGGTGCCGAGCGCGTTCGACATCTGCGTGATGGCGACCATCTTGGTGCGCGGGCCGAGCAGCTTTTCGAATTCGTCGATCAGGAAGTTGCCCTCCTCGTCGATCGGCGCCCATTTGATCACCGCGCCTTGCCGCTCGCGCAGGAAATGCCAGGGCACGATGTTGGAATGGTGCTCCATGATCGAGAGCACGATCTCGTCGCCAGCCTTGATGCGCTCGCGTGCGAACGTATAGGCGACGAGGTTGATCGCCTCGGTGGCGTTGCGGGTGAAGATGATCTCTTCCGGCCGCCCGGCGTTAAGGAAGCGCTGAACGGTCGCGCGCGCGCCCTCGTAGGCCTCGGTCGCTTCGTTCGCCAGATAATGCAGGCCGCGGTGCACATTCGCATATTGCTCGGTGTAGGCCTTCTGGATGCGGTCGAGCACCTGTTTGGGCTTCTGCGCCGAAGCCGCGTTGTCGAGATAGACCAGCGGCTTACCGTAGACCTGCATGGCCAGCGCCGGAAAATCCGCGCGGATCTTGGCGACGTCATAGGAGCCGTTGCTCACCGCCGGATGCAGGGTCATGACCGGCTCCCCAGCCACTTGAGCGCGGCGAATTTCAACGCGTCGCGAATGCCCTCGTGCGCGATCTCTTCGATCGTCTCGTCGATGAAAGCCTCGATCAGCAAAGCTTCGGCTTCCGGCGCCGGAATGCCGCGCGACATCAGATAGAACTTGAGCCCCGGATCGAGCGCGCCGGCGGTAGCGCCGTGGCCGCAGACCACGTCGTCGGCGAATATTTCCAGCTCCGGTTTGTTGTCGGCTTCCGCTTCATCCGACAAGAGCAGCGCGCGCGTCATCATCTTGCCGTCGGTCTTTTGCGCGTGCGGCTCGACGATGATTTTGCCCTGGAAGATGCCGTGGCTTTCGCCGTCGAGCACCGACTTGAAGCGCTCGCGGCTCAAGCAGTTGCCGGCGGCATGGCTGATAACCAGCGTGTTGTCGACGTGCTGACGGCCCTTGAGCAGGCTCGCGCCGTCGATCGCGCCTTCGCTGCCCTCGCCGCCAAAGCGCACGAAGGTTTGATTGCGCACCACGGCGCCGCCGATGGTGAACGCGAAATCCTTGTAAGTGGCTTTCGCCCCGACCGTGACGCCGAGCGTCGAGACCCGCAAGGCCGCGCCGCCGTCAGAACCGATCTGGATATGGTTGAGCCGTGCATTGTCGCCGATCGCGATTTCGAGCGCCGAATTGACCTGATAGTCGACGCCCTCCGGGCCGGAGAACGACTCGATCAGCGTCACCTGCGCGCCCGGCTCCACGACCACCAGCGAGCGCGGATAGACTGCGGCGGCATCGCCGGAAAATACGTGCGCGATATGGATCGGCTTGGCGACAATACCTTTGATGCGCAGCGCCACGCCGCCGCTCATGAAGGCGGTGTTGAGCCAATAGGCGGGGTCGTCTATGCCGGGCACCTGCCCCAGCCGGAAGTCCGGATTGTCGGCGAGAAACTTGAACAATTCTTCGATCGCAACACCCGGATCGCTGGCCTTGAAACTGCTCCAGCCCGGCTCATAGCGGCCGTTGACGATGGCGATGTGATCGGCCGCAACGCCGCTCAGCATCGGCGCGATGTCGCCTTTCGGCTTGGCGCCGGCCGGGCCCGCCAGCGGTTTGGCCTCGCGCATCAGCGCGCGCAGGTCGGTGTATTTCCATTCCTCGACGCGCCGGTGCGGCAGGCCCTTGGCGTCGAAACGCTTGAACGCATCCTCGCGCAACTTGGCGACCGCGCCCTTGCCGGGCAGCGTGTCGCGCGCCGCCGCGTAAGCCGCGCTCAGCGCCTGCTCGGCCGCAGTCTTGGTATTGCGCACTTCCACGTTCATCACGCCGCCTCGTCCGCGAATTGCGCGTAGCCGGAGGCTTCGAGCTCGAGCGCCAGTTCCTTGCCGCCCGACTTGACCACTTTGCCTTTCGCCAGCACGTGCACCACGTCGGGCACGATGTAATTCAACAGCCGCTGGTAATGCGTGATGACCACCATCGAGCGCTCGGGCGAGCGCAGCCGGTTGACGCCGTCGGCGACCACCTTGAGCGCGTCGATATCGAGGCCGGAGTTGGTCTCGTCGAGCACCGCGAGCCGCGGCTCCAGCACCGCCATCTGCAGGATCTCGTTGCGTTTCTTCTCGCCGCCCGAGAAGCCGACATTGACCGCCCGGCGCAGCATCTCCGCGTCGATATCGAGAAGCTTACGACGTTTCGCGCACCCGTTTCATGAATTCCGGCGTGGAGAATTCCGGCTCGCCGCGATGCTTGCGTTGCGCGTTAAGCGCGGTGCGCAGGAACGTCATGGTGGCGACGCCCGGCACTTCCACCGGATACTGGAAAGCCAGGAACACGCCCTTGGCGGCGCGCTCGTCCGGCGCCATGTCGACAATGCTCTCGCCGTCGAGCAGCACCTCGCCCTCGGTGACGCGGTAATTGTCCTTGCCGGCCAGCACATAGGCGAGCGTCGATTTTCCCGAGCCGTTCGGGCCCATGATGGCCGCGACCTGGCCCTTTTCGACGGTCAGCGTCAGGCCGTTGAGGATTTGCTTGCCCTCGACCTCGACATGCAGATTTTTGACTTCAAGCAATGACATTATTTTTCTTCCTATTTCTCTTCGCCGTCGTAATAGTCGGCTTTGTTCAGGCGCCCCATGCCGAGAAAGGTCGCGGTTTTGAAATCGGCGTTCTTCACCCCGGCGGTCACGCCGATCTTGCCGGAATCCGGGTAGTCGACGACTTCAGTGCCGGATATTGACGAAATTCCGAGGTAGCGCAGGTCGCCCTTGCCGGTATTGATGATCTGGTGCGCTTTGGTGCCTGCGGGCGCCGCGACCAGATCGCCGGCCTTGACCGGCAGCGTCTCGTCACCCCAGCGGTATTGGCCCTCGCCCGAGAGCACATAAAACAGTTCGTCCATCACGTGATGGCGGTGGAACGGAAACGCTTTCTTGCCCGGCGGCACCACGTGGACCGCGCAGCCGAGCGCGCCGAGGCCCAGCGTCGGTCCGACGCGACCCCATTTGACCGCGAACGACTTGCCGTTGCCGCGATCGACCAGCGGCACGTCGGCAATATTCACAATCGGTTTCTCACTCATCGCTGGCCCCTATCGGTTTGCGTGCCCGAACCGTGCCCCAGCGCCAGCGCCACTCGCCGTTGGTGCGTAGACGGCTGAACTGGACGAACCACCATGTGGCCGCCGCAAGGAGCCCGGCCCACACCAGCCAGGCAACGACATTGGACTTATCGACCAGCAGGTTCATCGCGATGATCGAGCCCGCCACCACGATGATGGCCGCGAACGTCACCGCCCAGCCTTCCCAGGTCACGGGCGTCGCGCCGTAGCCGTAAGCCTTGGGCTTGAACCAATATTGCGTCATGGCTCTAGCCCACGCTGCCTTCGAGCGAGATCGAAATCAGCTTTTGCGCCTCGACCGCGAATTCCATCGGCAATTGCTGCAGCACGTCCTTGACGAAGCCGTTGACCACGAGCGCCGTCGCCTCTTCCGCCGACATGCCGCGCTGGCGGCAGTAGAACAGCATGTCCTCGGAAATTTTCGAGGTGGTCGCTTCGTGCTCGAAGGTGGCGGAGGAATTCTTCGCCTCGATATAGGGCACGGTGTGGGCGCCACACTGATCGCCGATCAACAGCGAGTCGCAATTGGTGAAGTTGCGCGCCTTGGTCGCCTTGCGGTGCGCGGAAACGAGCCCGCGATAGGTGTTATTGGATTTGCCCGCCGCGATGCCCTTGGAAATGATGCGGCTCGACGTGTTCTTGCCGAGATGCAGCATCTTTGTGCCACTGTCGACCTGCTGGCGGCCGTTCGAGATGGCAATCGAATAGAACTCGCCGCGCGAGTTATCGCCGCGCAGGATGCAGCTCGGATATTTCCAGGTGATGGCCGAGCCGGTCTCGACCTGCGTCCAGGAAATCTTCGAGCGCGCGCCGCGGCAGTCGCCGCGCTTGGTGACGAAGTTGAAGATGCCGCCCTTGCCCTCGGCGTCGCCCGGATACCAGTTCTGCACAGTAGAATACTTGATCTCCGCATCGTCGAGCGCGACTAGCTCGACCACGGCGGCGTGCAACTGGTTCTCGTCGCGCATCGGCGCCGTGCAGCCTTCCAGGTAGCTTACATAGGCTTCCTTGTCGGCGATGATCAGCGTGCGCTCGAACTGGCCGGTGTTCTTCTCGTTGATGCGGAAATAAGTGGACAATTCCATCGGGCAGCGCACGCCCGGCGGCACGTAGACGAAAGAGCCATCGGAGAACACCGCAGAATTGAGCGTCGCAAAGAAGTTGTCAGTCACCGGAACGACGGAGCCGAGATATTTCTTCACCAGATCGGGATGTTCGCGCACAGCCTCGGACATCGGCATGAAGATTACGCCGGCCTTCTTTAGTTCCGCCTTGAAGGTGGTGGCGACAGAAACCGAATCGAATACCGCGTCCACCGCCACGCGCCGCTCACCCTCGGGTCGTACGACGCCGGCCAGGATCTCCTGCTCGCGCAGCGGAATGCCGAGTTTCTCGTAAGTTCGAAGAATTTCCGGATCGACCTCGTCGAGCGAGGCGAGTGCGTTTTTCTTCGGCGCCGAATAGTAATAGGCGTTCTGGTAATCAATCTTGGGATAGTCGACGCGCGCCCAGGTCGGCTCGCGCATGGTCAGCCAGCGTCGATAGGCTTCCAGCCGCCAAGCCAGCATCCACTCCGGCTCGTTCTTCTTGGCCGAGATGAAGCGAATGGTATCTTCCGAAAGGCCCTTGGGGGCCTTCTCGGATTCGATATCGGTGACGAAGCCATATTTGTATTGATCGACGTCGATGCTTCGGACCTGCTCGACGGTCTCTTGTACGGCCGGCATTCTTTCCTCCGCTACGGTTTCAAGGACCGCGGGTTGGATTTGTCGGTTATGGTCGGTGCGCTTATCGCGTTGCGATCATCCCTTTAAATGGCGTGTCAGGCGGCCAAGCCTGCATTGATATGCCCCTTACGTAAGGACGAGACGACTTTAGTCAAAGCATTGAGCAGTTTTTCGATATCGTGTTCGCTCGTGCTGTGGCCGAGGCTCACGCGCACCGCGCCGTGGGCCAGCGCGGTTTCCACCCCCATAGCCGACAGAACGTGCGAGGGCTGCACCTTGCCGGACGAGCAGGCGGAACCGGAAGAAACCGCTATGCCATTGAGATCAAATGCAATTACGGCCGTCTCCGCCTTCATGCCGGGGACCGCGAATAGCGTCGTATTGGGCAGCCGCGGCGCGCTTCGGCCGAAAATCACCGCCTGCGGCGTTATTCCTTTGATGCCGGCTTCCAGATTGTCGCGCAGCGCGGCCATGCGGCCAGCGTCGATCAGCGTTGTAGCGACCGCAGCCGCGCCGAAGCCGGCGATGGCCGCGACGTTCTCGGTTCCCGCGCGCTGCCCGCGCTCCTGCCAGCCGCCCTTGATCAGTGGCTCAGTGATGTGGATGTCGCCACGGCTGATCAGCGCGCCGGCGCCTTGCGGCCCGCCCAACTTGTGAGCCGAGAGGCTCATGAGATCGGCGCCGAGTTCGCCGATCCGGCAATCGACGCGGCCCGGCCCCTGTACCGCATCCACATGCAGGACGCCGTTCGCCGTGTGGACGATCTCCGCAATCCGCGCGATCGGCTGGATCACGCCGGTTTCGTTGTTGGCGAGCATCACCGAAACAAGCGGATGCTCGGCGCGAGCAAGTGCACTTCTAAGAGCATGAAGATCGACCAAGCCGTCGCCGGTCACCGGCAATTCCTCGACTTGGTCAGCGGGAAAACGCCCGCCGCAGCGTACCGAAGGATGCTCGATCGCCGACACAAACAGCCGGTCACGCAAGGATTTAAAGCCGCCGACCGCGATCGCCGAGCGCCAGCATGTTGGCCTCCGTGGCGCCACTGGTGAAGGTGACGTTCTTGGCTTCGACGCCGGCCAGGCTCGCCACTTGCTGGCGCGCCTGCTCAACCAGCCGCCGTGCCGCGCGCCCTTCGGCATGCACCGAAGACGCATTGCCGGTGAGCGAAAGCGCGGCGATCATGGAGGCGCGCGCCTCCTCCCGCAGTGGGGCGGTAGCATTCCAATCGAAATAGGCCCGTTCGCTCATGGAATCTAAAGGTACCTGGATATGGTTATGGTCCTAGACCCCCTAAAAAGCTTGATTTTTGCCCTGGGGATCGTGTTAGAAGCCGCCATCACGCCGCAACTTATAGCCTGTGTGGCGGCCGTGAACAGCGGAATTCAAGTATTTAGAATAATTCTAAGCTAGCGCCTGGGCAGCAAGTTCCATCGGGCGCCGAGCGCAACACCCTTCGCCGCGGTAGACCGCGGCTTGTCTGCTTCGAGGTCGACAGCAATGCCTGAAGTCATCTTCGCCGGTCCGGCCGGACGAATCGAGGGCCGTTATCACCCGGCGCGGCAGAAGAACGCGCCGATCGCGATCATCCTGCATCCGCACCCGCAATTCGGTGGAACGATGAACCACCCGATCATCTATCAGCTCTACTACGCTTTCGTGCACCGCGGCTTCTCGGCGCTGCGCTTCAATTTCCGCGGCGTCGGCCGCAGCCAGGGCTCGTTCGATCACGGCACCGGCGAGCTATCGGACGCCGCCGCCGCGCTCGACTGGGCGCAGACCATCAACCCGGAGGCGAAGAGCTGCTGGATCGCCGGCTTCTCCTTCGGCGCCTGGATCGGCATGCAATTGCTGATGCGCCGGCCGGAGATCGAAGGCTTCATCTCCATCGTGCCGCCGGCCAATCTCTATGACTTCTCGTTTCTCGCCCCCTGCCCCTCTTCCGGGCTGATCATCCATGGCGACAAAGACGCAGTGGTGCCGCCCAAGGACGTCACGACTTTGGTCGACAAGCTCAAGACGCAGAAAGGCATCATCATCGAGCAGAAGATGATCCCCGGCGCGAATCATTTCTTCGACGGCAAGGTCGAGCCGCTGCTCACCAATATCTGCGCCTATCTCGACAAGCGCCTCAAAACCGACCGCAAGCCGAGCGCGGCGTAAGCTTCGCTTCAAGCAGTTTTCTTGACCGCCAGCACGGCGTTGAGCCCGCCGAACGCGAACGAGTTCGACAGTGCGGCGTCGATCGCAAGTGTGCGCGCCTTGTTCGGCACGTAATCGAGATCGCAGGCTGGATCGGGCCCGAGATAACCGATGGTCGGTGGTGCGATCCCTTCGCTAATCGCCATCACGGTTGCCACCATTTCGAGCGCGCCGGCAGCGCCCAGCGCATGCCCGACCATGGACTTAGTCGACGATACCGCTAACTTGCGGGCGTGCGCGCCGAACACCTGATGCAGCGCCTTGGTTTCGACCGCATCATTGGCGGCCGTACCGGTGCCGTGAGCATTGACGTATTGGATTTCCTGCGCGCTCAGTCTGGCGTCGGTGAGCGCACCCTCCATTGCGCGCGACATGCCGCCCAGGTCCGGTGCGGTGAGATCGGCGGCATCCGCGCTCATGCCGAAGCCGACGATTTCGCCGAGGATATTTGCTCCCCGAGCCCGCGCCCGTTCTAGTGGCTCCAGCACCAGAATGGCCGCGCCTTCGCCTAGAATTAACCCTTTGCGACCGGTGGAAAACGGACGGCAGACGTCGGGCGCCATCACGCGCATCGCCTCCCAGCCGCGCAGCGTTCCGAACGTAATGCAGGCTTCCGCGCCGCCGGTGACGGCGCAGTCGACCGCACCCGATCGCACCATGTGGAAGGCAAGACCGATCGCATGGGTCGCCGAGGCGCAGGCGCTCGCCACCACGAAGGCCGGTCCGCGCAATCCACAATGCATCGATACCTGACTCGCCGGCGCATTCACCATAAGTTTGGGAATGCTCAGCGGGAATACACGGGTCTTTTTCTCCAGGTAGACGCGGCGGAAGCTCTCATCGAGCGTGTTCTGGCCGCCGGCGCCGGTGCCGATAATAGTCGCGGTGCGCAGCGAGAGCGGCATATCGAAGGTGATGCCGGATTGCGCGATCGCCTCGCGCGCGGCCACCACGGCGAGTTGCGAGACCCGATCGATGGTGGAGAGCTGACGTTCCTCGAAATACTTGAGCGGGTCGAAATCCTTGACCTCGGCGGCGACTTTCTGAGTCAGCTCTTCTGGCGTCACCGATAGCGTGATCGGCCCAAGCCCGGAGGTGCCTTGCTTGAGGTTTTCCCAATAAGCGGCAACGGTGTGCCCAAGCGACGTGACGGCGCCGAGACCGGTGACGACCACGCGGTTCAAGTCACTCACGATTTCTTGTCGACCAATTTCTGGATCGCCTTGACGACGTCGCCGACGGTGTCGAATTTGTTCAGCGGATTGTTGGTATTGGCGTTGTAAGGGATCTCAATATCGAACTTCTCTTCAAGATCGAAGATCATTTCGACTGAATCGAGCGATTCGAGCCCCAAATCTTCCAAGCGATCGGACAACTCGACGGTCGGCTTATCCACCCGTTTCTTCTTGGCGATGATCGCGATCACATCACTTGTTACGTCACTCATAACGCGAGAGCCCCCGTCATTTCTTGTTCATTCGTTCCATTGCATCGAGACGCGATGCTAAGTTTTCCACTTTTTCATGAAGCCGTCTTTGCCGGCCTGCGTATACGTATTGCTCCAACGCCCGGTGATGCGGGATCGCCGGAGAGCCCGATACGAAGGCGCCTGCCGCCACATTGGTGGCGACCCCAGAGCCAGCGCCGATGACCGCCTGATCGCCGACGCGCATATGATCGCCGATACCTACTCCACCGCCAATCCGCACGCGGTCGCCGATATTCACGCTGCCGGAAACCCCTGCCATGCCGCACACGATACAGCTTTCTCCGATGGTGACATTGTGGCCTATATGCACATGGTTGTCGATTTTGGTGCCGCGCCCGATGCGCGTGGTCTCGAGCGTGGCGCGATCGATGGTAGTGCAAGCACCGATTTCCACATCGTCGCCGATCTCGACATTGCCGAGCGAGTGGACCCGTGACAGCGTCACATCGGACGTGAAGGCCACCGCCGACATCATGTCGGGCGCGAAACTGAAGCCGTCGCAGCCGATAACAACGTTAGAATGCACGATCACACGATCGCCGATCGCGCTGCGGTCGCTGATGCGCGCCCCGGAATGGAAAACACCTTGCTCGCCGATGGTGACGTCGGCGCCGATCGTCACCTGCGGCATGATCGTCGTTCCGGCGCCGATGCGGCTGCGTGGACCGACCACCGCATAGGCGCCGATCCTGACGCCCGCGCCCAGCTTGGTGTCGGACGCAATGATTGCACTGGGATGAATGCCCTTTTCCCAGGCTGGGCCGCGATCAAACAGGGCCGTCAGCTTAGCCAACGCCAATCGCGCGTCGCCGATAGCGATGACGGCACGGAACGAACCGGATGGCACCGGCCGATCGGCCGAAACGACTATCGCCTGCGCCTTGCTGCCCGAAAGCGCCGCAACCGCATCGGCGCTGATCGCGAGCGCAAGGTCAGACGGTCGTTCTGCGCGCGCAGGATGCACGAGACGCTCTATCTCGATCGCGCCATCACCGTCGAACCGGCCCGCAAGCGCCTCTGCAATCTCATTGATCCGCATGAATTTTGTGTTTGATTCTCTATACTTACGGCGCGCGCCGTGGCGGCTATGGCTACGATTTTGGGCTTAAACTGCGCTAGATCGGGCATCCGGTCAACTGCGCGGGGCGGCCAGGAGCCCGCCCCGCAGCGGCTGCTTTACGCCGGTCGTGGCCGGAAACGTGATCGGCAGGCCGTTAAGCGTGCGCACCGCCAGATAGGCAAACGCCTGCGCTTCAATCGATTGCGACGACCAACCGACCGCGTCGGCAGTCTCCACCGGTGCCGGCTTCAGCCGCTCCGCCAGCATGCGCATCAAAGTCGGATTGTGCGCGCCGCCGCCCGCCACGATCCAGGCGCGTGGGGCGGCAGGCAAATGCGATACGATGCGCGCGACCGACGCCGCGGTCAGGGCCGACAGGGTGGCTGCACCATCCCGAACCGAAAAATCCGGCAGCCCGATATTGGCAAAGGCAAAAGCATTGCGGTCGAGCGATTTCGGATACGACCGCGCGAAGAAACTGTCGGCCAAAACGCGCGCGACGAAGGCTTCATCCACGCAGCCCTTGGCCGCCTGGTCGCCGTCGCGGTCGAGCGGACTGCCAGTGCGCGCGCGCATGAAATCGTCGATCAGCGCGTTGCCCGGACCGGTGTCGCAGGCGATTGGGTCGTCACCGTCAACATAAGTGACGTTGGCGACGCCGCCGACGTTGAGTACCGCAATCGGATGCGGGCGGGCAAGACCGCGCGCCAGCGCCTGATGGAATGCCGGCACCAGCGGCGCGCCCTGCCCGCCGGCAGCGACATCGGCGGCGCGAAAATCGTAGGCCACCGGCAGCCCAACCCGGCGCGCCAGCGCGGCGCCGTCGCCAATCTGCACGGTCAGCCGCACGCCCGGCTTGTGCAGCACGGTCTGGCCGTGAAAGCCGACAATCGCGATGCTAGCTTTATCGACCCGCTCGGTCTCCAAGAAGGCCTCCACCGTCTCGGCATGAACGCGCGTCACAAAGGCATCGGCTTGCGCCAATATGCCCGGCCGCGCCGCACGGTCCGTCAAAGCGGCGCCTTCCTGCAGCGCCTGCCGAAGTAGCGCGCGCTCGTCGTCCGAATACGGCCGGTAGCCGCTCGGCCCGAAGCCGGCAAGCGAAACGCCGTCGGTCTCGATCAGCGCCACATCGACGCCATCGAGCGAGGTCCCGCTCATCAGCCCGATCGCCCGCACCGCCCCAGTTGCCAAACGCTACCCCTTCGGTTGAAACAAACGCCGAACCTGTTACACCACCGCACCATGCAGGCGACAAGCCATCCAGGGCCCCGTCAATGAGTGCCTATAAATCCGATTTTCTTAACATTCTTGCCGAGCGCGGCTTCATCCACCAGGTATCGGAGCCGGACGCGCTGGACGCGCGCGCGAAAGCGGGCGCGATTACCGGCTACATCGGGTTCGATTGTACGGCCGGCTCGCTGCATGTCGGTTCGCTGCTGCCGATCATGATGCTGTACTGGATGCAGCAAACCGGCCACAAGCCGATCGCACTGATGGGCGGCGGCACGACACGCGTCGGCGATCCCAGCGGCAAGGACGAAAGCCGGCGTATTCTCACCGACGAGATGATCGAACAGAACCTTAAGGGCATCCGCGCAATCTTTTCCAAGTTCTTGAAATTCGAGGGCGCCGGCGTGAATGCCGTGATGGCCAACAACGCCGACTGGCTCAACAAGCTCAACTATATCGACTTCCTGCGCGACGTGGGCAAACATTTCTCGGTCAACCGCATGCTGTCGTTCGATTCGGTGAAGCTGCGGCTCGACCGCCAACAGGAGCTGTCGTTCCTCGAATTCAACTACATGGTGTTGCAGGCCTACGACTTCGTCGAGCTCAATAAGCGCACCGCCTGCATTCTGCAAATGGGCGGATCCGATCAGTGGGGCAATATCGTCAACGGCATCGACCTCGGCCGCCGCATGCTGAACGCGCAATTGTTCGCGCTCACCTCGCCGCTGATCACCACATCGTCCGGCGCCAAAATGGGCAAGACCGCGGCCGGCGCGGTTTGGCTCAACGCCGATCTGGTGAGCCCCTACGACTACTGGCAATACTGGCGCAACACCGAGGACGGCGACGTGACGCGCTTTCTAAAACTGTTCACCGTTCTGCCGCTCGACGAGATCGCACGGCTCGGCGCGTTAAAGGGTGCGGACATTAACGAGGCCAAGAAGGTGCTCGCCACCGAAGCGACCGCTTTGGTGCATGGGCGTCAGGCCGCTGAGGAAGCCGCCGGCACCGCGCGTAAGACTTTTGAAGAGGGCTGACTCGCTGAGACGCTGCCGACGGTCGAGATTTCGCGCGCCGAACTCGACAAGGGCCTCGGCGTTCTCACGACATTCGCGGAAAAAGCCGCCCTCGTCGCCTCTAACGGCGAGGCGCGCCGCCAGGTCAAGGCCGGCGGCCTAAAGGTCAATGACGTAACGGTGAGCGACGAAAAATTTGATGTTGACCACGCAAAGACCTGACCTCGGAAGGTATAGCACCAATCTCTCGCTCGGGCAAAAAACGCCACGTCCTGCTGCGCCCCCGCTAAGTTAGCGCGCCGGCGTAATGAAATTATGATCGAAATTGTCGGGCGATGGGATGAATTTGCGCAGCAGCCCGGGCGCGATCGCGGTCACTGGATTGACCGTGATGCGCGGCGAGCCCGGCGGACCGACCGCCTCGTAGGTGATACCGAGCAGGCCCTCGTTGCTGCCGGCGCCGAGGAACAGCCCGACGATCGGAATCTGCCCGAACATGTTGTTGAGACCGTAGAACGGCACGAAGGTTCCGCGCAGGCGCACTTCGTCCTTGAGGTAGTCGACCTGCCCTTCGATGGTCGCCCCCACCACCGCTCCGCGCACCACGCCGTCGCGCACCTCCATGCGTCCAGGCACGCGTGTGAATTCGCAATGCATCTCGGAAAATTGCACGCCGCCCGACCCTTGGCCGGGCGCGCCGGCGACCACGCGGTCGAGACCCGGTTCGCCGCGCACGACGAAGTTGCGGATCGAGAGGGTGCCGACCTGCGGTGGCTGTTCCGGTGCCGGCGGGTCCATCGCCACCCACATCTGTCCGCCGACCACGCGCGGGTACATATCGGTGAAGCGGAACAAGGCGCCGGCGTCGTCGGTTTCGAAATAGATGACTTGGTGATTGTCGCGGCTGCGCACGCGCAGGTCGCCGTTGAGCGGCGAATCGCGCCCGATCTTCGCGTTCATCGCGAAACTGCGGATGCGGCCGTCCCGGCGCGTCACCTTGAGATCCAGCCCGCGCAACGTCTCACCATTATAACCGACGACGGCGCCGAGCTTGACGTCAAGGTCGAGGTCCGTCTTTTTCTGCTTGCCCTTATCCGGGGCAACACCGGCTAGCGAGGATTTCACGAATTTGGTTCCGTCAAACACGTCGCCGCGCACCGCCACGCGCAGCGCGCCGTCGCTGGCGCGGTCGGCCTTGAGCGACATCTTGTCGCCTTCCGATACACTGAACACCGGAAAATTCGCCGATACGATGTCACTCGCCGCGTCGAGTTCGACCGAACCCCTCACATTCGTGCCCGAACCGGTGATAATGAGATCGTCGAAGCGCAAAGTTTGACTGGTCTTGACCAGCGTGTAGGTGGCGTGCGCCGGCTTGCCCGCCGGCTTCACCCAGCCGGGCAGCAGATTGTCTATCTTCACTTGCGTGAGATCGGCGTCCACGGCCATCGGAGGGTCGTCATCGCCGCCGCCGCCAGTGCGGGTGGCGACTTTGACGGGGATCGTGCCGGTGACGGTGCCGCCGAGATCGATGCCAAGCCGGCGGCGCGCGGTTTCGTCAATCATCGCCTGAAAATGCAAATCGGCGTCCGGGGCGCCTTTTTTCTTGCTCATGTTGATGCTGGCCGGCGTGCCATTGATCTTGACGTCGCCGGTGATCTGGTAACCATCGGGCGACGCGCTCACCCGCAGCGCCGAGGCTTCGACCTTTTGTCCCATCAGCAATTTGTCGGCGGCGAAATTGCTCAAATCGGCGGTAACAGTGTAAGTCGCAGAATTTTTCGGGACGTCGCGCCCGACCAACAGATTGACGGTGACTTGGGCACCGACCGTGCCGCGGCTCGAAGCCGGATCGAGCGATATCCCGACATCGTCGCGCAGCCCGTCGCTGGCTAGCAGCGCGACCGCCGCCGGCACGGCTCCGTCGATGCGGAAGTGGGTGCGCGCCGGCGCTAGTTTTGGGTGGGTATTCGGTATTTCGAAAACGCCGTTCGCAATATTGAGTTTGCGCCCCGGCGTCACCTCCACAGTTCCGCGGCCGAGGCTGATATTGGCGAAGCTGCCGGTAATGTGCGCCGTAAGATCGGCGTCGCGAATTGCCGGCAGCGTGTCGAGGGGACGCAGAGTTGTTCCACTGGTCTCGATATCGACCGATAACCCTTCGTCGGGCAGAGGCGGTCCGTTGGGGATGAAGTTCGCTAGCGGCGCATTGCCGGCGACCACCACGCGCTCGACGATGCCCCCGAAAATGTGGCCCTCGATCCATTCGCGCAGGGGGACGTTGATGAATGCCGGCCACATCCGCATCATCACTGCCTCCGGCATGCGTGTACCGGCAATGCCGAACGCTAAATGCGGCGCGGCGCCGGCATAGTCGAGGCTGCCGGTGACCGCGACCGCGACGTTGTGCGATGGTCGCGTATCGATGCGGCTGAAGTCGCCCTGTTCGAGATCGACGCGGTGACGCACCGTGTCGATACGGGCGCGCACCGCCACCCTATTGAGCGCAAAGCCCTCCTCTTCGGAATTCCCCGCCGTGGCCAGAATGATCGGATCGATCACCGGATCGCCGCGCGCCAGACTGAAAAACCAGATTCCGCTCCGCTCGGCGGGTAGTTCCAGCGCCGCGCGCAACGTGAAGTGATTGCCGCCCGACTCGATCTGAAACGGAATGACCAAAGCCCGCTGGCGCGCTTCCCAATTGAACCGAATGTCGGCGCGGTCGATTTTCACACTGGGGTTATCGACGCTGTGATCGACGATGGTGCCGGCATCCGCGAGCACCTGCCCCTGCAGCCGCTGCAGCGTGCCATCGGACAGGATTTCCGCGCGCACGCTCGCCGACAGCGGCAAGTCGACGTCTAAATTGCCTTCGTTGAGTCGCATGGCCAGAAGAATGTCTTTCGACGAGACATGCCGCGCTTCGATGCCGACCGCGCGCACGCCATCGGCGAGCGGCCGCATCGCGGCGCTTAACACCCACGGCTGCTCGGGATCGTCCGACGCCAGACGAAATATCACGCCGCCCTGGTGCGGCCGCGTGAGGCTCACATTGATGCGGTTGAAGGTCCAACGCTTGCCGTTGCGTTGGTCGTCGACGATCAGATTGCCGTTCTTGAGGCCGAGCTCGCGCAGATCATGGCCGTCGAGCCCAGTCGCACCGAGACCGTCGATCCAGCCGAGCAGGCCGGCAATGTTCTGCGAGCCCGCGCGCAGCGGTTCCGACGGCAGCGAGCCGGCCGGCTGGCCGGGATGCGCCGCAGGCAAGGTCGCGGCCGCGCTGGCGATCGGCCGCTTATTGGCGCCGGCAAACACGGTGACTCGGCCGTCGGTCTCGATCCTCACCGCCAGTTCGGCGCCGACCAGATTGAGGCTCGACGCGCGCATACTGCCGGTCAGCAGGCCGGCGCCAGAAATGCCCACTTCGGCTTTCGGCGCGCTCGCGACTACGGTGCCGTCGGCGTCGCGCACGACGATGTCGCGCAAGCGCAGCGACGTGCGGCCGTTCTCGTCGCGCTCGATTTGAGTGCCGCCGACCGACACGGTCTGCTTGCCGCCGAAATTCTGCTCGATCGCCGCTTTCAGCCAAGGTGTCGCCACGTCGATTTCGATCGGACCGCTCGAGAGACGCCACCATAGGCCGGCAATGCCGACCACGGCGACTGCAAAGGCGGCCACTGCGCCCCAGAACAAGCGCCGCACCGTCGGCCGGCGCGCAAACTTGACCGCGCCATGGCGAAGTTTGTTCCAGGGTCGGCGGTCGGAATGGTGCGCCGCAAGATGCCGGCCATGATGTGGATGCTGGCCCGCGCCAGGCGCGTGGCGGGCTGGATGCCTGTGATCGTGCTCTCTCGGTGTCATGCCCTAGCGGGCGCCCCCGTCCGACGCGTTGCGTATATTCTGCCGCTGGCTGGAATTTCGTCCAACGCGGCCCGTAGCACGGATCCTTGGAACCGCTTGCGCTCACCCCACGCAACTGGCAACTGCACCATTGACGGGTCGAAAACGACGAAAGGAAGGCATATGGGACGCGAACTTGTCGCGGGCTCGAAGGCGCCGGCGTTCACCTTGCAAGGCGACGGCGGGACCAAGGTATCGCTGAAGGATTTCAAGGGCCGCAACCTCGTCCTCTATTTCTACCCGAAGGCCGACACCCCCGGCTGCACCACGGAAGCCATCGCATTTTCGAGCCTGCGCTCAGCTTTCGCCAAAACTGGCACCGAAGTTCTTGGCGTCTCGGCCGACCCGGTGGCGGCGCAAGACAAATTCAAGGCCAAACACAAGCTCAAAATCGCGTTCGCCTCCGACGAGGCCAAGACGATGCTGGAAGCTTATGGCGCTTGGGGTGAGAAATCGATGTACGGGCGTAAATTCATGGGCGTCAACCGCAAGACCTTTCTGATCGACGGCCGAGGCCGCATCGCACACGTCTGGTCGAAAGTGAGCGTGCCGGGGCACGCCGAAGAGGTCCTCGAAGCCGCAAAAGGACTGTAAATTCGATTCTTCCGCGCGCAATGGTAGCGGCAAACAGCGCGAATTTCCGCTTTTTTAACCATACGCGGTTGATATCGACAGGCTGGTCAACCGGCTTCGGCCGCGGCCGAACCGGCGCGGAGCGTCGATGTCGCACCCGTCCCAATCGTATTATCCGACCGCCGCTCACGCCGGCCATCCTGCGCAACCGCGCGCGCAATCGGCCTCAACCATGTCCCGCCATTTGCACCGCGCGCACGGCGGCTACACGCTGGTGCACGGCGGCCGCCAAGTCCGCATCGGCCCGGTTGCATTCTGGATCGTGGTCGGCACGTTGGTCGTCATGGCTGTGTGGTCGATCGCTACCGGAACGTATTTCGCCTTCCGCGACGACGTGCTCACCCGCCTGATCGGCCGCCAGGCCGAGATGCAATTTGCCTATGAGGACCGCATCGCCGAATTGCGCGCGCAAGTCGATCGCATCACCAGCCGGCAATTGCTCGACCAGGAACAATTCGAACAGAAGCTCAGCGCGCTGTTGCAACGGCAGGCGACGCTGGAGAGCCGCACCGCGGCGCTCGGCGGTGATCTGAGCGCGACTGGCTCGATCCGGCCCACGCACAGTCCGCTGCCGGCCGAAATGCCGGTCAAGGCCTCGCCGATCAGCGACACCGTGATTTTCACCGCGCCGCCCGACCGCGAGGCGCGGCTTGAATCGCGCGAATTGCCGGCCACCATGACGCGCATCGCCAGCCGCGGCGAGGCCGACGGGCTGGACGGCATGCTCGGACGAATTTCCGCCGCACTCGACAAGGTCGACCGCCGCCAGACTTCCGTGCTGACCGATCTGGAAGAGCGCGTCGACACCAAGGCGCGTCGTATGCGCAGCGTGCTGAGCGATCTCGGCGTTGATCCCGCCAAGCGAGCGGCGGGCACCACGCTCGGCGGACCGTTCGTGCCGTTGAAGCCGCCCCGCTCGGGCGCCAGTCCGTTCGACCGTCAGCTCTACCGCATCAATGTCGCGCGCGCCGAAATCAACCAATATGCCCACAATTTGGTCGCCGTGCCGGTGCGCAAGCCGGTTGCCGGCGAGGTTGACATGAGTTCGCCGTTCGGCATGCGGCTCGACCCATTCCTCGGCCGGCCCGCCATTCACACCGGCATCGATTTGCGTGGCGAAATCGGCGAGCCCGTGCACGCCACCGCCACCGGCAAGGTGACCGTTGCCGGCCGCGAGGGCGGTTACGGCAACATGGTCGAGATCAACCACGGCAATGGTCTCGCCACCCGCTACGGCCATCTCTCGGAAATCGACGTGAAGGTCGGCCAGACCGTGCGCATCGGCGAAGTTGTCGGCAAGATCGGCTCGACCGGTCGTTCGACCGGCCCGCATCTGCATTACGAGACTCGCATCAACGGCGAGGCGGTGGATCCGCAGAAGTTTTTGCGCGCCGGCGTGCGGCTGGGCAGCGCGCTGTCGGGCTAGCTCTACTCAACGTCCTCCACCTGCTCCGGCCCACCGCCGAAGGCCTTCCGCGCCAACGCCGCCTGCATGAACGCGTCGAGATCGCCGTCAAGCACGCCGCCGGTGTCGGAGGTCGACACGCCGGTGCGCAGGTCCTTCACCATCTGATAGGGCTGCAAGACATAGGAGCGGATCTGGTGGCCCCAGCCGATATCGGTCTTGGCGGCCTGATCGGCCTCGGCCTTGGCCTCGCGTTTCTTCATCTCCGCCTCGAAAAGCTTGGCGCGCAGCATGTCCCAGGCCATGGCGCGGTTGCGGTGCTGCGAGCGATCCTGCTGGCACTTCACCACGATGTTGGTCGGAATGTGCGTCAGGCGCACCGCAGACTTGGTTTTGTTGACGTGCTGGCCGCCGGCGCCGCCGGAGCGCATAACATCAGTACGTACGTCGTTCTCATTGATGTCGATCTTGATGCGATCGTCGATTACCGGAAATACGCCGACGCTGGCGAACGAGGTGTGCCGGCGCGCATTGGCGTCGAACGGCGAGATGCGCACCAGCCGGTGCACGCCGTTCTCGCTCTTCAGCCAGCCATAGGCGTTGTGGCCCTTGATCATCACGGTTGCCGACTTGATGCCGGCGCCCTCGCCCTCGCTCTCCTCCAGCCACTCGACCTTGTAGCCGTGCGCTTCCGCCCAGCGCACATACATGCGCATGAGCATGCCGGCCCAGTCCTGGCTCTCGGTGCCCCCGGCGCCGGCATGGACCTCGAGATAACAGTCGTTGGCGTCGGCCTCGCCCGAGAGCAGCGCTTCCAATTCACGCCGCGCTACTTCCGTCTTCAGGCGCTTGAGCGCAGCTTCGGCTTCGGCGACGGTCTTGTCGTCTTTTTCGGCCTCGCCCAGCTCCATCATGGTGAGCTGGTCGGAAAGCTCCTGCTCGATGCGGCCGATCGCCGAGAGCCGGTCCTCCAACGCGTCGCGCTCGCGCATCACGCGCTGACCGCGCACCGGATCGCTCCAGAGATTCGGGTCTTCCGCCTCGTTGTTCAGTTCGGCGAGGCGACGTTGCGCGGTCTCGACGTCAAAGATGCCTCCTCAGCAGCCGCACGGACTGCTTGATTTCTTCGATGAGGCTTTGTGTTTCCGCGCGCATGTCCAATTCCAATGCCGCCGAGGCGGCTTTATCCTGAGTCGATGTGAGGGGGATTTAACGTCGCAAGCCCGCCGGCGCAACTCTCGGCGCAAGTGCCGGTGCCTCAGTACAATCCACCGGTGCCCGAGCGCACGGCGCGGTCGGCGTCGGGGCTGACGCGGAAGAAGCCGGGCTGACCGCGTCCTGGCGCCGGTTCTTGCTGCTGCTGATCGTTGCCGTAGCCGACCACCGAATAATTGTCGGGCGGCGCGGTGCCCGGCTTGAAGGCTTCCAGGATCACCTTCTCGCTGTTCGGTCCGGCGCGCTGGCCTGTCTTGAGATCGACGCGGATCAGCTTGATCCCCGGTGGCACACGAAACGGCACCGCCGGCTTGTCGGCGAGCGCGACCTTCATGAAATCCTTCACGATCGGCGCCGAAAGATGGCCGCCGGTCGCGCCGCGTCCGAGATGGCGTGGCTTGTCGTAGCCCATATAGACGCCGACCACGATGTCCGGCGTGTAGCCGATGAACCAGGCGTCCTTTTCGTCATTGGTGGTGCCCGTCTTTCCGGCGATCGGCTTGCCGAACTCCTTTTGGAAACCGGCCCCTGCAGCGGTGCCGCGCAGGACTACGCCTTCCATCATGGAGGTGATCTGATAGGCGGTCATCGGATCGAGCACCTGCTCGCGCCGGTCGATCAGCGAGGGCTCCGGCTGATTCGCCCATTTCTTGGCGTCGCAACCGATGCATTCGCGCTCGTCATGGCGATAGACCGTGTGGCCGTAACGGTCTTGAATGCGATCGATCAGCGTCGGCTTGATGCGGCGGCCGCCGTTGTCGAACATGCCGTAGGCGGTGACCATGCGTAGCAGCGTCGTCTCGCCCGCGCCAAGCGCGAACGACAGATAGGGCGGCAATTCGTCATAGACGCCGAACCGCTTGGCGTATTCGGCAATCAGCGGCATGCCGACGTCTTGCGCCAGGCGTACCGTCATCACGTTGCGCGAATGCTCGATGCCGAAGCGCAAGGTGGACGGCCCGTAGAAATTATTCTCGTAGTTTTCCGGTTTCCAGACGCCAAGCCCCGGCCCCTGGTCGATCTCGATAGGCGCGTCGAGCACCAAGGTCGACGGCGTGTAGCCGTTGTCGAGCGCGGCCGCGTAAACGATCGGCTTGAACGATGAGCCGGGCTGGCGCAGCGCTTGCGTCGCGCGGTTGAACTGGCTCTGGTCGTAGGAGAAACCGCCGACCATGGCGAGCACGCGCCCGGTCCAGGGATCCTCGACCACAATGGCGCCCGACACTTCCGGTACCTGCTGTAGCCGGTACTGCCCGGCGATCTTGTCGGCCGCGACATAGACCACATCGCCCGGCTCCAGTACCTGATTAACCTTCGCCGGCGCTCGGCCTTTGACCTTGGCCCACTTCACGCCCTCGAGCGGCACGATACCGACGGCGCGTTCCTTGCTGACATAGCCGCCGGGCTCACGCCCCGGCTGCAAACCGATGCGGGCCGACTGGTCGCTCGTCTCCAGCACCACCGCGAGCCGCCAGGGCGCCACGTCCGCCAGCGCCTTGACGTCGGCGAGCTTGACGCCCCAATCGCCCGAGATATCCACCTTGGCGACCGGCCCGCGCCAGCCTTGCGCTTCGTCGTAACGCACCAACCCTTCCGTGAGCACCGTGCGCGCCAGCACCTGATACTTGGTGTCGAGCGTGGTGCGTACCGACAGCCCGCCTTCGTACAGCTTTTTCTCGCCGTAGCGGTCGAACAGTTCGCGCCGTACTTCCTCGGCGAAATATTCCGCCGCAAAGGTGTGCGTGCTGGTCGCCTTTTGCGTCACGTTGAGCTCCGTGCGCTTGGCCGCTTCGGCCTGCGCGGTGTTGATGAAGCCGTCGGCCGCCATCTGATCGATTACCCAGTTGCGTCGCTCGAGCGCGCGCTCACGCGCCCGGAACGGGTGATAATTGTTCGGCGCCTTCGGCAGCGCCGCGAGATAGGCCGCTTCGGGCACGGTCAATTCGTTGACGCCCTTGTCGAAATAAGTGAGCGAGGCGGAAGCTATGCCGTAGGCGCCAAGGCCTAGATAAATTTCGTTCAAGTAAAGCTCGAGGATCTTGTCCTTCGAGTAAGTGCGTTCGATCTTGAGCGCCAGCAGCGCTTCCTTGATTTTGCGCGTGAAAGAAACCTCGTTCGACAACAAGAAATTCTTGGCGACTTGTTGCGTGATGGTTGAGGCGCCTTGCGGGTGGCGGCCGGAGCCGAAATTCTGCGCGTAGTTGAGCGCGGCGCGCGCGATGCCGAAGAAATCGAGTCCGCCATGCTCGTAGAAGTTCTTATCCTCGGCGGCGAGGAAGGCGTTAATCACCAGCTTCGGCACCGCCTGGATCGGAATATAGAGCCGGCGCTCGCGCGCATATTCGGCGACCAGCGAACCGTCGGCCGCGTGCACGCGCGTCATTACCGGCGGCTCGTAATCCTGCAACTGGGAATAGTCCGGCAGGTCCTTGGAGTAGTGCCAGAGCAGGCCGGCGGTCGCTGCTACGCCCACCACGAATAAAATGGTGCCGGCAGCGAACAGAAAGCCAAAGAAGCGTAAAATGAGCTTCATAAATGAACCGTCCCGCATGGCATGGCCCAGCGGCCGTCAGTACCGTCATCCGGCACCCTGACCCGTAAAACTGACAGGAATTTCATGGGTCTGCCACCGTCGCTGGGCGTTACGCCCAAGGTTACGACGCGCTCTTTTCGTGGCGCGGTTTTATGTTGAAACTGAGGCCGGTAGTTCACCATCTCAATTGGCCCCGCCCGTAGCGCCAGCCATGCGCGGCGCGAAAAACGTACCGACAGCCTGCACCAGCGAATCCGCCGTGCGCGAGCGCCACGCCGGCGACATCAGGTGCACCAGATCGTCCTTGGTCGACATGTAGCCGAGCTCCACCAGCACCGAGGGCACGTCAGGCGCCTTGAGCACAATGAAGCCGGCCGATTTCAGCGGGTGCAGGTGCAATTTGGTGGTCGCCTTGAACTCGCCGACCAGGTCGCGGGCGAATTGCAGCGAAAATGCCTTGGTCTCGCGCTGGGCGAGATCGATCAGGATATTGGCGACGTCGTTGGGCTCCGAACTCAGATCGACGCCGGCAATCACGTCGGACTTGTTCTCGACTTCGGCAAGGCGCGCGGCTTCCGCATCGGAGGCGTGCGGCGACAGCGTATAGACCGAGGCGCCCTCCGCCTGGCCTTCGCTGCGCGGGATCGAGTCGGCATGGATGGAGATGAACAACGACGCCTTGTGGGCGCGCGCGAAGCGCACCCGCTCGTCGAGCGGGATGAAGGTGTCGTCGCCGCGCGTCATCGCCACGCGGTATTTGCCGGTTTTTTCCAGCTTGTCGCGCAGCATCAGGCCGAAGGCCAGCACGACGTCCTTCTCGTCCTGCCCGCTGCCCGACTTGGTGCCGCTGTCGATGCCGCCATGGCCGGGATCGATCACGATCAGCGGACGCAGATCGCCGGAGGCTTCCGGCACGCTTACTGCCTTGCCGGTGGCGGTGTGCAACGTGCGATCCTGCATGGTGATGTTGCGCAGGAAGGTTTCGCGGTCCGTCGACGAAAGATCGAGCACTAGGCGCGCCGGCTGGCCGACGGCGGCGGAGAGCGCGAAGGCCTTGTCCACCCGCACCGGGCCCTTGGTGTCGAGCACGATGCGCGAGCCGCCTTGCATGATTAGGCCGTAGCGGAACGCCTTGACCAGGCCGCGGCCGTGCTCGCCGGCCTGCGCCGGCAGCTTGAAGGTCACTTGCGGCAGATCGATCACCACCCGGTATGGATCGGCAAGCGTGAAGGCCACCACGTCGACTTGCTGGCTCAGATCGACCACAAATCGGGTTTGCTTGTCGTCGCCGCCGAGCCGCACGTCGGTCGCGACCGGAAACGACGTCGCTTCTGCGACCGGCACCAGCGGACGCGCGGTCACGCCCCGCTCAGCCGCTATGGCGGCCGAGTTGGCGAGTAGGCTCACCCCCAACACCAATGCGAATGCACGGACTGTCACGATTCCGGACCCTTTCCGCCCCTTTTTACTCCATTAGGGGGTGCTTCGGTTAACGGAACTTGAGCAAACGGTGCGTTCTGTGCGCGAGTGTTGCCCGGAAGCAAAGCTCCCTTGCCAGCAGGGGCTTAGACCCGTATGTAGAGCGTGTTGACGGTTATAGTTCCGGTTGTGCCGCGTTCGGGCCCCCGGCCCGCCAGTCCAGGATCGCCCCCTCGAGGAAGCCGGGCGGACGGACGGCGAAGCGAGCCGAAACCCTTAGTGATTGGACTTCCGGATCAGCGCGCGGCCAAGAGGGCCGTTCGCATTTACGGCCGCCAGCAACGAGAAACCTCGGTGGCGCCTTCTTAAGGCGCGGCCGCAGCGCTACGGGTCGCAAGTTTCATGCTGCCACTGTTGCAGCAAAGGCAGTTCGAGGTCCCCCGCTCCCGCGAGACAATCGCGGCAGTGCGGCTTGCTATGGGCCCCGATTTTGTGCGGAATCGCGCGCCCCATTCCTTCCACATCCAATTGGCCGACCACCCCTGCCTTGCGCCGTTACCAGCGCGCGGGAACGCGGGAGCGTCCGCCTCAGTGAGAATTTCCAATGGCCGACAAAATGCTCATCGACGCGACCCATCCGGAGGAGACCCGGGTGGTCGTGCTGCGCGGCAACCGCGTCGAGGAATTCGACTTCGAAAGCGCCAACCGCAAGCAGCTACGCGGTAACATCTATCTCGCCAAGGTCACGCGCGTTGAGCCGTCGCTGCAGGCGGCCTTCGTCGATTACGGCGGCAACCGCCATGGCTTCCTGGCGTTTTCCGAAATCCATCCCGACTACTATCAAATTCCGGTCGCCGACCGGCAAGCGCTGCTCGCCGAAGAAGAGCGCGACCACCGCGCCGCCGATGCCGACGCCGATCACCGCGCCAGCCGGCGCGGCGGGCGCAACCGCCATCGCGGCGCCGATCGCGCGCGCAACCGCGACGTGGTGCAGAGCGAGCAAATCGCCAGCGAAGTACCGGAACACCAGGAGCCGGTAAGCGAAGCCGCCGAATTGCCGGCGGGTGAAGCGCCTGCCGTGGAGCCCTCGCCCGAGCAGATCGAAGAGACCGCCGCGGTCATGGCGGCAACGACGCCATCCGCCGAACTTGAAGCGCAAGAGCTGGTGCGCGAGGAGACCGAAGCCCCCGCCGACGACGCGGCTGCCGAGACGGCGCCGGAAGGCGGCGAAGACAACGGCGAGACCGGGGACCACCTCGCCGTCCCTGCCGAACCCGCGCCATCCGGTGAGCCAGGCGCGGCCATTGAGCCTCGCGGCGGCAACGGCGAAGATCACCACGAGGACGAACAGGTGGAATCCGTCGGCGGCGCCGACGCCATGGAGGAAGTGCAGGAGCGCATGCCGCGCTTCCGCCGCCAGTACAAGATTCAAGAGGTGATTAAGCGCCGCCAGGTGATGTTGGTACAGGTGGTCAAGGAAGAACGCGGCACAAAGGGCGCGGCGCTGACCACTTACCTCTCGCTCGCCGGCCGCTATTCGGTGCTGATGCCCAACACCGCGCGCGGCGGCGGCATTTCCCGCAAGATCACCTCCGGCGAGGACCGCAGCCGGCTGAAGGAAATCGCCGGCGAACTGGAAGTGCCGCCCGGGATGGGCGTGATCTTGCGCACCGCGGGCGCCAGCCGCACAAAAACGGAAGTCAAACGCGATTTCGAATATCTGCTGCGCCTGTGGGAGACGGTGCGCGACCTCACGCTCAAATCGATGGCGCCCAAGCTGGTCTACGAGGAAGGCTCGCTCACCAAGCGCTCGATCCGCGACCTCTACACCAAGGACATCGACGAGATCGTCGTCTCCGGCGAGGAGGGCTACAAGGAAGCGCGAGAGTTCATGCGCATGCTGATGCCGAGCCACGCCAAGCACGTCAAGCTCTACAAGGACACGCAACCGCTGTTCACGCGCTACGGCATCGAGAGCCAACTCGACGCCATGTTCTCGCCCGTCGTGCAGCTGCGTTCCGGCGGCTACATCGTAATCAACCAGGCTGAAGCCCTGGTCGCCATCGACGTGAACTCGGGGCGCGCCACGCGCGAGCATCACATCGAGGACACCGCGCTCAAAACCAACGGCGAGGCGGCGGAGGAAATCGCGCGGCAACTGCGCCTGCGCGACCTCGCCGGACTTATCGTCATCGATTTCATCGACATGGACGAAGGCCGCAATAATCGCAACGTCGAGCGGCGGCTGAAGGACGCACTCAAGCACGACCGCGCCCGCATCCAGGTCGGCCGCATCTCGCATTTCGGCCTCTTGGAAATGTCGCGCCAGCGCATCCGCACTTCGGTGTTGGAGTCCTCGACCGAAAAATGCCCGGTCTGCGGCGGTTCCGGCCACGTGCGCTCTGTATCCTCGGTGGCGCTGCAATTGCTGCGCGCCATCGAAGAAACGCTGATCAAGGGCGCCACGCACAATCTGATCGTGCGCACGCGCTCGGAAGTCGCGCTTTATGTGCTCAACCACAAGCGCGCGCATTTGCGCGATTTGGAGCAGCGCTTCCGCATCACTATCACCATTTCCGCCGACCCGACCGTGAACGCCCAGGTGTCCTACATCGTCGATCGCGGCGAACAGGTGCACACGGTGGAAGCGGCCAAACTTCTGGCCGCCGCGGCGCAGCCGCCATTGGCCTCAGCCGTCGAGGCGGACGAAGACGTACTCGATGCCGAGGCAGAAGCGGACATCGATGAGGGGCCCGAGACGCAAGCCGAAGAAGAAGCCGAGCCGCGTGATCTTGCGCAAGCCGATACCGGCGGCGAAGCGCCGCGCGGCGGCGGCGAGCGCGAGGGCGGCCGCAGGCGCCGTCGGCGTGGCCGCGGCCGTGGCGGCGAGCCGCGTGAGCCACGCGAGGGCACCCCGCAATTTACCCGCGACACCGTGCCCGAGCATGCGATTGCGCACGAGGACCACGACGCCGGATCGCCCGAGGAAGTTGGGCTCGACGAGCAGCAGCCGCGCCAGGGCGGCGCTCCGGGCGGGGCCGAAGGGGGCGATGGCCGCCGCCGGCGCCGGCGCGGACGCCGCGGCGGACGCCGCAACCGGCAGGGCCGCGAGGGCGACGCACCGTTCCAATCCAATGGCGGGCGGCCCGAACCCGAGTTACAGCGCGCGGTCGAGGACCTCGATCGGCCGCCGTCAAGTTTCGATAGCGCACCGGCCTATGACGCGCCGCCCGCGGAACGGCCGTTCGTCGATCGTCCCTATAACCCACCGCCGGCGTCCCCTCCGTCGCCGCAGGCCGCCGCACCGGCCGAACCGGAACCGCCGCGGCGGCGTTCGACCATCCGCGAACCGGCGCCGATCGGCGCTGCGGGCGCCCCGCCGCCACCTGCGCCGAATATTCCGCCGCCGACTCCGGTGGTCTCTTCGACGGCGAGCGACGATAGCGGCCAGCCCAAGCGCGGCTGGTGGGCCAAACGCCTCTTGGGCGACAAGGGCTAGCGCGGGCGCGGACAAATGAAATCGGCCTGGGTCGAGCGCGAGGCCAAACAAGCGGTCGCTCGCTATGGCAAGGTTGGCATCGCGCCCGACCTCGCGCTGCGGATTTATTCCACACGCCTCATCGGCCGCGACGCCAGACTCGTCCTGCATGGCGGCGGCAACTCATCGCTTAAGACCGAAGAGCGCGACCTCGCCGGCAATCGGGTCGCCGTGCTGCGCGTGAAAGGCTCGGGCTGGGACATGGGCTCGATCGAGCTTGCCGGTTTCCCGGCCGTGCGCCTCGAATCTTTGCGCACCTTGCGTGCGCGCAAGACGCTGTCCGATGCCGAGATGGCGAAGGCGCAGCGTGCCTATTTGATCGATCCGCAGGCGCTGTCGCCTTCGGTTGAGATTCTGTTGCACGCCTTCATGCCGGCAAAATTTATCGACCACACGCACGCAACCGCCGTACTCAGCCTGATCGACCAGCCGAACGCCGCCGGGCTGTGCGCGGAAGTATTCGGCGGACGGCTCGGCTTTGTGCCCTATCTAATGCCGGGTTTCGGGCTCGCCAAAAAAGCCGCAGAGGTATTCGACAAAAACCAGAGCGTCGAAGGCTTGATCCTCGACAAGCACGGTATCTTCACTTTCGGCGGCGACGCGCGCGAGGCGTACGAACGCATGATCGCCTTCGTCACGCGCGCGGAAAACCGACTCAAGAAAAACCGCAAGGCCGTGTTCGTGTCCGCCAAGCTGCCGCAAAAGATCGCGGCGGCGTCCGACGTCGCGCCGATCCTGCGCGGCGCTTGCACGCTGCGAGATACGCATGGCGACGGCGCACACAAACGCCCGATCCTGGAGTTCCGCGCGAGCGACGCGATCCTGAATTTCGTCAACGGCAGAGAAGTCCCGCGTTACGCCCGCGCCGGCGTAATCACGCCCGACCATGTGATGCGCGTGAAGCCCTGGCCGCTGATCTTAGCCGCGCCGGCGGCCGGCAAGCTCGATGCGTTTAAAAGCGTCTCGCACAAAGCCGCGCAGAAATTCGTTGATAGCTACGAAGCCTATTTCGCCCGCCACAAGAAGGGCGCGAAAGGCACCGCCATGCACGATCCGGCGCCGCGCGTCGCGCTGGTGCCGGGCCTCGGCCTGTTCGGGCTGGGCGCCAGCGCCAATGATGCCCGCATCGCCGCCGATATCGCGCAGGCTACGGTCGAAGGCATCACCAACGCGGAGGCAATCGGCCGCTTCACGTCTATTTCGCCGGCCGACATGTTCGATTGCGAATATTGGCCGCTGGAACTGGCCAAGCTCGGCGCGGCTAAGAATTTGCCGCTCGCAGGCCAGATCGCGGTTGTAACCGGCGCCGGCGGGGCCATCGGGGCGGCCACCGCCAAGACTTTCGCGGCGGCGGGCGCCGAAGTCGCGCTGCTCGACATCGACGCCGCCGCGGCGACCCGGCAGGCCGAGGCGACCGGCGGCTCGGCCATCGCCATTGAATGCGACGTGACCGATGCCGGCTCGGTGCGCAAGGCGTTCGCCCAAGTCGTTGCCGCATTCGGCGGCGTCGATATCGCGATCTCCAATGCCGGCGCCGCCTGGCAGGGCAAGATCGGCGAGGTCGACGAGACGATCCTGCGCAAAAGTTTCGAATTGAATTTCTTCGCCCACCAGAAAGTCGCGCAGGCGGCCGTCAAGATCATGCTGGCGCAAGGCACCGGCGGTTGCTTGCTGTTCAATGTTTCCAAGCAGGCGGTGAACCCGGGCGCCGATTTCGGGCCTTATGGCCTGCCCAAGGCGGCGACATTGTTTCTGGTCCGCCAATACGCGCTCGATTACGGCGCCGACGGCATCCGCGCCAACGCCGTCAACGCCGACCGCATCCGTTCCGGCATCATCACCGGCGATTTCATCAAGCAGCGCGCCAAGGCTCGCGGGTTAAGTGAGAAAGCCTATATGAGCGGCAATCTCCTGGGCCGCGAAGTCACCGCGCAAGACGTGGCGCTGGCCTTCTTGGCCCAGGCGCTGGCGCTGAAAACCACCGCCGACGTCACCACGGTGGACGGCGGCAACATCGCCGCCGCGTTGCGCTGACGCCATCGCAGAAAAACCATGCTATCGTGCTGCTGTCTTGAGAAACCGCAAAGGAGCTAAGACCATGCCGCGACTGCTGGCCCTCACCGCCCTCCTTCCGCTACTGCTTGTCGCAACGCCTGCCGGCGCCGCCGTCACCAAGGCGGAGAAGATGGCGACCTGCAAGATCGGCGCCGAAGACCAGAAGCTGGAAGGCGCCAAGCTCAAGGCCTTCATGGCTAAGTGCATGGGCAAGGGCAATTACGAGCCGGCCGCGCGCAAGGATTTGAAGAAAACCGCCAAGAAGCCGGCGGCCAAGAAACCGATGGCCGCCAAGCCGATGGACAAACCGGCGGACGCGGCACCTCCGGCTCCCGCCCCGAAGCAATAACGCGCTCCCATCTTGCACCGGGTCTAACGAGTATCCTCATGCCGGAAGCCGACAAAGCGGGCGAACGCTACCAGGCGGATCGCTCCCAGGCCGCGCCGGGCTTTTTCCTGAAAGGCTCGCACCAGCTCGACTGGGGCATGAAGAATCGGCTCGCCCGCGTGTTCAATCCGGCCTCCGGACGCACCGTGATGCTCGCCGTCGACCACGGCTATTTCCAGGGGCCGACTTCGGGGCTCGAGCGCATCGATCTTTCGATCGTGCCGCTGCTGCCGCAATGCGACGCGTTGTTCTGCACGCGCGGCGTCTTGCGCAGCGTGATCCCAGCCGATTGCACAAAGCCGATGGTGCTGCGCGCCAGCGGCGGGCCGAGCATCCTGCGCGAAGAACTTTCCGATGAACAGATCGTCATGGACATGGACGACGCAATGCGGCTCAACGCGGCCGGCGTCGGCATCCAGGTGTTCATCGGCGGCGAACACGAAACGCGCTCCGTACACAACATGACACGGCTGGTGGACGCCGGCTTGCGCGCCGGCATGCCGGTGATGGGCGTCACCGCGGTCGGCAAGAACATGGTGCGCGACGCGCAATATTTTCGCCTCGCCTGCCGCATCATCGCCGAACTCGGCGCGCAATACGTCAAGACCTATTACGTCGAGGACGGCTTCGAGACCGTCACCGCTTCCTGCCCGGTACCGATCGTGATGGCCGGCGGCAAAAAATTGCCCGAGCTCGACGCGCTCACCATGGCCTACAACGCCGTGCAGCAGGGCGCCGCAGGCGTCGACATGGGCCGCAATATCTTCCAGTCCGACGCGCCGAAGGCGATGTTCGCCGCCGTCAACGCGGTGGTGCACAAGAACGCCAAGCCAAAAGAGGCGCTGGAAATCTACTCCGCGCTGAAGGCAAAAGGCTAACGAGAGGCGTGGACTTGACTCGGCATCGACGGCTTGTGACACCGCGCCACGCGAGCGGCGGACACGGAGTATTGGGGTAGTCATGGTCAGAATTTTATTGGCGGCGCTGTGCCTGGCGGTTTTTGCCGCAAATGTGCAGGCCGGCGGGCTCGACGATCTCAAGGCGGCGAATACGGCGGCGCAGCAGGGTCAAGTCGACGAGGCCATCCGACTGTTCACGCAGGCGCTCGCGGCCAACGATCTTTCGCCCGCCGATCATTTCGCCGCCCGCAAGGGACGCGGCAGCGAATACACCTCCAAGAGTCTGATTGCCGACGCCTTCGAGCGGCTCGATCAGGCGCGCCAGTTCCGCACCGACGCCATCGCCGATTTCACCGCCGCGATCGGCATCAAGGCCGACGACGCCGACGTCTATGTCGCGCGCGCGCAAGCCTACGACCTGAATGGCCAATATGAGCCTGCGATTGCCGATTTCGATGCCGCGCTCAAGATCAAGGAGTCGGCGCTCACGCTGGTGCAGCGCGCCAACAGCCAAAGCGCTAAAGGCGACTATGATCGCGCGGTCGCCGATTACACCACCGCGCTTGCCCTTATTGGCAAAGAATCCAAGGACGCCGGCATCGAAGCCTTGGACGTCTACAGCGAACGCGGCTATGCGCAATTTATCGCCGCACATTATGCCGCCGCGGCCGCCGATTTCACCAAGGCGCTCACGCTTGGAATGCCCGCGCGCAGCGGCGACGTGTTGTGGCTGCCCTATCAGGCGGCCTGGCTGCACATCGCGCGTGCGCGCGCCGGCGAGAACGACGCCGAGGAGTTGGCGCGCAACGCCGGCAAGATCAATGTCAAGCAATGGCCCGGCACGCTGATCGCGTATTTCAGCGGGCAGGCCAAGCTCGACGAACTGACGCCGCCGTCGAACCACGGCGCCATGGGGCACGCCCGCGAATGCGGTCTGTCGTTCTTTGCCGCCGAACAGGCGCTGGCCAAAAAAGACAATGCCGCCGCCTCCCAGCAGCTCACACGCGCGCGCGCGGTGTGCAATATTCACACCGTCTATTATCTCGCCGCCGGGGTCGAACTAAAGCGCCTGGGGAAATGACGGGTTAAGCGGCCCGCAGCGCGGGCCGCTCCGTTGGCGTCACCTCGAATGTGCGCAAGGTCCCCCGCCGCAGCACGTCGATTGCAAGCTTGCGTCCGATCCGCTCCCTGTTGAGCAGCCGGATCAGATCGTCGACGCCGGTGACCGGCGCGCCGTCTGCCCGCACGATAATGTCGAGCGTCATCAGCCCGGCGAGCACCGCCGGCCCGTTCGGCTCGAGCGCGGTGATCATGGCGCCGGCAGAATTCTCGATGCCGGCGTTGCGCGCATGCCGGCGCGGTACCGCCGCGGTCTGGCCGGACACGCCGATAAACCCGCGTCGCACGCGGCCGTGTTTGATCAGTTCGCTCAGCACGAATTGCGCGGTGTTGCTGGCGACCGCAAAACAGATGCCTTGCGCGCCCATGATGACCGCGGTGTTGATGCCGATCACCTCGCCGCGCGTGGAGACCAGCGGTCCGCCCGAATTTCCGGGGTTAAGCGCGGCGTCCGTCTGGATCACGTCCTCGATCAGCCGCCCATTGCGCGAACGCAACGAGCGGCCGAGCGCCGAAATGACGCCGGCGGTGACGGTCGAACTCGAAGCCGAGCGGATTGCCTATGGCGACCACCAATTGCCCGCGCTTGAGCGCCTTGGAATCGCCGAGCGTGGCGTGCGCCAGATCGCGCGCGGAGCCTGCGCGCAGCAGCGCAAGGTCGGTGTCGGGATCCTCGCCCAACGTGCGCGCCTCCATGAGGCGGCCTTCGGCGTCGGCAAGCCGCACCTCCTTGGCGCCCTGCACCACGTGACTGTTGGTCAGGACCAAGCCGTCCGGCGCGATCACCACGCCGGAACCGACCCCGCCGGAGCGGCCATTGGCCGTGCGTGTCTCCACGCGCACCACCGCCGGGCCGACGTGGTCGGCCACGGTGATCACCGCGTTGGAATAAGCGTCGAGAAGCTCGGCATCGGGCGATGGCGCCGTGCGTAGCTCCTCAACCTCGGAAGAGGATGCAAAATCGAGCATAAGATGTTTCTGGGTTGGGTTGGCGAACCGAGATGTAGGTATTCGTCCTCGAAAATGGAATAGGATGCCGCCATGATGTCCTCGCTCACGCCCTTGGAACTGGCCGGACGGCTGGCATTGGCCGTCGGGCTCGCCGTATTCATGGGGCTCGCCTTCGAGGAGACCTATAAGAAAGGCGAACGCTCGAGCCCGGGCGGCATCCGCACCTTCCCGATGCTCGCCATGGGCGGCGCCACGCTCTATCTGATCGAGCCCACGCATGCGCTCGCGTTCGTTGCCGGCCTGTTGGGCCTGGCCGCCTGGCTGCACGCCTTTTTGCGCGCGGCGCCGCAGACGCCCGAACCGCCCAGTTTCATGATCCCGGCCTCGAATTTGCTCGCCTATGTGATCGGGCCGATCGCCTTGCTGCAGCCGCCCTGGGTGGCGGTCGCGCTCACCGTCGCGGCCGTGCTGCTGCTCGGCGCGCGCGAACGGCTGCACCGGCTCATTCACGTGGTGCCACGCGACGAGCTCATCACCGCCGGCATGTTCCTCATCCTGGTCGGCATCATCCTGCCGCTGGTGCCGCACCAGCGCGTGAGCAGCCTGACGCCGCTGACGCCTTACGGGGTGTGGCTGGCGGTGGTGACGATCTGCACCCTCTCCTATTTGAGCTACCTGCTGCAGCGCTACGCGCCGATCAAAAACGCCGCGCTGCTGCCGGCCGTGCTCGGTGGGGCTTATTCGTCGACGGCGACGACCGTCGTCCTCGCCAAGCGGCTGCGCGAGACCAAACAGGCCCCCGCCGATATCTCGGCCGGCATCGTGGCGGCGACGGCGGTGATGTATGTCCGGCTCGGCATCGTCGTCGCCGTTTTCGACACGCATTTCGCGCTGACGCTGGCGCCGGCGCTTGCCGCCTTGTGCGCGATCGGGGCCGCGCTTTCGATCTACGAATGGCGCCGGCCGCGCCCGCGCGCCGCCAGAAACAGTCTCGCCGTTCTGCCGAAAAACCCGCTGCAGATTCCGACCGCGCTCATATTCGCGCTGCTCATCGTGGTGATCTCGGCGATCTCGGCCTGGGTCAAAGGGGCGTTCGGCGAAAGCGGGATTCTCGCGCTGTCGGCGGTGGTGGGCCTAACCGACATCGATCCTTTTGTGCTCAATATCGCGCAAGGCGGCATCGCCGGCATGCCGGTCGCAAGCTTGTGCGCCGCCGTGCTGATCGCGGCCTCGTCGAACAATGTCGCGAAAGCGGCCTATGCCATCGGCTTCGGCGGCGTGGCTGGGCGCCGCCCAGCGGTTATGCTGCTGGCGCTGGCGCTGCTGGGTGTCGCGGCGGCGGCGATCTATATCACTTACGTTTGAGCGCGCTCAATCGCTCTGCAAAATGACGTTCTTCACCATCGGATAGATCTGGTGCTGCCAGGTGCGGCCGGAAAACACGCCGTAATGGCCGACGCCCGCCTGCATGTGGTGACGCTTGCGGTAGGGCCGCAACGACGTACACAAATCATGCGCCGCTAAAGTCTGTCCGACCGCGCAGATGTCATCCTTCTCGCCCTCCACCGTGAACAGCATGGTACGCTTGATCGCCTTTGGCTCGACTTTTTCGTCCCGATACGTAAGCGCACCGAGCGGCAGCGCGTGCTCCTGGAACACAAGCTTCACCGTCTCCAAATAAAACTCCGCGGTGAGATCGAGCACGGCGAAGTATTCGTCGTAGAATGCCTTGGTCTGCGCCGCCTTCTCCGCCTCGCCGCGCGCCAGATTCTCGTACAGCTCCTGGTGCGCCTTCACGTGGCGCTCGATGTTCATGCTCATGAAGGCGGCAAGCTGCACGAAGCCCGGGTAGACCTTGCGTCCGCCCCCAGCGTAGCGCGCGGGCACCGATGCGATCAGATTCTTCTCGAACCACTCGATCGGCTTGCCCTTGGCGAGCTCGTTGACCTTGGTCGGGTTGACGCGGGTGTCGATTGGGCCAGCCATCAATGTCATCGAGCGCGGCGCGGCGTGATTGTCGCCCTGCGCCATCACCGCCGCCGCCACCAGCGCGGCGACGCACGGCTGGCACACCGCCACAAGATGGGCGCCCGGCCCCATGACCTCCAGGAAGCGCACGATGTGGCCGATATAGTCGTCGAAACCGAAGCGGCCATGCTCGATCGAAACGTCGCGCGCATTGTGCCAATCCGTGATGTAGACGTCATGTTCGGCGAGCATGGTGCGCACGGTCGCGCGCAACAGCGTAGCGAAATGGCCGGACAGCGGCGCAATCAACAGCACGCGCGGCTGCGCCTGGTCGATGTCCTTCTTGAAGTTCAGGAGCGTGCCGAACGGCGTCACCTCGGCGGCTTCCTCGGTCACCGCCACTTCGCGATTGCCCACCATGACGCTTTCGATACCGTAAGGCGGGCGGGCGTGGGTGAGCCCCGCGCGCGCGATCAACTCGTAAGCCGCGGTGAGATTGCCGAGCGCCGATGGCCGCGCGGAACCATTGAGCCTGGTGCCCATGGTCCTTGCCGCCATCCCAGCTAAGGCGCGCACCGGCACCATGATGTCGGAATGCGCCTGATACGCCTGATAGAGCATCGATTCCTCGGCGGCCCCGGCGGACCGCAAACGAAAGCTAGTGCATTTGATGTTGCAGTGCGAGATAATATTCAGCGCAGGCAAGCCTGGGGACAAACGGTCTGCCATGCTTTTTTGCGCCACGGGAAGGTATTGAACGGGCAGAACTTTCGTCTAAGCTGCCGAATGCCGGGCCGTGTCGAACAGGGATGATTGCGCCCCATGGCCAAGGCTACCCTCACCATTGCCAGCAAGAATTACGGCTCCTGGTCGCTGCGCGGCTGGCTGTTATGCAAGATGGCCGGGCTCGACTTCGAGGAGCAGGCGGTCGCCAGCGACGATCCCTCGACCCGCGCCGAGCTGTTGCTGCTGTCGCCCTCGTTCTTGGTGCCATGCCTGACCCACGACGGCGTCAAGGTCTGGGACACATTGGCGATCGCGGAATATCTCAACGAGAGCATGCCGGAAGCAGGCCTCTTGCCGAAGGACCGTACCGCGCGCGCGCATTGCCGCTCGATCTGCGGCGAGATGCATTCCGGCTTTTCCAATCTGCGCTCGGCGCTGCCGATGAACCTTAAGGCGCATCACCCCGGCTTCAAGGTGTGGGCGGGCGCGCAGGCCGACATCGACCGCATTGTCTTCATCTGGCGCGAATGCCTCGACACCCACGGCGGCATGTTCCTGTTCGGCGACAGGCCGTGCATGGCCGATGCCATGTTCGCGCCGGTGGTGACGCGCTTCCTCACCTACGACGTCAAGCTCGAATCCGATTGCGCCGGCTATTGCAAGGCGATCATGGCGCTACCGGCGATGCAGGAATGGATCGAAGGCGCCAAGGCCGAGCCGGATGAAGTAGTCGAGCTGGACGTAGAGTTCTAGCGTTTGAGCCAGGCCCCGATCCGTTCCACCGCCTCGTGCATCTCTGCCGTCGATCCGGCGTAACAGAAGCGCAAGAAATTGTGCCCGTTGACGGGATCGAAGTCGATGCCGGGGGTCGCCGCCACGTGCGCCTCTTCCAGCATACGCTTGGCGAAATCCAGGCTGTCGCTGGAGAATTTCGAAATATCCGCGTAGAGATAGAATGCGCCATCGACCGGCAAGAATTTGTCGAGCCCGGCCTTCGGCAGGCTTTCTGTGAGAATGCGCCGGTTCTCCTCGTAGCCGTGCTTGACCGCTTGCATCTCGGCGCAGCCGTCGAAGGCGGCTTGCGCCGCGATTTGCGACAACGTCGGCACCGAGATCGCCAGATTGCCCTGCAGCCGCTCGACCGCGCGCACGAGGCTCTCTGGCACCACCATCCAGCCCACGCGCCAGCCAGTCATGCAGAAATATTTGGAGAAGGAATTGATCACCAGCACGCGCTCAGAAAGATTGGCCGCGGTCTCGGCGGCGAACGCGTAATCGAGGCCGTGATAGATCTCGTCGGAGATCACGCGGATGCCTTCGGCTTCGGCGACCGCGATCAGGCGCGAAAACGCGTCGGCATCCATCATGGTGCCGGTCGGATTGGCCGGGCTTGCGACCACCACGCCCGCAAGCGGTATCTTGCGATGCTCAGCGATCAGCGCCTTGGCCGACAGCGCCCAGCGCGTCTCGGCCGAGGTATCGATCAGCACCGGCTCGCAGCCGAGCGCACTCAAAATATGCCGGTACGGCGGATAACCGGGATTGGCCAGCGCCACCCGGCCGCCCGGCTCGAATAGCGAAAGAAACGCCAGGATGAATCCGCCCGAGGAGCCGGTGGTCACCACCACGCGCGCCGGATCGAGCGCGAGCTCATAGGTGTCGGCGTAATGGCGGGCGATTCGGGTCCGCAGACTGGGGATGCCGAGCGTCTCAGTATAGCCGATGCGGCCGGCGTTGAGCGCGGCCTGCGCCGCGGCAATTGCGGTTGCCGGCGCGGGCGCCGCAGGCTGGCCGACCTCCATATGGATGATGCGGGCGCCCTTGGCCTCCAGCGCCGCCGCCGCCGCCATCACGTCCATGACGATGAAGGGCGGCACATTGCTGCGTTTGGAGGGCGTTAGCAGGTGTTTTGCCGCCTCAAGCATCGCTAAACCGACCTATTGGGCGCCACTGCCGCCCCGCTGTTGCCGTATTCCCAAAGCTTCCTAGAACTTGCGTTTTTCATGACTCAGACGTGATCGCAAGCCGCGTTGACCGCCTTGCGGGCCACCACTAGGTTCACGCGATTCAGTGGCATATTTCGGCATGAACGATAACGGGACACCTACCAGGGCATGGCGCATGGCGCCAGCAAGCCGCGCGCTTGCGCTAATCACCGCCATTGCGGTGGCGGCCGCCGGCGGCGGACCGGGACTCCAGCCGGCGCGCGCGCAGGAGCGAGTGACAACCGGTGTGCCGATCATCCGCGACACCGAGATCGAGCAGTTGCTGCGCGACTACTCCGCGCCGATCCTGAAGGCCGCCGGTCTCGCCCAGCAGAACGTCAGGATCGTCATCCTAAACGACCCCAACTTCAACGCGTTCGTCATGGACGGCCGCCATATTTTCATAAATTCCGGCGCGCTGTTTGAAGCCAAGACGCCGAATGAGGTCATCGGCGTGTTCGCGCACGAGACCGGCCACCTCGCCGGTGGTCATCTGATGAAGCTGCGCGAGAAGCTCGCCCAGGCGCAAACCGCATCGATCGTCGCCATGCTGGCGGGCGTCGGCGCCCTGGTTGCTGGCGCGCGCTCCGGCAACGGCGATGTCGGTGTGGCGGCGCTCATGGCGCCACAATCGGCGATCCAGCACTCGCTGCTTGCCTACGTGCGCACGCAGGAAGACCAGGCCGACCACGCCGGCGTGAAATTCCTCACCGCCACCCATCAGTCGGCCCGCGGCATGCTGGTCTTGTTCAAGCGCCTGAGCAACGAGATGTTGTTCGGCTTGAGCAGGGCCGACCCCTATCTGCAGACCCACCCGCTGCCACCTGAACGCGTCGCCGCGCTCGAGACGCTGGCCAAGGCCAGTCCCTATTTCGACGTCAAGGATCCACCGGAATTGCAGTTTCGTCACGACATGATGCGCGCGAAATTGTCCGGCTTCCTCGACCGGCCGGATACCGTCTATCGCCGCTATCCGCTCAGCGACCATAGCCTGCCGGCGCTCTATGCCCGCGCCATCTCGACTTACCGGCATGGTGACGCGCGCAGCGCTGTCGCGCAGATAGATGGCTTGATTCAGACTGAGCCGAACAATCCATATTTCTACGAGCTCAAGGGCCAGGTCTTGCTGGATGGCGGCCACCCGGCCGAGGCGATCGCTCCGCTGCGGCGCGCGGTCGCGCTCGCCCATGGCGCCCCGCTGATCGATATCATGCTCGGCCAGGCGCTGATCGCCACCAACAACGCCAAGTACGCCGAGGAGGCCGTCCCATTGCTGCACACGGCGCTCAATCGCGAACCTGAATCGCCCGATGCCTATGCCCAGCTCGCCATGGCCTATGGCCGCAAGGGCGATCTCGCACAGGCCGATCTTGCCGCCGCGCAGGCGGCCTTCATGCGCGGCGACATCAAGACGGCGGCTCAGCTTGCCTCGCGCGCCAAAACTCGCCTGCCCGTCGGTTCGCCCGCTTGGGTGCGCGCCGACGACATCGTCACCGTGAAACGGTCGAACGCCGCAAAATGACCACAGCAAGGACAAAACCGATGACATCGAGCACGCGCCTGATCGCCGCCATTTGTGCCGCGTTGCTGGCTACCGCAGCGCCGCAAGCCGTGCGGGCGCAGAATTTCTCGCCCGCCCAGCGCGGCGATATCGAGCGCGTCGTGCACGACTACCTGCTCGCGCATCCGGAAGTGATCCAGGAGGCCATGACCGAATTGGAGAAGCGCCAGGCCGCCGCCGAAGCCGAGAAACATAAAGTCGCGGTCAAGGAACACGCGCAGAAGCTGTTTTCCTCGCCCAACCAGGTCACGCTCGGCAATCCGAGCGGCAACGTCACCTTCGTCGAGTTCTTCGATTACAATTGCGGCTACTGCAAGCGCGCGATGGACGACATGCTCACGCTGATCAAGACCGATCCCAAACTCAAAGTGGTGCTCAAGGAGTTCCCGGTGCTCGGACCGGGCTCTGTGGAAGCCGCGCGCGTGGCGGTCGCCGTGCACATGCAGGACAAGACCGGCAAGAAATATCTCGAATTCCACACCAAGCTGTTGGGCGGCCGCGGTCCGGCCGACGAAGCGCACGCGCTTGCGGTCGCCAAGGATGTCGGCCTCGACATGGGCCGACTGCAACAGGACATGAAAAGCCCGGAGGTGAAGGCCACGCTCGACGAGGACTTCAAGCTAGCCGAGGCGCTAGGCTTGAACGGCACGCCGAGCTACGTAATCGGCTCCGACGTGGTGGTGGGCGCCATCGGGCTGCCCGGCTTGCAGGAAAAGGTCAACACCGCGCGCTGCGGCAAGCCGACCTGCTGACCGCAGCGCAGCATTCGCGCATAATCTCATAAAACGGCAAACGGCCGCCGGCTCGCCCGACGGCCGTTATTGCGTCATCATTAGCCGGGAACCGCGTCCCGCCCGGGGGGTTATCGCGCGCATGTATTCGGTCGGCATGGAAGAGGAATATTTCGTGTTCGACGCCAAGACGCGCCGAGCCGTGCGCCGCATCGACAAAAAATTCCTCACCCGCGCCCGCAAAGAACTGGGCGACCGCGTCATGACCGAGATGCTGCAATTGCAGATCGAGGTGGCGACACCGCCTTGCGCGACCATGAAGGAAGCGCGCGAGCATCTCATGCATTACCGCCGCGCGCTTGGGCAGGCAGCCGCGGAGCACAGACTCGGCCTCGCCGCCATGGGCACGTTCCCGCTCGCGTTCTGGCCCGAGCAGATCGTCACCCCGAAGGCCCGCTACGGCGCAATCATGGACGACCTGCAGATGATCGGCTACCGCAACATGCTGTGCGGCATGCATGTGCACGTGGAGGTGCCGGACCTCGACACCCGCATCAACCTGATCATGCGGCTGACGCCCTATCTGCCGCTGCTGCTCGCGCTTTCGACCTCCTCGCCGTTTTGGCAGGGCCACCTAACCGGCCTGTGCGGCTATCGCCTCGCCGCTTATGACGAGCTGCCGCGCACCGGCCTGCCGGAATTGTTCCGCACCAAGGAAGACTATGACGAATTCGTCGCCGCGCTCACTTGGGCCAAGATCATCCCGGACGCGAGCTACATCTGGTGGGCGCTGCGGCCGTCGCTCGGAAACCCGACGGTCGAATTGCGCGTCGCCGACAGCTGCACCCGGCTCGACGACGCCGTCGCGATCGCCGCTTTGTTCCGCTGCCTGGTGCGCGCGCTCGACCGTGACCGCGCCTTGAATACCGGCTTCGACCGTGTCGGGCGCGCCATCACCGCGGAAAACAAGTGGCACGCCCAGCGCTACGGCATCGCCGCCACTTTCGTCGATCCGTTTTCGCGCTCCCCGCTCACGCTTGCGCAATGGCTCGACCAGGTGTTCGATTTCATCGCCGAGGACATCGACGCGCTCGGCTGCGCGGCTGAAATCAGGCGCCTGCACCGGATCGCGCTCGACGGCACCAGCGCCGACCGCCAGATCGACCTGTTCACCAAAGCCAGGGCCGCCGGCCGCCAACGGCTGACTGCGATCAAGGACGTGATCGACTGGGCGGCGCGCGAAACCCAAGCCCTCGACACCAAAAGGCCGTAAACGCGAACGCCGTCCGGGCTTCCCCTTCCCGCCTGGGCCACCTATAAAGTGCCGAAGTTTATACGCGCCACGTTCGATTAGACGCGCGCCAGCCGCCGGGAGCCCATGCCTAAGACGCTCTACGTCCTCAACGGACCGAATATGAACTTGCTCGGCACCCGCGAACCGGAAAAATACGGCCGCGCCACGCTCGCCGATGTCGAAAAGCTGACCCGCGCCACCGCCAAGCGCTTCGGGCTCGAGATCGTTTTCCGGCAGTCGAACGTCGAGGGCGAGCTGGTCAACTGGATCCAGGAAGCGCAGGCCAAGAAGGCCGCCGGCCTCATCATCAATCCGGCCGGCTACACCACCACCTCGATCGCCATTCTCGATGCCCTGCTGACGCTGAAAATGCCGATTGTGGAAATCCACGTTACGAATATTCACGCGCGCGAAAGTTTCCGGCAGAACTCCTACGTCTCCAAGGCCGCGAAGGCCGTCATCGCCGGCTTCGGCATCCAGGGCTACGCACTTGCCGTCACCGGCTTGGCCGGCTTGGTCGGCGCTAAAGCGAAAAAATAAAACGGAACTGCTCGATGGCAAAAGCGCCGAAAGCCCCGATCCTCGACCATGAATTGATTCGCGAGCTGACCAAGCTCCTAGAAGAAACGGGCTTGACCGAAATCGAGATCGAGCAGGACGGCCAGCGCGTGCGCGTCGCGCGCAACGCCGGCCCACAGCCCGCAACCCCGCGCGCGGCCGTGCCGCAGCCGGTCACGCAATCGGTGGCGGCGCCGCTCGATCCGTTGAAACATCCAGGCGTGGTAATCTCGCCCATGGTCGGCACCGCCTATGCCGCGCCCGAGCCGGGCGCCAAGCCGTTCATCGAGATCGGCGCCCAGGTGAAAGCCGGCGACACGTTGCTGGTGGTGGAAGCGATGAAGACCATGAACCAAATTCCGGCCCCGCGCGCCGGCACCGTGATCCAGATTTTGTTCGAGGACGGCCAGCCGGTCGAGTTCGGCGAGCCGTTGGTCATCATCGAATGACGGCATTTTTGCCGGGCCGGTCCGATGTTCGATAAAATTCTGATCGCCAATCGCGGCGAGATCGCCATGCGGGTGATCCGCGCCTGCAAGGAACTCGGCATCCCGACCGTGGCGGTGCATTCCACCGCCGACGCCGACGCCATGCATGTGCGATTCGCCGACGAAAGCGTGTGCATCGGGCCGCCGGCGGCGAAGGAAAGCTATCTCAATATCCCGGCAATTCTTTCGGCCTGCGAGATCACCGGCGCCGATGCCGTGCATCCCGGCTACGGCTTCCTGTCGGAAAACGCGCGCTTTGCCGAAATCCTCGCCGAGCACAACGTGCATTTCATCGGCCCCAAGGCCGAGCACATCCGCTTGATGGGCGACAAGATCGAAGCCAAGCGCACCGCCAAAAAGCTCGGCATTCCGGTGGTGCCGGGCTCGGACGGCGGCGTCGACTCCGATGCGGAAGCCGGCAATATCGCAGACGGCATCGGCTATCCGGTGCTGATCAAAGCGGCCGCCGGCGGCGGCGGCCGCGGCATGAAGGTGGTGCGCACGGCAGCCGACCTGGCCGGCGCGCTGGCGACCGCGCGGAGCGAGGCCAAGGCCGCCTTCGGCGACGACGCGGTCTATCTCGAAAAATATCTGGAGAAGCCGCGCCACATCGAAATCCAGGTGCTCGGCGACGGCAACGGCAAGGCCATCCACCTCGGTGAGCGCGACTGCTCGCTGCAACGGCGGCATCAAAAAGTGTGGGAGGAAGGCCCCTCGCCCGCGCTCAACGCGAGCGCGCGCGATGCGATCGGCGAGAGCGTGGCCAAGGCCATGCGCGAAATCAAATATCTCGGCGTCGGCACGGTCGAATTCCTGCACGAGGATGGCAAGTTTTATTTCATCGAGATGAACACGCGCATCCAAGTCGAGCATCCGGTGACCGAGATGATCACCGGCATCGACCTGATCTTCGAGCAGATCCGCGCCGCCGCCGGCAACGACTTCACGCTCAAGCAAAGCGACATCGAATTCCGCGGGCACGCCATCGAGTGCCGCATCAATGCCGAGAACCCGGTGTCATTCCGCCCCTCGCCCGGCAAGATCCTCCACTACCATGCGCCAGGCGGCTTGGGCGTGCGCATCGATTCCGCAGTCTACCAAGGCTACGCCATTCCGCCGTATTACGACTCGCTGGTCGGCAAGCTGATCGTGCATGGCAAGACGCGCACCGAGGCGCTGATGCGCCTCAAGCGCGCACTCGACGAAGTGGTGGTGGACGGCATTGAAACAACGTTGCCGCTGTTCCGCGCGCTGGTCGGCGAGAAAGACATCATCGACGGCAACTATCACATCCACTGGCTCGAGCAGTTCCTTAGCCAAGGCGGGATGGAAAACTGAGGCTGCGGCTTTCTATAGCGGCTGCTTATCGGCTTATCATTTGAAATTATGCGCTAATCGCTCAACGCCTTGACTAAACGCAAGGCGTGTATTCGCCATTAGGCTAAATGCAAACTAACAAATCTGCGGATGCTGGGACCCTTGGTGCGGGGCGATCCAGCCCCGATCTGAGGTGTCGGTCTTCGCGGGTAGAAAAAACGCCCAAGGAGATGGCCGATGATCACCCGTGGCGATCAACATGACTATATTACCGGCAGTGTTGCCGGAATTCTGACATTGCTGATCATATTGTTTGGCCTCGCGCTGGTGGGCGCGTGGTTCTACGCTTATTGATCGGTCTGTCGGCGCGCCGGCTAATGCGTCGTCGCGGTCAGCCGTTCCAACAACCGGCATAAGTCGGCCGGACTATAGGGCTTGCGCAAAAAGATCGAGCGCGAGACCGGCGGCGCCACCGCGGACGGCGAATAGCGTCCGGAGCAATAGACGATCGGCAATTCGGGACGCTGCGCGCGCACCTCTCGTGCCAGCACCGAGCCGTCCATGCGCCCGGCGAGGTTGATGTCGGTGAACAGCACGTCCACATCCGCCCCTGACTCGAGATAGCGCAGCGCTTCCTCGCCGCCCTCCACCGCGTGCACGGCAAAGCCGTTCTCGGACAAAACTTCGGCGATGAGCTTGCTGATCAGAAGTTCGTCTTCGACCAATAATACGCTGGTGAGTTGTCCCGACATAGCGCCACGTCCCCTCAAGTTCCGGTTCCCCCATCGGCCCGGAGCTTGCGAGGCCCCAACGCATGGCAGCGAGTTGAGTTCAATCTTTCGCCAATTTGGGCAAGTCATGGTCACCGGCCGGTTAAAATCCGGCCTCCCCATCGCGCCCGCCTGCCTCTAGAATGAACCGCCCAGCAACCCGATACCGTTTCGCATGGCCAATCGCGAGAACTCAACGATCGACATCACGCCGGAGGTGCTGCTCAAGGCCTATGCCTGCGGCATCTTTCCAATGGCGGAAAGCGCGGACGACCCGGCGCTCTATTGGATCGAGCCGGACATGCGCGGCATCATCCCGCTCGAAGGGTTCCACGTTCCCACGCGCCTTGCGCGCACCGTGCGCGCGAGCCCGTTCACCGTCTGGGTCGACCGCGATTTCGACGCGGTAATCGAGGGCTGCGCCGAGGCCAAGGCCGGCCGCGCCCGCACCTGGATCAACAGCCGCATCCGCAAGATCTACCGCAGCCTGTTCGAGCACGGGCATTGCCACACAGTCGAGGTCTATGACGGCGATACGCTGGTCGGCGGGCTTTACGGCGTCTCGCTCGGTCGCGCCTTCTTCGGCGAGAGCATGTTCCATCGCGCGCGCGACGCCTCCAAGATCGCGCTGGTGCATCTGGTGGCGCGCCTGCGCGCCGGCGACTACCGACTGCTCGACACGCAATACGTCACCGATCACCTAAAGATTTTCGGCGCCGTCGAGGTCGCCAAACGCCGCTATCATCGGCTGCTGGAAGAGGCGATTTTCGGCCATGCCGATTTCGGTGCGCTCGCGCTCGATCGCCCGCTCGGCGGTGCGGAAGCGCTGGCGCATATACGAAATAATTCTGAGCGCGCTCGCTAACGCAAAGGCGGCAAGGCTCCCGGCTGCGGCGGGCGCCGCGGCGGCGGCACGCGCGCGGGCTGCTTGGGCGCCGGCGGCGGCGCCGCGCTCGGGGCTTCCGCCACGCTCGGATTTTGTCCGCCTTTGCAGTCGGTCAGCCACACGTCGTAGATCGGATGCTCGACCGCGTGCAGGCCGGGGCTCGCCGCGAACATCCAGCCGGTGAAGATGCGCTTGATCTCGCCCTGCAGCGTCACCTCGTCGACTTCCACGAAGGCGTCGGTGTTGGGCGTTTCGGTCGGCGGCCGCGAATAGCACACGCGCGGCGTCACCTGCAGCGCGCCGAATTGCACGGTCTCGTTGATGGCGACGTCGAACGAAATGATGCGGCCGGTGATCTTGTCGAGGCCGGAGAACACTGCGCTCGGATTGGTAATGCGCTGCGGCGGCGGCTCGACCACGATTTCGTCGCCGGGCTGCGGCGCAGTATCGGCCGGCTGCGGCGGCGCGCCGCGCGGTTGCTTCTGACCGGGCGGTAGGCCGGGCAAGGCGCGCGGCGGGGTCGCGGCCTGCGGTGCCTGGCCGGGCGGCGGGGCCGGCGCGACACCGGGCGGCGGCGGCAGCGGCTGCGACTGGATGCCGCCGCCGCCGGGACGGCTCGATGGCGGCAGACTCATCGGCGCCGGCAGCGGCTGCGGCGGCGGCTGATCGGCGCGGCCGGGATAATAAGGCGGTTGCGATGGCGGCGCACTCGGTACGTCGGCCGGCGGGCGCGGCGGCTCGTCGCGGAATATCTGCGCGACGGCCGGCGTCGAAAGCAGCGCCGCAACGACCAGCCAGCAAGCGGTGAGCGAAGTTCGCGCCATGAAAACAGATAGTTCCGCAGGGGCAACGGCGCGGTTAAGCGGTCGCCCACGCCAGCGCCCGGTTAACACGGTGAATACGGCAGCGAAAGGGCGAGTACCCCCGCGATCAGCCCCGGCTGTCGGGGCTCCAGGCCTTGTAATCCCCGGTCGCCTTGGGACGGCGGTTGGCGGCGAGCGTCGAGCCTGGCGGCCGGTAGGCGCCCGCGGTACCGGTCATATTCGGCCGGTGCGGCTTTTCCCACTCATGCGGCTTGTAGTTCTCTTGCGTCGGCGGGGTATCGACCGTGTGGTGCATCCAGCCGTGCCAGGACGGCGGTATGGCCGAAGCTTCCGAATAGCCGTTGAAGATCACCCAGCGCCGCTCGAAGCTGAGCATGCGCGGATCGATCTTGCCGCCTTTGGTGCGGTAGTAGCGGTTGCCGAATTCGTCCTCGCCGACCTTTTCGCCGTACATCCAGGTCCAGAACTGGGTCCCGAAGGTCTGCGAATTCCACCAGGTGAACAGCTTTAACAGGAAACTTTTCATCGCTACCGCGCATTGAAAGGCGTTGAATTGGCAGCGTTTTGCCACCTCGCCGCGCTCCTGTCCAGCACGCACTATTGCTGAGCTGCCATGTTCGCCGCAAAGGCATGAAACCCATTAAATCCGCATGGATTCGATCCGAAACGCGCTGACTGCCGTCAAAGACCTGCTCACGTGGCTGCCCGACCCGGTGGTCGCGGTCATCATCGTGGTGGTAGCGGGCGCCATCGCTTTTTCGTTGCACAAATGGGTGCGCAAGCTATTGCGTAGCGCGCTCGCCCAGCGCCACCCTTACGCGTTCTCGATTTTCACCAATATGCGCGGCGTGACCCAGTTGGGGCTGATGATCCTGGCGATGGCGGTCGCCATCGCCGTCGCGCCGCTCGACCCGAATAGCGCCGAATTGCTGACGCGGCTTCTGCTGATTGCCGTGATCGGGCTGATCGGCTGGGCGGCCATCGCCGCGCTCAGGATCGCCGCCGACCTCTATTTGCGGCAATTCCGGCTTGACGTCGAAGACAACCTGCTGGCGCGCAAGCACGTCACGCAGGTGCGCGTACTGTTGCGCGCCGCCGACGTGCTGGTGGTACTGGTGACGGCCGGCGCCGCGCTGATGACTTTCGAGCCGGTGCGGCAATACGGCGCGAGCCTGTTTGCGTCCGCCGGTGTCGCCGGCATCGTCGCCCTCCCGCGCCCGGTGCTCAGCAACCTGATCGCCGGCATACAACTGGCGATGACGCAGCCTATACGCATCGACGACGCCGTGGTCGTCGAAAACGAATGGGGCTCGATTGAGGAAATCACCTCGACCTATGTCGTGGTGCGGCTGTGGGACTGGCGGCGCATGATCGTGCCGCTCTCCTATTTCATCGAAAAGCCATTCCAGAACTGGACGCGTGAAGGCTCCGCGTTGATCGGCAGCGCTATGATCTATGTCGATTACCGCGCGCCGGTCGGGATCATCCGCGACAAGCTCGGCGAGATCGTCAAGAACTCGAAGAACTGGGATGGCCGCGTGGTCAATCTGCAAGTCACCGACGCCAAGGAAGGCACTATCGAGCTGCGCTGTCTGATGAGCACCCGCTCATCAGGCCAGGCCTTCGACCTGCGCTGCGAGGTGCGCGAGCAACTGATTGATTTCCTGCAGAAACATCACCCGGAGGCGCTGCCGCGCCAGCGTTCGGAGGTCGCCGTTTCAGACGACGCGGGTGGCGGAACCGCAAAAGCCAAGGCGCGGCGCAAAGCAGCAGCTACCGGCGCGGTCACACAGGACTAGCTCAGGCTATGTTGCAGTGCATGTTGCGTTTTCCCGCCCCGGATGGCTATGTTGCCTAGGAATTCATCAGCCTCGGTTCGAGTCGCCTTTGGTTTGGCTCCCGGTGTTGAAATTCAGGATGACAGTGCCGGTCAAAAAGGCGGGCTCGTTCGCGGGTCCGCCTTTATTCCATGGAGATTTTTGGGAATTTTATTGGGAAAAATGACCGCCGGCGGCGGATTAAGATTCTTTGCGCCGGAAAATTGCGTGCACAGGCTTGGGTAACCTCCTAACCCTCCGCCAACATCACCGCATTGGCGCTAACACACTGACCCCGTTTCGAGAATCAGAGACTCTCGGCGGCCGAACGGGCGGCTTTTCCCGGCCTTATCCCCGGCGGCGTGGAACCGCGCATTTTGTTGCGGATAATTGCGAAAGTGCGGTTTTGCGTCATTTTTCCGTCATTCGGGAAGGCATAAAAACCTACCGCCCGCGTCCGATAAAAATGCTTTCCGCGCCCCGCGGATCGCTCAATACTGACACTGGTTTTCGGCGGGTTATCCCCGAAGTTAACCGCTTAACCACAAGACTTAGTGTTTGATTCAGATTTGATCACTATCTGTTGTTGACGACGGGTACGAGTCCTCCTAGCTTTGGTGCGTTCGGTGCCAGTTGAGTTTCGGGTCCCTCCGAACCCTCATATCGACGTCAAGTCGCGAGCGCACCCACGCCAGAAATGGTGTTTTGGGACAGGGAGTTGCTGTCCGTCAGGGTCAAAAAACCGGGAGCAGCCGGTGCCGGATAAAGGTACCGGGCCCACTTAAGTGAGTAACGGGTAGTCGAACAGCGTGCCGAGCAAAACAGGCGGACAAGACAGAGTCCGTCAGGGATAATCGCGGCGGCCGCCAGCCGCCCGGCATTCAAGGGGCTAGAGACGAAAATGCGGATCGAACGGCGCTACACAAAGGACACCCAAGGCACGCAGGGCACCGCTTACACGTTACAGGACGCGGCATACGGCGGCATTACGTTCCGCGTCACCACATCCGAGATCCGCAACCCGGACGGCTCGGTCGTGTTCAAGCTCGACAACGTCGAAGTCCCTGATTTCTGGTCGCAAGTGGCATCGGACGTGCTGGCGCAGAAATATTTCCGCAAGGCCGGCGTGCCCGCCCGGCTGAAAAAAATCGAAGAGAATTCAGTGCCTTCGTTCCTGTGGCGCTCGGTGGCCGACGAAGAACAACTCCTTCTTCTGCCCGAGAAAGAACGCTACATCGGCGAAAATTCTTCCAAGCAGGTGTTCGATCGTCTGGCCGGCACCTGGACCTATTGGGGCTGGAAGGGCGGCTATTTCGACAGCGAGCGAGACGCCCAAGCCTTCTTCGACGAGCTGCGCTTCATGCTGGCGACGCAAATGTGCGCGCCCAATTCGCCGCAATGGTTCAACACTGGCCTGCATTGGGCCTACGGCATCGACGGCCCGAGCCAAGGTCACTACTACGTCGATTTCGAAACCGGCAAGCTGACCAAATCCAAATCGTCCTACGAACATCCGCAGCCGCACGCCTGCTTCATCCAGGGCATCAACGACGACCTGGTCAACGAAGGCGGCATTATGGACCTGTGGGTGCGCGAGGCGCGCCTATTCAAATACGGCTCCGGCACCGGCTCGAACTTCTCGCGCCTGCGCGCCGAAGGCGAGAAGCTGTCGGGCGGCGGCCGCTCGTCCGGCCTGATGAGCTTCCTCAAGATCGGCGACCGCGCGGCGGGCGCCATCAAGTCGGGCGGCACCACGCGGCGCGCGGCCAAGATGGTGATCGTCGACGTCGATCATCCCGATATCGAGACCTATATCGACTGGAAGGTGAAGGAAGAGCAGAAGGTGGCAGCGCTCGTCACCGGCTCCAAGATCAACCAGAAGCACCTCAAGGCCGTGCTCAAGGCCTGCGTGAATTGCGAAGGCTCGGGCGACGACTGCTTCAGCCCTGAGAAAAACCCCGCCTTAAAACGCGAGATCAAGCTCGCGCGCCGCGCCTACGTGCCGGACAACTTCATCAAGCGCGTGATCCAGTTCGCGCGGCAGGGCTATCGCGACATCGAATTCCCGATCTACGACACCGATTGGGATTCGGAGGCTTATCTGACCGTCTCCGGGCAGAACTCGAACAATTCGGTGCGCGTGACCGACGGCTTCCTCAAGGCCGTCGAATCCGACGCCAAATGGGACCTGACCTTCCGCAAGAACGGCAAGATCGCCAAAACGCTCGACGCGCGCGCGCTGTGGGAGAAGATCGGCTACGCCGCCTGGGCGAGCGCCGATCCGGGCCTGCAATACCACACCACGGTGAACGACTGGCACACCTGCCCGGCCTCGGGCGAAATCCGCGCCAGCAATCCGTGCTCGGAATACATGTTCCTCGACGACACCGCCTGCAATCTGGCGTCGTTGAACCTGCTCACCTTCCGCGACCAGAAAACCGGCCAGTTCCAGGTCGAGTCCTACGAGCACGCGGTGCGGCTGTGGACGGTGGTCTTGGAAATCTCGGTGCTGATGGCGCAGTTCCCCTCGAAGCAGATCGCGCAGCTCTCCTACGAGTTCCGCACGCTCGGCCTCGGCTACGCCAATATCGGCGGCCTGCTGATGACCGCCGGCATTCCGTACGATTCGGACGCCGGCCGCGCCATCGGCGGCGCGCTCACCGCCATCATGACCGGCGTTTCCTACGCCACCTCCGCCGAAATGGCGGAGAAACTGGGGCCCTTCCCCGGCTTCAAGAAGAACCGCGAGCATATGCTGCGCGTGATCCGCAATCACCGCCGCGCCGCTTACAACGAGCGCACCGGCTACGAGAAGGTCTCGCAGCCGCCCGTGCCGCTCGACCACGCCGCCTGCGCCGACAAGGCGCTGATCGAGCACGCCAAGGCCGCCTGGGACAAGGCGCTCGAACTCGGCGAAAAGTTCGGCTACCGCAATGCGCAGTCGACCGTGATCGCGCCCACTGGCACCATCGGCCTGGTGATGGATTGCGATACCACCGGCATCGAGCCCGACTTCGCGCTGGTGAAGTTCAAGAAGCTCGCCGGCGGCGGCTACTGGAAGATCATCAACCGCGCGGTGCCCGAAGCGCTGCGCACGTTGGGCTATTCCGAAGCCGACATCGCCGAGATCGAGGTCTACGCGGTCGGCCACGGCTCGCTGGCGCAGGCCCCGGGCATCAACCACACGACGCTCAAGGCCAAGGGCTTCACCGACGAGGCCATCGCCAAAGTCGAGAAGGCGCTCCCCACCGCGTTCGACATCAAGTTCGCCTTCAACAAATGGACGTTGGGCGAGGAGTTCTGCCGCGACAAGCTCGGCATTTCCGCCGAAAACCTCGCGCTGCCGACCTTCGACCTCTTGGCCGCGCTTGGCTTCACCAAGCGCGAGATCGAGGCCGCCAATATCCACGTTTGCGGCGCCATGACGGTGGAAGGCGCGCCGCACCTGAAGCCCGCGCACTACCCGGTGTTCGACTGCGCTAACCCATGCGGCAAGATCGGCAAGCGGTGCCTCTCGGTCGAAAGCCACATCCGCATGATGGCGGCGGCGCAGCCCTTCATCTCGGGTGCGATCTCCAAGACCATCAACATGCCGAACGACGCCACGGTCGATGACTGCAAGGCGGCGTATCTGTTGTCCTGGAAGCTCGCGCTCAAAGCCAACGCGCTCTACCGCGACGGCAGCAAGCTTTCGCAGCCGCTCAATTCGCAACTGATCGCGGATGAGGACGATGAGGAGGATGCGGTGGAGGCCTTCATCGAGCGTCCCGCCGCGGCGCGCGCCGCGGGCTTGGCCGAAAAGGTCGTGGAGAAGATCGTCGAGCGTATCACCGTGCTGCGCGAGCGCGAACGGCTGCCTGCGCGGCGCAAGGGCTACACGCAAAAGGCCGTGGTCGGCGGACACAAAGTGTACCTGCGCACCGGCGAATACGACGACGGGCGGCTAGGCGAGATCTTCGTCGACATGCACAAGGAAGGCGCTGCTTTGCGCAGCCTGCTAAATAATTTCGCGATCGCCATCTCGCTCGGCCTGCAATACGGCGTGCCGCTCGAGGAATATGTCGACGCCTTTACGTTTACCCGCTTCGAGCCGCAGGGCCCGGTGCAGGGCAACGACTCGATCAAATACGCCACCTCGATCCTCGATTACGTGTTCCGCGAGCTGGCGGTGAGCTATCTCGAGCGCTTCGATCTCGCCCATGTCGACCCGAGCGAGGCCGGCGGCTTCGACGCGCTCGGCAAGGGCGAGGCGGAAGGCAAGGCCGCGCCCAACTACGTCTCCAAGGGCCTGACCCGCTCGCGCACGGATCGCCTGTCGGTGGTGAGCTCGCCTTCTTCCGGCGAGGCGGTCGCGCGCGGCACGACCGGCAACGTCACCGCCTTCTCGGGCGCCGCCACCGCGCTCAAGGCCGAGCCGGAGGCGCGGCTGTCGCCGGCCGAGCAGCTCGACCTGCGCATCGACCCGCAGGACGCGCGCGTGCACGCCAAGCACGCGGCCTCCGAGAAGCGCGCCGAGGCGCGCGCCAAAGGCTACGAAGGCGAGGCCTGCGGGGAGTGCGGCAACTTCACGCTGGTGCGCAACGGCACGTGCATGAAGTGCGATACGTGTGGGAGCACGACGGGGTGTTCGTGACGAATTAGGTCCCTAATTTTATAGGTCGCTTGCGTGCAAACTTGTGGTACCCGATCTGTTTCCAGTGCTGATACACTGCGGCCGTCGAGACCCCGAGCTTGGCCGCAGTTTTCGGTCCGCTTAGCCTGGGCTTGCCGTTACGACCGTTAAGATAGTCGCCAGCGATTTTGATCTTTTCTGGCGTCATTATTACTTTCCGCCCCCATTTATGGCTTCTGCCTCTACGCGCTTTAAGAGCGGCGATTCCTGCAGCCGTGCGCTGCGCGATGATTTGGCGTTCAAACTCGGTGACGAGTCCAAGAATGCCGAGCACGAGCTTTCCCGAAACCGCGCCAAAATCAAAGGCTTCCGTGAGGCTCTTGAAGCCGGCATCTTTCGCGTAGATTTGGTCGAGCCGCGTATAGAGTTCCCGCATTGACCGAGCCAGGCGATCAAGCCGCCAAACCAACAGCGTATCCCCCTCGCGTAAATCCTTGATGGCAAGATCGAGCATCGGGCGACGCCCAGATGCGCCCGATGCCTTTTCAACGTGCAGATTGTCCTCGCGTACGCCCGCCTTGCGTAGCGCATCGAGTTGCAGTTCGAGTTTTTGATCCGCTGTCGAGACGCGGGCGTACCCGACCAAGTAACCTTTGGGCTGTTTAGAGGACATGTTGCAAGAATACCAATTCTCGCTTTTCAACCACTTTTCCGAACACTAACAGATTGTCACAATACCATACGGTTATCTGACATTTTGTCGAAGCCACGCAAACTGGAATCCACTTCTTTCAGGCGGAGCAAGGTCGCCCTGCGTCCCCGCTCTCGCGGGGACGAGCAGAGGATATCTCACGCAGGCATTACGCCGCCCTCGCCTTCGCGGTCGGAATCTTCGCCACCACATACTTGAGCGCGCGCTCGGCGTGCCAGAGATCGTAAGCCTGCTGCAACCGCAGCCACAGGCCCGGCCCATTGCCGCAGAACTTGCCAAGCCGCACCGCCATCTCCGGCGTCACCGGCGCGCTCTCGGCCAAAATCTTGTGCAAATGCTGGCGCGTGACGCCGAGCTTCTTGGCCACCGTCATCACCGGCTCGCCGATCGCCGGCAGCACGTCCAGGCGCAGAAGCGCGCCCGGATGCGTCGGCGCGCGATCGGGGTCAGGTCGCCGGGCGGGAAACTCACGTTTAGCCATTTTGTATTCCTCGAAATCGGCCGGATCATATTCCAAGTGTAATCAACCGCGCGACACTATCAAACGGTGGATTACAATGGCGCCTCACGGTCGTCGCAGACCGGCTGCTGCTACGGCAGCACCGGATTGCTCATGAGCGCGGCGAGCAACAACAGCGCGACCACGACGATGAGCGCGATACCGCCGACGCGGGCGAAACCGCGCGAGGGCGGTCCGCTCGGATTTTGCTGAATATGGCTGGTCATGGGACCCTCCGTCTTTACCGGGACACCGGCAGCCTGCGCCCTTTCAAGACCGATTCACGAAGGTCCGCAATGACTTGGATCAAATCCGGCCGCCCGGCAGGCGGCCGGCCAGCGCGCCCCATTAACCCAAATTTTACCGTGTCCGGGCCACAAGCCGGGCGAATTGCATGCCGCTATCGAGTCGCTTCAATCATTTTGCGTGCCGCCGTTGCAATGCCAGTCGCGTCTTAACGCCAAAGGGGCATAGACCATGGCCAGAAAACCTAAAGCCGCGAAGAAGGCCCGCAAAAAGCCGGCCAAGAATTCCGCCAGCCGCAAGAAGCGCATGCGTAAGCCGGGCAAGATGGCGCACAAAGCCACGCGCAAGAAAACGAGCAAGCCGGCCGCCGCGAGCGCGGTCAGCAAGCCTTCGCGCAAGAACGACACGACCATGAACGCGCTGTTCTTCCTGGTGCTGATCATGATCGTGCTCGGCAGCGGCTTCCTCTCGTTGCAACACTACAAGAGCACGGCCGCGACCGCGCCAGCCTCGGTTGCGATGGAGAAGAAGTAGCGCGCGCCAATATCCGCGAGCCGTCTCACTTCCACCACGAAGGCCGCTGCCAATGGCGTTCGCCGTGGTTGGAAGGTCTTCGATGCTGCGACCCGTCTCACTCGCCCTCGTCTGCGCGCTGTCGCTTGCGCCGGCGGCAATAGCCGCGCCCGTGCACAAGAAGCAGCACGTCGCCAAACACTGGCACGGCTACGGTTTCCTGCCCGGCTATCGCCCGCCCGAGGTGATCGAACGCGAGCGCACCGAGCATTACGAGCGGCTGTACGGCCCGCATTACTACGGCCCCGCCTGGCCGCGCTTCTACCGCGGGCGCTGGAACGGCGGCGGCTTCGGCCCCTGCTACACCTATACGCCGATCGGGTACATGTGGAACTGCGGGCAATAACTATCCCGCCGCTCAAACGGCGGCGCTGCCTGCTTTACCCCTACCCCCTAATGGACAAATCGTTCCATCCAAACGATGAAGGCCGAAAACTGGTCCGGATAGACGATGCAATAGATGATCGCCGCGATCGGGGCCACCGGCCAGAACCACTCTCGCATGGGTACCCCCTTGCAAGATCGAACGCGTTATTGTGCCGCGCGGACGTATAAAAATACCTGCGGCGGTCCGCACGTTTTATGGAAAATCCGAACGATTGCGGTGTGGCTAATCGAGGCTCAGCTGCTCGACGCGGCGGCGCAGCGCGGCCTTTTCGGCCTTCCAGGCTTGCAGGCGCCTCGCCCATTCGATCGGCATCGGCTCCGAGCTGACCTGCTCGGCCTCGAACACGACGCCCGCCTCGCTGGCGCGCCGCCACACCATGCGGGTGCGGAACGAGCGCTGCTTCTGCCTGATGACGAGATCGAATTTGTCGGGTACGGTGGCGGTGTTGTGGAAGCCGAGCAAGGCGCCTTGCGCCGAGAAATTGCGCACCACGCAGGTCATGGTGGACATACGCTGGTTGAACGCGATATCGCCCCCGAAGAAGGTGCGCTCGCGAACGGCTTTTCTCATGTCCTGCATGGCAAACTCCTGCATGGTCTGCCGGGCAAGATAGCGCGCCGCCGCCAAACGACAACGATTTCCAGCCGCCAATCCGACGTTAGCGTTAAGTCGTAAGACCGGATGCGCGGCGTTAAGCGCCTTATTCTTCCGGTTCGGTGGAGAAATAAAGCGGGTAACCTTTGCTTTTGCCCATTTCGGTCGCTTCCTTGGCCTTGGTATCGGCGATGTCCTTGGCATAGACCGCGATCACGCAGGCGCCGCGCCGGTGCGCCGTCATCATCACGTTGTAGGCCTCCTCCTCGTTCATGCGGAACACGGCCTTGAGCACGACCACGACGAATTCGCGCGGCGTGAAATCGTCGTTGAGCAGGATGACTTTCCACAGCGGTGGCCGCTGCGTTTTCGGCTTAACCTTGGTGCGCGGTTTGACGAGGGTTTTTTCGGTCATTCACACACCCGGCGACATACGCGGGCTTGACCCGCACATCCATGATGCATGTCCATTTAGAGGATCTTACGTCAAAAGCCGCGACGGGTCTTCATGGATTGCCGGGTCAAGCCCGGCAATGACAACGGCGGTGGTTGCCGCTCAGGCGCGTTTTGCGCTCCACAGCGCATCGAGGCTCCAAGGGCCGGGACCGGCGAAGGCGAGGTAAAGGAACACAAAGCAATACAGAATGGCGCTGTCGCCGCGGTTGAGGATCGGGAAGACCGCATGCGGCGCATGACTGAGGAAATAGGCGAAGGCCATCTCGCCAGACATGATGAAAGCGGCCACGCACGAGAAAATTCCGACCAGCAGGACGGCGCCCCCGATGAGTTCGATCGCGCCGGCAAACCAATGAAGCGAAAAAAGACCCGGCGGCGGCAGCGGCGAGGGCCAGGCGAATAGCCGCGAGGTGCCGTGCTCGACGAACAAGATGGCCGCCACGATGCGCAGAATCGACAGGGCATAGGGTGCGTAGTGCGCGATGTTCTGGCGCGTGGCGCTTTTCGACACGCTATTTCGTTCGACGTGCAGCAAGGTTAATCTCCGGCGTTTGGTGTTGCGGGAGGTATAGCCAAAGCCGGCCGCTTTCAAACATCACAAAAACGTAAATACCGCCGATTTTGCCGCGCGGCAGCCATGCATGTCGCGACGGTCAGGCGCGCCATCGGCCGCAAGTTTGAACTAATCTGCCGCGCTCCGTCTTAAATATTTCATCGGACTCATGGCTTGTTACGTCAGCCATGCTGCTTCACTCGCGCCCGCATCGCGTATCATAATGCACCGGATAAAAACGGGGCCGGGGCGGGCGCGAGAAGAAATCGGAGGATGCCCCATGGATATTCACACCCGTAGCGCCGCAAAATCCGCACGCCCGCGCGCGCAGCTCGAGTGCGCGCAATGCGGCAACAACCTGTTTATGCCGGAGTGGTCCGAATTGGTCGATGACCGGCGCGTGCGCCATCTGTGGCAATGCGACGCCTGCGGCTACGCGTTCGAGACCACCGTCCGTTTCGCGGAAGCGGCCTAACGCATGATCCCGAAAAGCATGTCTTCGACTTGATCCGGGATGGGAACCGTTTTTCGGACAAGATCATGCGCAGGTGAAGATGCAGGATCGTTCACGCGATTTTGCGCGCGCGCGGGTGGGCCCGGCTCTATACTGCGCACCATGATCGACCGCCGACATTGGTTGCTGGGCGCCGCGTTTGCCGCGCTTGCGCCTCGCTTGGCGCAGGCCACCGCCATGAACCGCGTCACCGCCTATGCCTTCACCTTCAAGGCCCTCGACGGCAACGACGTCCTACTCGCATCCTATGCCGGCCACCCGATTCTGGTAGTCAACACCGCCTCTTTGTGCGGCTACACCCCGCAATACACCGGCCTGCAGGCGCTATGGACACGCTACGGCGCCAAGGGGCTCATGCTGCTCGGGGTGCCGTCCAACGACTTCGGCGGCCAGGAGCCGGGCGGCAGAGCCGAGATCTTACAGACCGCCCAAGGCGACTACCATGTCACCTTCCCGCTCACGGAAAAGGTCGCGGTCAAGGGCCCGGACGCCCACCCGTTCTACAAATGGGCGGCGCTGGAGCGTCCTTTGGAGGCCCCGCGCTGGAATTTCCACAAATACCTGATCGGCCGCGATGGCCGCCTGAAGGCGGCCTTTACCTCAGCCGTGGAACCCAATGACCCGCGCCTGATCGCGGCCATCGAACAGGAATTGGCCGGGGAATAATAAAGCCGGGTAAATTGTTGCCCTCCGGTCACATTCCGGGTTCGGCGTCACAAATCCGATAAAATCCGATTGACGAATCGGTCTGCCCATGACGGAGTCATAACGCAATTTTAGTCACGTGGGCCGGCTTCGCTTGCCGACCCGGAACGAGGTTCCTCCCGCGTGGCGTTTCGACTGGGCGGCCGCAAGGCCGCCCATTTTCATTCCCGACAGGCTGGCTTTACGCGCTCAAGCGGCGCTGACCTGTGCAATGACTTCAGCGCCGTCTTGCGCGCTCACTTCGTCGCTGACTTGCGCACGGGTCTGGGGGACGGCCAATTCCGTTTTCGACAGGCCGGCCGCCAGCGGCAGCGCATCCATGGCTTCGACCAGTTGCAGGAAGGCCTTGCCCGGTAGCGGCGGCGCGAACACGTAACCTTGCGCGGACCGGATACCGAGCTCGCGCAAATACATCACCTGCTCGAAATTCTCCACGCCCTCGGCCACGATGTCCATGCGCATGTTGTGCGCGAGATCGACCAGGGTCTCGACGATAGTGGTGGAGTTGCGGTCGGTGCCGATGGCGTCGACGAACATTTTGTCGATCTTGATGATGTCGACGCCGAGCTTGAGCATATAGGATAGCCCGCTGTGGCCGGTGCCGACGTCGTCGATGGCGATGCGCACGCCGAGCCCCTGGAACGCCGCGATGGTCTGCCGGGTAGCGGTGAAGTTTTCGATCGGATCGCGCTCGGTCACCTCCAGCACCACTTGCGACAGTTTGATCGGCGAGCGCGAGAAGATTTTCTGCACGTCCTTGACGATCAACTCGTCGCCGAACAACTGGCCGGCGAAATTGAACGAGACCTTGAGTGCCGGCCGGCGGCCGATGGCGCTGCCCGCTTCGACGCAGACCCGCTGCATTAGATCGCGGGTCATTTCGCGGATCAGCCCGCTCGATTCCGCCAGCGGAATGAAGGCGCCGGGCAACACCAGCGTGCCGTCGCGTTTTTTCCAGCGCACCAGCACTTCGGCGCCGCGCAGTTGGCCGGAGCGGATATCGACGATCGGCTGATAGTAGGGCACGAATTCGCCGTCCCGCAGCGCGCGCTCGATCTCGGCCACCGGATTGCCGGGCACGCGCCGCGCCATCAGCATGGAGAACACGCCCAGGATTACGATGATGGAGCCGGTCGCGAACAAGCCGAGCCACTGCAGTTCCGCGTGACCGGCGACCACGTGGCTGCGCGGGATCGAAATTTCGGCATCGAAGCCGAATCTTTCGGATTTCGCGTCAGCCATAAATGAGGGGTCGGCGGCATCGGGACGCGCGCCGATAATGCCGATCGTCACACCGCCGGCGGTGGCGATATGCGCATAAGAGTGGAACGGGCCGCCTTGGGTGGTTACCTGCGGCAGAAACAGCATTGCCGGCACCAGCGCCGCGACGCCGTCGGGACCGGCGCCAACCTTACGGCGCAGCCGCACCATGGGCTGGCCGTTCTCGAGCTGGATGGTGTCGAGCGTGTACCAACTGGCGCCGGCGAGCGGCTCAGAGGCGATCATGTTGCGCTGGCCGAGCGGCAGGCCGAGGTCGGTGCATAGCGTCTGCCCGTCGGGACCGACGATCGCGACCTCCTTGATCGGGTTGGTGTCGAACGAGGCCTGCCGCATGGCTTCGACGTCGCCCGGCCGGCAACTATCGACGCCGCGCGCAGCCAGACCGTCAAGCGTGGAAATCACCTGCGTGACGCGGAACTCGGCGAGCGCGATGGCGCGTTTGGCGGAGGTGTCGACCTCCTCCTGGCCCCGGCGGTCGATCATGCCGCCAAGCCAGTAATTGAACGCAAGCAAGGGAGCGCCGGCGAACAACACGCCGACGACGACCGCAAATGTATTTTTGCGCGTGAATGCGCGCACAACCCCAACCATCCTGGCGCCCGGCTCGCGACCCCTTCTGGTGCCCTGGCAGTGAGCCACGCCGCCGTAAAGGGTCGCTTAAGCGCGCGGCAGGACGCACCCAAAAATGGGCAAATTGGGCCCGCGCGGCCACGCATGGTTAACAAAGTGTTGACGGCCGCAGGCATGGATCAGCGCGCGCCCATTCCGCTACCATGCCATTCACACGGGAGGAGAACCGCAATGAAGCTCTATATGTACCCGGTTTCCATGACCACGCGCCCGGTGCGGCTGTTCATGGCCGACAACAATATCGCGGCCGAGGAAGTGTTCATCGACCTGATGACCGGCGCGCACATGCAGCCGCCCTATTCCGACATCAACCCGAATTGCCTAGTGCCGATGATCGAGGATGGCGATCTCAAGCTGACCGAAAGCTCGGCCATCCTGAAGTATCTCGCCGACAAGGTCGGCTCGCCGGCCTACCCGAAGGACCTTAAAGCACGCGCCAAGGTCAACGAGGTGATGGACTGGATCAACACCAATTTCTACCGCGAATGGGGTTACAACCTCTGCTATCCGCAGCTGTTCCTGCATCTCAAGCGGCGTAGCGACGAGGCACAGGCGGCGACCTTGGAATTCGGCAAGCAGAACGCCAAGCGCTGGCTCACGTTGCTCAACGACTATTGGATTGAGCCGAACAAGACCTATCTCGTCGGCAACACGATCACCATCGCGGATTATTTCGGCGCCGGCATCGTGACTTTGGGCGAGATCATCGGCGTCGATTTTTCGTCTTATCCCAACGTGACGCGCTGGCTTGCCGCCATGAAGAAAACGCCGAACTGGGGCAAGATCAACGAGGCCTTTGACGGGCTACGCGAAGCGGTGAAGGGGCAGAAATTCGTCACGCTTGCCCAGCGGGGCGGCATAGGAGCAGATCATGAGTTTTTTCCCGGGCAAGGACCCGCAAGTCGGCGATAGTTACGCCTGCGAGGCGATCGCCCACGTCGTTGTGCCGCGCACCGTCGATCTCGGCGACGGCTTTACGGTACGGCGCGCGCTGCCCTCGGCGCGCTCGCGCATGGTCGGGCCGTTCATCTTTTTCGATCATTTCGGCCCGGCCGAATTCCGCGCCGGCAACGGGCTCGACGTGCGGCCGCACCCGCATATCGGCTTGGCAACCGTCACCTATCTGTTCGACGGCGAGATCGTGCACCGCGACTCACTTGGCACCGCGGTCGCGATCAAGCCAGGCGAGGTTAACTGGATGACCGCGGGACGCGGCATTGTGCATTCAGAACGCACCGGCGCAGAAAAGCGCGCGACCGGATCGCCGATCCATGGCTTGCAAATGTGGGTCGCGCTGCCGACCGCCAAAGAAGAGATGGACGCCGGCTTCGCGCACCACGACACCGCGGAATTCCCGGTGGTGCGCGACAACGGAAAAAATGTGCGCGTGGTGGTTGGCACGCTTTATGGCGCCAAATCGCCGGTGCCGATGGTGCATGAGACGATTTTCGGCGACGTGCATCTGAAAGCCGGATCGAGCCTGCCGCTTGACGTCGATCACGAGGAGCGCGCCGTTTATGTCATCGACGGCACGATCGACATTGCCGGTGACAAATTCGATCCCGGGCGGCTGCTGGTGTTCAAGCCGGGCGACCAGGTCGCTGTCAGGGCGGTAACCGACGTGCATTTCGTCATCGTCGGCGGCGCGCCCATGGACGGGCCGCGCCACATCTGGTGGAACTTCGTGTCCTCGCGCAAGGAGCGCATCGAACAGGCCAAGGCCGAATGGGCCGCCGGCCGTTTCGGCAAGGTGCCGGGCGACGAGATTGAGTTCATTCCGCTGCCGGAGAAGTAACTTACTCCGTTCGTCCCCGCGGAAGCGGGGATCGAGCTTGTCATTTCTTCGGCAAATCCAGCCGAATATGCAGCTCCTTGAGCTGCTTGGCTGTCGCTTCCGACGGCGCGCCCATCATTAGATCCTCGGCGCGCTGGTTCATCGGGAACAGCACCACCTCGCGCAGGTTCTCCTCGCCGGCTAGCAGCATGACGATGCGGTCGATGCCGGGGGCGATGCCGCCGTGCGGCGGCGCGCCGAGCGAGAGCGCGTGCAGCATGCCGCCGAATTTCTGCTCCAGCACGTCCTCGCCATAGCCGGCGATGGCGAAGGCCTTCTTCATCACCTCGGGGCGATGATTACGGATGGCGCCGGACGACAATTCGACGCCGTTGCAAACGATGTCGTACTGGATCGCCTTGATGGAGAGGATCTTGTCCTGGTCGTTGGCGTCGAGCGCGAGGAATTCCTCGACGCCAAAATTCGGCATCGAGAACGGATTATGCGAGAAGTCGATCTTCTTTTCTTCTTCGTTCCATTCGTACATCGGGAAATCGACGATCCAGCAGAGCTCGAAGCGGTCCTTGGCGATCAACCCGAGCTCTTCGCCGACCTTGGTGCGCGCGCTGCCGGCGAATTTGACGAAATCCTTCGGCTTACCGGCAACGAAGAACACGGCGTCGCCTGCGCCTAGTCCTAATTGGCTCCTAATCTTTTCGGTTCTTTCGGGCCCTAAATTATTCGCAAGTGGTCCCCGGCCTGCGACGCGCTTTGCCTCGCGCTCGCGGTCTACATGTCCACCGACTTCCTCAACCGCTTTAACAACGGATTCCCTAACAGAGCCTGGCTCAAGCCCCTCACCAAATATGATGTAGCCAAGACCTGGCTGCCCTTCACCTTGGGCCCATGAGTTCATCCTATCGCAAAAAGCTCTTGAACCGCCCCCATGCGCAGGAATTGCCCACACTTGTGAAGTTGGCTCTACCAAAATACGTGCAAAAATTTTAAAGCCACCACCACGGAAGGCTTCGCTCACGTCCGCCATCTCGATCGGGTTGCGCAAATCGGGCTTGTCGGTGCCGTATTTGCGCAGCGCATCGGCATAGGCGATGAGCGGAAACTTCGGCGTCACCTTCTTACCCTGGCCAAATTCCTCGAATACGCCGCGGATGACCGGCTCGACCGCGTCGAACACGTCCTGCTGGGTGACGAAACTCATCTCCAAATCGAGCTGGTAGAATTCTCCGGGCGACCGATCCGCACGCGCGTCCTCGTCGCGGAAGCAGGGCGCGATCTGGAAATAGCGGTCAAAGCCGGCCACCATGATGAGCTGCTTGAACTGCTGCGGCGCCTGCGGCAGCGCGTAGAATTTTCCCGGGTGAATGCGCGAGGGCACCAGATAATCGCGCGCGCCTTCCGGCGATGACGCGGTCAAGATCGGCGTCTGGAATTCGAAGAAGCCGCCCGCCTTCATGCGGGCGCGCAGCGAGTCGATGATCTTGCCGCGCAGCATGATGTTGGCGTGCAGCTTCTCGCGCCGCAGATCGAGGAAGCGGTATTTGAGTCGCGTTTCTTCCGGATATTCCTGCTCGCCGAACACCGGCATCGGCAATTCGGCGGCCGGCCCGAGCACCTCGATCTCGTCGATATAGACCTCGACCTGACCGGTCGGCAGTTCGGGGTTCTCGGTACCGGCTGGCCGCTTACGCAGTTTGCCGTCGATGCGCACCACCCATTCCGCGCGCAATGTCTCGGCGAGCTTAAAGGCCTTGCTGTCGGGATCGGCCACCACTTGAGTCAACCCGTAATGGTCGCGCAGATCGATGAACAGCACGCCGCCGTGGTCGCGGATACGGTGGCACCAGCCCGACAAGCGCACCGTCTTGCCGATATCCGCCTCGCGCAGGGCGCCGCAGGTGTGGGAGCGATAGCGATGCATGAGGCGGTCCGGCGGGCGATTCTGTGCTGGTTGTGGAGCGCGCGAAAAGCGCATGGGGGGTGGGCTTTGTCAAGGCAACCGCCGCGGCGGCAATTGCGCGGGCGGGCGCGGTCGCGTATCCGGTAGCGCCATGCCCCGCAAGACCCACGCCAAACAGAAGATCGCGCCGGCCACCACCGACATGTCGACCGGCGAAGCCACCGCCGCCACCCTGCTCGCGCACGGGATCGACACCGTCTACGCGCTGCCCGGCGTGCACAACGACCATTTGTTCGACGCCTTCCAGCGCGCCGGCGAGCGGCTGCGCGTCATCCACACCCGGCACGAACAAGGCGCGGCCTATATGGCGCTGGGCGCCGCGCTCGCGACCGGCAGACCGCAGACTTATGTCGTCGTCCCGGGCCCGGGGCTGCTCAATTCGGGCGCCGCGCTGCTCACCGCCTATGGCATGAATGCGCCGGTGCTGGCGCTGATCGGGCAGATCCCGGCAGCCGCAATCGGCCGCGGGCTCGGCCATCTGCACGAAATCCGCGACCAGGCCGGCATCATCGCCCGGCTGGTCGATCATGCCGCGCGGATCGATGGGCCGGCGGAAGCTTCCGCCAAAGTCGCCAAGGCAATCGCCGCCATGCGGCAAGGCAGGCCGGGCCCGGCCGCGCTCGAATGCGCCATCGACGTGTGGGGCAAACGCGGCCCCGTTGCGCTCGTGCCGCCGCTGCCGGTGCGCGCGCCGAAGATCGACGAAGACGCCGTGCGCAAGGCCGCCAAGCTCCTCGGCAAGGCCAAGCGCGTGCTTATTCTCGCCGGCGGCGGCGCGCAGGATGCCTCGCCCGAGGTCAGGCTCATCTCCGACATGTTGCAGGCGCCGGTGATGAGCTACCGGCGCGGCGGCGGCGTGCTCGACGGCCGCAGCCCGTTCAGCGTCAACCTGCCGCTCGGCCGCGAGCTGTGGGGCGAGGCCGATGTGGTGTTCGGCATCGGCACCCACATGCTCTATTCGATTTTGCATTGGGGCGTCGACCGTGACCTCAAGGTGGTGCGCGTCGATGCCGACGCGCAAGAGCCGGCGCGTGTGCACAAGCCGACCGTCGCGCTGATCGGCGACGCCGCGCCGATCTTAAGGCGGCTGATCGAGGAGCTCACAAAAACCAATGAGCGCCGCGCCGCGCGCCGCGACGAGATGCTCGAGCGCCAGGCCAAGATGCGCGCGCGCCTGTCCAAGCTGGCGCCGCAATTGGCATTCCTCGACGTCATCCGCGCCGCGCTACCGGAGGACAGCATCTATGTCGACGAGGTGACGCAAGTGGGCTTTGCCGCGCGGCTTGCTTTTCCGGTCTACAAGCCGCGCACGTTTCTCTCGCCCGGCTATCAGGACAATCTCGGCTGGGGTTACGCCACCGCGCTCGGTGCGCAACACGCGCGCCCCGACGCGCCGGTGCTCTCGATCAACGGCGACGGCGGCTTCCTCTATACCGGCAACGAGCTCGCCACCGCCATGCGTCACCGCATTCCGCTGGTCGCGGTGATATTCGCGGATGGCGCCTTCGGCAATGTGCGCCGCATCCAGCAGGAACTGTTCGGCAACCGGACGATCGCTTCCGACCTCGCCAATCCGGATTTCGTCAAATACGCCGAGAGCTTCGGCGCCGCCGGCCGGCGCGCGCGCAATCCGGCGGAATTGGGCGCGGCACTCAAGGCCGCCATCGCCGCCCGCGAACCGACGCTGATCGAGGTACCGGTCGGGCCCATGCCCTCCCCGTGGGAGTTCATCCACATGCCGCCGGCGCGCGGGATTTAAGGCAGTTGCCATGACCGGCCCGGATCGGGTTAGGTTGCGCCGGTACCCATGGATTTGATCACCACCACCAAAGAACTGGCCGAGGTTTGCGCGCGCATGGCGCGGCATCCCTTCGTCACCGTCGATACCGAGTTCCTGCGCGAGACCACCTATTATCCCCTGCTCTGCGTGGCGCAGCTTGCCTCGCCCGACGAAGCAGTGGTGGTCGATGCGCTGGCCAAGGACATCGACCTTGCGCCCATGTTCGCGCTGATGACCGACGAGAAGGTGGTGAAGGTTTTCCACGCCGCGCGCCAGGACATCGAAATCGTCTGGAACATGGCGAAGAAGATCCCGCATCCGATCTTCGATACCCAAGTCGCCGCCATGGTGCTCGGCTACGGCGATTCGATCTCCTACGACCAGCTGGTGCAGCGCATTACCGGCGACCAGCTCGACAAGTCGCACCGCTTCACCGACTGGACGCGGCGGCCGCTTTCCGACGCGCAAGTCTCCTACGCGCTCTCCGACGTCACGCATCTGCGCGCGGTCTATCTCAAGCTCGCCGCCGATCTCGCCAAGCGCGAACGCACCAGCTGGGTCGAGGCCGAGATGGGCATACTCACCTCGCCCGAGACCTACCGCGCCGAACCGGAGCGCGCCTGGGAGCGGCTCAAGAGCCGCGTGCGCAAGCCCAAGGAACTCGCCGTGCTGATCGAGGTCGCGGCCTGGCGCGAGCGCGAGGCGCAGTCCCGCGATGTGCCGCGCTCGCGCGTGCTCAAGGACGACACGGTCGGCGACATCGCCGTGCAGGCGCCGGCCACGATCGAGCGGCTGGGGTCCTTGCGCTCGCTGCCCAAGGGTTTCGAACGCTCGCGCTGGGGCGAGGCGATCGTGGAAGCGGTTAAACGGGGTCTCGAGCGCGATCCAAAGACGCTGCCGCGGTTGGAGCGCTTCCGCCCGGCGCCGAACGGCGCCGCCACCGTCGAGCTGTTGAAGGTTCTGCTGCGCATGACCGCCGAGCGCCACGGCGTCGCCGCCAAGGTGATCGCGACCATCGACGAACTCGACCGCATCGCCGCCGACGACGAAGCCGACGTGCCGGCGCTCAAAGGCTGGCGGCGCGAATTGTTCGGCGAAAAGGCGCTCGCCTTGAAACATGGCAAACTGGCGCTGGCGGTGGAAAAAGGCCGCGTGGTGACGGTGGAGAAAAACGAGGCCGCGCCGCGTCCGCCAAGGGCTGACGGCATTCGATAAATTTGCAATTAAATTGAAATTAGACAGGCATTATTTTTTAAAATCTCTGCCGTAAAAAGTACCAAGATACCGTGGCGCAATCGATAGTGGGCGGCTTATTCAACCTATGCCTCATTCGGACGAAGCCGATGCCGCAGCAATTTGTCCGCAGTGCCGGGCCTCGATGATGCACATCGCGACGACGCCGCATCCGGTCGTGCGCAACATGCGCCGCAGCATTTACCTCTGTTCGCCGTGCAATTGCACGCGGACTTACATGCTTCCGGCGGTGGCCGACAGTGTCGCCGAGCCCGCGCAGCCTCAACCGCAACTTGGAGGCGCCTGACCGATGCTCGAGCGCAGACAAGAGCGCCGCGTAACGACGGCCAAGCGCGGGGTGATCAAGTTCGGCGCGACCGGAACCGGGATCGTTTGCAGCGTCAACGATCTCACGACGCGCGGCGCCGGTCTCAGCGTGATCAGCAGTTTCGGCGTGCCGCGCCTGTTCCAATTGGAGATCGATGGCGAAGCGGCCGCCCGGCACTGCAAAGTGATCTGGACCGACGGCAAAAAGCTCGGCGTTTCGTTCGAATAGGCGCTGCTAGCTCTCGATCACCGGCTCGCGGCCGACGAGGCGCGCGAGCTGGCGCAGGCGGTTGAACAGCCGGTCGCTGCCGAGGGGCGCGAACTTGCCGGGCAGCGTGAGCACCAGCTTGCCGCGCCGCACCTTCATCGGCGTCTTCGGCAGCACGCCGCCCTGCCCGGCGGTGATGATGTAGGCGACCCGCATGGAGGCGCCGAGCACGCGCGCGCGATCCAGCATGCGGGTGGTGGCGAGTTCGCGCAGGCGCGGCGACAGGTCCTCTTCACTCAAGCCGGCATGGCGGAAATAGACCGAGAGCGCGAGGTAGGCGCGGCTCGGATGGTCGATGGCGACGAAGGCGCCGTGCGCGATGATGTTCATCGACTGCTCGCCGCGATAATCCGGATGCGCGCGCCAGCCGATGTCCGCCAGGAGACAGGCGGCATGGCGCAGCCGCTTCTCGTCGGCGGTCTCGTCGAGGCCCGAAGACGCCATGAAGCGATCGGTCCATTCGATCAACTCCTCGCCGTGATGTGGCGAGCGCGAGCGCAGCACGTTGAGGTCGGCTGCCGCCTGGATCAGCGGGTCGCGCGAGCGTTCGGCCGGCTTGAGCAGCGAATAGAGCAGCCCCTCGCGCACGCCGAGCACCGAGATGATCACCTGCTTGGGCTTGATCGTGCGCACCAGGTTTTCCATCACCAGCGCGGCGTAAGCGAGCAAAGGCCTGCGGGCGGCGTTGACGACTTCGATCTTGGACAGCGTTTCGGTGTCGACCCGGTGCACCAGGCGCGAGAACTCCAGCGCCTCGCGCGCATTGATGCGATAGTTGTGCATGACGTGGAACGGATAGCCGGTCTGCCACATGTGCAGCCGCGCCAGCGCGCGCCAGGTGCCGCCGACGGCGTAGAAGGTGCGGCCCTCTCCCTCGTGCAGCATGTCGAGGTCCTCGAACGCCTCTTCGACGAATTTCTCCGCCTTCTTGAGCGAGCGGCCGGCGATGTCCTGCAAAGCCAGCCCGCCGAGCGGCAGCGTCATGCCGCCGCGAATGCGCGTACCGTGCACGTCGGCCAGTTCGAGCGAGCCGCCACCCAAGTCGCCGACGATACCGTCCGGCCTGTGGATGCCGGACACGATGCCGAGCGCGGTGAGGTGCGCTTCGCGCTTGCCGGACAGGATCGAGATCGGCGTGCGGCAGATGCGCGCCGCCTCGGCGATGAAGGCGCGGCCGTTGCGCGCGTCGCGGCAGGCGGCGGTGGCGATCGCCCAGATCTTGCGCACGTGCAGCGTGTCGCACAGCGCGCGGAAGCGCTTGAGCGCGTCGAGCGCGCTGTCGATCGCGTCAGGCGCCAACAGGCCGGTGGTCTGCACCTGGCGGCCGAGGCCGGCCAGCACTTTCTCGTTGAAGATCGGCGTCGGCGAGCGCGTCAGCCCCTCGTAGATGACGAGGCGGACCGAGTTCGAGCCGATATCGATGACCGCGATCGGCGGCCCATGATCGAGCCGGCCTTGCGCCGAGTGGGCTACCGGTCGCGGATGAACGATCGCAGGCGAACGCTTACGCGCCTTCGGCGAGGCGGCGTATAAGGCTGCGCGGCGAGGATTCTTTGAGCGATTTCCCACGACCCGACAAGCTCGGATTTGTCATGAAATACTTGTGGGCGTTGAACGGTTCCTCGCCCGGCGCGGCCTTTATGCGCGTGGAACTGCCGTCCGGCAAGAGCTTCCAACTTTGCTCGTTATCCTTGAAGTTTGCGACCATGATCTGGCCGAGAACCTGCTCGTGCACGGTCGGATTGAGAATCGGGCACAGTACCTCGACCCGGCGGTCGAGGTTGCGCGGCATCATGTCGGCGGAGGAAATGTATACCGCCGCCTTGGCGTGCGGCAGGCTGTGGCCCTCGCCGAAGCAATAGATGCGGCTGTGTTCCAGGAAGCGGCCGACGATGGATTTGACCCGGATATTGTCGGAGAGACCCGGCACGCCTGGGCGCAGGCAGCAGATGCCGCGCACCACCAGGTCGATATCGACGCCGGCGATCGAGGCATCATAGAGCGCGTCGATGATGCCCGGATCGACCAGCGCGTTCATCTTCATCCAGATACCCGCCGCCTTGCCGGCTCTGGCATTGGCGGCTTCCTGCGCGATGTGGCCGAGGATGCGCTTGCGCAGGTCGATCGGCGAGATCGCCATTTCTTCGAGGTCGCCCGGCTCGGCATAGCCAGTGATGTAGTTGAAGATACGCGCGACGTCGCGCCCGATCACCTTGTCGGCGGTGAAGAACGACAGATCGGTATAGATGCGCGCGGTCACCGGGTGATAATTGCCGGTGCCGGCATGGATATAGGTCGCCAGCGCGCCGCCCTCGCGCCGCACCACCAGCGAAAGCTTGGCGTGCGTCTTTAGTTCGATGAAGCCGTAGACGACCTGCACGCCGGCGCGCTCGAGATCGCGCGCCCAGCGGATATTGGCCTCCTCGTCGAAGCGCGCCTTGAGTTCGATCAGCGCGGTGACCGATTTACCGGCCTCGGCCGCTTCCACCAGCGTTTTCACGATCGGGGATTCGGCGCTGGTGCGGTAGAGCGTCTGCTTAATCGCGACCACGTCGGGATCGCGCGCCGCCTGCTGCAGGAACTGCACCACCACGTCGAAGGATTCATACGGGTGGTGGACGATCAGGTCCTTCTGCCGTATGGCGGCAAAGCAGTCGCCGCCGTGATCGCGGATGCGCTCGGGATAGCGCGGATTGTACGGCACGAATTCGAGATCGGGGCGGTCGAGCCGTGTCAGTTGATTGAGATCGTTAAGCGCGAGCACGCCGTCGACCGTGAACACTTCGTCATCCGCAACGGCCAATACACGCTGCACGAAGCCTCGCAACTCCGCCGGCATGGTGGCGTTGAGCTCAAGCCGGATCACCGAACCGCGCCGGCGCTGCTTGAGCGCGGTCTCGTACAGCCGCACCAGGTCTTCCGCCTCTTCTTCGATTTCCACTTCCGAGTCGCGGATCAGGCGGAAGGCGCCCTGGCCCTTGACCGTGTAGCCCGGGAACAGCCGGCCGATGAACAGCGCGGTCGTCTCCTCCAGCGTGATAAGCCGGAGGCCCTGATCGGGCCCGCTCGGCAGACGGATGAAGCGCTCGATCTTCTGCGGCATGCGGATCAGCGCATTCATCGGCTTGCCGTCGCGTCCGCGCGCGAGCTGCAACGCGATCGAGAAGGAAAGATTGGGAATAAACGGGAATGGGTGCGCCGGATCGATGGCGAGCGGCGTGAGCAGCGGAAAAACGTGGGTGAGGAAGCGTTCCTCCAGCCACGTGCGCTCGGCCTTCTTGAGATCGGCGCCATCCACCAGAACGACGCCGGCCTCCGCCAGCGCCGGCCGCAGGTCCAGCCAGCGCTTCTGCTGATCGCTGGCGAGCTGCGACACCGCCTCGCCGATGCGCGCGAGCTGATCGTTGGGCGAAAGCCCGTCCGGGCTCTGGGTCGTGATGCCTTGCCGCACTTGGCCCTTGAGGCCGGCGACGCGCACCATGAAAAATTCGTCGAGGTTGTTGGCCGAAATCGACAGGAAGCGCACCCGCTCGAGCAGCGGATGGCTTTCGTTGGCGGCCTCTTCCAGGACGCGACGATTGAAGTGCAGCCAGGACAATTCGCGGTTGATGAAGCGCTGCGGTTGCGACCTCAGACTCGCGTCCGCCGCCCCGGAAGCCGAAGCGCGTTCGTCGCGGTTTGCGGCAGGAGCGATTTCCTCAACTGATGCAATAGCTTGGGCGCGATCTGCCATTTTAATGAAGGCCTGAAAGGCCGCATCCCTAACCGATAAAAGTGGCCGGCGGATGACAGTTCGCGCCAGGAAGGCCCGCCGCGTCAAGCCTGATCCATCATCGAGCTTAAGGATCGCGGAACAATTCGGCGGCGAGCGCCCGCGTCACCGGGCGATGCTGGCGCATGGCCTCCTCGTCGAGCCGCGCGAGCGCGGCGCGCGCGCCCGCAAACGAGCGCTCGATGCGGTTGACCAGATAATTCACCAGGGCTTCGTCGACCGCGAGCTGGCGGTCGGCGGCCAGCTTGGCGATGAGTGAGCGCAGCAGCGCGTCGTCGGGGGCGGTGAGCGCGACGCTCGGCAGCGCGCGCAGGCGCGAGGCGAGATCGCGGATGGCGACCGGAAAGGTCGGCAGCGGCGAGCGCGAGGTGATGAGGACGAAAGCGCCCTCCTCGCGCGCGAGATTGATCAGATGAAACAGCGCGCGCTCGTCGAGCCCCTCGAACGCGAGGTCTTCCAGCACCAGCGCGCCAGTCGCCAAAGCCGCCGGCAGATCGCCGTGCTCGAGCAACCGCGCCGAGAGCACGCGCGCGCCGCAAGCCTGCGCCCAGATCGCCGCGAGATGGCTTTTGCCCGAGCCTTCCGGCCCGATCAGCGCCACAATACGGTCCGGCCAATCCGGCCAGCGGTCGATCAGCGCGAGCGCTGCGGCATTCGACGGCCCGCGCAGGAAATCCTCGCGCGCGAAGCTGGTCGCATGGTCGAGCGCGAGCACGAGCTGACGCGGACTGAGCGAACCTGCGGTCATCCCGGCGGCTCGCCGGTATAGAGCGAGCTTTGATGGTAGCGGTGCAAGGCAAAACGCCCGAGCACGCCGATCGTGGCGGCGAGCGGCACAGCCACCATCAGGCCGACAAAGCCGAACAGATAGCCGAAGGCGAGCAGCGCGAAGATCAGCCAAACCGGATGCAGGCCGACGCTCTCGCCGACGAGCTTGGGCGCCAGCAAATTGCCTTCGACGAACTGGCCGACCAGGAAAATGCCGAGCACCATCAGGATCGAGCTGTATTGCGGCCAGAATTGCGCCACCGCCACGCCGAGCGCGAGCATCAGGCCGGTCATCGACCCGACATAGGGGATGAACGTAATCACGCCGGAAATCAGCCCGATCAGCAGGCCGAAATTGAGGCCAGAGAGCGTGAGCGCCACCGCGTAGAACGAGCCGAGGATCAGGCAGACCGCGGTCTGCCCGCGCACGAAGCCGGAAATGGCGGCGTCGATCTCGCGCGCGAGCTGACGCACGGTTTCGCGCTGATTGACCGGTACCCAGCTGTCGGCGGTGCGGATCATGCGGTGCCAGTCGTAGACCAGGTAGAACGCGACCACCGGCGTCACCACCACCAGCGAGAACAGCGAGACCAGCGCGCGGCCGCCCGACCAGAGCGACTGCACGAAGGTGCTGAGCCAGCCGATCCCTTGCGATACCAGATCGCCCACCGACTTGTCGGTGCTAAAGCTCGCGCCCAGGAGCTTGTGCACCCACGGCCGGCTCGGATCACTGAGCAGCGATTGCAGCCGCGTCACATAGCCGGGGATGTTGTCAACAAAAGACGACAGCTGGCCCACCAAGATCGGCGCGATCAGCAGGATGACGAGGACGATCGCCATCACCACCAGCGTGATCATCAGCAGCGCGGCGGCGAGCCGGTTGACGCCGAGCCTTTGCAGCCGGTCGGTGACCGGCGTGAGCAGATAGGCGATGGCAGCGCCCGCGACGAAGGGCAGCAGGATTTGGCTCAACAGCCACAGCAGCAGCACGATGACCGCGAGCGCCGCCAGCCAGAACACGACCTGCCGCTCGGACGGCATGCCGTTGCCATCGGGAGCATCGCGATGCCGGCGGGAGCGAGCGCGCGGGCTCATGGTCCGCTCGCGACCGTGTTCATGTGGCGCACCCATTCGGCGACATAGGCGGCCACCGACAGCAAGGTCAATACGGCAACCAAGCCCATGAGGATGAGCGTGAGCGTCGGCAATTCGTAATTGAAACCGAGTGAGCCGAGCACAACGCTGGCGAACACGATTTGCGCCACCGTGTTGAGCTTGGAGACCAAAAGCGGCTTGATCTTGAGCGGGTTGCCAACCAGCCACGAAAGGATGATCCCGCCTACGATCAAGATGTCGCGCGACACCACCATGATCACCAGCCAACGCGGGATCAGGTTGTTGATGCCGAGCGTCAGATAGATCGAGACGATCAGCGCCTTGTCGGCGAGCGGGTCTAGATAGGCGCCGAGCTCGGTGGTCATGGCGAAGCGCTTGGCGAGATAGCCGTCGATGGCGTCGCTGACGCCGGCGGCCAGGAACAGCACGAAGGCAATCCACATGGCGCCGGGCGTGGCGATCGCCCAGACGACGATCGGCACCAGCAGAATACGCCCCAGCGTGATGAGGTTCGGAATGCTCAAGACAAACCCGGTCTGCCGACCCGTCCCGGCCTGCTCCCCCGGCAACGCGTCAATGTCGTCGGAGTATAACGGCGCTTCGACCATTGCGCGACTTGCGATTTCCACGTAGGACCCCGGCGCTAGAGCCTGACCCGTTCAGAAGGGCCATCATGGCAGAAAAGGAGCGCGGCCTCACTTACGCGCAAGCGGGCGTCGATATCGACGCCGGCAACCGGATGGTGGAGCTGATCAAGCCGCTGGTGCGCGCAACCGCGCGAGCGGGGGCGGACGCCGAGATCGGCGGCTTCGGCGGTCTGTTCGACCTCAAACCCTTGGGATTCAAGGACCCGGTGCTGGTCGCGGCCAATGACGGCGTCGGCACCAAGGTCAAGATCGCCATCGAGACCGGCCGCCACGACACCATCGGCATCGACCTGGTCGCCATGAGCGTGAACGACCTGGTGGTGCAAGGCGCCGAGCCTTTGTTCTTTCTCGACTACTACGCCACCGGCCGGCTCGAGCCCGAAGTCGGTGCCGCCGTGGTCGCCGGCATTGCGGTCGGCTGCAAAGAGGCCGGCTGCGCGCTGATCGGCGGCGAGACCGCCGAAATGCCCGGGCTCTACCAGGGTGACGACTACGATCTTGCCGGCTTCGCGGTCGGCGCCGCCGAGCGCGGCGCGCTGCTGCCGCGCGGCGATATCGCGGAAGGCGACGTCATTATCGGGCTCGCCTCCTCGGGCGTGCATTCCAACGGTTTTTCGCTGGTGCGCAAGGTGGTCGAGAAAAGCGGGCTGTTGTGGAGCGCGCCGGCGCCATTCGATGCCACGCGTTCGCTGGGCGAAGCGATCCTCACCCCGACCCGCATTTATGTGAAGTCGTGTTTGGCCGCGATCCGCGCGACCAAAGCGGTGAAAGGCCTCGCGCATATAACTGGCGGCGGCTTTCCCGACAACATTCCGCGCGTGCTGCCGAAGGGCTTGGGCGCGCGCATTGATCTCGGCAAAGTGCCGGTCAAGCCGGTGTTCAAGTGGCTCGCCGGCGAAGGCAAAATCGCGCAAAACGAAATGCTGCGCACCTTCAATTGCGGCATCGGCATGATCGTGATCGCCGCGCCCAAGGATGCCGCCGCGGTGGCGCAAGCCTTCACGCAAGCCGGCGAGAAGGCGGCGACCATAGGCGCCGTGGTGCGCGCTGCTGGCCAAGCGCGCGTGGTCTATGACGGCAAACTCGACCTTGGGTGACGCAATGCACCGCAAGCGCGTCGCCGTTCTCATTTCCGGCCGCGGCTCCAACATGGCGGCGCTGATCGAGGCGGCGAAGGACAAAAACTATCCGGCCGAGATCGCGCTGGTGCTGTCGAATTGGGCGGATGCCGGCGGGCTGCTGGTGGCGCGCGCCGAAGGCATTGCGACCGAAGTCGTCGATCACACGCCATTCGGCAAGGACCGCACCGCGTTCGATGCCGCGATGCAAGCCGTGCTCGCGAAACACCGCATAGACATCGTCTGTCTCGCCGGCTTCATGCGGCTGCTCACGCCCGGTTTCGTCGCGCGATGGCCGCAGCGCATGCTCAATATTCACCCCGCGCTGCTGCCCGCGTTCAAGGGCCTCGAGACGCACAAACGCGCGCTCGTCGCCGGCGCCAAAATTCACGGCGCCACCGTGCACTTTGTGGTGGCCGAAATGGATTCCGGTCCGATCGTGGCGCAAGGCGCTGTTGCAGTGCACGCGGGCGACACGGAAGAAGCGCTCGCCGCGCGCGTGCTCAAAGTCGAGCACCAAATCTATCCGTTGGCCCTCAAACTATTGGCCGAAGGCCGCATTGCGATCGAAAACGACCGCTGCCTGATTGACGGCGTGCCAGTGCCGGATGCCGCCTCGCTTGTTCCCCTCGCTTAGAATCGTTCAAGAAAATAATTTGGACGTTCATCGCGCGCACGGTGTTAGTACAGGTGCACGCCGCCATCAGAGCGGCTGAAATAAGCAGGGAGTGACGCCATGAATGGACGGGCAAGCGGCGAGCCGAAATTGCTGTTTCCGGGACTGGCCGGGTTCTACGCGAAAGTTTCCGATCTCTGGTACCCGATGATCCGGATTGTCGCCGGCGCGTGTCTTTACGCGCATGTCTGGCCCAAGTTTCACGCCGGGCCCGCCGTGATCGCCGGCTCCATGGTCAAGTCCGGATTCAATCCGGGCGTCCTTTTTGCCTACGCCGCCATGTTCCTCGAATCGGTCGGGGCGACTTGCATTATCGTTGGATTGTTCACGCGCTTTTTCGCATCCGCGCTCGCCATCGAGATGGCGCTCATTTGCTTCGTCGTCATGCTACCGCAAGGCTGGTTCCGCATGGAGGAGACATTCATCTGGGGCATCCTGTTGTTCGCCATCGCGCTGCGCGGCGGCGGCCCCTACTCGCTCGACCGCGCGATCGGCAAGGAACTCTGACTTGCCGGAACGGCCGTGGGGCGGTTGCCCACAAAATGCTGCACGTGCTCGCTGATCGAAGGCAGAGCCCTTCCGGGCGTTCGCGCGGCGGACTATAGTTTGAAAAAATAAATCAAACCGGGGGAAACCAATGGCAAATTCTTCGCATCGCCTGTTGTCTTGCACCGACGGCATCGCCACGGGCATGGGCGATATCCTGCTGCTCGTCGCCCGCGTGCTGGTCGCAGCCGTATTCCTGATGACGGTAACGACCGGCGGACCGAGCGTCGCCTATCTCAAGTCCATCAACTTTATCGCCCCCGACTTCATGAGCGTGCTCGCGCATGTCGTCGAATGGATCATTATCGTCACGCTGATCCTTGGGCTAGCGACGCGTTATGGCGCGTTGCTTGCGTTCGCCTTCGTGGTGATCGCCTTTGTGACCGCGCATCTCTATTGGCAATTTCCGGCGGCTGCGCAAAACCTGCAATACATATTCCTCAGCAAAGACCTCGCTATCGCCGGCGGCGCGCTCGTGCTGTTTGTAACAGGCGGCGGCCGTATCAGCGTCGACAACATGCTGGCGGGCAAAGATTGACGCCTTTACGGCGCGCGCCTGATCCACACTTTGTTGTCGTGGAAGGCGGCGCCGCCATAGGGCGCGATCGAGTCCGCGCCGGTTAAACTGTTGATGCCGCAGCCGTCGGCGTAAGCCGAATTTGGCCAGATTGATTCCGCGATCAGTACGCCTTGTCGCACGCCGTCGAATAGCTTGGCGTGCAGGCGAACCTGCCCGCGTCTATTGCCGAGCACGACCTCGTCGCCCTCACCGATGCCCTGCGCCTTGGCGTCGTCGGGGTGGATCAGCACCGTCGGCCGTATCTCCTGCGCCAGCGAGGTCGGCGTCTCGTTGAAAGTTGAATTGAGGAACCCGCGCGCCGGCGAGGTGGCGAGGCGAAACGGATGTTCGTTATCGGCCTGTTCGATCGAGGTCCAGTGATCCGGCAGCGGCGGCATCTCGTCGACCGGCCCTCCTTTGTACGGGCTGCGGAACGGCACGTTGTTCCAGTCCGGCTTGAAGCGGAATTTTCCGCCGGGCCAAGGAAAACCGTCGAGGAAATGCGCTTTGCGGAACGGCGGCTGGCAATCGAGCCAGCGGTTGGCCTCAAGTTGATCAAGCGTGCCGCGCTTGGACACTTGCAGCATCTGGTCGATCAACTCGCGCGGGCTCATGGCGAAGCCGCGATGCTCGGCGCCGAGGCGCTTGGCGAGCCCGCAGAGGACTTCGTGGTTGTTGCGGCATTCGCCCGGCGGCTCGACCAGCTTGGGCCCCAGAATAATGTATTGATGCCCGCCGCCGCGATAGATGTCGTCGTGCTCCAGGAACGTCGTCGCCGGCAGCACAATGTCGGCCATCTGCGCCGTCTCGGTCATGAACTGCTCGTGCACGCAGACGAACAGGTCCTCGCGGGCGAAGCCCTGCTTCACTTTGTTCTGGTCGGGGCAGACCGAAAGCGGATTGGTATTTTGCACGATCATCGCCGTCACCGGCGGCCCGCCGTGCAGCGCTTCGGCGTCGCCGGTCAGGATCGCGCCGATGCGCGATTGGTCGAGCATGCGCACGCTGCGGTCCCAGACGTCGAGGCCTTCAATGATCGTCTTGTCGAGCTTGAAGATGTCGGCGTTGATGTGAAAGGCGCCGCCGCCTTCCAGTTGCCAGGCGCCGGTCACCGCCGGGATACAGCTTGCGGCGTGCATGTTGGCCGCGCCGTTGCGCGAGCGCGAGAAGCCGTAGCCGAGCCGAAAGAAGGCGCGCTTGCGTTCGCCGATCAGTTTGGCGAATTGCCTCGATCGTTGCGACCGGCGCGCCGGTGATTTCGGACGCCCACTTGGGATCGCGCGTACGCAAATGGGATTCCAATTCGCGCGGCGCATCTGTGTATTTGTCGAGGTAGCCCCAATCCGCCTTGCCGTCACGGAACAGGCAATGCATGAGCGCGCAGGCGAGCGCGCCGTCGGTGCCGGGCTTTACCAGCACCGGCAGATCGGCCTGCTCCATGGTTCCGTTCATGTAAATATCGACCGCGGCGATCTTGGCTGCCCGTTCCTTGCGCGCGCGCACGGCATGGGTCATCACGTTGACCTGCGTGTTGACCGCATTGGTGCCCCAGATCACCACCAGATCGGACTTCGCCATTTCGCGTGGATCGACGCCGGCAACGGTGCCGGTACCGGCGGCAAAACCGGCATAGGCCGGGTTGACGCAGATCGAAGAATGGAAGCCGGAATATTTCTTGGCATGGCGCAGCCGGTTGATGCCGTCGCGCATCACCAGGCCCATGGTGCCGGCATAGTGGTAGGGCCACACGGCCTCGGCGCCGTGCTTTTGTTCGGCTTGCAAGAATTTTTCCGCGACCAGATCAAGCGCGTCGTCCCAGGAGATCGGAACGAACTGGCCGGAGCCCTTCGCGCCCGTGCGACGCACCGGATGCTTGAGCCGGTCCTTATGATGTTCGCGCTCGGCGTAGCGCGCGACCTTGGCGCAGATCACGCCGGCGGTGTAGTCGTTGTCCTTGGCGCCGTGCACGCGGCCGATGGTGCGTGCGTCGATCAGCTCGACTTCGAGCGCGCAGGTCGACGGGCAATCGTGCGGGCAGGCGGAATAGCCGATCCGCTTGGCGTCGGAGAGTTTGACCGCCTGATTCATCGCGCCCGCAGTATAGCGCGGTTTTTCACACGTCGCTCATATTCGCGAGTTTGTTTTGCCGCCACAGCCCGCCCACGATCAGCACCAGCACCGCACCGACCGCGGCCGACGCGTATTCGACCGTCCGCGCAACCGCAACGCCGTAAGCGTGAACGAGGTATTCGCGCGTCACCGGGTCGGTCGCGATCACTTCGCCGACAATCCAGCCGAGCAGCGCGGCGCCAGCCCAGATCAGAATCGGAAAGCGGTCGAGCAGCACCATGATCGCTGCCGCCCCACCCACGATGAGCGGAATGCTGATGGCGAGGCCGAGCACGAGCAGCGCCATGTCGCCGCCGGCCGCCGCCGCGATGGCGATGACATTGTCGAGGCTCATGACGATGTCGGCGATGGCGACGACGCGCACCGCGCGCCACAGATGCGCGACCGCCTCGGTCTCGCTCTCGTCCGCATCGTCGGGCACCAGAAGCTTGGCGGCGATGTAGAACAGCGCCAGCCCGCCTGCGATCTTGAGATAAGGCAGCGCCATCAGCGAGGCGACCACGCCGGTGAAGACGATGCGCAGCACGACCGCGACGCCGGCGCCGAGGATCATGCCCCAGAACCGCTGCCGAGGCGGCAGCCCGCGACAGGCCATGGCGATGACCACGGCGTTGTCGCCGGACAAAAGAATATTGATCCAGATGATCTGTAGGACGGCCAGCCAGAATTGCGGCGAACTGAACTCCGATCCGAGCGAAGCCCAGCTCACTTCATCGCCCTACCCGATTATCTCGTTCTCGGAAAAGAACTGCGCGATCTCGCGCGCCGCCGTGTCGGGGGCGTCGGAACCGTGCACGGAATTTTTCTCGATCGATTGCGCGTGCACCTTGCGGATGGTGCCGGGCGCGGCCTTGGCCGGGTCGGTGGCGCCCATCAGCTCGCGGTATTTCGCGATGGCGTTGTCGCCCTGCAGCACCTGCACCACTACCGGCCCCGACACCATGAAATCCACCAGCTCGCCGAAGAACGGGCGCTCCTTGTGCACGGCATAGAATTGCCGCGCCTGCGGCAGCGAGATGCGCAGCCGCTTCTGCGCAACGATGCGCAGGCCGGCGGCCTCGATCATGGCGTTGATGGCGCCGGTCAGGTTGCGCGCGGTCGCGTCGGGTTTGATGATGGAAAAGGTGCGCTCGAGCGCCATCGGGTCATCCTTCACTGCGATTGATCGGAGAATTCAGCGGCATTGACTGGAAGTGTGAACTCGCGCGGCTTATACCGGGGGCCGTTTGGCGCGGCAAGATCGGCCCATTGGCGTTCGGATTTGCTATGCTTTGGCGCGTCACAGGAGGCAGCCATGATATCCCGCTACCGGATGTTCACCGGCTATAATGCCTGGTGCAACGAGCGGCTCTATGCGGCCGCAGCCACGCTGAGCGAGGCCGATTACCACGCCGACCGCGGCGCCTTCTTCAAGTCGGTGCACGGCACGCTCAACCACTTGCTGGTCGGCGACCGCATCTGGATGCGGCGCTTTACCGGCGTCGGCGAGTTGCCGAAAAGCCTCGACGCCATTCTCTATAACGATTTTGCGAGCTTGCGCGCCGCACGCCGCAACGAAGACGCAGCAATCAGCCGCTATGTCGAATTGCTTGGCGAAGACGATCTCGCCAACAAGATCCGCTACCGCACCATGAGCAACCCGGCCGATATCGAGCAGGTGCTGGCGCCCGCGCTCGACCACTTCTTCAACCACCAGACCCATCACCGCGGCCAGGCGCACGCGCTTCTCTCCTCGATCATCGGCAATGACGCGACGCCGAGCTTCGACCTCATCATCTACCAGCGCGAGACCGGGCAAGGCGGCCTGCGCAAGCTCGGCTGAGCGCCGCCCGATCCCGCTTGCGCGGGAATGCGTGGAGTGCTTGGAAGGCAGCCGGCAAAGCGCTCTCATCGCACAAGGACATCATCTCATGGCGACCAATCGCGTTCACCGCATCGCGGTCATTCCGGGCGACGGCATTGGCAAAGAGGTGATGCCCGAGGGCGTGCGGGTACTGGAAGCCGCCGCAAAGAAATTCGGCTTCGCGCTGCAGCTCGACGACTTCGATTTCGCGAGCTGCGACTATTACGAAAAGCACGGCCGTATGATGCCGGAGGACTGGAAGGAGCAGATCGCTCGGCACGACGCGATCTATTTCGGCGCGGTCGGCATGCCCGACCGTGTGCCCGACCACATCTCGCTGTGGGGTTCGCTCATTTTGTTCCGCCGCGAATTCGACCAGTACATCAATTTGCGTCCGGTGCGGCTGATGCCGGGCGTGCCCTGCCCGCTCGCCAACCGCAAGCCTGGCGACATCGATTTCTGGGTGGTGCGCGAGAACACCGAGGGCGAATATTCCGCTATCGGCGGCAAGATGTTCCCCGGCACCGAGCGCGAAGTGGTGGTGCAGGAAACCGTCATGAGCCGCATCGGCGTCGACCGCGTGCTCAAATTCGCCTTCGAGCTCGCTCGCTCGACGCCGAAGAAGCACCTCACCTCGGCGACCAAGTCGAACGGTATCGCCATCACCATGCCGTACTGGGACGAGCGCGTGAAGGAAATGGCCAAGGCCTACCCGGACGTGAAGTGGAACCAGTTTCACATCGATATTCTCACCGCGCGTTTCGTCATGAACCCGGACTGGTTCAACGTGGTGGTCGCCTCCAATCTGTTCGGGGACATCTTGTCCGACCTCGGCCCGGCCTGCACCGGCACCATCGGCATCGCGCCCTCCGGCAACATCAACCCAGAGCGCAAATTCCCCTCGGTGTTCGAGCCGGTGCACGGCTCCGCGCCCGATATCGCCGGCCAGGGTATCGCCAATCCGATCGGCCAGATCTGGTCCGGCGCCATGATGCTCGAACACCTCGGCGAGCCGGACGCCGCCAAGGCGATCGTTGCTGCAATCGAGAAGGTGCTGGCCGAACCGAAACTGCGCACCCGCGACCTCAAGGGCCCGGCAAATACGGTCTCCTGCGGTAAGGCGGTCGCCGCCGCGCTCGGTTAAAGGGTTGCGTCGACGTGGCCGCTCAGCCACAAGGCGGCGCCATGCTTGTCATCGACGACCTCACCGTCCGCATCGCCGGCCGCGCGCTGCTTGAAAACGCCTCCGCCCGCATCGTTCCCGGCGCGCGCGTCGGCCTGGTCGGCCGCAATGGCTCCGGCAAGACCACGCTGTTCAACGTGATCGCGGGCGACCTTTCACACGAGCAGGGTTCCATCGAGCTGCCGCCGCGCTGGCGCATCGGGCGGCTGGCGCAGGAAGCGCCGAACGGGCCGGAAAGCCTGCTCGAGGTCGTGCTCAAGGCCGACCGCGAGCGCAGCGCGCTGTTGGCCGAAGCCGAGACAGCGCACGATCCCCATCGCATCGCTGAGATCCAGACCCGGCTCGCCGACATGGGCGCGCACGCGGCGCCCGCGCGCGCCGCTGCGATCCTGTCGGGCCTCGGCTTTTCCAACGCCGACCAGGCGCGTCCTTGCGCTGAATTTTCCGGCGGCTGGCGCATGCGCGTCGCGCTTGCCGCCACGCTGTTCGCCGAGCCCGATTTGCTGATGCTGGACGAGCCGACCAATTATCTCGATCTCGAAGGCACGCTGTGGCTGCAGGACCATCTGGCGCGCTACCCGCACACGATGTTGATCATCAGCCACGACCGCGACCTGCTCGACAACGCGGTCGATCAAATACTTTCGTTGGAAGCCAAGAAGCTGACACTCTATCGCGGCGGCTATTCCGACTTCGAGCGCCAGCGCAGCGAGCGTCTGCTGCTCGACCAGAAACTGATCAAGAAGCAGGAAGCGCAACGCAAGCACTTGCAGGCCTTCGTCGACCGCTTCCGCGCCAAGGCGACCAAGGCGCGGCAGGCGCAATCGCGCATCAAGATGCTGGCCAAGATGCAGCCGATCAACGCGCTGGTGACCGACGAGGTGCGGCCGATTCATTTTCCGGCGCCGCCAAAGGCGCTGTCGCCGCCGATCATCGCGACCGACGAGGTCGCGGTCGGCTACGAGCCCGGCCATCCGGTGTTGTCCGATTTGTCGCTGCGCATCGACAATGACGACCGCATCGCGCTGCTCGGCTCCAACGGCAACGGCAAATCGACGCTGGTCAAGCTCCTGGCCGGCCGGCTCAAGCCCGAGCACGGCACCGTCACGCGCGCGGCAACGCTTCGGGTCGGCTATTTCGCCCAGCACCAGCTCGACGAGCTCGACGAGGAACGCAGCCCCTACGATCACGTGCGCGACCTGATGCCGGATCAACCGGAAGCCAAAGTGCGCGGGTGCGCCGGCGCCATCGGCTTTTCGGGGCTCGCCGCCAACAATGCGGTCAAGACGCTTTCCGGCGGCGAGAAGTCGCGGCTCCTGCTGGGGCTCGCGACCTTCGCCGCGCCGCAGCTCATCATCCTCGACGAGCCGACCAACCATCTCGACATCGACAGCCGCGGCGCGCTGATCGAGGCGATCAACGACTATCCCGGCGCGGTGATCTTGGTGTCGCACGACCGCTATCTCTTGGAAGCCTGCGTCGACCGGCTCTGGCTGGTCGCCGGCGGCAAGGTCGCCCCGTTCGACGGCGATCTCAACGACTACCGCCGAATGGTGCTCGCCGGAGAGAGTCAGGGAATGACGGTCGGCTCGAAATCGTCGGCGCGGCTGGATCCGGTGCAGGCCCGCCGCGCCGCGGCAGATAGACGGGCGGAAACCGCGCCCTTGCGCAAGCGGGTTTCGCAGGCCGAGGTAGCGATCGCGCAGCTCACGCGCCAGCTTGCGAAACTCGACACCACGCTCGCCGACGGGGCGCTGTTCGCCAGCGATCCCGCGCGCGCCGCCGAATTGTCGAAGACCCGCGCGCAGGTCGTGGCGGCGATTGCGAAAGCGGAAGAAGAATGGCTCGCCGCCAGCGGGGCGTTGGAGACGGCTTAGCGCGACAGCGTCATTGCACGTAGGGGCGTTCGATGTCGCGGGTGGCGGTTTTAGGCTTGACCGGCTTCTTGGCTTTTTTCGTCTTGGCTGGCGGCTTGACCGGGGTCTCCAGCACCGGGGCGCGGTCGACGACCTTCAGCCGGCCGGCGTCGAAGGTATAGATACCGGGCCAGGTCCCGGCGAGATACGTGAGCACGACCTTGCGCTCGCCGCGATCCCCGGCGCTGATAGAAATGTTGCCGGGCAGGCCGGCGCGCCGCACCACGTCGCACTCGCTCATGCCGAGCGCGATACCGCCCATGATCTGGGGACCGTCCGGCTGCTGCGGCAGGCCGGGCTCTGGACTGACCGAGACCGGAGTAGCGGCCGGCATCGGCGCTCGCGCCAAGTCGCCGGCCATGGAGCCAACTGGTCGGTCGGCAGGCGGCGCCGGCGCGGCAGCGGGCGCTGGCGGCGCAGCTGGCGCGGCGGGTGCTGCAGCCGCTGCGGGCGCGCTGCAGCGGCCATCGGCGCCGACCAATTCATCGGGCGAAACCGGACCGCGCGGATTGAGCTGGGCATTTTTGTCGTCGATGACCGAGGCGGTGGCCCAACTGGGCTTGGCGAATACATCCATCGGTTTGGAGAACCAGCCGGCCTCGCTGCCTTCCTCGAAGGCATGAATTGGGTTGGTGCAGCCGGCGGTGGCCGCGGCGAGGCCCGCGGCGCACAAAACAAGCGCAATTCTTGAGACGGCGCAACGACGCAAAATACTCTCCTCGGGGCAGCCTATCCGCTTGTCCCTTATTACGTATTTTGCGTCATCACGATGGCGGGGACAAGCCAAGGTTGCTCAGTGGGATAACCACGCCGTTGGCCGCGTTCAGGCCTTCTTCGCCCAGCGCCCCTGTTCGTCCGGTTGCCAATAATTCGCCTCGAAGCCCTTGGCCTTGGCCTCGCTCCAGGTGTGCCGCGCGGCCGCGACCGCGTCTTCGTCCTCGCCGTTAAACAGCAGCACGATGCGCTGGTAGGCCGCAGCGTCGGCCGGCACCGGTGCGCCGTCGATCAGGAAACGTACGCTCGCCGCGTTCGGATTGCCGTCGTTGACCGTGAGCAGTACGGGTTGCGCGGCGGCATCGCCCTCGCGCCAGGTGCCGTGCGGCAGGAAGCCGTCGTCACGGTAAGTCCACAGATGCGCGTCGAGCGCCTCGATGCGCTCTTCCGATGAGCCCTGCACGATCACCTTCCAGCCGCGCTCGAGCGAGCGCTCCAAAAGCCCCGGCAGCACGCCTTCGAGCTTCTGGCCTTGCAGGTGGTAGAACAGCATTTCGGTCATGGTCTGATCATTGGCGCGTGCCCCCTCACCGCTCGTAATAATCCGCCACCAGCCGATCCAACAGCCGCACGCCCCAGCCCGAGCCCCAGCTTTTGTTGATGTCGCTCTGGCGTGAATCGAAGCCGGTGCCGGCGATATCGAGATGCGCCCACGGCGTCTTTTCGGCGACGTGGCGCTGGATGAATTGCGCCGCGGTGATGGCGCCGCCCCAGCGCGAGCCGCCGGTGTTCTTCATGTCGGCAAATTTTGAGTTGATCATCTTGTCGTAAGCCGGGGTAAGCGGCATACGCCACACCAGTTCGCCGGTCGCGTCGCCGGCTTTGGTCAACCGCTCGCTCAGCCTGTCGTCGTTTGAGAACATGCCGGCATATTCCTGGCCGAGCGCGACAATGATGGCGCCGGTCAGCGTCGCCAGATCGACCATGAATTTCGGCTTGAAGCGCTTGGCCGCGTACCAGATCACGTCGGCCAGCACCAAGCGGCCTTCGGCGTCGGTGTTGATGATCTCGATGGTCTGGCCGGACATGGACCTGACGATGTCGCCTGGGCGCTGGGCGTTGCCGTCCGGCATGTTCTCCACCAGGCCGATGACGCCGACCGCGTTGACGCGCGCTTTGCGCGCAGCCAGCGCCAGCATCAGGCCAGTCACGCAAGCCGCGCCCGCCATGTCGCCTTTCATGTCCTCCATGGAGGCTGCCGGCTTGATCGAGATGCCGCCGGTATCGAAGCAAACGCCCTTGCCGATAAAAGCAACTGGCGCCTCGCCTGATTTGTCGCCGTTCCAGCGCATCACCACCACGCGGCTTTCGCGTGACGAGCCTTGGCCGACGCCGAGCAGTGCGTTCATGCCGAGCTTCTTGAGCGCCTTGAGATCGAGCACCTCGACCGCGACGCCGGCTTTTTTCAACGCGAGCGTGCGGCGGGCGAATTCTTCCGGGTAGAGCACGTTGGCCGGCTCGTTGACGAGGTCGCGCGCCATCAGCACACCGCCGCCAATCGCCTCGCGCATCGCGTAGGCCTTGCGTGCGGCGGCGACGTCGCCAACCGCAACGGTCATGCTACGTTTTTCCGGCAGCTTCTCATCGTCCTTGCGCTTGGTCTTGTAGCGGTCGAAGGCATAGGCGCGCAGCACCATGCCAAGCGCGAGATCGGCGGCTTGTTCGGCCCTGAGCGCCCCGCTTGGCAATTCGGCGAACACGGTGCCTTCGCTCGCGCTCACCGGCAGCTTGCCCATGGCGAGCCCGCCGAGCTTGAGCATGTCCTTCTGCTCAAGCTTCGCGGACTTGCCGGCGCCGATCACTACCAGGCGGGCGATGTTCAATCCCTCCGGCACGATCAACTCGAGCGCGGAACCGCTTTTGCCAGTGAACCGCTCGCTCTTGGCCGCCCGCGCCACTAGGCCGGCGGCGGCGCCCAGCACCTTGCGGGTGGCGGGGCCGAATTTGAGCCCATCGTCGCAGAATACGATGAGAACGCCGGACACGCCCAGTTTGGCGGGGGCAAAGGGTGCAAAGCCGAGCTTGAAGGCATCGGACATCGGCGCGTTCCTTGATTTTATGGTCTTGGCCGGTAGGTGGGTCCTGACGCCCATATGGCCCGCAGCACCCCCCTCTGCAAAGCCCCAATTCCCCAGATTTCCAGGCTTTTCACTACAACCGAGCGGCTGCCTTGCGCCCGGACAAGCCGAAACGGCCCGATCGGGGGCCCAAGGTCCCCTTGGCGGCCCCATCCGCGCCCCGATTTTTACGATTTGTTGTGCATGTTCAACGGCTTTGCCTTTGCACGGCCACTTTGTGGATGGATCAAGGTAAACATACGGGGGGTGGGATTAGGCTGGTTGGGCTGTGCGCCTGGGGTGTCTGCCGGGCGGTGGGCGGCGCACGCCGGCAATTGGGGGACGACGCGTCGGATGGGGTCGATCAGCCGATATATCTTCCGCACCACGTTTAGTGCGTTTGTCGTCATATTGGTCAGCCTGACCGCGGTGATCTGGGTCACGCAGGCGCTGCACGACATCGACCTGATGACCAGCCAGGGTCAATCCATCCTGGTCTTCGTCGGCATCACCGGCCTCATCATTCCGCTGCTCATCCTGGTGATTGCGCCGATCGCGCTGTTGATCGCGATCGCCCACGTACTAAACAAAATGTCCACCGACAGCGAAATCATCGTGATGAACGCGGCCGGCATATCGCCGTGGGTCTTGTTCCGCGCATTCCTGTCGGTGGCGGTCGTGGTGTCGATCCTGGTGACGGTGATCAGCGCCTATTTCGCGCCCAAGGGCCTGCGCATGTTGCGCGATTGGCTGACCGAGGTGAGCGCCGACGTGGTGACCAATCTGGTTCAGCCTGGCCGCTTCGTCAACGTCGAGAACGGCGTCACCATGCGCGTCCACGAGCGGCGCAGCAACGGCCAGCTTGCCGGCATTTTCCTCGACGACCAGCGCAATCCGTTGCAACGCGTCACCATTATCGCGGACATCGGAGAATTGCTCGACAACGCCAAAGGCACCTTCCTGGTCCTGCAAAAAGGCATGGTCCAGCGTTTCGAAGCCAAGCAAACCGATCCGACGATGGTGGAGTTCGACCGCTATGCCTTCGACCTCTCGCACGTCGTGCCGGGGCCGCTAGCGATCAAATACTCGATCCGCGAGCGCTATTTGTGGCAACTGCTTTTTCCCGATTCCACGGACCCGTTTTACGTCGAGCAGCCCAACCAATTCCGCGCCGAACTGCATGACCGGCTGATCGCGCCGATCTATCCGCTCGCCTTCGCGGTGATCGCCTTCGCTTATCTAGGTGCGCCGCGCACCAATCGGCAAAGCCGCACGGTGTCGATGCTCGGGGCGGTCTGCGGCGTGGCGCTGCTGCGCCTCGCCGGATTTGTCTCCACCGTGTTCGGCGCCACCATGCCGTGGATGCTGTCGCTGCAATACGTGGCGCTGGCGATTGCATTCGGCGGCGGCCTCTACGTGATCCGCAGCGGCTTGATCCTAGAGCCGCCCGCATTCATCGACAATTGGCTCACGGCGCTCGCCGAGCGCCTGTCGCGCCGCGTCGCCACGTCGTGAGCCGGGCATGCCGATGATCGCAGGAACCCTCGGGCGTTATTTCGGCAAGCGCTTTCTAATCGCCGTACTGCTGGTGTTCGGCGGAATTTTCGCGCTGGTCGCGCTGGTCGACTACATCGAGATGATGCGGCGCGCCACCGATATCCCGCACGTCTCGCCGATCCTGGTGGCGAAGGCCTCGTTCTACCGCGTGCCGCAGATCGCCGAACGAATCCTGCCGTTCTGCGTGCTGATCGGCACGATGGTTTGTTATCTCAATTTATCGCGGCGGCTAGAATTAGTGGTCGCCCGTTCGGCCGGCGTATCGGCCTGGCAATTCATTGCGCCGGCGGCGGCCGTGGCCTTCCTGCTCGGCGTTTTCGCCACCACCGTCTACAATCCGCTTTCGGCGATCATGCAGGAACAATCGAAGCGTTACGAAGCCATTTTGTTCGGCGACAAATCGAGCGCGCTGCGGGGCGGCGGGCCATTCTGGACCAGCCAGCGCAGCAGCGAGGGCCAGGCCATCATCAACGCCAAGTCGAGCCGCGACCAGGGCGTCAACCTCAACGGCGTGACGATCTTCACCTTCGACAATGAGGGCCATTTCAAGCGGCGCATCGAAGCGCGCGCGGCCACGCTCGAACCGGGCGGGTGGCGTCTGCTGGATGCCCGCGTCAACGAACTGGGCACCTTGCCGGCCCAGCACGCGGTCTATCAGGTCAGGTCTAGCCTGACGCCGGAACAGGCTCGCGAAAGCTTTGCGACGCCTGAATCGGTGCCTTTTTGGGAGTTACCAAAGTATATCACGATCGCGGACCACGCCGGCCTTGTTGCCGCAGGCTATAGATATCAATTCCAGAAGCTTTTGGCGGAACCATTTTTGCTGGCAGCCATGGTTATCCTTGCCGCCGCCGTCAGTCTACGCTTCTTCCGCTTCGGCGGGGTGCAAAAGATGATTTTAGGTGGCATGGCGGCGGGCTTTCTGCTTTATGTTTTGTCGAAAGTGACCGAGGATATGACGAAGGCCGAGCTGATGCTCCCTGCGGCAGCGGCTTGGCTGCCCGTGCTTGCCGGGGCCCTGACGGGATTTGTCGCGTTGTTGTACCAGGAGGACGGGTGATGACGGGGCCTGGTTGCGCTCGTCCACCTGCGCCGCGGCCCACCCGCCGCGGCGTCGTAACGGTCATAGCCGTCCTCGCCATGCTGGCTTGCGGCGGCGCTTTCATGTGCGTGCCGGCATTCGCTCAGAATATATTCAGGTTTCCGCAGAGCCCGCCGCCGCCGCCAAAATCGAACATTGCCATCGCGCGGGAAAAGGCGGGCCAGCAGCAGCCGATGCTCGTGAAGGCGAACGAGATCGACTACGACTACGTCAATCACCGCGTCTCCGCCGTCGGCAGCGTGCAGATTTATTACCACAACTCGACACTGGAAGCCGACAAGGTGATCTACGACCAGACCGCCAAGCGCCTGCACGCGGAAGGCAATGTCCGGCTTACCGACGAGGACCGCAAGGTCACCTACGGCACCATCATGGACCTGTCGGAAGATTATCGCGACGGATTCGTCGACTCGCTGCGGCTGGACGCTCCCGACCAGACCCGCATGGCGGCCGCCCGCGCCGAGCGCACCAACGGCAACACCACCATCTTCCATAGCGGCATCTACACCGCCTGCCTACCTTGCAAGGACGATCCGAAGAAGCCGCCGTTGTGGCAGGTGAAAGCCGCGCGCATCATCCACGACCAAACCGAGAAGATGATCTATTTCGAGAACGCCAGTCTCGAATTCTTCGGCCAGCCGCTCGCTTGGTTGCCCTACTTCTCGGCGCCCGATCCGACCGTCAAGCGCAAGACCGGCGTGCTAGTGCCTTCGGTATCTTCGAGCACTATTTACGGTCAGTCGCTTGAAGTCCCCTATTACTGGGCGCTGGCGCCCGACTATGACGCCACCTTCTCGCCGGTGATCACCACCAAGCAGGGCCCGCTGCTGCAAGGCGAGTTTCGCCAGCGCCTGCTCAACGGCGCCTACTCGATCCGCGCCGCCGGCATCTACCAGCTCGACCCCTCCTATTTTGCCAGCGCCACACCCGGGGTGACGGCGCCCGGCGACCGCAATTTCCGCGGCAGCCTGGAAAGCTCCGGCCAATTCGCCATCACCGACAAATGGGTCTGGGGCTGGGACAGCGTGCTGCTGACCGACAAGACATTCCTGCAAGACTATAATCCGCGGCTGTCGAGTTATCACTTCACCGATACGTTCGGCTCGGCCGCCAATTCGGGGATCTCCCAGATTTATCTCTCCGGCAAGGGCAACCGCAGCTATTTCGACATTCGCTCGATCTACTACTACGGCTTCTCGACGGCCGACGTGCAGCAGCAGATTCCGGTCATCCATCCGGTGATCGATTACGACTACACTTTCGATCATCCGATCATCGGCGGCGAGCTCGGCTACAACATCAACTTCACCAGCCTGACGCGTCAGCAGGCCGAGTTCGACGCGATCAACCAGACTGCGTCGAATGCCGGCACCTGCTCGCAGACTGCCGACCCCGCGATCATCAATTCCGCTAATTGCTTGCTGCGCGGTATTCCCGGCACCTACAGCCGTTTCTCGGCGGATGTTCACTGGCGCCGCAGTTTTACCGATTCGGTCGGCCAGGTGTTCACGCCGTTCGTATCGCTCCGCGCCGACGCCGCCTCCATGCAGATCAACAACGATCCGGGCGTCGCCAACTATATCAATACCGGCGACAGCAACCTCGTGCGCGGCATGCCGACCGTCGGCCTGGAATACCGCTACCCGTTCATCAGCGTGCAATCGTGGGGCACCCAGACCATCGAGCCGATCGCCCAGGTGATCGCGCGGCCGAGCGAACCGCAGGTCGGCAAGTGGCCTACCGAGGACGCCCAAAGCCTGATCTTCGACGACAGCAATCTATTCCGCGTCGACAAATTCTCCGGCTGGGACCGCGTCGAGGGCGGCGGGCGCGCCAATTACGGGGTGACCTACACCGCGCAGTTCAACCGTGGCGGCGCCTTCGATGCGCTGTTCGGCCAATCCTATAGCCTGTGGAATAACTCGTTTGCACAAGCTGGCATCGCCAATGTCGGCCTCGACTTCGGACTGGACACCACCCGCTCCGACTATGTGGCGCGGGCGTCCTATCAGCCCAACAGCACCTATAAATTCACTTCGCGCTTCCGCTTCGACAACGACACCTTTGCTGTTAAACGGATGGAATTCGAAACAAGCGCCAATTTCGATCGCTGGAGTGTCAGTCTGCTCTATGGCGACTATGCCGCCCAGCCCGATATCGGCTTCCTCGACCGTGAACAAGGCTTGCTTGTTTCTGGATCGTTCAAGCTTAACGCCAATTGGGTGCTGCGTGGCTCTGCGCTCTACGACCTCGAGGCCAATAATTTCGCGCAGAATTCGATCGGCGTCGGCTATGTCAATGATTGCCTAATTTTGGGCCTAAATTACCTTACCAACTACACGTACGGGACCGGATCGCCGCAGCTCAACCATACCATCATGCTGCAATTGAGTTTGCGGACGCTCGGCGATACATCGGTAAGTCAGGGCATTGGCACAAGCGCGGGTACGCATTGATACCAGACGCCGAAGCTGCGCCCGGCCTCCGGCTTTTTCCGCTAGATTGGATGTCGCAATGCTGAGGACCGGACTTCGCTCACTGCGCCGATGGCTGGCAATCGCCGCGCTCGCCGCGGCCGTTGCCGTGCCCAGGGCAGCCTCGGCGCAGGTGGTGGTGGTTGCCAACGGATCGCCGATCACGGCCTATGACATCGAGCAGCGCACCAAACTGATCGCGGTATCGACCCATAAAACGCCCACGCGCCAGGAAGTCCTCCAGGATTTGATCGACGACCGGCTCAAGATTTCGAAAGCCAAGAGCTATAGTTTCGAGGTGCCCGATGCCGAGGTCGATCAGTCCTTCGGCAATATGGCGAAGGCCCAGCACATCACGCCGCAGCAGTTCGGCCAGGTCCTCGAACGCGCCGGAATTTCCTCGAACACGATCAAGGCCCGCATCCGCGCCGAGCTGACCTGGAACCAATTGGTGCGCGGCAAATTTAGCTCGTCGCTGGAGGTCAGCGAGGGGGAGATCTCCGAAGCGCTGCGCGCGCGCAACGAGGGCCAGGGCGACGTGGCCGGCTACATGTACACGCTCTACCCAGTTATAATCCTGCTGCCACCGGGATCGAGCCAGGCCGTCGCCGAAGCCAAGCTTCGCGAGGCGGAGGACTTGCGCGGCCGTTTCACCTCCTGCAACGAGGGTCTCGCCATATCACGCGCATTGCGTGACGTCGCGGTGCGCGAGCCGGTCGCGCGCTCATCGGCCGATCTGCCGCAACAACTACGCGACGTGCTCGCCGCCATCCCGATCGGCCACCTGACCACGCCGGAGGCGACGGCGCAGGGCCTGCAAATGTTCGCGTTGTGCGCCAAGAAGGAGAGCAAGGTCGACTCTCCGCTCAAGCGCGACGTGCGCCAGCAGCTGTTTCAGAAAAAGTTCGACGCCGAGTCCAAGCGGTTCCTCGACGAAATCCGCAAACAGGCGATGATCGAATACAAAGAAGCCAAATGAGCGCCGTCTGCGGCCTTCCTCTGGCTTTGACCATCGGCGAGCCGGCCGGCATCGGTCCCGACTTGACGCTCGCTGTCTGGCGGTGCCGGGCCGAACTCGACCTGCCGGCCTTCTATCTGATCGGCGACATAGACTTTCTCGGCCGCCGTGCGCGCGCGCTCGGCCTCGACGTGCCGCTTGCTGCGGTCGCGCCCGAGAAAGCCGGCGAAGCGTTCGCGCGCGCGCTGCCGGTCGTCGCGCTCGATCTTGCCGTCACCGCCGCCCCCGGCAAGCCCGACGCCAGTAGCGCGCCGGCCGCGATCGCCTCGATCCGCCGCGCGGTCGCCGACGTGCTTACCGGCCGCGCCGCCGCCATCGTCACCAATCCGGTCGCCAAGAACGTGCTCTACCGTTCCGGCTTCGCCGAGCCGGGCCATACTGAATTCCTCGCCAAGCTCGCCGAAGAAGCAACCGGCAAACCGGTACATCCGGTGATGATGCTGTGGTCGGCCGAGCTCGCCGTCGTGCCGGTGACCATCCATCTGCCGTTGCGCGAGGTGATGTCTCGGCTGACCGCCGAACTCGTGCTGGAGACCGGGCGCATCGTCGCGCGCGATCTCACTGCGTGGTTCGGCATCGCACGCCCGCGCATTGCGGTCGCCGGTCTCAATCCGCATGCCGGCGAGGAAGGCGCGATGGGCGCCGAGGACGCGACAATCGTCGCGCCGGCGGTCAAACAGCTGCGCGCGGAGGGCATCGACGCCATCGGGCCACTGCCAGCCGATACGCTGTTTCGCGAAAAGGCGCGCGCGGGCTACGACGTCGCGCTTTGCATGTATCACGACCAGGCACTGATCCCGATCAAGACGCTCGCCTTCGAGCGCGCCGTGAACGTGACGCTCGGCCTGCCCTTCGTGCGTACCTCGCCCGACCACGGCACCGCCTTCGACATCGCCGGCAGCGGCAAAGCCGATCCGTCGAGCCTGGTGGCGGCACTGCAATTGGCGGCCCGGCTGGCCGCGACCGCGCCGACGCTCGCCAGCGCGAAGTAATGGCGCAGATCGACGACCTGCCGCCGCTGCGCGAGGTCATCCGCCGGCATGGCCTGTCCGCCAAGAAATCGCTCGGCCAGAATTTCCTGCTCGATCTCAATCTGACCGCGCGCATCGCGCGCGCCGGCGGCCCGCTTGCGGGCGCAACCGTCGTCGAAATCGGCCCCGGGCCGGGCGGGCTGACGCGCGCACTGGTGGCGGAGGGCGCGGGCCGTGTCATCGCCGTCGAGCGCGATGAGCGCGCGGTCGCCGCGCTTGAGGAGATCGCCGCGCGCTATCCGGGCCGGCTGGAGATCGTTGTCGGCGACGCCTTGCAATTCGACCCGCGCGCCCAACTCGGGGGCGGGCGCGCCATTGTGATCGCCAACCTGCCCTACAATATCGCAACGGCGCTCTTGATCGGCTGGCTGACAGAGCCGTGGCCGCCCTGGTATGACGCACTGGTGCTGATGTTCCAGCGCGAGGTGGCCGAGCGCATCGTCGCCACGCCCGCCAGCAAGGCTTATGGCCGGCTGTCGGTGCTGGCGAATTGGCGCTGCGAAACGAAGATCGCGTTCGACGTGGCGCCGTCCGCCTTCGTGCCGCAGCCTAAAGTGACGTCCTCGGTGGTGCGGCTGGTGCCGCGCGCAGAGCCGCTGCAATGCGACGCCGTCGCCTTGCAAAAGGTGACCGAGGCGGCCTTCGGCCAGCGCCGCAAGATGCTGCGCCAGAGCCTCAAGTCGCTCGGCGTCGATGCCCTCGTGCTGCTCGCCGCCGCCGGCATCGCGCCGACCGCGCGGGCAGAGGAAATTCCGGTCGAGGGCTTCGTCGCGCTGGCCAATGTTTTTGCTGGGCAGCCCAAGACGCGCGTGTAAAGTCCGCTCATGCAGATGCACCGCCAATCGCTGACCGCCTACGGCGCCCCTTTATGCGAAACGGTGGCCGAGGCCCCGCAGCCCAAGGGAACCGAGGTGCTGCTGCGCATTTCGCGCTGCGGCGTCTGCCACTCCGACCTGCACATGCAAGACGGCTGTTTCCGGCTTGGCGACGGCAAGCAGCTCGACGTACGAGGCGGCCGCACGCTGCCGTTCACGCTCGGCCACGAGATCGCCGGCGAAGTTCAAAGCGCCGGGCCGGAGGCTAAGATGGCGCCGGGCGTCAAGGCCGCGGTCTACCCTTGGATTGGCTGCGGGCAATGCGCGGCCTGCAAGGCAGGCGAGGAAAACATCTGCGCCGCGCCGCGCCATCTTGGCATCACGGTGGATGGCGGCTACGCCACGCACGTACTCATCCCGCACCCGCGCTACCTGATCGACTACGCACCGATTTCGCCGTCCTATGCCGGCGCGCTGATGTGCTCGGGGTTGACCGCCTATGCCGCGCTCAAGCGGCTCAAGGACCGAGCCGCGCGCGCGCCGCTCTTGTTGATAGGTTTGGGCGGCGTCGGGCTGATGGGTCTCGCGCTGGCGCGCGCGCAGTACGGCGCAGCGCCTTACGTCGCCGACATCGACGCCAAGAAGTGCGAGGCCGCGCTTGCAGCCGGCGCGCTCGCCGCCTTCGATCCGGCCGATGCCGGTGCGCGCAAGGCGTTGCTGAAAGCCAGCGGCGGCATCTATGCGGCGGTCGATTTCGCCGGCTCCGACCTGTCGCTGAATTTCGCCACCGGCGTGCTGGCCAAAGGCGGCAAGGTAGTGGTCACCGGCCTGATCGGCGGCGGCTATTCGACCGCGGTCGCCATGTTCCCGCTCAAGGCCATGACCATCGAGGGCACGCACCACCGGCACGCTCGCCGAAGCGCGCGAGCTGGTCGACCTGGTACGCGCCAAGAACATCGCAGCCCCGCCGATTGCCGAGCGGCCGCTGGCGCAAGCCTCAGTGACGCTCGACGACTTGCGCGGCGGCAAGATTGTCGGGCGCGTGGTGCTGACGGCGTGAACGCGAACTAGGCGGCGCGCGGGAACAAAGGCGGCGGTATCGCGCTCACGCGCGTACGGAAAATTGTCGGCCGCTCCGTCGTGCGCACGTCGTCGCAGGCAAAGCATCGAAACGTGCGCAGCTCGGAAAAGGATGCGACGCGCGGATCGATGCGCACGAGCACCATCGGCGTCGAACAAATCGGGCAGGTCGGTTCACATTGATCGTGAATCATGCGCGTCATGATTCCTGAATAGCGCGGCGCGCAGGACGCTAATTGATTTGCGTCAATCGCTGCGTTACAGGGCATAACGCTTGTAAACGCTTGGCTTTAAGCCTTGCTGGCAAGCTTGCTATGGACGCCAGGCTCAGACCATGCGCGCATGGAACCTGGTGATGGGGCCCGCGTGCAATGGAACTCCGACGAACGGCGCGGCGATATTTGTTCCATGCGGCAAAGCTCAGCGCAGCGCGCGCGGATTCCACCGCGGCAAAAGGTAAGATGGCACAGTCGGCATTTCAATTTTCATCGAATGCGACGGATGCTGGAAGGATTAGGGCAATCGTACCGACGCGAAGTCGCCGCATTATCCGATTGTTCATTCCGGGTTTGTATGGATTGCAAATATCGGCCGCCGCGTTCGGCGCGAGGCCGTTCCATGGATCGCAGCTCATGCAAGTCGGTTTAGACACGCTTCTACTCATGACCGTCGATATCGAAGCCATGCCCGGGCTGCTGTTGTTGTTTTCCTGGGTGCAGAACACCGGCATTCAGCGGTCGCCTGGTGGGGCTTTGCGTATTTGTTGCGCGCAGGGTCCCTCGTCCTTTTCAGGATGTATGGCAAAGCCTCCGAGCTGATCACGATCGATCTTGCCAACGCGGCTTTGTTCATTTCGTTTGCCGTCACGTGGACGGGCGCGCGTGTGTTCGGCCGGCGCTCCGTGCAACCGCTTGCACTTGCCGCCGGCGCCGTGCTTTGGCTGGCCGCCAGCCGGACGCCGTTCTTGGTCGAGTTCGCAGAATTTGCGCATCCTGGTCGGCTCCGGCATCGTCACGGCCTATACTTGGCTGACCGCTTACAAGTTCTGGCGCGACCGCAACGACGCGTTGGTATCGCGCTGGCCGACGATCTTGGTATTGGCCGCCTATGGCGCGCTCGTCTTGCTGCACACCCCGCTCAGCGCCATATTACCCTGGACCAAGAATAACGCGATCTATGCCAGCGCCTGGCTGACGACGCTGAGCTTCGGGACGTTGTTATTCACGATCGCGGTCGCGTTCCTTTTCATGGCCATTGCCAAGGAGCGCAACGAAGCTCGGCAAAAGACGATTGCCATGCGGCTATGGCGCTGGCCGACGTATTTTTCACGCGCCAAGTGATTGCGCAAAGCGATCGCGCCAAGTGATCCGGCCGGCCGCGCCCTATAACTTCGCCATCAGCCCGCGCACGAAATCCGACAGGCCCGGCTGGCGCTCGCGCTTTAAGCGTTCGGCGGCGAGGATCGCGCTCACGTCGGCGAAGGCCTGCGCGAGATCGTGGTTGATCACGACATAGTCGTACTCGGCCCAGTGGCTCATCTCGTCGGCGGCCTTGGCCATGCGGCGGTGGATGGTCTCGTAATCGTCCTGCGCACGTTTGTGCAGCCGCTGCTCGAGCTCGGGCACCGACGGCGGCAGGATGAACACAGCTACCAGGTCGCCGCGCGCCTTCTCGCGCAATTGCTGGGTGCCCTGCCAGTCGATGTCGAATAGCACGTCGCGCCCGGCCGCGAGCGCGTCCATCACGGGTTTCGCCGGCGTGCCGTAATAATTGTCGAAGACTTCGGCGTATTCCAGCAGCGCGTCCTTTTCGATCAGTGCGTCGAAGCGCTTGCGGTCGATAAAGGTATAGTCGCGGCCGTCCACCTCGCTGGGCCGCATCTTGCGCGTGGTCACCGACACCGACAGCGTCACGCCCTTGTCCTGCTCGAGCAGACGACGCGACAGCGTGGTCTTGCCGGCGCCCGAGGGCGACGACAGCACCAGCATCAGCCCGCGCCGGGCAACGCTGCCTGCCTCTCCCGGCCTCATGCTGAGGAGCCCGCGCAGCGGGCGTCTCGAAGCTTGGGGCCGCCCCATCCTTCGAGACGCGCGCTATGCGCCCTCCTCAGGATGAGGGAGATGGACGCTGCGACGATTGGCATTCTGCCTACTCCAGGTTCTGCACCTGCTCGCGGAATTGCTCGACCACGCTTTTGAGCTCCAGGCCGATATTGGTGAGGTCGACGTCGTTGGCCTTGGCGGTGAGCGTATTCGATTCGCGGTTGAGTTCCTGCGCCAGAAAATCAAGCCGGCGGCCGACCGAGCCGCCGTCGGCAAGAAGCTTCTGCGCCTGCGCGACATGCGACGCCAGGCGGTCGAGTTCCTCGCGGATGTCGGCCTTGCTGGCGAGCATGATCGCCTCCTGGTGCAGGCGGTCGCTGTCGAAGCGGGCGGACGCCGACAAAAGCGTCGCCACCTGCTCGGCGAGCCGCGCTTTGATCGCTTCCGGCTTGCGGCCGGGGGCGGCCTCCGCGCGCGCGGCGAGGGCTGCGATCTCGCTCAGACGCGCCGACAGCAGCTTGCCCAGCGTCGTGCCCTCCTCGCGCCGCATGGCGACCAAATCGGCGAGCGTCTTGTCGAAGCCGGCCAGGATCGCGGCCTCGGCGGCGCGGCGGTCCTCCTCGCGCTCGTCCTCCTCGGTGACTTCGATCACGCCCTTGAGCGACAGGATGCCGTCGAGCGTGGGCTTGGCCGCGTCCACTTTGCCGCCGAGCGATTTGAGCGTCGCCAAGACGGCGTTGAGCACCGGTTCGTTGACTTTGACGGTCGGCGCCACGCCTTTGCGCTCGACCGTGAGGTTTGCATAGAGGGTGCCGCGTGCCAGCTTTTCCACGCCGTGCGCACGCGCCGGCACCTCGACCGCGTCCCAGCCGGGCGGCAGGCGCAGCCGTAGGTCGAGGCCTTTGGCGTTGACCGATTTGAGCTCCCAATTCCAGGCGTAGGAGCCGGCGACACCGTGGCCGCGCGCGAAGCCGGTCATGCTCGACAAGGCCATCGGATTTGATTCTCGCGTTGCGGGGCCGCTCGAAAGTCGTGGCGACCTTAGCGGCGAGGCTAATTCGTCACAAGGGACTAGGGCTTTGCCGGTTGCGGATCGGGTGCGCCGTCCTTTTCGATCGCGCGCAGGCGCGCCACGTTTTTCTGGTGCTGCTCGTAGGTTTCCGAGAACACGTGGCCGCCGGTACCGTCGGCGACGAAATAGAGGTCCTTGGTACGCGCCGGATTAGCGGCAGCCTCGAGCGAGGCGCGGCCCGGATTGGCGATCGGCCCAGGCGGCAACCCGTCGATCACGTAGGTATTGTAGGGCGTCGGTTGGTCGATCTCGCTTTTCAGGATCGGGCGACCGAGCGAGCCCTTGCCGCCGGTCAGGCCGTAAATGATGGTCGGATCGGATTGCAGCCGCATCTTGTTCTTGAGGCGGTTGACGAAGACCGAAGCCACGCGCGAGCGCTCGTCCGCCTTGCTGGTTTCTTTCTCCACGATCGAGGCCAAGATGACGAGCTGTTCCGGCGTCTTGACCGGAAGATCCGGCATGCGGTGCTCCCAGACCTCCTGTAACAGCCGTTTGTGCGCCTGCTGCATGCGCTGGATGGCCTGTTCGCGCGTCATGCCGCGGGTGAATTTGTAAGTCTCCGGCAGCAACGTGCCTTCGCGCGGGATTTCCTTTATCTGGCCGGAGAGCGCCTCGTTCTCCAGAAGCTTGGCGACGATCTGCTCGGAGGTAAGCCCTTCCGGGATCGTCAGCGTGTGTTGCACCACTTTGTTCTCGACGATGGTGGTGACCACGTCGGCGAGGCTCGCGCCCTTGGTGAACTGGTATTCGCCGTGCTTGAGGTCGCCACGCGCCTTGAGCACCAGCACCCCGCCGATGAACACCCAGGGCTGATCGATCACGCCTTCGCGCGTCAGCAGGTCGGCGATGTCGCGGATGCCGAGCCCGCGCGGGATATTGACCACCTTGTCTTGGGTGAGCGGCCCGGGTGCTTCGAAGCGTTGCTTGCCGACGTAAAGCGCGCCGCCGACGGCGACCGAAACCACGATCAACACCGTGAAGATCGCATTGCCGACGATCACCAGCGGATGGCGGACCCTGCGCGAGCGCCGCGCGGGGGCCGGCACGTGCTCCGGCTCGAGCGCGGCGCGCGGGCTGCGCGGCGGCTTGCTGCTGGGCGGCGGGGGCACCGGCGTGGGGCCCTGCCGGCTCGCGGTTGGGCGCGGCGGATCGGAATTCACGCGCCCGCTCCCGCTATGGCGACCTGCAAGCTCACCTTCGGTACACTCCCATTCGGCGACTAGTTGCGGCGAAATCGAAAATTATCAGCGGCTTTCGCAGGTTAGGAAGAATTATGGCGAAAGCTTGGGGAGCGGACCGCTAGCCGGTATAGCGGGTGAAGATGAGCGACGCATTGGTGCCGCCGAAACCGAACGAGTTCGACAGAGCGGTGTCGATGTCGCGCTTGCGCGCTACATGCGGCACCAGATCGATCGGCGTTTCGACCGACGGATTGTCGAGATTGATGGTGGGCGGCGCGACGCGATCGCGAATCGCCAGGATCGAGAAGATCGCCTCGACCGCGCCGGCGGCGCCGAGCAGATGGCCAATGCAGGATTTGGTCGAGGACATCGACACGCGGCCGGCGGCATTGCCGACCACGCGCTGCACCGCGCCGAGCTCGATCTCGTCGCCGAGCGGCGTCGAGGTGCCGTGCGCGTTGATATAGTCGATGGCGCCGGCGGAAATTCCCGCGCGCTTGATCGCCATGCTCATACAGCGGAACGCACCGTCGCCGTCCGGCGAGGGCGCGGTGATGTGATAGGCGTCGCCCGACAACCCGTAGCCGACCAGTTCGGCATGGATCTTGGCGCCGCGCGCCTTGGCGTGATCGAGCGCTTCCAGCACCACGACGCCGGCGCCCTCGCCCATCACAAAGCCGTCGCGCGCTTTGTCGTAGGGGCGCGAGGCGCGTTTGGGCTCGTCGTTGAAGCCGGTGGAAAGCGCGCGCAAGGCCGCGAAACCGGCGAGCGCAATGCGATTGACCGGGGATTCGGTGCCGCCCGCCACCATCACATCGGCGTCGCCCAGCGCCACCATGCGCGCCGCATCGCCGATGGCATGCGCGCCGGTCGAGCAGGCGGTGACCACCGCGTGGTTGGGGCCCTTGAGGCCGAATTCGATCGACACGTAACCCGACGCCAGATTGATGATGCTGCCCGGCACGAAGAACGGCGAAATCCGGCGCGGGCCTTTCTCATGCAGCACGATGGCGTTGGCGGCGATGCGTTCGACGCCGCCGATGCCGGAACCGATCAGCACGCCGGTCGAATTCTGCTCCTCGCTGTTGTGCGGACGCCAGCCGGCATCGTCGAGCGCCTGGCGCGCCGCGCACATGCCGAACACGATGAAATCGTCGACCTTGCGCTGCTCCTTCGGCTCCATCCATTGATCGGGATTGTAGCTGCCGTGGGAGCCGTCGCCGCGCGGCACGACGCCGGCGATCTTGCAGGAAATGTCGGAGACGTCGAAGGTTTCGATCTTTTTGGCGCCGCTTTCGCCCTTGAGCAGGCGGGCCCATGTCGTCGCCACGCCGCATCCGAGCGGCGTGACCATCCCCATTCCGGTGACGACGACACGTCTCATAACCGGCTCCGAGCCAAACACCACGCTCCTATGCTCCACCGGGGCATAGTCCACAATTCAGCGACTAATGAAGCGATCGAGCAGCGGCGCAGGCTTTCGCTCAGCTTTTAGCGTTCTTTTCGAGAAATTTGACGGCATCGCCGACGGTCAGGATCGTTTCGGCGGCATCGTCGGGAATCTCGCAGCCGAACTCCTCCTCGAAAGCCATCACGAGCTCGACGGTGTCGAGACTATCGGCGCCAAGATCGTCGATGAAACTCGCTTGCTCGGTCACCTTGTCGGGCTCGACCCCCAGGTGCTCCACGACGATCTTTTTCACTCGCTCGCCAATATCACTCATCGTTGCAACCTCGTGCTTTTTAGATTGGGCTGCGGCCGGGACCGGATCGCAACCATCGCGAATTGGCCTCGTCGTGGTTGACGGTGGTGTGACGACACTCGATCGCAAAGCATCAGATGCGACGCCTACCATCGGCCGCCCCAGCCGGGCCGAATTTCGGTTACCATACTTCAAATGCGTTGACTAGCGCGGGGCAGCGTAGCCGGATGCTCCCCGAAAAGCCAAGCATTTCCGCCTGTTATTTGCGCACGCTCCGCTGCGGCGCGCGCGCTAGATCATGGCCATGCCGCCGTTGACGTGAATGGTCTGCCCGGTGACATAGGCCGCTTCCTCGGAAGCCAAAAAAACCGCCGCTGCCGCAACGTCGGCCGGCGTTCCGAACCGTCCCGCGGGAACCCTGGCCATGATGGCCTCACGCTGCTTGTCGTTTAGCTTGTCGATCATGGCGCTGGCGATGATGCCAGGGGCAATGCAATTGGCGGTGACGTTGCGCTTGGCATATTCGGCGGCGACCGCCTTCATCATGCCCACCATGCCCGCTTTCGAGGCCGTGTAATTGCCCTGCCCCGGATTGCCGGTGATGCCGACAATCGAGGAAATGCCGATCACGCGCCCCCAGCGCCGGCGCATCATGGTCTTCACCGCCGCGCGGGTGAGGCGGAACGTCGCGGTCAAGTTCACCGCGATCACTTTATCCCATGCCTCGTCGCTCAACTGCACCAGCAAATTGTCCGCATTGACGCCGGCATTGGCGACCAGGATGTCGAGCTTTTGCATTTTCTCTTCCGCGTTCGGCACCAGCGCCTCGACCGCGTCCTTGTCGGCGAGATCGCAGGGCAGCACGTGCACGCGATCCTTCAGTTCGCCGGCGAGCGCATCGAGCGCCTCGCGCCGCGTGCCGGAGAGCGCGACGGTGGCGCCCTGGTCGTGCAACGCGCGCGCGATGCCGCCGCCGATGGCGCCGGAGGCGCCGGTCACCAGCGCGGTTTTGCCAGAAAGATCGAACATCATGCGGCTCCTAACTCGTTTGCGCGGCGCGCGCCGCCTTGAACGCGGCGATATCCTCGGGACTGCCGATTGCGGTTGCGCTCGCGCCGGCGGCGATGCGCTTGACTAGACCGCTCAGCACCTTGCCGGCGCCCACTTCGTAAAACGTCGTGACGCCGGCGCCCGCCATGACGGCGACGCATTCGCGCCAGCGCACCGTGCCGGTGACTTGCGCGACCAGGGCGCGCACGATCTCGGCCGGCTCGCGGATTGGCTTCGCCAGCACATTCGCCACCACCGGCACCGCCGGCGGCCTGACGCTCACTTGCGCCAGCGCCTGCGCCATTACGTCGGCAGCCGGCTGCATCAAGGCGCAATGGAAGGGCGCGGATACCGGTAGCAGCATGGCGCGCTTGGCGCCCTTGCTCTTGGCGATTTCCACCGCGCGCTCGACCGCCGCCTTGTCGCCCGACACTACCACCTGGCCGCCGCCATTGTCGTTGGCGGCCTGGCAGACCTGACCCTGCGCGGCTTGCGCCGCAACCGCGGCCGCCGCCTCGAATTCGAGCCCGAGCAGCGCCGCCATGGCACCGACGCCGACCGGCACTGCCTTCTGCATCGCCTGCCCGCGCGTGCGCAGCAGCCGCGCGCTGTCGGCGATAGTGAAGGCGGCGGCCGCTGCGAGCGCGGAATATTCACCGAGCGAGTGTCCGGCGACGAATTGCGCGTCGCGCGCAAGATCAAGCCCGGCTTCCTGCTCCAGCACGCGCAAGGTTGCGAGCGAGACCGCCATCAGCGCCGGCTGGGCATTCTCGGTCAGCATGAGCGTCTCGGCGGGGCCTTCGAATACGATGGCTGAGAGCTTGCTGCCGAGCGCCTCGTCCACCTCGTCGAACACCTGCCGGGCGGCCGGGAAGCTTGCCGCCAGCGCCTTGCCCATGCCGACCGTCTGGCTGCCCTGGCCGGGAAATACGAACGCGACCGCCATACCCCCTCACAGTGTTATTTTTTGCCGGAATCGGGCCGAAAGACACCGCAGGGCGGGTCCTGTCAAGCTTTCCACACCCTGGTAACGAAGCGAAAAGACTCAATCGGTTATTGTTTGGCTTTATAGTCGATAAGGCCGATTTCGTGCCCCATTTCGTTACCGAACAGGACCTCGAACGCGCCCGCTGCGATTTAGCCTTCCGCCAGCAATTGATGGCCGGCTGCCTCGAACGGCTGCTGGCGGCACTCCAGCAGATGCGCGATTCAGAAGACGCCAGCCTGGAAACCGCCCGCCACCTGCGCGAAGGCGTCGATCTCGCCGGCCAGCTCGCCGACCGGCTGCAGCGCGGACCCAAAAGCGGCGGCCCGCAGGCGGCGTGAGCAGCGGACGCTTTAAGGCGTGTAACTAAAATACACGCCATGTGCCATGTCCGCCTTGCCCCCAAAAGCGGACATTGATTGCGGCTAGCGGATAGTTCGCTATGTGCCATTAGCGACCGACGCCCTGCAGCAAACAACATCGCTATTCGATCATTCGTCATCTCGAATAAACTCACGAAGTGCATAGCTACTGCACCGCTCTGCATGTATGATCTGCTTCAGAATAATAATAAGCACCCGCTGACCAGAGCCAACGGCTCTCCCCTCAAGGCTCGCAAAGAGCGCTCACCGGAAATCCGTCGAAAAGACGCAAGCCGGTGGAGGAAACCTATGTTGGGGTTGGGTTGGTCGGGCCTCATCAAGGGATTGGCTGCATTACTCTGTATCTTGGGCGTCGTTTCGCTGGCGTTGATCTATTTCTTTCCCGCACCGCAATCGACAATTGCAATGGCCGTGGGTTTCAAAGGCGGCTCCTATGGGTTTATAGCCGAACACTATAAAAACATACTTGCACGCGCCCATGTGAACTTGGTGCTGCGCAACACTTCTGGTGGCGCGGAGCATTTCAAGCTGTTGCAGGACCGAAATTCGGGCGTTTCGGCCGCCTTCGTGCAGGGAGGCATCTCGAACAGCAAGCAAGCGCCCGGGTTGTTGTCGTTAGGGCGCATCAACTATCAAATCTTTTGTGTCTTTTATCGAGCGACTGAGGTGCTGAACGACCTGACGGAACTCAAGGGAAAACGCATCGCCGTGGGCCCGGTAGGCACTGCCGCCCGGGTCGTCGCCGAAAAGGTTCTCCGAATAAGCGGCATCTCTTCCGAAAACTCGACGCTGTTGCCTTTTACAGGTCAGGCCGCCGCCGATGCACTCAATGATGGCAAAGCCGATGCTACAATTCTCGGCCTCTCTTCGGATGCGCCAATCCTTCAAGCCTTGCTGCGAGATTCTCGTGTTCGGCTTATGAGTGTCACAGACGCGGAGGCCCTCACCCGATTTTTTCCATTTCTTGTGCGATTGGTATTGCCGCGGGGAGCGGTTGATTATGAAAAGAAAATTCCGGCAAGCGATATTGTTCTGTTCTCGACCACCAACTCTATCCTCGTTCGCAATGATCTTCATCCCGCGCTGATCAGTCTCTTGGCGCAGGCATTGGCGGAAACACACAACGAGCGGGATCTTTTTCAACAAGCCGGCGAGTTTCCCACGCAGACCGATCCTGAATTTCCAATGGCCGAGGCCGCTGTCGATTTCTACAAGAACGGTCCATCGTTCCTGAACCGATATCTGCCTTTCTGGATGGTCTCCCACGTTCAGAGATTGTTCGCCGTATTGTTGGCAGCCGGAGTCATCGTCTACCCACTGTTCAGCTTTGCGCCCAAGCTTTATCGGTGGTTTTTGCAAGATCGGATGCGTAAGCTCTATCGCCGCCTCAGGACTGTTGAAAAAGCGATGAAAGCAAATCTGACTGCGCCCCAATTGGCGGCGCTGCAAGCCGATCTGGAGAACATCGATCGGGTGTCGGCAATTCTTCCAATGCGGCACTCGGAAACGTATTTTGGCTTAAAACGCGATATTGATGCGACGCGCGCACACCTTGCCGCTCGTCTGGTTGAAGCGCGAAGCCAGACAGCCAACGCTGCATAAACCCTTTGCTACTGCAAAATGAAATGCCGGCGAATGTCGCCGTTGGGTCACAAGCGGACAAAGGGTTCTCCAGTCTAACCCGAGCAATGGCGGCTCTTGTCCGAAAGCGGACGAACACGCGCGCGGCCGAATCATCCGCAAAGTGCCACGCATGATTACGAACCGGCCGCGGGCTCTAAAATGGGCAGTTCAAATTGGGCAATAATGGAAAAAAGTACAGACAAGTGTGTAGTGATCAGCTTGTTTGCTTCCCCTGACCGCAGCGCTTTCCAGCGCTTCATCGGATGCTTCGTCATCCAGAACTTCTTCTTCAGGCCGCTCGATCTGGCTCGCGGCAGCGTCGCTCATCGATGCCCCCCAGGTGCCCAAATACCGATGAGAATTTTATACCGCTGCAATCCGGATATTTCAAACTGCTCATAAAATAAGGCGCTGATTGTCACGTCACCGAATAGCTCAGCCAATGTCCGCTCTGGGTGATAGTGGACATAAAGCGTTGTGGGGGACATGCCCGCTTTACTCCCGAAAGGGGACATTTCAGGACGGCTAGGCAGGTCGGCATTTTATGAGGCCACGCCCTGGCTTGCCAATTCCGGCCCAATCCGCCTATAACCCGCCCGCTTCGTCGATCCCGGTTGGGAGCTGAACGGACGGCCGTTTTATGACCCTCGGTCATGAACGGGAGGGCCAGTGGGTCCGGCGTCCCGTGTTCCCGCCTTCAGAGCATTCGAGCCTTTCCCGAAGGGCTCGAGGGGCTAGGCGCCGGGATCGAGAACATGGGTCAACTAAGGAAAGGCAATTCATGCCGCTCTACGAACACGTCTATCTCGCGCGCCAGGATCTCTCGGCCCAGCAGGTCGAGGAACTGACCGCGAAACTGTCCGGCGTCATCACGGAGGCCGGCGGCAAGATCACCAAGACAGAATATTGGGGGATGAAGTCCCTCAACTACCGCATCCGCAAGAACCGCAAGGCGCACATGACGCTGCTCAACGTCGACGCGGCGCCCGCGGTGCTCAATGAAATCGAGCGCCAGGAGCGGATCAACGAAGACGTGCTGCGCTATCTCACCATCCGCGTCGAGGCGCACGAGGACGGCCCCTCCGCGATGATGCGCAAATCCGACCGCGACGACCGCGGCGATCGCGGTGACCGTGGCGAGCGCGGACGCGGCGAGCGCCGCCCGCGGCGCGAGGAAGCCGATGACGACGCAAGCCCCGCGGTCGCAGCGGTGGAGGAATAGACTATGGCATTCGGATCATCCCAAGGTGGTAGTGGCGGCGCCCGCCGGCCGTTTTTCCGCCGGCGCAAGACCTGTCCATTTTCCGGCGCCAATGCGCCGAAGATCGACTACAAAGACGTCAAGCTGTTGCAGCGCTACGTGTCGGAGCGCGGCAAGATCGTGCCGAGCCGCATCACCGCGGTATCGGCCAAGAAGCAGCGCGAATTGGCGCAGGCGATCAAACGCTCGCGCTTCCTCGGGCTGCTGCCTTACGTGATTACGTGACGCGACGAAGATAACGAGGCTGGCGGGGACACCCGCCAATCCGATGGTTGGGACGGACGAATTCCGTCTCTAACCGCTCGAAAGGAGCGGGACAGCTCGTGATGATGCGGTTTGCCTTTATCGGTCTAGGTGCCGGCGCCGCGGCGGCTTTGCTGTTCGCCTCGGTGACCTCGGGCGTCTTACTGTCGATCCCGCTTTTTTATCTCGCGCCGCTGCCGATCATGATCGCCGGCCTCGGCTGGAGCCATTGGGCGGCCATGGTCGCCGCCGCGACCGGCGCGTTGGCGCTCGGGCTCGCGTTTGGCCCGGTGTTCTTCTTTTCGTTCATGGCGGGCGCCGGGCTGCCGGCCTGGCTGCTCGGCTATCTGGCGATGCTGGCGCGGCCGGCCGGCAACGGCGCGGCGGCGCTCGAATGGTATCCGCCCGGCCGGCTGGTGGTGTGGGCCGCTATCCTCGGCGGGCTGGTCGTGGTGGTTGCCATCCCCAATTTTGGCCTCGATGCCGAGAGCTTCCGCGCCGCCCTGCGGCAAACGCTGAGCCACGTCCTGCGCGCGGAAACCGACGTGCCGGCGAATGCCCCGCTCACGGTGCCAGGCATCAGCAATGCCGGCCGGCTGGTCGATTTCCTGGTGACCGCCATTCCGCCGGCGGCGGCGGTACTCGCCACCATCACCAACGTGCTCAATTTGTGGCTCGCCGCCAGCGTGGTGAAATTCTCCGGCAGGCTGAAGCGTCCGTGGCCTCAGCTTTCGGCCATGACGTTTCCGCGCACGCTCACGATCGCGCTCGCGATCGCCGTCGTTCTGAGTTTCCTCGGCAGCCTGATCGGCATTATCGCCGGCGTCGTGTCGGCGAGCCTACTGATGGCCTATGGCGTGCTCGGCTTCGCCGTGCTGCACGCCATCACCCGCGGCATGGCGAGCCGCATCTTCCTGCTCGGCGGCGTTTATCTGGCGGTGTTGGTGCTGGGCTGGCCGGTGCTGGCGCTCTGCCTGCTCGGCCTCATCGAAGCGGTCGCCGATTTGCGCGCGCGCATCGCCAACACGCGCGGACCGCCTGCCCTCACCTGACAACGAGACGTCCATCAACGCCTTAAATTCAATTCAACCAAGTTCAAATCAAGGAGTGACGACCATGGAAGTGATCCTGCTCGAGCGCATCGGCAAGCTCGGACAAATGGGCGACGTCGTGCGCGTGAAGGACGGCTATGCCCGCAATTTCCTGCTGCCGCGCGGCAAGGCCTTGCGCGCGACCGCCGACAACAAGTCGAAGTTCGAAGGCATGAAGGCCGAGCTGCAGGCGCGCAGCCTCGAACTTAAGGGCCATGCCGACATGCTCGCCGCCAAGCTCGACGGCCGCACCATCGTGGTGATCCGTCAGGCGAGCGAAGCCGGCCAGTTGTTCGGCTCGGTCTCGACCCGCGACATCGCCGGCATGCTAACGACCGAGGACGCCGAAGTGAACCGCGCGCAGGTCGTGCTCAACGCGCCGATCAAGTCCATCGGCCAATACAAGGTGCCGTTGTCGCTCCACCCCGAAGTCGAGTTGATCGTTACCGTCATCGTCGCGCGCAGCGCGGGCGAGGCCGAACGGGTCGCGCGCGGCGAGGACGTCACCGTACGCCGCGACCAGGCCGAGGAAGATGCGGCCGCCGCCTTGGAGGTCGCCGAAGCCTTCTTCGAGCCGGAAGCAGCCAAGGCTTTGCGCGAGGCTGAAGCGCCGGAAGCCGAGCCTGCGGCGGGCGCTCCCGCCGATCAGAGCAAGGCGCCGAAGAGCAGAAAGAAGAAGACCGAGACGAGCGAAAGTTCGCAGTGATCAAGGCCCTGTTCCGGGCTTGCTAGTCGGACTTCTGCGGCTTGTCCGGTTTAGGCTCGCCCGTTTTGGCTTCGGCCGGCTTAGCCGGGTCCGGCTTGGCATCGCCCGACTTCGGTCCGGGTGTTTTCGGCTCGCTCTTGAGGTCGCTCTTGTCGCTCTTGGGTTCGCTCTTGGGTTCAGTTTTGGGCTCGGTTTTGGCCCCAGTAGCCTTGCTATCTGCCGATTTGTCCGGCTTGTCGGACTTAGCCTCGCCGGGCTTGCTCTTTTTCTCCTCGGGCTTGCCCTTGTCGTCGGCTTTGGCCTTGCGCTTGCCCGCGGGCTTGGAGGAAGCCGGCGCATTGCCGAAGGATTGCAGATAAGTCGCGATCATATCGGCCGATTCGCGGCTGGCGGTGTAATGCTCGCGCAGGAAGCTCGATAGGCCCAGCAGCCCGCCGGACTTGCCCAAGGCTTGCGGGGTCTTGTGGCAGATAGCGCAATCGGCGGCGTACAACTGGGCGCCAGACTTGCCCTGATCCAGGTTTTCCTGCGCCCCCGCCGGCCCCGCCAAAGCGAACGCCAAAACCGCCATAGCCGGCCCGATGCCGCGGCTGAACTCCGTCATTATCCTAAACCTTTCAATAGCTTGTATTGTACCGCCGCGTGAGCCGACGACCCCGTCCGGCGACTTGATAGCCTATTGGCTCGGCATTGTGACCCCGGCATGGATTGCTTGCATGCATGCGATTTGTGGCATTGCTGGGCCAATGGAACTTTGATTGAATACCTCCGTTAAATGACAGAGCACCCATTGGGTGAGGTGGGTGAAGGGGACATCAAGCCGAGTAGCGCGCGATTTGTTGGGTGATGGGGGCGGCCGATGGACCGGTTGCTTCAATTTCTGCTCGAGACGTTTATCAAGCGCGGGACATTCCGGGTTACCACCTCGCGCGGAACGGTCTTGACCTTCGGCGATGGGACCGGCCAGCCGGTATGGGTGCGCTTTGCCACCCGCGCGGCCGAGTGGGGAATTCTTCTCGATCCCGAGCTCAAATTCGGCGAAGCCTATATGAACGGCACGTTCGTGGTCGAGCGCGGCTCGATCGCCGACGTGCTCGCCATCATGCTCGGGCAGAATTCCGACGTTCCGCACTGGGCGCGCCCACAATGGCTGTTGCGCTTCCTGCACCGCCGCATGCAGCAGTTCAATCCGCGCCGGCGCGCGCGCCACAACGTCGCGCATCACTACGATCTCGACGGCCGACTCTATTCGCTCTTCCTCGACGCCGACCGGCAATATAGCTGCGGCTACTTCGAGAGCCCCGAGCAGTCGCTCGACGACGCCCAGCTGGCCAAGAAACGCCATCTCGCCGCCAAGCTGCTGCTCAACCGCAACCGCGGCGACCGCGACTTGCGCGTGCTCGACATCGGCTGCGGCTGGGGTGGGCTCGGCCTCTACCTTGCCGAATTCGCCGGCGCCGACGTGACCGGCGTCACGCTGTCGCAAGAGCAGCACGCCATCGCCAACGAACGCGCCGCGGAAAAGGGCCTCACCGAGCGCGCGCGCTTTAATTTGCAGGACTATCGCGACCTCAAGGGGGCGTTCAACCGTATCGTCTCAGTCGGCATGTTCGAACATGTCGGCGTCAATCATTATGACACGTTCTTCCGCAAGAGCGCGCAATTGCTCGCCGATGACGGCGTGATGGTACTGCACTCGATCGGCCGTTCGGAAGGGCCGAACGTGACCAATCCCTGGATCGCGAAATATATTTTCCCCGGCGGCTACATCCCCTCGCTCTCGGAGGTGCTGCCGCACATCGAGAAAGCCGGGCTGCTGACCACCGATATCGAGATCCTGCGCCTGCACTACGCCGAGACGCTGAAAGCCTGGCGCGAACGCTTCCTCGCCCACCGTGAGGAGGTCGAACGCATCTACGACCGGCGCTTTGTCAGAATGTGGGAGTTCTATCTGGCTTCGGCCGAAATGTCGTTCCGCGAGCAGAATTTGATGGTGTTCCAGGTGCAGCTCACCAAGCGGCAGGACGTGGTGCCGATGACGCGCGACTATATCGGCCGAGAAGAGCGCCGGTTGCGCGGCGCCGAAGGCGAGCGCCACCCGCCGCTACGGCTCGCCGGCGAGTAGCGGGCGCGATTACTGTGTCAACCACAGGACCGTCAAGCCTTCTCGGAATGCCACACACGCTATTTTCATCGCCAGTGATTAGCGTGGAAAGCGTGCGATCATTGCCGGCCGGCCATCGCATAATGCGCTGAGCAGTGTAAGCCAAGGTCCATCAAAGTTTCGTCAAATTGACGGAACAAGGGATTCCATGGCGCCGCTCGAATCAGTTGCCCGCAAGCCGGTCGAAGACACCGCCCAGAACTTACGTTTTGCTCCGCACAATATCGAAGCGGAACAGGCGTTGCTGGGCGCGATTCTCATTAATAATGAAGCGTTTGATCGAGTTTCAGATTTTTTGCAGCCTAAACATTTTTTCGAGCCAATCCACCAACAGATTTTTGATACCGCGGGTAAGATAATCCGGGCGGGCAAACATGCATCGCCCGTCACCCTTAAAACTTTTTTTCCCTCCGATCTTCAAATCAATGGGCTAACCATCAATCAATACCTTGCTCGGCTCGCTGCTGAAGCAACAACAATCATCAATGCAGCCGATTATGGGCAAACAATCTACGACCTATCCATCAGGCGTGACCTAATTCTGATTGGCACCGAAGTCGTGAATCAGGCTTACGACTCTCCAATTGAATTGGCGCCAAAGGATCAGATCGAAGAGGCCGAAAAGCAGCTTTTTGAGCTAGCCGAAACTGGCCGTTTTGAAGCCGGTTTTCAGGGTTTTTCACGAGCGCTGAAGAGCGCTGTGGATATGGCTGCGGCCGCATTTCAGCGAGACGGCCATCTTTCCGGCTTGGCGACTGGATTGAAAGACCTCGATTTCAAAATGGGTGGTCTACAGCGGTCAGACCTTATCATTTTGGCCGGCAGGCCTGGCATGGGCAAGACTGCACTCGGCACTAACATTGCTTTTAATGTTGCAAAAGCTTGGAAAGGCGACCTGCGTGCTGATGGGCATTACGAAACCGTGAACGGCGGCGTCGTCGGATTTTTTTCTCTCGAAATGTCAGCAGAGCAGCTTGGAACACGTATTATCGCGGAGCAAACCGGAATTCTCGTCAAGCCGAATTCGCCGTGGAGATATTAAGCAGCAAGATTTTGAAGATATTACGGATACGATGGTTACGAATTCAAAGCCTGCCATTGTTAATTGATGATACCGGGGGCCTTTCTGTTGCTCAGCTTGCTGCTCGTGCGCGCCGTCTTAAGCGGCAACGTGGCTTAGACCTCTTGGTGATCGACTATCTGCAATTGCTCTCGGGCTCGACCCGCCGCTCGGCGGAAAACCGCGTGCAGGAAATCACCGAGATCACCACAAAACTCAAGGCGCTCGCGAAGGAATTGCAGGTGCCAATCCTGGCGCTCTCGCAATTGTCGCGTCAGGTGGAAAGCCGCGACGACAAGCGCCCGCAGCTTTCCGACTTGCGTGAATCCGGCTCGATCGAGCAAGACGCCGACGTGGTGCTGTTCGTTTATCGTGATGAGTATTATTTGGGCACAAAGGAGCCGCGTGCGGGCACGGATGAACACGTCAAGTGGCAGTCGGAAATGGCAGACGTCCATGGCAAGGCTGAAATCATTATCGGTAAACAGCGCCACGGTCCGACTGGGACAGTAAAGCTGGCATTCGAGGCTGAATTTACTCGCTTTGCAGACCCAGCCAAAGATAATCAAATTCCAGTGCAAATGGATTAGCCGCCCTCGCATGCGCAGCAAAACCTTTAGCCATGGCCGAGGCTGAACCCGTAACCGAACAAGACTTAAGCTCGACCACCTGCCCGAACGGAATGGCAAAAGCGTCCGAACGCGTTGCATCTTTGCCGGCAAATCATTTTACTGATTGTTCCTTTTTCGTCAGGGCGGAACTCTGGTGAAGGCAAAACATGTAAGTGAGCGGCGCAAGGCCATCGTGCGCGAATGGTTCCTCGCCATCAGCGTGGCGACCACGGTCGGCTTCGCCGCGGTTGGCGAGAAGGCGTTCGATGCGCTGAGCAACCCGCTCGGGCTCGCGCTGATTTTCATTTGGCTTTTCGCGGTCGTGCTGGGCTCCGCCCTCGCGGTGGCCCGGCACGCTGACCATGTCGCCGAAATCCTCGGCGAGCCCTACGGCACATTGGTGCTGACGCTGTCAGTGACGGCGATCGAGGTGATGAGCATCTCGGCCGTGATGTTGCACGGCGCCAATAATCCGACGCTGGTGCGCGACACGCTGGTCGCGATCGTCATGATCATTCTGGGCGGCATGGTCGGCGGTTCGCTGCTGCTCGGCGGCTGGCGCCATCGCGAGCAGCATTACAATCTGCAGAGCGCCAATGCCTATCTCGGCGTGATCATTCCATTGACGGTGTTCACGCTCACCCTGCCGAATTACACGGTCACGACGCCGGGGCCGACCCTTTCTTTCGCGCAACAAGCCTTCCTTTGCGTGATGGCGCTGGGTCTTTACGCCGCGTTCCTGGCAATTCAGACGGGTCGCCACCGCGGTTACTTCATCAGCGATGGCGATGACGCCTCCGAGCCACCGCAATTGCCGGCGGCCAGGCGCTTCCTGCGCTGGCACGCGGCCTTGCTCGTTGCATACATCTTGCCGGTGGTATTTCTGGCCGAACAGCTCGCCCACCCGATCGATTATTTCATCGAAACGCTGCAGGCGCCGGCAGCGCTCGGCGGCGTCATCATCGCCGTGCTGGTGGCGACGCCGGAAGTGATCGCCGCCACGCGCTCCGCCATAGCCAACCGGCTGCAGCGATCGATCAATATCTCGCTGGGCTCGGTTCTATCAACGATCGGGTTGACGGTGCCGGCGATGGTGGCGATCAGCAATTTCACCCGCCACGAGGTCTATTTCGGGCTCGACAAAGCCAATAACGTGCTGTTCCTGCTGACGCTCGCCATCTGCGTCGTGACCTTTGCCAGCGGCCGCACTAATATCCTGCAGGGCGCAGTGCACGTGGTGCTTTTCGCGGCGTTCCTGATGCTGATCGTCCAAGGGTAACGCCGCATGGACGCCAAAGATGCGGGCCGCTAAACCCTAGCCTATGTCGATTGCCGAAGCCGCGCCTCAACAAGCCGCAAGCCCGCCGGACGAACCCCCGGCGGGCAAGCTCGTTACCGCCGGCCCGCCCGAAGCGCAGGCGGGCGGCATTCTGACGGTCGATCTTGCCGCCATCGAAGCCAATTGGCGCGCGCTTTCCCGCCGCGTCATGCCGGCGGAATGCGCCGCCGTGATCAAAGCCGACGGCTATGGCTGCGGCATCGAACAGGTGGCCGCCCGGCTGGCGCGCGCCGGCTGCAAGACCTTCTTCGTCGCTGATCTGGCGGAGGCCGGAAAGGTGCGCGGCGCAGCGCCCGAGCCGGCGGTCTACGTGCTCAACGGTTTGCTGCAGGGGACCGCCGCCGCCTACGCCGACATCCGCGTTCGCCCAGTGATCGGCAGCATGGTCGAACTGGCGGAATGGGACGCTTTTTGCACCGCTCATGCCTGGCGCGGCGGCGCCGCGCTGCACGTGGACACCGGCATGAACCGGCTCGGCATTTCCGTGAACGAGGCCGCCGCGCTGGCGCCGCGCATCCGCTCGGAAAACCACGGCATCACGCTGCTGATGAGCCACCTCGCCTGCGCCGAGCAACCCGAGCACCCGCTCAACGAGCGCCAGATCGCCGCATTCCGCGAGGTGCGCATCCTCTACCGCGGCATCCCTTCTTCGCTCGCCAACTCGTCCGGCATTTTCCTGGGCGCCGCCGCCCATTGCGACGTGGTGCGCCCGGGCGTCGCGCTCTACGGCGTCAATCCGACCCCGGGACAGAAAAACCCGATGCTGCCGGTGATCGAATTGCAGGCGCGCATCGTCCAGGTGCGCACCGTGCCGCGCGGCGAGACCGTCGGTTACGACGCCGCCTGGACCACCAAGCGCGCGACCCGCGTCGCGGTGGTCGCGGTCGGCTATGCGGACGGCTATCTGCGCGCGGCCAGCGCCTCCGACGAGGCGCCGGGCGCAGCCGCCATCGTCGCCGGCGCGCGCTGTCCGCTGGCCGGCCGCGTCTCCATGGATCTGCTGGCGATCGACATCACCGACCTGCCGGACAATGCCGCCCGGCGCGGCGATCTCGCCACGCTGATCGGCGGCGAGATGACGGTCGATGCGGTCGCCAATGCGGCCGGCACCATCGGCTACGAAGTGCTCACAGGGCTCCGGAAGCGCTACCACCGGGTTTATCGGGCCGCCTGAGGGGGAAATCCCATTAAATCAGTACTTTCTTAAACAATGTTCTTGTAATGTTCTCATGACGGTTTTAGGCTGCCGGGCAGCATTCCGAGGGCGATTCCCGTGTCCAAACGCAATCTGAGCTTCATCTGCCAGAACTGCGGGGCGGCGGCGCCCCGCTGGCAGGGCAAATGCGAGGCCTGCGGCGAGTGGAATACGCTCGCCGAGGAAGGCGCCGAGCGCCCCGGGCCGGGGCGCAAACCCGGCAATGGACGCCATTTGGGCCGCCTGTTCGCGCTCGAGCCGCTCACCGGCGAGGCGCATGAGGCCCCGCGCCTGCCCTGCGGCGTCGCCGAATTCGACCGCGTCACCGGCGGCGGTTTCGTGCGCGGCTCGGTGCTGCTGATGGCGGGCGATCCCGGCATCGGCAAATCGACGCTCTTGCTGCAGGCCGCGGCTTCGCTTGCGCGCGCCGGTCACCGTGCGGCCTATATCTCCGGCGAAGAAGCCGTCGCCCAGGTACGCCTGCGCGCCGAGCGGCTGGGCCTGCGCGAAGCCGTCGAACTCGCGGCCGAGACTTCGGTCGAGGACATCATCGCCACCATGTCCGATGGCAAGACGCCGCGCCTGATCGTCATCGATTCGATCCAGACCATGTGGACCGAACTGGTCGAATCGGCGCCCGGCACGGTCACGCAGGTGCGCGGCAGCGCGCAGGCTTTGATCCGCTACGCCAAGCGCTCGGGCGCCGCCATCATTCTGGTCGGCCACGTCACCAAAGACGGCCAGATCGCAGGTCCCCGCGTGGTCGAGCATATGGTCGACGCCGTGCTCTCCTTCGAGGGCGAAGGCTCGCACCAGTTCCGCATCTTGCGCGCGGTGAAAAACCGCTTCGGCCCGACCGACGAAATCGGCGTGTTCGAGATGACAGGCGCTGGGCTTCGCGAAGTCGCCAATCCGTCCGAGCTGTTCCTGTCGGCGCGCGACCTCGGCTCGCCCGGCACCGCAGTGTTCGCCGGCATCGAGGGCACCCGGCCGCTGCTGGTCGAAATCCAAGCGCTGGTGGCGCCCACGTCATTAGGTACGCCACGCCGCGCGGTGGTCGGCTGGGACCCGAGCCGGCTGTCGATGGTGCTGGCGGTGCTGGAGGCGCATTGCGGGGTCAAGCTCGGCGGCCACGACGTCTACCTCAACGTCGCCGGCGGCCTCCGCATCCAGGAGCCTGCGGCCGATCTTGCCGCCGCTGCGGCTCTTGTCTCATCGCTCGCTAATGCTCCTTTACCGGCCGATGCAGTCTATTTCGGCGAGGTGTCGCTGTCGGGCGCGATCCGGCCGGTCGCGCAAGGCCCGGCCCGGCTGAAAGAAGCCGCCAAGCTCGGCTTTGCCCGCGCCGTCGTTCCGGAAGCCGCGCGCGCGGAAGCCGGAGAGCCCGGCCTCAAGGTCACCGATGTGGCAAGTCTCGCCAATCTGGTCGCCGACATTGCGGCGCTCGGAAAACCGCGGACCGCCGGTAAATCCCGTGGACAAGACGGGTGACGGCGCGGTGACGCCCCGCTATACACGGGGCGTCGAAACCGCCTTGCGCGGGCTTCTCAGGCCCGGGCAATAGCGAGCAGAAATGGGCGTAATATTAAGCACTTAAGGCCCACAGCGCCGCCCTGTCCCGGAGCCGCCGCGGCGGCCTTGGATTCGCCGCACCGGCGAGCGCCTCTGCGCAGGCGGCTGCGCGCAAATCCGGCAAGCTGACGAGGGCCCGATGCCGATCACACTGCTCGACATCATCCTCCTGGTGGTCATGCTGATCTCCGGCCTGCTCGCCATGATCCGCGGCTTCATGCGCGAGATCTTGTCGATCGGCGCCTGGGGCGTCGCCGCGCTGGTGACGCTTTATTCCTATTCGCGCGTGCTGCCGATCGCCAAGCAATACATCCCGAGCGACATGGGGGCGGCCGGCGCCAGCATCGGTGTGGTGTTCCTGGTCACGTTGCTGGTGGTGTCCGTCATCACCGTGCGCATTTCCGACATGGTGCTCGACAGCCGGGTCGGTGCGCTCGACCGCACGCTCGGCTTCCTGTTCGGGCTCGGCCGCGGGCTGATCATCGTGGTGGTCGCCTTTCTGTTCTTCGCCTGGCTGGTGCCCGAGCGCAGCCAGCCGGAATGGGTGCGCGGCGCCAAGTCGAAGGTCGTGTTGCAAAGTACGGGACAATGGTTGATGTCCATGTTGCCGGATGACCCCGAAAGCACCATCTTGAAGCGGTTAAAGCGGCAGAAGCCGGAAGACCAGGAACCGCCGGATACCGGCCCCGAGCGCAAGTCGGAGCTGCAACCCCGGAGTGGAATGCTTTAGCGATGCAGCAACCCACGAAAGACCTCGTGCAGACAGCAAGCGCCGAATTCGATCCGGGCGCCGATAGGCTGCGCGAGGATTGCGGCGTCTTCGGCATCTTCAACCATCCCGACGCCGCTGCCATCACCGCGCTCGGCCTGCACGCGCTCCAGCATCGCGGCCAGGAAGCGGCCGGCATCGTTTCCTTCGACGGCAAGCGCTTCCATTCCGAGCGTCGCCTCGGCCTCGTCGGCGACGCCTTCGCGCGGCGCGAAGTGATCGACCGCCTGCCCGGCACCGCCGCCATGGGCCATGTGCGCTATTCGACCACCGGCGAAACGGTGCTGCGCAACGTGCAACCGCTGTTCGCGGAATTGGAAGGCGGCGGCTTCGCTATCGGCCACAACGGCAACCTGACCAACGGCATCGCGCTGCGCAAACGTCTGGTGCACGAAGGTGCCATGATGCAGTCGACCACCGACACCGAGGTGATCCTGCATCTGGTGGCGCGCGCGCGCCGCAACCGTTTCGTCGACCGTTTCATCGAGGGTCTGCGCCAACTCGAAGGCGCCTTCGCCTTTGTCGGTCTCACCAACAAGAAGCTGGTCGGCGCGCGCGATCCGCTCGGCATCCGCCCGCTGGTGATCGGCAAGCTCGACGGCTGCCCGATTCTGGCTTCCGAGACCTGCGCGCTCGACATCATTGGCGCGCAACACGTGCGCGACGTGGAGAACGGCGAAGTCGTTGTGTTCGACGAGGACGGCATGCAGTCGCACAAGCCGTTTTTGCCGATGGCGGCGCGGCCGTGCATCTTCGAATACATCTATTTCTCGCGGCCGGATTCGATAGTCGGCGGCCGCCACGTTTACGATGTGCGCAAGACCATGGGCGCCGAACTCGCGCGCGAGGCGCCGGCGCAGGCCGATGTGGTCGTGCCGGTGCCGGATTCCGGCGTGCCGGCGGCGATCGGTTTCGCGCAGGAGTCAGGCATTCCCTACGAACTCGGCATCATCCGCAACCACTATGTCGGCCGCACCTTCATCCAGCCGACGCAGGCGATCCGCGACCAGGGCGTGCGCATGAAGCATTCGGCCAACCGCGCCGTGGTCGAGGGCAAGCGCATCGTACTGATCGACGACTCGATCGTGCGCGGCACCACCTCGCGCAAGATCGTGCAAATGATGCGCGATGCCGGCGCGCGCGAAGTGCATTTCCGCATCGCCTCGCCGCCGATCACGCATCCCGACTATTACGGTATCGACACGCCCGAGCGCGATAAGCTGCTCGCCGCCACCCACGATCTCGAAGGCATGCGGCAGTTCATCGGCGCCGATTCGCTGGCGTTTCTTTCGGTCGATGGCATCTACCGCGCCATGGGTTTCGAGAAGGGCCGCGACCCGGTGCGACCGCAATTCACCGACCACTGTTTCACCGGCGACTATCCGACCCAGCTCACCGACTTGGCCGCGCAGGAAGCAAGCCCGCGGCAATTGTCGCTATTGGCCGAAGCCATCTAGGCTTTTGCGCTAACGTTCCCGCATGCCGAAACCCCTCTCTGACCGCATCGCGCTCATCACCGGCGCCTCGCGCGGCATCGGCGCGGCGCTCGCCTTGCAGCTCGCGCAAGCGGGCGCCCATGTCGTGGCGGTCGCGCGCACCGTCGGCGGGCTGGAAGAACTCGACGACAAGATCAAGGCCACCGGCGGCTCGGCCACGCTGGTGCCGCTCGACGTGAAGGACAGCGACGGCATCGCGCGGCTCGCGCTGGCGCTCAACGAGCGCTACGGCCGCCTCGACGTGCTGGTCGGCAATGCGGGATTGCTTACCACGCCGTCCCCGCTCGGCCATATCGAGGCGAAAGACTGGGACAACGTCATCGCCATCAATGTTACCGCCAACTGGCATCTCATCCGCGCCTTCGATCCGCTGCTGAAAGCCTCAGATGCCGGACGCGCGGTGTTTTTAACGTCGGCGGTCGCCTATATGGCGCGTCCCTATTTCGGCCTCTATGCCGCTTCCAAAGCCGCGCTGGATGCGCTGGTGCGCACGTATGCTGCCGAGTACGCAAACACGACTGTGCGGGCCAATCTGTTCAGCCCCGGGCAGACGCGCACACGCATGATGGCGACCGCCTTTCCTGGCGTTGATCCGCAGACACTACCAACGCCGGAAAACGTGGCGAAAGCGATCGTGCCGCTGTGCCTGCCCGATTGCACGACGAGCGGAAAAATCTACGATTTCCGCGCGGGTAAATTTTTGGAATTCGTTCCGCCGGCTTGAAGCCGCCTTAGTGCTTGCGCTTGGCCCGCCCCTTGAACGGGTTGTCCTTCTCGCGCAGCGTCAGGCGGATCGGCGTGCCCGGAAGCGCGAAACTCTCGCGCAGCGAATTGACCAGGTAACGCTTGTAGGCGTCGGGCAACGCGTCGGCGCGCGTGCAGAACAGGACGAAACTCGGCGGGCGCGCTTTGGCCTGCGTAATATAGTTGAGGCGCAGCCGGCGCCCCGACACCGCCGGTGGCGGATGCGATTCGACCGTCTGCTCGAACCAACGGTTGAGCGCACTTGTCGGGATGCGCTTGTTCCAGACCGCGTAAGCATCGACGACCGCCTGCATCAGCCGGTCGAGGCCCTCGCCGGTCATCGCCGACACCGCCACCAGCGGCACGCCCTTCATCTGCTTGAGCTTCTCATCAGCCTGCTCGCGCAGTTTGCCGATGGCGCCGGCGGTCTTTTCTTTCAGGTCCCATTTGTTGACCGCGATGACGATGGCGCGGCCTTCCTGTTCGACCAGATCGGCGATGCGCTGGTCCTGCTCCTCGAAGGCGTTCTCGACGTCGAGCAGCACGACGACCACTTCGGCAAAGCGCACCGCGTTGAGCGCGTCGGCGATCGAAAGCTTCTCCAGCTTTTCATCGACGCGCCCGCGGCGGCGAATGCCGGCGGTGTCGTGGAGGCGGAATTTCTGTCCGCGCCAGTCGAGATCGACCGCGATGGCGTCGCGCGTCGTGCCGGCCTCCGGCGCGGTGAGCAGCCGCTCCTCGCCGATCAACCGGTTGACCAGCGTCGATTTGCCGGCGTTGGGCCGTCCGACAATGGCGACCCGGATCGGATGCGGGCCGGATGGCTCGGCCGCCGCCTCGATCGCGGCCGCCGTGCGTTCGGGCAAGGCCGCACGCAACGCGTCGTAGAGATCGGCCAGGCCTTCGTTGTGCTCGGCCGAAAGTGGCGACCGGATCGCCGAGGCCGAGCGCATAGGCGTCCAGCCTGCCCGCCTCGCCGGCGGTACCTTCCATCTTGTTGGCGATCAGCACCGTCGGCTTGCCCGACTTGCGGACCAGTTCGGCGAACACGCGGTCGACCCCGGTCGGGCCGGCGCGCGCGTCGATCATGAAGAAGATCGCGTCGGCCTGCCCGATCGCGGTCTCGGTTTGCGCCCGCATGCGGCCGCTGAGGCTCTCGGGCGCGGATTCTTCGAGGCCCGCGGTATCAATCACAGTGAAATTGAGATCGCCGAGCTGGCCCTCGCCTTCGCGCCGGTCACGCGTGACGCCCGGCCGGTCGTCGACCAGCGCGACGCGCCGGCCGACCAGACGGTTGAACAGCGTCGACTTCCCGACGTTCGGGCGGCCGACGATGGCGACGATGAAGCTCATGGGCAGCGGTCCGGCCCGCTCCTCGCGGGCGAGGCTCTCTTAGCCTGACGCAGGCGTCAGCGCGAGGAGGTGGCGGGCGGCGGCGCGGTGGGCCAAGGGGCGGTGTCCCTGCTCTGCGGAGCCGGCTGCGGGGCCGTGGCCGGCCAAGGCGAAGGCTGTTGCTGGTCGCCCCCTTGACCCTGCGCCACCGGCTGCACGGTGATCTGCTTGGGATGAGGCGCGGCCGTGCGCGGCTTCGGCTTGCGCTTGGGTTTCACCTTGGGTTCCGCCGCCGGCTCAATCGCGGCGGTCTTGGCTGCCGGCGCGGGTGCTGCGGTTTTGTCGCCGGGCGCGGCGGCGGCAGCAGGGACATCCGGGGTTAGCGAGGCGTCCGCCGGCGGCTGATTACCCTTCAAATACTCGGGCGGAATCCCTTGGCTGACGCCCGGTACGCCGCTCGGGAACAGCTCCTTGCGTTCGCCCGGCAGCTTCTTCTTTTCGTTGAGATGGAAAACGTCGAGACTGTCCATGTCGAAATTCTCGCAACCGGCGAGCACCGGCGCGAGCGCGAGCAGGCCTGCGAACAGCACAATACGTTTCATGCGGCGCATGCGATAATCCTCAACTCTTGCTGCCGTCGGCGGCGATCAGCGCCGAGAGCACATCAGCGCGCGCGCGCGTGCCGGGCGGGGTTTCGCCGTCGCTGGCGATCATGTCGATGTAGCGGCGCGCGGCCGCAAAATCGTGATTGCGCCAGGCCGACAGCGCCAGCAACTCGCGCGCGTTATGACGGAAGGTGCGGCCGGGCTCGGCAACGGAATCAAGCCGACGCTTCATGTCGGCAAGCGGGGCTATGTCCAGCATCAGCATGCCGGCGCGCACGGCGGCGATATCCTGCAAGGTCTGACCCAGCGAGGCATCGGCGGCGAGGTCGTCATAGGCCTTGACGGCCTCGGCCGGCTTGGTCTGCGCGAGCTCGGCGGCGGCGCGCAGGCGCGCGAGAACGCGATAGCCGGCCGGTGACTCGACGGCGATTTTGGCGAAAGCGGCTTCCGCTTCGGCGTGCTTGCCCGCTTCGCTCAGGCTGAGCGCGGACTCGAAGGCGGCGCCGGCGGCGGCTGCCTTCTTGGCCTGCCAGTATTCATAGCCGCGCCAGGCGCCGATCGCGGCGACGATTAGGACGGCGAGCGCGATGACGTAGATGCCGTAGCGTTGCCACAGCTTTTCCAGCCGTTCGCGGCGGACTTCCTCGTCCACTTCGTGAAAAATATCGGCCACGAACTGCTCCAAACCCCGCTAACGCCCGTCCCCGAGCGGCTTGCGGCGTAACCTAGCGATGTGGCGGGTCCAAGGCAAAGCTTGTGGCCGACAATCGTTAAGATTCAGGGATTTAGCTCTTTTTTTTCATCGGATAGACGTGCTCGGGGCCGGGGAAGGCGCGCGCGCGCACGTCCGCCGCGTAGTCGGCCACCGCCTTCTCGATGCCGGGACCAAGTTCTCCGTAACGCTTGACGAATTTCGGCACCCGCGGCGACAGGCCGAGCATGTCTTCCAGCACCAGGATCTGGCCGTCACAGGCGACGCTCGCCCCTATGCCGATGGTGGGAATGCGCACGGCGGCGGTGAGCTTGCGGCCGAGCGGTTCCGCCACCGCCTCGATCACCACCGCGAAGGCGCCAGCCTGTGCCACCGCAATGGTATCCGCCTCGATGCGCGCCCAGTCGGCCTCCTCGCGCCCCTGCGCGCGGAACGATCCGATCGTATTGATCGACTGCGGCGTCAGGCCGACATGCCCCATCACCGGCACGCCGCGCTCGACCAGGAATGCGATGGTCTCCGCCATGCGCGTGCCGCCTTCGACCTTGATGGCGCCGCAGCCGGTTTCCTTCAGCACGCGCGCGGCGTTCATGAAGGCCTGCTCCCTGGACGCCTCGTAAGATGCAAACGGCATGTCGACGACGACCAGCGCGCGCTTTGAGCCGCGCATCACGGCGTGACCTTGCAGAATCATCATCTCAAGCGTGACCGGAACGGTGGTTTCAAGTCCGTGCATCACCATGCCGAGCGAATCGCCAACCAAGATCACGTCGCAATATTTGTCGACCAGCCGCGCGGTATGGGCGTGATACGACGTGAGACACACGATCGGCGCGCCGCCCTTTCGGGCGAGGATTTCGGGGGCGGTGAGCCGCCTGATCTCGTCTTGCATTGACACGCGACTTACCCCCCGAACACCGGCACGCCGATGATCATCGGGTGGAAGGCGTAGCCGAGCGCGAGATAGACCACGATGCCGATCACCACGACAAGGACGTCGTTGATCCAGCCTTCGGGCGCGGCGGCCGTGCCGAGGTCGCCGCGCCGCTTGGCGGCGATGCGGGCATAAACGCCCCAGGCCAGGAAGCCCCCGAACAGCAGGATCGAGCCGAGGTCGCCGTTCGACAGCAAATGCGCCAGCGCCCAGGTCTTTACGCTCGCCAGCATCGGATGCTTGAGTTTGGCCTTGATGTGGCTGGGAATGAACGCCGCGGTGATGAAAATGACCGCAAAAAGCATGAGACCGACGGTGATGTGTCGCATGAAGGCCGGCGGCGACCACACCTGGATCAATTCATGCGTGCGATAATGTCCGTAGCCCCAGACGATGAGCGCGAGGCCCACGGTCGAGACCAACGCGAACAGCGCGCGATAGCCGTACGGACCCATTTTATCGATGACTCCGGCGCGCGCGCCGCGCAACGTGACGAACAGGTGGGTGGCGAAAAATACCACCAACCCGACGATGAGGATAAGCAGACCCATACGCAACTCCCGGCAATGAACTGCCGCAGTAGAAGCGAAGCCTCGGCGGGGCGCAAGAGCGCGCCTAGCCCGCTACCATCGCTTTGTTTTTCACGTCCTTGATATCGGTGAAAACGATGCCGGGCGCGCGCTCGGCGGTATAATCGAGGATGAACTGGTTGCGCGCCATGAAGACGCGGTCACCGTCGAGGTCCTCGGCCACGCTCGAATAATTGGCCGTTACGAAATCGTCGAGCTTTTTCGCGTCATCCGATGAAATCCAGCGCGCCAACTGGAATTCGGGTGTTTCAAAGCCGATGTCGAGGCCATATTCGTCCGAAAGCCGCACTTTGAGCACGTCGAGCTGCAAGGGGCCGACCACGCCGACCAAAGCGGGGGCGCCGTCGAGCGGCCGGAACACCTGAACTACGCCTTCTTCCGCCATTTCTTGCAGCGCCTCTTTCAACTTCTTGGCCTTCATCGGATCACCGAGCTTGACCCGCCGCAGAATTTCCGGCGCGAAGTTCGGCACGCCGAGGAAGGCGATATCTTCGCCCTCGGTCAGCGTATCGCCGATGCGCAGCGTGCCGTGGTTGGGGATGCCGACCACGTCGCCGGCATAGGCCTCGTCGGCGAGCGCGCGGTCCTGCGCGAAAAAGAATTGCGGCGCCGACAGCGTGATCGGCTTTTCGGTACGCACGAGCTTGGCCTTCATGCCGCGCCGCAGCTTGCCCGAGCACAGCCGCGCGAAGGCGATGCGGTCGCGGTGGTTGGGATCCATGTTGGCCTGGATCTTGAACACGAAGGCAGTCATGGCGTTCTCGTGGGCGTCGACGGTGCGCTTGTTCGACACTTGCGTGCGCGGCGCCGGCGCGAATGCGGCGAGCGCGTCAAGCAAGTCTTTCACGCCGAAATTCTTCAAGGCCGAGCCGAAGAACACCGGCGTGAGATGACCCTCGCGGAAGGAGTCGAAATCGAAACGCCGGCAGGCGTCCTTCACCAACGCCAGCTCTTCGGCAATGGCCTTGACGTCGAGCAGCGGATTTTTCTTGGCCGGCGCCGCGAGATCGAGCGGCTGCGGCGCGAGATTGCGGCCGTCCTCGCTCAACAGCCGCATCTCGCCGCTGGCGATAGCGAGTGTGCCGGCGAAATCGCGGCCGCGCCCGATGGGCCACGTCATCGGCGCGGTATCGAGCGCCAGCGTCTTCTCGATTTCGTCGAGTAATTCGAACGGGTCGCGGCTCTCGCGATCCATCTTGTTGATGAAGGTGACGATCGGAATGTCGCGCAGCCGGCAGACCTCGAACAGTTTGCGCGTGCGCGTCTCGATGCCCTTGGCGGCGTCGATCACCATCACCGCCGAGTCGACGGCCGTCAAAGTGCGGTAGGTGTCCTCGGAGAAGTCCTCGTGACCCGGCGTGTCGAGCAGATTGAATACGCGGGCATCGTAATCGAAAGTCATCACCGAGGTGACGACCGAAATGCCGCGCTCGCGCTCGATTGCCATCCAGTCCGAGCGGGTCGCGCGGCGGTCGCGTTTGGCCTTGACCTGGCCGGCGAGATTGATGGCGCCGCCGAACAGCAGCAGCTTTTCGGTCAGCGTGGTCTTGCCGGCGTCGGGGTGCGAGATGATGGCAAAGGTGCGCCGCCGCTCGACTTCGGCCGCGAGCGGCGTTGCGGGAACCGAATCGGCGGCGGCGAGCGGCTTGTTCATGGGCCGCATGTGGCAGGGAAAGCGCGCAGGATCAAGGGGCCGCTAGAGCATCCCGGGGCGGAAATAGCGGCGCAGATTGAGCGAGCGGCCTGCAACCATGAACATGCCGTCGCCGCGGTAATGGATGGTCTTGGGGTATTTCGGCGTCGCTGCCGCGTGCGCCTTGACCACCTCGAAGATGAAGACATTGTATTTCTCGCGCAGCCGGCCGTCGACCAGCTTGCATTCGAGGCTGGCGTAGCATTGCAAGATCAGCGGCGCCCGGACTTGCTCCGCGGGCAGCGCGGTGAGCTTGAACGTGGCGAACTTGTCGACGCTGGCGCCCGAGCAATTGCCGATTTTCGCGACGACCGGCGCAAGCTCCAGCGTCGGGATATTGATCACGCATTCCTTGCTGCGGCTGATGAGTTCGTAGCTGTGATTGCCGCTGGAGATCAGGCAAGCGACCAGCGAGGGCACGAATTCCATCACCATGTGCCAGCCCATGGTCATGATGTTACGCTCGCCTTTGTGAGCCGAGGAGACCAGCACCACCGGCCCTGGCTCGAGAAAGCGGCGGATGTCTGAGACGGGGAAATTCTGCTTCTTGTAGGTTTTCATCGCCGCCTCAACCGAGCTTGGCGGCGTATTCATCCGGCTTGAAGCCGACCAGTAGCTTGCCGCCGCCAAGCTCCAGCACCGGGCGCTTGATCATCGACGGCTGAGCCAGCATCAGCGCGACGGCCTTCTTTTCGGTGAGGCCGTCTTTGTCCTTGTCGAGCAGCTTGCGAAACGTCGTGCCAGCGCGGTTGAGCAGCGTTTCCCAGCCGGCTCTCTTGGCCCAGCCTTCGAGCTTGGCGCGTTCGATGCCGGCGGACTTGTAATCATGGAAGGCGTAGTCGACACCGTGCTGGTCGAGCCAGGCGCGCGCCTTCTTCATGGTGTCGCAGTTCTTGATGCCGTAGATAGTGACAGGCATTTGGGCTAAACCAAATTCGCAACTACCGCACAGGCAAACGCGGTGGTCGATTTTCGAGCTTCAAGTAATGGGCAGCCAATCCGACTATGGTTGCGGGAGTCAGTCGAGAACAAACCGATCCGTAGTTCGATTGTGGCCTATGCAGCCCTGACTTTCCGGCAAGCCACTTTTTAAACTCTGGCGATTCAATGACATGCATGTCCCAACCAGCAAAGACTTTGCTCCTGCCAGCGTCGGACCCTTTAACGTCGTATTTGGTGCCGTAGTGAAACCCACACGCCCAGCAACTTGGTTCGCCCCAATCAATGAAAATTCCTATCTCGCGAAAGCGATCCTTCCAGTGGTCAAATATCTGAGCTTTGAATGGCAGCGTGTCAGTCCAAGGCATGGATAGTCACTCCCACTCAATCGTCCCCGGCGGCTTTGAGGTCACGTCGTAAACGACGCGGTTGACGCCCTTGACCTCGTTGATGATGCGCGTCGCCACCGCGCCAATGAATTTCATGTCAAAGGGGTAGAAATCCGCCGTCATGCCGTCGGTCGAGGTGACCGCGCGCAGGCCGATGACGTAATCGTAAGTGCGACCGTCGCCCATGACGCCGACGGTCTTGACCGGCAGCAGCACCGCAAAAGCCTGCCAGATATTGTCGTACAGCTTGGCACGGCGGATTTCCTCGATGTAGATATCGTCCGCGAGCCGCAAGATGTCGAGCTTCTCGCGCGTGATCGCGCCCGGCACGCGGATGGCAAGACCCGGCCCCGGGAACGGGTGGCGGCCGACGAAGGCCTCCGGCAGGCCGAGTTCGCGGCCGAGCGCGCGCACCTCGTCCTTGAACAGTTCGCGTAACGGTTCGACCAGCTTCATCTTCATGCGCTCGGGCAGGCCGCCGACATTGTGATGCGACTTGATGGTCACCGATGGCCCGCCGGTGAACGACACGCTCTCGATCACGTCGGGGTAGAGCGTGCCTTGCGCGAGGAAATCGGCGCCGCCGATCTTTTTGGCTTCGGCGTCGAACACGTCGATGAATAATTTACCGATGATCTTGCGTTTCTGCTCGGGGTCCTCGACGCCGGCGAGCGCTTTCAGGAACACCGCGCTGTCGTCGACGTGCACCAGCGGAATGTTGTAGCTGTCGCGGAACAGGGTGACGACCTTCTGCGCCTCGCCGAGCCGCAGCAGGCCGTGATCGACGAACACGCAGGTGAGCTGCTCGCCGATCGCCTCGTGGATCAGCACCGCGGCGACCGCCGAGTCCACGCCGCCGGACAGGCCGCAGATGACGCGGCCCTTGCCCACCTGCTTGCGGATTTTCTCGATCGCCTCGTCCTTGAAGGCGCGCATGGTCCAGTCGCCGGAAAGCCCCGCCACCTTGCGCACGAAGTTGCGCAGCAAGGCCGCGCCGTGCGGCGTGTGCATCACCTCGAGATGGAATTGCGTGGCGTAGAATTTACGGCCGTCGTCGCCGATGATGGAAATCGGCGCGTTGGGCGAAATGCCCAGCACCTTGAAGCCTGACGGCAGCTTGGTGACGCGGTCGCCGTGGCTCATCCACACGGGGTATTTTTCGCCCTTCTTCCAGACGCCTTCGAAGATCGGGCTGTCGGCCACGACCTCGACCTCGGCGCGGCCGAATTCGCGGTGATGCCCGCCTTCGACCTGGCCGCCGAGTTGCGCCGCCATCGCCTGTTCGCCGTAGCAGATGCCGAGCACCGGCACGCCGGCTTCAAAAATTGCCTTGGGCGCGAGCGGCGCGTCCTTGTCGAGCACCGAGGCCGGCCCGCCCGACAGGATCACCGCCTTCGGCTTCATCTGCCGGAAGGCGGCTTCCGCCTTCTGGTAGGGCACGATCTCGCAATAGACCTTTTCCTCGCGCACCCGGCGCGCGATGAGCTGGGTCACCTGCGAGCCGAAATCGACGATCAGGACCTTGTCGTGCATAGGCGGCGCCGCGAACGGTGCCGGAATCGGCCCCATTCGAGGCCGCTTTGTGGGATTGAGCTTGGGCGCGGTCAAGGCGTCAGGCTCCGGTTAACTAAGCCAGATTTCAACGCATTCAGATAACTACCCATTAGCCCGGCCGTGAGAGATAAAGGGCAAGAAATTCGCCATTTCCACACGTTTGGGGACCGAGGCTTGGCCTACCACGCCGATCATATGCCGCTTTCGACGGCACCCGCCGTCGACCGCCGCGCCGCGCTGTTCCGCGAGAGCCTCGCAGACATGGCCGAGCGTTGGGTGCTGGCGGCGGCCTGGGGGCTCGCGCCCAAGCGCATCGGCGGGTTGCCAAACCTCGCCCGGCTCTGCTTCCACGAACTGCTCGCCCCCGACTACGCCCTGCCCGATCCCGAGCGCGCGCTTGCCAACCCGCCCGGCCTGGCCGGCATCGTGCACGACCTGACGCTGCCGACGCTGCTTGCCGCCTACCGGCACGGGCTATACCCGCTCGCCCATGTCGCGCCGCTCAAATGGTGGTCGCCGCCGCACCGCTCGGTGCTGCTGTTCAAGAATTTCCACATGTCGAACAATCTGCGCCGGCTGATGCGGCAGGGCCGCTACAGCGTGACCTTCGACCGCGATTTCGATGCGGTGATCGCAGGCTGCGCCGGGCGCCGCGAGGGCCGCTGGCATCTCACCTGGATCACGCCGCGCATCATGCGCGCCTATGCGCAAGCCTACGACGCCGGCCACGCGCATTCCTTCGAGGTCTGGAATGAGGCCGGCGAACTGATCGCCGGCGGTTACGGCATCGCGGTCGGGGCAAGCTTCTCATTCGAATCGCAATTCACGCGTGAATCGAATGCCTCGCGCATCGGTGCGGCTGTGCTCAACTGGCATCTCGCGCAGTGGGGCTATCGCTACAACGACGGCAAGCTGATCGGACCGTTGTGGGAAAACATGGGCTTCCGCGACATGCCGCGGCGCGAATTCCTGGCGCTGTTGACGGACGCGGTGCGCCGGCCGGGCAAAAGCGGGCGCTGGCAGGTCGAGACCGATCTCGACACCGTGTCGCGCTGGCAGCCGGAATAAGCCGGCCGCGCGCCCTACCAGCCGTTATTGATGACGTTTCCCATCAGCGGAATTTTCGCGATCCAGTGACGGATGCGCGATGGGTGCTCCTGCGGTTCGACGGCAGCCACGTCGGCCGGATCGGGGATCGCGGCCGGCGGGACCGGGTGACTGGCATCAGACTGCGGCACAGGCGGCGCCGCAACTGTTGCCGCCGGCGGTAAAGCCGGCGCGACGGGAGCGGCAACCGGCGCAGCGACAGATACAGCAGCAGGTACGGCTGGCGCCGGAGGCGGCGCCGCGCGTGGCGGCAATGACGCCTGTTGCTGCCCAGGCCATTGCGCGTGCAGCACGGCATCCGGCGTCTTGTCGACGGCAGGAGCCCGCTCTGCGTCTTGCGGTATCAAAGCGTGGCGCACTGAATCGAGCCACTGCGTGTCGCTGACGGCCGGATCGCGGCGGCCGCGCTCGCCCGCAGCGGCGGGCGCAGCCGCGCCTGGCAGTGTGGCGGTCGCCTGCGGAGGCGCGTCGATCTGGCGAACCTGTTCCTGCGGCGGCGTATCGACTCGGCGCACAACCGGTGCGGCAACCGGCGGCACCGCCTTGTCCGCCAGCAGACGCTTGAACGCCGCCGTGGCCTCGGGATCGATCGCGCCGCAGTCCTGTTCGAACTTCTCGACGTCGCGGCGGACCAGCATGCGCCTGGTGCCGGCGTCGATGCTCTTGTCGATCATCGAGACGATGCTGCCGCGCAGTCCATGGCAGGTGGTCTCGGGCGAAAAGTTCGCGCGGTAGATCGAATAGCCGCTGGCGAGACCCACCGGGATCGCCAGCAGCGAGCCGACGACCTGCAGCATGCTCACGGTGCGGGCAAGCCTGGGCGCGCGGCCGATGGCGGCGCCGGCACCCTGATCAAAGGGGATTTCGTGCGTGCCAGGATGAAAAGAATCGCGCCTAGCCACCAGCATAATGGGAGACCTCGCTCGGGGGAATCGAGACCTTCAGTCACGCGATTTTCGCGGAGAAATTGGGCCGGGATTGCGGCGCAAACGCGGTTTTCGCGTAATTCAAGTGTTAATTCCGGTTCCGCGCGCTCAGCCGGCGCGCCGAAGCAGCGCGACAAAGAAGCCATCGGTCCCGGTGGTGCGCGGCGTCATCAGAGTGCCCTCCGCCGACAGCCGCGCCGCCTTGGCGAACATGAAGGCGCGCTCGCCCAGCGCATTGGCGGTATCCAACGGCGGCACAATCGAAAAATCCGGCTGGCGGGCGAGGAACGCGCGCACCTGCGCGCCGTTTTCCTCGTCCAGCACCGAGCAGGTGACGTAAGCAATACGACCGCCCGCTTTAAGCAGCGACACGGCACGGTCGAGAATCTCGGCCTGTTCTTTCTGGCGCTGTTCGAGCGCACCGGGCCGCATGCGCCATTTGGCGTCGGGATTGCGCCGCCAGGCGCCGGTGCCGGTGCAAGGCGCGTCGATCAGCACCAGATCGCAGCGCCCGGCAAGATCGACAATTTCGCCGCCCACCGATTTCGGCGTGCGCACCTGTACATTGCGCGCGCCCGAGCGCTTGAGGCGGTCGTGGATCGGCGCCAGCCGCCTTTTGTCGTCGTCGGTCGCGAAAATCTGTCCCTTGTTCTCCATCATCGCCGCGAGCGCCAGCGTCTTGCCGCCGGCGCCGGCGCAGAGATCGACCACCTGCTCGCCCGGTTTGGCGCCGGAAAACAGCGCGGCCAGTTGCGAGCCTTCGTCCTGCAATTCGACCATTCCCTTGAGGAAGGCCGGCTCCGCGTGAATCGCGGGGCTCTTGGCGTCGGCCGACAGCCGCACGCGCAAGCCCCAAGGCGACCAGGCGGTCGGCTCCGGCTTCAAGTCGGACAGCATGCCGGCAACTTTGTCGCGCTCCGCCTTCAGCGTATTCACCCGCAGATCGAGCGGCGCGCGCGATGAAAGCGCCGCGCCCTCCTCCGCGCGCGCCTCTCCGAAGGCGCGCGTAAACTGCGGCTCCAGCCACTCCGGATAGTCGCCGGCAACATAAGCGGGCGCGCCCGCCATGTCGGCGGCATCGAGGCGCTTGCGCTCGTCGTTATTCAATGCTTCCGCCGCGTATTTCTCGCCGCTCGCCAGTTTGGCGATGGCGTCGCTGTCGAACCCGCGCTCGCGCTTGAGCATGCCGATGAGGATCGCGCGCTGCGTATCGGCGCCCATGATGTGGGCGCTCGATGCGCGCCGGCGCAGCGCGTCGTAGACCAAGCCGGCGATGGCAGCGCGGTCGCCCGAGCCGGCAAACCTGTGCGCAAGGCCCCAGCTCTTGAGCGCGTCGGCGGCAGGCCGGCGTTCGCTCTCGAGATTGGCGAAGATTTCGATGGCGGCGGCAAGCCGCGCGGCCGGCGTCATGGCAGGCCGAGGAGAATACGGACGGCGTAGACGATCCACATGACGATCAGCGCCAGCGCGCCGATGCCGTACCAGCTGCCGCGCCGCATGACCCGGTTGCTGGTGGTGTGCACGTAAGCCTGGCCCACCCGCGCGACGACGAAAATCCAGGCCAGCACGATGAAGACGACGTCGGCGTGATGAGTGATGATCTCCAGGATCGTCAACACATAAAACAGCATCGGCAATTCGAGCTGGTTGCTGAAGCTGTTGGCGACCTGCTGCGTGCGCACCGGCCAGTTCGGCTCACGCAGGGCGATCTTGGATGGGTGGACCGTACGGCTGACCAAAGCGTTGCGGCGCAACAGAAACAGCCAGACCAGCAGACCGAGCGTCAGGGCGACCTCGACAAAGAGCGGAAGCAGGACGAAACGGATGGACATGAACTTGTTTCCCAGCGTGCGTGAATTGTCGTGAAGCCTAAACCCCACTCGGATAATTCGGGCTCTCGCGCGTGATGGTCACGTCGTGCACGTGGCTCTCCCGCAAGCCGGCGCCCGAGATGCGCATGAATTCCGCCTTGCCGTGGAAGTCGTCGAGCGTCGTTGCGCCGACGTAGCCCATGGCGGCGCGCAAGCCGCCGGCCAACTGGTGCAGCACGTTGGCGACCGGGCCCTTGTAGCCGACCTGGCCTTCGACGCCTTCCGGCACCAGCTTGAGCGCGTCCTTGATGTCCTGCTGGAAATAGCGGTCGGCCGAGCCGCGCGCCATGGCGCCGACCGAACCCATGCCGCGGTAACTCTTGTAGGAGCGGCCTTGGTAGAGAAACACCTCGCCCGGCGTCTCGTCGGTGCCGGCGAGCAGCGAGCCGACCATGGCGCAGTCGGCGCCGGCGGCGAGCGCCTTGGCGAGGTCGCCGGAATATTTGATGCCGCCGTCGGCGATCACCGGGATACGGGACTTCTTCGCCGCCTCGACCGCGTCCATGATGGCGGTGAGCTGCGGCACGCCGACGCCGGCGACGATGCGCGTCGTGCAGATCGAACCCGGGCCAATGCCGACTTTGATCGCGTCGGCGCCGCAATCGATCAGCGCCTTGGCGCCTTCCGAGGTGGCGACATTGCCGGCCACCACCTGCACGGCGTTCGACAATTTCTTGATGCGGGTGACGGCGTCGAGCACGTAGCGCGAATGGCCGTGCGCGGTGTCGACCACGACCAGATCAACGCCGGCCGCGATCAGCGCCTCGGTGCGCGCGAAGCCCTTGTCGCCGACGGTGGTGGCCGCGGCAACGCGCAGGCGGCCCTGCTCGTCCTTGCAGGCGTTCGGATTGGTCACCGCCTTTTCCATGTCCTTGACCGTGATCAGCCCGACGCAGCGATATTGGTTATCCACCACCAAGAGTTTCTCGATGCGGTGTTGATGCAGCAGCCGCTTGGCTTCGTCCTGGCTGACGCCCTCGCGCACGGTGACCAATTTGTCCTTGGTCATCAGTTCGGAGACTTTCTGGCGCGGATCGGTGGCAAAGCGCACGTCGCGATTGGTCAGAATGCCGACCAGTTTGCCGGCTTTGCCGTTGCCGCCGCCTTCCACCACCGGGACGCCGGAGATGCGGTTCTCCTTCATCAGATCGAGCGCCTGCTGCAGCGTGGCGCCGGGCTCGATGGTGAGCGGGTTCACCACCATGCCGGATTCGAACTTCTTGACCTGGCGGACCTGCCCGGCCTGGATGTCCGGCTCCAGATTGCGGTGGATGACGCCGATGCCGCCGGCCTGCGCCATGGCGATCGCCATCTGCGCCTCGGTCACGGTGTCCATGGCGGACGCGACAATCGGGATATTGAGGGGAATCGAGCGGGTGATGCGCGAGCGGACATCGACATCGGAGGGCAGCACCTCGGACAGGCCTGGCCTGATCAGCACGTCGTCGAAAGTGAGCCCTTCGCGCGGGCTTGCGTTGCTTTGTTCGGCCATCGCCAACTCCGTCTCACCCGAAAAGGAGAACGAGGCCGGTAGCCGAAGGCTTATACAATGCCTATCGCGAGGGGGTCCCTCGCCCGACGTCACGGCCCGCTTTTGGGTTGGCGTGGGTCAGTAGCACGGTAACAAGCCGATTCCTAGAGCATTGTCAGGCGAAGTGGATACGGGTTCGCCGTCCGACAATGCGACAAATCAAGAGACATTCGTGGATGGCTGTCATGAAGGTGGCCGCCTTGGTTCCGCCGCCGCTCTGCTATTGAAGGACCCGATTGCAAACCGTTAACCACCCCGCCCGGACCCCCATGCGCCGAGACCGCATCGTTCCGCTGATCATCGCGGTCGCCTTGTTCATGGAAAACATGGATTCGACCGTGATCGCCACTTCGTTGCCGGCGATCGCGGCCGATATCGGCACCAATCCGCTGGCGCTCAAGCTCGCCATCACCTCCTATTTGCTGTCGCTTGCGATCTTCATCCCGGCGAGCGGCTGGACCGCCGACCGCTTCGGCGCCCGCACGGTGTTCCGCGCCGCCATCGCCGTGTTCGTGCTCGGCTCGATCGGCTGCGCGTTGTCGGGCTCGCTCACCGACTTCGTGATCGCCCGCATCGTGCAGGGCATGGGCGGGGCGATGATGACGCCGGTCGGGCGCATGGTGCTGGTGCGCTCGATCAGCCGGCGTGAGCTGGTCGCCGCCATGGCCTGGGTGACGACGCCGGCGCTGATTGGCCCGGTGCTGGGGCCGCCGGTCGGCGGCTTCATCACCACCTACGCGACCTGGCACTGGATTTTCATCATCAACGTGCCGATCGGGCTCCTCGGCATCGTGCTCGCCACCCGCTACATCGAAGACCTGCGCGCCGAGCAGCACGAGCGCTTCGACATTGTCGGCATGGTGCTCGCCGGTCTCGGCATCGCCGGCGTCGCTTTCGGCCTGTCGGTGCTGGGCTTGAATTACCTACCCTGGACGGTGGTGGCGGCGCTCGTCGTGGGCGGCGCCTGCTTTATCGCGGCCTATCTGGTGCACGCGCGCCACACCGCCAATCCGGCGCTCGATCTCACGCTGTTCAAGCTGCCGACGTTCTTCGCCAGCGTGACCGGCGGCTTCATCTTCCGGCTTGGCCTCGGCGCGCTGCCGTTTCTGCTGCCACTGATGCTGCAAGTCGGCTTCGGCATGACGCCGTTCCAGTCCGGCATGGTCACCTTTGCCACCGCATTAGGCGCCATGGGCATGAAATGGGCAACCGCGACCATCCTGCGCCGCTTCGGCTTCCGCACCATCCTAGTGACGAACGCCATCGTCAGTTCGACGTTCCTCGCCGTCTGCGCCGGTTTCACGCAGACGACGCCGGTGGCGGTCATGGTGTTTCTGCTGCTGGTCGGCGGCTTCTTTCGTTCGCTGCAATTCACCAGCATCAACACCATCGCCTATGCCGACGTGGAACCCGGCCGCGTCAGCCGGGCGACGGCGCTGGTCAGCGTCGCCCAGCAATTGGCGGTATCGACCGGGGTCGCCCTGGGAGCCCTGGTGGTGGAACTCACGGTTCGGTTCAAAGGCGGCGGAGCTTTGCAGGCGAGCGATTTTCCGCCGGCGTTCCTGGCGGTAGCGGCTATTTCGGCGCTGTCGGTGTTCATTTTCGTCCGCCTTTCGCCCGACGCCGGGGCGGAAATGGTGGATCGGGTGCCCGCGCCCACCGAACCGTCCGACCAGCGCATCGGCTAACGTCAACGATTCGCTACAAATTAATGATTTATGGCCTAAAGCTTGGACAACCCATTGCTGCACTTCGTATTTTCCGTGCACAGGGAGTTTTGGCGGAGGGGTTATGTTAGTGCGTGGGACCCGGCCGGCGCGGCTGCTCGCAGCCGTTTCGCTCGTGGCGATGGCTGCGGCTTTGGCCTTTGATGGCGCCACGCAAGCGGAGTCGCGCGAGGCGCAGATGTGCGCCACCCAGACCGAAAAGCTCGCGGACCAGCGCATCGCCGCCTGCACCAGCATGCTCGGTTCGGGACGCCTGCACGGCAAGCAGGAAGGCGTCGCCTACGAACTGCGCGGGCTTGCTTATCTCGATCGTGGCGACCTCGCCCACGCCATTGCCGACCTCAACCAGGCGGTCGCGCTCGCGCCCGATTTCGCGCCCGCCTACCTCAACCGCGGCAACGCCTGGTATGCGCGCGGCAATTACGGTCAGGCGCTCGCCGATTACGACGCCGCCATCAAGCTCGATCCCAATTCGCCGCCGGCTTACGTCAACCGCGCGACCGTGCGGCGCGACCTCGGCTATGTCGACGGCGCGCTGGAGGATTACCAAAAGGCGATCGGCCTCGGCGCCGACAATGCCCGCCTCTATGGCGACCGCGGCCAGCTTTATCTGCATCAGCGCGATTACGTGCACGCGCTCGCCGATTTCGACCATGCCTTGACGCTCGAGCCGAGCGCGGTGAACTACATGTTGCGCGGTCACGCCCGCCAGGACAGCGGGGATTTTGAACGCGCGCTCGCCGATTACGCCGAAGCCGAGCGGCTCGATCCTAAAGATGTCGCCGCCTATAGCGCGCAAGCCGCGATCTGGACGATGAAGGACGATTTCGAAAAGGCCGTCGCGGTGTTCAACCGCGCCGTCGCGGCCGATCCCCAGCGCGCCGCGAATTATGCCATGCGGGCGCATGCTTACGATCAAAGAGGCGACCGCAAGAACGCTCTGGCCGACATCGGGCGCGCGATCAAATTGTCACCGCAGGCCGATTATCTGGATTTGCGCGGCAAGCTGCGGCTGCAGGACGGCGACATCGACGGCGTGCTGCACGACGCCGACGCGGCTCTCAAGCTCAACGGCGCCAATCCGACCGCCTTGACGCTGCGCGGCGCGGCTTTCGCCCGCAAGAAACAATACGACCGCGCGCTGGCCGATCTCGACCGGGCGATCAAGGCCGATCCGAAGAGCGCGCTGGCCTTTGCCGAACGCGGAAAAATCTATCTGGCGAAATCGGACAGCGACCATGCGTTCGCCGATCTCAGCCGCGCCATCACGCTCGGCGCGGCGGGCGCCGAGCTCTACCGCGCGCGCGCTGCGATCTACCAGGCTAGGGGCGATACGGATCTCGCGCTCGCCGACCTCAACGCGGTGCTGGCGCGTGAACCGAACGACGTCGCGAGCCTGCTGGATCGCGGTCAGATCAAACAGGCCAGGGGCGAGACCGCCGCCGCCATTGCCGATTACGACGCAGCGCTCACGCGCGATCCGAAAAGCGCCGCCGTGCTGCGCGCCCGCGCCACCGCGCTCATCCGCTCCAACAGCTACGCCAAGGCGATCGACGATCTCGACCGCGCCATCCAGATCGATCCGAAGAACGCGCAAGCCTATTACCAGCGCGGCTATGCTTACGAACGGCAGGGTTACAGCGGCAAGGCGATCGAGGACTACAACCGGGCGATCCAGCGCGATGCCAGCATGAGCGCAAGCCGCGAGGCGCTCGAGCATGCCACCGCCGAACAGCGCCGCCAGCAGGAAGCGCAAGCGGCCGAAGAGAAGAAGAAGCAAGAACAGCAATTGGCCGAGCAGAAGAAAGAGGAACAGATCCGGCAGGCCGAAGAACAAAAGCTCGCCGAGCAGAAGACGCAGGAACAAATCCGGCTGGCCGAAGAGCAAAAGAAGCTAGAGGAACAGAAACTCGCCGAACAGAAAAAGCAGGAACAAATCCGGCTAGCCGAGGAGGAGAAAAAGCGGCAGCAGAGGCTGGCGGAAGAAGAAAAGAAGCAATTGGAAAAGCAGATGGCCGAGCTTGAAGCAAAACGTCAGACCAAGCAGCAGGCCGATCAGAAGAAGCAGCAGGAAGAGCAGCAGCTGGCCGCGCAGAAGAAGCTCGAAGCCGAAGCCGCCGCTAAGGCCGCGCAAGCCGCCAAGCAGCCGAGCAAGGTCGCCGCCATCCCGGCCGAGACGCCGCCGGCGCAGGAACCCGAGCAACCTGCCGCCACCCCGCAAGCGCCGGAAACGCTAGCGAGCAATCCGCCCGCGGCCAAAATCGAAGCGCTGCCGGAAGAAAAGACGGAAAAATCGTCGCGGCATGAACGCAGCCGCCCCGCCAGCCGCGCGGCCGAGCGGCGCCGGCACATTGTCCGCGCCGAGGAGGCGCGCCGCCGCGCCTCTTACGAGGACGAGGCGCGCCGCAGCTACGGTACGCCGCGCCGTGGCCTGCTGTTCACCGACGTCTGGCCGGAAGGCTCGTGGCATCAAGGCGAGCGGCGATAACCCGTCGCCAATAGATAAAGCTCGGCTGAGTCGGAACGGCTTGCCGCCGGCTTGACGTGTTTCACGCTTTTGAAGTCGCGCTTGAGCGTGGCCAGCAGCGCGGCTTCGGTGCCGCCTTGCAGCACCTTGGCGAGGAACGCGCCGCCGGGGTTGAGCACCTCGCGGGCGAAATCGGCGGCGGCTTCCACCAGCGCCATGATCTTGAGGTGATCGGTTTTGGCATGGCCGGTGGCGTTCGCCGCCATATCGCACAGCACCACATCGGCCGGCCCGCCCAGCATCGCTTTGAGTTTTTCCGGCGCGTCGGCATCGAGAAAATCAATCTGCACGAAATCGACGCCGGTAATAGACTCCATCGGCAAGAGATCGATGGCGGCGATGCGGCCGGATTGCGGGGCGCCTACGCGCCTGGCCGCCACCTGGCTCCAACCGCCGGGCGCGGCCCCGAGATCGATCACGCGCGCGCCTTTCTTCAAGAAGCGCGCCCTGTCGTCGATCTCGATCAGCTTATAGGCGGCGCGCGAGCGCATGCCCTCGCGCTTGGCGCGCGCGACATAAGGATCGTTCAGCTGGCGCTCCAGCCACAAGTTTGAGGACTGCTTGCGGCGCTTGCTGGTCTTGACCCGCACCTTCAAAACTCGCGGCGCCCCGCCTTTGCCGCGCTCGCTCACGATATCGCCGCCTGATTGCCGCCGCCCCACACGCCATCATCGCGCATCATCTGCACCAACATGCCTTCGCGCAGGCCGCGGTCGGCGACGCGCAGGCGTGGACACGGGAAGGCGCGGCGGATCGCCTCCAAAATGGCGCAGCCAGCGAGCACCAGATCGGCGCGCTCGGCGCCGATGCAGGGGCTTGCCACGCGCTCCTGGTAGCTCATGGCCAGCAGCCGCTCGATCACCGCGGTGATTTCCTTTTCGCTCATCCAGCAGCCGTCCACGCGGTTGCGGTCGTAGCGCTTGAGATCGAGATGCACGCCGGCGATGGTCGTCACCGTGCCGGAAGTGCCGAGCATATGGATGCCGCGCACGTCGCCGCCGTGCTCGCGCGCGAACGGCGCGATCATTGCCGCGACCTCCGCCACCATCGCCTCATAGCTTTCCGGCGTCACAATAATGCCGCCATGGCGCTCGGCCAGTGTCACCACGCCGTTCGGCAGTGAAATCCAGCCGCGGATGCGCGGCAGCGGCGGGCCGCCGCGGCTCTTCTGCGAGCGCTCGAGCCGCACCAGTTCCGAAGAGCCGCCGCCGATGTCGAACAGCACCGCGCCGTCGGCCTGCGGATCGATCAGCGTCGTGCAGCCGGTGGCGGCCAGCCGCGCCTCGGTCTCGCGGTCGATCACCTCGAGCTCGAGGCCAACTTCCTGCGCGACGCGGGCGCGGAAATCTTCGCCATTCTCGGCCGCGCGGCAGGCTTCGGTTGCGATCAGGCGGGCGCGCGTCACGCCCTTGTTCTTCATCTTGTTGCGGCAGATCGTAAGCGCGGCGATGGCGCGACCGATCGCCGCCTCGCTGATGCGGCGCGAACTGGTGACGCCCTCGCCGAGCCGGATGATGCGGGAAAAAGCATCGACCACGCGGAAACCGTCGCCGGCCGGCCGCGCCACCAGCAGGCGGCAATTATTGGTGCCGAGATCGAGCGCGGCATAGCTCGCCCCGCCGCGGTCGCTGCCCACGCCGCCGTCGAGCCGTCCAGGCGACCGCCGACCCCATCGGGACCGCTCCGGCGGTGCCCGATCAATAGCGGGGCCGAGGCCTGGGGTGTCCCCGGCCTCGCCGCTCATCGTCTATAAGCCTTCCCGCCGCCCCCGGTTCGCCTCCCGGCGCTCGCGGGCGCGGCAATTGTTCCCTCGATCGCGAAAAGTGTAACAGCGTCAATCGCGCACGCAACCCTTCTGCCCAAAAGCTATTGTTGTAGAGGCGGCTCCCCTACATTATTTGATGAAATCCGACGCAACGACCCATAAAAGCCCCGGCATGGACGACCAAACCACTGAAAACGCGCTGACGTTGACCAAATTCGGTATCGGCCAGCCGGTGCGCCGCAAGGAAGACCCGACGCTGGTGCGCGGCGAAGGCCGCTACACCGACGACGTCAACCGGCCCGGCCATGCCTATGCGGTGATGGTGCGCAGCAGCCTTGCCCACGGTGTCATCCGCTCCATCGACACCGCCGCCGCCAAGGCCATGCCGGGCGTGCTCGCGGTCTATGCCGCGGCCGATCTTTCCGGCTATGGCGGGCTCAAATGCAATCTGCCGCTAAAGAGCCGCGACGGCTCGCCGATCCGCTATACGCCGCGCCCGGCGCTTGCCGGCGACAAAGTGCGCTACGTCGGTGATCCGGTCGCCTGCGTGATCGCGGAAACCATCGCGCAGGCAAAAGACGCCGCCGAAGCGGTGGCGCTCGACATCGAGCCGCTGCCGGCGGTCATCAGCGCGCGCGACGCGGTTAAAGCGGGCGCCCCGCAGGTCTGGAAGGACGTGCCGCGCAACATCGCGCTCGACTATCACCACGGCGATAGCGAGAAGGTGGCCGAGGCCTTCGCCAAGGCGGCGCATGTCGTGCGGCTGCCGCTGATCAATCAGCGCATGGTGGTGAACGCCATCGAGCCGCGCTCGGCCATCGGCGAGTTCGATGCCAAAGACGAAAAGTGGACGCTGCACTCGTGCAGCCAAGGCGTCTTCGGCTTGAAGAACATGATGGCGGACATCCTCGGCGCTCCGCCTGCCAAAATGCGCGTGCTGTCCGGCAATGTCGGCGGCTCGTTCGGCATGAAGGCGGCGTCCTACCCGGAATATGTCTGCATCCTGCACGGCGCCCGCGCGCTGGGTCGTCCAGTGAAGTGGACCGACGAGCGTTCGGGTAGCTTCGTATCCGACCATCACGGCCGCGACTACGACATGACGGTAGAAGTGGCCTTCGACCAAGACGGATTGATCCAGGCGCTCCGCCTCACCGGCTACGGCAATCTGGGCGGCTATTGCGCGGCCTTCGGGCCGCTGCTGCCGACACTCAACGTAACCAAGAACATCGTCGGCATGTACCGCACGCCGCTACTTGAAGTTGCGACCCAATGCGTGTTCACCAACACGACGCTGGTTTCGGCCTATCGCGGCGCCGGGCGCCCCGAGGGCGCGCTCAGCATGGAGCGCACGATGGATTACGCCGCAGCGCAGATCGGCATCGACCGCTTCGAGCTGCGGCGGCGCAATTTCATCAAGGCGCGCGAGATGCCGTTCAAGACGTCCTCCGGTATGGTCTACGACAGCGGGGATTTCCCCGGTCTGTTCAAGGACACGCTCGCGCGCGCCGACGTCAAAGGCTTCAAAAAGCGCAAGCGCGAGAGCAAGCGCGCCGGCAAGCTGCGCGGGCTCGGGGTCGCCTGCTACGTCGAGACCACCGCCGCGATGACCGCCGAGCAAGCCGCCGTCCGCTTCAATGCCGACGGCACGGTGACCATCGTCACCGGCACGCTCGATTACGGGCAAGGCCACGCCTCGGCCTTCGCGCAAGTGCTCACCGAAAAGCTCGGCGTTCCGTTCGACCTCATCCGCCTGGTGCAAGGCGACAGCGACGCGCTGGTCACCGGCGGCGGCACCGGCGGCTCGCGCTCCGCCATGCTGAGCGGAACGGCGATCGCGCAGGCCTCCGACAAGGTCATCGAGGCCGGCAAGCAGATCGCCGCGCATGTGCTGGAAGCCTCCGCCGGCGACATCGAATTCAAAAGCGGGCGCTTTGTCATCGCCGGCACCGACCGCGCCATCGATATCATGGCGCTGGCGGAACGGCTGCGCGGCGGCATGAAGTTGCCGGAAGGCGTGCCCGCCTCGCTCGACGTGACGCATGTCACAGAACAAGTCCCCGGCACCTATCCGAACGGAGTTCATGTCGCGGAAGTCGAAATCGATCCCGACACCGGCTTGACGCGGACGGTGAAATACACTGCGGTCAACGATTTCGGCACCGTACTCAACCCGATGCTGGTGGAAGGCCAAATCCAGGGCGGCGTGGTGCAGGGGCTCGGTCAGGTGCTGCTGGAGGGCGCGGTTTACGACGCCGACGGCCAGCTGGTCACCGGCTCGTTCATGGACTACGCTATGCCGCACGCGCGCGACGCGCCGATGATCGACGTCGCCAACCGTCCAGTACCGACCAAAACCAATCCGATCGGCGCCAAGGGCTGCGGCGAGGCCGGAACGTCCGGTGGGTTGCCCGCCGTCGCCAATGCGGTGATCGACGCGCTGTCGGAATATGGCATCCGGCATCTGGAAATGCCGATGACGCCGGCGCGCATCTGGCAGGCCATTAAAGACGCCCAACGCAGAACGTCATAAATCTCTGCGTTAGCTTCATAAAAAAATTTGTAGCAATTTTATTTCGCGGTTATTCGTTTGGTTCCCGCGGA
>CAWCVE010000005.1:0-99820 GCA_963798825.1 uncultured Alphaproteobacteria bacterium | reverse complement strand
GTCCCGAGAGGAGTCGAACCTCCGACCTTCGGTTTAGGAAACCGCTGCTCTATCCTGCTGAGCTACGGGACCGTCCGGTGCGATTTAGCACAAGCATGCTAACCGCGCACCGGTTACTGCGGCTTTAAACCCGACAGTGCCACCACGTCCTTCCACATCGCCCGTTCCTTGTTGGCGAAGGCGATGGCCTCTTCCGGCGTGCTCGACAGGATGCGCGCGCCGGCGACCAGGAAACGCTTCTGGATGTCGGCGTCACCGGCGATCATTTTCTGCGCCGCGGAGAGCTTGTCGACGATTCCGCGCGGCGTCGCCGCCGCCAGCACGTAGGCGCCCCAGGAGGTGACGACAAAATCCTTCACGCCGGCCTCGCCCATGGTCGGCACCTCCGGCAGGGTCGGCCAGCGCGCCGCCGAGGTCACCGCCAGCGCCCGCATCTTGCCGGCCTGGATCAGCGGCACGTAGGAGGCGAGATTGTCGATGGCGTAATCGACGTTGCCCGACAGCATCGCCGGGATGGTCTGCGCCGCGCCGCGGAACGGCACGTGCACGGCATCGAGCCCGGCGCGCTTGGCGAACAGCACGCCGGACAGATGCGGCGAGGTGCCGACGCCGGGGCTGCCGAAGCTGACGTGGCCCTTCTGCTTCGCCCAGGCGATGAACTCGGCGACCGACTTCGCCGGCACGTGCTCGCTCGCGACCACAAAGACGTTGGGCAAATCCCAGGTCAGCGACGCCGGGATGATGTCCTTCTGCGGATCGTAGGGCATGTCCTTGTAGAGGAACTGGTTGATGGCGAAGTGGCCGATGGTCGCCATGCCGACGGTGTAGCCGTCGGGCACGCTCGCGCTCACGGTGCCGATGCCGATATTGCCGCCGGCGCCCGGGCGGTTCTCGATGACGAACGGCTGGTTGAACATCGCGTTGAGTCGCTCGCCGAGGATACGAGCCAAGACGTCGGTCGAGCCGCCGGGGGGATAAGGCACGATGACCTTCACCGTGCGGTCGGGCCAGGCGGTCTGGCCGCGCGCGCCGGTCGCGACCAACAGGCCCGCGGCAGCGGCGGAGCGCAGAAACATCCGGCGATTTGGCGTTTGGCGTCGCGCTGGCATCGATCCCCTCCCCCGATGGTCGCAATGACGGCTATGATCGTTCGGCATTGTAGCTAATTCCGGCAACCGGCCGCCATCATGAAACGCCGATCGCACCGTAATCTTTCGACCGCCGCAACGGCTGCCGCGGTGGCGCTCTTTGTGTGCAATGCGGCAGCGCAGGAACCGTGCAAGCTCACGGCCATCAGCAGCACCAATGTCGCCGCGGTGCGCGACGGCCCCACTTTGTTGCTTGCCGACGGCTGTGAGCTGCGGCTTGCCGGCATCGAAGTCACCGACGCCAGCCGCGCCGTACTACAAACTCTGGTCGCCGGCCATCCGCTGAGGCTGGAACGGCTCACGCCGGAAACCGACCGCTACGGCCGCCTGGTCGCGTTCGCTTTCATTGGCGACGGCCAGGAATCCGTGCAGCAGGCAATGCTGGAAAAAGCTACGCGCGGGTGTCGGTGCGCCCGGGCGACAAGGCCTGCGCCGACGCGCTTTTGAGCGCGGAAAGTGCGGCGCGGGCGGCCGGGCGGGGGCTTTGGGCCGATCCAAATTTCGCCCCTTTGTCGGCCGAAAATCTTTCGGGGCTACAGGCCGAGCGCGGCCGGTTTGCCTTGGTGGAAAGCAAGGTCTTGTCGGTACACGAGAGCGGGGCCACTATATACGTGAATTTCGGGCGGCGCTGGACGCGCGACTTTTCCGTCACCATTCTTAAACGCTTGCGGCGGACATTCGCTACCGCAGGCGTCGAGCCGAAACAGCTCGAAGGCCGCCGCATACGGGTGCGCGGATAGATCGAGCAGCGCGGCGGCCCGATCATCGCAGCCGAGACCCCCGGGCAAATCGAGTTGCTGGAATCCGAGTAAAGCGGCCATGGCTGCAACAGTGACAACGGCGAACCGGCTGCGCGGCGTGGCGACCGCGTTCGCCCTTCTACTGGCGGGCTGCACCAGCACGCCGGACAACCGCCAAGTCTCGCTGCCGGTGCCGCAGACTTCCGCGCAGGCGGATTTGCAGCCGGCGGAAGAGCGCGAGCACCTGCGCATTCTCGCGTCATACGGCGGTATTTACGATAACGCCAAGCTGCAGGCGGAAATCGCCAAGACCGTGGATCGGCTAGTGGCGGCCTCGGAACGACCGGATCTAAAATACAAGGTGACCGTCCTCAACTCGCCGGCGATCAACGCCTTCGCGCTGCCGAACGGCCACCTCTACGTCACGCGCGGATTGATCGCGCTCGCCAACGACAAAGCGGAACTTGCTTCCGTGCTGGCGCACGAAATGGGCCACGTGATCGCGCGCCATGCCGCCATCCGCGAGGACCAGGCGCGCCAGGCCGCGCTCATCGGCCACGTGGTCAGCGACGTGCTCAGCGATCCGCAGATGGGCGCGCTGGCGCTCGCCAAGTCGAAGCTGACGCTCGCGGCTTTCTCCCGCGCGCAGGAATTCGAGGCCGATGGCATCGGCGTCGGCATTTCCGCGCGCGCCGGCTTCGACCCGTACGGCGCCTCGCGCTTCCTCGCCGACATGCAGCGCAACGCCGAGCTCAAGCCCACCGGCGGCAGCGCCGAGACGCGCGCGCCAGACTTTCTCACCACTCATCCGGCAACGCCGGAGCGCATCAAGAACGCGCTCGCCAATGCCCGGCAATTCAGCGGCCCCGGCGCCGGCGAACGCGACCGAAACGAATATCTCGCCGATCTCGACGGGCTAGCTTATGGCGAGGACCCGAGCGAGGGCTTCGCGCGCGGCCGGCGTTTCCTGCATCCCAAGCTTGGCTTTACCTTCCTGGCGCCGCCGGGATTTACGCTCGACAACACCGCGCAGGCCGTGCTTGGCCTCAAGGGCGGCGACGAGGCTGTGCGGCTCGACGTCGTCAGCGTGCCGGCTGAGCAGTCGCTGCCGGACTACCTGAAGTCGGGCTGGATAGAGAAGGTCGATCCCTCCAGCGTCGAGGAATTCACCGTCAACGGTTTTCCGGCGGCGACCGCCACCGCCAGCGGCGACGAATGGTCGTTCCGCTTGTTCGCCGTGCGTTTCGGCAGTGACGTCTATCGTTTCATCTTCGCGGCCAAGAACAGGACGCCGCAGGTCGACCGTTCGTTCCGCGAGTTGGCTGCAACCTTCCGCCGCATGAGCCTGAAGGAAAGCGCGCAGGTCCACCCGCTGCGCCTGAAGATCATCGCCGTCGGCCCGAAGGACACAGTGGAGACCATGGCGCACCGCATGGCGGTTGCCGATCACGCGCTCGACCGCTTCCGCGTGCTCAACGGCCTCGGGCCGCGTGACGGAGTGAAGCCGGGAACGAAGGTGAAGATCGTGGCGGATTGAATTTTACTGTCATGCCCGCGAAGGCGGGCATCCAGTATTCGTTGGCGCCAAATTTAACAATGAAGGCTTGCGTTTACTGGATCATCCGCTTTCGCGGATGATGACAGCGGAAATACGCAACCGACTTTACCCCTCGCCCGCCTCATAATTGATGGTGAACTCGAGCGGAACGTCCGGACCCCAGAGATAGAACGAATCCTCAGGCTTGTGGTCGGCCGACGGCCAAAGATCACCTTTCGGAATGTAGTCGATATCACAGGCATATTCCGCGAAACTGCCCCAAGGGTCGCGCACATAGTGGAAATAATTCGAACCGAGCACGTGACGCCCCAGGCCCCAGCCTTTGGTCCAGCCTTTGTCGTGCATGCGCATGGCGCCCAATCCGATTTCTTCGATGCTGGAGACGTCCCAACTGCAATGATGAAAACCGGGCGCGCTCGATTTCACCAGCGCCAGCATATGATGATCGCTGCCGTGGATGCCGTGCATGAAGGCCACCAAATCGGAGGCGCGGTCGGAGAGGCGCAGGCCCAGTGTGCGCTCGTAGAATTTGATCGAGGCGTCGACATCGGCGGTAAAGGTGAGCACGTGCGAGAGCCGGCGCGGCCGCGTGACCGGCGATTTCGCCCGGATCGCGGCGCCGGCCTTGCCGCCGGGCGCCGGTGTCCAGTTGCTTTCCATCTTGCGGTCGGGCGACACCTTGGGCCCGACCTTCACCTCAATCAGAACGTTTTCCGGACTGCGGAACCAGAAGCCGTTGCTCGCAAAGCCGGGCGGCGGATCGATCAGTCTGACGCCGCAGCCCTCGATGCGCGCCTTTAGCCGCGGCAGGTCCTCGGCGTAGCAGCCGAACGAGAGATGATGCAGGGCCTTGTTCTTGCCTTCGACGATCGAGCCCCAGCGGTGGTCGTGGCCGAAGGTCTTGATCGTCAGCGCGTTGCCGTCGCGTTCGATATCGAGGCCGAAGTTGCCGTAGAAGTCCTGCGCGACGTTGGCGTCGGGAACCGCCAGCACGAACTGGTCGAGCGAGTGGACGCCGAGCGCGCCGACCTCCGTGGTGGGCGGCACATAACCGAGATTGGCGGTCATCGCTTAATCCCCTTATTCGTCGCCGCCGCGAGTCACGCATACTAACTGGCTGGAAGCCACGGGCAAACCGTCGCCGCCGCCTGCAAACAAAAAGCCCGGCATTGCTGCCGGGCTTTCGTTTTCGTTGGCGCCGCGATCGAAGAGGCCGTTAGGCCGCCTCTTCCTCGGTGGCGGGTTCGGCTTCCGCCTCGTCGGCGGGCTTCGGCCCACGCCTAGGGCCCTTGGCGAGCGCGGCCTCGATTTCCTTGATCGCTTCGGTTTCGGTCACGCGCTGCACTGCCGCGATTTCGCGCGACAGCCGGTCAAGCGCGGCTTCGTAAAGCTGCCGCTCGGAATAGGACTGTTCCGGCTGGGTCTCCGACCTGTACAGGTCGCGCACCACCTCGGCGATAGCCACGATGTCGCCCGAATTGATCTTGGCTTCGTATTCCTGCGCCCGGCGCGACCACATGGTGCGCTTGATACGCGCGCGGCCCTTGAGCGTATCGAGCGCGCGCTTGACCAGCGGGCCTTCCGCCAGCTTGCGCATGCCGACGGAGACGATCTTGGCGGTGGGAACCCGCAGCGTCATCTTGTCCTTGATGAAATTGATGACGAACAGCTCGAGCTTGGCCCCGGCGATCTCCTGCTCTTCGATGGCCATGATCTGGCCGACCCCGTGGGCCGGATAGACGATGAACTCGTTGGTCTTGAAGCCTTGTCGTTGGGTAGTCTTCTTGTTGCTGGGCATTCCGGGCAAAACTCCTTCACCGACCGCCTTGCGGCTGCCGGCCATTTTGGCTTCGGGAGCCCCGTTGCGGACGGCGCCGCGCGAGGCATGGGTGGTCCGCCGCGCTTCGGCAGACTTTTTCGGTCGCCGGCTCATACCGGTGGAACCTTTCTTAGCTTTTTGACGCGGTTTTCCTGCCACTGCTCATGCGTGGAATTCACGCCCTCTTTCAAGACCCTTGGGTGCAGCCGCGAAAAATAAGGCTCCCGAGAGGGGGGAGCGCATCCGTAGCGGCATTTTTCATCTTCATCGGATTTGAATATATATAGCACATTTTTAGCCAAAATCAAAGCCTTATCGCGTCGCAAAAGCGCAATTCCGACGTAACCTGCCTGCAATTTTGGCATATCGGTTAACGCAGCCACCGGAGCGGCCGTTCCGGGCCGGGCCGAACTGTCGCCGGATACGGTAAAGCGCCGGTTTAATCGCCGGTTCCGGGCTGGGCGGAGAAGAATTTCTTGAACTTGTCCGGCACGCCCTCCCACTCTTTGGAATCGGCCGGCGGGTCCTTTTTGACGGTAATATTCGGCCAGACCTTGGCGTATTCGGCGTTTATTTCCAGCCACTTTTCGAGGCCGGGCTCGGTATCCGGCTTGATCGCCTCGATCGGGCATTCCGGCTCGCAGACGCCGCAATCGATGCATTCATCCGGATGGATGACCAGCATATTTTCACCTTCGTAGAAGCAGTCCACCGGACACACCTCTACGCAATCCATAAGTTTGCACTTAATGCAGCTTTCGTTGACGACGTACGTCATTCAAGGCTCCGGCCCGAACTTGAATTCAGCAGTGCTGCCTATCGTACCGTTAGTTAAGCCGCAAGCCACGCCCTGCTACCCCCAGGACACCGCCTAGCGGGCATTTGCGGGCGACATCTTAGGGCGAATACCGGCAAAAATGCAGGCCTTAATTTGGGAAGCCTTGGCCTCGGAACCCTTTGTCAAATCACGGTAAAGCGCGCGGGCGGCGGGCGCGGCCCCGCGCCTTTCGCAAAAGCCCTCGACCTGCAGCACCTTGACCGAGCGGTCGAGGGCAAGCGTCACCACGTCGCCGGCGCGCACCGGGTGACCGGGCGCGGTCACGCGCTTGCCGTTGAGCCGCACGAAGCCTGCTTCGGTGAGCGCGCAGGCGTCGCTGCGCGTGCGCACCATGCGCGCGTGCCACAGCCATTTATCGATGCGCTGGCGGTCCAAGGCTTTTTATAGCTGGCGCATGATCTTATCCGAAGACCGGTACCCACTTTTCGGGATCATGCGCGTCAGGATTCTTTGGTGTTCTGCTCGAGCTGCTGCTTGAGCGCGGCGAGCTTGGCGAACGGCGAATTGGGATCCGGCTGCTTGTTGCGGTTTTCCGAACCGCCAAACGGCTTGGCGTAATATTGCTCGCGTTCGGCACGCTCGACGCGGTCGCCTTTGTCGCGGCGCGGACGTTGGCTGCGGTCGGATCTGGCTTTGCGATCAATGCGTTGGCCCTGACGTTCGACGCGCTGCTGGCGCTCGTGGCGGTCCTGACGCTGCTGGCGGTCGCGCCGCTCGGGCCGCGCATCGCGCGGCTTTTCGGTGGTCTCGGTTGCTGCCTCTGCCGCGGCCGCAACTGGCTCCGCCGCCTCAGCGGTTTCCGCAGGCGCGGCAGCGACTTGCGCGGCCGGTTTGGGCGCGCGCGGCGGACGGCGCGGGCGATGCGGACGCTTTTCGAATCGGCCGGCCGGCCGCCAGACTTCGATCATTGCCGGCTCTAAAGGCGTCGCCGAAGCTTCGCCAGACGCGAGCACGACGTTCTCAGAACCGGTCTCCGGCCGCGCCGGAACAACGTCGTCTTCTTTGTTTTCCGGCGGCACAACTTCGGCTACTGCGAAGTTCTGCTCTACTGGCTCGTTGGCGGTGACCTCGGTTGGCGGCGATTCGACTTGCGGCGGCTCGGATGGCGCGGCGTCGGCCAGCGGCGACTCGACTTGCGGCGGCTCGGACGGCGCGGCCTCGGCTGACGCAACTTCGGCGGGCGTGGCCTCCACCGGCGCGGCGTCGGCGGCAGGCGTCGCGGCAGTTTCGGCCGGCTTGACCTCCGCCGGTTTCGGGCGGCGGTCCATGCGATAGCCGAGCGAGCGCAAAATAGAAGCGAAGTCTTCGCCCGAGGCGCCGGTGAGCGAAGTCATCGCGCCGGTGACGGTAAAGCCGCGGCCGTCGATCACGCCGTCCGGTTTCGGGCCGAGCGAGGTCTCGCGCCAGGACAGCGCCGGGCGGATCAGATCGGCGAGCCGCTCCAAAATATCGACGCGCACCGCGCGCTCGCCGGCGACGCGATAACCGGCGGTGCGGTAAAGCTGCTTGGGCGTCTCCTTGTCGACCGGAATCGAAGTGCGCCCGCTGGCTGCGAGATGCAGCAAATCGGAAACGCCCTTGGTCTCCGGGCTTTCGTGTTTGAGCGCCCAAAGCTGCGTCGCCAGCGCCCGCGGCGCCGGCTTGAGCAGCAGCGGCAGATAGATGTGATAAGCGCCGAAGCGCACGCCGTATTTGCGCAAGGTCGCGCGCGCCGGCTGATCGAGACCCTTGACCTCCTCGGCCACCTTCTGGCGCTCCAGCACGCCGAGCGCTTCCACCAGTTGGAACGCGATGCCGCGCGCGATGCCGGTAACGTCGTCGGCGGCGGTGAGCGAGAACAGCGGCGCCAGCAGTTTCTCGATATGCGTCTTGAGCCAGAGATCGAGCCGCGTCTGCACCAGTTCGCGCGCCGGCCCGGGCAACTGCTCGTCGGCGATAATGCGCACGCGCGGGCGCAACACGTCGTCGCCCGCGATCAGCTTGCCGACCACGTCGCCGGTCCAGCGCAGCGCGCCGTCGCTCGCCAGCACGATATGGTCGTTGGAGGACTGCGACAGCTTGGTGGCGCGCGCCTCGATCTCGCCGGCGAGCGCCTTCTGCGCTGCACTGTTGAGCGCCTTGGCTTCGGAGCCGGCGGCCGAGGCATCGGGAGCGAACATGAATCCGTCGAGCCGGCCGATCACATGGCCCTCGACGGTGACTTCGCCCGTTTTTCCGATTTCGGTTTCCAACATCGTGTTCTCTCGCAGCCGCCGCATCAACACGCTGGTGCGACGGTCCACGAAGCGTTCGGCCAGCCGTTCGTGCAGCGCATCGGACAATTTGTCTTCGACCGCGCGGGTGACCTCCTGCCAGTGCTCCGGATCGGCCAGCCAATCGGGGCGGTTGGCGATGAAAGTCCAGGTCCTGACATGCGCGATCCGGTTGGAAAGGGTGTCGATGCCGCCGTCGGTGCGGTCGGCTTGCGCCACCTGCTGAGCAAACCAATCGACCGGGATGTTACCCTCTCGCATCAGGAATCCATAGAGGGTCACCACCAGTTCGGCATGGGTGGCGGGCGCGATCTTGCGGTAGTCGGGAACCTGGCAGGCATCCCACAACCGCGCGACGGCCTCGCGCTTGACCGCCAGAGCGCGCACACCGTCGTCGCGTCCGGCGTGCTCCAAAACGAGAATGTCTTCCGCGGTCGGCGCGCGCGTGAGCCCCGGCTCGGAGGGCGCGGCCGCGAGCGATGCCTGTAAGGCGCCGATCGAGGTGAAATCGAGATCGGGATTGCGCCATTGCAGCATGCGCACCGGCTCGAAGGTGTGGCTCTCGAGCGCCTGCACCAGTTCCGGTTCGAACGGATCGCAGCGGCCGGTCGTGCCGAAAGTGCCGTCGCGCGTCGCCCTGCCGGCGCGGCCGGCGATCTGCGCGAGTTCCGCCGGATTGAGCTTGCGGAACTGGTAGCCGTCGAACTTGCGGTCGCTGGCAAAGGCGACGTGATCGACGTCGAGATTGAGCCCCATGCCGATGGCGTCGGTGGCGACCAGGTAATCCACATCGCCGGCCTGATAAAGCGCGACTTGCGCGTTGCGCGTGCGCGGCGACAGCGCGCCCAGCACCACCGCGGCGCCGCCATGCTGGCGGCGGATCAATTCGGCGATGGCGTAAACTTCTTCCGCCGAGAACGCGACTATGGCCGAGCGCCGCGGCAGCCGGGTGAGCTTTTTCTCGCCGGCGAAAGTGAGCATCGACAGCCGCGGGCGGCTGACGATATGCGCGCCAGGCAGCAATTTCTCGACCATCGGGCGCACGGTGGCGGCGCCCAGCACCAGCGTCTCCTCGCGCGCGCGCATGTTGAGCATGCGATCGGTGAAGACGTGGCCGCGCTCGAAGTCGGCGCCGAGCTGCACTTCGTCGACCGCCAGAAACGCCACGTCGAGATCGCGCGGCATGGCCTCGACGGTAGAGACCCAGAAGCGCGCATTGGGCGGCTTGATTTTCTCTTCGCCGGTGATCAACGCCACGCTGGCGGCGCCGACCCGGTCGACACATTTATTGTAGACCTCGCGCGCCAACAGCCGCAGCGGCAGCCCGATCATGCCGCTCGAATGCGCCAGCATGCGCTCGATGGCGAGATGCGTCTTGCCGGTATTGGTCGGCCCCAGTACGGCGGTGACGCCGGCACCGCGGGCGCGCGAGGCCCGGTTGGGCTGCGGGGAAAAGGAGATGGCCATCACGCTTCCGAACTGGCGGCAGGGCTGTTTGCAGGCCCCACCAAAGGCTTCCTGTATCACAATGCGACGACAGGCAAGGCCGCGGTTAAGCTATAGAACGAGTCTGGAACGAACCGCGCCCGAATCGCTGACTCGGGGGCTATGCGGCTTCGTTCACGGCGACATCTGGCAAGCGGCACCCTGTCAGCTACCAGATCGGGTAGTCCGCGGCCGATTCAAGGGCCGTTAGGCCCCTCTAAACGTTAACGCCGGCAAGGACTCTTTTCGCCCCGGGAGTCAAGGCTGGTTCCGTCATCCTGAGGTGCGAGCCAACGGGTCCGCGCGAAGCGCGGCCCGATGATAAACTCAGCGAGCCTCGAAGGGTGACGGCTCACTACGGCGTCTTCAACCCGTTGGCCGACGCCCGCGTCTGGATCGGGGCCGAGACGAACTGGGTGGCTTGCAGCACGATCCGACCGATCGGCGTCGGCCCCTGCGCACGGAACGGCACCAGCACGCGCGTGCCGGCGATCGGCGCCAGCCACACCTCGATGTCGCGCAGCTTGGCAATGTAGCGGATGGCCGCGCGCGAGGGGACGTAGCCGGCGACCGGCGCGAAATAGACCGCGCAGACCACCACCGGGCCCTCATAACCCTTTTCCGCTTTCACGTGGTCCATACGCTTGAAGGCGAATTGCAAATCGTAACGCAGCCGCCCGTCGAAAATCGCCGAGGTACGATTGCAGGCTTCCGGCGACAGCGAACTGCCGGTGCCGGGCGTGCGCATTAGCGAGGCGGTCATCGGGTCGAGGATGCCCTTGCGGTGTTCCTCGGTGATCGGCACGCGCTCCGGCTCGGTTTCCAGCGGCGGATCGAGTTCTGGCGTCGGTCACGTTGCCGTTGGCGACCGTCACGCGGACCTCGTCGGTCTTGTGGCCGGAAATAATGGCGGAGGTAAAAACCGAGGACATCGGCTGACCGGCTTGCAGCGTGCCGTGCGAGGCGCTGGTGCCTTCGCCGCCGGTGAAAGCGCGCACCAGACCGGTGGTGCCGCCGCTCGCCGCCGCCATGTAATGGGTGTCGGTGATATCGATCACCCAACTGCCTTTGCCGATCGGGATACCGGCAAGCGTCATGGTGTAGCGCGCGTCGAGCTTGCCCTGTGCGCGCACGGCTACGGGCGCCGCCGCGGCGAGCGCGGCCGCTAGCATCAGTGCCAGGTGGACATGACGGCGTTGCGTCGACACGAAGTCTCATCCTCTCCAGCACCGGGCCAAGCGCGGTGCCGCGCGACGCCGGTACTATAACCGGCGATTGCGACCGACATGCAAGAGCCGCACCGGTCCGCCCGCCCGGCGCCCCACAACAGTTTGCCGGGGGCGCGAGGGCCCCTAGGTCGGCGTCGAATAAGTCGAATGTTTGATCGGCGGCGATTCCCCGATCGGCCGCAAGGTTGGGTAACCGGGTCGTAAAAACGGTTAGAAATCGGCGGATCGGCGCGCCTTGACGCTCGTTTGCGCGCTCTTTATACGTCCGGCCGACTTCCATGACCGACGAGCGGACCGGCGCTGCAGGCGCCGGCGTATATTCGAGGGATAAGCCATGTCTTGGCGTTGCGATCTGACCGGCAAGGGGCCGCTCTCCGGCCACAAAGTGAGCCACTCCAACATCAAGACCAAGCGGCGGTTCATGCCGAACCTGCGCAACGTCACGCTGATTTCCGACGCGCTCGGGCGCAAGGTGCGGGTGCGGGTTTCGGCCAACGCGCTCAAGACCGTCGACCACCGCGGCGGGCTCGACGCGTTCCTGCTCAAGGCCAAGGACGGCGAACTCGCGCCCAAGATGCTCGAGCTCAAGCGCCAGATCGCCAAGAAGAAGGCGGCCGGCTAAGCGTCATTCCGGGGCGCGCCGACGGTATAACTTTTGTCATGGCCGGGCTTGTCCCGGCCATCTCGCTTATGGAGGTACAGTGCCAACCTAAGCGGGATCACCGAGACAAGCACGGTGATGACAAAAAGCAGCGCAGAGCTGCTCCCCCATCAGCGCGAATGGCAGCAGCAAATTGCGCTGCAGCACCGAGAAATTGTCGTCCGAGATCAGCGTGAGGATGGTTTCGCCCGCGGCATTGGTGTGCACGGCGATGCCTTCCATGTTGTCGATCTGGTAGGCGAGATCGGCCACGATCAGCGCTCCCCCCCGGCTTGATGAGGCTGAGCGGGATGCGGCGGATGCGCAGCGCAAGCCCGCGCGAATAGGAAAAGCGGCGATCGAGCAGCAGGAGATCGGCCGGCGGCAGGATGGTGCAATCGCTGACGTCGAATTCGTCGCTGCGCTGGACCGAAAAGCGCATGACCTTGTCGCCGTCGAGAACGTAAGAGCGGTGATTGCCTTGCGCGTCGAGACTGCGCTCGGTGATGGCGATCAGCTGGCCGGCGAGCGGCGAGCCCCTCGGCGGCATCGTCAGGCATTCTAGGCTCTTGTTGTATTTGAAGGTCTTGAAGTCGTCCGGCACCTTGATCGGCACGCCGCGCGTGGCGAGCCCATCGCGCGCGTAGTCGAAGCGCACGATTTTTTCCACGCGTTCGATGCCGACATAGAGCGTGCCCTCGAATTCGGCGAGCGATTCGGTGTCGTACCAGTGGCGCTCGGCGAGCGGGCGGCCGTCCGGCCCGAGGATCGGCGCCATCTCGGCGTCGGCGATGCCGGAAGGCCGGCCGTTCTCGTACTGGATGCGGCCGCGCAGCCAATAGCCGTTGTCGGTGAGGCTGAGGAAATGACTGCCGTCGGGCTCGACGCGCAGCGCGGACAGGCCGCCGAACGGTTCGTAGCTTGAGGTGAGCGCGAGGCCGCCGCGGAATTCCAGCTGGCCGAAGCGCGACTGCGTCGGGTCGCGGTTGTCGAAGGATGTAATCGGCACGGCGCGCACGTTGATCGGCGTGCGCGCCTCGCTGTAGCGAATGGACGCTGCGAGCGCGTAACCGCCGGCCGCAACCAGCAGCGCCGCCACGATGCCGGCGAAAAGCCGGGGGCGCATGAGAATGGAGTAAAGGCGCGTCACTCTAAACTCCGTTCATTCCCGCGAAAGCGGGAATCCAGCCGCTTCGATGATCTTACCCGCGTGTCCCTGGGTCCCCGCTTGCGCGGGGACGAACGGAATTTAGTACGTCACGCCACGTGTCTCCGCCGCGGCGGCGGCCGCTCGATGGGGCCGTGTTCCTCGAACAGTTCGGCGAGTTTTTCGGTCATGGCGCCGCCGAGTTCTTCGGCGTCGACGATGGTGACGGCGCGGCGATAGTAGCGCGTGACGTCGTGGCCGATGCCGATGGCGATCAATTCGACCGGCGAGCGTGTCTCGATCTCCTCGATCACCCAGCGCAGATGGCGTTCGAGATAATTGCCGGCGTTGACCGACAGCGTCGAATCGTCGACCGGCGCGCCGTCGGAGATCATCATCAGAATCTTGCGCTGCTCGCTGCGCGCCAGCAGCCGCTTATGCGCCCAGTCGAGCGCCTCGCCGTCGATATTTTCCTTGAGCAGGCCCTCGCGCATCATCAGCCCGAGATTCTTGCGCGCGCGCCGCCAGGGCGCGTCGGCCGACTTGTAGATGATGTGGCGCAGATCGTTGAGGCGGCCGGGATTGGCCGGCTTGCCGGCGGTGAGCCATTGCTCGCGCGACTGACCGCCCTTCCAGGCGCGCGTGGTGAAGCCGAGGATTTCGACCTTGACGCCGCAGCGCTCGAGCGTGCGCGCCAGGATATCGGCGCAGGTGGCGGCGACCGTGATCGGGCGCCCGCGCATGGAGCCGGAATTGTCCAACAGCAGCGTGACCACGGTGTCGCGGAACTTGGTGTCTTTTTCCTGCTTGAAGGAAAGCGGGTGGAACGGGTCGATGACGATGCGGGTGAGGCGCGCGGTGTCGAGCACGCCTTCCTCGAGATCGAACTCCCAGGAGCGGTTCTGCTGCGCCATCAGCCGGCGTTGCAGGCGGTTGGCGAGGCGGGCGACCACGCCCTGCAAATTCGACAGCTGCTTGTCGAGATAGCCGCGTAGGCGGTCGAGTTCCTCCGGCTCGCACAGATCCTCGGCCGCAATGGTTTCGTCGAACTTCATGGTGAAGGCGCGATAATCCGGGCCGCGCGGCTCGTTCTGGCCGAACTGGCGCGGCCGCTGCGGCTCGCCCGGGGTTTCGGCGTCGCCCATGTCGGTGTCGTCGGCCATGTCGGCGGTCGGCGCGTCGGCGGCCTCGGCGGAAGCGTCCGGCATGTCCTCGGCGGACACCTGCGTGTCCTCCGTGCTCATGCGGTTCATCTCGTCCGAGTCGGCGGCGTCGCCCTCCTCGCCGGAATCCTGCTTGCGGCGGTCCTCCTCGCCCTCCTCGTCTTCGTCCTCGCTGTCGCGGGTGCGGTCGTCGCCCATTTCAAGCGCGTCGAGCAGATCGTGCACGGCGTCGCCGAACTGGCGCTGGTCCTCGAGCACCATTTCCAGCCGATCGAGGTCGCGCCCGGCGCGGTCCTCGATCAACGGCCGCCAAAGATCGACCAGCTTTTTGGCGGCGGGCGGCGGGCTCAAGCCGGTCAGCCGCTCGCGCACCATGAGCGCCAGCGCGTCCTCGATCGGCGCGTCGGCGCGCTCGGTGATGTCGGCGAATTTCCCGCGGTGGAATTTTTCGTCCAGCATGGCGGTCAGATTTTTGGCGACCCCGTCCATGCGCCGCGCGCCGATCGCCTCGACGCGCGCCTGCTCGACGGCCTCGAACACCGCGCGCGCCTGCTGGCCGCCCGGCTGCAGGCGGCGGTGCACCGCCGGATCGTGGCAGGCGATGCGCAGCGCAATGGAATCGGCGTGGCCGCGCACGATCGCCGCCTCGCCTTTGCTGAGCTTGCGCGGCGGCTCGGGCAGCCGCACTTTGCCGCCCATCAGGCCGGGGCGCTCGGCGGCGAAGGCGACTTCGAGTTCCGGCTTGCGCGCGATGGCGCGCAGGCAGCCGGAGACCGCGCGCTTGAACGGCTCGGTCGGCGAGTCCTTCGACGACGGTTTGCTCTTTATGTTGGACGCCATAGACTTTTCTCCCTCGCCCCGCGGGGAGAGGCAATCTTTACGACAGCGCCACGTTCACCGAACTCTCCGGCAGCTCGACGCCGAAGCAGCGCTGATAGAATTCGGCGACGATCGGCCGCTCCAGCTCGTCGCATTTGTTGAGAAAGGTCAGCCGGAAGGCGAAGCCGATATCGTTGAAGATCTCGGCGTTCTCCGCCCAGGTGATCACCGTGCGCGGGCTCATCACGGTCGAGATGTCGCCGTTCATGAAGGCGTTGCGCGTCAGGTCGGCGACGCGCACCATCTTGTTGACGATGTCGCGGCCCTGCTCGTTGCGATAGTGCTTGGCTTTCGCCAGCACGATCTCGACCTCATTGTCGTGCGGCAGATAATTCAGCGTGGTAACGATCGACCAGCGGTCCATCTGGCCCTGGTTGATCTGCTGGGTGCCGTGATAGAGGCCGGAGGTGTCGCCCAAGCCCACCGTGTTGGCGGTGGCGAACAGGCGGAAGCAGGGATGCGGCTTGATCACCTTGCTCTGGTCGAGCAGCGTCAAGCGGCCGCTAGCCTCCAGCACGCGCTGGATTACGAACATCACGTCCGGACGGCCGGCGTCGTATTCGTCGAAGCAGAGCGCGACGTTGTTCTGCAGCGCCCAGGGCAGGATGCCTTCGCGGAACTCGGTGATCTGCTGATTGTCCTTGATGACGATGGCGTCTTTGCCGATCAGGTCGATGCGGCTGATGTGGCTGTCGAGGTTGACGCGCACGCAGGGCCAATTGAGCCGCGCGGCGACCTGCTCGATATGGGTGGACTTGCCGGTGCCGTGATAGCCGGTGACTATGACGCGGCGGTTGTGAGCGAAGCCGGCGAGAATGGCGAGCGTGGTCGGCCGATCGAAACGGTAATCTGGGTCGATGTCGGGCACGTGCTCATCGGGCTTGGAGTAAGCCGGCACTTGCATGTCGCTGTCGATGCCGAATTGCTGGCGGATCGACACCTTCATGTCGGGCAGTTTATCGTAGGATTTGCCGGCGATTTCTTGCGTTGCAGCAGTCAATTGAACCTCCGTGGCTTCGTGCTTCCCCGAAGCCTGTTTACGCCCCGACTCGTCTTGGTCCGGCTGATAAGACGGCAACTTAGCAGACGGATTGCCTGCGAAAAACCCGCCCGCGCCGAATGCCACCATCAATAATATCAATGAGATAGGTATCGCCCGGCCTGAGCGGAAGGCGGGGCTGGGTTGCGCGCGGGGGCCACCACTGGGTCGGGATGTAGACCCAAAAATCAGCGTTGTCGGAGATAGGGCTGCAAACGAAAGAGGCCGCCAAATGGGGCGGCTCCGTTTTGGAGGAGCCTCGATTACGGCTCGATCGTATCTTTGCTTGCCGTCCAATGCCGCAGCAGCGGGGGCAGGACCCAAGCCACCGCCAGCGCAAGAATGAGAAGCCGAACGGAAAAATGCAAACTCATCGATCGCCCCAATTCGTGTGACCGCGACGGTAGCGGTAAGCAGTTCCGCTTCGCAATTACGGATGTTTGCTTAGGGGTAGCCTCATAAACGGCGGGCCAAATACCGCCTTGGACCTGACGCTCAATATTCGCTTTTGGATCAAGGCGGACAAAGTTCACTTTTTGGCCCGCGATGACTTGTGCGCTCGTGACCCAAAGCGGCCAAAATAGCCAAATCATAAACCCGTTGCTATTGATCCAACTGCGGCTTGACCAAGTCGCGTTAAGTGACTTGTTAGCGTTCATTACGCGGCCGGTGTGTATGACGAGACGGGTGCCCCTGCTGTTAGTGTCACAAACCTGTCAACAAACCTATGCCATTCCGACTTGACGGCCCCAGCGTCCATGTCAGTTTCAGCGTGAAAGCAATCCGCGATGAATGAACAAATCAAAGTCCAGCCCAATCACCGCGCTGCGAGCGTTACCAAGCGGCCATCGCCGCTGCTCGGCCTGTGCGATTGCTCGCCGGACGATGCACTCACGCAACTCGATGCCGTGCGGACCGGGCTGACGCCGGAACAGGTCGAAGAGCGGCTTGAGAAGTACGGCCCCAACGAAGTCACGCAAGAAAAGCCGCCGACCTGGTTCGTGCAGCTTTTCCACGCCTTCCTGACGCCGTTCAACGGTGTGCTGTTTGCGGTCAGCGTGGTCTCCTTATTCTCGGACGTGATCTTTGCCGCGCCCGAAGATCGATCCTTCCGAACGATCATCGTTCTGATATCGATGATTTTGCTCAGCACGCTGTTGCGCTTCTGGCAGGAATTCCGCTCCAATAAGGCGGCCGAAGAGCTCAAGGCGATGGTGAGTTCAACAACGGCCGTACTGCGCGCTGGAATGGATCGCCCGCAAGAAACGCCGATTTCGACGCTGGTTCCCGGAGATGTTGTTTATTTATCGGCCGGCGACATGGTGCCTGCCGACGTTCGGCTTCTGACGGCAAAAGACCTGTTCGTCAGTCAGGCGATGCTGACCGGCGAATCTATTCCGCTGGAAAAACATCCAGTCCCGCCCAAGCGCATAAGTTCCGCAACGGCACCGGGAACACTCCTGGAACGCGAAACCGCGTGTTTCATGGGAACGAACGTGGTGAGCGGCACGGCAACCGCGGTCGTTGCCGCGACGGGCGATGCGACCTTCTTCGGCGCGGTGGCGAAAGACATCGCCGGTGCGCGGCCGCTCACGAGTTTTGACAAGGGCATCAGCAAAGTCAGTTGGATGCTGGTCCGCTTCCTGATGGTGATGACGCCCCTGGTATTCCTCATCAACGGCATCTCCAAGGGCGACTGGCTAGAATCGCTGCTGTTTGCCGTTTCGGTGGCGGTTGGGTTGACGCCGGAAATGCTGCCGATGATCGTCACCACCAACCTTGCGAAAGGCGCGGTCGTGATGGCGCGCCACAAGGCCATCGTGAAGCGCTTAAATGCCATCCAGAACTTCGGGGCGATGGATATCCTTTGCACCGACAAGACCGGCACGTTGACGCAAAACAAGATCATCCTCGAACGCCACCTTGATGTGCACGGTAAAGAGGATTTGCAGGTTCTGGAATTTGCCTGGCTCAACAGCTTTTTTCAGACGGGTTTGAAGAACCTCTTGGATGTCGCTGTTCTTGACTATGCGGTGCAACACGACGTTGTCTATAAGCTCCAGCACTACAAGAAAATTGACGAAATTCCATTCGACTTCATGCGCCGCCGCATGTCGGTGGTCGTGCGCGACGGCGATGGCAAAAATCTAATGGTTTGCAAGGGTGCCATCGAGGAGATGCTGCCGTTGTGCGTCTCCGCCGACAATAATGGGGTCGTCGCCGGAGGTGTGGTGCCATTCACCACCGAAATGCGCAAGGAAGTGCGCCGGGTGACCCGCAAACTAAACCAGGAAGGACTGCGTGCCCTGGCCGTCGCCTATAGATGGCTACCGGCGGAAGATCGAACATACACCGTCGAAGATGAGAAAGAATTTGTGCTGGCCGGCTATGTCGCGTTCCTCGATCCGCCCAAGGAAACTGCGCGTCAGGCTATCGCTGCGCTGCGGGAATACGGTGTTGCCGTCAAGATCATTACCGGCGACAACGAAGTCGTCACGCGCAAGATTTGCAAAGAAGTGGGGCTCCCAATTGAGCACGCGCTCCTGGGCAAGGACGTCGAAAAGCTGTCTGATGACAAACTTCAGGAAGCGGCCGAGATCACGACCATCTTTGCGAAAATGTCGCCCGTGCAGAAATCGCGCGTGATCCGCGCGCTCAAGAGCAAAGGTCATACAGTTGGGTTTCTGGGAGACGGCATCAACGACGCGGCGGCGCTCAAGGACGCGGACGTTGGAATTTCAGTGGATACCGCCGTCGATATTGCCAAGGAGTTGGCGGACATCATTTTGCTGGAAAAGAGCTTGTTGGTGCTAGAAGAGGCCGTCATCGAAGGGCGCAAGACGTTCGCCAATATCATCAAATACATCAAGATGACGGCGAGTTCCAATTTCGGCAACGTGTTTAGTGTGCTGATCGCCAGCATCTTTCTGCCCTTCCTGCCGATGCTGCCGATCCAATTGCTGGTGCAAAATCTGCTTTACGACATCTCACAGGTATCGATCCCCTGGGACGACGTTGACCCGGATTTTCTCAAACAACCGCGCAAATGGGACGCTGGCGGGATTGCGCGCTTCATGGTGTTCATTGGCCCCATCAGCTCCATCTTCGATATCGTGACCTTCCTTGTCATGTGGAACGTATTCGGTGCGAACATGGTGGAAAAGCAATCGCTGTTTCAATCGGGCTGGTTTGTCGTCGGCTTGCTGACGCAGACGATCATCGTGCACATGATCCGAACCCAGCATATTCCCTTCATCCAGAGTAGGGCCGCTATGCCAGTTATTCTATTAACGGCCTCGATCATGGCTTTCGGCATTTATCTGCCGTTCTCGTCGCTAGGCGGGCATCTTGGGCTGGTGCCGCTGCCATTGTCGTATTTCCCTTGGCTCGCGGGAATCCTGCTGAGCTACTGCGTCCTCACGCAACTCATGAAGCGACTTTACATTCGTCGCTTTGGTCAGTGGCTATGACAATGGGGTTGGCGTCTGGCGCGGTGGAAGCACTATCGAGGATAGCGATAGATAGCCAAACGCCAACCGAGCGGAGTCCGCTTTCGGGATGAAGCCGACATGCGGCCCGTTTTATGAGTTCGCGCGCTAGCTCGGCGTAGCGCCTTTGTCGCCGGCTGGCCGCTCGGCCGGTTCGCCAAAATAGGAAAGGATCAAAACCGCGCCTAAGACGAGCGCAAGCAATAACAATTTCATTGGGAGCTCCCTGCGCCGTGCGACGGCAAGTCGCCCGCATAGCCGCAAGCTCCTTAACGAACACTTTACCGCGTTGGCAGGCACGGCCGGCGGATTTACCGCCAGTTAAGCGGCCCCCTAACAAACTATGAACAAGGACGGGGGAACGGCTATGGCGGATCAATTGGGGCGGTTTGGCATGGCAATCGCCGTGATCGCGTTGATCGCGAGCGGCCTTTACCAGTTCAGCGGCAGCGTCAGCGTCGCGACCAGCCCGCAGGGCGTCGCCTTCCATCCGCTGAACTGGCGCCCGCAATAACGGGCCGCGCCCGCTTAGCCGAAGCCGACCGATTTCAGATAATTGTACGACTGGATGACCTCGATCAGCCGGTTCTCGGTCGATCGATCCCCGCCATTGGCGTCGGGATGGTGGCGTTTCACCAGTTCCTTGAAGCGCGCCTTGACCTGCTTTGGCGTGGCGCCGACGTCGAGCCCGAGCGCGTCGAGCGCCTTGCGCTCGGCGTTGCGGATCGGGCGGGCTGCCTCCGCCCGCGCCTGCTGTTCGGCGCGCAGACCGTCGCCGAACAGGCTGAACGGATCGCCGGTAGCACCGAGGCCGCGCAGGTCCGGCCGCGCGTTGCGCTTGCCGGTTCCCATCTTCCAGGTCGGGCGGTGGCCGGTGATGGCGTCCTTCTGGTAGGCCATCACCGCAGCGTCGTTCATGCCCTTGAAGAAATTGTAATTCTGATTGTATTGCCGCACGTGCTCAAGGCAGAAGCGCCAATAATCCTTCTCGTTTTCGCGGCCCTTGGGCGCGCGGTGGGTGGCTTTCTCCTTGCAGCCCGCCCATTGGCAAGCCGGCCCGCCGGTTTTTACCCGGCGATCCTTGCCCGGTTTGACGCGGACTTTATCGAAAAGGCTCGAGTTGAATTTCATGACCGAACATTATGCGCCTTTGCGCATGGCAGCTTCAAGACTTGACATTGGGCAACGCCTGCACAATTCGAATCCCATGCGGACCGAAGATCTCATCACCAACAAGTTGACCGAGGCTTTCGAGCCCCAAAGCCTCACCGTGCTGGACGAATCGCACCAGCACGAAGGCCATGCTGGACACCGCGAAGGCGGGCAAACCCATTTCAGGGTCTATATCGTGTCGCAGGCGTTCAAAGGTAAGACCCGGCTCGAACGCCACCGCATGATTAATGCGACGCTTGCGGGCGAACTCAAGGGCGGCGTGCACGCGCTCGCCATCCACGCCGCCGCGCCGGGGGAAGGCGCCTACCTGTCATCCTTGCAGCCGCGCGTGCGCTTCAAGCCGCAAGGGCGATATCAGCCGCTTGCCATTGCCTCACGCGGCGTCGTCGGCGAGGACCGATTGCAACGAACTATGAACCTTGAGTTGGCCGTGGCTGTATTCGATGTGCCCCAGTTTTCGAAACTTGTTCATGAACTCGTTGACGCGCGAGCGCGTGGTGCCGACATCCTTGCGATCATGTCCTGATTGACCAGCACGTCCACTAGATCCGGCTCGATGTCGCCTTCAAACGGTATCAGCCGCAGCAGCAGCCGCGCCAGCCGCTGCTCGCTTGACAGAAGCATCTGTTCGACCAAGGCCGTCTTCAACTGCTTGTTTCGTTCCATGAGGAACTCGACAAACAGTCTGGTGAAATCCAGATCGTTGCTGAATGCCTTGAGCACCTCGTTGGTTCGCAAGACTGCGACCTCGCACGCGGTCGCTGTCTTCACCGTCGAAGATCGCAGCGCGTCACCGCCCACGCAATCTTCTCCGAAGAACTGTCCCGGCACGGGAACCGCGATGAGGGCTTCCTTGCCGCATTTCGTAACGATGGCGACCAAGGCCTTGCCGCTTAAAATGTAGAAAAGCTCGTCGGCGCGGTCGCCCTGGGTGTTGGTCGACTTTTGCTTTGGGTAAGTCCTGATCTTGCCGCCATAGCGGACGATGAAATCAACGCCGCTAGGCCGTTCCAATTCCGACATGTAAGGCGAACCCCCCGGTAAAATTTTACCTTGCGATGGCGAGCCGTAGCGCGAGGCAACGCCGATTCAAGAGGGAAAATTAGTGGTGTCTGCCTAAGCCTAGGTGGTATCCCATAGCCACAAACTATAATCTTTCGCAAAATCGCCATGGTCGCAGCAATTTCGCTGGTGGTTGCGGAAAATTGCAATGCCGGTCATCGATCGATACCGCGGATCGCGGCCACGCTCACCGGCCGGCGCGCGGCGCTCCAAGACGGCGCGGCGATAGCCCGTTGGCGTCGTTCCGGCGGTCCGCCGAAACGCCGCCGTGAAGGAGGCCGGATCGGCAAAACCGACGTCCTGCGCAATTTCGCCGACCGAGCGCGTCGATCTTCGAGCAGCCTTTTGGCGCGCTCGACGCGGCGATGGATGAGGTAGCGGTACGGCGGCTCGCCGAAAGTCTGCTTGAACGCGCGGGTGAAATGAAACGGGGTCAACTGCGCGACCTTGGCCAGATCGATCAGCGAAATTTCTTCGCTGAGATAGTCGAAGATGTATTCCTTGAGGCGGTTTTGTTGCCAGCCGGCAAAGCTGCCGCGGCGCGCGGATGGGACGGCGGCAGAGTCATTCATCCGGATGAGTTCGTGCACGAGAACTACGCTGAGATTCGCGTAGGCACGCGACAAGGGATTTTCGAATTGCCCGTGAGCTTAAAGGCGGTTTCCGATAGATCACGGTTATAGAAAAACAGTCTGGGCGTGAATTCGATCTCGGAAAATCGCAGATCGCGATCGAACAGCGGCTTGGCTTGATCGATCTGAAGATAAGTCGTGCGACCGAGCACGCGCGGCGCCGTCCAGCCATGAAACCGCCGCCCGGCGGGAACGAAGCACATTCGCTTGCTGAGGTCGCGCAGCGTCGATTTCGCCGCACCTTCGATCACGGTCTCGCCGTCGAAGCGACCTCCCCGCTCAATCAGGACGAGCGTAGGTGGGACGAGTTGATGCCATATTCGAACGGCTCGGAGCTACGAGACTGATCGTCTCCGGTCGAATGCCAGTCAAACTCGCAGCGGAGCGCCGCGCGACATTGGCGCGGGACAATTGGATTATGGGCCGTTGCGCTTCAGCGTTGCAACCGTTGTGTGCGGCCATGATCCAAACCCTCGCCGTTCGGCAACGAATTTAGTGGTCTCCTCTTTTTCGAATAGCGAAAGACAAGAATTTTCCGCACCTGCCCACAGGAAAATAAGGAATGCATAAAAATTATGCAGCGATGCCGCCTTTGGACATGCCGCCAGCCGCGGAAGTTTCTTGTGTGCTGTGCAGAATTGAACACTTACCAAGCGGCTAGCCGTCCGTACCGCGCAATCACTATTTGCGAACACGCGGGCAGGCAAACGCGTTACACTATCCATATAGTGTCTTTATCTTTCAAGGGTATGACCCGGCCGCACGCCACCGGCAGATCAACCATACCTTGGCCGGCGAATTGAAAGGCGGCGTGCACGCGCTCGCCATCCACGCCGGGAAAGGCGGCGTTGCCTAGCGCATAGATTATGAACGGGCACCCGAATGGCACTAGCGGCTTTGTAACGCCCGCCTATGCTACGTCGTCTTGCGACTGATCATCCAGGATCACGTTCAACAACGATTGGTACACTTTGATTTGGCCATTGATTTCATGGCCTCTATATTCGATGTATCTCATTTTCCGGAATTTGTTCATGAATTGATTGTGCGCGAGCGGGTGGTGCCGACCATACTCGCCAGCAATTCCTGGTTGATCGGCAAGGCGATGACGCTCGGTTGGTCCTCCTGTCCAGTCTTTGCCAGCGTCAAAAGAATTCGCGCAAGCCGCTTCTCGCTGGAATTGAACAGCTGATCGATCAATCGGCCTTGAGTTTTTGATTCCGCTCCACCAGAAAATTCATGAACAAATTCACTAAATCGGAATGACGCGGAGAGCGCGCTCGACGGCCGCACGATCCAGCCGCGCGATCTCGCATTCGTCGCAGTCTGTACCGTCGTGCTTCGCGGCAAAGCGCCATTCATGCATCCCTCGCCGAAGAAGTCACCGGCGCCTAGAAGTGCGATGACAGCTTCTTTGCCGATTTCGGAATTAAACGTGACCTTTACGGTGCCGCTCAAAATGTAATAGAGCGCCGTCGCGGGGTCGCCCTGCCGGTACACGAACTGCTGGGCCGGATATTGCAAGACGTTCCGCCGCCGTGCTTGGCGATGAAATCCCGAATATCGAAGCTTTTATTCGTGCCGTTGGCGCGGGCCATTGGTCTCGCTCTGGGAACCGAAAACGCGCGGCGCCCAAGCGAAGAAGATGGAGACCGATATAGTCCGCGTCCTATACCTGGGTATGGCCTCTTCCATACTTGCAGCGTATAGTTGCGATTATTGAGCGGGCTAGGGCCAGTACGCGGCCGACAGCCAGATAAGGTGACTGCGAGCGTTCGCCGATTTACTCATTTACAGGCAGATGGCCGATGGAATTACGCCATCTCCGCTATTTTGTTGCGGTCGCCGAGGAGCTGAATTTTACCCGCGCGGCCGAACAGCTCGGCATCAATCAACCGCCGCTCAGTCTGCAGATTCGTCAGTTGGAAAAAGAGATGGGCACGCAACTGTTGCGTCGCCGTACGCGGGCGTCGAACTGACCGATGCCGGAAAGTTGATGCTGGAGGAAGCGCGCGTCATCCTCAAGTACGTCGAGGAGGCCAAGACCGACGTTCGGCGTCGCGCCCGCGGCGAAACCGGACAGGTCATTGTCAGCTCCGCGACGGGTACCTATTTTCCCCACTCATTCCAACGATCGTCCGTGAATACGACGTCAGTATCCGAATGTTATTCTTGCTCCGCAAGCAAGCCACACAGCCCTGCTAATCGCGCGACTGCGCGCCGGCTTAGTCGACGTTGCCTTCATCTGGGCGCCGGTTGCCGATAGCGATGGTCTCGAGATCGAGCCGCTGGAAGACGAAGACTTAGTGATTGTCTCGCCGGCCGGCATAGGCTGAGCAATTCGACGTCCATTCCGCTGGTGGCCATCGCCAAGGAAACCCTAGTCCTGTTTCCACGCGTACTCGCCCCCGACGCCTATGATACCATCATAGCGGCGTGCCATCGCGCTGTATTCACTCCGGCGCTCGACAAGAGGCGCCGGAGATCGTATCCGCCATTCCATTTGTGGCGGCCGCTTGGCGTATCGTTGTGCCGCGTCCACAAGCCTATTTCTGCCATGGGTCAGCTACTTACCATCGAAGGGATGCGCCGCGCGTGGGAATTCGCTTGCATATCGCCCACACCGCTCTCCGCCGTGCAAAATTTTATCGCCGTGCGCCGCGTGACGCAACCAACCCTCAAAAGTAAGAGCGCTTAAGTCCGCGGCTACCCGCCTTCGCCGGCGCCTTGCGCGGCAGCGGCTGGATGCGCAGCGCGGTGATGCGATTGCGCTCACGCCGCAGCACCCGGAAGCGGAAGCCGTGGAAGGTGAAGCTCTGCCCGACTTCCGGGATCGAGCGCGCCTCGTGGATGACCAGGCCGGCGATGGTGGTTGCTTCCTGATCCGGCAAATTCCAATCCATCACGCGGTTCAGGTCGCGGATCGGCACCGCGCCATCTGCATTGACCGAGCCGTCCGGCTGCTTGCGCACGCCCGGCATGGCGACGTCGTGCTCATCAGTGATGTCGCCGACGATCTCTTCAAGAATGTCTTCGAGCGTGACCAGGCCTTCGACCACGCCGTATTCGTCGACCACCAGGGCGAGCTGTGTCTTGCGGCGGCGGAACGCCTTGAGCTGCTCGGAAACGGGCCGCATGTCGGGCACGAACCAAGGCGGCCGTATCAATCCGGCAATGTCGACCTTGGTTGCGTCGCCCTCGACCGCGTGCAGCGCGCGCAGCAGATCTTTGACGTGCAAAATGCCGACGATGTTCTCCGGATTGCCGCGCCAAAGCGGGATGCGCGTCACCGGCGAGGCGATCACCGCGTTGACCAGGTCTTCCGACTTTTCGTCGGCGTCGAGCGTGATCATGCCGGTGCGGTGGATCATCACGTCGGACACCACCAGCTCGCGCAGGTCGAGCACGCCGCCGAACATGTCGCGGTCGAGCGTCTCCACGTCGCCCTCACGATGCAGCAGATCGACCGCGCCGCGCAATTCCTCGCGCGCCGACAGCACCTGCTGATCTTCGCCGACCGTCATGCCGATGAGCTTGAGCAACCAGCGCACCAGCGCCTCAACCGCCATCAGCACCGGGCCGAACAATTTGACGAACCAGTACATCGGCCGCGCGACGCCGAGCGCGATGCGGTCGGGCGCGTTGAACGCCGCGGTCTTCGGCAGAATTTCCGAGAACACGACCACCAGGACGGTCATAACGACCGTGGCGTAGAGCACGCCGGCTTTGCCGAACCAGGCGAGCAGGATGCCGGTCGCCAAGGCCGAGGCGGCGATGTTGACCGCGTTGTTGCCGAACAGCAGCGCGCCGAGCAAGCGTTCGCGCTGTTCGAGCAGGCGGTTGACGATGCCGGCGCGCTTGTTTCCCTGTTTCTCCAGCCGCGTCATGCTGGCGCGCGAGGAGGCGGTGAGCGCCGTCTCGCTGCCGGCGAAGAACGCCGACAGCAGCAGGCAGGCCAGCACAATAACGAGAGAGAGCCAGTCGTTCTCTGTCATAGGTTAGAAAGCTTATCGGCCAAAAAGGCGCGCACCTCGGCCGCGCTGGCGTCGTTTTCGACGAAGGCGGCGCCGATGCCGCGCACCAGAATGAAGGTGAGCTTGCCGCGTTTCACTTTCTTGTCTTGCGCAATCAAATCCATCAATGCGTCCAGGCCCGGCACGCCGCCAGGGACATCCTTGAGATAAGTGGGCAGCCCGACCGCGGCAAGATGCGCGCGCACCCGCGCGGCGTCGGCCTCGCCGATCAGGCCCTTGGCGGCGGAGAACTCGAACGCCAGCACGATGCCGAGCGCCACCGCCTCGCCGTGCAGCATGCGCTGCGAGAAGCCGGCGCCGGCTTCCAGCGCGTGGCCGAAGGTGTGGCCGAGATTGAGCAGCGCGCGCTCGCCGCTTTCACGCTCGTCGCGCGCCACCACGCCGGCCTTGCCGCGGCAGCAAACCGCAATGGCGTGTTCGCGCGCGGGGCCGCCCGAGAACACGTCCTGCCAGTTCTTCTCCAGCCAGGAGAAGAATGTGGCGTCGGCGATGAGCCCGTATTTGGCGACCTCGGCATAGCCGGCGCGGAATTCTCGCGGCGGCAGCGTGTTGAGCAGCGCGGTGTCGGCGACCACCAAAATCGGCTGATGGAAGGCGCCGACGAGGTTCTTGCCGTGACGCGAATTGATGCCAGTCTTGCCGCCGACCGAGGAGTCGACTTGCGCGAGCAACGTGGTCGGCACCTGCACGAAGTCGAGCCCGCGGCGGACGCTGGCCGCGGCAAAGCCGGCGAGATCGCCGATCACGCCGCCGCCGAGCGCGACCACCAGATCGCCGCGCTCAATATGCGCCGCGACGATCGCCTCGCACACGATCTCGAACGTTGCGTAGCTCTTCGAGCCTTCCCCTTCGCCCACCACGATAGCCGAGCTTTCGAGCCGGGCGGATTTCAGCGCGGCCTCGGCGGCGGCAAGATGGCGCCTAGCGACGGTCGCGTCGGTGACGATCGCGCATTTGGCGCCCGGGCGGAGCGCCGCGACACGCTCGCCCAAGCTCGCGAGCAGCCCGCGGCCGATGACGATATCGTAGCCGCGCGTGCCGAGCGCGACCTTGACCACGGCCGGCTCGGTCCGTTCGTCCTGGCGTAGCGGCGCGGTCACGGCTTGCTCTCCGCGATCTCGAGCGGCTTGGCGAGCTTGGCGATGATCTCGTCGACGATGTTGTCGTGCGGTTCATCGCGCGACTGCACCACTATGTCGGACAGCGCGTAGACCGGCTCGCGCAGGGGCAGCAGGTCTTTCATCTTGTCGGCGAGCGGGCGGTCGTCACGCCGCTTGGTGCGCTTCACCAACACGTCGAGATCGGCCTTGAGCCACACCGAGATGCCCTTGATGTGGATGAGGTCGCGGGTATTCTGGTCCATGATCGCGCCACCGCCGGTCGCCAGCACCTGCGGGCCGCTGTCGAGCAGGCGGGCGATCACGCGTTTCTCGCCGGAGCGGAAATCGGCCTCGCCGTGCTTGGCGAAGATTTCCGCAATGGTCATGCCGGCGGCGCTTTCGATCTCGGCATCGGCGTCGACGAAGGCAAGCCCGAGCCTGGCCGCGAGCCGGCGGCCGACCGAGGACTTGCCGGCGCCCATCATGCCGACCAGCACGATGGAACGGGTCCCGAGCGCGCGCACGATCGCGGCTTCCGGCCCGTTTTCCGCCGTCTTTTGAATGGCACTGTTAGCCATGCTAGGGTTCCAAATCGACGCCACGGTTCCATATACCAGTAATTGAGACAACCGCGGGGACGGGTCTTAACCCTGGTTAAAGATACCGCACGAACCTGCGAATTTCGCCCCTTTGCGCGGGCTGCCGCCGGACTTCGACCATGCCGAGCCTATTCAGATTTCTGGTTTTCGTCGGCCTGATCGGCGGGATCGGCTATGTCGCGGTGTTCTCGCTCGCCAATTTCGTCAAGTACCATCCGCGCGAGATCGTGGTGACGATTCCGCCCGACAAATTCCTCAAGAACCACTAGCGCCGACCAGGCGATGGCCCGCCGAGCCTCCGATCTAGCCTCGATCGAGTTGTTCCTCGACATGCTGGCGGCCGAACGCGGCGCCGGCAAGAACACGCTCGACGCCTATCGCAACGACCTCGCCGACTTGAGCGCGCATCTTTCCGCCGCCGGCCGCGGCATCGCCGTCGCGAACACCGACGACCTGCGCGGGTTCTTGAGCGCGCTCGCCGAGCGCGGCTTCAAGGCGTCCTCGCTGGCGCGGCGGCTGTCGGCGGTGCGCCAGCTTTACCGCTTCCTCTACGCGGAGGGAAAACTTAGCCACGATCCGGCCGCGGTCCTGGAAGGACCCAAGCGCGGGCGGTCGCTGCCGAAAGTTTTATCGATCGCCGAAGTTGACGGTCTGCTGACGCAGGCGCGCAAAGACATGGAGGACACCGAACAGCCGCCGACGCAGCGCTTGCGCGCGGCGCGGCTCCTGTGCCTACTCGAAGTCGTCTACGCCACCGGCTTGCGCGTGTCGGAACTGATGGCACTGCCCGCTTCCGCCGCCAAGCGCGATCAACGCATGCTGGTGGTGCGCGGCAAAGGCGGCAAGGAGCGGCTGGTGCCGCTCAACCTGGCGGCCAAACGGGCGATGGCGGAATACCTGAAGATGCGCGGCGACGCCGAACCGAAGGCGGCGTCGAAATGGCTGTTCCCCTCGTTCGGCGAGCAGGGCCACCTCACCCGCCAGCATTTCGCGCGCGAATTGAAATCGCTCGGCTCAGCTTGCGGCATCGCGCTCGCGCGCTTGAGCCCGCACGTGCTGCGCCACGCCTTTGCCAGCCACCTGCTGCACAACGGCGCCGATTTGCGCGTGGTGCAAACTTTGCTCGGCCATGCCGACATCTCGACCACGCAAATCTACACCCACGTGCTGGAAGAACGGCTGAAGGCGCTGGTGCGCGATTTGCATCCGCTCACGGACGGCTAGCCGGAAACGCCTGTAAAACCCATATTAACCCGAGCGCTTGACTTAGAGGCTTCGCCTGCGCCACACCCCGATCAAATGCTCGCTGGAACCATGCGCACCTATCTCGACTTCGAAAAACCGGTGGCCGAACTTGAGGCCAAGATCGAGGAACTGCGCGCCATGGGCGCGAGCGACTCGGCGGCCGCCATCGGCGAGGAGATCAACCGGCTCGAGGTGAAGGCGGCGCTCGCGCTCAAGGAGCTCTACGCCGACTTGACGCCCTGGCAGAAGACGCAAGTGGCGCGCCACCCGCAGCGGCCGCACTGCCTCGATTATATCGCCGCCCTCATCCAAAATTTCATTCCTCTCGCCGGCGACCGCAAATTCGGCGAGGACGCCGCCATCATCGGCGGCTTCGGCCGCTTCCGCGGCGAGAGCGTCTGCGTCATCGGCCACGAAAAGGGCTCCGACACCGAGAGCCGCATCAAGCACAATTTCGGCATGGCCAAGCCGGAAGGCTACCGCAAGGCGGTGCGGCTGATGGAAATGGCCGACCGCTTCGGCATTCCGGTGATCGCGCTGGTCGATACCGCCGGCGCCTATCCCGGCATCGGCGCGGAAGAGCGCGGCCAGGCGGAAGCCATCGCGCGCTCGACCGACGCCTGCCTCGGGCTCGGCGTGCCGAATATCGCGGTGATCCTGGGCGAAGGCGGCTCGGGCGGCGCCATCGCGATTGCCACAGCCAACCGCGTGCTGATGCTGGAGCATGCCATCTATTCGGTGATCTCGCCGGAAGGCGCCGCTTCCATTCTGTGGCGCGATACCGCCAAGGCCCAGGAAGCGGCCACCAACATGAAAATCACCGCCCAGGACATGGTGCGGTTCGGGGTGATCGACACCGTGGTGACGGAACCAACCGGCGGCGCCCATCGCGATCCGGCCGCCGCCATCGCTTTCACCGGTGAGGCAATTCACAATGCCCTTGCCGAACTGCGGCCGCTCGACCGCAGCACGGTGCGCCGGCAGCGGCGCGAGAAGTTCCTGGCCATGGGTCGCGCGCCGGCCTAAGGCCCATTCGGCGTTGTGCTACGATCGGCCCAGGGGCCTGAATCCGCATGGCTTTTTCGTTTTTACCCTCGATTTACCATGGGCTTACCCATGCCCACAGGGGCGCTCGTACGCCTTGCGGATGCCACATCTTATGGATAACGATTAATCAATGAGGGCCCGCCCCTTCGGGGAGTACCGCGTTTGAACCGTCCGCTTGTCCGCGCCCTGTTGGTGTCGGCGGCTGTAGCCGCGGCGTTTGCGCTTGCGGGCTGCAATCCGGACGACATTGTCCCGACCGGCCGCTCGCAAGCTCCGCTTTCCGAGAAGACGCTCGCCGACATGCAGGCGAAGCAGATGGACAAGGATTCGCCGATCCTGGTCCGCGTCTTCAAGGAAGAGTCGGAGATGGAGGTCTGGAAGAAGAACCGCGACGGCGAATTCGCGCTGCTCAAGACCTACCCGATCTGCCGTTGGTCCGGCGACCTCGGTCCCAAGATCAAGGAAGGCGACCGCCAGGCGCCCGAGGGCTTCTACTCCATCACGCCCGGGCAGATGAATCCGAATTCCAATTACTATCTCGCCTTCAACACCGGCTACCCGAACGCCTTCGACCGCGCCTGGAACCGCACCGGCTCCGAGCTGATGGTGCACGGCGACTGCTCGTCGCGCGGCTGCTACGCGATGACCGACGAGCAGATTCAGGAAATCTACGCGCTAGCGCGCGACTCGTTCTTCGGAGGGCAGAAGGACTTCGAGTTCGAGGCCTTTCCGTTCCGCATGACGGCGCTGAACATGGCCAAGCACCGCAACAATCCGAACTTCGCGTTCTGGAAGATGATCAAGGAAGGCTACGATCATTTCGAAGCCACCCACCAGGAGCCCAAGGTCGCGGTCTGCGAGAAGCGCTACGTGTTCGACGCGGTGTCGCCGGAAAATGCTTCGCGGCCGCTGTCGTTCAACGCGCGCGGCAAATGTCCGGTGTTCAAGCTCGATCCGGCGATCGCCGACGCGGTGCTCGATTATAGGCGCAAAGATCAGGTCGAGATGGCCAACTATATCGCGCGCGACATCGCCACGGTGCCGTTCCGCGTCGGCGACGGCGGCATGAACCCGGTGTTCGAGGCCAAGGCCACCGGCCGCGGCCTGTTCGACAATGACGGCCACGTCTACCAGGTCGCCAGCACTTCGCAGGTGCCCGGCGCCTTGCCGCGTACGCCCAATCCGCCGGCCGTGACGCCTGCCGCCCAGCCTTTGGCGATGGCGAGCGTGCCGATGCCGCAGCCGGCTCCGCAAGCCAAGGAAGGCGAAGCGCCGCCCGAGCAACCGAAGACGATCGCCGGCCTGCTGGGCAATCTGTTCGGCGGCTCGAAGGCGGATGTCCCTCCGGCCGAGCCGGTCGAGAGCCAGGCCGTCGCTTTGCGCGGCAGCAAGACCGCGGCGGCGAAGCTGAAACTTTCAGCCCCCGTGCGCACCGCCGCCGTGCCGCGTTCCAAGCCGCAAGACGCCGCGCCGCCGAAAGCGGCGGCAGCCCAGCCCGTCCGGCAAGCCGACAAGGGCGCCAAGCAGCCACCCGCGTCGGAATTGCGAACCGCCTATTCGTCGCCGCCGCCCGCCAGCAACAACGGCCTGTTGCAGGGCGCGCAGCCGGTGGTGCCGGCCGGTTCGTTCGAGAGCCGCTGGACCGCGTTGCGCTGAGCGGCGCGGATTGAAGCGCCAGACGCCGGACGACGCATGGGCGCTTACGTCTACGTGCTCGGCACTTTCGGCAAAACCCGCCATTTGACCTATGTCGGCTGGACCAGGGACGTCGCACGCCGGCTCAAGCAGCATAATTCCGGCAAGGGCGCGCGCACGACGCGCGGGCGCGTCTGGGTGCTGCTACATACGGAGCGCTGCAAGGATAAGCGCGCGGCGATGAGCCGCGAGTGGCACCTGAAGCGCGACCGCGCGTTCCGCAAAAAACTGGCGCAGAAGCTGAAAAGCGGTGGCACGGGATGAGCGTTTTCCAAGAGCCGAAGATCGACTGCCACGCCCACGTGTTCGATCCAGTCAATTTTCCGTACGGCAAGGACATCGACTACAAGCCGTCCGGCCAGGAGATCGGCACGCCGCCGCAGCTCGATCAGGTCATGCAGACCTACGGCGTCAGCCACGCGCTGCTGGTGCAGCCGAATTCGGGCTACGGCAGCGACAACTCCTGCATGCTCGACACCATCGCGCGCGGCAACGGGCGCTTCAAGGGCATCGCCATCATCGACTTCGACGCCGACCTTGCGGCATTGCGCGCCTTGCAAGCGCGGGGCATCGTCGGCGCGGCGTTTAATCCGACCTTTCACGGCACCGACTACTACAAGAAATCCGCCGGGCTGATCGGCAGGCTCGCCGAACTCGGCATGTTCCTGCAGATCCAGAGCGAGCACGACCAGCTTTCGATGTTCGTGCCCTGGATCCAAGCCATGCCGGTGCGCGTGCTGATCGATCACTGCGGACGCCCGACGCCCGAGGCGGGCCTCAAGCAGCCCGGCTTTGCGGCGCTGCTGCGGCTCGCGCGCACGCAGCGTGTGAGCGTCAAGCTCTCTGGATATTCGAAATTCTCGCGCGCGTTCTATCCGTTCAAGGACACCTGGCCCTATGTGCGCGCGATCGTCGAGACCTTCTCGCTCGACCATTGCCTATGGGCGTCGGACTGGCCGTTCTTGCGCGCGCCGCAGCGGCAGGATTACGGCCCGCTGGTGGAACTCGCCGAATTGCTGTTTCCCGATGCGGCCGCGCGCCGCAAATTGTTTTGCGACACGGCGCGCCGTCTGTTCGGCTTTGACGGTTAGCTGATGAGCTCTTCCTCCAGCGCCTTGATCTGCAGCGCCAAGTAGCGCGAGAAAATCCGGCATTGCGCGAGGCTGCCGGCGGTGAACCAGAGACCCGGCTGCGCGGTGCGCGTCCACATGTTGCGCAGTTCGCCGCCCTCGTCGAAGCCCCAGACCGGGCCGATTTTGTCGGCGATCGCGTCGCCCAAATAAGCGCGCATGCTGTCCTGCTGGTTCTTGTAGCCGGTCGCCAGCACCAGCAACTCGGCTGGCACGATGGAGCCGTCGCGCATGCGCGCGCCTTGCGCGACGAATTTCTCGATGGTGGCGAATTGCAGCAATTTAACCGCGCCGGAAATGATCAGCTCGGAACAGCCGACGTTGAAGTAATAGCCGCCGCCGTAGCGCAGATACATCATCTGGAAGCCGGTCTCGTCCTCGCCCGCCCACAGGCGGAAGCCGCGCTTTTCGAGCGCGTCGAGCAATTGCTTGTCGACTTCGAGCCCCTTGGCGGTCGAGACCTGATAGGTACGCCGCAGCGCCGGATAAGGCAGCGACGTCGCCAACAGATCGCAATCGTCGAACGGAATGCCTTCCGAATAGATCGCATAGACGCGCTGCGCCTCTTTCAGGCTGACCACATGCGTTTTGCTGCGCTGGACGATGGTGACGTCGGCGCCGTGCGCGTGCAATTCCTGGGCGACGTCATGGCCGCTGGTGCCGCTGCCGAGCACCAGCGCCTTGCGGCCGCGCCACTGTTCGGCGTCGGCGAAAGCGCCGGAATGCACCACGGTGCCGGCGAATTCGGCGAGCCCGGGCAAGTCGGGCGTCGATGGGATGCTGCTCACCCCGGTCGCGAAAATGAGATGGCGCGGATGCATGACGCGCTGGCCGCCGTCAGCGCGGCGCAGCGTGACGTTCCATTGCCGGCGCTTGTCATCATAGCTGCCGGCAACGAGCGCTGTGCCGGTCCAGAAATTCAATTCGAGCGCGTCGACATAAAATTCGAACCAGTTCGCTAGCATGTCCTTCGGGATATAGACTGGCCAGGTCGGCGGGAACGGCATATAGGGCATGTGGTTGACGTACACTTCGTTGTGCAGCGTCAGCGAATGATAACGCTTGCGCCAGTTGTCGCCGATGCGCGCGTGGCGGTCGACGATCAGCGTGTCGATGCCGAGCTGCTGCAGCCGCGCGGCGATCGAAAGCCCGGCCTGGCCGCCGCCCACCACCAGCACGGCCGGATCGCGGTCGGAGAAAGCGCGTTGGCGGGCGAGACGGTCGGACCAGTTCTCCGCTCCGAAATCGCGCGTCGAATCGGGTTCGGCGCGCCGCTTGAATTGCTCCTCGTGGCCGCGCAGTTCGTGCAAATTGGTGTTGACCGTCCAGGCGCGCAGTCGCCCGTGACTGTCGGGCACGAGGCGGACAATGCCGTTAGCGGGGCCGAACGCGGTGTCGAATTCGAAGATCACCTCGATGCATTCGCTGCCGGCGCGGGCAACCCCACGCGGCGGCGTGCGGCGCGGCGGGATGCGGAAATTCGCGGGCATCGTACGGGCAAGAGTACGGCGCAGCGTCGCGGCGATCGCCGGCCGGCCGGCCATGGTCTCGATGGTCCAGGTGAAGGCGAGCAGGTCGCGCCACAGGCCGTCGGGCAGGAATAAATCGGCCGCCGCCGCGGCATCCCGCGACCGCAAGGCCGCTTCGTATGCCGCGAGCCAGGCTTCGGCGCCGGCCTGCGGCGTCAGACGGGGGCAATCCTCGACCAGGGTCATCGCCAAATACTATTGCAAGGCCGTTGCTTGCACCATGCATCGGAAACAGGGAACGGCGGGCGCTGCGCGCGCCGCCTCTGCCACAAGCGGAGAGGGCAAGCGAAACCTCAGGCGAACTTGCCGTGGCAGTGCTTGTATTTCTTACCGGAGCCGCAGGGGCACGGCTCGTTGCGGCCGACCTTGCCCCAACTCGTCGGGTCTTTCGGATTGCGCGCGGTTTGTGCGCCACTTTGCGCGCCGTTGCCGGCGCCGACCAGCATGGGCGCCAAAGCGGGCGCCATCTCGTCTTCGCCGCTCGCCGGGTCGACCTTGTGCGCTTCCATGTAGGGAAGCTGCTGCGCCGGCGGTTCTTCCGGCGGCTGCTGCACGATTTCCACGCGCATCAACTGGCCGGTCACCGCCTCGCGCAGGCGCGACATCATGGCTTCGAACAGGCTGAAAGCCTCCGCCTTGTATTCGTTGAGCGGATCGCGCTGGCCGTAGCCGCGCAGGCCGATCACCTGGCGCAGGTGTTCGAGCATGACCAGGTGCTCGCGCCAGAGATGGTCGACCGTCTGCAACAAAATCGATTTTTCCACGTAGCGCATGACGTCGGGGCCCCATTTGGCCACCTTGCCCGCCATGTGCTCGTCGGCGCGGCGCTCGATGCGCTCGCGCACCTCCTCGTCGGCGATGCCTTCTTCCTTGGCCCACTCCTTCACCGGCAAATCGAGCGTCAGTGTCTCACGCAGCGCGGTGTCGAGGCCTGCGATGTCCCACTGTTCGGCGTAGGCATTGGCCGGAATGTGCTTGGCGACCAGGTCCTCGACCACCGAATGGCGCATGCCGGCGACGGTCTCGTCGACCGCCTCGTCGCGCATCAGGTCGAGCCGCTCCTCGAAGATCACCTTGCGCTGGTCGTTCATCACGTCGTCGAACTTGAGCAGGTTCTTGCGGATGTCGAAGTTGCGCGCCTCGACTTTCTGCTGCGCCTTTTCCAGCGCCTTGTTGATCCACGGGTGGATGATCGCCTCGTTCTCCTTCAGCCCGAGCTTCTGCAGCATGCCGTCGAGCTTGTCGGAGCCGAAGATGCGCATCAGGTCGTCTTCCAGCGACAGGAAGAACTTGGAATGACCGGGGTCTCCCTGGCGGCCGGAGCGGCCACGCAACTGGTTGTCGATGCGTCGGCTCTCGTGCCGCTCGGTGCCAAGCACGAACAACCCGCCGGCTTTGAGCGCCTTGTCCTTGAGCCGTGCCACCTGCTTGCGGATTTCGTCGGCGCGCGGGTCTTTGTCGCGCGCGGCCCAGTCGGTGACGTCAGTGATTTCCTGGCGGATGCGCATGTCGGCGTTGCCGCCGAGCTGGATGTCGGTGCCGCGGCCGGCCATGTTGGTGGCGATGGTGATGGCGCCCGGCACGCCGGCCTGCGCCACGATATAGGCCTCCTGCTCGTGGTAGCGGGCGTTGAGGATCGCGAACACCTTGGTCTTGCTGGCGCCGTCGTCGCCGGAATAGAGCGCGGCAAATGCGTTGGGATCGGTGAAGTCGTGCGATTCCCAGCCGGCCGCGCGCAGCATGTCGGCGAGCTGCTCCGATTTTTCGATCGACGTGGTGCCGACCAGCACCGGCTGGCCGCGCGCCTTGCAGTCCTCGATCAGCGCGATGATCGAGCGGTATTTCTCCTTATTGGTGCGGTAGACCTCGTCGTCATCGTCGATGCGGATGAGCGGCATGTTGGTCGGCACTTCCAACACTTCGAGCTTGTAGATGTCGTAGAACTCGTCGGCTTCAGTGAGCGCGGTGCCTGTCATGCCGGCGAGCTTCTCGTACATGCGGAAGTAGTTCTGGAAGGTGATCGAGGCGAGCGTCTGGTTCTCCGGCTGGATCGGCTGGTGCTCCTTGGCCTCGAGCGCCTGGTGTAGCCCTTCCGAATAGCGCCGGCCCGGCATCATGCGGCCGGTGAATTCGTCGATGATGACGACCTCGCCGTTGCGCACGATGTAGTCCTTGTCGCGCTGGAACAGCTTGTGCGCGCGCAGCGCCTGATTGACGTGGTGCACGACGGAGACGTTCTCGACGTCGTAGAGCGATTCGCCCTTGAGTTCGTTGGCGCTACGCAGCCGCTGCTCCAGCTTCTCCATGCCGGCTTCGGTCAGCGTCACCGTGCGCTGCTTCTCATCGACCTCGTAGTCGCCTTTTTCCAGCGCCGGGATGTAGCTGTCGATGGTATTGTAGAATTCGGAGCGGTCGTCGAGCGGGCCGGAAATGATTAGCGGCGTACGCGCCTCGTCGATCAGGATCGAGTCTACTTCGTCGACGATGGCGTAGATGTGCCCGCGCTGGACCATGTCCTCCATGCGGTACTTCATGTTGTCGCGCAGATAGTCGAAGCCGAGCTCGTTGTTGGTGCCGTAGGTGACGTCGCAATCGTAGTTTTTCTTGCGCTCCTCGTCGTCGAGCCCGTGCACGATCACGCCGACGGTCAGCCCGAGGAATTTATAGATCTGCCCCATCCATTCGGCGTCGCGCTTGGCGAGGTAGTCGTTGACGGTGACGACGTGCACGCCGCGCGTTGACAGAGCGTTGAGATAGACCGCGAGCGTCGCCACCAGCGTCTTGCCTTCGCCGGTCTTCATCTCGGCGATCTTGCCTTCGTGCAGGATCATGCCGCCGATCAACTGCACGTCGAAATGGCGCTGGCCGATGGTGCGCTTGGCGGCCTCGCGCACGGTGGCGAAGGCCGGCACCAGGATGTCGTCGAGGGAAGTGCCCTCGGCGACCTGCTTCTTGAATTCGTCGGTGCGCGCCCGCAATTGTTCGTCGGAGAGCGCTTCCAGTTCCTTTTCAAGCGCGTTGATCTCGTTAACCCGCGGCTGATAGCTGCGAATCCGCCGCTCATTGGCGGAGCCGAACAGCTTGCGGGCAACGGCGCCGATCATACGGAAAGCTCCTCAATGCAAGGCGGCGGTTCTAGCACGCCGCCAAGGCCGGATATTGCCTCCGGCGCTCCGGAAATACGGCACTTTTCGGGCAAATTCGACGCGAACGCGCTAACCAGCCGGCGTTAGCGGAGAGATAGGAGGGGGTCGGATTATTGTCAATTGGCGGCTTGCGGCGGGCCTAACCGGCAACCGATCACAGGGACTTTAGTCCAACCGGGCCAGCCGGCCATTGCAAAGCCACGGTTGTTGGGTGACAAGTCCGCCGCCGGCCGCACGCTATGCGGACCGCACCCTTTCCAACGACAGCGCCAAGGATCGCATCATGACGATTTCCCAATTCGCCGGCCGGGCCGGCATCCTCGCCGCCGCTTTGGCGCTGCTGCTGGCCGTACCGGCCGCGGCGCAGGACAAGGACCCGCTCATCGCCAAGGTCAACGGTATCGAGATCCACCAGAGCGACCTCGCCGTCGCCGAGGAGGAGGCCGGCCAGATTCCGCCGATGTCGCCGGACGCCAAGAGGGATTACCTGGTGCAGTTCATGACCGACATGATCCTGGTGTCGAAGGCGGCCGAAGCCAAGAAAATGGACGCCACGCCCGAGTTCAAGCGCAAGGTGGCCTTTGCCCGCAACAAGCTGCTTATGGAAGAGCTGCTGCAATCGGTTGGCAAGGAAGCGCTCACTGACGAGGCCATGCACAAAGTTTATGACGAAGCCGTCAAGCAGATGGGCGAGGTGCAGGAGGTGCACGCGCGCCACATCCTGATCCGCGCCGCGCCCGGCGACGACAAGGCGAGCAAGGCGGCCGAGGACAAGATCAAGGCGATCATCGTGCGCCTGAAGGAGGGCGAGGATTTCGCCAAGGTGGCGGCCGAGGTCACCGAGGACCCCTCCGGCAAGGCCAATGGCGGCGACCTCGGCTATTTCAGCAAGGAACAGATGGTGCCGGAATTCTCCGAGGTCGCCTTCAAGCTGGAAAAGGGCCAGATCTCCGAGCCGGTGAAGACCCAGTTTGGTTGGCACGTGCTCAAAGTCGAGGACAAACGCGTGAAGGCTATGCCGAAGTTCGAAGAGGTCAAAGCGCAGATCGAGAATTATGTGACGCGTAAGGCGCAGGCCGAACTGGTGCAAAAGCTGCGCGCCGAGGCCAAGGTCGAGAAGATGTACAAGACCGAGGAACCGCCCGCTCCGGCGGCACCGCCGGCGCCTGAGAAGAAGTAAGCTTTGTCATTCCGGCCGAGCGAAGCGAGAGCCGGAATTTATAACCCCGGCCTTGCGATTTAACCGAAAGCTTGGTGGATATGGATTCCGGGTTCGCCCGCATTCGGCGGGCGCCCCGGAATGATAGGATTATTATGGCCACCTCAATTTCCCCCCTCGCCCCCAAGCACGTGCCGGACCTGCCGGCGGTCGCTGGCGTGCGGCTGGCAACGGCGGAAGCCGGCATCCGCTACGCCGGGCGCACCGACGTGCTGCTGGCGCTGTTCGATGCGGACACGACCTGCGCCGGCGTATTCACCAGATCGAAATGCCCGTCGGCGCCGGTCGAATGGTGCCGGGCGCATTTGAATGCGGGCAAAGCGCGCGCGCTGGTGGTCAATTCCGGTAACGCCAATGCCTTCACCGGCAAGAGCGGGCGCGCCGCGACCAAGCTTACCGCCGAGATCGCCGCCAAGGCGGCCGGCTGCAAACCGGCGGATGTCTTCCTCGCCTCCACCGGGGTGATCGGCGAACCGCTCGATGCCGAAAAGTTCGCGCCGGTGATGACCGGCCTTAGCCGGGGCGCGCGGCCGGGCGATTTCCTCGCCGCGGCGAAGGCGATCATGACCACCGACACCTTTCCCAAGGTTGCGACCGCGACGGCGAAGATCGGCAAGACAACGGTGACCGTCAACGGCATGGCCAAGGGCGCCGGAATGATCGCGCCCGATATGGCGACCATGCTCTCCTTCGTCTTCACCGACGCGGCGATCGCAAGCGGCGCGCTGCAGGCGCTGCTCAAGAACGGCATCGCTGATACCTTCAACGCGGTGACCATCGACGGCGATACCTCCACCTCCGACACGCTGATGATCTTTGCCACCGGCAGAGCCGGTAATCCGCGCATCGCGCGCGCCACCGATCCGCGGCTCAAGAATTTCAAGCGCGCGCTGCAGGCCGTGCTCGCCAATCTGTCCGAGCAGATCGCGCGCGACGGCGAAGGCGCCCGCAAGCTGGTGGAGATCGTGGTGGAAGGCGCGGTGTCAAAAGCCTCCGCGCGCCGCATCGCCATGTCGATTGCCAATTCGCCGCTGGTGAAGACCGCGATCGCGGGCGAGGACGCCAATTGGGGCCGCGTCGTCATGGCGGTCGGCAAGGCCGGCGAACCGGCGGATCGAGACAAGCTCTCGATCTGGTTTGGCGGCATCAGGGTCGCGCACAAAGGCGCGCGCGATCCCGGCTATGACGAGGCGGCGGTGAGCGCGGCGATGAAAAAGCCGGAAATCAGCCTGAAAGTGGCGCTCGGGCTGGGTAAGGGCCGCGACCGCGTGCTCACCTGCGATCTGACCAAGGAATACATCGCCATCAACGGCGACTATCGCTCGTAACCATGGGTTAACCGTCCCGGCAGGACGGCGGCCCGCGGTCAATTGGCTGAATGACCCCTTAACCACGGCTGCCTATCGTTCAGGATGCAAGGCTCGTGAGCAAAATCGTCCTTGTTGCCGCTTGCGCGCTCGTCGACGCCGACGGCCGCGTGCTCATAGCCCAGCGTCCCGCCGGCAAGCCGATGGCAGGCTTGTGGGAGTTTCCCGGCGGCAAGGTCGAAGACGGCGAAACGCCGGAACAGAGTCTGATCCGGGAGTTGCAGGAGGAACTGGGAATTATCGTCAATGAGGCCTGTCTCGCGCCGCTGACTTTCGCGAGCCACGCCTACCCCGACTTCAATCTCCTGATGCCGCTCTTTGTCTGCCGGCGCTGGGATGGAAAAGTCACTGCGATCGAGGGGCAGAAGCTCGCCTGGGTGAAGCCGAACCGGCTGCGGGAATACCAAATGCCTCCGGCGGACGTTCCGCTGATTTCGCACTTAATGGCATTGTTGTGATTGTCGGATCGGCAACGAGAGAACAGGACGCGTCCGTGAGTAAGTCCCAAGCGATGCGCAGCTTGCGCGAGTTCTTCCACAACGACAGCGGCGCCACCGCCATCGAATACGCGCTGATCGCCTCCGCCATTGCCGGCGCCATCATCGCCGTGGTCATGGCCATGGGCACGCAGTTGCAGGCCAAGTACCAGAGCGTTTCCGACGGCTTCAACTGAGCGCCGGCGGCGTTAGGGCCGCGGCTTCTCGCCGGAGGGGATTTCCCGCGTGCCGAGCGCATCGGCCAGCCGCTGCACGGCCGAGCCCGGCTTGAGCGGCTTCTGCTGGCTCTCGTGCGGCGCCCACCCCGATAACCAGGCGATCTCATAGGTCGCACGCAGGCGGCCATCGGCGTCCGCAAAGCGCTGCGCGTAAATCTCGGTCATCCGCTGCAAGGTCGCGCGCTTGAGCGGCGCGCGGCTTCGCTCGCTCAGCATATTGGTCGCGCCCATGCGGCGCAGATCGCGCATCAAATCGAACACCGACCGATAACGCACGGTCAGCCGGTCGCTGTCGACCACCGGCAAAGCAAGGCCGGCACGCTGCAACAGCCCGCCCAGCTCGCGCACGTCGGCGAAGGGCGCTACGCGTGGCGACACGCCGCCCTCGACCTCGCTTTCGGCCTGCGCGAAGGCTTCGCGCAATTCGTTCAGGCTATCGCCGCCGATCAGCGCCGCCAGCAGCAGGCCGTCCGGCTTGAGCGCGCGGCGGATCTGGATCAGCGTGCCGGGCAAATCATTCACAAACTGCAGCGAAAGCGCCGAGACGATGAGATCGAGCGAGCCGTCGGCGAACGGCAAGGCCTCCTCGTCGGCGGCAACGTATAGCGGCGCATCGCCCGGCCCGGCCGCCGGCGCGGCGGCAACGATGGTTGCGACCTTGCCGCTGTCGATGAGCGCGCGGCGCACCGCATCGGTCGGCGTGCCGAGATCGACCGCGCGCTCGAACTGGCGCAGCACCACCGAAAGCCGCTCGCCCAGCTCGGCGGCGACCCGGTCGATCAGGAAGGTCTCGGGGCCGAGCGCGCGGGCGCGCTGCTGGCGCGCGCGCAAAAGCCGGCGATCGAAGATGGTCGGGTTTGATGGCATCTGCTACATTTGCAAGCATGAACGAGCTTGTCTCGGCAAGCCAGGACCAGGCTGGGAACTTGGCGCCCTCGCACCTCAAGCAGTTCGGCGGGGGGGCTGCACGCTATGCTGCGCACCGCCCTCGACGTGGCGCTGCCGCCACTCTGTCCGTCCTGCCGTGCGCCGCTCGGCGACGGAGTGGGCTTGTGCGCCTCATGCTGGTCGAAACTGTCGCTGATCGAGCCGCCTTATTGCGCGCGGCTCGGCATTCCCTTCAGCTACGATCCCGGCCCCGGCCTGTTATCGATGGAGGCGATCGCCGCGCCGCCCGCCTACGATCGCGCGCATGCCGCGGTGCGCTATGACGACACCGCGCGCAAGCTGGTGCATTCGTTCAAATGCAGCGATCGGCTCGACCTCGCGCCCATGATGGGTCAATGGATGGCGCGCGCCGGCCGCGAGCTGCTCAAGGATGCCGACGCGCTGCTGCCGGTGCTGCTGCATTGGCGCAGGCTGTGGGCGCGGCGCTTCAACCAGTCGGCGGCGCGGGCCGGGGCGATTTCCGGCCTGACCGGCGTGCCGGTGCTGCATGGCGCGCTCAAGCGCGTGCGCTCGACGCCGCAGCAGGTCGGTCTGTCGAAAACCGAACACGCCGACAATGTGCAGGGCGCCTTCCGCGTGCCGCCGGAAGAAAAGGCCCAAGTCGCCGGCCGCCGGCTAATATTGGTCGACAACGTGCTCACCTCCGGCGCCACCGCCGATACCTGCGCCCGCGCGCTGCTGCGCGCCGGGGCCGCCCATGTCGACGTCCTGGTGTTCGCCCGGGTTGTCGCACCCCTGCGCACCACCATATAACGGGGGCCGGTTCGCAGAGCGCCCAAAACCAAAATGCCCCTTATCGAAATTTATACCACCCGCTATTGCCCCTATTGCAACGCGGCCAAGGTGCTGCTGAAAAGCAAAGGCGCGGCCTTCACCGAAATCGACGTTGGCCGCAACCGGGAGCGCCGCAGCGAAATGACCGAACGCGCGAACGGCGGCACCACGGTGCCGCAGATCTTCATCGGCGAAACGCATGTCGGCGGCTGCGACGAGCTGCACGCGCTCGAGGACGCCGGCGAGCTCGACAAGCTGCTGGCCGGCGACGAGGCCTCCGCATGACCGCCGCCGTGTTCAAGGCCGCGATGATCCAGACGCGCGCGGGGCTTTCGCCCGCCGCCAATATCGACGCCGCCGCTTGCCTGATCGGCGAGGCGAAGTCGGCCGGCGCCGACTACGTGCAGACGCCGGAAATGACCAACATTCTGGCGGCCAAGCGCGAACAGCTTTTTTCCGTCATCGTCGATGAAGACGCCGACACCTCGCTCGCCATGCTGCGCGAACTGGCGCGCAAGCTTTCGATTTTCATTCACGCCGGCTCGCTGGCGATCAAGATTTCGGCCGAGCGCGCCGCCAACCGCTCGTTTTTGATCGACCCGAAAGGCGACATCGCCGCGCGTTACGACAAGATCCACATGTTCGACGTCGATCTTTCCGGCGGCGAGAGTTACCGCGAGTCGCGCAACTACCGTCCGGGCGAGCAGGCTGTGCTTTGCGATCTGCCGTGGGGCCGGCTGGGACTGACGATCTGTTACGACCTGCGTTTCCCCGCGCTCTACCGCGCGCTGGCGGAAGCTGGCGCCACCATGCTGACGATCCCTTCCGCCTTCACCCGGCAGACCGGCGAGGCGCATTGGCATATTTTGGTTCGGGCGCGCGCGGTCGAGAACGGCTGTTTCGCGTTCGCCGCAGCGCAAGCCGGCAAGCACGAGAGCGGGCGCGAGACCTACGGCCATTCGCTGATCGTCGATCCCTGGGGCCGCGTGCTCGCCGAAGGCGGGTTTGAGCCAGGCGTGGTTATGGCCGAGATCGATCTGGCGGAAGTGGCGAAAGCACGTGCGCGCATCCCCTCGCTGCAGCATGGCCGCCGTTTCGAAATCGTCGAACCGATGGCCGAGCCGACCCATCTGCACGTGATCGGGGGCGCCGAATGATCCGCTACGCGCTGGTGTGCGAGAAGGGCCACGGCTTCGAAAGCTGGTTCGCGGATTCGGCGGCCTACGACAAACAAGTCAAGCGCAGACTGGTGGCGTGCCCGCATTGCGGCTCGGCCAAGGTCGACAAGGCGATCATGGCGCCGCGACTCGCTGGCGCGAAAAAGCACGCAGCGCCCATCGAAGCGCCGGCACCCGCCGCGCCCGAGACAGCGCAAGTGAACACACAGGAAAAAGCCCCTGTCGCGATGATCTCGCCGCAGGAACGCGAGCTGCGCAGCAAGCTCAAGGAATTGCGCAATCACCTCACCAAGAACGCCGACCACGTCGGGTCGAAATTCCCCGAGGAAGCGCGCAAGATGCATTACGGCGAGACCGCGCACCGCTCGATCTACGGCGAGGCTTCGCCCGAGGACGCCCGGCAGCTTGCCGAGGAAGGCATCGAATTCCACCCGCTGCCGATCTTGCCGGACGAGCGCAATTAAGCCGTGCCGCACGAAGGCTCCTTGAGGTTTGTCACCGGAGCCAACGACAAATATTTCTTCATGTGCGGGATGCTGCTGGAGAGCCTGCAGAGCAGCTTTCCCGGCGTGCCTTGCCATGTCATGGATTTCGGTTTGAGCGAGCCGCGGCGGCAATATTTCGCAGAAAAAAAACTGCTGTTGAATATCCCCGCCGGCCTGAGCAAGTCCGATCATCCGTACAAGCTGAAAAGCAGCATGGCGTCGTTCTTGAACGACGAGCCATCGTCAGTGCCCGTGTGGATCGATTGCGACATCGTCGCCGTTAGGGCCGCGGGCAAGGAACTCTTCGATCTTGCGCACGATCTGGTCTCGCAAAACAAGGACTTAGCCATTTCGACCGATGAGGGGCCGAACAAGACGCTCGAGGCAGTTTGTAATTCTTACGGTGAAGCCAAGCTGCGGTCGGCCATCGCGGCCGATCCGTCGCTCAAAGAGCGGCGCTGTCTAAACGCGGGCGTCGTCATATTTTCAAATCGCGAGACGCTGAAAAACTGGCGGGTCGTCGCCGCTGCGCAAGACGGCGACAAATTTCCGGATCAAAATGCGCTCAACATCATGTGCTATCGCGATCCTGCCCGTGTAACGGTCTTGAATGCCCGTGTGTGGAACGTCCACGCAGGGCTGTTGCGCTCGGTCACAGCGGCTAAAAACGGGATCTCTTGCGAAGGCGAAAAACCGATCTTCGCCCATGCGACTTCGGCGTTTCCGGGCGACATCATGGGCGGCGCCATGCCGATCTCTGCGAAAGATTTTGGCTGCGAGGCGTTTCTGCGGTACTTCACAAACGATCGCCTCAGAAGCCTGCAGGAGAACTATCTTTCCGCCTTCCTGCGGACGAATTTCGCAACGCTGCGCGACCTGGGAATCCTCATCGACATCTCCAGCGCCCATGCGCGCCGCAACGATCCCTGCCCCTGCGGATCGGGCAAAAAGTTCAAGCATTGCCACGGCGCCGACGCGCAGCCGGGCGCACCCTAGTACGCCCACACCAAGAGCCCGACGCCGAGCACCACCAGCACGATGCCGGCGCGTTCGCGCGCCGTGGTCGGCTGCTTGAAGATGAAATGCGTCACGCCTTGCGCGAACAAAACCTCGACCAGCGCGAGCGTGCGCACGCTCGCGGCGGTGGCGATGGCGAAGGCGAGGAACCAGAACTGCGAGGCGAAGGCGCCCATGAAGCCGGCGAACAGCGAGGGCTTCCATGCCTTGGCGATGGCGCGCAAGACGCCCGGATCGCGCAGCGCCAGATAGGCCGACAGCAGCACCGCCTGCAGCACCAGCCCGACCGCCAGCGTGAAGGTCGCCGCCATCACGAAATGCGGCAGCTGCAGCGACAAAATGGCGCCGCGATAGCCGATGGCCGAGACTGCGAACAGCGCGCCCGACACGAGACCGATGGTGGTCGAACGCGCGGTGCCGGCTTGGCTGGCGCCGGCTTTGAGCGAGATCACGATCACGCCGGCGGTGGCAATCAGGATCGCGGCGGCCGACAGCGGCGTGATCTTGTCGCCGAGCACGATCAGGCCGAACAGCGCGACCGATACCGGCTCCGTCTTGATGAAGGCGTAGGCGACTACGAAGGAGCGCTCGCCCATCACCGCCAGCATGGTCGCGGTAGCGGCGATCTGGGCGAAGGCGCCGACGAGAATCCACGGCCAGAATGCCAGCCCCGGATGCGGCAGGCCGTAGCCGGTCGCGACCATGACGCCGGCAAGAAACAGCAGCGCGAAGGGAAAGCCGAACAGGAAGCGCACGTGCGTTGCGCCAACCGTGCCGAGCGTCGCGGTCAGTTCGCGCTGCATGGCGTTGCGCGCGGTCTGCGCCGCCGCGGCGATCAGCGTGAAGACGGCCCAGAGCATAATCAGTCTCTAACACTGTCATGCCCGGCTTAGTGCCGGGCATTGACGTCTTGCCTCGCTTACTCAGGCGTGGGTAGCCGGGACAAGCCCGGCAATGACAGAGCCGCTATGCGGCGGCCAGTTCGGCGGCCGCGGAGAATTCGGTCGCCACGCCCTTCTCGTTGTCGATCAGCAGGAACAGATCGAAATAACGGATGGTTGGCGCGGCTCCGGTGCGCTTGATGATCGACTGGCGCCAGACCTCGTCATGCGCCTTCTGCGCGTCCGCCAGCGTCGGCCACAAATAAACGCCGCCGCCGGTCTTGCCGTTAAGCTCGAGCAGGAAATGCTTGCGCCAGAGCTGCTTGTTGGCCTGCCAATGCGGGATGACGTTGCGGGCCTCCATCGCCACCTGCTGGCGGCTCCAGCCCTTCGGCGAATTGAATTCGACCAGTTCGAGGATCATGCGGTTTTTCCTTCCTTTGGGCGCTCGGCGACGAGCATGTAATTCACATCCATGTCGGACGACAATTGCCAGCGGTCGGCAAACGGATTGTAGACAACGCCGCGTTCGCCGGTCACGCGCAAGCCGCCGCGTTCGAAGGCGAGTTCGAGCTCGTCGGGGGTGACGAACTTGTCCCATTGATGGGTGCCGCGCGGCAGCCAGCGCAGCACGTATTCGGCGCCGACGATGGCGAGCGCGAAACTCTTGAACGTGCGGTTCAACGTAGCCGCGATCATCAACCCGCCCGGCTTGACCATTCCGGCGCAGGTCGCGACGAAGGCTTTGACGTCGACGACGTGCTCGACCACTTCCATCGCCAGCACCACGTCGAAACGCTCGGCCTGAGCGGCAAGCTCCTCCGCTGTGGTGGCGCGGTAATCGACCGCAACGCCGCTCTCCTGCGCATGTGCGTTCGCCACAGCGATGTTTTCCTTGGACGGATCGGCGCCGACCATCTGCGCGCCCAGCCGCGCCAAGGGCTCCGACAGAATGCCGCCGCCGCAGCCTATATCGAGCATGCGCAGGCCCTTGAGGCAGTCGAGCTTCTTAGGCTCGCGCGCGAAGCGCTCGGCGACCTTGTCGCGGATGTAGCCGAGCCGCACTGGATTGAACTTGTGCAGCGCCGCCATCGGCCCGCGCGGGTCCCACCAATCGGCACCGTAGCGTGAGAAGCGCTCGACTTCGCTTTCGTCAACCGAAGAGCTGTGTCGTTTCGTTGCCATCGGATCAGCGCGCGGTCACCTGATTGCGGAAATCGAGCGGCGCGCCGATGCCGTGCATGCGCTCCATGGTCTCGCCGGTGCCGCGCACTGTGATGTCGCCGAAGTTCAGCATGCGGCCCATGATCGACTGGTCGACGTCGACGCTCTCCACCTTGTCCATATTCATCTCGACGGTATGCCGGTTGATGAAGCCGCGCTTGTAAACAACGCGCCGGTCGGTGACGTCGATCTCGGTGGTCCAGCGCCTGAACCAGGCCGAGGCGAAGGTCACCGCGGCCGCCGCCCAAAACGCAATCGACACGATCAGCCAGCTCATGCCGGTCGGACCCGACTTGACCAGGGTGAGCAGCGCCAAGGCGATCAGCGAGAACAGCACGGCCGGAAAGTAAATGACCCAATGGATCGTACCCGAATAGAGCACCTTTTCGCCCGGCTGCAGAATTCGCTCGATATAGCGCATCGCCAGCACCTGAAAGATTAACGCGGGGGCGAAGCCAAAACCGCCCGTCTTATTGCAGTCTTGCCACCCCGCCGGTATGTATACGCGCCTTTTGCGGGCGGCACAGCCGGCCGCTTGTTAGCGCCTTTTGGCGCGTCCGGGAACGGCAGGTTTTCTGAAGTCATGGCTCGCCTGGTGATGAAATTCGGCGGAACGTCGGTCGCCGATCTCGACCGCATCCGCAACGTGGCGCGCCACGTCAAGCGCGAAGTCGACGCCGGCCATGAGGTGGCGGTCGTCGTCTCCGCCATGGCAGGCGCGACCAACAAACTGGTCGAATGGTGCCGGCAGGCCGCCCCGCTGCACGACGCGCGCGAATACGACGCGGTGGTGGCGACCGGCGAGGAAGTCACCGCCGGGCTGCTGGCCATCGTGCTGGAGGGCATGGGCGTCAATGCGCGTTCTTGGCAGGGCTGGCAATTGCCGATCCTGACCGACAACGCGCACGGCGCCGCACGCATTCTCGAGATCAACGGCGCCGAGCTGATCCGCCGCTTCAAGGAGATGAGCCAGGTCGCGGTGATCGCCGGCTTCCAGGGGCTGCACAAGGCGACTGGGCGCATCACCACGCTCGGCCGCGGCGGCTCCGACACCTCGGCGGTGGCGATCGCCGCCGCCATTCAAGCCGAGCGCTGCGACATCTATACCGACGTCGACGGCGTCTACACCACCGATCCGCGCGTGGTGCCGGCGGCGCACCGCCTCAGCAAGATCGCCTACGAGGAAATGCTCGAGCTCGCTTCCCTCGGCGCCAAGGTCATGCAGGTGCGCTCGGTCGAGCTCGGCATGACGCATAACGTGCGCATCTTCGTGCGCTCCAGTTTCGAAAAGCCGGAGGACATCGATCCCAACAAGCCGCCGTCCGGCACACTCATTTGCGACGAGGGAGACATCGTGGAACAGCAAACCGTCACTGGGATCGCCTTCTCCAAGGACGAGGCACAGATCTCGATCCGCCGCGTGCAGGACAAGCCCGGCGTCGCCGCCGCCATCTTCGGCCCGCTCGCAGATGCCAGCATCAACGTCGACATGATCGTGCAGAACGTCTCGGCCGACGGCGCCACCACCGATCTGACGTTTACCGTGCCTTCGGCCGATTACGAGCGCGCGCGCGTCACCATCGAGAAGGCCAAGGGCAAAATCGGCTACGAGCGCATGGATGGGGCGACCGACGTCGCCAAAGTGTCGGTGATTGGCATCGGCATGCGCAGCCATGCCGGCGTCGCGGCGAGCGCCTTCAAGGCGCTGTCCGAGAAGAAGATCAACATCCTCGCCATCACCACCTCGGAGATCAAGTTCTCGGTGCTGATCAATGCCGCGCAGACCGATCTCGCAGTGCGCACGCTGCATACGCTATACGGTCTGGATAAGTAACCAACAAAACAAAACGGAGGAGATTGAACGTATGCGTGTGGTTGCGCTCGAAGAGCATTTCACGGTCCCGGCGTTGGTGCAGCGGATCGACAAAGCCGTCATCAGCCGCCGCGGTTTTCGGCCGCGCAAGCCGCCGGCGAGCGGCCCAAACCCGATGGAGCTGTTGCCCGAGATGGGCGAGCAGCGTCTGAAATCGATGGACGAGGCCGGCATCACGATGCAGGTGCTCTCCAACACCGGGCCCGGCCCTGACCTCGTGCCCGGCACCGACGGCGTCGCCATGGCGCGCGAGATGAACGACCACCTGGCAAAGGCCGTCGCGCGCCATCCCGATCGCTTCGCGGGCTTTGCCGTGCTGCCGATGCAATCCCCGGACGCCTGCGCCGCCGAACTCGTGCGCTGCGTCAAGGAGCTGAAATTCCTCGGCGCGCTGATCAACGGCACGACCGAGGGCCGCTTCCTCGATCACCCGAGCTATGACGGCATATTGGCGGCGGCGGTCGAGCTCGACGTGCCGGTCTACATCCATCCGCATCTCGCGCCAGAGCCGGTGCGGCAGGCCTATTATTCAGGCCTGGAGCCGGGCGCGGCGCGCGTGCTGGAAGCCGCCGGCTGGGGCTGGCATTCCGAGACGGCCATCCACCTGCTGCGCATGGTGCTGGCCGGGGTGCTCGACCGCCACCCGAAGCTCAAGCTCATTATCGGCCACATGGGCGAAATGTTGCCGGTGATGCTCGACCGCATCAACGCGGTGTTCGCGCACGAGGTCGACTACCTCAAGCGGCCGATCACCCGCGCCATCCTCGACCAGGTCTGGATCACCACCAGCGGCATCTTCAGCGAGCCGCCTTTGCTGCCCGCGCTCATGACCTTCGGCATCGACCGCATCATGTTCTCGGTCGACTACCCTTATGCGCCCAATGCCAAGGGCCGCGCCTTCCTCGACCGCATCACGCTGTCGCCGGCCGATATGGCCAAGCTTACGCACAGCAATGCCGATGCGCTGCTCAAGCTGAAGGCTTAAACCGCCGCACGGCGGTCAAACGCCCGGCGCAGTGGGCGGTGCACAATTTGCCGGCGCATGCCGGCTCGGCCGCTGCTTTGGCTTGCCCCTTGCATGGGCCATTCGCTATAGCCTGACTCATAATCGGCCGCGGACGCCGGGTCCCGCGGTCGCACTTCGTACAAGATTGGGCCGTAAACCGGCCGTGGCCGGTGCCGCGGCTTTAAGGACCTCGATAATGCGTGGCGCGCTCGGCGGTCCGCGCGTGCTGTTACGCCGGCTTCGCGAAGTGATGGCGGAGCCGGTCAGCGCGCAGGAACGCCTCGACAAGGTAGTGGTGCTGATCGCCGCCAACATGGTGGCGGAGGTGTGCTCTGTCTACGTCTTGCGCGTAGATGGAACGCTCGAGCTATACGCCACCGAGGGCTTGAAGCGCGAAGCGGTGCACGAGACCGTGCTGAAGGCCGACGAGGGCCTGGTCGGCCTGGTGGCGAGCGAGGCCAATCCGATCAACCTGTCGGACGCGCAGGCGCACCCGGCCTTCTCGTTCCGCCCGGAAACCGGCGAAGAAATCTACCACTCCTTCCTCGGCGTGCCGGTGCTCCGCGCGGGCAACACGCTCGGCGTGCTGGTGGTGCAGAACCGCGCGCGCCGCACCTACACGGAAGAGGAAGAAGAAGCGCTGCAGACCACCGCGATGGTGCTCGCCGAGATGATCGCCTCGGGCGAGTTGTCCTCGATCGCGCGCCCGGGCGCCGAGCCGATCGCGCGCCATTCCATCAAGCTCGAAGGTACCTCGCTGTCGGACGGCATCGCGCTCGGCCATGTGGTGCTGCACGAGCCGCGCGTGGTCATCACCAACGTCATCGCCGACGACGTGCCAAAGGAACTCAAGCGTCTGGACGCGGCCATCGCCACCTTCCGAGCCGACCTCGACCGCCTGCTCGAGCACGGCGAGGTGGCCGAAGGCGGCGAGCATCGCGACGTGCTGGAAGCCTACCGCATGTTCGGCTACGACCAGGGCTGGCTGCACAAGATGCGCGAGGCGGTGTCGACCGGCCTCACCGCCGAGGCCGGCGTCGAGCGCGTGCAGTCCGACACCCGCGCGCGCATGCTGCGCGCCTCCGACCCTTACCTGCGCGACCGCCTGCACGACCTCGACGATCTCGCCAACCGGCTGATGCGCGTGCTGATGGGGCAGGATCATGCGCCCTCGCGCGAGCAGTTGCCGGAAAATGCGATTCTGGTCGCGCGCTCGATGGGCCCGGCGGCGCTGCTCGACTACGACCGCAAAAGACTGCGCGGGCTGATCCTGGAGGAAGGCGGGCCGACCTCGCACGTCTCGATCGTGGCACGCGCGCTCGGCATTCCGGCGGTCGGCGAGATCGCCAACGCCACCGGCCTGGTCGAGCCGGGCGACGCCATCATCGTCGACGGCACCACCGGCGACGTGCATTTGCGTCCGCCGCCCGACATCGAAAGCGCCTATGGCGAGCGGGCGAAGCTGCGGGCGCGGCGGCAGGCGCAATACCGCGCGCTGCGCGAAAAGCCTTGCGTCACCAAAGACGGCCATAAGGTCGCGCTGATGATCAATGCCGGTCTGCCCATCGACCTGCCGCATCTCGACGAGACCGGCGCCGTCGGCATCGGCCTGTTCCGCACCGAATTGCAGTTCATGGTGGCCGATACGCTGCCGCGCACCGGCGAACAGCTTGGGCTTTACCGCGCTGTGCTCGATGCCGCGGGAAAACGCCCGGTCACCTTCCGCACCCTCGATATAGGCGGCGACAAGGTGCTGCCTTATATGCGCAACGTCGAAGAGGAAAATCCGGCGCTCGGCTGGCGCGCCATAAGGCTCGGGCTCGACCGGCCCGGGCTATTGCGCAGCCAAGTGCGCGCGCTGCTGCGCGCCGCCGGCGGGCGCGAATTACGCATCATGTTCCCGATGATCGCCATGGTGGAGGAATTCGACAAGGCCAAGGCGCTGGTCGAGATCGAGCTGACGCACCTGCGCCGCCACGGCCACGCGCTGCCCGAGCGCGTGCAGATCGGCACCATGCTGGAAGTGCCGGCGCTGCTGTTCCAACTCGACGAATTGCTTGCCCGCGTCGATTTCCTCTCGGTCGGCTCCAACGACCTGATGCAGTTCCTCTATGCCGCCGACCGCGGCAACGCGCGGGTGTCGCAACGCTTCGACCCGCTGTCGGCGCCGGTGCTGCGCGCGCTCAAGGAAATCGCCGACATGGGCCGCAAGCACGGCAAGCCGGTGGCGCTGTGCGGGGAACTCGCCTCGCAGCCGATCGGCGCGCTGGCGCTGGCGATTATCGGCTACCGCGCGCTGTCGCTGTCGCCTTCGGCGGTCGGCCCGGTCAAGGCGCTGCTGCTCGAGCTCGATTGCAAAAAAGGCGAGAGCGCCATTTTGCCGTTCCTCGCGCAGCCGGTCGGCAGCGTCTCTATCCGCCACAAGCTCGAGGGCTTCGCGGCGGCCGAAGGACTGCAGCTTTGATCGCGCTGCCGCAACACAAGCTCGACGCCCTGCTCGCCCGCCATGAACTGGTGGAGCGCGAGCTCGCGACCAATCTCGCCCGCGACGACTACGTCAAGCTGTCGCGCGAATTCGCCGAGCTCGGTCCGGTGATCGAGGCGATCAAGGCCTATCGCGCCGTCGCCGCCGAGATCGCCGATCTCGACGCCCTCGCCGGCGATGCCGCGACCGACGCCGAGATGCGCAAAATGGTCGAGGCCGAGAAGCCGGCGCTCATCGCGCGCCGCGACCGGCTCGAACGTCAAATCCAACTGGCGTTGATCCCGAAAGACGCGATGGACGACCACGACGCGATCCTCGAAATCCGCGCCGGCACCGGCGGCGACGAGGCCGCGCTGTTCGCCGGCCACCTGTTCCGCATGTACGAACGCTACGCCGCCAAGCAGGGCTGGAAGACGGAAGTGCTGTCGATCAGCGAAGGCACCAAAGGGGGCTTCAAGGAAATCGTCGCCGAAGTGCACGGGCGCGGCGTGTTCGCCAAGCTTAAATTCGAATCCGGCGTGCATCGCGTGCAGCGCGTGCCCGACACCGAGGCGTCCGGCCGCATTCACACTTCGGCCGCCACCGTCGCGGTGCTGCCGGAGGTCGAGGACGTCGACATCGACATCGACGAGAAGGACCTCAAGATCGACACCATGCGCGCGCAGGGCGCCGGCGGCCAGCACGTCAACAAGACCGAATCCGCTATCCGCATCACCCATTTGCCGAGTGGCATCGTGGTTTTCGTGCAGGAGGAACGCTCGCAGCACAAGAACAAGGCCAAGGCGATGACCATGCTGCGCGCCAAGCTCTACGACCAGCAGCGCTCAAAGCTCGACGCCGCGCGCGCGGCCGAACGGCGCGGGCAGATCGGCTCGGGCGACCGCTCGGAACGCATCCGCACCTATAATTTTCCGCAAGGCCGTGTCACCGACCACCGCATCAATCTGACGCTACACAAACTGCCGCAGGTGATGGAAGGCGAGGCGCTGCACGAGGTCATCGATGCGCTGGTGACCGAGCACCAGGCCGAATTGCTGGCGGCCGAAGGCGCGACCTGATGCTCGCCGCCACGCTTACGATTGCCGCGGCGCGGCAGGCGCTCACCGAGAAGTTTCGCCGGGCGGGGATCGATTCGGCGGAGACCGACGCGCGCCTGCTGGTGGCGCATACGCTGCGCATCGATCGCGCCGAACTGTTGGCGAACGGCGAACGCGCGCTCAGCCTGGACGAAACCAAAGCGATCGACGCGCTCTGCGAACGCCGGCTCAAGCGCGAGCCGGTCGCGCGTATATTCGGCCGCAAGGAGTTCTGGACTCTCAGCCTGCTGGTCGGTCCGGCGGTGCTGGTGCCGCGGCCGGAAACCGAAACCGTGGTCGAGGCCGCGCTCGATTTCGCAGTACGCGGCGGCTTGCGCACGGAAAAACTGCGCATTCTCGATATCGGCACCGGCTCAGGCGCGCTGCTGCTGGCGCTGCTTAGCGAATTGCCCAACGCGGTGGGCACGGGCACCGACATCAGTGCGGCCGCCTTGGAAGTCGCGCGCGCGAATGCCGCGCGCAACGATCTTGCCGGCCGCGCGACCTTCGTTGCCTGCGATATCGCGGCGGGCGTTGCGGGCCCGTTCGATATCATCGTTGCGAACCCGCCTTATGTGGCGCACGGCGATATTGCCTCGCTTGCGCCCGAGGTGCGCGACTACGATCCAAAGCTTGCGCTCGACGGCGGCGCCGACGGCCTTGATGGTTACCGCGCCATCGTTGCGAATGCGCGGGCGTTGCTGGCACCGGGCGGTAAGCTGATCGTGGAGTTGGGAATGGGCCAGGAACCGGCGGTCCGCGCGCTGTTTACCAAGGCCGGATTGAAAGCCGGCGCTGCGCGTGACGATTTGGCCGAAATTCCGCGTGCTTTGAGCGCGACGGCGGCACCGTAAACACGGCGTATTTCGATCCGGCGAAATGCGCAGACCACCGTTGCGGGCAAAAAATAGCGCTTGGAATGTGGCGCGGAAACGACTAGGTTCCCTGCAACGGAATCGACCCGTGAGGGTTGCACCGCCTGGGAACCCCGGAGCAAAGAGGCTCTGTGAGGCGGCGGGGCAAAACCGATGACGCAGCGCCGTTTTTCAGAAGACGGCAAACGAAATCGCCAGAGACGGGTTCGAACGCTTCACCGGTTGGGCGCATCAGATTTTAAAAGCTTGACGATGCGCGTAACGAGAGGTTGGCAACGCCGCGACAAGATCGTGGCCATGGGGTTGCTACGGCTATCGCGATAAAGATCGCAAATGTTCGAGCATGCGCGGAAGCGATCGGCGCCGGCCTTTGGCCGCGCTGTGAGATGCGTGTGGACTTGAGACCAGGAACCGAGACTGAGCCTTGAGAAGAAGTTGGACTTGCAAGTTCGTGAAACGGTAGGCGGCGCGCGCCGCGATTGAGCAAAAGGTCAGCGAATAGGCAGATGATGAGAAACGGTCAAAAGCGCATGCGGGGTCGCAACAACAACAACCACCGCAAGAGCCAAAATCCGCTGACGCGGGTTTACGAGTCGAACGGACCCGACGTTAAAATCCGCGGCACCGCCTCGCACATCGCGGAGAAATACATCCAGCTCGCGCGCGACTCGCAGAGCTCGGGCGATCCGGTGGCGGCGGAGAACTACTACCAGCACGCCGAGCATTATTTCCGCCTGATCGCCGCCGCGCAGGAACAGTTCCGCCAGCAGAACCCCTATTACAATGCGCAGCCGCAAGTGGGCCAGAGCGGAGCGCAGGGCGCGGCCGACGACATCTACGACGATGACGACGGCGACGGTCAGCCCTTCGTCGGCCAGAACGAACCGGGCTTCACGCCGCAGCCGCAGCAGGCGCAGCCTTATCTGCCGCGCGACGCGCAGCCGTTTCCGCCGCGCGATCAGCAGCAGCACCGCCCGCAACAGCAACCGCAGCAGCAGCCTTACGTGCAGCAGCCGAACCAGGGCGGCAACGTCGCCGACCCGAACGCATTGCCGGCCTTCATCACCGGCGGCGGCCAGCCGCAACGCCGCACCCAATCCCAATCAGGGCTACGGGCAGAACGGTCACGAGCAAGGCGATCGCCCGGATCGTTTCGGGCACCGCCGGCGCCGGCGTCATCGCGGCGGCGGCGGCTACCGCGGCGACCGTCCGGACAATTTCGGCAATACCAGCCCGCAAGGCGCGGCGCCGCAGCCGACGCCGGGCGACGGCGGCGACGAGCCGCCGGGGCAGCCGGAATAACTCCCGCTCGTCCGTTAGATGCGCGCAGCGCTTCTTTGCGCGCACATGATCTATTCCGAAAACCGGTTGCCACTTTTCGGGATCATGTGCCCGGCGAGGGCGCCAGCGCCGGTTCGAGCGCCGGCACCAGACGGCGCTTGACGCGGCGCGCGGGGATCGCGCGATAGACCTGCTTGGTCGCTTCCACCATGTGCACGCCGGCAAACGGCGCCGACAGCGTCGCGCCGGTGCGCTCCCAGGCCACCGCCGAGCGCAGAAACCAGCCGCGCGCGACCGGCGGCACGTAGAGCGCCTCGCTCCAACCTGTCGGCGTGAACCAGGTCTCGCGCAGAAGCTGATTGATCTGCGAGCGCGAATATGGCCGGCCGTGGCCGAACGGCGTCGTATCCATGCGCGCCCACAGGCCGCGCCGGTTGGGCACCACCACCAGGAGGCGTCCGCCCGCCGCCAGCACGCGCCAGGCCTCGCGCAGCAGCACGGCCGGGTCGTGCGTCATCTCCAGTGCATGCACCAGCAGCACGCGGTCGACCGCGCTATCGGGCAGCGGCAGTTCGTTCTCGTCCACCAAGGCGGACAAAGCCGGGCGCGCGGTCGGCCATTTCACCACGCCCTGCCCGGCCGGCATGAAAGCGAGGCAGCGTTCGGCCTCCTCGCGGAACAGGCCGAGATAGGGCGTGGCGTAGCCGACGCCGAGCACGCGCAGGCCAACGGTATCGTTCCACAGCCCACGAATGCCGCGGCCGACGAAGCGGCGGGCCACCACGCCCAGGCGCTGGCCATAGAAATTGCGCAGGTCCACGACGTCGATCGACATGAGCTAAAACTACCACGAAACGCCGGGCCGCGGCGCCCCGGCAAAAACAGAAAAGGTGCGGGACAATTCGCCCGCATGCTACGGTTAACGCCACGCCTTGACTGACGAGGATTGCTATGCCCGCGGAAACCCGCCTGTTTTTATGCCTGAAGGACAATTACGGCGTGCTGCTGCACGACCGGGAGAGCGGCGCCACCGCTTCAATCGACGCGCCGGAGGCCGCGCCCATCGAGGCCGCGCTCAAGGCCACCGGCTGGAAGCTGACCGACATTCTGGTCACCCACCATCACGGCGACCACACCGGCGGCATCCAGGCGCTCAAGGATAAATACAAATGCCGCGTGGTGGCGCCGGCGGCGGAAGCCGACACCATCCCGGCGGTCGACCTCACCGTGCGCGAGGGCGACAAGGTGACGGTCGGAAAATTGACCAGCAACGTGATCGAGACGCCGGGCCACACAAACGGGCACATCGCCTACTGGTTCCACGCCGACAAACTCGCTTTTGTCGGCGACACGCTGTTCTCCATCGGCTGCGGCCGCGTCATCGAGGGCACGCCCGGCATGATGTGGCGCTCGCTCGTCAAGCTGCGCGACCTGCCGAACGACACCGAGATCTATTGCGGGCACGAATACACCGCCGCGAACATCAAATTCGCGCGCACCATCGAGCCGGACAATCCGGTGCTGGCGGCGCGCGAGACGCAGGTGCAGCGCCAGATTGAGGAAGGCGAGCCGACTATCCCAGTCACCATCGGCGACGAGAAGCTGGCCAATCCGTTCCTGCGCGCCGATCTGCCGGAGGTCGCGGCCGGCATCGGCATGACCGGCAAGGAGCCCTCGCAGGTGTTCGCCGAGATTAGGGCGAGGAAGAACAAGTTTTGACCTCCGCGGCCGATATCATCGCCAAGCTCGATCTCAAGCCGCACCCGGAAGGCGGCCACTACCGCGAAACCTTCCGCGACCCGCGCGTCATCGACGGGCGCGCCGCCTCCACCTCGATTTATTTCCTGCTGGCGCGCGGCGAGCGCTCGCATTGGCATCGCATCGACGCCGTCGAGATCTGGCACTTTTACGCCGGTGCTCCGCTCAAGCTCGAAGTGGTGGACGGCGCCAAGGAGGAGATCGTGCGGCTCGGCGCCGACATCCACGCCGGCGAGGTGCCGCAATTCACCGTGCCGGCGCGCGCCTGGCAGGCGGCCGAAACGACCGGCGATTGGACACTGGTGGGCTGCACGGTGGCACCCGGTTTTTCCTTCGACGGTTTCGAGCTGGCACCGGCGGGCTGGCAGCCGAACGCCAAAACGCGATAGAAACGCCGAACGAAAGCAAGAAGAGGAAATGCCGGTGCCGAAAATACTCGATGAGGCGCGCGAACAACTCGCGCGCGCCAACCGCATGATCGCCAACGAAGGCGTGCTCGACGCCTTCGGCCATGTCACCATGCGCCATCCGACCGATCCCGGGCGCTATCTGATGTCCCGCTCACGCGGGCCCGAACTGGTGCAGCCCGAGGACATTCACGAGTTCACGCTCGATTCGCAGATCATTAAGCCGATCGAGGCGCGGCTTTACGGCGAGCGTGTCATCCACGGCGAAATCTACAAGGCGCGGCCGGAGGTGAACGCGGTGTGTCACCATCACGCGCCGTCGATATTGCCGTTCTGCGTTTCCGGAATGGAGCTCAAGCCGGTCTATCACCTCGGTGCCACGATGGGCGACAAGGTTCCGTTCTGGGATAGCCGCGATGAGTTCGGCGACACCTCGCTGATCGTGGCCAAGCCGGAAGAAGGCGCTTCGCTCGCGCGCGCGCTCGGGGCGCACTGGGTCGTGCTGATGCGCCGGCATGGCGCGACGGTTGCCGGCAAGACGCTGGAGGAGCTCGCCTTCCGCACCATCTACACCGCGCGCAACGCGGCGATGCAGATTCAGGCGCACACGCTGGGCTTGGTGTCGCCGCTCAGCGCCGCCGAGACCGCGCTCGCCGGCGAATACAATCTGCGGCCCGGCCCGGTGGCGCGCGCCTTCGAATACTGGTCGGTGCGGCTCGACAAGGCGGAAGGCACCTTTCGCAAGCGCGCGACGAAGCGCTCCAAGGTCAAGCGTAAACGCGCGCGCTAGGCGAGGTACTGCCCGCCATTGGCCGAGAGCGTCGAGCCGGTGATCAAGCTTGCGTCATCGCTCGCCAGGAATACCACGCAGCGCGCGATCTCCTCCGGCTCGCCCAGGCGGCCGATCGGGATCAGCGGCAGGATCGACTTTTCCAGCACATCCTTCGGCACCGCCTGCACCATTTCGGTGTTGATATAGCCCGGGCAGATCGCGTTCACCGTGATGCCGGCGCGCGCGCCTTCTAGCGCCAGCGCCTTGCTAAAGCCGATCTCGCCGGCCTTGGCGGCGGAATAATTGGCTTGTCCGAATTGGCCCTTCTGGCCGTTGATCGAGGAGATGTTGATGACGCGGCCGAACTTGCGCTCGCGCATACCTTCCCAGACCTGCCGAGTCACGTTGAACAGCGAGCCGAGATTGGTGTTGATCACCGCGCTCCACTGCTCGGGCTTCATGCGGTGGAACGGCCCGTCGCGGGTAATGCCGGCATTGTTGACCAGCACTTCGATCGGGCCGAGCTCGGCCTGCACCTTCTTGACGCCGTCGGCGCAGGCGTCGAAGGACGACACGTCCCACTTGAACACCGCAATGCCGGTTTCCGCTTTGAATTTCGCCGCCGCTTCGTCGTTGCCGCCGTAATTGGCCGCGACCTTGCAGCCAGCCGCCTTCAATGCCTTGGCGATGGCGGCCCCAATGCCCCGGGTGCCGCCAGTGACTAACGCAACGCGTGACATGTCCTACTCCTCCCACAACGCTTCTTTATTAGCCATGGCCGGATCGAGCCGGCCATGACGCAGATCAAATTTTGTGCAGCGCCTCAGCGCTCGACGCACATGGCGATGCCCATACCGCCGCCGATGCAGAGCGTGGCGAGACCTTTCTTGGAGTTACGCTTTTGCATTTCGAACAGCAGCGTCGTCAGAATGCGCGCGCCGGAGGCGCCGATCGGATGGCCGATGGCGATGGCGCCGCCATTGACGTTGACCTTTGTGGTATCCCAGCCAAGGTCCTTGTTGACCGCGCAAGCCTGCGCCGCGAAGGCTTCGTTGGCCTCGATCAAATCGAGGTCCTCTTTCTTCCAGCCGGCTTTCTTGAGCGCGGCACGCGAAGCCGGAATGGGTCCGGTGCCCATGATCGCCGGATCGACGCCGGCCTGCGCCCAAGACACGATGCGCGCGAGCGGCGTCTTGCCGAGCTTGGCGGCTTCCGACGCTTTCATCAGCACCACTGCGGCGGCGCCGTCATTGATGCCGGAGGCGCTGCCCGCGGTCACCGTGCCTTCCTTGTCGAAGGCGGGCCGCAGCTTAGCGAGACCTTCGAGCGTGACGCCCTGTTTGGGATATTCGTCGACGCTGACCACCACGTCGCCCTTGCGCGACTTGATGGTGACCGGGACGATCTCGTCCTTGAACTTGCCGGCCTTCTGGGCGGCTTCCGCCTTGTTCTGCGAAGCGACCGCGAATTCGTCCTGCATCTGGCGGGTGATCTGCCACTGCTTGGCGACGTTCTCGGCGGTGTTGCCCATGTGGTAGCCGTTGAAGGCGTCCCACAGCCCGTCCTTGATCATGGTGTCGATCATTTCGAAGTTGCCCATCTTCACGCCGCCGCGCAAATGCTGGCAGTGCGGCGCCATGCTCATCGATTCCTGGCCACCCGCCACCACGATCTCGCTGTCGCCGTTCATGATTGCCTGATAGCCGAGCGCCACCGTGCGCAGGCCGGAACCGCATAGCTGGTTCACGCCCCAGGAAGGGCTTTCGACCGGAATGCCGGCCGCGATCGAGGCCTGCCGCGCCGGGTTCTGGCCCTGACCCGCGCTCAGGATCTGGCCCATGATCACTTCGGAAACGCGCGCGCCTTCGACGCCAGCCCGCTGCAATGCCGCCTGAATCGCGGCTTTCCCGAGCTCATGGGCCGGCAGATTGGCGAATGCCCCATTAAACGAGCCGACCGGCGTGCGGGCGGCGCTCACAATGACAATATCGTCCTTCATCCGAAACTCCTTCTGGCAGGCGGTTTGAGCAACAGGACCGCCATCTGGCGCTGCCGCATCCTCGGCAGGCCGGGCAGCCCTGTCAACAACGGGCAATCTGAAGATATCAGCTAGAAATGGCTGTTTATTGACCTTTCTCAAGGATTGCCGCACCGCCCACCTGATTTACCGCGCCGCCACAAAACGGTGGCCCGGGCGAGCGGAAACCGGGTATGCTCAACTCCTGGGCAGGGGCTTAGCGAACACTATGACAGACGAAAAAGAGCCGATCACAATCAAGAAATACGCCAACCGGCGGCTCTACAATACCGGGACCAGTGCGTACGTCACACTCGAGGACCTCGCCACCATGGTGAAGGACGGCGAGAATTTCGTGGTCTTCGACGCCAAGTCCGGCGAGGACATCACCCGCTCGGTGCTGGCACAGATCATTTTCGAGCAGGAAAACAAGGAAGGCCAAAGCCTGCTGCCGATCGCCTTCCTGCGGCAGTTGATCCGCTTCTACGGCGACAGCATGCAGATGATGGTGCCGCATTTCCTCGAACAGTCGATGTCGTCGCTCACCAGCCAGCAAGGCAAATTCCGCGAGCAGATGGCGCAGGCATTCGGCGGCGTCGGCTTCGGCCCGCTCGAGGACCAGGTACGGCGGAACATGGAGATGTTCGAGAAGACCTTCGCTATGTTCGCGCCGTTCGCGCGCGGCCAAAGCAAGCCGGCGGAAGACAAGCCGCAAGGTGCGACCGGGGAGATGGACGAGCTCAAGCAGCAGCTCGACGAACTGCAAAAGCGCCTCGATAAGCTCGGCAATAAGGAATAGCGCTACGCGCTCGCCGCGCTCTTTTCGCCGCGCCACGGCCGCGCGTCGCCGGCGAGCCCGATCAACGCGCCTTGCAGGAAGTCGCAGCCCCACTCCGCCAGCAGTTGGGCGGCTTCCTCGTTCTGCACCCATTCGGCGACGGTCTTGAGGCCGAGCCGGCGCGACAGATCGATCAGCGTGTGCACGAAGGCGCGGTCGTCGTTCGACTTCACGATATTCTGCACGAAGGCACCGTCGATCTTCACGATATCCACGCCGAGCTTGCGCAGATTGCGGAACGAGGTATGGCCGGCGCCGAAATCGTCGATGGCGATGCGGCAGCCGAGGTCTTTGACGCGGGTGACGAAGCCGCGCGCGTCGTCGACGTTCTGGATCGCCGCGGTCTCGGTGATCTCGATGATCAGCCGGGCGGCGGCGCCGGTATTGGCGCGCAGCATGGCGCCGAGGCCCGCCCACCAGTCCGGATCGACGGTTGAGGCCGGCGACACGTTGACGCTGGCGGTAAGACCCGGCGCGGTGGACAATTCGTTCACCACCAGCTCGAGCACGCGATAATCCAGCATCCGCATGAGCCCGACGCGCTCGGCCACCGGGACGATCTCGTTGGCGTGGGCGATGCGGCCGTCCGGGCGGTGCACGCGGATCAGGCATTCGTAGAATGCGATCTGGCGGTTCTTGGTCTCGACCACGGGCTCGAAAGCGAGCGCGATGCGCCGCTCGTTGAGCGCGGCCACGATCTCGTCGGTCGCGCGCACACTGTCGCGGCGCAGCGCGTCGCGCTCCACGTTCGGCCGATAGGGGGCGAAAGAGCCGTGACGCTTGCGGCGCGCGGCATGCAGCGCGTCCTGCACGCGACTCAAGACTTCCGGGACACTGCGGGCGTGGCGCGGCGCGGTGATGCCGCCGATAGTCACTGTCACCGCCACCGGACCGGCGGCGGTCGCGATGGTCTCATCGCGCACGCCGGCCAGCAGCCGGTCGGCGGCGACCGCCAATTCCTCCGCCGTGCAGCTCGTTAGAATGACGCCGAATTTGTTGCCGGAGAAGCGGCCGAGATAATCCTTGCCGCGCAGGCGCACGCGGATTCGCTTGGCGACCTGCGCGATCACGTCCTCGGCGATATCGAACCCATAGGATTCATTGAGGTGGGCGAGATGATCGATGGCGACCAGCAGGAAGCCGAGCGAACCGCGAAAGCGCACCGCCTCGTCGAGCTTGGCGCCGAGCAGCTCGGTGAGGTGCACGCGGTTCATTTCTCCGGTCAGGGCGTCGAACTTCGCGAGCTGGGTGAGCGTCTGCTCGCGTTCATGGCGTGCGCCGATCTCGCGCACCACACCGAGTGCGCGCACCGGCTTGCCGTCGACACCCGCGAACCAACGGCCGGAATCCTCCAGCCAGATTTTCTCGCCGTCGCCGCCGCGGCGGAACGCGTACTGCACCTGGTATGCAACCCCGCCGCCGGTGTCGCTCTGAGCGGACCCGGAGATGGCGTCGAGGCGGCTCTGCCCGTCTTCGGCTTCGACGTACTGCGCAAAGCTGCGTCCGCTGGCGATGTCGGCGGCCTCGGCAACGCCGAGCACGGACGCGGCATTGCCGCTCCAGACCAAAACGTCGTTATCGAGCCGCCATTCGTAGGCGGCGTCACCGATGGCATTGAGAACTTCCGCAGCGTCGGGAACGCCGGCCGGTTGTCCGATTCGGGTCACGCTCGCCCCTTTTTGGGAACGCCGGGTCGCGCCGGGCGTTGTCAGCGGAATGGATTCGAGCTCCGAAGCTACGGACAAACCATAAATAAATCGAAAAAGCGCGCCGGTTTACCGTTTTCGGCGCGGTTTCGGCCGGCGGCACGGCGCTTGCCAATACTAAGGCGGACAGGCGTCGCTTGTCCCGAAACGAGACAGTCAATGCGGCTTGGCGAGACCAAAAAAGCGATGTCCTTGCAGGCGGCGCCCACGACCCACGGCAGCGAACCGGAATTGGCCGAGCAGGCGCAAAGCCGCGCACTGGTCGCGCCGACGCCCGCCGCAACTCCGCGCAAGACGCCCGGCACCTATTACCAGGCGCCGTTCGTCGCCCATTTGCTCGCCATGACGGACCAGCATCCGCAGACCCGCGAGCGCCGGCGCGCCGGGCCGGAAGAAGCAGCCGCCGCCTACCGCGCTACCGTTGAGCTGACGCGCTTCCGCTAACGCTTGATTGTTTGCGCATGATCTTATCCGAAAACCGGTTCCCACTTCTCGGGATCATGCGCTAGTAACCGAGCGCGCAGCCGTCCTTGCGCGGCTCCGAGCCGGCAATCAGCACGCCGCGATCCCAATCGATCTTGATGGTCTGCGCGCCGCCCCAGGGCGTCGGCGCAAACACCACATTGTGGCCGCGCGCCTTGAGACCCTCGACCGTCGCTTTCGGCGTGCCTGTTTCGACCACCGTCTGCTCGCCCTCGAAGAAAAAGCGCGGCGCGTCGATCGCCTGCTGCACGTCCATGCCGAAATCGATCATGTTGTTGACGATCTGCACGTGGCCCATTGGCTGGTAGTGCGCGCCCATGACGCCGAAGCTCATGTCGCAGCGCCCTTGCCGCATGGCGAGCGCCGGGATGATGGTGTGCATCGGCCGCTTGGCCGGACCGAACGTGTTGGGGTGGTCCGGCTCGAGCGTGAAGCAGGCGCCGCGATTGGTCAGCAGGATGCCGGTCTTCTCGGTGCAGATACCCATGCCGAAATGCGAGTAGAGCGTATTGATGAACGATACTGCCATGCGGTCGCGGTCGACCACGCTAAGATAGACAGTGTCGCTGCCCGGCGTCGGCGCTATCGGCAGTTTGGTGCGCTTCTTAAGATCGATCTTGGCCGCGAGCTTCCTGGCAAAACCTTTGTCGAGCAGATCGGCGACCGGCGTACGCATGTGCGCCGCATCGGCGATGTGTGTGTCGCGAATGGCAAAGCCGAGCCGCGCGGCCTCCAGTACCAGATGGAAACGATCGGGGCCCAGCGGATCGAGCGCGGCGAGATCGAAATTCTCCAGGATGTTGAGCATCACCAGCGCGGTGAGCCCCTGCCCGTTGGGCGGAATCTCCAGCAAATCGAGCCCGCGATAATCGGTCGAGATCGGCGTCACCGCGTCGCCGCGATGCGCCATGAAATCCTCCTCGCTGAGGAACGAGCCGCGCGCCGAAACCGTTCGCGCCATGTCGACGGCGATCTCTCCTTCGTAGAAAGCACGCGCGCCCTTGGCGGCAATAGTCTTCAGCGTCGCGGCCAGCGCCGGAAAGCGGATAACGTCGCCTTCCTTGGGCGGCGCGCCATTGAACAGATAATGCTTGGCGGCGCCCGCATCGGCTTTGAGCTTGCCGATGTAGCGCTGCCAATCCCAGGCGACGCGCGGCGCCACCGGGAACCCGCCTTCGGCATATTTGATCGCGGGCGCCAGCGCGCGGTCGAGCCCGAGGCGGCCATGGGCTTTGAGGGTCGCCTCCCAGGCATCGAGCGCGCCCGGCACGGTGACGGCGTGGATCGAGTTGCCGATCTCGCGCAGGCCCTGCGCACGCAGCGCCTCATACGACGCCTTGGCGCCGGCGCGGCCGGAGCCGTTATAGCCCCAGACGGGCTTGCCCGGCCGCGACACCAGGCAATAGCAATCCCCGCCGATGCCGGTCATGTGCGGCTCGACCACGCACAACACCGCGACCGCGGCGACTGCGGCATCCGCCGCCGTGCCGCCGGCGCGCAACGCTTCGACCGCGGCCAGCGTCGCGAGCGGATGCGAGGTCGCCGCCATGCCGTCGCAGGCGATCACCGGCGAGCGGCCGGGGAGCTGGAAATCGCGGCTCATGGGCACTCCACGGATGACGGCGTCAGGACAGCGTGGGTTCAGTGCGTTCGGGCAGCGGCTCGACACGCGGCGGCGCTGGCTCGACGGGTTCGGGCGTGGGTTCAGCGGGCGCGATAATCACCTCGCGCCGCCGCGCGCGCAGCGCCAGCGTGACGCCGCCGACCACGTCGAAGAAGCTCATGACCAGCAGCAGGAAGAAGGTCGCAGCCGCCGCTTGCTTCACCAGCAAAAATTCGGCCAGCATGCCGAGAAACAACAGCACCGACAGCCCGTGATCGACGAAGCCGCGCGCGCCGGCGCGCGCCGCCTTCATCATCTCGACGAACAGCAGCAGGACGGCAAGCGCGACCAGCATGTCGCCGCCCGACATCGCCCAATCGGCGCCCGACATCATGCGCACGGTCGCGAGTGTGCCGGTCCAGCTCGCGCCCGGCATCAGGAAGGCGACGATGTTGTAGATCGCAAAGGGGACAAGCAGCAGAGGAAAGCCGATGAGGAACATACCCGACCGTCCTCCGGCAACCGACTAGGCTTCGGTCTTCACCTTCAGCACCTGGCGGCCCTTGTACATGCCGGTCTTCAGGTCGATGTGGTGCGGCCGGCGCAATTCGCCGGAATCCTTGTCCTCGACATAGGCCGGGCGCTTGAGCGCGTCGGCCGAACGGCGCATGCCGCGGCGCGACGGCGAGGTTTTTCTTTTCGGCACAGCCATGACGAACGAACTCCTGAATAGCGCAATGTCGGTATGAAGTCGGGCTTATAGAGGATGGTTCCCGCCAAGGCTAGGGGGTGCGGATACAGGCCGCGGCGCCGCCGGCATGCGCCGAACGGCCGACATAGAGCCCCGCCAGCCGCCGCAAACCGGGCCCGGGCTGGTGCGCATTGCGCATGGCCGGATTGGGCAGCACGGCCGCCAGCATCGCCGCCTGGTACCGGGATAGATCGCGCGCCGGTTTGCCAAACGCATAATGGCTGCCGGCCTCGACGCCGAATTCGCCGTTCGGGCCCCATTCGGCGATGTTGAGGTAAATTTCCAGAATGCGCCGCTTCGACAGCGCCAGGTCGATCCACAGCGCCAGCGGAAACTCGAGCGCCTTGCGCAACCAACTGCGGCCCGGCCACAAGAACAAATTCTTCGCCAGCTGCTGGGTGATGGTGGAACCGCCGCGCATGTCGCCGAGATCGTCGGCGTCGGCAATGGCGTCGCGCATTTCCGCGAAGTCGACGCCGTGATGCGTGCAGAAACGGCCGTCCTCGGCGACGATCACGGTAAGCGACAGCGCCGGCGCGATGCGCGCGAGCGGCACATAAATGCGTTGCATGTGCGCGCCGGTAAGCACGCGCCAGGCCATCACTGTGGAGACCGGCCTGCCGAAGGCATAAAACGGCACGATCAGATAGGGCAGCAGCAGCAGCCCCAGCACGGCGAACACGGCAGCGTGCACGGGCCGCGCCACCCGCCGCAACAGCAGGCTATCGGTGACGGCGGTGAAGCGCTTGCCGGGCCGGACCATGGCCGCAAGACTAGCCCAAGCCGGCCGCCGATGGCGCAGGGTGCGGCTTTTTTGCTGGCGCCCGATCATGCGTCGGCTAACAATGCGGCCATGGCCCGCAAGAAAGCCCCGCAGCCGCTAACCCCGCTTCGGCCTCTACCAATCCGCATGGTCCGGCTGCACGCCAAGCTGGTAATTGCGGTCGCCGTCGGGATCGCGGTCGCCGCGCTGGCGCCGTTCGACATGCGCCTGCCGACACGCCTGTTGATCGGATGGAACGCCGGCATCGCGCTCTATCTCGTTTTGGTCCATTCACTGATCTGGCGCTGCGACATCAACCGCCTTCGCCGACGGGCTTCCGAGCAGGACGAAGGCGCTCTCGCCATCCTGCTGCTGACGGCCGCCGCCACGCTGGCGAGCCTCGTTGCCATCGTGTTCGAGCTGGCCCGCACGAAGGACGTGTCGCATAGCCAGGTCGTCGTCCATGCGCTGCTGGCGCTGGCGACCATCCTGCTGTCATGGGCGTTCGTGCATACGATTTTCGCGATCCACTATGCGCACGAATATTACTGCGAGCGCCGCGACGGAAAAATCGGCGGACTCGCATTTCCCGGCAACGAAGAACCCGACTATCGCGACTTCCTGTATTTCTCGCTCGTCATCGCCATGACCTCGCAGGTCTCCGACGTCGCCATCACCAGCAAGGTCATCCGCCGTATCGTCAATCTGCACGGCGTGCTGTCGTTCTTCTTCAATGTGACGGTGCTGGCGCTGACCGTGAACGTGGTGTCGAATTTGATCAACCCGGGCGGCTGACGCGATGACCGCGATCATGCAGACGCTGCTGTTCATGCTGGCGATGCTGGCGGCGGTCGCGGTCGCCGCCAAGCGGCTCAACGTCGCGCCGACGATCCTGCTGGTGGTCGCCGGCCTCGGCATCGCGCTGGTGCCGGGCCTGCCGAAGGTGTCGCTGGCGCCGGAAGTCGTGCTGCTGGTGATCCTGCCGCCGCTGATCTATTCGGCCGGCGTCGCCATGAGCTGGCGCGATTTCCGCTTCAACTTAAGGCCGATTGCGCTGCTCGCCTTCGGCTGCGTTATTTTCACGACTTGCGCGGTGGCGGCCGCCACGCACTATCTGCTGAAGTTCGACTGGGCGGTCGGCTTCCTGCTCGGCGCCATCGTCTCGCCGACCGACGTGGTGGCGCCGCTGGCGATTGCCCGCAAGCTCGGCCTTCCGCGCCGCACGGTCGTCGTGCTGGAGGGCGAAGGCCTCGCCAACGACGCGACCGCGCTTGTGCTTTACAAGTTCGCCGTCGCCGCCGTGAGCATGGGCACGTTTTCGTTCGGCGAAGCGGCCGGCGAATTCGTTCTGATCGTGGTCGGCGAGATCATCTACGGCCTCGCCGTCGGCTGGCTCAGCCTGCGGCTGCGGCAATGGTCGCACGAGCCGCGCGTCGAAATCACGCTGTCGCTGATGACGCCTTATCTCGCCTTCTGGGTGCCGGCGCATCTCGGCGGCTCCGGCGTGCTGGCGACGGTCGCCTGCGGACTTTACGTAAGCTGGAACGGGCCGCGCCTGATCCCACCCGCCACGCGGCTGCAGGGCATCTTTTTCTGGGATCTGATCGTCTATCTGATCGAGGGCCTGGTGTTCCTGATCACCGGCCTGCAGGCACGCACGCTGATCGACCAGACGCAACGCTTCGAGCTGCACGACTTGATGGTGGCGACCGCCTGGACCACGCTGATCGTCATCGTGGCGCGCTATATCTGGGTGTTTCCGGCGACCTATATTCCGCGCTGGGTCAGCCGGCGTCTGCGCAAGCGCGATCCCTCGCCGCCCTGGCAGTTGGTGTTCTTTCTCGCCTTCACCGGCATGCGCGGCGTGGACTCGCTCGCCGTCGCGCTCGCCATTCCCTACGTGATCGCCAACGGGGAGCTGTTTCCGCATCGCGACCTGATCCTGTTCGTCACCTTCGGCGTCATCATCGTGACGCTGGTCGGACAAGGCATGATGCTGCCCGCAGTCATGCGCTGGCTCGGCCTCACCGATCTCGGCGCGGCCGAGCGCGAGGATGAAAAGCAGGCCGAACTGGTCGCGCGGGTGGCGGCGCTCAACGAGGTGGATAAACAACTGGAGAAATTCATCGCGGAGCGCGAACTGCCCGAGGAAGTCGCCGAGCACATGCGCACGCGCAACCGCGGCCGCAAACAGGTGCTGCCAAAGGACCTGACCGACGCGCTCAAGCAGACGCGGCTCACCGCCAGGGTAAAGAAAGAGCTGATCGACGCCGAGCGCGACTATATTTTCCGCTTGCTGCGCGACGGCAAGATCACCGACGAGGCGCGCCGCCGCATCGAATACGAACTGGACCTCGAGGAAGCCAGCGTCGCCAACCGCACCGTGGACGGCGGCGGGTGGTTTTGAGCGCGATGGCGGCCGACACCTTCTACGAAAGCCTGCCGATCCTGCGCGACTTCGGCCAGGTGATGGACCCCGGCCTGTTCGCGCCGCTGCCGGACGGCTGGATGGTCGGCGTCGCCGACGTGATGCAATCGACCCAAGCGATCGCGGAGAACCGCTACAAGGCGGTCAACATGGCCGGCGCCGCGGTGATCGTCACCATCACCAACGCGCTCGGCGACCGCGATTTCCCGTTCGTGTTCGGCGGCGACGGCGCGAGCTTTGCGGTGCCGCCTGAGGCGGCGGCAGCCGCGCGCCAAGCGCTGGCCGAGACCGCGACCTGGGTGAAGGAGGATCTCGATCTCACGCTGCGCATCGGCATGCTGCCGGTCGCCGGCATCCGCGCGCAGGGTCTCGACGTCCGCGTCGTCCGCTACGCGCCGTCGGAGAACATCGCGCTTGCGATGTTCTCAGGCGGCGGCATCGCCTGGGCGGATGCCGCCATGAAGCGCGGCGAGATCGCAGTCGCGCCAGCGCCGCCCGGCGCGCATCCCGATCTTTCCGGTCTGTCGTGCCGCTACGAGGAAATCCCGGCCTCGCGCGGCGTGGTGCTGTCACTGGTGGTCGCGCCCGCGCCTGGGGCAGACGAGGATGCGTTCCGCGCCGCGCTCGCGCACATCGCAACCATCGTCGAGCGCACGCCCGATGCCTCACGCCCGGTGCCGGGCCAAAGACTGCGCATGACCTGGCCGCCGGCCGGCGCCGACCTCGAAGCGCGCGCCTCGCGCCGCCCCGGCGAAACGGTGCGCGCTCGCAAGCTCAAGGTGCTGGCGAAGACTTTGCTCTATTTCCTGATCATGCGCTTGGGCATCACCGTCGGCCGCTTCATTCCGGCGCAATACACCCGCGAACTGATCGACAATTCGGATTTCCGCAAGTTCGACGACGCGTTGCGCATGGTGCTCGATTGCACGCCGGCGTTGGCGGACGAGATCGAGCCGCATCTTTCCGACTGCGCGGCCGGAAACATCGTGCGCTACGGCACCCATCGCCAGCAGGCGGCGATGATGACCTGCTTCACGCCCTCGCCGACCCGCTCCAATCACGTGCACTTCATCGACGGCGCCATGGGCGGCTACGCGATGGCCGCGAACGCGCTCAAAGAAAGCGCCGGCTAGGCGATTGTTCTCGCTCACCCCGCCCGGTTCACCAGCACCAGGCCGCCGGCGACCAGCGCGACCGCGGCGATAAAAGCGCCGGTCAATGGCTCGCCCAGCACCAGATGGCCGGCGGCGACGCCGAACAGCGGCGCCAGGAATGTAAAGGCGGAAAGGCGGTTGGCCGAGTAGCGTTTCACCAACGCATACCAGACCACGAAAGTGATGCTGACCACCCAGATGGTCTGATAGGCGAGCGCGCCCGTCGCCAGCATGGACGGCGCCAGCGGCGTGCGCTCGCCGGCGAGCCAGGCGGCGGCCGCCATGATCGGCGCCGAGACGACGAGCTGATAGAGCATCACCTTTTCGGCGGAGGCGCGGTTGAGCGCGCTCGCCTTGGTCAAAAGCGTGGTCGCCGCCCAGAACAGCGCGGCGCCGACCATCATCACGTCGCCGAACAACTGGCGTGGGTCCATCGCCGGGGTCGGCAGGCCGAACGCCAGTCCCATGCCGGCAAACGACAGCGCGAGGCCGAGCCATTGCGCCGGATGGAAGCGGTCGACCGGCAGCACAATGCGCGCGCCGAGCACGACGAAGAACGGCGCCAGATATAGGAACAGCGTGCCGCGGGTGGCGGTGGTGAAGGCGAGGCCCTGATAGACCAAAATGAATTCGCCGGCGAATAACACGCCGGCGGCGATGCCGGCCGTGAGCGTGTTGTCGCGCGCCAGCATCGGAATGCCGCGCAGCTTGCACCAGCCGGCGATGAGCAGCGCCGCCACCACCGAGCGGATGGTCGCTTGCGTCAGCGGCGGGATGTCGTGGATGGCGAGCTTGGTGGCGACCTGGTTGAAGCCCCACGACAGGCAGAGCACCACCACGATGGCTGCCGCCATCGCATCGAGCGGGCGGGTGACGCTGTTGGACGCGGGCGACGATGCCATTCGGAGGACGATCACGCCGCCTTGCAATGCGCGCAGATGCCGGAGATCTCGATCACCGGCGTCTTCGGCGTGAAGCCGGCGGCGCGCGAGGCGTTGCGGATGGTGTCCGCGACCGCGGCCGAGGCCGCTTCGCCCACGGTGCCGCATTTCTCGCAGATCAGGAACACCACCGGATCGCCGCTGCCATGATCCTGCACGCAGGCGATAAACGCGTTGCGGCTTTCGATGCGGTGCACCAGCCCCTGCTCGCGCAGAAAATCGAGCGCGCGGTAGATCGTGATCGGCGCCGGGCGCGTAGCCCGCACCGCCAGCCGGTCGATCAGTTCATAGGCGCCGAGCGGAGTATGGCTCGCCAGCAGCGCCTCCAGCACGCGGCGGCGGATCGGCGTCAGCCGCTCGGCGCGCGCGGCGCAAATCGCCTCGGCGTGCGCGATGGCGTCGCTGGCGCAGCGCTCGTGATCGTGATCGGGCGCCGGGAACACCGAGCGCAGGGATGTCTTCTTGGCCACGCGAATATCCGCCTTCATGTGCAAGTCTAACCGCTTACCGGTTAATCGCGAAAAGATGACCGGCCGCCCCTTGATATATATTGCACTGCAACAAAAATAAGGGCAGGTTCCGACCGCATTCCAACATCCGCAAACAGGCCATTTGGCGGCCGCATCGCACGAGGACTGCCATGCTCAAAGGCAAAACCGCGCTGGTCACAGGCTCCACTTCCGGGATCGGCCTCGCCACCGCCCGCGCGCTCGCCGCCGACGGCGCTAACATCATGCTCAATGGTTTCGGCGAGGCCGCCGCGATCGAGAAAGAACGCGCCGGGCTCGAAAAGGAATTCGGCATCAAGGCGCTCTACTCGGCCGCCGATATGAGCAAGCCGGCCGAGATCGCCGATATGATCGCGACGACGGAAAAGAGCTTCGGCTCGCTTGACGTGCTGGTGAACAATGCCGGCATCCAATTCGTCGCCAACATCGAGGATTTCCCGGTTGCGAAATGGGACGCCGTCATCGCCATTAATCTCTCGTCGTCGTTCCACACCATCCGCGCCGCGGTGCCCGGCATGAAGAAGCGGCAATGGGGCCGCATCATCAACATCGCCTCGGCGCACGGGCTGGTCGCCAGCGAGCAGAAGGTTGCCTACGTATCGGCCAAGCACGGTCTGGTCGGCATGACCAAGGTGGTGGCGATCGAGACGGCGAACGCCGGCATCACCTGCAACGCCATCTGCCCCGGCTGGGTGCTTACGCCGCTGGTGCAGGCGCAGATCGACGCCCGCGCCAAGGCCTCCGGCAAGTCGGTGCGCGAGGAAGAGGTCGCACTGCTGTCGGAGAAGCAGCCGATGCACCAGTTCACCAAGCCGGAGAATATCGGCGCGCTGACGGTCTTTCTGGCGAGCGACGCGGCGTCGTCGATCACCGGCTCGGCCTACTCGATCGACGGCGGCTGGGTCGCGCAGTGATTGAATTTCTGACGCGCGCTTTCGGCGGCGGAAAATCGGACAAGCCTGATGCGCCCAAGCGCGTCAATCTGGCGCTGCAAGGCGGCGGCGCTTACGGCGCATTTAGCTGGGGCGTGCTCGATCATCTGCTCGAGGATGGGCGCCTCGAGATCGAAGGCATTACCGGCGCGTCCGCCGGCGCGGTCAACGCCGTGCTGCTGGCCGACGGGCTTGTCCGCGGCGGGCGCGAGGAGGCGCGCAAGCGGCTGGCCGATTTCTGGCGCGCGGCGAGCCTCAACAGCGGCCTGCCCGAATTGCAGCGTAAGGCCATGGACCGCCTGTTCTCGTTTCTGCCTCTCGAGAGTTCTCCCTTGGGTTTCTGGGTCAAGGCGGTGGCGCAATATCTGTCGCCCTACGACTTCAACCCGCTCAACATCAACCCGCTGAAGGACCTGATCGAGCGCTTCGTGGATTTCGACGCCATCCGCAAGTCGCCGACGCCGCAGCTGTTCGTCAGCGCCACCAACGTGCACACGGGACGGCTGCGCATCTTCCCGCACGACAAGATTACCGCCGAGGCCGTGCTCGCTTCCGCCTGTTTGCCGCTGCTGTTCCAGGCGGTGGAGATCGACGGCGTGCCCTATTGGGACGGCGGCTATCTCGGCAACCCGTCGATTTTCCCGCTGTTCGGCGCGACGCAGACAGAGGATGTGCTGCTGATCCAAATCAACCCGCTCGCCCGCAACATGACGCCGACATCGAACCGCGACATTGTCAGCCGGCTCAACGAGGTCACCTTCAATTCGCCGCTGATGGGCGAATTGCGCGCGATCGAATTTGTCGGCCGCCTGATCGATCAAGGCAAGCTGCCGCGCGGGCTCGGCCCCGGAAAATACCGGCGTATCAACATGCATCGCATCGCGCTCGACGCCTTCGCCAAGCAGCCGGATGTCGGCGGCCGCTACAATACCGATTACGATTTCTTCGAGATGCTGCGTACCAACGGCAAGCGCGCGGCGCGGCGCTTCCTGGACGCGCATTTCGACGACATCGGCGTGCGCGGAACCGTCGATCTACAGGCCGAGGTCAAAGCCGAGTGGGCGTGATACGATCCCCGACATGACCGTCAATGCTGCACCGCCGCTCAGCGCCGAGATCGGCCAGACGCGGCTCGATGTCCTGGTCGCCGACATCACCACGCTCGACGTGGGCGCGATCGTCAATGCGGCCAACCGCTCGCTGTTGGGCGGCGGCGGCGTTGACGGCGCCATCCATCGTGCGGCCGGGCCGCGGCTGCGGGCGGAATGCGTTACGCTGGGCGGCTGCGAAACCGGCTCCGCGAAGATCACCAAAGGCTACCTGCTCAAGGCCAAGCACGTCATCCATGCTGTCGGCCCGGTCTGGAACGGCGGCGGCGCGGACGAGGAAGCGCTGCTTGCCGGCTGCTACCGCACCGCGCTCGATCTCGCCACCGACCATGCGCACACCTCGATCGCATTTCCGGCGATCTCCACCGGCATCTACCGATTTCCCGCCGATCGTGCCGCCCGCATCGCGGTCGGCACCGTGGCCTCCGAAATCGCCGCCCACGCGCGCGGGATGACGCACGTGATGTTCTGCTGCTTTTCCCCCGACAGCGCCGAGCATCACAGCAACGCGTTTGCGGATTTGGGGTTGGCGTAGCCGTCCACTGTCGTCCCGGGCGAGCGAGCGAAGCGAGTGAGACCCGTGACCCAATACTCCGTGCCCTTTCGATAGACTACGGAGTACCGGGTCCCTGCCTGCGCGGGGACGACACTGAGTTATGCCTTCGGCTCCACATCCAGCCGGCAAACCCAGTTTTTCAACTGCGCGCTCGCCACCGGATAAAGGTCGAGCACCGTCTGATCGTGCCCAGGCACGATGTGCTGGCGCGAAGTCGCCAACTTCTGGATCGTCTTGTAGCCTTCGAGCGTATCCGCGACGGAATAAGTGATCGGGAACACGCGGCCTTCGTCGATGTGCGAGTAGAGATGGATGCAGTCGGAGGAAACGACGACATAGCCGCGCTTGGTCTTTACCCGCACGCATTGCAGGCCTTTGGAGTGGCCGCCGATCTTGTGCACGGTGATGCCGGGTGCCAGCTCCTCGACGCCATCATGGAAGTCGACGCGGTAGGCGTAGATCTTGGAGACCATGGCGTGCACGTCGCCCTCGCTGAACGGCATGCGCAGCATCGGGTGGCACATGCAGCGGCCGGTGGCATAGGCCATCTCGGTGTCCTGCACGTGATAGCGCGCGTTGGGGAACAGGTCGTAATTGCCGGCGTGATCCCAATGCATATGGGTGGCGATCACGTTTTTCACCTTGTCGGGCTCGACGCCGAGCGCCTTGAGTCCCTCGCCCACGGGATGAACGATCTTGCGCCCGCGCTCCTTGGCCGCCGCCTCATCGAAGCCGGTGTCGCACACGAAAGCGCCGTGCGGACCTTTGATCACCCAAACGTAATAGGCGATCGAGGTCATCTCGTCGTGCGGGTCGCCGAAAATGTAGTTCTCCGAGCGCATGCGCGCGTGTTCGGCGTAACGGACGGCATAGACCTCGTGGATATCGTCGCTCATGATTTTTTCTCCGTGCCCACCGTGACGCCGGCGCGGCGCTCGATCATCTTGACGATTGCCGTGAAATCCGAGTCGCCGCCGAATTCCGCATTGGTGATTTCCCATTGATCGAGCACGGCGCGCATCACCGCGCTCGGGACGGCCAGTTCCCTCGCTTCCTCGGCGCACAGGCGCACGTCCTTGAGCATCAGCGCCGTGGCGAAACCGTAATCGAAGCTGCGCGTCAGGATCGTTTTGGGAAATTTGCCGTCCGAGGCGGTATTGCGGCCGGAGCCGGCATTGATGACGTCGATCATCACCGCCGGATCGAGCCCCGCTTTCACGCCCATCGCCACCGCTTCGGAGGTCGCGGCCATGGCGGTCGCCGAGAGGAAATTGTTGGCGAGCTTCATGGTCTGCGCCATGCCCGGCTTGTGGCCGATCACGAACACCTTGCCGAAAACGCCGAGCGCGTCCTTAACCGCGTCGATGTCGGCTTGCGGTCCCGACACCATGACGGCGAGCGTGCCCTTGTTGGCGCCGCCGACGCCGCCGCTCACCGGCGAGTTGATCTGCACGATGTTCTTCTTGGCAAGTTCCGCGCAAATCTCGGTGGCGACCCGCGAACCGGTGGTGGAGAGATCGACCAGGCGCTTCACCCGCTTGCCGTGGATGACGCCGCCCTCGTCGAGCGCGACCTTCCTGGAGATCTGCAGCGAGGGCAGGCTCGCCATCACGGTCTCGACCCGGTCGGCGACGTCTTGCGGCGAGGAGGCGGCTTGCGCGCCCAGCGCGACCAGCGGCGCCACCGCGTCGTTGCGCGTGTCGTAGACGACGAGCCTGTGGCCGGCCTCGATCAGCCGCCGCGCCATTGGCCCGCCCATGTTGCCCAGCCCGATAAAGCCGATGTCCATTTTTGTTTCCGTCCGTTTTTTGTTTCGCTTGTTTGTTCCGCTTGGCAGATTTCTTGGCTGGCGACTTTGCCCGACGCGCGCGGCGGCGTCACGCCGCCCCCGGCGGTGGCCGGATATGCGCCCAAAGCCCTATTGTAGCAATTATAAGCTAGCTTATTATAAGCGAGCTTGGAGATGAGAAGGCCATGACACCGCAACCGGTCAAACGAGAAATCGCCTTTACTATCATGGACGTAGCGAGATTGTTGAAAACCTACGCCGACCAGCGGGCGCGCCAATTCGGCATCTCGCGCGCACAATGGGCGGTGCTGGTGCGCATCGACCGCAGCGAAGGCCTCAAGCAATCGGAGCTCGCCGAGCTGCTCGACCTGCAGCCCATCTCGCTCACCCGCCTGCTCGACCGCCTGGCCGACAACGGGCTGATCGAACGCCGCGCGGACCCGAACGACCGGCGCGCCAATCGGTTGTATCTCAAGCCGGCGGCGAAGCCCCTGCTCGGCCGCTTGTCGGAGCTCGGCGCCGACATGATGGAGACTGTGCTCGACGGTCTCGACGCTAAGTCGATCGATCGCATGCTCAAGGAACTCGCGGCGCTGAAGGACAATTTGCGCCGCGCCATTAGCGCCAACGCCCACCCGCAAGAAGCCGCCAACGGTTAAGCCGCATGAGTGAAAAGCCTCTCAAGATCGTTCCCGCGCCCGAGGCCAAAACCGCGCCGGCCGCCGACGTCCCGGCGGTCGAGAAGCCCAGCCGCTTCGCGCGGCTCGGGCGCAAACGGCTGCGCATGATCCTGCTCGTTGGTTTGCCGGCGTTCGCCCTGCTGGCCGGCGTCGGATTCTATCTCTCGGGCGGCCGCTATATCGACACCGACAACGCCTATGTCGGCGCGCAGAAGGTGCTGATCACGCCGGATATTTCCGACAAGATCGTGCACGTCGCCGTGGTCGAGGGCCAGCACGTCAAGCCCGGCGACGAATTGTTCACGCTCGACCCTGTCCCCTTCCGTCTCGCGCTCGAACAGGCGCAGGCCAAGCTCGCGGCGGCGCGCAGCGACTACGATAGGCTGCACACTAATCTTAAATCACAGACGACGCTGGCAGAGCTCTCGAAGAAAAATGTTGATCTCAAGCAGCGCGATGTTGACCGCAAGCTCTCTCTGGTGAAGTCGCAGGCCGGCTCGCAGGCCGATGTCGATACCGCCATGGGCGCGCTGGTCACAGCACAGTTGATATCACAGTTCACCGACCAACAGCGCGACACGACACTCAGTTCGTTGCTCGGCAATCCCGACCTGCCAGCTCGCACAATTCCCCGAATATGCGCAAGCCAAGGCCGCTCTTGACGTCGCGCAGCGCGATTTTGATCACACGACCGTGCGCGCGCCGATCTCCGGCACCGCCACGCAGGTTGACAACATCCAGGTCGGCCGCTTCGTGCAGGCCGGCACGCCGATCCTGAGCGTGATCGACGACCGGGCGCCCTGGGTCGACGCCAATCCGAAGGAAACCGATATCACTTATCTGCGCGTTGGGCAGAAAGCCTTCCTCGCCGTCGACAGCTTCCCCGACCGAACCTTTATGGGCACCGTGATCGCGGTGAGCCCCGGCACCGGCGCGCAGTTCTCGATCCTGCCGCCGCAGAACGCCACCGGCAACTGGGTCAAGGTGGTGCAGCGCGTTCCCGTTCGCGTCGCCTTCGACAAGGACGAAGACACCAAGCTGCTGCGCTCGGGCATGAGCGTGAACGTCGAGATCGACACCGGCCACAGCCGGCTGCCGTTCTTCTCGTCGGCGGCGACCGAGCCGGCAAAATGACCGCGGCGCATTTCGCGTCGATCTCGCCGAAAGTCCAGCGTATGCTGATCACGGTCTGCGCCATGACCGCGACCATCATGCAGGCGCTCGACACTACCATCGCCAACGTCGCGCTGCCCTATATGCAGGGTTCGCTCTCGGCTTCGCTCGACCAGATCAACTGGGTGCTTACCTCCTATATTGTGGCCGCCGCCATCATGACCGCGCCGGTCGGCTGGATGGCCGACCGCTTCGGCCGCAAGAAGCTGTTCATCATCTGCGTCGTCGGCTTCACCGTCGCGTCGTTTTTGTGCGCGCTGGCGCAGAACATCGAGCAGATGGTGCTATTTCGCCTGTTGCAGGGCATGGCCGGCGCAGCGCTGGTGCCGCTGTCGCAGTCGGTGTTGCTCGACTCCTATACGCTGGAGGAGCGCGGCTCGGCGATGGCGATCTGGGGGGTCGGCGTGATGCTGGGGCCGATCCTCGGCCCGACGCTGGGTGCCTGGCTGACGGACAATTACTCCTGGCACTGGGTGTTCCTGATCAACCTGCCGATCGGCGTAATTACCGTGATCGGCATGCTGCTGTTCATGGACGAGACGCATCGGCACGAACACCTACGTTTCGATTGGTTCGGCTTCCTCGCCCTCGCCATCGGCATCGGCTCGCTGCAACTGCTGCTCGACCGCGGCGAACAGGTCGGCTGGTTCGGCGCAACCGAGATATGGACCGAGATGATCGTTTCGATCGTCGGCTTCTACTATTTCTTCGCCCATTCGCTGACGACGCCGGAGCCGTTCGTGCGCTTCGAATTGTTCAAGGACCGCAATTTCGTTTCCGGCTGCGTGTTCATGGTGGTGATCGGCGTGGTGCTGTTCGGTACCATGGCGCTGGTGACGCCGTTCATGCAGAATCTGCTTGGCTTCCCGATCCAGACCGCCGGCCTTTTGCTCGGCTCGCGCGGCGTCGGCACGCTGCTCACCATGCTGGTGGCGCCGCGGCTGATGCGGCTCCTGGAAACCCGCTATCTCATCACGCTCGGCCTGTTGCTCACCGGCGGCACGCTCTACTACATGACCGGATTTTCACTCGACGTCACGCAAGAGGCGATCGTCGTCACCAGCGTCGTGCAGGGCATCGGCCTCGGCCTGCTGTTCGTGCCGATCACCACAGCCGCGTTTCTGACGCTGCCCGGGCATCTGCGCAACGGCGGCACCTCGATCCTGACGCTGGTTCGCAATATCGGGTCCTCGGTCGGCATTTCGATGGTAATAGCCAACCTGACCGACAAGACCATCGAGATGCATGCGCGCCTCGTCGAAGATGTCACGCCGTTCAACAATGCGCTGCAGATGCAGGACGTGACGGCGAACTTGAACGTCAACAGCGACCTCGGCCACGCCATGCTCGACCAAATCGTCACCCAGCAGGCGGCGATGATCGCCTATCTCAACGACTTCAAGCTGCTGATGGTGCTGACGCTGGCGATGATCCCCTTGGTGATGCTGATCCGCGCCGCGCAGCGGCCACCCGGCGTCAAGCCGGCCGAAGCGGTGATCGATTAGCGTTTAGCTGCAAATTCCTTCCTAATCATCTCCGTGTGCTCGCCGAGCGCGGGCACCGCGCCGTAGCGGCGCGGCTCGTCGGCCCACTGCGCCGCCGGCGCCGGCATGCTGACGGGGCCGGTTGGTGCGTCAATGCTAATGCGCCGCAAATGCGGATGGCGGGCCAGTAAATCGGTGTCGTTGATGACACCGAAGGCGATATCGTAACGCGCGAGTTTCTCCACCAGCGGCGCGATGTCCAGCTTGGCGAAAGCGGCGGCGACGCGGCCGTCGGTCTCGCCGCGGCGCTTCATGCGCTCCACGTTGGTGGCGAAGTTCGGATCGGCGGCAAGCGCCTTGTCGTCCATGACGTGCTCGGCGAGCACGCGCCATTCGCGGTCGTTCTGGATCGAGATCAACACGTCGATGGCGTCCCGGCTCTTGAAGGCGCCATAGGGAGAGATCGAGGTGTGCGCGAGCCCGATGCGTTTGGGCGTGTCGCCGCCCTCGTGCTGAAGCAACGGCACGCTCATCCAATCCGCCATGGCGTCGAACATGGAGATCGCGATCGCGGCGCCCTCGCCCGTGCGCCCGCGCGCGATTAGCGCCTCCAGGATCGCCTCATAGGCGTTCATGCCGGCGGCGATGTCGACCACCGATACGCCGGCGCGCGCCGGCGCTTCCGGGCCGCCGGTGATCGAGGCCAAGCCCGATTCCGCTTGGATCAGCATGTCGTAGGCCTTGCGCTGGGCATAAGGGCCGCTCTCGCCATAGCCGGAAATCGCGCAGCAGATCAGGCGCGGATAATCCTTGCGCAAACGCGCAAAGGCAAAGCCGAGCTTGCCGATAGCGCCGGGCTTGAGGTTCTGGATGAACACGTCGGCTCTGGCGAGCATGGCTTCGAGCAGCACTTTGTCTTCGACCTTGCCGAGATCGAGCACCGCCGACTGTTTGCCGCGGTTGAGCCATACGAAATAGGCGCTCTCGCCGTGCACCAGGGTATCGTAGCGGCGCGCGAAGTCGCCTTCCGGCCGCTCGATCTTGATCACGCGCGCGCCGGCATCGGCCAGCTTGCAGCTGCAATACGGCGCCGCCACGGCTTGTTCGACCGAGACTACCAGTAGGCCTTCCAGCGGCAACGGCATTTCAATACGACCGCGGCAGGCCGAGCACGTGTTCGGCCAAGTAAGAAAGGATCATGTTGGTAGAGATCGGCGCCACCTGGTAGAGCCGGGTTTCGCGGAACTTGCGCTCGACGTCGTATTCCTCGGCGAAGCCGAAGCCGCCATGCGTCTGTACGCACATGTCGGCGGCAAACCACGAGGCGTCGGCGGCCAGGAGCTTCGCCATATTGGCTTCCGGCCCGATGTCGCGGCCTTCTTCGTATTTGGCGGCCGCCTCGTGCACCATCAGTTCGGCGGCGCGCATCTGCGCGTAGGCGCGCGCGATCGGAAACTGCACGCCCTGGTTCTGCCCGATCGGCCGGTCGAACAGCACGCGCTCATGGGCGTAGGCGGTCGCCTTGTCGATGAACCATTTGGCGTCGCCGATGCATTCCGCCGCGATCAGGATGCGCTCGGCATTCATGCCGGACAGGATATATCGGAAACCCTGGCCTTCCTCGCCGATCAGGTTTTCCGCCGGCACGCGTAGGTCGTCAAAGAATACTTGCGTGGTAGCATGGTTCATCATGGTGCGGATCGGATTGATGGTCATGCTGGTGCCTTGCGCCAGCCGCATGTCGACCAGGAACACCGACAACCCGTCGGTGCGCTTGGCGCCGCGGCCCTTCGGCGCGGTGCGCGCCAGGAGCAGCATCAAATCGGAATGCTCGGCACGCGAGGTCCAGATTTTCTGCCCGTTGATGACGTAGTGGTCGTTGCCTTCACGCCGCGCGGTGGTGAGCAACGACAGCGTGTCGGTGCCCGAAGTCGGCTCGGTGACGCCGAAGGCCTGCAGGCGCAATTCGCCGCTGGCGATCTTGGGCAAATATTCCTGCTTCTGCGCGGCGCTGCCGTGCCGCAGGATCGTACCCATCGTATACATTTGGGCGTGGCAGGCCGCGCCGTTGCCACCGGAGGCGTGCACCTCCTCGAGGATGGCGGCGGCCGCGCAGATGCCGAGCCCGCTGCCGCCGAATTCTTCCGGGATCAACGCGGCGAGATAGCCGGCCTCGGTGAGCGCGTTGACAAATTCGGTCGGATAGGCGCGTTCGCGGTCGAGTGCACGCCAGTATTCGCCCGGAAACTTGCCGCACAGCGCGCGTACAGATTCCCGGATGTCGGCGAACTGGTCGGGCTCGGCGCTGCGTTTGCTCATCGCTCGGTCACCTCGGCGCGGCCATGGTCGATCGCGATTGCACCGCGCTCCTTGACCCGGGCGCGGAAGCTTACCACGCCACGATCTTTATTATTTGCGCGCCAGAACTCGGTGCGGATGGTTTCGCCGGGAAACACCGGCGCCGAGAAGCGCCCGGCCATGGCGATCAACCGAGCCGGATCATAGCCGCATATCGCCTTGAGCAGCGCGTGGCCGGCGACCCCGAAGGTTGCCAGGCCGTGCAGCACCGGACGCGGGAAACCGGCGGCTTTGGCGAAATCCGGATCGGCATGCAGCGCGTTGGTATCGCCGGACAGCCGGTAGATCAGCGCCATTTCCGGCCGAGTCGGGAAATCCACGACACCGTCGGGCACGCGCGCCGGCAAAGCGTGCGGCGGCGGCGTTTTGCGCGTTGTCGCGCTCTCGCGCCCGCCGAAGCCGCCATCGCCGCGGCAGAACGTGGTCTGCCGCAAGGTTGCGAGCAGGCGGCCGTCCGCTTTGTCGCTGATCTCGCGTTGCGAATAAATCAGCGCGCCGCGGCCTTCGCCCTTGTCGACCACGTCGAGAATACGGGTGCGCCCGATCACCGTGCCTTGCGGCGCGACCGGCGCGTGCAGCGTGAGGCCCTGCTCGCCATGCACCACCTTTTCCCAGGTGACGCCGATTTCCGGCCGGCGCAGCCAATAGGCCGCATAGCCCTGCATCACGGCGAAAGTCGGCAGCACTTTGAGATTTTTTTCGTAGACGAATGCGAGCTCGTCGGCGTTGAGCGGGTCCTGGCCGAGGCCTAAGCCCAGCGCATAGAGCATGCAATCTTTCGGCCCGAACGTGTGCTCGACGTCGGGGATTTGTAGGGCCAACAGTTTTTCGGGGTTTAGCGGCATAGTCGGGAACTCTGTGCAGGGACGACAGTTAGCGGCCCCACACCTCTTCCGCAACTTCCACAATCATGCGCAGCTTGGCCCATTGCTCGTTTTCGGCCAGCGTATTGCCCTCCTCGGTTGAGGCAAAGCCGCATTGCGGCGACAGGCAAAGCTGGTCGAGCGAAATATATTTCGCCGCCTCCTCGATACGGCGCTTGATCGCATCCTTGCTTTCGAGCCGCCCGGTCTTGCTGGTGACGAGCCCGAGCACGACCTGCCGGTCTTTCGGCACTAGGCGCAGCGGCTCGAACCCGCCGGCGCGCTCCGAATCGTATTCCATGAAATAGCCGTGCACTTTGATGCGGTTGAACAGGATCTCCTGCTCGGCCTCGTAGCCGCCGGAGCCCATGAAAGTCGATTTGTAGTTGCCGCGGCACAGATGCATGGTGATGGTCATGTCGGAGGGGATGTCCGACATAGCCGTGTTGATGAGGTCGCCGTAGAGCGGCCCCAGCGCATCCGGGTCGTCGCCACGCGCCACCATCTTCGCGCGATAGATCTCGTCGCACAACATCGCGATCGTCACTTCATCGAGCTGCAAATAGCGGCAGCCGGCATCGGCGAACGCGTGCACGACTTTTTTGTAGGCCTGGCCGAGATCGGTGAACATTTTGTCGCGGTCGGGATAGATTTCTGTGTCGATCGGCGGCAACACAGGGCGTCCGACGACCGCGGACGGCGACGGGATGGTGATCTTCGGCGTGCGCTTGGTATGGGCGGCGACGAACCTGAAGTGCTCGATCATCGGATGGCTTGAGAAGCCGATCTTGCCGGTGACCCTGAGGCCCTCGTTGCGCGTCGTCACGCCGGCAAAGGCGACGCCCTGCTCCATGATGTGCTTTTCGATGCCGTCGAGTCCCCACAAAAAGTCGAGCTGCCACCAGGAGCGGCGGAATTCGCCGTCGGTGATGGATTGCAGGCCGACCTCTTCCTGCTTCTTGATGACGCGCTCGATCTCGCGGTCCTCGACCGCCTTTAGCGCCGCAACATCGATCTCACCCTTGGCAAAGCGCTCGCGCGCCTGCTTCAGCGCGGCCGGACGCAGCAGCGAGCCGACATGATCGGCGCGGAAGGGCGGCTTGGTGCGTTGAGTCATTCTTTATTTTTCTTCCTACTCTCGGCTGTCATGCCCGCGAAAGCGGGCATCCAGTAAACACGAGCTTGGCGATCAATCCGAAAGACTGGGGTTACTGGGTCCCCGCCTTCGCGGGGACGACAATCAGCGGCCCCACACCTCTTCCGCCACTTCCACAATCATCTTTAGCTTCGCCCATTGCTCGTCCTCAGCCAGCACGTTGCCTTCCTCGGTCGAGGCAAAGCCGCATTGCGGCGAGAGACACAGTTGGTCGAGCGCGACGTATTTGGCGGCCTCCTCGATGCGACGCTTGATTTCGTCGCGCGGCTCGAGGCGGCCCGATTTCGAGGTGACCAGGCCGAGCACCAGCTGCTTGTTGCCCTTGGGGAAGTAGCGCAATGGCTCGAAACCGCCGGCGCGGTCGCTGTCGTATTCAAGGAAATAGCCGTCGAAATCGGTATGGGCGAGCAACTGCTCGGCGACGAATTCGTAGCCGCCTGAGGCGATGAAAGTCGAGCGGAAATTGCCGCGGCAGGAATGCATGGTGATCGCCATGTCGGCCGGCTTGTCGCGCAGGGCCTCGCGGGTGACGCGCGCGTAGATCGCCGGCAGCGCATCGGGATCGTCGCCGCGCGCCTTCGATTGCGCGCGCTCGTTGGGATCGCAGATCATCGCCCAGGCGGTGTCGTCGAGCTGCAGATAGCGGCAGCCGGCGTCGTAGAAGGCGCGGATCGCCTTGCGCCAGGCGGCGGCAATGTCGGTGAAGAATTCGTCGTAGCCGGGATAGGCGTCCTTGCTGACCATCGCGCGGCCCTGACGGAAGTGAAAGGTGCTGGGCGCCGGGATACACATTTTCGGTGTCGTGCGGCAATGGGCCTTGAGGAACTTGAAATGCTCGACCATTGGATGGCCGGAAAAATCAACCTTGCCGGTGATCTTGATCGCCTCGGCTTTGGTGTCGACGCCATGAAACTTGATCGGCGGCGCGCTGATCCGCTCGACGCCCTGCAAACCCCAGAAAAAATCGAAATGCCACCAGGAGCGGCGGAATTCGCCGTCGGTCGCAAGCTTGAGGCCGACCTCCTCCTGCTTTTTGACGATCTTTTCGATCTCGCGGTCTTCGACAGTTTTGAGCGCGGCTGCGGCGATTTCGCCTTTGGCGAATTTGGCGCGCGCTTGCTTTAGCGAAACCGTGCGCAGCAGGCTGCCGACCATGTCGGCGCGAAAGGGGGGCGTGGCGCGTTGAGTCATGGCTGTTTGCTCCCTACCTGACGCTGTCATGCCCGCCAAAGCGGGCATCCAGTAAACGCAGGCTTTATTTGTGTCGATAGACTGGGATTACTGGGTCCCCGTTTTCGCGGGGACGACAATAACTACTTCCCCCACACCTCTTCGGCCAATTCCACGATCATGCGCAGCTTGGCCCATTGCTCGTCGTCGGCCAGCACGTTGCCCTCTTCGGTGGAGGCGAAGCCGCATTGCGGCGACAGGCAGAGCTGATCGAGCGCGGCGAACTTGGTCGCTTCCTGGATGCGCTTCTTGATGTCGGCGCGCGGTTCCAGCCGTCCCTGCTTGGACGTGACCAGGCCGAGCACGACGATCTTGTTGCCCTTCGGCAAAAAGCGCAGCGGCTCGAAGCCGCCGGCGCGGTCGGTGTCATATTCGAGGAAGTAGCCGTCGTAGTTGCACTTGGCGAGCAGGCTCTGCGCCACCGGCTCGTAGCCGCCGGACGAGATGAACGTGGAGCGGAAATTACCGCGGCAGACATGCGTCGTAATGGTCATGTCGGCGGGCTTGGCCTCGAGCGCCTTGTTGATGCAGGTCGCGTAAGTTTCCTGCAGGTGATCGACATCGAGGCCGCGGTCGCGCGCCTTCTGCAATTCCACCTGCGAGCAGAGATAGGCCCAGGAGCAGTCGTCGAACTGCAGATAGCGGCAACCGGCGGCGTAGAACGCCTTGATCGCGTTCCCATAGGCCATGGCGAGATCGCCGAAAATGGCGTCGCGATCCGGATAAGCGGACTTTGCCACCGCACCAGGCTCGAGCCGGAAATGCATCTGACTCGGCGCCGGGATGCACATTTTCGGCGTGACCTTGGTGTGCGCCTTGAGGAACTTGAAGTGCTCGATCATCGGGTGATTGGAGAAGCCGATCTTTCCAGAGACCTTGATGCTCTGCATCTTGGTCTGCACGCCCTGGAACTGGATGCCGTGGTCGAGCTCGTAGAGTTCGACGCCATCGAGCATGCTGAAGAAATCGAAATGCCACCAGGAACGGCGAAATTCGCCGTCGGTCGTTAGCTTGAGCCCAATCCCTTCCTGCTTCTTGATGATCTTCTCGATCTCGCGATCCTCGACCGCCGTGAGCTGGGCCGCGGTGATCTCGCCCTTCTCGCGCTGCGCGCGCGCCTGTTTGATCGGGGCGGTGCGCAGTAGGCTGCCGACCATATCGGCGCGGAAAGGCGGCTTGGTCCTTTGCATGTCGTTTCCTCCGAAGTACGCCCGCAGGCCGGCTGGCCGCGGATCTTAGTCCGCATTTGGCCGTGCCATAGCATGCCCGGCGGCGGCCCGTCTTGACGTTGACCAAGCATAGCGCGCGGTTTCGACCGCGCCGCCGAACGAGAAATAATGGGGCGCCGCATCGCCCAGATCGCCCGCCGCGGCCAATGTTTCGACGATGCGGTCCGGCCCGACATGGCCAGCGATTTGGCCGAGAAGACCCGCCGCCGCGCCCGACATCAGGCCGCGTAGCGAGGCGTTGACGCCGCAGCGGCGGGCATAGCGTAAGAGCGCCGGCATGCTGGTGGGGCCGGCCATGCCGACCTTCACCGGCCTGGCGATACCGCAGGCGCGCAACTGCTTGAGCCAGGCGAGGATTTGTTCGGGCGAAAACGAGAATTGGCTCACGATATGCACGCGCAGGCCTTGCGCGGCCGCGGCGGCGATCTTTTCGTCGAGCGCGGTTTCCAGCCGCCCGGCCGGGATGCGGCTATGGCCCTCCGGATAGGCGCCGATGCCGATTTCCTCGATGCCGCTCTCGCGCAGGCGGCCTTTCTGGATCACCGCCAGCGCGTCGGGATAAGGGCCCGGCGTATCAACATCGCCGCCGATCACCAACAGCCGGCGCACGTCGGCTTCGCCGTGCAGGCGGTTAAGCAGGTTCTGCAAGTCGGCGGCCGCGTGCATGCGCCGCGCGGCGATATGGACGACCGGCTCCAGATATGCCTTGCGCAAGCTTGCAGCTGCGGCGATCAATTCCGCCGGCGTGATCGTCGGTACGGCCGAGAAATAAACCGGGGTTCCGGCCGGCAAAATCTCCGCCAGCGCGGCGATTTCGCCGGCATTCGGGCGTGTTGCCTCGAGCGAGAAACGCTGCGCGAAATGATCCGGCATCCTAGGCGGTACTCACTCACGCCGATGGGATATCACGAAGGACTCGTCGTAGAACCACAGGCCGCCCTGCTTCTGCAGCACGTCACGTGTCGCCTCGATATAGCGGCGGTCGCTGTTGACGTCGGACAGGCGGTCGTCCTCGATCTGCGCCACATAGATCGCCGCGTTCCAGGCGGCGAGCAGCGTCGAGGTGCCGATCGAGGAGGAAATTTCCGACGGCAGCGTGTGCATGTCGTAGCGAAACAGCGAACGCTGGTCTGAATAGGCGTTGAAATTGAGATCGCGGCCGGCCGCGCCAAGTTCGTGCTTGACCTCCTTGAGCAGGTCGTGGCGGCTGTGCACGAATGGATTGTCGCTCGGCCACACCTTGTGAATGATCTCCATGCCGGGATCGCGGCCATAGGAATGGATCGCGATCATGCGTCCGCCCGGCCCGAGCGCACGCGCAAGCGGCGCCAGCACGCGCCTGGCCTTGAACTCGAGCGAAGCGCGCGCGCGATAGGGCTGCGAGGCGATCACCAGATCATAATCGGCGACGGTGCCGCCCGGCTTGGGCACGATCTGGTCGAGCAGGAATTTGTGGTCGTTGCGGTAGAGCACCAGAATCACAGGACGCTCATAGACCGGGTTGCCGCTCTTAGGGCTTACGCGCGCCTTCCAGTTCTCGGCTAAAAACGGCTCGAGCGCGGTGATCTGCTGCTCGAACGAGTGCGCGGTCGAGCCGTCCATCGCCAGCTCCTTCCACACCAGGCTGGTGGCGGCGGACAGCGACTTCACCGCCAGCCAGGGCGCTTCCGAATAAGCAAGGTTGGTCAACACCAGCACGCTCGAGGGATGCTCGACGAAACGGTCCGCCATCTTGTGCAGCGTGAGGCGGATGTCTTCCAAGCTGATCTCCTTGCCGACGATGTAGAACGGCATTGTGGGAAAGCGGTCATGCATGGTGCGCATCACGCGCGCGAGCACGGTGCCGTCGCCGACGCCGGCGTCGAACACGCGTACCGCCGGCGGACGCGGATGGATATTGGCGAGTTCCATGCCGACGCGATGCGCGATTTCCCATTTCTCGGAGCAGGTGTTCACGAACAGCAGATATTTTTGCCGGTTGTCGAAGAAGCGGAAATTGCGTTGCGGGTCGTCGCCGGCCTGCCCGGAGGCGACCGGCGGCGCCGGCGGCTTGACCAGCGGCAAGGCCGCGGGCGGCGGCGCGTCGAACAGCACGCGGCGGCGGGCCGGCGCGGCATCGGCGTTGCGTGCCATGAAACTGCGGATGCGCTCGAGCGTGTCCGTCGTGATGCGGCCGCCATTGCGCAGGCGGTTGGCGAGCTTGCCGTCGTTCACCGCGCGGCGGCCGAAGGTCGATTCAGCCAAACCGCGCTGGCGGCAGAATTCGCTGATCTCCTGGAGGATTTGATCGTTCATGGAGCGCTTCCTGAATGGCCCGCTCTGACGGCTGGCTCGTCGCCAAAGGAACCAAGTCCACCCGCTCTCGTCAATTACAAAAGCAATATTGGAGAAGATGGGCAGAATGGGTGGGCAATAGCCAACGAAACATGTGGTTATATTTGCTGACTTTTCAATTTCTAGCGCTCTGCAATTTTTAGATCAGGTGCCGAAACGAGGGCACCTGCCCTCTAAAATAGAAATTGGGTGGGCACAAGTGGGCGATACCGCGCTGCCGGTAACGCATTCAAATGTCGAAGAAAACCGTCTCGTCGTCGCCCTGGACGCGGATGTCAAAACGATAGCTGGCAGGACCACTGCCGGCCTGCTTGTGGGCAATCAGGGTGCCGCGCCGCTCCGCCGGCACCAGCGCCAGGATCGGATCGGCGGCGTTTCCCGCCTCGTCGGAGAAATAGAGCCGCGTATAAATCTGCCGCAGCATGCCGCGCGAGAAGATGCAGACCACGATGTGCGGTGCCTGCAGTTTGCCGCCGGGGCCCGGCACCGACCCGGGCTTGATGGTGTCGAAGACGTACATCCCGTCCTTGTCGGTGGCCGAGCGGCCGAAGCCGGTGAACTTGGCATTCGGACGCGGTTTCTCGCCGCGCGCATGGGCGTAGCGGCCTTGCGCATCTGCCTGCCAGATTTCGATCATGGCGTCATTGATCGGCTTGCCGTCGCCGTCGAGCACGCGGCCTTCGATGTGGATTTTCGTACCGGTCGCGTCGGGCGTGATCAAATTGGCGCCGATCGTCTCCTTCCAGTCGTAGACGTCGCTCGGTTTCCAGTCGCAACGGTTATGCGGCGCCAAGCCATAGGCGAAGAACGGACCGACGGTTTGTGAGGGCGTGATGTCTGACATTAATGTTTTTCCGTATGCGTTGGGGTCTGTTCGCGGCCGCGCAGCACGATGTCGAAGCGGAAGCAGAGCGCCCAGTCGGGAATGGTGTTTTCCAGATCGAAGCTGGAGATCATGCGTGTCCGTGCCTTCTCATCGGTCACCGAATTGAAGATCGGGTCGAACGGGAACAACGGGTCGCCGGGGAAATACATCTGCGTCACCAGGCGGGTCAAAAACGATTGCCCGAACACCGAGAAGTGGATGTGATTGGGCCGCCAGGCATTGTGATGATTGCCCCAAGGGTAGGCGCCGGGTTTGACCGTGATGAATTTGTAATAGCCGTTCTTGTCGGTAAGCGTGCGCCCCGCCCCGGTGAAGTTCGGATCGAGCGGCGCCGGATGCTGATCGACATTGTGCACGTAGCGGCCGCAGGCATTGGCTTGCCAGATTTCCACCAGCGTCTCGGGCACCGGCCGTTTGTCCTCGTCGAGCACGCGGCCGTGTACAATGATGCGCTCGCCCAAAGGTTCGTCCTTGTGCTGCTTGGTCAGGTCGTTGTCGCCTTCCTGGATCGCGTCATGACCGAAAACCGGACCGGTGAGTTCGGATAAAGTATGCGGCACGACGATCAGCGGCTTGCCCGGCGAGCGCTTCACCGTCGAGCGGTATTCCGGCGACAGGTGCTTGGGATAAACGCTCAGGCTTTCCCTGGGATAGATCAGCGACATTGTTGTCGTCCTTCTTCTTTAACCGACCCGTTCGAGCGCCAAGGATACGCCTTGTCCGACGCCGACGCACATTGTGGCAAGCGCGCGCTTGCCGCCGTTTTCTTCCAAGCCATGCACCGCGGTCAGAGCCAACCGCGCGCCCGACATGCCGAGCGGATGGCCGAGCGCGATGGCGCCGCCGTGCGGATTGACCTGCGGTGCGTCGTCGGGGAGCCCCAATTGGCGCAGGCAGGAGAGCGACTGCGAGGCGAAGGCTTCGTTGAGCTCGATCACGTCGTAGTCGCCGATCTTGTGCCCGAGCCGCGCCATCAACTTGCGGGTAGACGGCACCGGGCCGATGCCCATGATGCGCGGCGGTACCGCCGCCGAGGCCATGCCGAGGATGCGCGCGCGCGGCGTCAAACCATGCGCCTTCACCGCCGCTTCCGAGGCGACAATCATGGCGGCGGCGCCGTCATTGATGCCTGAAGCGTTGCCGGCGGTGATGGTGCCGGGATTGCGCACGAAGGGCGTGAGCTTGGCGAGCTGCTCGAGCGTCGTCTCGCGCGGATGCTCGTCTTTGTCGACCTTGGTTGTCTCGCCCTTGCGGCCGGCGATCTCGACCGCGACGATCTCCTTGGCGAAATACCCGGACGCCATCGCCTTGGCGGCGCGCTGCTGCGAGCGCAGCGCAAAAGCATCCTGGTCGGCGCGGGTAATCTGGAATTCTTCCGCCACGTTCTCGCCGGTTTCCGGCATCGAATCGACGCCATATTGGCTCTTCATCAGCGGATTGATGAAGCGCCAGCCGATGGTGGTGTCGAAAACCTCCGCCTTGCGCGCGAAGGCTTCGTCCGCTTTGCCCTGCACGAAGGGCGCGCGCGTCATCGATTCGACGCCGCCGGCGATGGCGAATTCCATCTCGCCGGCGCGGATGGCGCGCGCCGCGGTGCCGACCGCTTCCATGCCCGAGGCGCACAACCGGTTCAAAGTAATGCCCGGCACGCTCGCCGGCAGACCGGCCAGTAGCGCCGCCATGCGCGCCACGTTGCGGTTGTCCTCGCCGGCCTGGTTGGCGCAGCCGAAATAGACTTCTTCGAGCTTGTCCCAATCGACCTTGGGGTTGCGCGCCATCAGCGCCTTGATCGGCGCTGCGGCAAGGTCGTCGGTGCGAACTTTAGCAAGCGCGCCGCCATAGCGCCCGATCGGGGTACGCACCGCGTCGCAGAGAAATGCCTCACGCGTCGCCATCACGCCGCCTCCGAATGCGCGCGGTCGGTACGAGCGTGGAGGTCGCGCAGCACCTCAAGCTCGCGGGACGTCGGCAGCGGCGTCTCCGCCACCTTCGGCGCGAAACTTATCTTCCAGCCGCTGTTGTCCTGAATCTGTTCGCGGGTGACGCCCGGATGGATGGAAACCACGGTCATTTCTTTCGTCTCCGGATCGGGCTCGAACAGCGCCAGATCGGTGATCAGCCGAGTCGGGCCCTTGGTCGCAACACCGAGCCGAGCGCGGCTGCTGCCGCCGGTGACATGGCCGATGGAGGTGACGAAATCCAGTTTATCGACGAAGCTGCGCTTGCCTTGCGCCATGATAATGAAAATCTCGCCGCACGAGGTCGCGATCTCCGGCGCGCCGCCGCCGCCGGGCAGCCGCACCTTAGGCTTGTCGTAGGCGCCGACCACCGTCGTATTGAGATTGGCGTATTTGTCGATTTGCGCGCCGCCGAGGAAACCGATCTTGATGCGGCCGCCTTGCAGCCAGTAGCGGAACATTTCCGGCACCGACACCGTGGTGAGCGCGGTCTCGCATAATTCGCCATCGCCGATCGACAGCGGCAAAATATTCGGCTTGGTGGCAAGCGTGCCGGATTCGTAGATCAGCGTGATATCCGGCGCGTGCGTCAGGCGCGCAAGATTGCAGGCCGCGGAAGGCTGGCCGATGCCGACGAAACATATGTCGTCGTTCTTGAGTGCGCGCGCCGCCGCGACCGTCATCATTTCTCGTGGCTTGTAGTCGGCCATGCTGCTTACTCCGCCGCCGCGCGAATTTTACGCGCATATTGAGCGAAGGCCTCAGGACCCTTTTCCAGCACGTTTGTCTTCATCCAAGTTAGGAATGAATTGCGTTCCTTCGCGATCGCGTCCCATTCCTTGTAGAAGCCGTTGTTGCGCAGGTAATAGCCCTGCGCATAAGAGGGAAACGCGCCGCCCGGCACCTCGACCACGTGACCGACGGTCCAGTGCGGCAACACCACCGCATTGAGGCTGCGCTCGCCCAGGTCGTCGACGATCTCCTCGACCGTCACCACCGAGCGCTTGGACGCGAGCACCGCTTCCTTCTGCACCCCGAGCACGCCCTCGATCAGCACGTTGCCTTGCTTGTCGGCGCGCTGGGCATGGATCACCGCCACGTCCGGCCGGTGCGCCGGGATGGCGGCGAGCTTTTCGCCGGTGAACGGGCAGGTGATGTATTTGATCTTGGCGTTCACCTTGGGCAGGTCGCCGCCGATATAGCCGCGGAAAACCGCGCAAGGCAGCCCCGCCGCGCCCGCCTCATAGGCATTGGCCATGGCGGCGTGCGAATGCTCCTCCAGCGCGAGCGGCCGTGGCCAGCCATTCTCGACCGCATCGCGGAAACGATAAAGCGAGCCGACGCCCGGATTGCCGCCCCAGGAGAAAATCAGCTTGTCGACGCAGCCCATGCCGATGAACTGGTCGTAGATCAGGTCCGGCGTCATCCGTATCAGCGTAAGGCGTTTGCGGCCCTGGCGGATGATTTCGTGGCCGGCGGCGTGCGGAATAAGGTGGGTGAAGCCTTCCAGCGCCACCGTGTCGCCGTCGCGAATAGCGGCTTGGATGGCTTCGGCTAGCGACGAAATACGCGCCATGCGGTACTGCTTCCCGGTTGCGGCACCGTATTTACGGCCGGTCACAGGCAGGGTCAAATGGGCTTGACGTATGCTTCACGCAGGGCCTCGCCATGATTTCCGCCGCGCCGGTTTTCACCATCCATGCCGAACTCGCACCCATACTGCATTTCGGCCGCACGCCCTATGGCGAGCACCGCATGATCGGCATTCTTGGCGGCAGTGTGCGCGGGCCCAAACTCAATGGCCGCGTCCTGCCCGGTGGCGCCGATTGGCAGATCGTGCGCGGCGACGGCGCTGCCGACATCCAGGCGCGCTATACCATCGACTCCGAGGCCGGCGCGCGCATCCTGGTGTCGAGCGATGGACTGCGGCACGGTCCGCCCGCGGTCATGGAGCGGCTGGCGCGCGGCGACAATGTCGATCCGGCTCTCTATTATTTCCGCACCGTGATGCGGTTCGAGACCGCCGACCCCTCGGTCGACTGGCTCAACCGCATTCTGGCGTTGGCGCGGGGACAACGCGAGGCCAGTGCGGTGCGGCTGGATGTTTACGAAGTGATCTGACGGCCTTCGGTCAGCCGAATTCGCGCAGCAGATCCATCAGCTGCTGGCGCCGCTTGGCTCCGACATGCTCGGCAAGCTGAGCTTCGTGCTGCTCGGCCAGGCTTTTGATCTTGGCCAGGACCTTTTCGCCATCCGCGGCCAAATGCAGCGAGTGCGACCGCGCATCGCTGCCGGAAGCACGCCGGCTGACCCATTTGCGCCGTTCCAACTCGTGCAGCAGGCGGGCAAGCCGCGCCCTTTCGATGCCGAGCGTCTGCCCGATCGCCGCCTGCGAGCGGCCCGGATTGGCTTCGATAATGAGCAGCACAGAATACTGCGCCGTACGCACTTTCATCGGCGCCAGCGTCTGGATGAAGTCCTGGAACACCCAGATCTGCAATCGGCGCAGAAAAAATCCGAGATGATGGTTGAGCTGGCCCAGGCTTAGCTTTTCCGCCCGCGCCGGCGATGCCGCACTGCGGTGAACCGCTGGTTTTGCCGCGCTCGCAACCGATTGCCGACGCTTCATGGAGGCTCGCCTGGTTCGTTTCCGGTGCATTTCCTTAGCATAGCCATCTTGACGTAGATTGTTGTCAATGACAACATTCTCCTGCCAATCCATAAAACGTCCTGCTGCCTAGGGAGGACCTCCATGCTGCAATCAACGAAATTGGCCGCGCTACTTATTGCTCTGTCGCTAACGCCGGCTTTGGCCGAGATGAACGGCACGCTGCGCATCGGCGTGCTCAACGACATGTCGAGCGTTTATGCCGACTTCCAGGGCCCGGGCTCGGTCGTCGCCGCGCAGCTCGCGGTCGAGGACTTCGCCAAGCAATCGAAACGTAAAATCGAGGTGATCTCGGCCGATCACCAGAACAAGCCCGATGTCGGCGCCGGCATCGCGCGGCGCTGGTTCGACGTCGAAGGCGTCGACATGATCATTGACCTGCCAAACTCGGCAGTCGCACTGGCGGTGTCGGACGTTGCGAAGGAAAAAAACAAGGTGGCGATCGGATCGGGCGCCGGCACCGCGCTTTTGACCGGCGCCAAGTGTTCGCCCAATTTCGTGCACTGGACCTATGATACCTGGTCGATGGGCCATGGCATTGCGCGCGGCGTGCTCGATAAAGGCGGGAAAACCTGGTTCTTCATCACGGCCGACTATGCCTTCGGCCACGATCTCGAAAAGCAGGCGACCGATGAGATCCTCGCCAGCGGCGGCAAAATCGTCGGCGGGGTCCGCCATCCGCTCGGCACCAATGATTTTTCCTCGTTTATCCTGCAGGCCCAGGCATCCAAGGCGGATGTGGTGGCGCTGGCGAATGCCGGCGGCGACACCGTCAACACCATCAAGCAGGCAGCCGACTTCAAAGTGTCGCCCTATCAGAAAATTGTTGCGCTCATCTTCGACTTGCAGTCGGTTCCCGCCATCGGCCTGGAGAAGGCGCACGGGCTGACGGCGCTGAATGCCTGGTACTGGGATGCAAGCGATCAGAACCGCGCCTGGTCGAAGCGGTATCAAGACCGCCATCCCAAAAAGATGATGCCCAATCACATGCAAGCCGGTGTCTATTCCGCGGTTCTGCATTATCTCAAGGCGGTCGATAAAGTCGGCTCGCCCGCCGATGGGCGCGCGGTGGTCGCGGCCATGAAGGCGATGCCCACCGATGACCCGCTGTTCGGCAAAGGCACGATCCGCGCCGACGGCCGTCAGATCCACCCGATGTATCTGTTGCAGGTAAAGACGCCGGCCGAATCGAAAAGTGAATGGGATGTCTTCAAGGTCGTCGGCACGATTCCCGCCGACAAGGCGTTCCGGCCGCTGAACGATGGTGGCTGTCCGCTGGTCAACTAGTCCCAACCGAGCTTGGTTGTGAAAGCCAGTTCACCGCGACATGATTGTATCGATAGCGCGCCGCTGCCCGGCCCGTACGGGCAGCGGTGCCCAAGCCATAGCAAAAGCCGGAGTAAGCGGGTGAGTTTCAGAGCGCCGTCCAATCCGTTTCGTGCATTGCCGGCCACGCTCGAAACCGCGGCGCACCTTAGACTTCATTGGAAACTTAAGGGAGCCCTCGAATGGGCGAAATCGTCAGCACGAGTTTGAGCGATGGCATCGCGGTGGTACGCGTCGACAAGCCTCCGGTTAACGCAATGGACCAAAGCGTCCGCGCCGGCCTTAAACGGGCATTTAGCGAATTGCGCGCAAAACCTGACGTCAAGGCGATCGTGCTCGCCTGCGCCGGCCGGACCTTTATCGCTGGTGCGGACATCAACGAATTCGACACGGGGATTGCCGAGCCCGGCTATCATGAAGTTTTCCGCTTTATTGAAGATTCACCGGTGCCCGTGATCGCTGCCATTCACGGCACCGCGCTCGGGGCTGGCACGGAAGTCTCGCTCGCCTGCCATTATCGCGTTGCCGCCGAGGGGGCCTCTTTAGGGTTCCCCGAGCTTTCGCTCGGTATCATTCCTGGCGCGGGCGGCACGCAGCGCATGCCGCGCGTGATCCCGTTCGAAGCGGCGGCGGAGATGATGCTCTCCGGCCGGCCGTTGCTCGCAACCCAGGCGAAGGAACTCGGCCTGGTCGATCAGGTGGTCAAGGGCGACGTAACCGAAGACGCCATCGCCTATGCCAAAAAGCTCGTCGCCGCAGCCAATGGACCGCGTAAGACGCGCGAGCGGCCGGTCGTTGGGCAAGAAAAAATCGCGGAAACGCTGAAGTCCAAGCGCGCACAGGTGGCCAAAACCATGCGCAATCGCCTCTCCCCGATCAAGCTGCTCGACGCGCTGCAAGCCGCGGCCGAAAAGCCGTTCGACGAAGGGTTGGAAGTCGAAAAGGCAGTGAGCGCCAGCCTGCCACAGGCGACCGAGGCGCGCGCGTTGCGACATTTGTTCTTCGCCGAGCGCGAAGTTCGCAAAATTCCCGGTCTTTCTCCCAGCGTGACGCCGCGGCCGATCGGCCATATTGGCATCATCGGCGCCGGCACCATGGGCGGTGGCATCGCCATGGCATTCGCCAACGCAGGCTTGCCTGTGACGATGGTTGACGCCAAGCAAGAGGCACTCGACCGTGCCCGCGCCACGATCCGCAAAAACTACGAGCGATCCGTTTCCCGCGGCAGTCTCGCTGGCGATCAGCTGGAAGCGCGCATGAAGTTGATCGTGCTTGCGCTCGATTACACAGCGGTCGCAACGGCCGATCTCATCATCGAGGCGGTGTTCGAGAATATGGACTTGAAAAAGAAAATCTTTACCACGCTTGACCAAATCGCCAAGCCTGGCGCGATTCTCGGCACTAATACCTCGACGCTCGACATCGACGCGATTGCTGTGGTTACCCAGCGGCCACAGAACGTGATCGGCCTTCATTTCTTCAGCCCAGCGAATGTAATGCCGCTCCTGGAAATCGTGCAGGCAAAAAAGACAGCTGACGATGTGCTAGTGACCGCGCTGGAGATCGCTAAAAAAGTGCGCAAGGTTGGTGTCGTGGCGCAAGTTTGTTACGGCTTCATCGGCAACCGCATGATGGATCCATATGCGCGCGAGGCCGAGCATTGCGTTCTGGAGGGCGCGACGCCGGAAGAGGTGGATTCGGCACTGGAAGCTTTCGGAATGGCGATGGGTATCCTCGCCGTCTTCGACATGGCCGGAGTCGACATCGGCCACCTCACCCGCGTGGCGCAAGGCAATGCCTTTGACAATGACCCTACCTTCTATCGGCCGTCGGCTATGCTGACCGAGCGCGGTTGGCTCGGGCAGAAAGCCGGGCGCGGCTACTACCGATACGAGGACGGCAAACGCGTCGTCGATCAGGAAGTCATTACGTTGCTTCATGCCGAGGGCAGCCGTCTTGGCGTGCCGCAACGCAAGCCGAGTGCCGAGGAAATTCGCGAACGCTGTCTCTACGCCATGATCAATGAAGGCGCGCGAGTGTTGGAGGAGGGCATCGCCTTTCGTGCCAGCGACATCGACGTCGTCTATGCTTCGGGCTACGGATTTCCGCGCTACCGCGGCGGCCCAATGTTCTACGCAGATTCCATCGGCCTGAAAAAGATTTATGACCGCATTCTCGAGTTCCAGCGCTCGCTTGATTCGCAATACTGGCAACCCGCCCCATTATTGGAAAAGCTGGCTAAGGCTGGCTCTTCCTTCGGCCAGTGGCAGGCCGAACAGACCCGCTAGCTGAAAGGTAACCCGATGAACAAGGCGTATGTTCCTTACGGCACGTATTGGTCCACGCCCTTCGCAAAGTGGCAGGGCTCGCTAGGTCATCTTCACAGCATGAAGCTCGCGGCCAACGTCGCGCGCGATACGCTAGCGGCCAAGAAGTTTCCCATGGATGCGATCGACCTCGGAATTCTCGGTATCACGATTCCTCAACCGAGCAGTTTTTTCGGCCTACCATGGGTTACTGGGATGATTGGAATTCCCAACGTGCCGGGCCCCACCGTGAGCCAAGCATGCGCCACGAGCGCGCGTGTCTTGCAGATGGCGGCGAACGAGGTCGAACAGGGATCGGCCGCCTGCGCACTCGCGGTGACCACGGACCGCTGTTCGAATGGCGCGACGCTCGTTTATCCCAGTCCAACCGGACCGGGAGGTACAAATCTCACTGAGGCGTGGGTATTCGATAACTTTAACAATGATCCTTTCGCCATGAACGCCATGATTGACACCGCCGAAAACGTCGCCATGCGTTATCAGATTACCATGGCCGAGCAGCATGCCATCGTGCTGCGGCGCTACGCGCAATATCAGGACGCGCTCGCCAATAACCGCGCTTTTCAACGCCGCTACATGGTCGAGGTGCCAATTACCGACGCAAATTTTCGTAAGACTACGGGCACGCTCGCCGGCGATGAAGGCGTGTTCGGAATTACGACTGAAAGCCTGGCTAAGCTAAAACCTGTGAAGCCGAACGGCACCGTCACCTTCGGCGGCCAGACCCATCCCGCCGACGGCAATGCCGGCATGATCGTGACGACAAAGGAACGCGCCGCCGAGCTGGCCCAGAATAAATTCATTGAGGTGCAGCTCTTGGGCTTCGGCCAAGCGCGCGTCGAGAAGGGGCACATGCCGATGGCGCCGGTACCCGCTGCGCGCGCGGCGCTCAAGGCAACGGATCTCGAAATCAAAGACATCGACGCCGTGAAAACTCACAATCCATTCGCTATCAACGACATCGTGTTCGCGCGCGACACTGGCTTCCCGGTCGAAAGAATGAACAACTATGGCTCGTCGCTGATTTTCGGGCATCCTCAGGGACCAACCGGGATGCGCAGCGTGATAGAGTTGATCGAGGAGCTCGCGCTACGCGGCGGCGGCAACGGTTTGTTCACCGGCTGCGCCGCGGGAGATTCGGCCATGGCTGTGGTGCTGAATGTCAGCGATTCCCGCAAGCACTGAAGAGTTCTGGAGCGGCAAATGCCGCGCGCGCGGCGGATCGTGCCACCGGCCATTGGTCGGTCAGGTTGTTCGAAGGTGCGATCAATTGCGCGCGCCAAAGATAAATCGTACTTAATGCCTATCGGCGGTCGCGCCATGGTTTTGGTCAAACTATGAGGCCCGGCTCTGTGTCCAGTCCTGCTCCGCCTCGTGCCGCCACCGCGCACTTGCGCCCGGTGCGACTAGG
>CAWCVE010000004.1:0-46873 GCA_963798825.1 uncultured Alphaproteobacteria bacterium | reverse complement strand
ATTTGAACTCACGACCCCCTGTCCCCCAGACAGGTGCGCTAACCGGGCTGCGCCACGCCCCGACCGGAACGGCGCGGACTATAGGGATGCCTCCACCCCGGCGCAATATCGCTTGCCGAACGGGTTTTGCCGCGCTGGCGGCCGAGTTAACGGATTGTGCACGTCTCTTGGACGTAATCTTAAATTGATCGCTTCCATTGCGAGACGCGGCCATGGCCCAGGCTGTCCCAGCACGACTCGACGCGCATTTCGGCGCCGATCCGCCGGTCGCGCACCGCGCGTTCGCGCGCGCGCCGGCGGCCGCCGGCGAGGCCATCCGCATCGCCGTCTACGAGGACCTGGCGGCAATCGAGCAGCCTTGGCGCGCCTTCGAGCGAAATGCCGACGGCACGGTTTTTCAGACTTTCGATTGGCTATCGACCTGGCAGCGCCATATCGGCGCGCGCAACGGCGTATGGCCGGCGATCGTCGTCGCCTATGACGCAAGCGGGGCCATGCTGGCGCTGCTGCCGCTCGCGGTTTGTAAGTGCGGTTTGGCGCGCGAGCTTGCCTTCCTCGGGTCGGAACTCTGCGACTACAACGCGCCGCTGCTGGCGCCGGGCTTTTCCGAGCGGGTGGATCGCGCGCGCTTCCTTGCGCTGTGGGCGGAGATCACAACCCTGCTGCAGGCTCATCCGCGGCTGCACCACGACACCGTCATCCTGACCAAGATGCCGGAGAAAGTCGGCGCGCAAGGCAATCCCATGCGGCACCTTGGCGGCACGATCAACCCGAGCGGCGCTTATTTGACCCACCTGACGGGCGACTGGGAAACTTTTTACACCAGCAAACGCTCATCGGCGACCCGGCGGCGCGACCGCACCAAACGCAAAAAAATGTCCGAGATGGGCGAGATCCGCTATGTCGAGCCGGCCGCCGGCGACGAAACGCTGCGCGCGCTCGACATCTTGATGGCGCAGAAGGCGCGATTGTTTGCCCACATGGGCGTCGGCAATCTGTTTGCCAAGCCGGGGCACACGGAATTTTATCGCGCGCTCGTAAGCGAGCCCGCGCTGCGCCCGCTCGTCCATATCAGCCGGTTTGACGTCGGCGCCATCCCTGCCGCGGTCAACCTCGGGCTGGCCTATCGCGGCTGCTACTATCACCTGCTGGCGAGCTATGACGACGGCGACGTGTCGCGTTTCGGGCCGGGCGCCGCGCACCTGCACGACCTCATGCACCAGGCCATCGATCGCGGCTTACGCGTTTTCGATTTCACCATCGGCGACGAACGCTATAAGCGCGACTGGTGCGATACCGAGCTCACGCTCTACGACTACATCGCGGCGGCGACCTGGCGCGGGGCGCTAATCGCGATACCGCTGCTGGCGGCAAAAAAGGTGAAGCGCTGGATCAAGCAGACGCCGGCGGTGTGGAACGCGTTTAGCGCGGCTCGCGCCTTTTTAGGCTCGCTGATCGCGCGCGTGCGCGGCTGAGCCTAGCGCGCCGCGGCTTCCGGGAAGCCTGCGACCTCATGGGCGAGCCGGATCGGCCCGCGGATCATCAGCACCATCGCCGCAATCGCACCGCAAGCATAGACCGCGGCATAGGCCTCGAGGAATTGCACGATATCGAAATGGGCGAGCACGGCGAGGACGCCGACGCCGGTCATCGCGGCCACTACGGCCATGCCGATGCGCGCCACTTCGCGGAAGTAGCCGTTGTGCACCAGCACGCTGTTGGAGACCATCGCCGTCAGATTGGCGATCAGCAGCACGATCAGGATCGGCGTGGTCGCCGGCGGCATGGTCGCCGCGTTGCCGAGCAAAATCGCGAATAATTTGTCGGCGCCGAAATAGAGGATGAGGCAGGCGATGCCCGCCGGGACGCTGCACAGCGCGGCCGCGGCAAGCGTCGCGCGCACCAGCATCGGCCCGTCGCGTTCGGCCAGCGCGCTGGTCTGGCGCGGCACCAGAATGTCGCAGACCGCGCCGAATATGGTGGCGCCGCCGCGGAACACCTTGAAAGTGGTGTCGAGGATGATGGGCGGGGCGCCGAGGCCGAACAGCATCGGCACGATCAAATAGGGGTAATTGCCGACGTAAATTTCGCTCGCCGCATAGGTGCCGCTGCGAACGAGCTGGGCCTTGTTGGCGCGAAAGAATGCGCCCAGGTCCTTGAAAAATCCGCGGATGCGCGGCCGCAAGGCGCCATGCGCGATCATCCGCCTGACGCTTACCGTCAACACGACCGCCCATAGTGCGTTGAGCGCGATCAGCATGGTGAGCAGCGGCAAGCCGGCCAAGACCAGTCCAAGCCCGATGAAATAGCCGGCGCGGCGCACCGTCTCGAGCGCTTCGAACAGCACGTATTCGTCGACCGCGATCGAGATATTGCGCAGCGCGAACCAGACCAGATTGAGCGCGACGAACAGGAAGAACAATGCGAACTCGGCCGCCTCGCGTGGCGAAGCGGACGTGCGCGCCGCCATGAAAACAAAGCAGAGCAGGGCGCCGCCGGCGACCAGCAAGAAATAGAACAGCACCACGGCGGTGGCGTGGCCGGCGATCGCGCCGCCGCGCTCGCCTGCAAGGAAGCGCGCGCGCAGCCGCACGAACAGAATTTTGACGATGCCGAAGTCGATCAGCCAGAGCGAATAGCCGATGGCGCCGACCAAAATGAAAATGGAGAAGCGCTGCGGGCTGAGCACATGCGCGAACACGTAAGTTTGCAGGAGGCCGGTCAGCAGCGCGGCGCCGGCGGTGGTCGTGCGCAGCAGGAAGAACGGGATCGAGATCAGCCGTTTCTTCATGTCAATCGGTCCGCTTGGTGCCGAGAGCCAGGCAATCGTCGAGCAGCGCGCGCGCGGTCGCCTCCCAGGTGAAGCGCTTGGCGCGTTCCTTGCCGGCCGCCGCAAGGCGCGCGCGCAGTCCGGCGTCGGCATGCAGTGCCTGCAGGTGGCGCATGATCTGGTCGGTATCCGTTGCGGTACAGCGCAGCGCGGCGTCGCCGCAAACTTCGCTCAGCGCCCGCTGCTCGCTGATGATGACCGGGCAGCCGCAGGTCATGGCCTCGAGCGGCGGCAGGCCGAAGCCTTCGTAGAACGAGGGGAACACCAGCGCGAGCGCGTGTTCGTACAACGCGCGCAGCTCGCTGTCGGGAATAAAGCCAACCATGCGCACGTCGTCGGAATTTATTTGATTGATCTCGCCGAACACTTTGGGCGCCTTGGCGCCGGTGAGCACCAGCACGGCATCGTCGAGCTTGGCCTTGTGAAACGCCGCAACGACCGTGGCGATGTTCTTGTTGGCTGAGTTGACGCCGACGCCGAGAAAGAATTTGCGGCCCCTGAGACCGAGGCGATCGATGACCCTTTCATCGGCCGCGATCGCCTTGATGTGGTCGCCGCCCTCGAAGCAGACCGGCATCTTGGCGATGTCGGCGCCGTACCATTTGCCGATCTCGCGGCGGGAGAATTCCGAGACCGTCACCACCAAGTCGGCGCGCCGGCACAGGCGCGGCAGCAGGAACCGATAGACGGCACGAAAGCGCGCGGAAAAATTTTCCGGCAGCGCGCGCACGGTGGCGTCGTGCACGACCAAAACCTGATGGCGGGTGACCAGCGGCCCGAGCATGCACAAATTGAGCTGTAAGCATCCGGCGGCGTGCAGCGGGAACTCGATCTGCTCCCAGATATAGCCGGAGAAATATCCGGCGCGGCGGAGCTGGATGTTCTTGAGCGGGAAGTCGCGCGCCTGGCGCGGCGCCACAAGCTCGACGCGGCCTTTGAGTGCGGCATAGTCGTGCTCGATGAGGGCGTCGATCGCCTTGATCGCCTCCATGGCGAAACGCTGCACGCCGGACGAGCGCTGGGTCAGGAACCGGCCGTTGATGGCGATACGCGGCGGCGCGCCGACAAGCGGCGGGGCGGCGTGCCGGCTCGCCTGCGCAAGCGCTTGCGATTGCTTGAAATAGTCGCCCATTGGCGTCACCTGACCGAGCAATATCGGGGAAATTGGTAAGACTATCTTAAAGGGGCACCGGTTACTGAACTCTCAAAGTCGACCGGACCGAAAGGGCCGCGGAATGGTCTCCCTTGACGCTGCTGAAATGCCGCCTCCGGTGCGCACCGCGCCCGTCCGGCCGCTTACCCCGCGCGACGACGGCCAGGTGCTGGCCAGGGCGCTTGCCTCGCTCGGGATCGTGAACCACGAAAGCTGGGCCTGGGCCAATTACAAGCGGGTGGCGCGCGACCTTTGCGTGAAGCTCGCGCCACGCCGGGTTTTGGAAATCGGCGGCGGCCGCGATCCACTGTTCAGCCGCGACGAAATCGAAAGTCTCGGCATCGAGATGATCATTAACGATATCTCGCCGGCGGAACTCGCGGTGCTGCCCGCGCAATACAAGACGGCCTGCTTCGACGTGGCCGGCGATTTGTCCGGCGTCGGCAATTTGCGCAACAGTTTCGATCTCGCGTTCTCCCGCATGGTGTTCGAGCATGTCGAGGACGGGCAGCGCGCCTGGAGCAACCTCTATCAGCTGCTCGCGCCGGGCGGCGTCGCTTTCGCTTTCATCCCGACGTTCTACTCGATGCCGTTCGTACTCAACTGGCTTTTGCCCGATAAACTGGCTGCTTCGATCGTCAGGTGGTTCTTCCCGAACCGCGCGCAGGACGATGATCCGGTTTTCCCGGCTCGCTATTCCTGGTGCTTCGCCGACGATAAGCTTATGCAGCCCATGCTGGCGGAGATCGGCTATCGCGAGATCGCTATTCTACCGTTCTACGGTCACGGCTATTATCGCGGCTTCCCAATCGTGCGCGACGTGCACGAATGGTTCACCGGCATTGCGCAGCGGCGGGATTGGCGTCTGCTTGCGAGTTTCGCGTATATCGCGGTGCGCAAATAGCCGCCGGCTCCGCGTAAGTTTCAGGCATTTCCACCGACAAGCTCGCCGACGGTGCGAGCAAATCGCTCCGGCGACAGCAGCGCATGGACGTCGGCCGCGGCCGCAGCGCCGAGGTTGGCGCGCAATTCCGCGTTCGAGCCCAATTGCCGCAACCATTCGGCGGCGTGCTCGATGTCGGCGTCCGCCCATTTCTGGTCGACGACATCGAAGAAGCCTTGCGGATCTTCCACTGGCACCAGTTTATAGGACACCAGCGCGGAGTTGCGCTCGTTCATGAAGTCGAGATTACCGGACCATGCGGTGGCGACAACCGGCTTGCCGAGCGCCATGGCCTGCGCCGGCACGAGACCGAAGCCCTCCGAGCGGTGTAGCGAGATCACGATATCGGCGGCCGCCATCAGCCCAGCCATGTCCGCTTCCGACAGCGTGCCATCGATCAGGCGAATATTGGACGCGCCGGCGATCGCCGCGTCGAGCAACTCGCGCGCCGCGCGCGCGCCGTTGTCGATGACCTTGATCGCCAGAATGCGGTCGGGCGCGTCGCCGAAGGCACGGCGGAACGCAACGATAGCGGCCAACGGATTTTTCCGGGCGAACGCCGATCCGAGATGGAAAACGTTGAGCACCACCAGCGCATCCGCCGGCAGCCCGAGCTTGCCGCGCATGTTGGGGGTGACCGGAATGGCCGGCAGCGGATGCGGCACGACATGCACCGGCAGATCGGTGGCGGCGGCGACGGCATCGCGGGTAAACGTACTCGGCACCCAGATCTCGTGCACGAAGCGAAAGCCTGGCTGCCACCCCGCAGGCAGCAGCGGCAGTTCCCAGGCCCAATAACCGATGATACGGCGGCCGCGGATAAGATTGTCCCCGAGCGTCCACAAGGCATGCGGCACGTAGGGTCCATTGTGATGGACGATCAGGCTGCCTCCGCCCGGCGATAACGGGCGGCGGTGAATCGAAGTCGAAAACTCCTCCTGGCCGAAAGTGGCGCTGAGATCGAAAGCAGCTGGCGCGTAGCCGGCGCTGTCGAGCGCGGCATAGGCGAGGCGGGCGCCTTCGCCGACGCCGCTTGCAGTCGAGAACAGGCCGGCGATGGCGAGCGGAAATCCGCCGCGCGCCGTACGATCCGGGCGCGGCGCGATCAATTGGGTGAGCTTAAAAAAGAGATGCAGGCGGGTCTGCTGCGGCAGCAACCGCCATAGCCGGCGCACGGCACCGGGATGCGCCGGGGCGCCGGCATTGGGAAGCGCGTCAAGCAGGGCGGCCATAGTGTCCCCCGCGCATTGACCCAAGCCGCACATGATTGAGCGTTGCGGCCGACATGCCCCAAATCATGCCGACCATGAGATAGAAATGCCGCCAGTGATCTGTGTCGATCACGAAACCTTCCAACACTTCGCCAACGAAAGTCCCGAAGGCGCAAATCAGATAAGGCTGCCACGGCGTGCGCACGAGTACGCTGCGCAACGCCACCCATAAAGTGGTGAGCAGCAACATGATGTAGGCCATGCCGCCGGCCCAGCCGTAGACCAAAAAAGCCTGCAGGTAGACATTGTGCTGCTGCGCGCCGTGCATGTTGGAAAATCCGAACGGGCCCAAGCCGTTTGGATATTTGAGGAGTGCTGCGAGCGCCAATTCCTGCAGGCGGAAACGGCCGCCGCTGCCGACGTCGTAATCTTGAATGAGTTGCGCGCGCTGGTCGAACATGCTTCCGATCGAATCAAATGACAGCGCGATGACGACAAACGCCGCTACTGCCGCGATGGCGATCGCGCTCATGGCAAAAATGCGCAGCCGCGCGCCGTCGGTCGGCGCCATCGCGAAAGTCAAAATCATCACGATCAGGCACGACACCGCGAAATGAAACCAGGCGCCGCGCGAAAAGCTCAGCAGCAAACCGAGCAGCATGACCCCGACGATCAACGCATCGGTGAGAGCGATGCGGCGCGCCAACATGCGCTCGATCACCACCAGTGCCGGCCAAATCAGGAAGGGGCCGAACACGTTGGGATCCTTGAACGCGCCGAGCGCACGGCCAAACGGCGCGAACAAGTCGCCGGCGCCGGGGAAAGCCTGGAAATAGCCGGCAATGGCTGCGACCGAGATGACCGTCGCGGTCAGCACATAGGCCGCGTGCACCGTGACGATGCGCGCCATCGTGTTGTGGGTGAACAAAGCGGCGAACAGCATCGCAGCGACCGCCAGATAGAGCGACGTGGCTGCGTATTGCGCCGTCTGCTCCTGCCCGGGCACGTTGAGCAGCGACAAGAGCCCGCCGACGTTCCAGATCAGCAGCAGAAGCAACAACAACGCAAGGTGGCGCTCGAAGCGTATGCCGGCGGCGGCACAAGCGATCGCCAGCACGCCCATCAGCCCATCATGCGGCGACGGCTCGATAAAGGCGACCGAACTCGCCAATACCGTGATGTAAAGCACGACCAGCAGCAGCCGCTCGCGAAACGATGTAGCTGGTACCGGCAACGCCGGAACGACCGGCGGTGCGGCGCTGCGGATTGCGATGTCCTGGGCGGTGATCAATACGCATTCTCTGACTTGAGCAGCGCGTACGGCGTCTTCAAGAGAATGTAGAAATCGAACAGCACCGACCAATTCTCGATGTAGTAGAGATCGTGCTCGACGCGCTGTTGGATTTTTTCATGCGTGTCGGTCTCGCCGCGCCAGCCGTTGATCTGCGCCCAGCCGGTGATGCCGGGCTTGACGCGGTGGCGGGCGAAGTAGCCGTCCACCGCCTCGTCGTAAAGCTGGGCTTCGGCTTTGGCGTTGACCGCGTGCGGACGCGGGCCGACCAGCGACAGATTGCCCTTGAGTGCCACGTTGAACAGCTGCGGCAGCTCGTCGAGGCTGGTTTTGCGGATGAAGCGCCCGACCTTGGTGACGCGCGGATCGTCCTTGGTGACGAGCTTGTTGGCGTTGGCGTCGGCGGCTTCGGTGTACATCGAACGGAATTTGTAGACCTCGATCAGGTCGTTGTTGAAGCCGTAACGCTTCTGCCTGAACAGGACGGGCCCGCGGCTTTCGAGCTTGATGGCGATCGCGATCAGCGCCATCACGGGCAGCGAGAGCATGAGCAGGAAGCCGCCGACAAGCTTGTCGAATAGCCATTTCATCAACACGTCCCAATCGGCGATCGGGCGGTCGAATATGTCGAATACCGGCACTTTGCCGATGTAGGAATACGAGCGCGGGCGGAATTGCAGCTTGTTGGCGTGAGCGGCGAGCCGGATGTCGACCGGCAGCACCCACAATTTCTTCAGCATCTGCAGGATGCGGTCTTCCGCCGCGATCGGCAGCGAAAAAATCACCAGATCGACGCGCGTGCGCCGCCCGAATTCGACCAGGTCGTCGACGATGCCGAGCTTGCGCTCGCCGGCGCAGTCGCTGCTGCTACGTTGGTCGCCGCGGTCATCGAACAGGCCGATGATCTTGACGCCGGAATCATTCTGCCGCTGCAGCGCCTCGATGACGCGCTCGCCGGCCACGCCGCCGCCGACGATCACCGTGCGGCGGGTGAGGCGGCCTTCGCGCGTCCATTTGCGCACCAGAACGAACAGCAGCTTGCGCGAAAGTATCAGCGCCACCAGGCCGCTGACGTAGAAGCCGCCGAGCCAGACGCGCGAGAACATATCGCCGGCTTTGGCGAAGAACGAGACGCTGATCACGATCAGGAACACCACCGACCAGGCCGAGGCGAGCCGCATGTACTGCTTCTCGTGGCCGCGGAAGGCCTGCACCTGGTAGATATCGGCGGTCTGGAAGGCGAACATCGACAACAGAGCGATGACGAAGATCGCGATCGCGTATCGCCAGAACACCGGCTCGACGGGCGATAGATAGGCAACGAACACCGCCAGGCCGACCAGTACGATCAGCGCGAACTCGGCCATACGCACGAAGCCAGCCAGCACGATCGGCGAAATCGCCGACGGGGCAGGGTCGGCGGCCACCGCGAGAGCTTCCGGCGTCAGCGGACGCGCTTTCGCGCCGGCACGCGGCACGGCGCGCACGCGCTCAAGGATCGCGGTAGCGCCCGCAGCGCTTAACGGTGGGCTGGTGTCGGTGTCGGTCATGGTTGCGGTCAGCGATCAACCGGCCGCAAGCCCCAAAGCGGCGGCAGGGATTGTCCCTAATTCGTGGATATTTCTAGAGAAAAAGTCTCAAAAAAGGCTTATCGGGATGCTCAAATAAGTCTTAAGACCGAGCGGTTTTGCGCACCGCGTCGAGGGCTGTCCGGTAGGCGGAAAGCGCCCCGTCAACCATGGTATCGACCGAAAACTTGGTCTGCACCCGTTCGCGCAACTTGCGCGCGGTCTCGGCCGTGGCGTCGGGGTGGTCGAGCGCCTGGCCGATGGCCCGCGCCAGCGCCGCCGCATCGAGGGGGGGTACCAAAGTATCTGTCAGCGGCCCATAGATTTCCGGAATACCGCCGACCGAGGTCGTGATCAGCGGTTTGCCGCCGGCGGCCGACTCCAGCACCACATAGGGCAGCGATTCCGCCCGCGATGGAACCACCATGATATGGCCGAGGGTTAACGCCACATAACCGGGCATGGCGGGCTTGAAATGCACGGCACCGCCGAGGCCAAGATTGACGGTCTGAGCCTGTAGCGCCCCGCGCTCGGGGCCGTCGCCCACCAAAGTTGCGGTGACGGTGCGCCCGGCGCTGCGCAAGCGGGCGAGCGCCTCGAGCAGCACGTCGATACCCTTGACCGGCCGCAACTCGCCCAAGAAAACCAAATCGGTGGCGTCGGGTCTGGTGACGATCGGCTCGAATTCCGTGCGCGACACGCCGTTATGAACGACGCGCACGAGACCGCGCGGAGTGCCGATCTTGTTGCGAAAAATGTCGGCGCTATAGGCGCTCTCGAACAAAAACAGGTCGCCGCGCAGCATCAGTAGGCGCTCGGTCGCCAGATAGAATTTACCGGCTAGGTTGTCGTGATTGAGCAGCAGGCTGCCGCCATGCGGCGTATAGGCGCGCACGGCGCGCTTGCTTCCGAACGAGAGGCGGGCATAGGCGCCGCCCTTGGCGCCGTGGCCGTGCACCACGTCGGCTTCCGTTTGCGCGGCGCGGCGCACGACATGGGCGAGCGCGAACAAATCGCCCGGACCGGCATGGCGGCGCATCGGAATGCGGGTGAGGCCGAGTGCGAGCGAAGGCTCGAGCAAGCGCAACGCGTCGTCGCCGCGCTTGCCGCCAGTGCGTAAATCGGCAATCAGCCCGACGCGGTGTCCGCGCGCGGTTTGCTCCCGGGTGAGGTCGAGCACATGACGAAACAGGCCGCCGACCGGCGCGCGGAACACGTGCAGAATATTCAATGATTGCATGCGTTAAAACCACCGCTCCTTGACCAGGATGGTGTCGCACAAGGTCCCGGCGAACAGACCGCGGCCCGAGGCGCCGTCCGGCCCCTGCCGCATGCAGCCACTGGCCGTCACCGCGACCAAAGCAGCCAATGAAAACCGGGCTCCCTGCATCAAGCGAATCCGCGCCGTGTCGTGGAAATTCACGACGGATTAGGGGGCCGCGATGGTTAACAAAATCTAACCTGGCGCGGCCGGCGGCCGAAATTAACGCGGAAGCAACCATAATAGGTTGTGATCCTGGCGCCGCCGTAAGGTCCGTGTGTTTGGAGTGAGGCATGTTGTTTCGTAGGAAGTCGAAAGCCGACAGTTCGCTCGCTCCTGCCTTGGTTCCGACCGTCATCGATGGCGAACCCGATTTACGCGGTTTAGGCCGCATTTTATGGGCCAAAAGGACCAAGATTATCGCCATCACCGTGCTGGCGGCGGTCAGCGCGCTTGTCGTCGTCAACGCAATTACCCCGCGTTACCGCTCCGAATCGCGGCTTCTGTTGGAAGCGCGCGAGAACGTGTTCCTGCGCGCCGAAGCCGACAAGAACGGCGGCACAGGCGCCACCATCGATCCCGAAGCGGTGACCAGCCAAATTCAACTCGTGCTCTCGCGTGATCTCGCGCGCGAAGTGATCGCCAAGGAAAAGCTCGCCGATAATCCGGAATTCGATCCGGCGCTGCGCGGCCCTTCGGTGCTCAGGGTCGTCCTCAGCCTGTTCGGCATCGGCCGCGATCCGGCCGCGATGACCAAAGAAGAGCGCACGCTCGAATCCTATTACGACCGGCTCAACGTCTACGCGGTGGAGAAATCCCGCGTGATCGGGATCGGCTTCATGTCGGAGGATCCCGATCTGGCCGCCCGCGTCGCCAACGCGATCGCCGAGACCTATCTGAAGATGCAGCAGACGGCCAAGCAGAATCAGACGCGCGCCGCCGGTGACTGGCTGGCCGGCGAGATCGCCAATCTGCGCATCAAGGTGGCGGACGCCGAAGCCAAGGTCGAGGTCTATCGCTCCAAGACCAATTTGTTCGTCGGCTCCAACAATACTTCGCTGCCCAACCAGCAGCTCACCGAGATCAATTCGCAGATTTCGGCGGCGCGCGGGCAAAAGGCAGATGTAGAGGCGAGGGCGCGGCAGTTGCGGGAGCTCATCCGCTCGGGCAAGCCGATCGAGTCCTCCGACATCGCCAATTCCGAATCCATGCGCCGGCTGATCGAGCAGCGCAACGCGCTGCGCTCGCAATTGGCCGAACAGTCCACCACCTTGCTTGGCCAGCATCCGCGCATCAAGGAGCTCAAGGCGCAGATTGCCGAAGTCGAGGGCGAGATTCGCCGCGAGGGCGCGCGGCTTGCCGCTCAGCTCGACAACGACGCCAAAGTCGCCGGCGACCGGCTCGACACGCTCACCGCCAGCCTCAACGCGGTCAAAAAGCAGGCCTCGCTGACCAACGAGCAAGACGTGCAATTGCGCGCGCTCGAGCGCGAGGCCAAGACCGAGCGCGACCTGCTCGAATCTTATCTCGCCAAATATCGCGAGGCTACCGCGCGCGACAACATCAATGCCGCGCCGCCGGAAGCGCGCATCATTTCGCGCGCCAGCCCCTCGATCCGGCCGGACTATCCGAAGAAACTGCCGACCGTGCTGATCGCGGCCTTCGCCGCCTTCGCGCTGTCAGCCGGGTTCATCGTGACCGGCGCGCTGTTGGCAGTGCCGCCGTCGTCCGCCGGTTACGGCTATATTGCGGCAGCATCCTTCGAGCCGGCTTACGCCGCCCGGCCGATGCCGCGGATGGCGTCGCCATCCTTGATGCCCGCCACCGCCATGGCGGCCGTTCCTTTGGCGGCGAATTCGGTGGAAGAGATCGCGCGGGGTTTACGACATGTCGGCGATAACGGACGCCGCGTCACCGTGGTCGGCGTCACGCGCAACGTCGGCACGACCTATGCCGCGATTTCGCTCGCCCGCGCGCTGGCGCGGGAAGCCAATGTCGTGCTCGTCGATCTTGCCTTCGGCTCGCCCAACCTATCGGTTATTTCAAACGATCCCAAGGCGCCCGGCATCGCCGAACTCGTGCGCGGCACCGCCTCGTTCGGTGACATCGTCACGGGCGACCGCTATTCGCCCGTGCACCTTGTGGCGACCGGCGATATCGGCCATGACGGGCCCGCGCTCACCGCCTCGCCGATGCTGGCGGCAACCATCGAGGCCCTGGTGCGCAGCTACGATCACGTGGTGATCGACGCGGGTTCCGCCGCCGATATCGCGCTCGAGCGGTTCGCGCCGCTCTCGCCTCGTGCGGTGCTGGTGGCGGCCGATCCGGGCAATCCGGCGACCAAGGTGGCGCGCGAGCGGCTGATGATTGCGGGCTTTTCCGATGTGATGCTGGTAGCCGGCGCGCCGCGGGAGATCGCGGCCTAAATCCCCGTCCGGGCGGGCGCGATTGGCCCTGGTCACGTGGCCGCAAATATTTTTCAATAGCGGACTGCAATCGTCGGCCGATTGCAGCCTTTGGGATCGAACGCCTTGGCGGGCATGAAACAAACCATCATCCGGACGGGGCTGGAAACGCTCTATTTCACAGGCCTGCATCATGTCATGCGCCCGCTCGTGGGCGGCGTCGGCACCATCCTGACGCTGCATCACGTGCGCCCGCGGCGCCCGGACGCGTTCCAGCCCAACCACCTGCTCGAAGTCATGCCGGAATTCCTCGACAGCCTGCTGCGCCGGCTCAAGTGCGCGGCGCTCGACGTGATCTCGCTCGACGAGATGCATGCCCGCTACATCAGCGGCGATTTCAAGCGCCGCTTCGTTTGCATCACCTTCGACGACGGCTACAAGGACCTGCTGCGCTTCGCCTATCCGCTGTTGAAGAAATACCGCATGCCGTTCGCGCTCTATATTCCGACCAGCTTCCCCGACCGGCTGGGCGAATTGTGGTGGGTCGCGCTCGAAGCAGTGATCGCGCGCAACAGCCGCATTGGCATGGTCATCGACGGCAAGGACCGCTTCTTCGACTGCGGCACGGTGCGGGAAAAGCGCGAGCTGTACGACGAGATCTACCACTATCTGCGCAGCATGAAAACCGAAGACGAGTTGCGTGGGGTGGTGCGCGACCTTGCCGCCTGCAACAGTGTCGATATCGCGTCGTTTTGCCGCGACCTGTGCATGGACTGGCAGGAGATCGTCGATCTTGCCGCCGATCCTTTGGTCACCATCGGCGCCCACACCGTCAACCACAACATGCTCAAGAAGATGGCGGACGAATCCGCCGTGCGCGCGGAAATGGAGATGAGCCGCGCCGTCTTGGAGGCAGCGCTCGGCAAACGGCCGGCCCATTTCGCCTATCCAGTCGGCGATCCGACCTCGGCCGGTCCGCGCGAATTCCGCATCGCCGCCGAGCTCGGTTTCAAGACCGCGGTGACCACGCGGCCGGGCGTGCTGTTCAAGGCGCACCGCGACCATTTGACCGCGCTGCCGCGCATTTCGGTCAACGGCAATTTCCAGCAGCAGCGCTATCTGAAGGTGCTGATGTCGGGCGCCGCCACCGCCATGTGGAACGGCTTCCGCCGTGTCAACGCGGCATAGGACTGTCAGGCCGCGCCCCTAGCTGCCAAAAAGCCTAATAAAAACCGATGTATTCTGTCCTGGTGCGCCCGCTTGCGCCACGGTCTGCCACCACGTATATTGGACACCGTTGGACACGGAGGCTGTTTCCTACCAGGGAAGGCGGAAACAATGGCACGCACTGTTCGAGACTCCCAGCTTGAGACGCGAGCCGCGAGACACCGCCTCAAGCCGCGAGGGAAGCCGTATTGGCGGCTTATCGAGGAAGGTCTGCATCTCGGCTATCGGAAGCCGCGCGGGCGTCGTGGCGTGTCTGTAGCGGCCGGGAAATGGGTAGTTCGCCGCTATATCGGCCAGCAAAACTATGCGGTTGAAACGATTGCGGAGGCCGACGACTATTCCGATGCTGATGACAAAACGATCTTGAATTTTCGGCAAGCGCAAGAGCTTGCGCGCAAACGCGGAAAGCAGCTTCGCGAAGGAGGGCGTCGAGGGCCGCTTAATGTGGCCGCGGTGTTTGACGATTATCTTTCGCATTTGGAGGCCGAGGGACGCGCGGTACACAACATTCGGGATACGCGCTATCGTGCCGAGGCATTCATCCTGCCCGAGCTCGGCGGCATCAAGATTGCGGACTTGACGACAAACCGGCTGCGCCGCTGGCGCGATGCGTTGGCAAAAATGCCGGCGAGGCGGCGCACTCTAAAAGGCGAGAAGCAAAAATACCGGGATGAGCCCGGCGATGAGGATCAGAAGCGGGAGGCTCAGAGGCAGAGGCGTGCCTCCGCCAATAGAACATGTTCCATATTGAAGGCAGCTTTAAACCACGCTTTTAGCGAGGATGAGCACGCTGCTTATTCTGATATTGCCTGGCGACGCCTCAAGCCATTTACGAAAGTAGACGCCACTCGCCAAGGCCATCTTACCGTCGCTGAAGCGAGGCGAGTCATCAACGCAGCAGATCCTGCCTCCGGCTTCCGCGATCTTGTGCAGGCCGCGCTATATACAGGTTGTCGCTACGGCGAATTATGCGCCCTGCGAGTGCGCGACTTCTCCCGGGGAAAAATCGCAATCCACCGATCCAAGTCCGGCAAACCGCGCGATGTGGTCTTAAACGGCGAGGCCATCGCTTTCTTTGAACAACTGACGGCGGGCAGGCCGGCTGACCAGATCATGCTGCGCAACCTTGGGCGCCTTGCCCGAGCGCACGGCAAGCAAGATGTGGATGGCAAGGACGATGGTGCTTGGCGCAAGTCCGAGCAACTACGCCTCATGGCCGATGTTTGCGAGCGTGCCAAGATCACACCGCCGATCGGCTTCCATCAATTGCGGCATACGTGGGCATCGCTCGCGGTGATGAATGACATGCCGCTGATGGTAGTTGCGCGCAACCTTGGCCACCGCGACACAAGGATGGTCGAAAAGCATTATGGGCACCTAGCTCCGAGCTTCATCGACAAAGCGATCCGCGATAGTGCGCCGCAGTTTGGGTTTAAACCCGATCGGAAGGTTGCCGTCATCGGAAGCGCGTCATGAGGCCGCTTTCGTTGGACAAAGCGCGTGAGAAGGTTGGGAACGCCTTGTTCGGCTCGACCTGGATAGGATCACTAACCGATAACGAGGCGGCATTGCGCAGCGAACACTTGAGGCTACGCGACGTGCCGGTTTTGGGAGGGGCCGGAACGGTTACTCTCCTACATGCCGAGCCATGCGCGCCGGGCGACGCAGTGAAGCTCTATAAGGCGATGGGGCGGTTTGTGTGGCTGGTAGCACAATACACGACCGTTGATACATGGTTGGTCGAACGCGGGTTTCCAGTCGATCCAAAAAAGCTGATCGATCACCGCGCGCTACGGCAAGCAATCGCTAAAGAGCAAAAATCTCGATCCGACAAATCTGGGAAACGCAAGACCGGACCAAAGGCCAAGGAAATAACTCGACTGCTGGCGGCCATGAAGGAAGAAATCCCAGGAAAGCTAACCGAAGAAGCGCTGCGCAATATGCCCGACAAGGAATTGATGGCCCGCTTCGAAGGCAAGCGCGAGCGCTGTCGCGCCGCACGCGATAGATATTTTGCATTAAAAGATCTCGCCAGAAAATAACTCCGACAAACTCCGACAAAAAATAAATTCCGGCGCCCGCTTTGTTGTGACCCTGTCTGCCTAGGCAATGGGAGACAGAGCGATGCTCAAAACACAGACTTCTGGACCGGACGCTGCCAAGCGCATTCCAGAATTCGCAATAAATAATCGCATTTCGGTACGCCAGGCCTACCGGGAAATTGCCGAGGGTAGACTTCGCGCCGTTAAGCGGGGATCGGCAACTCTGATCCTGCCAGACGACGAAGAGGCATGGCGCCGAAGCTTGCCGGAATTTGTGCCCGGCTCTGGCGACAAATCCACATCTGCCGCCGTCCGCAAACGATCACAAGCAAACGCAGCCGCCGCCTAAAGGCGAAAGCCGCCCGCCCTCACGAGGCGAAGCGGCTTTCTAAAACTTCGGGTGGAGGCCCGAACGACATGCTCGACTTAAGCCAAGCGGCCAAACTTCGCAATACCCCGAAGCACCGCCTACCGCCGATCCGCGCCGAGCTCAGCGGCTCCGACACATGCACCGCGCTCGGCATCACCGCGCACGGGCACGCGCCGACCTTGAACTTGTGTCGGCAACTCATCGCCGCTGGCTTTGATCCCGGCCGGCCGCTGATCGCCCACCGCGGCGAAACGCCCTGCATCATCGTGAGAAGTATCGGCGAGGGCGCGGCGCTGACGGTGGCTGAGGGTAGCCGGGGCGCACCCCAGTTCCGGTCTTGGAAGCCCATGCCTTGGCGGGAGGGGTCGTCCAGGATCGCGCCGCACAGGCAAGGTGGGCTGATTTCGATCCCAGTTGACGCGGCTGCACCATGACGGCGATCACCCGCATCACTTCGCTGCCAGGTCGAAAGACCGCGCCCATCATTGAGCGCGCCGAGCCGCAGCTCGCCGAGCCGGTGGTGATCGCGCATTTTTGGAAAAATCGACGCCGCGAAGCGATCCGCGTGGCGCTCGAAAATTATAACGGAAGAAATCTTGTCGACGTTCGACAGTGCTACCTCGGCCCCGACGGGAAACTGCAACTCTCAAAAAAAGGGATTGCACTTTGTGTGCGCCAATTGCCCGAACTCGCGGCTGCCCTGAACACGGCCGTGGAGCGTGCGCGCGAACTTGGCCTGCTTGACGCGGAGGGCGTGCGATGAACGAAACGCCGCTTGCCGTCGTTACCGACTATTCTGGCCTGGTGGCGGCGCTGCGCGAGCGGGCCATCGCGCGCAAGATAGCGGTGAGTGGTGAAGTAAATGAGGTGGCGGGGCTCCCGAGCGGCTACGTCGAGAAGCTTATCGGGCCACGTCCAGTGCGCCGTCTCGGCATTATTTCACTCGGCCCGCTGCTCGCGGTACTCGGAATTAAATTAGCGGTAATTGAAGATCCCGAAGCACTCGCAAGGTATGGTAGCCGCATTGGCGAGCGGCAAGAAAAATATGTGCGCTCAGATGCGCTCCACTACGCTGTGCATTTTTCCACTACAAAGCGGTTTCTAAAACGAATAGCGGCGATCGGCGGCAAAAAAAGCCGCCAATATATGAGCACGGAAAAAGCTAGCGAGCTCGGAAGAAGAGGTGCGGCGGCACGTTGAAATCGGCGAAATAAAACGCAGGCGCGGCGAGCAGCAAGACAAAATCGACAAGCCGCGGCAAAGCCGAGGACTCGCCGATGACAATCGAGTGCGCCTTCCACGGATTTCTCGCCGCCGATGCCGAGGCCCACGTTTCGAAGGCAGGCAAGAACTAGATCCGATTGCGCGTCGGTGTTGGCAAAGATGATGCCCTGCAATGGCTCAGCGTCGCCGTGTTCGGCAAGGCAGCCGAGACTGCAGGCGGATTGAAAAAGAGTGATCGGGTTTATTGCGAAGGCAGCGTCAAGCTCGATGTCTGGCGCGGCAATGACGGCGTCGAGCGTCATGGATTGTCCGTCGCCTGCTTCAAATTGGAAAAAACCCATCAGATCGGACGCAACAAGCCGGCGCGCAAAAACGGCGAGGCGAAGCCGCGGACGCAAGATAATTCGGCGGCGGCGGCAAGAGATTTTGACGACCAGATCCCGTTCACCCCGGAGTTCCGCTGATAACTCAGGCCGCACGCATCTCACCGCATCCCTTGGACGTATTCCGTGAGCGGGCGGAGGCCAAGGCCATGCTTGTTGAGTACGGTGATCTCGCGTTTTTGGAGGCGGTTGACGCGCTCCAAGTCGATGCCGATTTCGAAAATCTGCCCGAGCGGTATGGAGCCGATATCGTTCAACAAATCATGGCCGATGCTTTCGGAGGCGCGCGATGAGTGTCGCCAGCGCCGCCGAGCTGCAATCGATGTATGACGCCGCATTATGCCGGCAACGCAAACTGCACGGCGCCGCGCCGACGACTGTCGAAGCCGTCATGTACAGCCTGCGCGAGCGTGGAACCGCGGCTTTGCTCGAGCCCGATTGCCGCCGCCGGCTTTCTGAATTGAACGAGCGGCAGATCCGCGAGGTCGCCGTACGCTTGCAGAAATTGAAACCTGAGATCGCGCCGGCCTGGGGAGCCGAACAGATCGATGCGCTATTGAACGCGAAGGCCGGCCTATGAGCAATACGAGGACACCCGAGCAGGTAGCTGACGACGCGATTGCCAAGTACCTGCGCAAGCCGGCCAGCGAGCCCATGAACGGGAACGGGCACGACATGCCGCCGGATGATGGATGGAAAGCGCCGACCGAAATCCTGGCCGAGGAAAGCGCGGGGGAGAGCGTGGGAGTGGGCGTATCGCTTTCCGACTTCCACGCCTATATGCCGAGCCATTCCTACATCTTTGCGCCATCTCGCGAGAGCTGGCCGGCGAGCAGCGTCAACTCGCGCATACCGCCGATCGTGCTTACCGGCGTGGATGGCAAGCAGAAAACAATACCAGCTGCCGCGTGGCTGGATCAAAACAAACCGGTCGAGCAAATGACGTGGGCGCCCGGCTTGCCCATGCTGATCCGCGATCGCCTGGTATCGGATGGCGGATGGATCGAGCGCAACGAGGTCACCTGTTTCAACCTCTATCGGCCGCCGACGATCATCCGCGGCAATGCCGCCGAAGCCGATCCCTGGCTCGATCACGTTCACAAGGTGTTTGGAGACAATAACGACCATATCGTGCGTTGGCTCGCCCATCGCGTGCAGCGTCCGCAGGACAAGATCAATCACGCGCTGGTGCTCGGCGGCACGTCCGGGCATCGGCAAGGACACGATGCTTGAGCCTGTGAAGCGCGCGGTCGGGCCGTGGAATTTTACCGAGGTTTCGCCGCAACACATCTTGGGCGCTTCAACGGCTTCCTCAAATCGGTCATCCTGCGCATCAGCGAAGCGCGCGATCTCGGCGACATCAATCGCTTCAGCTTTCTACGATCACATGAAGGCATACACCGCGGCGCCGCCCGACGTGCTGCGCGTCGACGAGAAGAACCTGCGCGAACACTAGCGTCTTCAATTGCTGCGGCGTCATCATCACGACGAACCACAAGGCGGACGGCATCTATCTGCCCGCCGATGACCGCCGGCATTTCGTGGCATGGTCCGATCTCAAGGAACGAGGATTTCATCAAAGGCTATTGGAACGAGCTTTGGGGCTGGTACGCCAAGGGCGGCGATCGCCATGTCGCCGCCTATCTCGCCGAGCTCGACATCTCATCCTTCGATCCGAAAGCGCCGCCGCCCAAAACCCCGGCATTCTGGGACATCGTTGACGCCAACCGCTCGCCGGAAGATGCCGAGCTCGCCGATCGTGCTCGACAAGCATGAGCAACCCGAACGCCACGACGCTCACTCAGATAGCGAACAGAGCAGGCGACGGATTTGAAAACTGGATCAAAGACCGCAAGAACCGCCGCGCAATCCCGCACCGGCTCGAAAAATGCGGCTACGTCCCTGTCCGCAACGAGGTGCCGATGACGGCCTGTGGAAGATCAACGGCAAGCGGCAGGTCGTCTACGCCAAAAGCGAGTTGTCGATCAGAGATCGCCTCGCGGCGGCATATGAACTGACCAACATATACGAGAGCCGGTCAGTCTAGTCAGTGAAGTCAGTGAAAATCCTCTTTCCACCACAGGCCCCAGTCAGTGAAGTCAGTGAAAAATTACTTACCAATCAGCAAAAGCACGCGAGGCGTGGAGGAAAGAGCAAAACCACTGACTTCACTTACCTCACTGACCAACTAATTCGGAACTCGCATGGGGACCGTCAGGGAATTCTTATTCAGAGAGAGAGCGTTGCCAAAATCAGGAGAGCCGATGAGGGTGGTTTGAGGTATCCCATAGGAACAAAATCGATCGAGGATTTCTGCCATGCCTGCTAATCCACCGCTAATGGCTTCCGGCTCGCGCGAATTGAAGCGCCCGCGGCCGATCCGGAAAGTCGTTCGCGACGCCATTATGTTGATGGTGTACGGCAAAATGGACGATCCTGACTGCAAGCCGCTCGATTTCGTCGAGGCCGCCAAGATTGCTGAGATAAAACCAGACGTTATGCGGCGCTATCTCGACAGGGCCGAGGTGCGCGCGCTCCTGCGGTCAGAACGCCGGGTATTTCGTGATGCCATTTGCGCTGGCAATGAGGGGGCGTTGAAGCGAGTGCGGGACACGTCCGCTAACGGCATGTGCGTGGTCGCAGCAGTGCGCGGCCTGGAGCAGATCGAAGCCGAGGCCACCGCCCGGCCCACTGGCACCATCACGCCCGGCATAGTAATTCGCATCATTCAGCAGCCCGCGCAGCCGCTGTCGCCAAATCCAAAAGTGATTACGCCGGTAACGATCGATGCAACTGCGACGGAGATCGACAGCAGCGACGATGGCGCCGAATAGGCTGACAATCGCCGGCAAATGCGGGGCTTCTGCTACGCCTATTGGCTGCCCGTTGGACATGCGCACAGAAACGCCAGCAATACAGGGATTTTTTTCCTCAGTTTCCGCCTAGCACAGGCTGAAACGGCAGCCCGCATCCGATCAAACGCCTGTGACCGGGGCTCGCCCGCTGCCGCTCGACGCCAGCTCGACGCCGATCGACGCGAGGAATGCTTTTTTCTCTCACAGATTTTTGGATTTTCTCTCGCGATCGATGCCGGGGGGCAAAACTACGCGCGCGATCGGGCACGTATTGCCACTGTTCACATCTGAGCCTTGTTTTATTGGGACGGCGGCTGAAAATAGGCCAACCTCCCGGCTTCTCGACCTTGTTGCCGAGGTGCAGGGGTGCGCGGTGTCGAAAAAAGTCCCGGTGGCTAAATTCCCCGGCTGCCGGGAGCAAAGCTAATGGGCGGGCTTCTCTAAGTAAGCGGACGGCCAAATGGATGGCGGGGCACGGTCGGGCGGCGGTCCGGTGCCGAGGGCAATTTTTGGAGGCCACAATTATTTTTAGGATTGTCCAACATTTTTAGGTGCGTTGCCTCAGGTAAAAGGTCGTCGCATGTTTGCGTCAGAAGAATTGAGAACGCACATGGCAAACACCAATGGGAAAGATCGAGAGCAGTTAAGTGTGGCTATCGATCGCGAGCTGAGATCCAAGATTGAACGCGCCGCCAAGGCTGAGCACCGAACGATCTCCGGACAGGTGCGGCATCTCGTTGCGACGGCACTTGAGAGTCAGAGCGAAGGGGTTGCGGCATGACCGACACGCACACCGACGCCTCAACGAGCCCGCTAGTCCACCTCACCACACCGGAGCCCGCGCCGAAGCCAGCCGCAGCAGCAGCGAAGGCTGCGCCATCAGCCGCAGCTTGGGCCGATATGATCCGCAAGATCGGTTTGCCCATCAGCAAGCCGAAGTCGATCGTGTAAACGGTGTGACGGCAGCCGTTGGTCGCGCGCCGGGCGAAAAGGTCGATGAGGCAACTTATAACCGGATGACCTTTGCCGAGCGAATTTCCTACGCGGCCGAATTTCAATCGAAGCCGGGAAGTGACGCGCCGCCGGTTGATCCTACCGCGCCTCCTGTTGCCGATCCAAACATGGTGCGCGTCAAAATTCGCGAAACGAAATTGACCGAGGCCGAATGGCTTGCGGCCGCTGCGGACAAGGCGGCGCGCGAGGCGAACCTACTTTCGCTTCCCGACAAGCCCGCGGACTACAAGCTCGATCTGCCCGCCACTTCAAAATGCCGGAAGGTCTGCCACCGTTTAGGTTCGATTTGAAGGATCCGATTAAGGGCCAAGTTTTAGCCAGCGCGCAAGCCTGGGCAAAGGCGAACAATCTCACGCAAGAGCAATTCTCCGGGCTGCTCGGCCTCTATGCAGGTTCGCAAGCCCATGAGCTAAAAATGCTGTCGGACGCCGCTAAAGCCGAGCGCGCTCGGTTGGGCGACGCCGGCGGAGCCAAAGTCGATGCTGTGACGAGGTGGCTTCGATCAACAGTCGGCGACGACATCGCGCGCCCAATGCTGGCTACCTTGGTCACTGAACGCCAAGTCGCTGGGTTTGAAAAAATCATCCAGCGAATGACGTCACAGGGCGTCGGCACATTCCGGCAAACGGGCCGCGAGCCACCTGAGCGCGCCGGGTATTTACCTAGCGGAGTAGAGGGCGACAAGATTTGAGACAAGATGTCCTACACCGAAAAGAAGGCGTACACGGAACGATTTTCGCAGTCCTAGGAGCTGAACGATGCCCGATGTTTTCACTCTGAGAATTAACAAACGCACCCCCGCGTTCGGGGAAACAAAAGAGGCGGAACGCCAGCGGATTGTCCAAGCGTTGCAGGACGCCGCGCAGATCGTTCGCTCGCACAGAGAGCCCGAGCCGCTGCGTCTCGATGGCGCGGTGATCGGCGAATACGAATTTGGCGCCAACTCGCTGAACGGGCGCTGACAGCGCAAAACCAATGGCAACACCTAAGCAAAAATGTTGGAGGTGCGGCGCGCCGTCCATCCACTGGCCCGGCATTCCGATTTGCCAGCCATGTTTCGATTATTCGCAGGCAAAGGCGAAAGAACAGCCGCCGAAAGTCGTCACCATCGGTGATGCGACCGAATTGTACGTCGAGCAGTGTGCCCGCGCCGTGCGCGAGGAGCGTCAGCCAATGGGACTGTCGTCCGTTATCCGGCCAGCGGACACTAGCCTGCATTAAAATCGAAACCCCGATGGTCGCTATTGGGGTAACAGCGGACAAAAGGCGGTTATTGGCCAGTGACGGTTTGTCCGCTTGTGACCCGAAGCGGACATCCGGCTGCTTTCGCGATCAGTATTCTAATTGAAGATATAGTTCACACCGACTTTAATCGTGTTGACCTTAAGACGGCCCTCCGTCACGCAGATATTTCCACCGGAGCATGGCGTGCCGAGCGGATGTGTCACGTCAGTGAAATTGAAATTTTGACCTGCAAAGTCCATGTACAAATATTCAAGTTTGGCCGACCAGTGCGGGGCAAAGCCCCATTCGAAGCCCGCCCCAGCGGTCCATCCCGTTCTCGTCCCGTCGTGCGAGTAGACGGCACCAATCGGTGGTGAGAATTGAGGATTGCCGGCCAGTTGCGTGCGCGTGAGTGTATCCTCGGCCCAGGCGAATCCACCCGTGCCATAGACTAACCAGTTGTTCTGGACGTAGCCAACTCGGCCACGTGCTGTGCCAAATACATCGATCTTGTCTTCGTAGAGAAGCCGTTCGGGCCCAACGAAGGGCGGAATGACGATCGTGCTCCCAGACAACTTACCGCCGCTTACGTCCGCTTCTAAACCTAATAAAATGTTTGGTGACGCCATCCAATTGAAGCCGATCTGGCCACCGCCGAATGCGCCAGAAACATTCATTGAGCCGCCTTCCAAAAAATCAGAAAATTGGCTAATGTCAGTGTTGCCCCACGCACCACCAACGTGTGCACCGATATAGAAACCTGCCCAATTATAGGCGACGACAGGTGGTGGTGCTTTATAGACCGGCGCTTTAGTTGGAAGGTCTGCGGCGGAAGCTATTTGTACTGCGCTGAGGGTGAGCGCCACTGTCAGCAAACTGACGAATTTGATTTGCATCCTTAGCCCCCCAACACATGGATTGTATCTGACTGTACTGGTCTGAAATGGCCGTTTGCAAGGTAAGGGGCGATGATTGGCCCTTGCAATCCATGAGTTGAATGCTGAATTGCGACCGGTGTGGCAAATTGGCAACGTCCCGCCAAGTTTAGCCGCCGCCAGCGTGACGGACTTTTCCTTGCGATCAAGGATCAAGATTTAGCTGGCGGCAGCTTTTGGCACATAGCGGACAAACCAGCCGTGCCCGTTTTGTCGCCTATTGGGGCAACAGCGGACAAAGATCGGTCCGGAGGCTGAAAAGCTACGCAGCGAATGACCCAAAGCGGACAAAATAAAAAAAGCATAAAAATAATAATGGTCGCGAATGGCCCATCATCGACATTGCAGGATGGCCTGCTCGCCGTGCATATTCTTCGGGCTGTTGCGGTTTAGCCACAGCTATTTGCAGCCATTAGGTTTAGATTGGTTGTAGGATCAGTGCGGTGACCTTTATTGGAGGCAACTGTGCAAAAATTTATTTTCCTATTTCCATTTGCAGCACTGGCGTTCAGCGGATCGGCCGTTGCTGCCGATATGCCCGTAAAGGCCCTGCCGGTGGTTGTTGCACCGGCCTATGGCTGGAACGGGTGCTACATCGGAGCCAACGGCGGGTATATTTGGAATAATGGCAGTAGTTCATATCGAGACGACCCGAACACCACCCCCGACCCGATCAATGGAATCCCGGGTATCAGTGGCGGCCTCCCCACTCAAACCTTACCCCCTGCAACCGACACAAAGAGCAGCGGTTGGATTGGTGGCGGGCAGCTCGGTTGCAACTGGCAAAGCCGACAGTGGGTATATGGCATAGAAGGCGATATTGACTGGGGACACATTTCCGGGAGCCAAACGACCACTGGAGCGAATGGGCCTTACCAACTTACGACAAATGGCGCCGGCGTGAATGCCGGCACAACCAATGAACAAGTTTCGTTGCAATGGCTGAGCACTGTTCGCGGCCGCGTGGGATTTGCGGTTCAGGACCGTCTATTACTGTTCGCGACAGGTGGTCTAGCCTTAGGTGGCGTCAACAGCCAGGGTTTCGTCAGTGCCAGCAATGGTTTTTTTGGCGTTACTTACTCTGGATCGGGCTCGTCGGTAAAGATCGGCTACGCGGTTGGTGGCGGTGCCGAATGGGCATTTTCTGATCACTGGACGGTCAAGGCGGAATATCTTTGGTATGATTTAGGGCACGTAAGTCATCCACTGAACTGTACGTCCGCCTTTGGTGTAATCTGCGGAGGAGGCGCCTTTCCAGCCTATACAACTCTTGGCAACACGGTGTCCTCGGTTTTTGGAAGCATCGTCCGCATCGGCCTCAATTATCGGTTTAACTGAGGAGGACCGGTCGTATTGATCGATCGAGAGCGCAATCCCCTATGTTGATCCAAACAAAGCCCCGGCCAATGTGCCGGGTTTTGTATTTGAGGATGTAGGGGTGCCAGATCGCAGGCATGTCCGCTATTGATGCTGTGGACGGCTCCTCCACCGGCACGCGAGTGCCATGAAAATGGGTGGTGTTTCCGTTTATCGACTAAAATTTTGCTACGGCGCGTTGGTCGCGATTGGCACATAGCGGACATTCGCTGCGTCGCAATAGTTTGTCCGCTTTTGGACCACAGCGGACAACGGTGGGGCTTAACCCTTGGCGAGTTTGTCCGCTTATGATGCTGTGGACGGCGCCTACGCTGCGGCATCGAGATGGCGTAGGATGGTTGGGTCGAAAGGAGAGATACAACAAGCCGATGCTGACGTTGGCAGCATGAAGAATGCCAGCGCGCAGATCGGTCAAACGAATTGGTGAGGGCAAACGACGTAATGCAGACAAGGTCGATCGATGGATCGGGAGAACCCGTATGGGTCATAGCACCTTCGAGTGCGGGCTTACGATTGGGACCCGATCCGCGAAAAGCATTATGGCCAGCGGCCATGCACGCCGCACAAACAGGCCGGACACATGACCGCACCGACCAATGCTGCAGCAACGTCAAAAAAGCTCTTGCCAATCAGGCGCCGTCCACACATGATGCTGTGGACGGCTCCTCCACCGGCACGCGAGTGCCATGAAAATGGGTGGTGTTTCCGTTTATCGACTAAAATTTTGCTACGGCGCGTTGGTCGCGATTGGCACATAGCGGACATTCGCTGCGTCGCAATAGTTTGTCCGCTTTTGGACCACAGCGGACAACGGTGGGGCTTAACCCTTGGCGAGTTTGTCCGCTTATGATGCTGTGGACGGCGCCTACGCTGCGGCATCGAGATGGCGTAGGATGGTTGGGTCGAAAGGAGAGATACAACAAGCCGATGCTGACGTTGGCAGCATGAAGAATGCCAGCGCGCAGATCGGTCAAACGAATTGGTGAGGGCAAACGACGTAATGCAGACAAGGTCGATCGATGGATCGGGAGAACCCGTATGGGTCATAGCACCTTCGAGTGCGGGCTTACGATTGGGACCCGATCCGCGAAAAGCATTATGGCCAGCGGCCATGCACGCCGCACAAACAGGCCGGACACATGACCGCACCGACCAATGCTGCAGCAACGTCAAAAAAGCTCTTGCCAATCAGGCGCCGTCCACACATGACCCATGAGCGACAATTGCAGAGCGGAATTGCTGCACTGCCGGTAGGCCCTAGGCAGTGCCATGATGCACTGCAGGGGTGAGTTGGAAAGAGACCAGACACCCCCTTGGCAGCACCCTCGAAAAAGCCGACACTGGGTATGTGGCGAGAGATTGCTGGTTTGCTTCAGACAATGAGCGGCTGGCAAATCGTGGGAGTAAGCTTCCATGAAAACGAAATTATTGGGCCTCATCGCCAGCATGGCCCTCGTAGCCGTGTTGGGTTTGTCCCCCGCGCACGCCTCAACTTATACTTATTCTGTTGCATTTCCTGCTGATACTTTCACTGTGGGAGGCACAACGATTGTCACCGGCACCATCACGACCGATTGTAACAGTTGTCTACTCCTCCCCAGTGATTTCGTTTCTTGGTCTTTCACCTTTTCCGGGTTGTTGAACGCTACGTTTTCATCAGGTCCAGGCGGCGGTGTGATTCCCTCAGGGCTGCCTAATCTGGAGGCTGATCCGGGTGGCATAAAATTTTTGTCGAGCATTGCCGGTGAAACGCAGCTCTATTCGAGTGTTGATATTGTGGAGTGGTCTCAACACACAATTTCAATATATATCAATTGTTGCAACCAACAGACGCAGTCGAGCGACCTTATCTTTGCAACAGCAACGCCGTTGCCTGCGGCGTTACCACTTTTCGGCACTGGCTTGGGCCTGGTAGGATTGCTTGCGCGGCGAAGGAAACGGAATGCTGCCGCTGCACTCGCAGTGGCCTAATCAAAACACCTGATTGGATTTCGGAGAGACCGCCGCGTTGGCGATCTTTCTGTTTCAGGAGCGCGCGTGACGGGCGATCAGGCGGCAGCCCATCAAGTTAACTCTAAGTTAACGCGGCGCATCGGATGCTCATTAACGGGAACACCCGCGTCGGAGAGATCACGATGCTGCCCGAACACCGCATACTTCTTGAGGACGAGCCGTGTCCCGTCTCCGACGAAACGCTCGGCGAGATGTATCGTGCCAGTGCGCATGGGCTACATGACCTCATTAAGACGATTCCGCCGACAACAAGAGCCTTGCTCGCCGTGTATTGCTACCGTCGCGCCCACCTTGCTTCGATTGGACTAGCGATTGCGGCTACCTGCGAAAAAGACGATCTCGGCTCTTTTGGGGGGAATGCAGGTGCCATTTTGTTCGAGCGATCACGGGAAGCTCCAGTGGCGTCATCGGCTTCAACGCATGTGTCAAACCAAAGAAAAATTACTTTAGCTGCATGGCCGGCTCGCGCTCCCACGCCGCCTTGAAATCCGCCATCGCCTGCTCACGGCTCGCCGCGTAGCCGCAATCATGAATTGAGTTCGGATCGCTTTCGGTGGTTTGAAAAACAAAGTTAAAAAGGCAAGCCGCGCTTGCCGCGCTACGAAAGCCGTTTTTCTTTTCAACGCATATTGATGTGGGTCAATGCAGTCAGTGTATTGCATGTCACGGATTGTTTATGGTCCAAATTCATCCATTGCCAGACAAGTGGCTGTCGATTTCAATCGCGCCAGCGGGGGTGGGCCTTGAGCTTTGCGTGATGGACTTTCAGGGGACCCACGCATTGGTGTTCCCGTGCCACAAAAGCGGTGCCGGTTGGGTCGATGCTTCGACGAAAAAACGCATCGACATCGAACCGACGCATTGGCGCGTCTGGAATGAGAACCGCTAAGTCAAAAGCTTAGGCTTGCTTTTCCATACGCATGAGGACCTGCTTTGCCTCCTCCTCGGCAAGAAGGCGAATTATCATTGCCCGCTTGGTCGGCTCCATAGTGTCTTCCAGAAGCTCGTTGAATTTATCGATATTTGCTTGAATGACTCTGTGGGCGACCGCTTCCGAAGTCGACATCGCGATTTTGCGCATACGACGCTCCCTCACCGGCGTGACCGGCATGACTATTCTTGAGATTGAGGCGGGAGTGCGCGTGCCACTCTGACGCGGTGGCCATCGTGTCTCTCAAGCGTTAGCGCCCATTGACGCAGCCAACGACTAAAAACACTAGCACTAAACGTAATGTCGGGTCCATGACATTGGAGCCTGTCCCCAACCCTGCGGGTATTGCGGTACGCGCGCGGTGATCGTCCAGAACCACGGTGTCTCTATCGACGCCGCGTGCGTCCACATGATGCGGCCGATGTGCTGCTCGCCGTCGAACACGTCGTAGTCGTCGTCCGACCATGTGCCGCTGGGGCGGGATTTGGAGGCGCGTTTGAGGGTGAGCATGGGTCGTACCAGAGGTAGTCGATTGGAACCTTGTTGATTGCCCGGCGTTATTTCCGCAGCCAATAGTTGCGATGGAGGAGGTCATGCCACGCGCTATTAAAGGCCCTGAAACTACCGAATACGTTGTCTCGCTTGTTCTCACGGTGAGTATTTGTTTGATGCTTGTAGTTGTGGCTTTGGAGCTGCCGACAAAATTCATACTCCCCTGAATAATGTTTTTTCAAAAGTGCCTAAAGTGATCGCGGCCGCGGCCAAGACACCACTCGGCGAGCGTGTGCACGCCGTTGGCGCGCATGTTGCCGAGGGTCTTAGGCGGGTAAGGCGGAGCCTTTCGCATAAGCCATCATAGGGTGCGACCGTGCTATCCTCTAGACGGGAGGACTGGCCAGATGTTTTGGCTGAGCAATACCGTGCATGAGGCTTTGAAATTTGCTGAGCAGGCGACGGTTAAAGGCGATGCCCTGGGACCAATAGAATTCTGGCTCAACAGATATCAAGGTTTGTTGGGTGCAGGCGCAACACTGCTTGCGGGATGGCTCGCATATCGCGCGGCGATCACGACAGCGAGGCGAGCCGAGCGCCAAGCAAAAGACGCGCAGAGAAAATTGCTTGACGATCGGATAAAGCGTGCGCAACTCGACCTTGATAATCTGAAGCTGGCAGCATCGTATCTCGACAATCTCGCAAACCGCTTTCCGCCAACCGATGCGGGGCCGCTCGAATTCATAAAACGATTGAAGACCCTTCGCTATGAGGCTGCGACGACCTTAAGCCATTCTGCCAGTGCCGCCCCGCCACCACACGGGCCGCGTGTCACGACGGTCATTGAGAGGATAAAGGCGCTTAGCGATAATCTGTTTGAGATGGAAACGATGCGCGGAGTACCGATTGAGGGCGTAGCCTCTGCTATGGGAAAAGATGTTATCGCGGCCGTGGAGGGGCTCGGAATTCTGGCAAAAACTATTCGTGACGATATTCCTCGAACCGAACGAGAGCTGATAGCGATGGCTGACGAGCGCGATGCTCTGCTTAAATAATCTCAGGAATGTGCCATCAGTAACGTGTTTGCCCACGCTGGACTGCGACCTCTACGGCGAGCGGCGCGTATCTCTCGCCGCTTTCTTCGCCGCATAAGCGTCTTGCCGGCGGCGTTCACCCGCGATGTCCCGACACGGACCACAACGCCGACCACGATTGATCAAGCAGCCGCAATCAATGCATTTGCTGTTCGCCTTGGCGCGGCGAGTGTCGCTGAATACGGTGAAATCAGAATTGAAACCTTGGCCGTAGGTCATGCGTTCCGGGCCGATCCATTTCCAAATTTGGCCGTCAGCGTAGGGCGCATCCATTAAGAAATACTGCCATGCCCAGCCCGCGCCGGCGGCCGGCTTGGTTGCGATGCGATGGCCATCTATCGGTGCGCGGATTTTGACGCGTCAGCGACCCTCGAAATCGGGAAATTATATTGGACACCGGTTGGACACCAGCCTGCCATTATATTTAACTTACTGATAAAGCGTACTAATTATAACTAATCCGACATAGGCTTCCGCCGCGTCAACGCGGCTCAGTTTCCACGCGCGGCGTGTCCGGCCGCAGCATCCAGCTCACCAGCGGCATCGCCGGCAGCACCCAGCCGAGCCCTGCGACCGCGTAAAAAATCGCCGCCACAAAACCGTTAATGTCGGTCAACACCGACTGCGCCAGCGCCATGGCGAGGAGCGCCCACGCCGATACCAGCACCAGCAGGGCGATGGCGCCGATCAGTTTGCGGATGCGGATGGGCATGGACGATCTGCGTTTTGTAATTTGCGGTGCGGCGCGCATGACTATATGGTCCGCGCGGTTTCCTGCAAAGCCAGCGTTCCATGCACGATTATCGTTCGGTCCCGGAGGTTCGCGCGCGCGCGCTGCGGCTGTGGCTGTATGCGGCGGCGACCATGATCTTCCTGACGCTGATCGTGGGCGGCGCCACAAGGCTCACGGTATCCGGCCTCTCGATCGTGGAATGGAAGCCGGTCACCGGCGTCGTGCCGCCGTTGAGCGAGAGCGCCTGGCAGGCCGAATTCGACGCCTACAAGTCCATTCCGCAATACCGTGAACTCAACCACGACATGACTCTCGCGCAATTCAAGACCATCTATTGGTGGGAATGGACGCATAGGCTATTGGCGCGCACGACCGGCGCGGTATTCCTGCTGCCGTTTCTGCTGTTCCTGTGGCAGGGCGCTATTCCGCCGCCGCTGCGCATGCGGCTGTGGATCATTTTTGCCGGCGGCGGCGCGCTCGGCGTGGTCGGCTGGTGGATGGTAGCGTCGGGGCTTTCGGGCACGCTGGTCAAAGTGTCGCAATATCGGCTGGCGTTCCATATGACGCTCGCCTGCGCGATCTATGCGGCCATCGTTTGGACCGCGCAGCAGATCGCCGCGCGAGCGCCAGACGACGCGGCGCCGCGCTTGCGGCTCGCCGCGCTGGCGATTGCCGCGTTGCTGTTGGCGCAGATCTATCTTGGCGCGCTGGTCGCAGGGCTTGACGGCGGATTGAAATACAATACCTGGCCGCTGATCGACGGTGCGGTCATGCCACCGCTTGACCAACTGTTTTTCATCAAGCCGCTCTGGCGCAATCTGTTCGAGAACATCCTGACCGTTCAGCTCGATCACCGCCTGCTGGCCGACGGGATATGGCTGTTGGCGATGCTGCACGCCTTCGATGCACGGCGAACGCAGTGCGACATTCGCGGCGCGTTTATCCTGGCAGGCGCGGTCACGCTGCAGGCCGTGCTCGGCATCGTCACGCTGCTTTATCAGGCGCCGCTTGCGCTTGCGCTCGCGCACCAGATAATGGCGCTGGTGACGTTCACGATTGCCGTCGTGCATGCCGAAAGACTGTCGCATCGCACGGTCTATCGCGTGGCAGCGGCGGGGCGGGCGGCGTGATCGATATCAAGGACCATGCCGGCATTGCGGTGCTGACGCTTGCGCACGGCAAGGCCAACGCGCTCGACATCGAATTCTGCGAGGCGCTGGGCGCGCGTTTCGACGAGCTGCGCGGCGCCGACGCCAAGGCCGTGGTGCTGACCGGGCAGAGCAAGATTTTTTCGGCCGGCGTCGATCTGATCCGCGTCAGCGCGGGCGGCGCGGATTATATCCGCAAATTTCTGCCGGCGCTGCACCGGCTCTACGACGCGGCGTTTCATTTTCCCAAGCCGCTGGTGGCGGCGATCAACGGCCACGCCATCGCCGGCGGCTGCGTGCTCGCCTGTTGCGCCGACCGGCGCGTTATGGCGAATGACGGCGCCCGCATCGGCGTCACCGAATTGCTGGTCGGCGTGCCGTTTCCGGCGCTCGCTTTCGAGATCATGCGGCACGCAACGCCGCCGTATTTTTTCAGCGAGACCATTTTAAGCGGCGCGACTTTCCCCGCCGATGTGGCCGCGCATCGCGGCTGGGTCAACGAAACGGTCGAGCCCGCGCTGCTGATGGAGCGCTCGCTCGCCGCCGCACAGACGCTCGCCGCGCTGTCGCCGCCGGCCTTCGCGCAGAGCAAGATGCAAATCCGCCAAGCAGCGAGCGAACGCTATGCGCAAAGCGGCGCGGCGACCGACAAAGCGGTGACTGAAATCTGGGCGGCGCCGGAATCTCTGGCGCGTATCCGCGACTATGTCGCGCGCACGCTCAAGAAGGCCTGACGCAATTCGCTACCCTTTCAAGCCCTGCTCGAGGTCGGCGATAATATCGGCGGTGTCTTCCAAGCCGACCGACAGCCGCACCACGTCGGGTCCAGCGCCGGCCTGTACCTTTTGTGCGTCCGACAATTGTTTGTGCGTGGTCGAGGCGGGATGGATGATCAGCGAACGGGTGTCGCCGATATTGGCGAGATGCGAGAACAACTTGACGTTCGACACTAGCTTCACGCCCGCGTCGTAGCCGCCCTTGAGCCCGAAGGTAAACACCGCGCCGGCGCCCTTCGGCACGTATTTCTTAGCGAGCGCGTTGAATTTGTCGCCGGGCAAACCCGGATAACTCACCCAGGCCACTTCCGGCCGCTTCGCCAGCCATTGCGCGACCGCGAGCGCGTTGTCGGAATGGCGCTGCATGCGCAGCGGCAAAGTCTCGATGCCGGTGATAATCAGGAAGGCGTTGAACGGCGACAGCGCCGGGCCGAGGTCGCGCAGGCCGAGCACGCGGCAAGCGATGGCGAAAGCGAAATTGCCGAAGGTCTCGCCCAGCACCATGCCGGAATATTCCGGGCGCGGCTCCGATAGCATCGGGTAGCTCTTGTTCTGCAGCCAATTGAATTTGCCGCCGTCGACGATCATGCCGCCGATCGAGTTGCCGTGGCCGCCGAGGAATTTGGTAAGCGAATGCACGATAATATCGGCGCCGTAGTCAAACGGCTTGCACAGATATGGCGTCGCCAGCGTGTTATCGACGATCAGCGGCACGCCGGCCTTGCGCGCGATTTTGGAGACCGCCTCGATGTCGGTAATCACACCGCCGGGATTGGCGATCGAACTCGATGAAGATCGCCTTGGTCTTCGGCGAGACGGCCTTCTCGAAGGTCGCCATGTCGTCGGGGTCAGCCCACACCACGTTCCAGCCGAAATTCTTGATCGAGTGATTGAACTGGTTGATCGAGCCGCCATAGAGCTTCTTGGAGGCGACGATCTCGTCTCCCGGCGTCATCAACGCATGCAGCACGATGATTTGGGCGGCGTGGCCGGAGGCGACCGCGAGGCCGGCGGTGCCGCCCTCGAGCGCGGCGACGCGTTCCTCCAGCACGGCACAGGTCGGATTGCCGATGCGGGTATAGATGTTGCCGAAGGCCTGCAGGCCGAACAGCGAAGCGGCGTGTTCAACGTCGTCGAACACGAAGGATGTGGTTTGGTAGATCGGCGTCGCCCGCGCGCCGGTAGTCGGGTCCGGCTTGGCACCGGCGTGAATTGAAAGCGTCGCAAAGCCCGGAGTGCGTTCGGCGTCGGCCATGATTGCCATCCTTATGTCATCCGCCGGCCGGAATTGGCGTGGCGCGGACCTGAGCGCGATATAACGGGGCAGGTGGGCGCGGCGTCAAGGCGGCATCATGGCACCGCGTCAATTTGAAAGCGGACGACCACGCGGACGCGGCGTCATTGAAATTCATTTCGCGGTAAAGGGTCGGCTCAACCGGCGTTTTCTTCGTCCTTTTGCGGGCCGAGCGCCATGCGCTGCACGCCCTTGCCCAGCGTCTGCCCGCGCTTGGACGAGAGCGTGCGCGAGTTGACGCCGATCCAGGAAATCTCCGACGACAGCCGCCCGTATTCGATTTTCGGGCAGCGGTTCATCACCACCTTGAGGCCGGCTTGTTCGGCGAGCGCCGCTGCTTCGTCGTTACGTATGCTGAGCTGCATCCATATCACCTGCGGCTTGGGGTCAAGTGCGAGCGCCTCGCGCACCACCGGTAGCACGTGCTCCGATGCGCGGAAGATGTCGACCATGTCGACCGGCTCGGGGATGTCGGCGAGCTTTGCGTAAACCTGTTGGCCCAGAATTTTCTGTCCGGCCTGGCCGGGGTTGACCGGGATCATGCGGTAGCCGCGGCCCAGCAAATATTTGAACGCGAAATAGCTCGGCCGATTGTCCTTCGGCGAGATGCCGACCACGGCGATCGTCTTCGCGGAATTTAAAATGCCGCGGATATAGCTGTCGGGGTAAGTGTCGTGGTTCGTCGCGGCGGCCGTCACGGCCATCACCGATCTTCCCAGTACGGATCGCGCTTTTCGATGAAGGCGCCGATGCCTTCCTCGGCATCGCGCGCCAGCATGTTCTCGACCATGACGTCGATGGTGAGCTTGTAGGCGTCGGCGAGATTGAGCTCGCGCTGGCGGTAAAAGGCTTCCTTGCCGAGCTTGACGGTCAGCATGGACTTCGAGGCGATTTGGCGCGCCAGTTCAAGCGCGTGCTCGGACGCCTTGCCGGCGGGCACGACGCGATTGACCAAGCCGATGCGATAGGCATCTTGGCCCGTGACCATGTCGCCGGTGAGCAGCATTTCCATGGCGGGCTTGTTGGCGACGTTGCGCGACAGCGCAACCATCGGGGTCGAGCAGAACAGGCCGATATGGACGCCCGGGGTCGAGAAACGGGCCGTTTCCGATGCCACCGCGAGGTCGCAACTGGCGACCAGCTGACAGCCGGCGGCAGTAGCGATGCCTTCGACCGCGGCGATCACCGGCTGCGGCAGCTTCTGGATCGACATCATCAAGTCGCTGCAGAGTTTCATCAGCGATTTGAAATAGGCGCGGCCGCGGTCGGAGTCGGCGCGGTGCGCGGTCATTTCCTTCATGTCGTGGCCGGCGGAAAAGGCGGGGCCATTGTGCGAAATGATCACGGCGCGGACCCGGTCGTCTTTGCCGATCGCTGCGAATTGGTCATGCAGCGCCACGAGCATCGCCTCCGACAGCGTATTGCGCGCCTGCGGCCGGTTGAGCGAGAGCAAAGCGATGCCGTCGATATCGCCGCGCAACAAAACGGGCGAGGTCGCGGAATCGGGGCCGGTGCTGCGCGCGGTCATGGAGAGCGATACTTAACCCGGATGGCGGAGCGCGCAAGACAGGACGACAAGACAGGGCGAAAAGACTGTTTGACCGGCTTGCCGGTCGGTCTATTACCAAGGCGCCGGATGGACCGGCGAGGGAAAAATAATGCCTGCGCCAGCCATGTCGGCCGACGCCATCGCGAAATTGCTCGAGGCGGAATTCCCGCAGGCGTTCTATTCCGGCTGCGGCCACACCATCGATCGCGTCGAGCATGGCGACGTGCGCGTGCGCTGGGCCTTCGACGAGTCGAGCCTGCGGCCGGGCGGCACCGTGTCCGGGCCGACCATGATGGAGCTCGCCGACTTCGCCATGTATGTCGCGGTATTCTCGGCGATCGGACCGCAGCCGCTGGCGGTCACCACCAATCTCAATATCAATTTCCTGCGCAAGCCGACAAAGGCCGACCTCATTGCCGACGCCCATCTGATGAAAGTCGGCAAGCGGCTGGCGGTGGGCGAGGTCACCATCTATTCGGAGGGGACGGACGAGCCGGTGGCGCATGTCACCGCCACCTATTCGATCCCGCAGGCCCACTAATTAGCCGATGGTGCCAAAATACCATTCTTATAACAAATTGATATAGCTGCAGAAATGTCGGCAATGCGGCGTTGACCGCAACGGCGGGCTCGGCTAGAGAACCGCACCTCCGGCGCGTCAGCGCGCCAGCCTTCCAGGGAATTGTCATGACGACTTATTCGGCCAAGGCCGCCGACATCGAGAAGAAATGGCTGTTGATCGACGCCAGCGGGCTGGTGGTCGGCAGGCTCGCCACGATCGTCGCGTTGCGGCTGCGCGGCAAGCACAAGGCGACCTACACCCCGCACGTTGATGACGGCGACAACGTTATCGTCATCAACGCCGCCAAGGCGGTCCTCACCGGCCGCAAGCGTGACAAGAAAGTTTATCACTACCACACCGGCTTCATCGGCGGCATCAAGGAGAGAACGGCCAAATCGATCATGGAGGGCCGCTTCCCCGAGCGCATCGTCGAGAAGGCGGTCGAGCGCATGTTGCCGCGCGGACCGCTCGGCCGCGTGCAGTTCGGAAACCTGCGCGTCTATCCCGGGCCGGAACATCCGCACGAGGCGCAGAAGCCGGAAAAACTCGACGTCGCCGCCATGAACCGCAAGAACGTAAGGAGTGCCTGACCGTGGCCGAGACCGTACAGTCGCTGGAAGGATTGGCGAGCCTCAAGCCGGCTGCGCCGGAAGCGCCGAAATACGTGCAGAGGCTCGACGCGCAAGGGCGCGCTTACGCCACGGGCAAACGCAAGAACGCGGTCGCGCGCGTCTGGATCAAGCCCGGCTCCGGCAAGATTTTGGTCAACACCAAGACGGTGGAAGCCTTCTTCGCGCGTCCGGTGTTGCGCATGCTGATCCAGCAGCCGCTGGTGGCCGCCAATCGCACCGGACAATACGACGTGACCTGTACGGTTTCTGGCGGCGGTCTGTCCGGCCAGGCCGGCGCGGTGCGCCACGGTCTTTCCAAGGCACTGACTTATTTCGAGCCGGATCTGCGCGGCGCGCTCAAGAAGGGCGGCTTCCTCACCCGCGACTTGCGCGTGGTCGAGCGCAAGAAGTACGGCCGCGCTAAGGCGCGCCGTTCGTTCCAGTTCTCCAAGCGCTGATCGATTGAGACGGTTACCAAATTGACAATGAGCGCGCAGGATTACGCGCCTATTTGCCAGGCGCCACGGGCGCCGTCGCGCGTTTTGGCGCGCAATTAATTCGAATTTTCGCAAATCTTGCATCGAAGCGCGCGCAAGCGCGCAAGGCTTTTCCCATAAGCCTGCGGGTATGCTGCAACCGTCGCCAGGCACGTACTGGCCGGGCGGCCAATAGGATTAAAATGTTCGCTGCAGGCAGACCGCAGTTGTGGTCATTGGACCTACCGACGCTGGTCTTCGTGGCGGTTTGCATCGCCGCGTTGCTCGGGATTTTGCTGCTCGTCGCCTGGGTGCAGCAGCGCAACGTGCGCGCGCTCGCCTGGTGGGGATCGGCCTACCTGATCGGGGCCTCCTCGATCGCGCTCTGGTGTGCGCCGGCCCCGCTCTACCGGCTGCCGCCGGAATTTCCGCAAGCCCTGACCTTCCTGGCTTGCGGCATGGTGTGGAATGGCGTGCGGCTGTTCCATGGACGGCGGCTGCTGCCGATCGCCGCGTTCGCCGGCGCCTTCGTCTGGGTGACGCTGTGCCAATTACAGTCGGTGCCGCCGGGCAGCAATTCGCGCATCGCGCTCGGCGCCGTGGTGGTTGCGATCTACACCTTTTTCATCGCCTACGAACTGCGGCGCGAGCGGCGCAAATCGCTCTATTCGCGCACCGCCGCGGTGGTGGTGCCGGGCGTGCACGCGACGATGTTCCTGATGCCGCTCGGCATGCAGGCGTTCCTGCCCGAATCCTACGCCGCGGAGTGGCTTGGGGTATTCACGCTCGAGACGATGCTTTACGCGGTTGGTACCGCCTTTATCGTGCTGCTGATGGTCAAGGACAACGACGTGACCGTCTACCGCAACGCGGCCTCCACCGATCCGCTGACCGGACTGCTCAACCGGCGCGCATTCCTGGAAGGCGCGGCCAGTCTGTGCGCGCGGCAGGCCAATCGCGGTCTGCCGGTGACGCTGCTGATGCTCGATCTCGATCACTTTAAATCAATCAACGACCGTTTCGGCCACGCCACCGGCGACGAAGTGTTGCGCACCTTCGCCGAAGTGGCGCGCTCGAGCATGCGCGGCAGCGACATCATCGGCCGGCTGGGCGGCGAGGAATTCGCGGTCATCGTGGCGGAGCCCATGGAATTGGCCGCCCGCATCGCCGAGCGCTTGCGCGCCGGCTTTGCAGCCGCCGCCATTACCATCGACAAGCAGGTCATCGGCGCGACGGTGAGCATCGGCGCTGCCACGGCCTATAAACCGGTGACCGACATTGCCGCGCTGATCGCACGCGCCGACGCTGCGCTTTATTGCGCCAAGAATGCCGGCCGCAATCGCGTCTATGCCGCCGAGGACGAGACGCCGCCGAGCCAAAGTGTCCATCAGCCCGCCGCCAGCGACGGGCAGGTGGCCAAGCCGGCACGTCCGTCGCCAGGAAAGGCGTCGGCCCGGCGCGCCAAAGCCGCAGTCCCGGCGTAAACGGCTTGAGTAGCAACGTCTCGTTTACCATCCGCGCGCTAGCATGCGTGGATGTTGCCCATGGCCAATAACGCGCATCCTGAAGCTGCCGTGGTGGCGCTCGAAGCCTATGCCGTGCGCGCCGGCGCGGCCTTGGCCTGCGCCTATTCGTCATCGGCCGAATATGACGCCGCGCTGATCGCCGAACGCCGCGCCGCCGGCGTCTATGGCCCGAAGCGCCACCGCAAGCGCATGCTGGCGACGGCAGCCGGCATCGCCGCGGGCCTCGCGCTCATCATTTTCCTGATCGTCTGACCGTCCGCTTCGCGCGCCATTAAAAACGGGCGCCCCAACGCGGGACGCCCGTTTGACTTGCGCAAAACGCCTAGGCTGCGGCGCTCACTTTGCTCGCGGTCGGGACCGACGCGATTGTCTTCAAAATCTGCGAGGCGATCTGGTAGGGGTCGCCTTGCGAGTTGGGGCGGCGGTCTTCCAGATAGCCTTTGTAGCCGTTGTTGACGAACGAGTGCGGCACGCGGATCGAAGCACCGCGGTCCGCCACGCCGAACGTGAAGGTGTCGATCGAGGCCGTCTCGTGCTTGCCGGTCAGCCGCATGTGGTTGTCCGGACCATAGACCGCGATGTGATTGGCGCGGTTGGCCTTGAACGCCTCCATCAGCTTCTCGAAGTACTCCTTGCCGCCGACTTCGCGCATGTAAGCGGTCGAGAAGTTGGCGTGCATGCCGGAGCCGTTCCAGTCGGTGTCGCCGAGCGGCTTGCAGTGGAACTCGATGTCGACTCCGTATTTCTCGGTCAGCCGCAGCATCAAGTAGCGGGCCATCCACATTTCATCGGCGGCCTTCTTGGAACCCTTGCCGAAAATCTGGAATTCCCACTGGCCCTTCGCCACCTCGGCGTTGATGCCTTCATGGTTGACACCGGCATAGAGGCACAGATCGAGATGCTCATCGACCATCTTGCGGGCGACGTCGCCGACATTCTTGTAACCGACGCCGGTGTAGTAGGGGCCTTGCGGCGCCGGATAACCCGACGACGGGAAGCCGAGCGGACGGCCGTCTTTGTAGAAGAAATATTCCTGCTCGTAGCCGAACCAGGCGCCAGGATCGTCGAGGATGGTGGCGCGCTTGTTCGATGGGTGCGGCGTGCCGTCGGGCATCATGACTTCGCACATGACGAGAACGCCGTCCTTGCGCGCGCCGTCCGGATAGACCGCCACGGGTTTCAGGATGCAATCCGAGCTGTGCCCTTCCGCCTGCATGGTGGAGCTGCCATCGAAGCCCCAGAGCGGAAGTTGCTCGAGGGTCGGGAACGCGTCGAACTGTTTGATCTGGGTCTTGCCGCGGAGATTTGGCGTCGGGGTGTAGCCGTCGAGCCATATGTATTCGAGTTTATATTTTGTCATTGCGGGTTTCTCATGAGCTGATGACACCTGTGAGAGCGCTTGAGTGAGCTTGCTTGCGCCGCCAACGGCACGCCCGGCCGCCAACCGCTGCCGTCATGAAAGCATTAAATATGCCAAGCGATGCTGCACTGCAGGCTCGGCCATGACGCTGAAACAGCAGACGATTTAGGTCTTTGTTGAGCGCAGGCCGCGTGCACGACTGCCGAAAGAAGATGCAAAAACGAGATTGCCTACGCCGTAGCCATACGATGGTTTGATGTGAGGCAAGGCGCATAGGGAGGGAGCAGAATCTGTTAGGAGACGTTATATATTATACAAAGGCGCACAGCGCCGAAGAAGGAGCGCAGAATCGAGGAGCGCACAATAATGAACACGAATCCTAATCGCGGGTCGGCCGAGATAATTCCGTTCCCATCCCGCGCTCGCAAAAATTCCGGCGAGCCTCGCGACATCGCAAAGCCGCAGCCGACGTTTGCCGCACAGCGCGCGGCGAAGGTTGCCTCCGGCAGCGGTTGGTATCACGAAGCGGCCATTCAGGACGCCGAGCAGCCACGCAAGAATTAGTATTCTTGCCGAGGACCGCGGCGCCTGCGCCGCGCAGCCTCTGAAATTTCGCAACGAAAAAAGGGCGCCCCGCAAGGAGCGCCCTTTAAGTTGCATCGCCCAAGTCTCGGAACTCGAATGCGATGTGTGGGAGGAACGCTTACGCCGAGTAGTACATGTCGAATTCGACCGGATGCGGGGTGTGCTCGAAGCGGATCACGTCCTGCATCTTGAGGTCGATGTAGCTGTCGATAAAGTCGTCGTCGAACACGCCGCCGGCTTTCAGGAAGGCGCGGTCCTTGTCCAGTTCGCCGAGCGCTTGCCGCAGCGAGCCGCACACCGTCGGGATCTTCTTGAGTTCGGCGGGCGGCAGATCGTAGAGATCCTTGTCGATCGCCGAGCCCGGATCGAGCTTGTTCTTGATGCCGTCGAGGCCGGCCATACACATCGCCGCAAAACCGAGATAGGGATTGCACAGCGGGTCGGGGAAACGCACCTCGACACGCTTGGCCTTTGGATTGGTCGTGTACGGAATGCGGCAGGAGGCCGAACGGTTGCGCGCCGAATAGGCGAGCAGCACCGGCGCCTCGAAGCCCGGCACCAGCCGCTTGTAGGAATTGGTGGTCGGGTTGGTGAAGGCGTTGATCGCCTTGGCGTGCTTGATGATGCCGGCGATGTAGGACAGGCATGTGTCCGACAGGTCGGCGTATTTGTTGCCGGCGAAGACCGGTTTGCCTCCCTTCCAGATCGACTGATGGCAATGCATGCCGGAGCCGTTATCGCCGTAGATCGGCTTGGGCATGAAGGTCGCGGTCTTGCCGTAGATCTGCGCCACCTGCTGGATGCAGTATTTGTAGATGATCAGGCGGTCGGCCATCACGGTGAGCGGCGAGAATTTCAGCCCGAGCTCGTGCTGGGCGGAAGCCACTTCGTGGTGGTGCTTCTCGACCACGCAGCCCATGCGCGCCATAGCGCCGAGCATTTCCGAACGCATGTCCTGCGCCGAATCCTGCGGCGGCACCGGGAAATAGCCCTTCTTGGTGCCGATGCGGTGGCCGAGATTGCCGCCTTCGTATTCGGTGTCGGAATTAGACGGGAACTCGATCGAGTTGAGCTTGAAACCGGTGTTGTAGGGCTCGGCCGAATATTTGACGTCGTCAAACACGAAGAACTCGGCTTCCGGCCCGAAGAAAATGGTGTCGCCGACGCCCATCGACTTGACCATGCCTTCCGCCTTTTTGGCGATGCCGCGCGGGTCGCGGTTGTAGGGCTCGCCGGTGGTCGGCTCGAGCACGTCGCAGATCAGCGACATCGTAGTTTCGGCGAAGAACGGATCGATGCAGGCGGACGCCGGATCGGGCATCAGGTTCATGTCGGACTCATGGATCGCCTTCCAGCCGGCGATCGAGGAGCCGTCGAACATCTGGCCTTCGGCGAAGGTGTCTTCCTCGATGATCGAAACGTCGAAAGTGACGTGCTGCCACTTGCCGCGCGGATCGGTAAACCGGAAATCGACGTATTTGACGTCGTTATCCTTGATCATCTTCATGACATTCTTGGCTGTCGTCATGGATTGCATTCCCCCTGCTATGTTGAAGTTGCCCGGAAAGACGTCGCCCCGCTGCTTAGATCGCGTCTATGCCGGATTTGCCGGTCCTGATGCGGATGGCTTCCTCGATGTTCGACAAGAATATCTTGCCGTCTCCGATCCGGCCGGTTTGAGCCGCGCGCCGGATCGCCTCGATCGCTTTATCCACCATATCGTCGCCGAGCACGATCTCGATTTTCACCTTGGGGAGAAAATCGACGACGTATTCGGCGCCGCGATAAAGTTCGGTATGTCCTTTCTGCCGGCCGAAGCCCTTGGCCTCGGTGACGGTGATGCCTTGGAGTCCGACCTCTTGGAGCGCCTCCTTCACCTCGTCGAGTTTGAAGGGTTTGATGATGGCCTCGATTTTTTTCATTGTCTTTCCTTCCCCCCAGCCCATCGCGATCATGCGGAGCGCCGCGCTACCGGTTAGCAGGTCCCGTGCCAAGCCGGAGAAGCAGGAATAACCGCATTCCGGCAATGGTTTAGGCCGCGCGTTGTCGTCGTGTGCATAGAACGACTGCGGCCCGTTGCTCAGCAATTAAGCACCCTGCAAAAACTTTTGCCAGCGACCCGAGATATGTTGCAATGCAGCGTGTTAAGTCGATTTGTCGGCGTTCTGGCCGGCCGGTAGTGTCGCGCGCGATGATCGAACTCCTCACCAACTTGGAAATGGCGGAAGCCGACCGGCTCACCATCACCGGCGGGGTGGCGGGCATCGAGCTGATGGAGAACGCCGGGCGCGCGGTGGCCGATGCCGCTGGCGCGCTGTTGCAGGGCCGGCGCGTGGTGGTTGTGGCAGGCACTGGCAATAACGGCGGCGATGGCTTTGTCGCCGCGCGCCACCTGGCCGAGCGCGGGTTTGCGGTGCGCGTCAGTCTGGTCGGCGATTCGAAACGGTTGAAGGGCGATGCCGCGCTCGCTGCCGGCCGATGGAGCGGTCCGGTCGAGCAGGCATCGCCGGTCTCGTTGGTCGATTGCGACATCGTAATCGATGCGCTGTTCGGCGCCGGGCTCGATCGTGAGGTCGAAGGCCTACCGCGCGCCATGATCCGGGCGATGAATACCGCCGCGGCGCCGGTGATCGCCGTCGATCTGCCGAGTGGGGTGAACGGCACGACCGGCGCGGTGATGGGGCGCGCGGTCAACGCGACCCATACTGTGACCTTCTTCCGCCGCAAGGTCGGACACATGCTGCTGCCGGGCCGCCTACACTGCGGCGCAATCCAGGCGGCCGATATCGGCATTCCGGCGAGCGTGCTGGATAAAATCAAACCGGCGGCCTTCGCCAACCGTCCGGCACTCTGGGGCTCCACATTTCCGCACCCGCGCGCCGACGGCCATAAATATTCGCGCGGCCATGCGGTCGTGGTGTCGGGCGGGCTTTCAACCACGGGCGCTGCGCGCCTGGCGGCGCGCGGCGCCTTACGGGCGGGGGCGGGGCTCGTCACCGTCGCCAGCCCGCGCGAGGCGCTGAGCGTCAATGCCGCGGCCAACCTCGCCGTCATGGTGCGCCCGGTCGATGGCGCGGCCGAACTGACGGCCTTTCTGGCCGACAGGCGACGCAATGCGGTGCTGCTGGGACCGGGCGGCGGAGTCGGGCCGGCCATGCGGGAGCAGGCGGCGGCGGCGCTGGTGAGCGGAGCAGCGGCGGTGCTGGATGCCGATGCGCTAACCAGCCTGGCGGGGGAGCCCAAGGCGCTCGCCAGCCTGGTCGCCAAAGCGGCGCGGGATGTCGTGCTGACCCCACACGAAGGAGAATTTACTAGATTATTTAGAGAGATACATAAGAATTCGAAAGTTCAAGCAAAACTTGAGAAAACCCGCCTGGCGGCCCGATTAAGCGGGGCGACCGTGTTGTTCAAGGGCGCTGACACCGTGGTGGCCGCCCCCGATGGACGCGCCTCGATTGCCGACAACGCCCCGCCGAACTCTCGCCACCGCGGGGTCTGGCGATGTCCTGGCTGGCATGATCGCGGGCCTGCTGGCGCAGGGCATGCCAGCCTTCGAGGCGGCGAGCGCCGCGGCCTGGCTGCATGGCGAGGCCGCCAATGCCTTCGGCCCCGGCCTGATCGCGGAGGATCTCCCGGAGGCGCTGCCGGAGGTTTACCGCCGCCTGTTATCGCAGCTGGGGTGATAGCCGCTGGCGGCTCTTGAGCGCGCCACAGTGGGGCCTATTTTAGTGCTGCCGCACGATTTTACCGTGATATAAGCCGCCGCCCGTAAGGCAAGCGGTGACGGCTTGCCCTGGCGGGCCGCGGTGCGTTAAGCCGTGCCGGATCGCGGCGCCAGATCGTCCTCGAGAAGTGCCCTTTGCGGGCGTGGCGGAATTGGTAGACGCGCGGGATTTAGGTTCCCGTGACGAAAGTCGTGGGGGTTCGAGTCCCTCCGCCCGCACCACGCATAGGGTTGAATTAACGTCGGGCGCGCGCACGAACGCCCATCATTCCAACTGGGCCGGCGCCGCGCGCGGCCTCGCAAAGAAGTGTGTGATCGATGCAAGTTACCGAAACGCTATCCGAAGGCCTCAAGCGCGAATTTAAGGTGGTCGTTCCGGCCGCCGAGCTTGACGCCAAGGTCGCCGCGCGCCTGGACGAATTGAAGGACCGCGTCCGCATCAACGGCTTCCGTCCCGGCAAGGTACCGGTCGCCCACCTGCGGCGCGTCTACGGCCGTTCGGCCATGGCCGAGGTGATCGAGGCGACCGTGCGGGACACCAATAATCAGATCGTCAGCGAGCGCGGCTTCAAGCTCGCCGCCGACCCGAAGGTTACGCTGCCGACCGAACAGGGCGCGGTCGAGAAGTTGATCGCGGGCGAGAGCGACCTCGATTACACCATGGCGGTCGAGATCGTCCCGGCGATCGAACTCACCGATTTCAAAACCATCAAGCTCACCAGGCTCACCAGCGAGGTGACCGACGCCGAGGTGGACGAGGCGATCGCGCGTATCAGCGAGCAGAACAAACCCTATAGTGCAAAGGGCGAAGGCGAAAAGGCCGCCAAGGGCGACCGGGTCGTGATCTCCTTTGCCGGCACCATCGACGGCAAGCCGTTCGAAGGCGGCTCGGGCGACGATTCCGTCGTGCTGATCGGCTCGAATACCTTCATTCCGGGCTTCGAGGATCAATTGGTCGGCGCCGCGACCGGCGAGACGCGCACGCTTAAAGTGACGTTCCCGGCGCACTATCCGAAGGCCGATCTCGCCGGCAAGGACGCCGAATTCGTCGTCACCGCCAAGTCGATCGAGACCCCCGGCACGGTGACGGTGGACGAGGAGTTCGCCAAGTCGCTCGGCATGGAGTCGCTCGCGAAACTGCGCGACGCGGTCAAGGATCGCATCGCCCGCGAGCATGTCGGCGTGTCGCGGCAGAAAATCAAGCGCGCGCTGCTCGACGAACTCGACGCGCGGCACAAATTCGAGCCGCCGCCCTCGCTGGTCGAGGAAGAATTCAGCCGGGTGTGGAAGTCGGTGCTCGGCGAGATGGAGAACGAGAAGAAGACCTTCGAAGACGAGGGCACCACCGAAGCAAAAGCCAAGGCCGAATACCGCGCCATTGCCGAACGGCGGGTGCGGCTCGGCTTGGTGTTGGCCGAGATCGGCGAGAAGAACAAGATCGCCGTGAGCGACGACGAAATGAACCGCGCCGTCATGGATCAGGCGCGCCAATTCGCCGGCCAGGAGCAACGGGTGTGGGATTATTACCGGCAAAACCCGCAGGCGGTCGCCGCGCTGCGCGCTCCGATCTACGAGGAAAAGGTGGTCGATTTCCTGCTCGAACTCGCCGGCGTGACCGAGAAAAAGGTCGGGCGCGAGGAGCTCTACAAGGAAGACGATTCGACCGTGGGCTAGGCGGCGGCCGCGCCTTGCGGCGGGCGCATTTCGAAAATAGATCAGTCGGACGCTGCGGTAAGGCTAATCTAGCCGACGCGATTCGCGCCAAGTCGTTTTTTGGAGCCGAAATGAAAGATCCGGTCGATACCTACATGCAACATCTCGTTCCCATGGTGGTCGAACAGACCAACCGGGGCGAACGGGCCTACGACATTTACTCGCGGCTGCTCAAGGAACGGATCATCTTCATCACCGGCCCGATCGACGACGGGGTGGCTACCTTGGTGGTGGCGCAGCTTCTGTTCCTGGAGGCGGAGAACCCGAAAAAGGAAGTCTCGATGTACATCAACTCGCCCGGCGGGGTGGTGACATCGGGCATGGCGATCTACGACACTATGCAGTTCGTACGCCCGCCGGTGTCCACGCTCTGCGTCGGGCAGGCGGCCTCCATGGGTTCGCTGCTGCTCGCCGCCGGCGCCAAGGACATGCGTTTCGCGCTGCCCAACGCCCGCATCATGGTGCATCAGCCGTCCGGCGGCTTCCAGGGCCAGGCCACCGACATCATGGTGCATGCCCAGGAGATCCTGAACCTGAAGAAGCGGCTCAACGAAATCTACGTCAAGCATACCGGCCAGTCGCTGAAGAAGATCGAAGACGCGCTCGAGCGCGATTATTTTCTCACCGCCGAGGCAGCCATGGAATTCGGCCTGGTCGACAAGGTGATCGAGCGGCGGCCGGAGGAAATGCTTCCCAAACCCGCCTGATTTTCTCTAAATGGCACCCGGCTGGCCTGTCATAATCGCCGGGGGATTACGACGGAAGTTCCGCTTTTGCGGTGGGTCTTGAGTGGGCATTATCGTTAATAAATTCTTGATTATCACGCCGTTAGCATGCTTCGCTTAGGCTGTGGGAGAGTGGCAGGGACAGCGGGCCTCCCGGATGCAAGGCCCGCCGAGCCGGAACCCGGCGCGAAACTTGCTTCGTTCGGTGTGTGGCGTATAGGCGGGTGATCGAGAACAGCGCCGGCCGC
>CAWCVE010000003.1:0-93825 GCA_963798825.1 uncultured Alphaproteobacteria bacterium | reverse complement strand
TATGAACGGAAACTCAACCAACGGCGCTTTGGCGACGGGGCAGACAGCGCGCGGTCCACTCAGAACCTGGCTCCGAAGGTGCGCGGCTACATCACGGCCGACGCCCGTAACCAGACTGAATACGGCACTGTGCGCAGCTATCTCGCGGTCGGTTACAACTCTGGCGGTCCGCAGTCGGGCGTCAATTCCGGCAACATCACGGCTCCGGGAACGAACACGACGTTGTCAGCTTATGACAACGCCGTGGGCTTCAGCGCCAACCGCGCGTTCATCCAGTTCGCTCGGTTCACGTTCGGTATCACGCGGTCCGATTCTACGACTTCTACTCGCAGCCCGCGACATCATTCTTTGGCGGCATGATCAACCCGGCATCAGACCACGGCGACGGTGGCTCCCACGTTGTACGGCGCTTATACCGCGCAGTTGGGCAACGGTTTTTTAACGAGCAGCCTTTCGCAGGTTGAAAACCCGCGCATAACGTCCATTCCCAACGGCAGCAGCGGCATTATGTTCCCATTCCCCACCGGCTCGTCAACAGCAGGCAACCTGGGTCTTCCGCCTGCATCGTCGGGCCGAGGCTATGCAGTGGCCGGATATCGTGGCTAACCTGCGTGTCGACCAGGCTTGGGGCTCCGCCCAGATCATGGGCGCGATCCACGACGTGGCCGCCACTTACTACGGGTCGAACGACCTAACCGGTCACCCCAGCGATACGATCGGCTGGGCTATCAGCGGCGCATCAAGTTGCTTGCGCCGATGATCAAGCCCCTGCAAATACTTCCGGGCCCAAGTCAACTACACGGAAGGCGCCCGCAAGTACGTCGACGCCTCGTACACCAACATGTACTCGCTGCTGTAACGGCAGCACGTACGGCATCGGTATGGGCGGCGATACGGTGTTTAACGGGACCAGCGCCGCTAACGGCACTAGCCTCCAGTTGACCACAGCTTTACGGGGTATCAACGCCGCTTACGAGCACTTCTCGAACAAGCAGTGGCGGGGCCACGGTGTATGGCGCTTATACCGCCACCAGGCTTCAATGCCAATGCCAACACTGAACTCTACGCGGCTGAAGTCGGACAGAGCTTCATATCCATTGAGCATTCCCCGCCGGCGTGACCTGCGACAACAACTTCCAGACTTGGACCATCGGTAGCCACACGCAGTTCAACCTCGACGCCAACACCTACCTCGGCGTCGACGTTGTCCGCGAAGTGCTGGAGACGGGCTTGTCTACGGCATGCTTGCCAACTATGGCAACGGCGCGGAAAGCGCATCAAGCTGGCCCGCGTACGGTCAGCAATCAGAGCGCGTGGATGGCTGAGCTTCCGCGTGCACCGCAACTTCTATCCCTGATCGCCTGATCAAGGTGAAGATCGCTTGAACCTCCAATACCCAGCGGGGCCACTTCGGTTTCCCTCGTTTTTCTCGCAAGCGTTTTATTATGATTCAAGCTATGGCTCAAAAGCAACGGCTTGTAGTCCGCTCGCCACCTTCACTTCCCGCACGGTCCTGCCTGTGCCATCCACAATGCAGACGCTGGTCTCCTTGACCGAAATGTCCAATCCAGCAAAATGGTCCATGCTGCGCTTCTTCTTCTGATGCTTGAGGCCGTCAAATCCGGACCTCGTTTCACCATCAGCCTGAAGCGCAGCACCGAAAATCTTCAGCTATCCACAACATCGCCGGCCAATTACCCTATTACCTATGGGCCGACGATGGTCCGTGGCGGCTTCCTAATCGGCTGCATTATGACTTGATTGACCGCAAGGTGGCGCTTCCCGATACCCGGTACGAAACAGAAGGCCCTGGGAGTTGCATCCAGCCACTTAGTCCACATCAGCCCATAACGGCGCAAGGCGTGATCTTCACCTTTGATCATGCCGGATTTGTCGAATTGAAGCCGATGAGAGAAGAGGCCTTGCGAGATTACACCAAGGGCCAGCAATTCGTGGCAACGTGCGGGACTTGCAGCGCCTAGCCCAGCAGAAACAATACGCGAAGACTTACACATGGAACCCCACGCCTGACCTTGTCGCTCATATCAAAAATAACATTGCTCCCGGCAAGTCGAAAGCTTCTAGGCTGCCTCTTATAAAAGCTCCTGTTGTGAAGTAGGTCGTACTACTTCGGACGATTTTTTAACTCAGAAGTTATCGCGCTAATCACGCTACTCATATCGGCTGACGGTCCACGAATTTGAGCGGCTCGGCGGGAATCGTTTGGACGCAGAGCTTTCGCGTTCGATTGGGCTTGAGAGCTAATAAGCTTTACGCCCGAATGCATGGCAGGAAACCTAAAGAAGGTTCGCTACAGCACCATGCCTGCTGGGTGGCGCAATAAAGTCAGTTTGTATCCGTGCGGCATTCTTGAACAGGCATACGGGAATGCCGAAACGTTGATGCTTAAGCTCAAGTAATTGCGTGGTTACCTGCGACGCCACGCTTAAGTTATGCGTTAGAAAACGGATAACAGCTACAAGCACCGCAGCAATAACCCGAGCAGCGGCGCGCGGCCTTTAGCCCCGACTTTTGAAATCGCGTGTCAGAAACTCTGGATTTTGCGGGCAAACAGGGTTTCAATACGCGCGCAGCAGGCGGTTCGCGGCGGCGATCCCGTTTGTCGGCTTTTGGAGAGCAGCGGAAAAAGTTCGATTTTGGCCCCGCCCGTTTTCCACTCATGACCCAAAGCGAACTCGGCGTAATAGAATAATTGTGCCGAATACTGTAGCGTAAAGTCATCGTCGAAGCTATTCGTATCAAACATCATGAAGCCAATCGATCGAGCTATTGCCGCTTCACCGCAATGGCAACCTAGCTGAAGCGGAAGCGATTTATCGGCGAATTCTTGCTAGTGATAGCCGCGATTTTAACGCGTTTCATTAAGCTTGGAAATTATCTATACCCCAGAGAGAGCATTTTGAAGAGGCGGAGCGACTACTTCGCACTGCATTGTAAATCAATAGCGACGTGCCACCTTGCTACCATGACTTTATGGGAACGTTTTAGATCAACTGAGCCGATACCAAGCGCCATCACAAGCTACAATGAAGCGATAGCGCTCGCACCTAATTATGCACCCGTTTACTCGGAACGTGGCAATTGTGAACAGGAAAATGATCGGTTTGATGAAGCGCTCGTCAGTTTCGATAAAGCTATTGCGATAAATAGTAACTTTGCTGAAGCATACTACAACCGTGGAAATACTCTAGAAAAGATGCATCGCTATGCCGACGCTCTCACAAGCTATGATCGGGCAATATCACTCGACCGTAATAATGCGAAGGCCCATTGTAATCGCGGCCGCGTGCTAAGTAAGTTTAAACGTTACGAGAAGCGATTGCTGCTTATGAACAAGCTCAGCCATCAATCGCGGTCTCAGCGAGGCCCATTTCAACGAAGCTTGTATTAGTTTGTTGCTAAGGAATTCGAACGCGGATGGCAAAATTAAGAATATCGTTGGAATATTCCATATCAAGTTCATTGGAAGCGCCCGTTTGCTCAGCCGCTATGGTCGGGTGATAGTCCAATAGCGAACAAGATAATTTTTCTTCATGCCGAGCAAGGGTTAGGCGACACCATAATGGCGTGCCGCTACGTGCCAATGGTGGCTGCTCTGGGCGCAACAGTCATTATTAGTTCAGCCGTCGCTTTTGTGTATGCGAAGGCCTTGAAGGCGTCTCGAAAGTTATCCCAAGGGGCGATGAATCCCTGATTTTGACCTCCACTGTCCAATGATGAGTTTGCCATTAGCATTCGATACGCGGGTAGAAACAATCCCTGGTGAAGTTCCTTATTTGCGTGCGAGTAAGAATATTATCGACAAGTGGCGCGTTCGGCTCGAGGAGAATTGATTTAAAATCGGTGTAGCTTGGGCGGGAAATCCGAACTCTCCCGAGGATGGGGATCGCTCTATTTTACTGAATAATATTTTGCCCGTCTTCTCGGTAGAAGGCGCAAAATTCTTTAGCATTCAAAAAGATCTGCGCAATGGCGACCAACAAATTTTGAATTGTCATCCGCAAATTAATCATTTAGGCAATGATATAATTGATTTTGAAGATACAGCTGCGATTATGATGTCTCTTGATCTGATTATATCAAGCGACACATCCATTGTTAATCTTGCTGGTGCATTAGGAAGACCAGTTTGGATTTTGTTACCGTTTAATCCGGACTGGCGATGGCTTCTTGAGAGAAACGATTCGCCTTGGTATCCCACGGCGGTGTTGTTTAGGCAAAAGCGGGATGGCGAGTGGGCACTGACCTGACGGATTTTTTGAACCAGCGGGATAGAGATTACTGCATTGGCATGATCTCATCTAGGTGGTGAACCAAGGGCGCGAATGTCTGGGGCGCCGGTGGCCGATAGTTGAGCGCTGAGTGCGGTCGGATCGTGTTGTAGTGCTTGCGCCATTGCTCGATGACGATCTGTGCCTCCTTCAGGCTGTAGAAGATCCTCCGTTCAGCAGCTCATCGCGTAGTTTCCCGTTGAAGGATTCGCAGTAGCCGTTCTCCCAGGGGCTGCCTGGTTCGATGAACAGGGTCTTGGCTCCAACTTGCGTCAACCAGTTGCGCACGACCTTTGCCGCCATCTCGGCGCCATTGTCGGATCGGATGTGCTCAGGCACGCCCCGCATGAGCATGACTTCAGCCATCGTCTCAAGCACGGCGAAGCTGTTGATCCGGCGCGCTACCCTGATGGCCAAACATTCGCGCGTGAACTCGTCGATCAGGGTCATCAGGCGGAGCTTGCGGCCATCATGGGTCTGGGCCTCAACAAAGTCGTAGGACCAGACATGATTGCGCCGTTCCGGCCGCAGCCGGATGCAGGAGCCATCGTTGAGCCAGAGCCGGCCGCGTGGCCTTTGTTTTTTGGGTCTTTGAGCCCCTCACGGCGCCAGATCCGCTGCACACGGTCGCAGCCCACATCCCACCCGGCCTCGTCCAGCAATGACTTGATCCGACGATAGCCGTACCGGCCGTATTGCGATGCCAATGCGATAATGGCCCGCGTCAGCGCATCTTCATCAGCACGGACAATGGTGGTGTATCGCTGCGTTCCGCGCGGCTGACCGACAATCAGGCAAGCATGACGCTCCGACAGACCGTACTTCCCCCGAATGCGTTCAACGGCCTGCCGGCGCCGTTCGGGGCTTACAAGTTTCCCGAGGCGATGTCCTTGAGCACCTGCTTCTCAAGCGACAGATCGGCAACAAGACGCTTCAGGCGGACATTCTCTCGTTCCAGCTCCTTCATCCGCTTGGCCTGGTCGATCTCAAGCCCGCCGTATTCCTTGCGCCAGCGATAAAAACTCTGCTGCGATATTCCTGCTTCCCGGCAGGCTTCTGGGTGATTTACCCTGCCCCATCAACACTTCAATCTGACGAAGCAGCGTCACGATCTGCTCCGCGCCAAACCTCTTCTTCGGCATGACCAGCTCCTTTCCTAAACCATTTTCTCACAAAAACTGGTCTAAAAAGCCAAGTCAGGTCAGCTCCGCCGGCCACGCTGGCGCAGCCGCTAGCTTTCAACTAACATTCGACCTGGGCCACTCAATGGAGGCTGATCATTAATGACGAAAAGAATAATCGTCTCGGCTGCAGACGACAGTTATTTTTCATTGTTGATCGATCTTATTTCTTCCATTGAAGACAGCAAGGGCGAAACCGACATTGCGATTGGTGTTTTAGATGTCGGGCTGACTAGTGAACAGCGAGACATTTTGTCCGGACGTGTTCAGCACATGGTTACACCGATTGGATTATCAGTTTTCAACATTGAACTCACAACCGCAGAAATTTCAAGCGATGACAGCGCGTCCGCACTTGCCGCTGCATTTTCCCGGCTATGACATTATTATGTGGATGGACGCAGACGTATGGATCCAACAATGGTCAGCCGTGGAATATTATTTTGACAAGGCCGAGACAAAAGGTCTCGCGATTTGCCAAGAAATTGATCGGTCCTACGCCAACGTTTACAATCTGAATACCTCACGCATGCTTTTCTTCAATTCGCTGAAGGCGTTCGGCGACGATGTGGCGCGGCGCGTGTTATCGCTACCGATGGTCAACAGCGGCGTCTTCGCCATGCGCATCGATTGCCCATATTGGTCTCAGTGGCGCGACATACTCGGTGCCGTCATACAACGCGGCCATTTCGATCATTTCACCGAACAAACAGCGCTCAATGTCTGTATTTATAGTCGTCTGCCGTTGCCTTGCTTCATGCCTGCCAGATTTAACTGGATCTGCGGGCATGCGCTTCCAATGTTTAATAAGCGGACACTGTTGTACGTAGAGCCCGCCGTCCCTCACGATGAAATCAGTATTGTTCATCTAACTGGAGTGCATACAAGGTTTAACCTTAATCCGGTCGTCGACCTGCAGGGCAATAATACCAAGATGAATTTGTTGTATTCCCAGTGGAAACAATGCCGGGGCCAAACAAATTAGCAAGCAACGAGAAATGAGTTTGTACTTTTGGCCGCAAGACCAGGGGCCGACGCTTATCGCGGTCTTGCCGTCATCGATCAGCGCGCTACGCCATAGCAACATCGGGCATGATCGACATTTGAGGGCGGTTGTGTGCCATTTCTCACTCGCCGCCCAAGGGCAACATGTTACATATTGTACCCAGACGGAGTCGCGACAACGCCATGCCCGAAAATGTCCGCTTTGGTCATAAGGCGACAAACTCGCCAAGGGTTAAGCCCCCCACCGTTGTCCGCTCTTGTCCAAAAGCGGACAAACTATCGCGACGCAGCGATTGTCTGCTATGTGCCAATTAGGAACCATCTGACGAGGGCACTTATTTAGTCTGGTACAACAAAATGATTTGGCAACAAATCAGCCTGATAGCGCTCGTACATCATAGTGTAAGCAGCTTCAATGTGTGTGGTAAAAAGCTCTGTATCAAACAAGGGCGTAGTAAGACGATTTTCAGTTAGCTTACGCTTGATTGCAGCCATTTTTTCAGGATGCGTAGCAAGGTCAATCGCCATCTTCTCATAGGCTTCTAATGTTGTTGTTATGAGTTCCGGCAAACGAACCGCATTCAGTAGGCTTGCAGCGACTCTGCCCGCAAATGTTTCTCCAAGACAGGTCAACACAGGCAAACCAGCCCATAATGCGTCGCTTGCGGTCGTATGAGCATTGTAGGGCAGAGTGTCTAAAAATAGGTCTGCAAGTCTATGACGCGCAAGATGCTCGGGTGGCGGCATGGGTTTTGCAAAAACCAAGCGGTCTGTGTTTACCCCTTGTGCCACAGCCTCTTTTTCCAAGTTGCTCGCAGCGGACACATTCGCCTCTAAGAGCCACAACAGACTACCCTCAACTTGCCTGAGTATCCGCATCCAACTGTTGAAAACACGAGGTGTGATTTTGTAATTATTATTGAAACAACAGAATACGAATCCATTCGATGGCAATCCTACATCAGATCGCGTAATTGCCTTATCAGAAATGCCGCGCTTACGATCATTCACTTGATAGGTATTGGGCAGGGTAACAATCTTTTCTGAATAGAACTTTCTACAGTCATCAGGGATTACAGTCGGATCACCAATGATGTAATCAATATAATTTGCGCCCATGGTTCCCGGATAGCCGAGATAATTCACCTGAATGGGTGCGGGACGAAACGCAAATATGTCAGTTCGTGATTTTGTTGTAAAACCCAACAAATCAATCAAAATATCGATTTCTGATGATCTTACGAGATTGGCAATCTGCTCATCGCCAAGTGTCTTGGCATCAATAAAGTTCTCAAATGATGACTTCAATCGTTGGCGTAATTCTGAATTATCATCACGTCCGAGCGAAATAGCGGTGACATCAAAACGAGATTTGTTATGGCACTCAAACATTCCAGCAATCAAAGACGATACCGGATGCTGGCGAAAGTCTGCGGAGACATAGGCGACACGTATTCTATCGTGATTGTATCTTTCGCTCTGCCAGATCGGCTTGTGAGAAGGCGGATATCTATTCTTAATCCACAGTTTAGAGTATTGTAATTGGTCATCACACGATGAAGGAAGAGCGAGTAATGCAAATGGTGGTGTAATTACATTTCCATTTCTAATAGACGAAATTAGATGTTCGCACTCGGCATCATAATTGTTCCAATCACAAAGATACATTTTGACATAAAGCCGGGAAGCATCCGCGCCAAAAAGATCGGGTTTCAGTAATATTGCCTTGTCATAAGATGCAAAAGCCTCGTCGTAATGCTTGCGTTCAAATAAAACATTTCCGCGGCCTAGCCACGCGCCTTCTAAGTCAGGCTTAATAGCTAGCGCCCTGTCATAAGCCGCGATGGCTTCGTCGTGGCGCTTGCGTTCAAATAAAACATTTCCGCGGCCAAGCCACGCGCCTTCTAAATCCGGCTTGATAGCTAGCGCCTTGTCGTAAGCCGCAATAGCTTGATCGTAGCGTTTAAGATCAAATAAAGCATTGCCGCACCCAAGCCAGACGTCAATGAGTTCAGCTTTTAACGATCTTACCTTGTCATAAGAGGCAAAGGCTTCATCGTAGTGCTTGCGATAAAATAAAACATTTCCACGACCAAGCCACGCGCCTTCTAAATCAGGCTTGATAGCTAGCGCCCTGTCATAAGCCGCGATGGCTTCGTCGTGTCGCTTAAGCTCAAAAAACACATTGCCGCGACCAAGCCAAGCCTCGGCAAGATCAGGTTTCAATGATAGTGCTTTGGCAAAAGCCGCAATCGCTTCGTCGTAGCGTTTGAGTACCGCCAAAGATTTTCCCTTGTTAAAATACGCGGCTGAAAAATTTGGCTGCAACGATATTGCTTTGTTAAAATCTATAATAGCGTCATCATAACGCTTGATAATATTATGAATAGTGCCGCGATTATTCCATGTTTCTGCAACGGTTGGATTGATTAATAAAGCTTGGCTAAAACGCTCCAAGGCTTCAACTGGTCTATTCAGCGATTTCAAAATAATTCCGTAATTGCATAAAGTTGCATCTGAGTGTGAATTGAGTCCTAGTGCCGATATTATATAGGATTCAGCCTCAGCATATCTCCCGAGACTCGTTAAAAGGACGCTCAAAAAATTCAGTGCTGCAACATGATTTGGCTGAAGCCGCAGCACCTTTTTGAAATGCTGCTCAGCATCAGTCAGTTTTCCCGCCTGAAATGATGCGATTGCTTGTTTAAAACTATCGTCACTTAATGGTGCCATTTTTCGGTTTGTTTCCGCAATTCACAAATAGTCACACATGAAGCATCTGATAATTATTCTTCCGTAGTGACTCAACGGACTTTTTGAACCAGCGGGTAGAGATTACTGCATTGGCATAATCTTATCTTGGCGGTGAGCCAAGGGTGCGAATGTCTGGGGTGCCGATAGGTGATAGTTGAGCGCATAGTGCGGCCAACGATGTCCGCTTCGGATCATTAGTGGACAAACCGTCCCTAAACCAAAAAGCGACCTTGTCAGCTTTGGTCCGAAAGCGGACATTGTCGATCACGGCAGAATGGCGGCAATAGCCAACGGGCCCGCCCCTCACTGCATCGGCCAATTCCCTTTCAAAACGTCTTAGCTTGGCAAGCCGATACATAATTTTCTGGCTGTATATTTCGTCAGGGCAGATGGTTAGCCATCATATTCGACGGGGGCCATCACAAAAGCTCAGAGCGACTCTAGCGAGTCCATTGGCGCACTTTAGCGGAGTTTTGAAAGTCGAATTCTGAGGGACTGCCTGAGATTTTCCAAGCGGAAGGTACCCATTAGCGACCCTCGCTGACGACGGCTTGGGGTGTCAACGCCGCTTACGAGCACTTCTGGAGCAAGCAGTGGCAGACGTCGGTGTATGGCGCTTATACCGCCACCACCTACAATGCCGTAGCCAACGCGCAACTCTGCAACGCTGAAACCACAGGAGGTGGCGCGCTTGGTACAGCGTTTAGCATTCCCTCCGGCGTGGCCTGCGACAACAACTTCCAGGTGTGGACGATTGGTACTCGTACGCAGTTCAACCTCGACGCCAATACCTACATCGGCCTCGACGTTGTCTACGAGGACCTCCAGACGGGGTTGGCTGGCATGCATGCCAACTACGGCAACGGTGCGGAAAGCGCAACGACCGGCCCGCGTGATGTCACCAATCAAAGCGCGTGGATGGCTCAGTTCCGCGTGCATCGCAACTTCTATCCCTGATCGTCTGATCAAGGTGAAGTTAGCTTGAACCTCAAGCCCCCGGCGGGAAACTGCCGGGGGTTTTTCTTTTTATAACGATTTAACCGGCGCCTGGGCGCCGATCAATCGCCGCAGCGGCTTGCAAAATCCGCGATGCGTGCGATCACGTCGGTTTCCGCTAACAGCGGCGCGTGGCCCTGATCGGGCACCTCGATTGTCTCCAGCGTAGAACGGCGCGCGCGCATCGTTTCGACGGTTGCGGACGAAAGGATGTCGGAATTGGCGCCGCGGATCACCATCACCGGCGTATGACTTAGCGCGTTGAACTGCGCCCACAGCGGCGGAAAAGGCTTTTCAAAATCGACGCCCTCCAGCGTCTTGGCGAGTTTGACGTCATAGGTCGGCACCAGGGCGCCGTTTTCCTGGCGGAACGTGCGGTGCGCGCTGGCGAGCCAATCGGCCGGCCCGAGCTTAGGAAACTGCGCGTCGAACAGGCGGCGCAGGATTTCGGCGCCTTCTTCGAAGGATCGCGGCTGCGGCAGCTTGCCGACATAACCCTTGATCCGGATCAGCCCCTTCGGTTCGATCACCGGACCGATGTCATTGAGCACGCAGCCTGCGATCGCGGTCGGCCGCACGGCGGCGAGCAGCATGGCCAGAATGCCGCCGCGCGAGGTGCCGACGAAAATCGCACGCGCGGCGTCGAGCGCGGCAATGATGGCGAGCACGTCGGCGAGCTCGACCTGGAAGTTATAATTGGCCGGATCGCGGTCGTATTCGGATTGGCCGCGGCCACGGTAGTCGAGCGCGATGACGCGGCGCGGTAGATGCCGGTCGCTCGCCAGTGCTTGGCCGAGCGCCTCGAAATCCGCCGCCGTGCGCGCCAAGCCCGGCAGACAGACCACCGGCAATGCGGACGTGCTGCGCCGTCCATAGCAGCGCGCATGCAGCTTAAGGCCGTCGCGGGCGGAGACGAAGATACTGTGCACTCCCACCTCATAGCGCAAATCATAGAGAAAGCGCGTCCGCATGTATACGGCGCCGCGCAGGCATCTCCATTGGCAGGCCCGACCGATTGCCGGCGGCTCTACGGGAAGAGCACGGCAAAACCCAGCCGGCTTGTATTACTAAGGTGATTTCAATATTGCATGGCAGACGAGGAAGACGGCAGTCAAAACTTTTCCGCGCATCAATATCCACAGAGAAATAGCCAGTGGCTCTCCCGCCGGAGGTAATATATCGGGCATCGTTTGCATAGCTGTCATGGCAGCGTAGGGTCGCGATCAGAGCGTTCGTTTAAAGCGCTGTTGCAAGAGCATCCCACGCACGCCGGCGCGCTCAACCTGCTCGCCATCCTGACGATGCAAACGGGGCGCCCGGCGGAAGCCGAGGACTATGCGCGGCGGGCCTTAAGCGAAAACCCTAAGTCGGATGTCACGCTGTACAACTATGGGCTCATTCTCAAGGCGCTGAGACGGCCTGCCGAGGCCTTGCAGCGTTTCAGCGAGGCTCTAGCCATCAATCCGGCCGTCCCGGAGACCTGGAATAACCGGGAGTGACCTTCAACGACCTCAAACGCTACCGGGAAGCGGCCGCTGACTTCGACAGAGCGCTGTCAATCAAGGCGAATTATCCGGATGCGCTCTGTAACAAGGGAAAAGCCCTTGCCGCGTTGAAACTCTATGACCAGGCGCTCACTGTCTATGACAAGGCCCTGGCGCTCAGTCCCGAACTCGTTGAGGCCTGGATCGGCCGCGGCAACGTCCATTACAAACTCAAGCAATACAAAGGCGCACTCGCCGCTTACGACAAGGCGACGGACTTCAAAGGCCTCGTTGCGGGGGCATGGCTTGGCCGCGGCAACGTTTATGCCAAGCTCAGGCAGTATAATGATGCATTAGCTGCTTACGACAAAGCGTTGACGTTAAAACCTCCTTATGAGCGTGGCTTAGCTCGGCAACGTTTATACCGAACTCAAGCAACACGATGACGCATTGATTTCGTATAATACCGCACTGACTTTAAAAGCCGATCTCGCCGAGGCCCATGTTGGTCGAGGCAATCTTTTTTACGGCGTTAACCGCTATGACGAGGCCGAAGCCGCCTACGATAAAGCTCTTGCGCTCAATCCGATCTTGCAGGTGCGTTGGCCGGCCTCGGCAATGTTTATTACGATCTTTTGCGCGATGACGAGGCTAACGTCTCCTTTGAAAAGGCAATAGCATTGAACCGGACCTTGCCGAAGCCTGGGTCGGTCGCGGCAATCTCTTTGCCAAGATTCAAACTGTACGATGATGCCATCGGCGCATATGACAGAGCATTGGCGATCAACCCCGATCTCAAATACGTAGAGGGCGATCGGCTCCACTCGAAGCAAGACATATGTGATTGGACAGCTTTGCAGACGGAAACCTCTCACCTTCTCGCTGTGATTCGGGAAGGAAAACCCGCAAGTGTTCCGTTCGCGCTTCTCTCCGTTGCGTCGACACCCTCCGATCAACTGCGGTGTGCCCAGCTCATTGTTGCTGATAAATACCCTGCAATGTCGCCAATTTGGCGCGGCGAGCGCTACAAGCACGATCGCATTCGCATCGCTTATTTGTCAGGCGACTTCGGTCAACACCCAGTGTCTTTTCTGACCGCAGGTATGTTCGAATGCCATGACAAATCGCGCTTTGAGACCACTGCAATAGCATGGGGGCCTCACGACGGTTCGGAAATACGCGACCGAATAAGGAAATCAGTTGAAAGATTTATTGACGTCAATACGCAAGGGGCAGTTGAGATCGCCAGTCTCATTCGCGAATTAGAGATCGATATTGCAGTCGATTTGATGGGTTTTACGCGGAACTTACGCACAGGCATCTTCGCGACCCGGCCAGCACCAATTCAGGTCAATTATCTCGGTTACGTGGGAACGATGGGCGCGCCATATATTGACTACATCATTGCCGACCGAATTGTTGTCCCGCCAGATCAATACAAGTTCTTTTCGGAAAAGATTGTTTGTCTTCCCAACAGTTTCCAAGTTAACGATCGAGACCGCCGCATCGCCGACAAAATCTTTGTACGAGCGGAGGCCGGTCTGCCAGACGACGGCTTCGTGTTCAGTTGCTTCAACAATAACTACAAGATCACACCCGACGTTTTCGATATTTGGATGCGGATCCTCAAACAAGTGGACGGCAGTGTATTGTGGCTTGTCGAGGGAGGCCCGACCATGGAACAAAACCTAAGAAAGGAATCTCGCAGCAAGAGGGGTCGACGCCGAGCGATTGATCTTTGCGCGGCGGCTGCCATTGCCTGAATATCAAGCGCGGCTTCGCTTGGCAGATTTATTTCTTGACACTCTGCCTTACAATGCGGGCACCACCGCCAGTGACGCGCTTTGGGCGGGGCTGCCAGTCTTAACGCGGATCGGTGAGACCCTTAGCGGGCGGATGGCTGCAAGCTTGCTAAACGCGATAGGTTTGCCCGAACTTATCGCCGCAACGCCGGAGGCTTATGAGCGGATGGCAATTGAACTTGCGATGCAGCCAGAAAAAATGGCAATGATCAAACGTAAACTGGCAAAAAACCGGCTCACTACACCCTTGTTCGATACCAAGCTGTTCACGAAGGATATCGAAGCCGCCTATATCGCTATGCATGAGCGTCACCAGGCCGGCTTGGCGCCAGCCCATCTTTACATCCCGAATTGATCTGGGCCCCCGCTACAATGCGCTCGCTTTGCCGGGACGACGGATTTAATTCGCCGCGCCGCGCCGCAGATCCGCCTCGATCATCAGCCGATTGCCGCCGCCGAAACGGGCGCGATAGACCTGCAGGTTCTCCATGATCCGCTCCACGTAGTTGCGGGTCTCGGCGATCGGGATGCGTTCGACCCAATCGACCGGGTCGACTTTCGGGTCGCGTGGATCGCCGTAGGCGGCAATCCACTGCCGCACGCGGCCGCGCCCGGCATTGTAGCCGGCGAAGGTGAGGATATAGGAGCCGTTGTAGCCGGTCAGCAGGTTGGACAGTTCGGCTGCGCCCATTTGCATGTTGTAAACCGGGTCGCTGAGCAGGCGGAACCGGTTGTAGGTCGCCTTGAATTTTTTGGCGGTATCGACTGCGGCCTCCGGCGTCACCTGCATCAGCCCCATGGCGTGGGCGGACGAGACGACTTTCTGATTGAAGTGGCTTTCCTGGCGGGCGATCGAGTAGGCGACCGCCGGATCGATCGGCGGCGAGATCGGACGGTAGTCGGGCAACCCGACGGTCGGATAGGCGTAATACTCGAGCGGCAATCCGCGTCCATACGCACCTTCGCCCAGCAACAGCATAGCGCGGCCGTCGCCATGTTTGCCGGCGACGTTGGCCAAAGTTGCCAATCCGCCGACATCAGTGCCGCTTTCGCCTAGCTCGGCATAGATCGACGCCAGCATGTCGCGCTCGTTGAGCGCATAGAGGATTTCGGCCGCGCGCACGACCTCGAGATTGTTCATGTGACTGCGTTGCGCCGGCGTGAGCGCCGGCGGGACCCGCAAGCCGAGCTCGGTCATGCCCAGCCGCGCGCGCGCCAGCTGGCCGTAATAGGTGGCGACGTATTGCGCCGCCATTTCGTAATAGGCCTTGGCCTGCGCGCGCTGGCCCAAGGCCTCGGCGGCGCGGCCTTGCCAATAGCCGCCGCGCGCCAGCGCATGCGGATTGCCGGTGCCCTCGCCGATATGCGCAAAAAGGCCGGCGGCGGTTTTCGGATCATTCAGGAAACGCAGCGCGATCCAGCCGGCGGTGAAATAGTGGTCGACGCGGTAGACGCCGTGCGGCGGCGGAGCGGCGTCGCGCGCGACTTGGTAGGCGGCCTGCGGATTGTTCTCGTCGAGCAGCTTGCGTACCAGAATGCGCCGTTCCAGCCACCATTGATCGAGATCGACGAGCGCGGCCGGGTCCTGCGGTACGGTGAGGATCAGTCTGCCGGCTTCTTCGGCTTTTTCGCTTTTGAGCAACCACTGCACGCGCGCGAAGATGTAGCCGGGATCGCGCCGCGCGCTCGCCGGCACCGCGTCGAGCAGCTCTTTGGCGCCATTCAGCCGCTTGATCACCGCCGTGCGGGCGCGGCCGATCGCCAGATCCTCGCCGCCGAGGCGGGTGGCGGCGCGCATGCCGGCTTCGACGTCGCCGGCATAGAAGCGCTGTTCCATGCGCGCCTTGTGGTCGGCGCGCGTCAGCATATTGCCGAACAGCTCGATCACTTTGCTCTCGACGTCGGCGCTGCAATCCTCGTGACGCCAGGCATAGCGCACCAGGGCTGCGGCGCCCTCGCGGTCGCCTTTGGCGAGCAGCGCGCGCGCCAGCATGTAGCGGCCCTTGGCGGTGCGCGGCTTATGGTTGGTGAAAAAGGCGATGACCGCGGCGGCGTCGAGATTGTCGTTCCATAACGCGTTCTCGGCGCGGCGGCGGAACAAGGGCGCGTGCGGCCAGCTCGGATTGGCGTTCACGAAGGCGGCGTAGCGCGCGAAACTCGGCTTGGTGTTATCGCTGCGCAGGATCACCCATTCGGCAAGCTTGCGGGCCACCGGATCGCGGATGCCGTTTTCGGCGGCATCGGCGTCGGCTTCCTTGCCCTTGCGGGTGGCCTCGATCACCCGTTTCACCGCCGCGATATCGTCGGCCGAGGTGGAAGCGGCGGAGGAAACCGGCGCCGGCTCGAAGCGTCCGGTCGGGGTTTGCGCCGGCGGACTGAACATGGCCGGGCTGACGGCGAGCGACCCGCGTAGCGCCGCCTTGCTCGGCGCGGGGGTTGCCGCGGCAGCGGCCGGCAGCGGCCGGTTGCGCGGCAGCGGAACATTGCGGACCACTCGCACGGCCGCGTGTTTGACCGGGTGCTTGGCGGCGTAGGCCACCGGCTGCGGCTGGTCAGGCGGACTTTTCTTGGGCGCGGCCACGGCGGCTTGAGCGCCCAGCGCGCCAGCCGCCGCAAGCATCAGGGCAAACCCCGAGCGGTTCCGTTTAATCGCGTCCATTCAATCCCTTGCCCAGCCGTTTTCGGGTCCACGGCGCCGATTCGAAACGGGGGCGCCCGGCATCCTCCATTAGGCCAATATCGCTGCCGAAAGGATAGCCAAAATCCCGATTGTGCGAGGCTAGGCCCTAAGCCGGGCAAAAGCAGGGCGGGGGCCTATTTATCAAGGCAATTCATGGGCCTATTTGACGGGAGGGCTTTCATCGGTGGCGGCGACCCGATATCTATGGGGCTGCCGCGCAAGCCCCCCTGTGGAGAAGTCGTGCCGAGGATCACACCATGACCGCCAAAACGAGCTTCCGAGGATCGTTCACCGCGCTGGTCACGCCGTTCAAGAACGGCGCGCTCGACGAAAAGACCTTTCGCGAGCTGGTGGACTGGCAGATCGCCGAGGGCACCAACGGCCTGGTGCCGGTCGGCACCACCGGCGAAAGCCCGACGCTGTCGCACGACGAGCACAAGCAGGTAGTCGAATGGTGCGTCGACCAGGTCGACGGCCGCGTCCCGGTCATCGCCGGCGCCGGGTCGAATTCGACCGCCGAGGCGGTCGAATTGTCCAAGCACGCCGAAAAGGCGGGCGCCGACGCGGTGCTGATCGTGACGCCGTATTACAACAAGCCGACGCAGGAAGGGCTTTACCAGCACTACAAGGCGATCAACGACGCCATCGGCATCCCGATCATCATCTACAACATTCCCGGCCGCTCCATCGTCGACATGTCGGTCGATACCATGAAGCGGCTGTTCGAGTGCAAGAACATCGCCGGTGTCAAGGACGCGACCGCCAACATGGCGCGCGTGTCGCAGCAACGCGCGGCATGCGGCGAGGATTTCAACCAGATGTCGGGCGAGGATATCACCGCGCTCGGCTTCATGGCGCATGGCGGGCACGGCTGCATCTCGGTAACCTCGAACGTGGCGCCGCGGCTCTGCGCCGAGTTTCAGGGCGCCTGCCTGAAGGGCGACTTCAAGACCGCGCTCAAGCTGCAGGATAAGCTCGCACCCCTGCACATCAACCTGTTCGTCGAAACGAGCCCAGCGCCGATCAAATATGCCATGTCGTTGATCGGCAAATGCGCCAATACGGTGCGCCTGCCGATGGTGCCGGCGAGCGAGAAGGCGCAGATCGCCGTGCGCGAGGCCATGGTGCACGCCGGCTTGATCAACTAGTCGCGGCGCCGGCCGGTCTTTCGCGTTTCAAAACCTATGTCGGGGGAAGCATGCTTGAGGATTTCAAAAAGTTTGCGTTGCGCGGCAATGTGGTCGATCTCGCCGTTGGCGTGGTCATTGGCGCGGCGTTCGGCGCCATCGTGAGCGCGATGGTCGGCGACCTCATCATGCCGGTGGTCGGCGCGGTGACCGGCGGCCTCGACTTCTCGAATTATTTCCTTCCGCTCTCGTCCAAGGTCACGGCGAGAGCCTTGGCCGATGCGCAAAAGCAAGGGGCGGTCTTGGCTTGGGGGCATTTCCTCACTGTCACGATTAACTTTATCATCATCGCCTTCGTGTTGTTTCTGGTGATCCGCGCCATGAGCACGCTCATGCGCAAAGAAGAAGCCAAGCCCGCGCCGCCGTCGAAGCAGGAACAGTTGCTCACCGAAATCCGCGACTTGCTGAAGGCAAAGTAGCGCTCACCGGAACCGGACATGGCCGCAAAGTCAGAGCGCCGGTTCAAGGTGGTCGCCGACAACCGCAAGGCGCGCTTCAACTACGAGATCGGCGAGGTCTACGAGGCCGGCATCGCGCTCACCGGCAGCGAGGTGAAGTCGCTGCGCGCCGGCAAGGCGACCATCGCGGAATCCTACGCCGACGCGCGCGGCGGCGAAATCTGGCTGATCAATTCCAATATCCCGGAATATCTGCAGGCGCACCGCTTCAACCATCTGCCCAAGCGGCCGCGCAAATTGCTGCTGCACGCGCGCCAGATCAACAAGCTTGCCGGCGCGGTCGAGCGCGAGGGCATGACCATCGTGCCGCTCAAGCTCTATTTCAACGAGAAGGGGCGGGCGAAAATCGAGATCGCGCTGGGTAAAGGCAAGAAGCTGCACGACAAGCGCGAGACGCTGAAGAAGCGCTCCTGGGAGCGCGAGCGCGGCCGGCTGATGCGGGACAAGGGTTAATCACTATGCGCCGCATCGGCATGCTGATTTTTCCGCGCATGACGCAGCTCGACGTGACGGGGCCTTACGAAGTGCTGGCGCGGCTGCCCGACACCAAAGTCGAGTTGATTGCCCGCAACATGGAGCCGGTGACCACCGACCGCGGCATGCAGATCGTGCCGACCGTGGCCTACGCCGACTGCCCGCCGCTCGACGTCATAATGGTGCCGGGCGGCGCCGGCCAGCAGGACCTCATGGAAGACGAGGCGGCGCTGGAATTTCTGCGCAGAGCCGCAGCGTCGGCGAAATACGTAACCTCTGTTTGCACCGGCTCGCTGGTGCTGGGCGCGGCCGGCCTGCTCAAGGGCCGGCGCGCCACCAGCCACTGGAGCGTGGTCGATCAACTGGCGCTGCTCGGCGCCATTCCGACGCACGAGCGCGTGGTGGTGGACGGCAACGTCGTCACCGGCGCTGGCGTCGTTTCGGGCATTGATTTCGCGCTCCGCCTCGCGGTTATTCTCGACGGCGAGCAGGTCGCGCGCGAGCTGCAATTGCAGATCGAATACGACCCCGACCCGCCGTTCGATTGCGGCTCGCCCAAGCGCGCGCCCGCCGCCATGCTCGAAAAAGTGAAGGCGCGCAGCGCCAAGCTGACCGAAGAGCGCCGCGTCAAGGCGGCGCGGGCCGGCAAGAAGCTCGGAGTTTAAGTCATGTCGGTACCCACCAATCTCGACCACTGCGTCATTCACGTTTCCGACTGGGAGCGTTCGAACCGTTTCTATACGCAGGTGATGGGCGCCGAATTGGTGGCCCGGCCGGTCGGCTTTGCCTATCGCTTCGGCGACAAGCAGCTCAACGTGCACGGGCCGGGCGTCAAGCCGGCGGAGGTGGCGCGTCTGCCCGTACAGCCGGGCAATTCCGATCTATGCTTCGAGTGGAGCGGGCCGATCGAAGGCGCGATCGCGCATCTCAAGGCGCACGGCGTTGCGATAGAGCGCGGCCCGCTGCAGCGATTCGGCGCCAAGGGGCCGGGAATGAGCGTCTATTTCCGCGACCCGGATGGCTCGCTGATGGAGTTCATGAGTTACACTTCTGTCATTCCGGCCAAGCCGCGCTAACGGCGAGAGCCGGAATCCAAATGCAAGTACTGAAATTGCGTCTGGATTCCGGGTTCCGGTCTACGGCCGACCCCGGAATGACGTAAAACAAGGAGACGGCAAATGAGAGAAGCGCCAGGCCAGCATGATCCAAGTTTTTTGCCGCCCGGCATTCCGACACCGCAGGACGACGGCGGCGCGCGCCATCTCGCCGGCATGAAGCTGCCGGACATCGCGCTGCCGGCGACCGCGGGCGGCCCCGTCAACCTGTCGAAGCTTACGGGCCGCACCGTGGTCTACATTTATCCACGCACTGGCGTGCCCGGCGTCGACGCGCCGCCAGGCTGGGACGACATCCCGGGCGCGCGCGGCTGCACGCCGCAATCCTGCGGCTTTCGCGATCATTTCGGCGAACTCAAGCGGTTGGGCGTGGCGCAGCTTTACGGCGTGTCCACGCAGGACACCGCGTATCAGAGGGAGGCGGCGACGCGGCTGCATCTGCCGTTCGCGATCCTGTCGGACGAGAAACTGGCGCTGACCAAGGCGCTCAAACTGCCGACTTTCACCACGTCCGGCATGATGCTCTTGAAGCGCATGGCGCTGGTGATCGACGACGGCGTCATCACGAAGGCGTTCTATCCGGTGTTCCCACCCGACAAGAACGCCGAGGAAGTGATCGCCTGGCTTCAGGCGTCCAAGTAAGCACGCACGCTTGCAAACACCGCTTGGAACATCTCCGGCGTGAGCACGCCGGTGTTGGTGTTGTAGCGCGAACAGTGATAGCTGGAAAACAGCGCGACGTTCCCGAAATCGTTGCGGCCGCCGTGCTTGAAGGGCGCGGCGGATTTTTTCGTGCCCAGCGCGGCGACCGCGCTATTATGGGCAACGTGCCCGAGCGCGACGATCGCGCGCAGGTTTTTCATTTCCGCGATGGTCGATTTGAGGAAATCGCGGCAGGTCGCGATCTCGGCCGGGGTCGGCTTGTTTTCCGGCGGCACGCAGCGCACCGCGTTGCTGATGCGGCAATCGACCAGCTCCAGTCCGTCATCGGGCCGTGCGTCGAAAGTACCGCGCGAGAAACCGTAACGTTCCAGCGTGTCGTAGAGCAGCACGCCGGCGTAATCGCCGGTGAATGGGCGCCCCGTTCGGTTGGCGCCCTGTAGGCCGGGCGCCAGCCCGACGATCAGCAGCCGCACGTCGCGCGCGCCGAAGGAGGGCACCGGCGCGTTGAACCATTGCGGTTCCTTCGCGCGCCAGGTCTTGCGGAATGCCGCCAGCCGCGGGCAGCGCGCGCAGTCGCGCCCGGGTTCGGCCGCGGCCTCCGGCATCGGATTTAGCTAATCTTCGAAATCGTCGTCGTCGGCGCCGACATCGGCGGTGACGCCGGCCCGTTGCGGCGCTGGCGGGCGCTGCAGGAATTGCGGGGTGTGCTGCGGCGATGAGCCGTGATCGTCGCGTGGACCGCGCGAAGCGTCGCGGGCGGCGCGTTCAGACGGATCGCGCCCGATCTTGCCTTGCAGCGTGACGATGTCGGTGAAGATGTCGGCCTGGCGGCGCAGTTCGTCGGCTACCATTGGCGGCTGGGTGGTGACGGTCGAGATTACAGTCACGCGCACGCCCTTGCGCTGCACGGCTTCCACCAGCGAACGGAAATCGCCGTCGCCGGAGAACAGCACCATGTGGTCGATCGAGCCGGCGATCTCCATGGCATCGACCGCGAGTTCGATGTCCATGTTGCCTTTGACCTTGCGGCGGCCGGTCTGGTCGACGAATTCCTTGGTCGCCTTGGTGACCACCGAATAACCGTTGTAGTCGAGCCAATCGATCAGCGGGCGGATCGAGGAGTACTCCTGATCCTCGATCACCGCGGTGTAATAGAACGCGCGCAGCAGATAGCCGCGCGATTGGAATTCCCGCAGCAGCTTCTTGTAGTCGATGTCGAAGCCGAGCGATTTGGCGGTGGCGTAAAGATTGGCGCCGTCGATGAACAATGCGATTTTTTCGCCGGGTACTGTCATGGGGTTTCTCTCACGGTCCTTGGAATGCAAAACCAATGTCCCGATTCCACGCGCGCCCAATGCGCGGGGCAGCGCTGCATCGAATTGGCGTTAACAGAACGGCACCTTCGATCAATTCAGTTGGTACCTGTGCAATCACGCCGCTGCCGATAAAATCATCCCGGATCGGCCTGCTTGCGGGGATTTGGGTAACAGAGGCTTGCGGCCAAACCAAGACAAAAATACTTGAACTTTCAGCCCACACGGTCTACCTAGCGGGCGAATTCAGGACAAAGTTCCATTCAAAGGAGTGACGAGCCGATGGCCCGTGTCACCGTAGAAGATTGTATCGATAAAGTTGAGAACCGCTTCGATCTCGTGCTTCTGGCGAGTCACCGGGCGCGCATGATCTCGTCCGGGTCGCAGATAACCGTCGATCGGGACAACGACAAAAATCCCGTTGTCGCGCTGCGCGAAATCGCGGAAACGACGGTATCGCCGGGCGATCTCAAGGAAGACCTGATCCATACTCTGCAGAAATACGTCGAGGTCGACGAACCGGAGCCCGAAGTACCGCTGATCGGGGCGGGCGCGGGCGCATCGGTAGATTCCGACGATACCGAAGTGACCTCCGAGCGCATGACCGAGGAAGAGCTGCTCAAGGGCCTCGAAGGCCTGGCGCCGCCGGAAGAAGTACCGGAAGAAGACGCCGAATAAGCTTTCCGACGCATTTCCGCATAAATTTGATGTAAAGGCCCGGCCCCTCGCGCCGGGCCGTTGGTTTTCAGTCAACCAGCGCGGCAACCCCCTGCAGCGCCAGCGAATTGCCGTGATATCTATGTTAGAAACGGCCGGCGGCGCCGTTTCCCACTCAGATTCGGCGGCCGCGAGGCACCATAATGGCGCGCGCGCGCTCTGATTTACCGCGGATGCAGAAGCAGTCGCCTACCCGGGCGCCGCTGGAGCGGGCCATCGCGGCTTCGCAAGTCATTGAAAAGCCGGCGCAATCCCGCAAGCCGCCGATGATGCGGCACAACGACCTGATCGAACGGGTGCGTGCCTATAATCCGAACACCAACGAGGCGCTGCTCAACCGCGCCTATGTCTACGCCATGAAGGCGCATGGCGAGCAAAAGCGTGCCTCGGGCGACCCCTATTTCTCCCACCCGATCGAGGTGGCGGCGATCCTCACGGATCTCAAGCTCGATGACGCAACCATCGCGGCGGCGCTACTGCACGACACTATCGAGGATACCGCGACCACGCGCGCGGAGATCGACAGTCTGTTCGGGCCCGACATCGGGACATTGGTCGACGGCCTGACCAAACTGAAAAAACTCGACCTGGTCACTAAGGAAGCCAAGCAGGCGGAAAACCTGCGCAAGCTCCTGCTGGCGATCGCCGCCGATGTGCGCGTACTGCTGGTCAAGCTCGCCGACCGTCTGCACAACATGCGCACACTTGACTACATGCCGGTCGAGGCGCGCCGGCGCGTCGCCGAGGAGACGCTGGAAATCTACGCGCCGCTCGCCGGCCGCATGGGCATGCATGCGATGCGCGAGGAACTCGACGACCTGGCGTTCCGCGAGCTCTATCCGGAGGCCTGTGCGGTGGTCAGCGGCCGGCTCAATGCGCTGGCCGACCGCCACAAGGACCTGATCCGCGAGATCGAGCAGCAGCTCACCAAGAAACTCGCCGACCGCGGCATCGCCGCGCGAGTGCTGGGCCGGCGCAAGCGCGCCTATTCGATCTGGCGCAAGATGGAGCGCAAATCGGTCGGCTTCGAGCAACTGTCCGACATTTTCGGCTTCCGCGTGATCGTGAAGACGGTGGCCGACTGCTACCAGGCGCTCGGCATCGTGCACACCACCTGGCCGATGGTGCCCGGGCGCTACAAGGATTACATCTCGACGCCGAAGGCGAACGATTATCGGTCGATCCACACCACCGTGATCGGTCCCGGAAAGCAGCGCGTCGAACTGCAGATTCGCACCACCGAGATGCACGAACTGGCCGAATACGGCATCGCCGCGCATGCGCTCTACAAGGACAATGTCGGCTCGCCAACCGAAATGTTGTCGCGCGAATTGAGCGCCTATGCCTGGCTGCGCCGCACCATCGAGCTGCTGGCGGAAGGCTCCAACCCGGAAGAGTTCCTCGAGCACACCAAGCTCGAATTGTTCCACGACCAGGTGTTCTGCTTTACGCCGAAAGGCAAGCTGATCGCGCTGCCGCGTAGCGCGACGCCGATCGACTTCGCCTATGCGGTGCACACCGACGTCGGCAACATGGCGGTCGGCTGCAAAATCAACGGGCAAATCGCGCCGCTCGGTTCGGAAATCGTCAATGGCGACGAAGTCGAGATTATCACCTCACCTGCGCAATCGGCGCCACCAGCGGCGTGGGAATTGATCGTGGTCACCGGCAAGGCGCGCGCGGCGATAAGACGCGCGACGCGCGCGGCGGTGCGCACGCAATATACCGGGCTCGGCCGCCGTATCGTCGAACGGCTGTTCCAGCGCGCCAAGATCGCCTATTCGGACGAAAAGCTGACCGGCGCGCTGCCGCGGCTGGCGCGCGCGTCCGTCGAGGACGTAATGGCGGCGGTCGGCCGCGGCGAATTAAAGGCTTCCGACGTCGCCCGTGCCGTGTATCCCGACTACAAAGAAGAACGCGCCGCTGCCATGGCGGGGCGGCCAAAAGCGGAGAGCAGCGGCTGGTTCGGCCTCAAGCGGCTCACCTCGGTCAAATTCCGCGTGCCCGACGCGCAAGGCCCGGCGATCCCGATCCGCGGCATCAACGGCGACTTGCCGGTGCGCTTTGCGCCGGACGGCGGCGCGGTGCCGGGCGACCGCATTGTCGGCATTCTCACGCCGGGCGAAGGGATCACCATCTACCCGATCCAGTCGCATGCGCTCGGCGAATTCGAGGATAAGCCGGAGCGCTGGCTCGACGTGCGCTGGGACGAAGAAGAGACTACGCCGCGCCGCTTCCCGGCGCGCGTCGCCGTGCAATCGGTGAACGAGCCTGGCTCGCTCGCGCAGATCGCGCAGGTGATCGCCGAGCACGACGGTAATATCGACAATATCCGCATGACGCGGCGTGCGCCCGACTTCACCGACGTGCTGATCGATCTTGAGGTCTACGACCTCAAGCATCTCACCGCCATCATCGCGCAACTGCGCGCCAAGCCCGTGGTGGCGAAGGCGGAACGGGTCAACGGATAACGCGATGGCCGCTCCTCCGCTGCGCCTCGGCGTCAATGTCGATCACGTCGCCACCGTCCGCAATGCGCGCGGCGGGCGTCACCCCGATCCGGTGCGCGCCGCCAAGCTTGCGATTGCCGCCGGCGCCGACGGCATCACCGCGCATTTGCGCGAAGACCGCCGCCACATCCGCGACGACGACATCACGCGGCTGAAAGCCGAGATCGACAAGCCGCTCAATTTCGAAATGGCGGCGACCGAGGAGATGACCGCGATCGCGCTTAAAACCAAGCCGCACGCGGTCTGCCTGGTGCCGGAAAAGCGCACTGAGCGCACCACCGAAGGCGGGCTCGACGCGGTCAGGCAACGTGCGCAGCTCAAGCCGGTGGTCCATGCGCTCAAAGCCGCCGGCATCCGGGTTTCGCTGTTTATCGGCGCGGCGCCGCCGCAGATCGAGGCCGCGGCCGAACTGGGCGTGCCGGTGATCGAGATCCACACCGGCTCGTGGTGCGATGCGCTGATCGAGCAGCGGACGGCGCAGGCCGATGCCGAATGGCAGTTGATCCGTACCGGCGCGGCGCTGGCCAAAAGTTTCGGTCTCGAAGTTCATGCCGGCCACGGGCTCGACTATGCGAGCGCGGAGACCATTGCGTCGCTGCCGCAGATCGTCGAGCTCAATATCGGCCATTTCCTGGTTGGCGAGTTGGTGTTCGTGGGGCTGGCCGAGACGGTCAAATTCATGCGCGCGGCCATGGATCGCGGGCGGGCCCGAGCATGATCCCGAAAAGTGGGCACCGGTTTTCGGACAAGATCATGCTCAAGGAAAAAGCATGATCATCGGGCTCGGCTCCGACATGGTCGACGTGCGGCGCATCGCGCGCAGCATCGAGCGCTACGGCGAGCGTTTTCTCAGACGCATTTTCACGCCCACCGAGCGCGCGAAGGCGGAAAGCCGCGCTAAACCGGTCGAGACCTACGCCAAGCGTTTCGCCGCCAAGGAAGCCTGCTCCAAGGCGCTCGGCACCGGCTTCCGCAGCGGCGTGTTCTGGCGCGACATGGGTGTGGTCAATCTCGCTTCCGGGCGGCCCACCATGAAATTGACCGGCGGCGCGCTCAAACGGCTGCAGGCGATCACGCCGGCCGGTTGCGAGGCCCAGATCGACGTATCGCTGACCGACGAAGGCCCCAGCGCGCAGGCCATCGTCATCATTTCCACGCTGCCGCGCACACCCAAATAGTGCCGGGAAACGCAATCCAACCAAGTGCTTATCCGTTTGCTCCGGCGTTCTTGATTGCACCCCGGAAGAGCAGCCGCTACAAGATCGCCGGGGCGTGCACGCCGTAATGGCGGGACAAGAGGCCGAAGAGCGTGACATCCGGAACAAAACGAAAAGAAGGCGGCGTTGCCGAGACAATCCGCGTCATTTTTCATGCGCTGATCATCGCGCTGGTGATCCGCACCTTCCTGTTTCAGCCCTTCAACATCCCGTCCGGCTCGATGAAGGCGACACTGTTGGTCGGCGATTACCTGTTCGTGTCGAAATACTCATACGGTTACAGCCACTTTTCGCTGCCTTTGTCGCCACCGCTGTTCTCTGGCCGTGTTCCGAGCGGGTGGCTGCCGCAGCGCGGCGACGTGGTCGTTTTCCGCCTGCCCAAGGATACCTCGACCGATTACATCAAGCGCGTGATCGGCCTGCCGGGCGACAAAATCCAGGTGACCGGCGGCGTCGTCAGCATCAACGGCGTTCCGGTCAAGCACGAGCTAGCGTCGCCTTTCATCGAGACCGAGGAGGGCACCCACGCCGCCCCGGTCAAGCGCTGGAAGGATACGCTGCCGGAAGGCGTGAGCTTCTACACGCTCGACCTGGTCGATAACGGCTTTGCCGACAATACCCAGGTCTACACTGTACCGCCCGGCGAATATTTCATGATGGGCGACAACCGCGACAATTCGACCGACAGCCGCTTCAGCCAAGTCGGCACGGTGCCGCTGGAGAATATCGTCGGCAAGGCGCAGATCATTTTCTTCTCGGTCTACGAGGGCGAGCGCGCCTGGGAATTCTGGCGCTGGCCGGTATCGGTGCGCTGGAGCAGGCTGTTCACGATCGTCAGATGAGCCGCAAGGCCAAGGACAGAGCGGCGCTCGAGGAGCGGATCGGCTACAAATTCGCCGATAAGGCGCTGCTCGAACGCGCGCTCACGCATATTTCCGCGCTGGCCGGCGGCGCGACGCGCGCCAACAGCTACCAGCGCCTGGAATTCCTCGGCGACCACGTGCTTGGTCTGGTCATTTCCGACATGCTCTACCGCGCCTTTCCGAAGGCGAACGAGGGCGAGCTGTCGCGCAGGCTTGCCGACCTGGTGCGTAAGGAGACCTGCGCGGAAGTGGCGCGCGCGATGGATCTCGGTCCCGCACTCAAGATCGGCAATTCGGAGTCGCATGCGGGCGGGCGTTTGCGCGCCACCATCCTGGCGGACGTCTGCGAGGCGCTGGTGGGCGCGGTGTTTACGGACGGCGGCTATCAGGCGGCCGACGAGCTGATCGTGCGCTTCTGGAAGGAGCGCATGCTCAAGCCGCTACGCCCGTTGCGCGATCCCAAGACCATGCTGCAGGAATGGGCGCAGGCGCGCGGGCTGCCGACGCCGGCCTACCGCGAACTGGCGCGCACCGGCCCGCATCACGATCCGGAATTTCGCGTCGCGGTGGTGCTGCCCGACCGGCCGCCGGCCGAAGGCATGGGTTCGTCCAAGCGCGCCGCCGAACAGGCCGCCGCCGCCGCCATGCTGACCCGCGTCGGCGTTTCGGTGGACAAGCTTGATGGTTGAGCCTGTAAGCGACACACGCTGCGGCTTCGTCGCGCTGATCGGCGCACCCAATGCCGGCAAGTCGACGTTGCTCAACGCACTGGTTGGCTCCAAGGTCACCATCGTCTCGCACAAGGTGCAGACCACGCGCGCGCTCATCCGCGGCATCGCGCTCGAAAGCCAATCGCAGCTTATCTTCGTCGACACGCCGGGCATCTTCGCGCCCAAGCGTCGGCTCGACCGCGCCATGGTGACGACGGCCTGGAGCGGGGCGCACGAGGCCGACCTCACCGGCGTTCTGATCGACGCGCGCAAGGGCGTCGACGAGGAAGCGGAAGCGCTGCTGGCGCGGCTCGCCGAGGTGAAGCGTGCGAAAATTCTGATCCTCAACAAGATCGATCTGGTGCCGCGCGACACGCTGCTGCTGCTGACCAAGATCGCCAACGAAAAGGCCAAGTTCGACGCGACCTTTATGATTTCGGCCTTGACCGGCGACGGCGTCGCCGATCTCAAGATCTGGCTCGCCGCGCGCATGCCGGCAAGCCCCTGGCTTTACCCGCCCGATCAGATGTCGGACGCGCCGCTGCGGCAACTGGCGGCCGAGATCACGCGCGAGAAACTGTTCGAGCGGCTGCACCAGGAATTGCCCTATCATTCCACGGTCGAGACCGAAGCGTGGAAGGAACTGCGCGGTGGCGATATCCGTATCGAGCAGACCATTTATGTGGAGCGCGAGAGCCAGCGCAAGATCGTGATTGGCAAAGGCGGGCAGACGCTCAAGTCGATCGGCGAGGCGGCGCGGCGCAAAATCGCCGAGATCGTCGAGCACAAGGTGCACTTGTTTCTGTTCGTAAAAGTGCGCGAGGGCTGGGGCGACGACCCGGAACGCTACCGGGCCATGGGGCTGGAGTTTCCCAAAGAATAGCGTGTTAGTCGCCGTGATTTTCCCCGATTCCCGGAGTATGCAGGCGGCATGCAATGGACCGATGAAGGCATCGTGATCGGCGTCAGGCGGCACGGGGAGGCGAACGCCGTCCTCGAACTGATGACGCGCGACCATGGCCGCCATCTCGGGCTGGTGCGCGGCGGCTTCGGCTCGCGCATGAAGCCGATCTTGCAGACCGGCAATTCCGTCAGCGCGAGCTGGCGGGCACGGCTCGACGAGCATCTCGGCAATTACACCATCGAGCCGCTGCGCCAGCGCGCGTCGGATTTTTTCGGCAGCCCGCACGCGATTTATGGCGTCAGCCATCTGGCCGCGATGATGCGGCTGTTGCCGGAGCGCGACCCGCATGCCGGCCTTTTTGCGGTGTTCGAGCAGGTGCTCGACCGGCTCGAGGACCCGGTGCTGGCGGCACCTTTGGTGGTGCGCTTCGAATTTCAGTTGTTGTCCGAACTCGGCTTCGGCCTCGATCTCGATCAATGCGCTTCGACCGGTTCGCGCGCCGACCTGATTTACGTGTCGCCGAAGTCGGGGCGGGCGGTCTCGCGCGAGGCGGGCGAGCCGTGGGCGGACAAGATGCTGCGGCTGCCGGCCTTCCTGCGCGATCCCACGGCCGGGTCCCCCGGGCGCGATCTCGCCGACGGCTTTGCGCTCACCGGCTATTTCCTCGCGCGCCACGTACTGGAGCCGCGCGGGCTCAAGCTTTCCGACGAGCGGGCGCATTTCATCGCGGCGCTAGGGCGGGCGCTGCCGAGCGTGGCGTAACATTAAAGGGACCTGCAATGGCCCGCGGATATCGAGTGTTCTTGATTGCGGTCGCGGCGTTAGCAGCGAGTGCGGCGGCCGCGCAGCCGCCCGTGCCGCAACTGCACACCCACCAGTCCTACATGGGGCAGGTGCTGCAGCCGACGACGCTCGATGTCGCAGATCCGATGAAGGTCTTTGCCTTCGTATTCAACAGCCTGCCCGACCGCGTGAATGTCTATCCGACGGAGAACTACTATTATTTCACCTTCACGCATAACGGCGTGGACTATGCCGGCGACATTCGCCTCAGCGCCGGCGACCGCGACAAGGGCAAGGTGCAGTTTGCCTATTACGAGCAAATGTCGGGCTGGCTCGAAGAGACGCCGGGCTTTTTTCAAGCGCTTGACGCGTCGAACGGCGTCAAGCTGGAGAAGCTCGAACGTTTCGTCTACCAAATGACGTACGGCGGCAAAAGCGTCATCTTCGAGCTCAACGACCTGTCGCGGGTGAAACCGCCGGCGGACGCGTTGGCGCCGAAGGAAACATTTATCGGTCCGGTATTCGACGACTCGGGCGTCAGGTTTTTTCTGGTCTACAATGCCGCGATCAACAATTTTCTCTACATCCTCGACGAAACTGTGGACGTCACGGATGACTTTGCAACGGGGCCGCGCGGCGACCGCATCCTGGTCGGCAAGAGCACGGGGTTTGTATTTTATCGCGACCGGCGGCGCGACCGGAAAATCCTGATCGGGATCTACGGTGAAAATGTCGACGTCAATAATTATTTCGACGGGCCGTTCGACCAGCTGCCGGACAATTTCATCGAGGGTGAGGCGCTTCGCGATGCCATCCTCAAGGTGCAGCCGAATCTGAAGGGCAGGATCGACCGGCTCGGCGGACGGCAAAATGCGGTACTCGATCGGAGCGTATTTGATCTATAAGGAGCTGCGGGAATTTGACCGCGTCGACCGCTACGCCGGCCGTCCGCATATTTCCGATGTTGCCTATTACGGATGATTTATTCTCAATCACGAACAGCAGGATTTGCGTTCGGGCCCGAGCGAAACAATGCGGCCTTCCAACCTACGCAAGCTCGGCGGGTGGGGACAGCCTAAGCCGCCGCAAGGCGGATGCGGCGCAAAGGCGGCCGAAAAAATGAGCCGGACATTTTTCGTCTGGCTCATCCTTCACGAAGTTAAAGTCTACGCAAATTTACCAGCAACGGCCCCAGCTGCGGCAGGCATAATGGCAACGGTGCCGCCAGCGGCTGCGTCCGTTCCAGTGAGCCTTCACAACCGCGCTGTGTGCGGTGGCCGACTCATCGATGTGACGCCGCTCGCCGGCGCGGCCGACGCGCCAGACGTCCCGATGAAGCCGATGCCCGCGGCAACGATCGCCGCAAGAATAAGTGCACGCATTTTGAATGTCCTCTCCAAGACAGGTTGCATTGCTTGATCGGTCTTTTCTGAACCAAGGCACACGGCGCACTTCTCTAACGTGGGACTAGTAATTTAGTAGGGTTAGGAAGGAAAATGCGGCGTGGTGAGTACATGCGCCGTGGTTGCTACCGATATACGGCCTGCCAACGTTGGCGGTGTCTTTGGAAGCTCAAGCGGCCATCCCATATAGCGGCCACTGTCAGGGATAGTTTGGCGCGATGACGCTCGGAAATTCGCCCCTGCCTGATCACCTCATATACGGATTGCCCGCTCATACCGGCCAATTGAGCCAGCGCGGCAATCGGAACGCGGTGCTTGCTGTGACGCTGATCGTGGTCGTATCGAATACAGCGCAACGCCCGCACGATTTCGGCGGCAGGCATTACAGGCGACAAACCAAGCAAATTTTCCTCAGCGCGGGCGCGTGGACTGTCGCTTTGAAAACCTCACAGATCGCTCGGCCTGCCTTGCAGCGCTCCTTGCGGGCTTGGCCGCGCTAGCAATCCCATAATCGAACCGAGGCTGCGACCGAGCCAAGGGTGTCCGCCGTGGTTCATGCCGTGCTCGCGCATCGATAATCCTAGTCTAAGGTATGCATATATTCCCGGTGCGTCTAGGCGGTATTCGGTTGGCAATGTCCGCTTCTCTAATCGGCCGTTCGGGGTCAAGCGCTTTCAGACTGTCTACTGCTACGGTGTCGATGTCGCTCACGGGCTCGTGCTTCTCTTCGGAATCGGCACCAAGGCCCTTCCATCATGGGATTCGAAGACGAGGTGGAACAATCTTTTGGGCGGCCTTGCCGTCAGTGTAACGGCAGGTCCAAGCGGACTCACGAACTCACCTCATCCATCGTCCCGTGAGGGACATCTTTCCACCGCTCGGTGGAACTCGATTTTTCTCCTATCGCATGTGATCCTGCACTGCTTTCATGCAGCTGCCGCGGCTTGCTCCCGGTTCCAGCGGAACTCGGTGCCGTCGACCCATATGCGGTGCATGATCACAGCGAGCCGGCGGGCCAAGGCCACGATCGCCTTCTTCATCCCGCGGCGCCTGGCGATCTTCATCGCCCAGGCCTTGAGCCAGGACCACTTGTTGGTGCGGGTCAGCATGACCTGGGCTGCTTCGTAGAGCATCACCCGCATCATCTCGTCTCCGCACTTTGATATCGCTCCAGGTCGTTCGCTTTCGCCCGATTGATGCTGGGCAGGCGTCAATCCGAACACCGCCCCGACCGACTTGGAGTTACGAAAGCGCGCCGGCACGTCGACAGTGGCGCGATAGGTTAGCGCCACCACCGGGCCGACGCCGGGGACCGTCATCAGTCGCCGGCACACCTCATCGTCCCGCACGATGGCCAGCAAGCGACGGTGCAGGATCCCGATCTGCTCGCGCAGCACCCGCCGGACGACGAGTAGCGGTTCGACCAGAACAGCCAGATCGGGCAAGTTCTCGACCAGTTCCTTGATGCGGGTCTCGAACTTCAACGTCCCGACCACACCCACCTTGAGGCCGAAGTTGCGCAAAGTGCCGCGCAGATCATTGTCGATGGCGATGGCCTTCGACTGCAGCAGCTTGCGGTGGGTCAGCAGCATCCGCAGCTTCTGGCTGCGCAGCGTCTTTACATGAACCGGCCGGTAAAGCCCCGCCCGCATCATCTGCGCCATGCCGCGGGCGTCGTTGCGGTCGGTCTTGTTGATCTGCGCCTTCAACACCGCCCGCATATGCCGCGTCTCAACACAGACCGCTGGCAAGCCCGCTTCGGCAAGTGCACTGAACAGCCATTGCGATAATGGCCCGGCTTCTAGCCCGATCCGCTTGAAATGGTAGCTGGGGTTGCTCAATACCTGCAGCAGAGCTTCCGGCTCACTCGCAACCTTCACTTCTCGAACGATCCTACCCGTGTCATCCACAATGCAGATGCTTGTTTCCTTGACTGATACGTCCAGTCCAGCAAAATGGTCCATGCTGCGCTTCTCCTTCTGATGCTTGAGGCCGTAACCACGGACCTCGTTTCACCATCAGCCTGAAGCGCAGCACCCAAAATCTTCAGCTATCCACAAGCTGCCGGCCGAGTACCCCATCTTTTGGCAAAGCGGACATTCGCCGGATTTCGGCTCGGGACGGTTTGTCCGCTTATGATGCTGTGGACGGCGTCTACGCTGCGGCATCGAGATGGCGTAGGATGGTTGGGTCGAAAGGAGAGATACAACGAGCCAATGCTGACGTTGGCAACATGAAGAATGCCAGCGCGCAGATTGGCCAAACGTATTGGTGAGGGCAAACGACGTAATGCAGACAAGGTCGATCGATGGATCGGGAGAACCCGTATGGGTCATAGCACCTTTGAGTGCGGGCTTACGATTGGGACCCGATCCGCGAAAAGCATTATGGCCAGCGGCCATGCACGCCGCACAAACAGGCCGGACACATGACCGCACCGACCAATGCTGCAGCAACGTCAAAAAAGCTCTTGCCAATCAGGCGCCGTCCACACATGACCCAAAGCGGACATTGGCTGTGCATTGCGGCAATGCAATAACACTCCTATCGCGTCAGTAAGAAGCATCCGCCTTGCAAATCCAAAGTAACCCCATTCAAAATGAAAAACCAAGTTAAAACCGAAATCGTCATCGAGACCGAGGCGCGACATGTAAAAGGAATCGGTGTTACCGTCATCGTTACATTATACAATTACGAAGCCTATATCAAAAATGCCCTTGATAGTGTTTTTCGTCAAACTCATTCCAACATTGAGCTTATTGTTGTTGATGACGCATCACAAGATAGTTCTCTAGCCATAGGACGAACGTGGCTGAAACAAAATGGTGCACGGTTCAGTCAAGCAAAATTACTGTCGCATCTCAGCAATTGTGGCGTATCGCAGGCACGCAACACAGCTTTTGCAAATGCAAGAAATGATTACGTATTTGTGCTAGACGCTGACAACGAAATTTATTCTGATGCAATTGCTAAGTTACTGTCGGCCTGCATTTCATCAGGTGCAGAAACTGCATACAGCCAAATCGAAAAATTCGGCGGCGAGTTGGGTATACTTACCGGTGACTTTTGGAATCCTACGGGTTTTGCGCGAGGTAATTACATCGATGCAATGGCACTCATCAAGAAATCGGCATGGCTGGCGGCGGGTGGTTACAGCTATTTTGAAATCCCAGGATGGGAAGATTACGATCTATGGTGCAAGTTTGTTGAACTTGGATTTAGAGGCGTATTTGTGCCGGAAATTTTGTGTCGATACCGTGTGCATAGATTATCGTTGCTACGTCAAACGACAAATCCAAATGAAAAACAGCTCAGATTAGAAATGATGAAGCGCCATCCGTGGCTTCGACTAAACGAGGTTGCCGAGTTACACCACCGTGACCTGCTCCCGGAAGGGATCGAGAAAACTTTCGCTCGCCCGGCCTACGCTTCTACAAAAATTGAAATTGGAAACGCGTCCAGATTATTCCATTTTCGTTTAGACACGGTTGACGCGGCGGTTCTTAAGCAAATTTTCGTCGAAAAAATGTACGACCTAAGATCCCTCCAACAATTTCCACAGCTGGCTGCCTTCGCAGAGTTTCAACAATCAAAAGGGGTTCGGCCACTAATAATTGATGCTGGGGCGAATATCGGCGCATCTGCCCTCTACTTTTCGATTGGATTTCCCAAGGGACTAGTGGTCGCGATCGAGCCAGAGCGGGATAACTTTGCATTGCTCGCGCAGAACGTATCTGGATTAAATGTTACATCCATTTTTGGCGCAATTGCCGCATGTTCGGGGTTAGCAACTGTTGTTGATCCGGGCCTGGGGCCTTGGGCATACAGAACTAAATCGGTCGATCCTAACGATCGGTTGTCAAATACTGTTCCGCAGATCACTATAAATCAGATTTACGAATCCTTTCATTCGGACTCCATTCCCTTTATCGTAAAAATCGATATTGAAGGGGCAGAAAAAGATTTATTTTCTAGAAACACCGAATGGGTGGATCGAACGCCATTGATCGTAATTGAACTTCATGATCGGTTCTTTCCGAAAGAAGACAGAATTTCTGATTCGTTTTTCAGCTGTGTATCAAAGCTTAAGCGCGATCTTTATTCGGTAGGGGAGTTAACATTTTCGATTGCGAAAGACTTTGAGTTTCCAAACTCAGTTTTAGTGTAACCCGCCGATGTCCGTTATTGATACTGTGGACGGCTCCTCCAGCGGCATGCGAGTGACATGAATTTTGCGTCGCAGCGAATGACGCGATTGGCACTTAGCGGACAATCGCGGCACCGCAAAAGTTTGGTCGCTATTGGGGGCATAGCGGGCATGGCCAGCTTTGGCCCGCGCCTGTAATGACGTAAACGACCCTATGCGGCGTGGGGTGAGCGCCGTTGTCTGCCTATCGACTTCAGAATCTTACTGACTATCTTATGGATTAGTAGTGGCGCTCGAACCCGGGAGAAATCCTATGTTTCGCAAGGTGATTATCACAGCGGCTGCAATCATAGCCCTTGGGGTTGCTGCGGTTCCGACCGATGCGTCCGCATATTGGCGTGGTGGCGGTTGGCATGGTGGTGGGTGGGGCTATTACGGCGGCGGGTTTGCCGCTGGGGCAATCGTCGGTGGGTTGCTCGCTGCGCCTTACTATTACGGGCCACCGCCCGGTTACTATTACGGACCTCCGCCGGGAGATGCGGTGGCCTACTGCATTCAACGGTTCAAATCATATGATCCTCGTAGCGGCACGTATTTAGGCTACGATGGATATCGGCATCCTTGTCCCTGAGCGCACCGAAGCTGTCGCGGAAGATCGCCAGTAACTGATCGGATTTCGGAAGGACCTCCGCGTTGGCGGTCTTTCGTTTGCGCTCAACGCGAACAATAATATTGGCAGAACGGAGCCGTGACCTTAATGCCATAGCCAATTTTAAGAAAGTGATCGAAACATTCCACAAAGCTTGTGTTGGGTAGCTTCCCGCAGGCACGATGTATTTGCGTAGTGCCTTCTTTAGGTTTTCTGGCCGCGCTATCCGCGCTGGTCATTGCGATCACGATTAGTATCGCCAGCGAACCACAAACAGAAAGCTTGCGCACGGCGTTGGCGCGCATATTGGCGGGGGTCATGGGAGATTTCATACGGCTACCTTATCAATCAGCGTCGCGTCATCGCCATCCGCGTGTGAACTATTGACCCGCTTGCGTACAGGGTGGCTCGTAAGGATGCGCTCTCCCGCCGGTTTGAGCATCATCACCAACGATGTCGGTATTGCATCGTCATCGAGCCATGCGTCGAACTGCTTTTCCTCCAGAATGACCGGCATACGGTCGTGCACCCCGGCAACGAATTTGTTGGGTTGAGTGATTATCATCGTGCAGGTATTCTGCGGCTTGCCCGTCTCCGGGTTCGTCCACTCCGACCACAGACCAGCGATAGTCATGATCTCGCCGTCGCGGCGCGTGAAGTAGTACGGCTGCTTCTCCTTTCCGACCGTCTGCCACTCGTAATAACCGGACGCCGGGATCAGGCAGCGCGTGCGCTTAAAAGCAGAGCGAAAGAACGGCTTCTCGGTCACCGTCTCGGCGCGCGCGTTGAAGGTTGCCAGGCGCAATTCCTTTAACGGCTTGTTCCACCAACTTGGCACCAAGCCCCAACGCATTCGTTCAAACGCGCGCTTGTTGTCGCGCTCGATCACTGCGTCAATCGTGGTTGTGGGGCAGATGTTATAGCGGGGTTGGAGATTAGACGGCGGGGCAGGGTCTGTTAGCCGGTACAGCCTCACCAGGTCCCGCCATGTGTACATTCGGGTAAAGCGACCACACATGGGGCAATCATGTCGCGCCGGATTTCCACGTTCAACCCGTATTTTAGATGGCGTTCGCTATAGGACAAGAGCGGACAATCAATTCAAGTCGTGATGTTGAGAAGCGTTGCTGTCATTTGCGCATCAGTTTTCAAGACTTGCGCGTTTGAAGAAAAGGTGTAGCGAGCTAGGGCCTGCTGGATAATTTCGCTCGAAAGGTCGACGTTTGGGCTCGCCACCATTCTATTTCCATCGGCATAAGGCGCGGTGAGATCAAATATTGGCACATAGCTTAGCGAAACCGTACGGACGCATGCGCTTGTACCGCCGCCCACAGTGTCAATTTGGTCGACGCGCAAGGGAGCATGTGCACTGGAAAAACTTGCGGCATTGACCGACAAAGGCAACGGACCGTCCGCCAATACATTGGCGACGTTTTCAGCCGAAACTTGCAGTTGCAAAGTCGCCGCGTTCATTCCCGAAATTGCAATTGAGCTCACAACGCTCATGTGTTTGATCGTAATTGCGGTCATGAAATTGTTCGGTCTCCAGTTCGATAAAATACTTCGAAAATGCTGTGCAGATCACACTGCGCACGCCGAGGGTCATTGAGGTTAGCATTGATCAGGCTGCAGCAGCTTTCCGCTTCCTATGCCAGCCCAGCAGACCCAAAGCGCCGAGGCCCGAGGCGAAAAGCGGAAGCGCGGCGGGGAGAGGGGTAACGTCCCGCACCAAAAAACTTCCAGCAATGGGATCTGCGTACGGGTCTGAAATACTACCGCCGTTGGGATAAGCTAAATATCGAGTCAAACTGCCTGCATCAGCATTTCTTTTGATTACTAAATATGACCCCGATGCCACCAAACTCAACAATTCAGTTTGGCACAACAATATGATCTGGTGACAAACCAGCCTGATGGCGCTCATACATTGCGGTGTAAGCCGCTTCGATATGTTTGGTGAAAAGCTTCGTGTCAAACAAAGGTGTCGTAAGACGATTTTCAGCTAGCTTATGCTTGATTGCAGCGATTTTTTCGGGATGCTTTGCAAGATCAATCGCCATCTGCTCATAGGCTTCTGGCGTTGTTGTTATAAGTTCGGATAGACAGATCGCATTCAAAACACTTGCAGCCATTCGTCCAACAAAGGTATCACCAATGCGCGTCAAAACTGGCAGACCTGCCCAAAGCATATCACTGGCAGTTGCGCCTGCGTTATAGGGCAAGGTGTCAAGAAACAAATCCGCCAAGCGAAGTCGCGCTTGATGTTCAGGCAACGGCATACGCGGCGCGAAAATCAATCGTTCTGCATTAACGCCTCTTGCGATTGCCTCTCTTCTCAAATTCCGTTCAACTATTGGCCCCCCCGCAAACAGCCACAATACACTTCCATCCACCTGCTTGAGAATGTGCATCCAAATATCGTAAACATCAGGTGTGAATTTGTAATTGGCGTTGAAGCAGCAAAAGACGAAGCCATCCTGTGGAAGACCTGCCTCAGCACGTGTAAACTTCCTATCAGATATGCGCCGCTGTCGGTCGGCAGGCTGGAAACTGTTTGGTAGATAAACAATCTTTTCAGCGTAAAAGTCGCGTTGAGTCTCTGGGATCACAGTCTGGTCAGCAATAATATAGTCAATATATTCGGTGCCCATCGTTCCTAGATAGCCGAGATAATTCACCTGAATGGGTGCAGGACGACGAGCGAAAATGTCCGTTCGTGATTCTGCCGTAAAACCCATCAAATCAACTAAGATATCCACTTCTAACGATCTTACGAACTTGGCAATATGTTCGTCGTTAAATGTCTTGGCATCAATAAAATGCTCAACCGATGCCTTCAATCGCTGCCGCATTTCTGAATTATCGTCAGGCCCGAAGGAAATAGCGGTAACAACAAAACGGGATTTGTCATGGTACTCAAGCATTCCAGCAATCAAAAACGATACTGGATGCTGGCCAAAGTCTGCGGAGACATAGGCGACACGTATCCTATCGTGATTGTATCTTTCGCTCTGCCAGATCGGCTTGTGAGAAGGAGTATATCTATTCTCAATCCACAGTTTAGAGTATTGTATTTGGTCTTCACACGATGAAGGAAGAGCGAGTAATGCGAATGGTGGTGTAATTACAGTTCCATTTCTAATAGACGAAATTAGATGTTTGCACTCGGCATCATAATTGTTCCAATCACAAAGATGCATTTTGACATAAAGCCGGGAAGCCTCCGCGCCAAAAAGATCAGGTTTTAGCAATATTGCCTTGTCATAAGAGGCAAAGGCTTCATCGTAGTGCTTGCGTTCAAATAAAACATTTCCGCGGCCAAGCCACGCGCCTTCTAAATCAGGCTTGATAGCTAGCGCCCTGTCGTAAGCCGCAATGGCTTCGTCGTGGCGCTTGAGATAAAATGAAACATTTCCGCGGCCAAGCCACGCGCCTTCTAAATCAGGCTTGATAGCTAGCGCCTTGTCGTAAGCCGCGATAGCTTCGTCGTAGCGTTTAAGATCAAATAAAGCATTGCCGCGACCAAGCCAAGCGTCAGTGAGTTCATCTTTTAACGATATTACCTTGTCATAAGAGGCAAAGGCTTCATCGAATTGCTTGCGTTCAAATAAAACATTTCCGCGGCCAAGCCACGCGCCTTCTAAATCAGGCTTGATAGCTAGCGCCCTGTCGTAAGCCGCGATGGCTTCGTCGTGGCGCTTAAGCTCAAGAAACACATTGCCGCGACCAAGCCAAGCTTCGGCAAGATCAGGTTTCAATGATAGCGCTTTGTCAAAAACCGCAATGGCTTCGTCGTAGCGTTTGAGTGCCGCCAAAGATTTTCCCTTGTTAAAATACGCGGCTGAATAATTTGGCTGCAATGATATTGCTTTGTTAAAGTCTATAATAGCGTCATCATAACGCTTGGTAATATTATAAACAGTGCCACGATTATTCCATGTTTCTGCAACGGTTGGATTGATTGATAAGGCTTGGCTAAAACGCTCCAAAGCTTCAATTGGTCTATTCAGCGATTTCAAAATAATTCCGTAATTGCATAAAGTTGCATCTGAATTTGAATTGATTCCTAGTGCCGCTTTTATATAGGACTCAGCCTCAGTATATCTTCCGAGACTCGTTAGAAGGACGCTCAAAAAATTCAGTGCCGCAACATGATTTGGCTGAAGCCGCAGCACCTTTTTGAAAAACTGCTCAGCATCAGTCAGATTCCCTGCCTGGAATGATGCTATTGCTTGTTTAAAACTAACGTCGCCTAATGGTGCCATTTTCAGGTTTGTTTCCGAAATTCACAAATAGTCACACATGAAGCATCTGATAATTGCTCTTCCGTAGTGACCCGACGGATTTTTTGAACCAGCGGGTAGAGATTACTGCATTGGCATGATCTCATCTAGGCGGTGAGCCAAGGGTGCGAATGTCTGGGGTGACGGTGGGCGATAGTTGAACGCAGAGTGCGGCCCACAATGTCGCAATTATGTACTATATTGGGAGCGCTGAATAAAGCCTACCGAGACGCCACGGTGAGCGGACCACCTAAAACACTGTGAGCGTAATAATATAAATCAACGGCGCTAACGAACTTATTTGAGTTAGCTAAATAGGCAAACGTTGGCGCGGACAGACTTTTGTCACTCTCTTGAATACGAAGGGGGTTGGGGGACGAGTTATTCAAAAGTTCATGGGGTATCGCCAATATCGGCCAAATCGGTATTACGGAGCAGTGTATTATTACGGAGCAGTGTATGATGTATGAATTTGATACCAAGTCAAAAATATTTCAGATTTACTATAATGATGAAACGCGAGGAATTTTAGATCCGGCGTTTATTCCATTAGACAACACCGAGAACAAACGTCCTGATTGGTTTGAATTTTGGGTGATAAGGCATTTCTTGAAATCAAACCATTTGGAACAGGATACTTTTTATGGCTTTCTCTCGCCCAATTTTATAAAGAAAACTGGATTAAATGGTGCTGATGTAAAAAAGATTATTCGGGAAGCCCCATCCAATACCGACGTAATACTGCTATCGTCATTTACCCACGACCTTGCAATTCACAAAAATCCCTTTTTGCAAGGTGATATTGTTCAGCCCGGTCTTCTGAACGCTAGTCAACATTTTTTTGATCGTGTGGGAGTAAATGTTAATTTAAAATCAATGGTGACTAGTATAAGTAATTCAGTTTTTTCAAATTATATAGTAGCAAAATCAGCATTTTGGTTTCAATGGCTTAAATTAGCAGATCAGTTTTATGATTTCGTGGAGAATGATAAATTTGATAAAAAATATGATCTGAAGGCTTTGGTTCCCTACGCAAATCGTTCTGAGCAGGTTAAGGTTTTTGTTCAAGAGCGATTGGCAACAATTGTTTTACAAAATAAATTTGAAATTTATATTCCTGAAAAGATTCGATCTTTTCAGATGTATGATTTTAATTCACGCAATTTACTCATTTATTTAGATCGGCTCAAAAACTCTTACATTAATACAGGCAATGAACACTTTATTGATGAGTACGAAGATATAATAAAAAGGATATTCGCAGCTAATATTGAAAACGTGAAATCTAATATAAAAAGAAATAGTCTGTGCCCCTGTGGTTCGGGAAAAAAATACAAACATTGTCACGGAGCAATTCGATAATTTGTCAAATAGGAGTGGCTAGTTAGCTAACCAACGAAGCCCGCGCTTCGGTCGGCCGTTACCTAGACTTCTACAACGGCCGGAGGCCACACTTGAGCCTTGACGGCACAACTCCCGATAAAACCTACTTCACGCCATTTGGCCGATGTTGCGATACCCTATGAACTTTTGAATAACTCGTCCCCCAACGCCCTTCGTATTCAAGAGAGTGACAAAAGTCTGTCCGCGCCAACGTTTGCCTATTGATCTAAATCATTTGTTTGTTGTAGGTGTGCTTCTTCAAATATTAGAGCAGAGCACCATGACAATGCTTAAATCGCTTTCCTGAACCGCAAGGGCAAGGTTCATTACGTTTTATAGTATCATCTTTTAGAAACCATCCACTTAGTGCAATAGGGCGTAGTGACCAGTGGTTTTCTTTTTGGTCTAACTGATCGGGTCCCTTTCCTTTAAGATGTGAAACCGCCACTACCTGTTCTAATGAGCCAGAGATGACTCTGATTCCGAGAGTATTGTTGATTGGACTGCCTTTGCGGATAATGCACATTGAGTTAACAAACTGAACGGAATGAACATGTTGCAGCATTGCATCATCAATCTGCACATTATATTGCTTACTGAAGTCTCTGCAAAGATAGCTTCTATCTTGACTAATGCCCCAGTGTTCATGGTTCACTACATCAGCTAGAATTTTGAAAAAAGAAATGGAAGAGAACGGGTAAAATAAACCTCCTTTCCAACCCTTCCAGTAAGAACAATGCATATCTTCGACAATGAAAACGCCGCCATCAATTAAAGTCGGAAAATATCGGATAAACGAGCGTATAATATCATCAGAAAGATGTGATCCATCATCAATAATCACATCAAATTCAGTAGCGCAGTTTAAAATCTTTTGATTAACAGGATCAGAATTGGCATCTCCGATTACGACACTCACACGAGGATCTTCATACTTCAAAAGAGCACAAGAAGGGTTGATATCACATCCTACAAGCTTCATCGCATTTGGAAAATATTTCAACCAAATCTCAAGCGAGCCGCCATTCTGAACGCCAATTTCTAATAGGCGGACAGGAATATCGCGATATTCTTGAAGGATACGATCATATTCTGCGAAATATAGGGTCCACTTATCTGATGATTTTCCTTTATGCTCATCATAAAGTGTTACGAGCGGCTTATGCTCCACTGAATCTCTCCGAGGTTATTCATGACCTGACGGTTTTTTTGTACCAGCGGGATAGAGATTACTGCATCGAATTCGCGCTCGGAGGTCGGGGGTTCGAGTTCCTCCCCTGATACCAAAATGTCAAGAAATAAAGCCACTTTTTGACTTATCACAGACCCCTTGTATATAGCATACTAGCTATTCAGTCCCACGGTGTGGTGAAGCGGATTTAGCATGAACCGATTTGGCTGGGTCGTCCAGATTTTGCAGATGTGTTGGTAGGGCGTGAGACCTCGGAGGGTCTTGAGCCGCTTGGCAAAGTTGTAGGCCATTAGGAAGGCATGAAGGTGTTCTTTGAGCTGGCCATGGGTCTTGTAGTGGTAGCGCTTGACCGTGGCGTCCTTCAGGGTTCGGTTCATTCTCTCGACCTGGCCGTTGGTCCAAGGGTGGTTCGGCTTCGTTAGTCTGTGTTCGATGCCATTTGCATTGCAGAGCATATCGAACATATGGGCGCGCCATCGGGCTGAAGGTCCAACGCGGTTCTTCGGCAAGTGGGTGAACTGGATTCCATTATCGGTGAGCACGGTGTGGATTTTGTAGGGAACGGCCTTGATCAGCGCCTTGAGGAAGCCTGTAGCGATGTGGCGATTAGATTTCTCATGCAATTCGGCATAGGCAAACTTTGACGTGCGATCGATCGCAACGAACAAATAAAGTTTGCCCTCCTCGGTACGCACCTCAGCAATGTCGAGATGGAAGTAGCCGATCGGATAGTTCTTGAACTTCTTTTTGGCCGGTTTGTCGCCTCCAGTCTCGGGCAGACGACTGATTCCATACCGCTGAAGGCAACGATGCAGGGACGACCGAGATAAGTGCGGTACCGTGGCTTGCAAGGCGTAAAGACAATCGTCGAGTGGCAACAGCGTGTGTCGACGAAACGCAACGATGAGTGCCACTTCCTCCTTGGTGAGAACCGTCGAATGCGGCGCAATTGGCCCCATCGGAGCATCGCAAGTAGAGGTGCGCTTTCGCCGTTTAGCGACGGTCTTCGGATTGATGCCGTGCCGGCTGGCGAGATCCCTCAGGCTCGCTTGACTATTTTGTATTGCTCGACGGACCGCCTCAGTCGTCGTGGCGCTGCCGTGAAGAATCTGCCCCATAGCTCGTCCCTCCGGAGGTCATGATACAATGCACCACAATTCTTTGGGACCAAACACCTAGTCACGCCACTTCTCCATATAAGCGAGATAACTCTCGGTCCATTGTTTGCTGCCGAAGGCACCACCGCTCTGATGGGTCAAACAAATAGACCAGGTTCCAAGGCGTAAACCGCACTCTCTTGCGCTACGGCAAAAGTCCAGGTCATAGAAATGAAAGTCAAACCGTGGATCAAACTTTACGCCCTTTGATATAAGCGCCGATTTTTTTGCGGCAATAAAAACACCATCCAATAACTCGCAATCAGTAGGGACTGGTCCAAATAACGATACGGGACCGAACGGTGTTTTACCGTGTGAAACAGACCCAGTGAGGTTGGATTTATCGTCCCAAGTAAACTTTGTGTCTATGAAAGCCCAAGAGGGTTGGTTTTTCACCCTTCTCCGATTGCCGGCAACACCAATCACATCGTATTTTTGTAGCCCCTCTATTACACGGTCAGAAAGAAAATAATCGTCTATCCAAACGTCGTCGTGAATGAATGTCAGCAAACTATCGTTGTCTGTCGCTAAAATCCTTTCATTGTAAATGCTTGGAAGCCCACGCTGGTTGTTGAAAGTTATGCGCGGAACTAAACGGCGGTCAAAGCCAAGTCGTCGCAGAGAAATGCCAAGCGCGGATTTATTATAAAAGTCATTTTCAGATAGTCTTGTCGCACTTACTATCTCAATCATAATCGCCCTGTCGTTTTCTTTTATATGCCACGGTGTTTCTTAATTGAACCCGCCCCGGTTCAATCTTTCCACCGAAACGACTTGAACCGTTCCGGCGAAAGCCGCGGATAAACATCCCGTAAGGACCCGCCTACGAAAGTCGCCTTTCACGCTACCTTAATTAAAAAGCCAAGCCAAGTGAATCAGTCTTTTCGAGTCCGCAACTGCTCCATAACAATTTTATTAAGCGCAAAATATTCATCGAGATATCTTTTGTTTTTAAGCCGCCGATACGCGATTTTTAAAGCATCAAGAACAACCGCTTGGCGCGCAAAAGGAATATAGGGAGGGGAGATCGGAAGTTCAGTTGATTCATAAACCGCTACTTTGTACACATCGCTGGTAGAAAGTAGAAGCGTTGCCAATCGCTCCATAAGAAACACTTTTTGATGAATACCAGTGGCATTCCTGTGCGCAACTAAAAACCTTGCTTTCATTACACGCCCTCCAAAGCTGTCGAACTAGCTGGGGCCACAATGTTTCAATTATTGCTCTTATAGAGGGCGCTGCACAGGGGCTACCGCCGCTGGCGCGCTTTATCACCGTCTCAAAATTTTGGGTGGATCAGGCTTTTCCGGAAATGTGGAGTCCGGAAACAAAACTCGAAACTTTTCGACACAGTCAAGCTACTGAAAGCTTCTCGACTTTGCCGCCTCTCGCTCTGCTTCCTCTCGTTCGGCTTCTATGCGGGCCGGGTTAGGCAGCCTATGTTCAAAGGGAATTGGCTTATCTTTTGTGAACGTGGGTCCATTATTAGGACGCCTGCCCATGACTATCTCTCCTGCTGTCTGGGCTTCCCGCCCGCCGCCTCTTGGATACCACCCGACGCCAGAATCGCACCAGCGGGCACGGCAGCAAGGCTGCGGGCCTGCTGTTAGCCTCTCGTTAGCCCTGGCCGTATCAGCTTTTGCAGCGATTCAAAAAGTGGCTGATTTTGCTGGTGAGCGCGATGGGACTCGAACCCATGACCTACTGATTAAAAGTCACTGCTCCACTGAACTAGCCATCCGCCTTCTCATGGCGCGCTAGCTTTTTGGCTGCGCGCGAATGCGAGATTTTTTCTGGGGCGGCGGGAGCTGTGTGACACCGCAAATCGGATGCGCTCGACCCAACGGCCCCGCGAGGGCTGGCGCGGGCGATAGAACATACGGTGATCGTTGCTACCCAAATTGCTACCGAACACGGTGGTACGAGCCGGGAAAGAAACGGATGAAGAACGCCCCGCGCTCAAAATATTTCAATAAAATAATGCGATTAGAGACGCGCAAGGACGGATCCAAACGGCAGCGGTAGAATCTAACGTGTGGATACAGATTTTGGTTCCTTCAAACCGTGCAACCGATCGGCACGAAGGTTCTCACCCTCGTTGATTGCCACAATAGCCGAATCAATGCCGACATCTCGTGACTTAGCTATTCATCTGTTGTTCATGCCGGCGGCTTGCGATACCCAAATAGTATGGGCAAACGAGTGATTCCCCCGGAAAAGGGGCATGTCGAAGAGGTCGCGCTGCGCGGGGCGCTGGAAGAGCGCTATCTCGCTTACGCGCTCTCGACCATCATGAATCGAGCGCTTCCCGACGCGCGCGACGGACTCAAGCCGGTGCACCGCCGCATCCTGCACGTCATGCGGACGCTGCGGCTCGACCCCGGCGCCGCCTTCAAGAAATCGGCCAAGGTGGTTGGCGACGTGATGGGCAATTTCCATCCGCACGGCGACCAGGCGATCTACGACGCTATGGTGCGCCTGGCGCAGGATTTCGCGCAGCGTTATCCGCTGATCGATGGGCAGGGCAACTTCGGCAACATCGACGGCGATAACGCCGCCGCCATGCGCTACACCGAATCGCGGCTGACCGAAGTCGCGCGCCTGCTGATCGACGGTATCGAGGAAGACGCCGTCGACTTCCGCCCGAGCTACGATGGCACCGGGGAAGAGCCGATGGTGCTGCCGGCGGCGTTCCCCAACCTGCTGGCGAACGGTTCGCAGGGCATCGCGGTCGGCATGGCGACCTCGATCCCGCCGCACAACGCGGCCGAGTTGTGCGACGCGGCATTGTTCCTGATCGACAACCCGAAGGCGCGCAGCCGCACGCTGCTTAAATACGTCAAGGGTCCGGACTTCCCGACTGGCGGGGTCATCATCGATAAGCCTGCGGAAATCGCCGAGACCTACACCACCGGCCGCGGCTCGTTCCGCGTGCGCGCGCGCTGGGACAAGGAAGATCTCGGCCGCGGCACCTATACGATCGTCATCACGCAAATTCCCTGGCTGGTGCAGAAGTCGCGCCTGGTCGAGAAGCTCGCCGAACTCATCAACGAGAAGAAGCTGCCGCTGGTTGCCGACGTGCGCGACGAATCTGCTGAGGATCTCCGGCTGGTGATCGAGCCACGTTCGCGCGCAGTCGACGCCGAGCTGCTGATGGAGTCGCTGTTCAAGCTCACCGAGCTCGAAAGCCGCATTCCTCTCAACATGAACGTGCTGGTGAAGGGCCGCATTCCGCGCGTGCTCGGCCTCGCCGAGGCCTTGCGCGAGTGGCTCGATCACCGCCGCGACGTGCTGCTGCGCCGCTCGAAATTCCGGCTGGCGCAGATCGAGCATCGCCTGGAAGTGCTGGGCGGCTATCTGATCGCCTATCTCAACCTCGACAAGGTCATCAAGATCATCCGGCGCGAGGACGAGCCCAAACCCGTCTTGATGAAGGCGTTCAAGCTGTCCGACGTGCAGGCTGACGCCATTCTCAACATGCGCCTGCGCAATTTGCGCAAGCTGGAAGAGATGGAAATTCGCGCCGAGGACAAGGCGTTGCGCGAGGAGCTGAAAACAATCAAGTCGCTGATCGGCTCGACCGACAGGCAATGGAAGACCATCGCCGCCGAGATCAAGGAGCTGAAAGTCAAGTTCGGGCCCAAGACCGATCTCGGCAAGCGGCGCACGACTTTTGCCGAGGCGCCGGAGCACGACGAGGCCGCAATCGAAGAAGCAATGGTGGTGCGCGAGCCGATCACTGTCGTGGTGTCCGAGAAGGGCTGGATCCGCGGGCTGCGCGGCCATGTCAGCGATCTGTCGGGCGTCACCTTCAAGACCGATGACGCGCTGAAATTCGCATTCCCCACCGAAACCACCGCCAAGATTCTTATTTTTGCCAGCAATGGCAAATTCTACACGCTGGAAGCCGCGAAATTGCCGGGCGGGCGCGGGCACGGCGAGCCGGTGCGGCTTTATTTTGACATCGAACAAGATGCCGATGTGGTGGCGGCGCTAGCCTACGAAGGTAAGCGAAAATTCCTGGTGGCGAGCTACGGCGGCAACGGCTTCGTTGTGCCGGAGAACGAGGTGCTTGGCACCACGCGCAAAGGCAAGCAGGTACTCAACGTCAAGGGCCTTGATAAGGCGGCGGCCCTGACGACCGTCAATGGCGACCTGGTGGCGGCCATCGGCTTAAACCGCAAGATGGTGATCTTCCCGCTCGACCAGGTGCCGGAAATGACGCGCGGCCGTGGTGTGCGGCTGCAGCGCTACAAGGAAAAGGGGCTCTCGGACGTTAAGACCTTCAAGGGCTCAGACGGCCTCACCTGGATCGACACCGCGGGCCGCAGCTTCACGCTGACGCTCAAGGAGTTGGCCAGTTGGCGCGGCGAGCGCGGAGCCGCCGGACGCATCCGGCCGGAACGCTTCCTCACCAACAACAAGTTCAATGCCCAGCCGAGCGGCGGCAAGACAAACGGCGGCGAAGAGGCGTAAAACGCGCGACTAGCTTTGCCCGCGCAATTGTAGGAACTGCGCAAACGCCTTCGACGTGGCTTCCGATACATAATGCTCAATGCCTTCGGCATCGGCTTCCGCGGCTTCGGCGGGCGCGCCCAAGGCCAGCAAGATATCCACGACCAGCCGATGGCGCGCCCGCACGCGCGCCGCCAGCTTCTGTCCTTCCTCGGTCAGAAAAACGCCGCGGTAGGGACGGCCGGTCGCGAGACCCGAGCGTTTGAGGCGCGCGATCGTTTTGATGGCGGTGGCATGCGAGACGCCAAGCCGGCGGGCGACGTCGGTCGGGCGTGCCTCGCCGTTGGTGGAAAGCAGGTCGTCGATCAGTTCGACATAGTCTTCGAGCAGCGCGCCCGATTGCGCCGAGCGCGTCTTGCCAAAGCGGCGCGCCTCCGTGAGCTCGGCCGGCAGTTTGAGTGCGGCCTTCGTCCTTTTCTTTTTCGCCGGCTGTATCATGGCGCGTCCCTTTAAGGCCGCGCAGGCCGGCCGATAGCCCGGTAGGCACGCGGTCGGGAGAGACTATCAAATTGTTGCTATGGCTACAATGTGCGCATTGACATACGCGGCCAACCGCCTATTGCAAGATGTAGCAATGGCTACATTGTTATGGCGAGGCTAGAGCGGTTTATTTTATGAGCGATTTGAGCGATTTGCTCGCCCGCCGGGGCTCCTTGACCGACCGGACGGTGGCGGCGGCGCAGGCCATCTTGAGTGGCCAGCGCCGCGGGCCGGCCGCCTATCTCGCCTTCGCCGGGCCTGCGATCGTTGCCTCCATTGCCTACATGGACCCCGGTAATTTTGCCACCAACATCCAGGCCGGCGCCAAATACGGTTACAGCCTGCTGTGGGTCGTGCTGCTTGCCAAACTGATCGCCATGCTGTTCCAGGCGCTGTCGGCCAAGCTCGGCATCGTCACCGGCCGCAATCTCGCGGAAATGTGCCGCGACCATTATTCCAAGCCCGTCGTGCTGGCGATGTGGCTGGTGAGCGAGGTCGCCGCCATGGCGACCGACCTTGCCGAATTTCTCGGCGGCGCGGTCGGGCTTTCGCTGCTGTTCAAGATGCCGCTGATCTACGGCATGGGCATCACCGCCTTCATCACTTACGCCATCCTGATGGTGGAAAGCCGCGGCTTCCGCCCCGTCGAGCTGATCATCGGCGGCCTGGTCGGCATCATTGGTCTCTGTTACCTGATCGAAATGTTCATCGCCCCAGTCGATTGGGGGGCGGCGGCCTATCATTCGGTCGTTCCAGGACTGCCCGACGCTGAGTCTTTGTTGATCTCAGTCGGTATAATCGGCGCCACCGTCATGCCGCACGCGGTCTACCTGCATGCGGGTTTGACGCAGGCGCGCACGCCCGGCCGCGACGAGCACGAGCGCCGCCTGCTGGTGCGCATCTCCAACCACGAAGTGGTGATCGCCCTGGTGATCGCCGGCCTCGTGAACATGGCGATGGTGATGATGGCGTCCGGCGCCTTTCACGCCGGCCATCCGGACGTCGGCGAGATCGAAACCGCCTATCACACGCTGGCGCCCTTGCTCGGCATCGGCGCCGCCGGGATTTTCCTGCTGTCGCTGATCGCCTCCGGCGTGTCGAGTTCGGTCGTGGGCACCATGGCCGGGCAGATGATCATGCAGGGCTTCGTCGGTTTCCGCATTCCGGTCTGGCTGCGCCGCGTCATCACCATGGTGCCGGCCTTCGTGGTGGTGGCCTATGGCGTCAACGCCACCCAGGCGCTGGTTGTCAGCCAAGTGGTGCTCTCGATCGCGCTGCCGCTGCCAATGATCGCGCTGCTGATGTTTACCGGCCGCGCCGACATCATGGGCAAGTTCGTCAACGGCCGCGTCACCCGCATCGCGGCCGTGGTCGCGACCGCGCTGGTGCTGGTGCTCAATGCGTTCCTGATCGCGCAGACGTTCGGGGTGCCGATCCCGGGGCTGCAATAGCGCGGTTATTTTTCGACGCGCGTCCAGCCCGAGGGCAGTAGCCGTTCTTGCGGCAGGAAGCGGCCTTTGTAATCCATCTTGCGCGAGCCCGGTACCCAGTAGCCGAGATAGACGTATTGCAGGCCCATACTTTGCGCGCGCGCGATGTGGTCGAGGATCATCAACGTGCCGAGCGAGCGCTCGCCGGCGTCCGGATCGAAGAACGAATAGACCATCGATAGACCGTCCGAGAGCACGTCGGTGAGCGCCACCGCCAGCAATTTGCCGGCGCCGCGGCCGTTGATGCCGCTGTCCGGTCCGCGCGGGCGGTACTCGACCAGGCGAGTGTCGACGTGGCTGTCCTCGATCATCATGGCGTAGTCGAGCACAGTCATGTCGGCCATGCCGCCGTCGCGGTGGCGGGTGTCGAGATAGCCGCGGAACACCGAATATTGCTCGGAGGTCGGCGCCGGCGAACGCATGTCGCTGATGACGTCGGCGTTGCGGTCGGCGATGCGGCGCATATTGCGCGAGGGCGAAAAATCCGCCGCCATTACGCGCACCGACACGCAGGCGCGGCAGCTCTCGCAGGCCGGCCGGTAAGCGATCGACTGGCTGCGGCGGAATCCGCCATGGGTGAGCAGATCGTTGAGTTCGCCCGCCCGTTCACCGACCAGGTGGGTGAAAACTTTGCGCTCTTCCTGGCCGCGCAGATAGGGGCAGGGCGAGGGCGCGGTCAGGTAGAATTGCGGCGTATCGCGGGAATGCTGGATCACGTCGTCAGGCCGTCATGGCTCCCGATTCAGTCTCTAGCATCGCGCGCCGCGGGAGCCTCGTCAAAGGCCTTTATCGCGCCGGCACGCTGCGCAAAGCGGCCCGCGCCGGGTTATTGATGATGACGGTGCCGAGCATGATGTCGTGCAGCAGCCGGCGGCGCTCGTTGAAAAAGGGCACCAAAAGGACGAAGGGCGTCATGAAAGATACCGTGAACCAGAATGCGATGGCGTGCACCGCCCCGAGCACGAAATAGGCGGGCGCGCCGTACCAGGTGCGCATTTCGATATCCATGATCCGCATGCCGACGGTAGCCGAACGCTCCCCGCCCAGCGTGACGCCGAAATAGACCAGCGCCCAGATCACGGTCGCCGGCGACAACAGCCAATAGAGCACAAAGCCGAGCCCGAGCGTGACGATGCCGAAGGCGAAGATGAACATGGCCGCCAGTACCACCGGCACGGCGATGATGATGAAATCGATGCAGAAAGCCACCACCCGGCGCGCCAGGACGCCCTCGAAAAGCTCCGGATTCGTGGCCGGGTCATAGGCGTGCGGCTTGATGTCGATCGCCATGGGCCTTTGCCCCTTGGGTCGGGGCACTCCTCTGAGTCAGTATCGAGATGGCGAAGGAATCGGCCGCGCGCAAGGGGTCCGCAAGCCGCCGGCCGACCGGCTGGAATGCCGGCCGCCATTGCGGCATGGTGCGCCAGGCGCCGGGAGACCTTGCGTGACCGTAACGATCGCCGACATCGAAGCCGCTCGAGGCGTGATCCAGGGCGCCGTGCTGCGCACGCCGATGCTGCCGGCGCCGCGGCTGTCGGCGCTCACCGGCGCCGAGGTCTACGTCAAATACGAGAATTTGCAGGTCACCAATTCGTTCAAGGATCGCGGTGCGCTCAACAAGCTGACTTCGCTGAGCGAGGCCGAGCGCCGCCGCGGCGTCATCGCCATGTCGGCCGGCAACCACGCGCAGGCGGTCGCTTATCACGCCGCGCGGCTCAAGATTCCGGCCACCATCGTGATGCCGGAGACCACGCCGCTGGTGAAGGTGGCGGCGACCCGGTCGCACGGCGCCGAGGTCGTGCTCGAGGGCGAGAGCGTGGCGGAGGCGCAGAAGCGTTGCGAGCAGTTGCTGGCCGAACGCGGGCTGACGCTGGTGCACCCTTATGATGATGAACGCATCATCGCGGGGCAGGGCACCATTGCGCTCGAAATGCTGGAGGAAGCGCCCGACCTCGACGTGCTGGTGATCCCCATCGGCGGCGGCGGATTGATCGCCGGCAACGCCATCGCCGCGCGCGCGGCCAAGCCCGCAATCGACATCGTCGGCGCGGAAGCTGCGCTTTACCCCTCGGTGTGGAACGCGCTGCATAACGAGAACCGGCCGCTCGGCGGGCCGACGCTGGCCGAGGGCATTGCGGTGAAGAATGTCGGCAGACTGACGCTACCGGTGATCCGCGAACTCGTTTCCGACGTCGTTCTGGTCGACGAGGCGCATCTCGAGCGCGCGGTCAACGCCTATTTGACCTTGCAGAAAACCATGGCGGAAGGCGCGGGCGCCGCGGGCCTTGCCGCCATGCTCGCCAAGCCCGAGCGCTTCCGCGGCCGCAAGGTCGGCCTCGTTTTGTGCGGCGGCAATATCGATCCGCGCATTCTGGCGTCCATCATGGTGCGCGAACTCGAGCGCGAAACGCGCATCGTCTCGTTCCGCCTCACCATTCCCGACCGGCCCGGCGTGCTCGGCATTATCGCAACCCGGTTCGGCGAACTCGGCGCCAATATTCTCGAAGTCGATCACCGCCGCCTGTTCCTCGACGTGCCGGCCAAGGGCGCCAAGCTCGACGTGACCATCGAGACGCGCGACGCCGCGCACGCCGCCGACATCCTGGCGGCGTTCACCGCCGACGGTTATCAGCCGGTGCGCATCGAAGCGGGCAATTCGCACGAGTGAGCGGCACAGCACGGGCGTTTCATTCCCCCCGCTGCTGCAACCGATTTCCGATGCACGGCGGCATCGCTGGAGAAGGACCGTCTCCTTTACGAAAGAATATTCCGCGACCGTGGCGCCGCGCGGAACGCAGCTTTGGCCCGCCCGTGATCGGCGACAAAGATTTTCCGCAAGAAATCGTAACATTCTTGGAACATGATTGTTCCCGACATGCCATTTCAAGCATCGGCCGTGTGCCGCCGTTCGATAATGGCGAATATTATTTTCGTTTTGACAGCACGGTTGCGGCGCACATTAAGTGCGACATGCTTGATGTCACGAGCCAAATTCGCAGCGACGAGGTGGCAGACCTGCCGGCGGCCGAGCGGCTTGTCCATTTGCGCTGCGCGCTCGACGGCTCCATCGTCTTCACGCACGGCTTCGGCATCGAGGGCCAGCTCATCTTCCATTGGATCTGCGAGCGTGGCCTCGACATCGACGTGGTGACGCTCGACACTGGGCGGTTGTTCCCGGAAACCTACCAATTGTGGGCGGAGACGGAGCGCCGGTACGGCCGCCGCATCCGCGCCATCTATCCCAACCGCGCGGCGCTGGAGCGGCTGGTCGCCAAACAGGGCATTGACTGCATCTATGAGTTCAAAGCGTGCGCGCGAAGCCTGCTGCAACGTGCGCAAGACCAGGCCGCTCGACCGCGCGCTCGCCGGCGCCGCAGCCTGGATCACCGGCCTGCGCGCCGACCAGAATGAAAACCGGCGCGACGCCGGCCTGTCGGGCTTCGACGCCAGCCGGGGCCTGCTCAAGTTCAATCCGCTGTACGATTGGACGCGCGAGGCCGTGCTCGCCGAAGCGCGCCGCCACGACGTTCCGATCAATGCCTTGCACGCCAAAGGTTTCGCCTCGATCGGCTGCGCGCCCTGCACCCGTGCGCTGCGCCCGGGCGAACCCGAGCGCAATGGCCGCTGGTGGTGGGAACAGGACGGCAACACCGAATGCGGCCTGCATCTACCGCGCAATCGCGTGCTGCAAGACAACTTGCGCAGCGACCGCATCGAAATCGGCGCCGGCTGCGGCTGATTACTTCGGCTGCATCGCTCGCCAGACGCGCTCGGGCGTTGCCGGCATCTCGATGTGCTTGACGCCGAATTCGCTCAAGGCGTCGACCAGCGCATTGGCCACCGCCGGCAGCGCGCCGACGCAGCCGGCCTCGCCGGCGCCCTTGGTACCGAGCGGGTTGGTCTTGGTCGGCACTGGATTGCTCTCGACTTCCATGGCGCAAAAATCGTGCGCGTGCGGCATGGCGTAATCCATGAACGAGCCGGTGACGAGCTGGCCTTGCGCGTCGAAATGGATGTCCTCCATCAGCACCTGCCCCGCGCCCTGCGCGATGCCGCCGTGAATCTGGCCGTGCAGCAACATGGGATTGAGCACGGTGCCGACGTCGTCCACCACGGAATAACGCACGATCTCGACCTTGCCGGTGTCCTGTTCGATCTCGACTTCGCAGATGTGGCAGCCGTTCGGATAATTAGCGATCGGCGCGGTGTAGACCGCGTTGGCGGAGAGGCCGGCCTCGATGCCTTGCGGCAACTTGGCGGGGTCGAACGAGTGCCTGGCGATTTCCTTCACCGTCAGCGTGCGGTTGGTCGCCTTGCTTGAAAATACCCCTTCCGCGAAATTGAGTTCGTCGGGAGCGACCTTGAGTAGATGCGCGGCGATGGCGCGCGCCTTGGCGACGATCTTCTCCGACGCCATATGGAAGGCGGAGCCGGCCATGGTCGCCGAGCGCGAGCCGCCGGTGCCCTCGCCGTAGAACACCTCGTCGGTGTCGCCCTGCATGTATTGCACCTCGGCGGGATCGAGGCCGAGCCGGTCGCAGACCAGTTGCTTGAATACGGTCTCGTGGCCCTGGCCCTGGCTGTTCGAGCCCGAGAAGATCGAGGCCGCGCCGGAGCGGTCGAAGCGTACTTCGGCGCCTTCGGTCGAGGCGGCGGCGGCGCGCTCGATGGTGTTGGAAATGCCAAAGCCGCGCAGTCTGCCGCTTTTACGCGCTTGCGCCTTGCGCCCTTTGAAGCCCTTGAAGTCGGCAATCTCGAGCGCGAGATCCATGTTCTTTTCGAATTCGCCGCTGTCGTAGGTAAAAGTGAGTCCGGTCTTGAACGGCATGGCGCTCGGCGGGATGTAGTTGCGCCGGCGCAATTCGGCGGGCTCGATGCCGAGCTCATCGGCGGCGAGATCGACCATGCGTTCGATCACGTAGGCCGCCTCGGGCCGGCCGTTGCCGCGATAGGGCCGCACCGGATTGGTATTGGTGAACACCGCGGTGATGTCGGCAAACATCGCCGGCGTGCGGTAGGTACCGGCGAGCGTGCCGGCGTTGAATAGGAAGGCTGGCATGGCGTGCTGCAGATAGGCGCCGATGGCGGCGAAAGTCTTGACCCGGAAAGCGAGGAAAACGCCGTCTTTGTCGAGCGCCAGTTCGGCTTCGGTGACGTTGTCGCGCGCCTGCGCGTCGCTCAAGAAAGCTTCCGAGCGCGTGCTGATCCATTTCACCGGCCGTCCAGTGAGTTTGGACGCCAAGAGCACCAGCGGGGTCTCGTTGAAAATCGGCGACTTCATACCGAAACTGCCGCCGGTGTCGCCGGTGATGATGCGGATTTTGCTTTCGGTGACTTTCAGCACCTTGGCGAGATCGGCGCGCACCGGATGCGGGCGCTGCAAGGCGGTGTAGAGCGTGTAGCGCCTGTCGGCGGCATGATAGTCGCCGACCGCGCCGCGCGGCTCCATGGTAACGGCGGTGACCCGGTTGATGACAAAGCGATGCTTGACGATGTGCGCGGCGCGCGCGAAGGCGGCGTCGGTCGCAGCCTTGTCGCCGATCAGCTCGACGAAGCCGATATTGTCGGGGCAGTCGTCCCAGACGCGCGGCGCGCCCGGTTTCGGCGCCTCGGCGGTGGAGGTGACGGCGGGCAGGGGCTCGTAGTCGACTTGAATGAGTTCAGCGGCGTCCATGGCCTGCGCCACGGTCTCGGCCACCACGAAAACGACGCTGTCGCCGAGCCAGCGCACGCGGTCTTCCGCCAGGATCGGATAGCGCGGCTTGCATTGCGGCGAGCCGTCGCGCCGCTTGAGGCCGCCGGGAACCGGGAGGTCGCCGAAGCCTGCCGCATTCACGTCGGCGCTCGTGAGAACGCACAAAACGCCGGGCGCGGCTTTGGCTGCGGCGGTGTCGATCGACTTAATCTTGGCGTGCGCATGCGGCGAGCGCAGCACGACGCCGTGCGCCATGCCGGGCAGTTTGACGTCGTCGGTGTAGCGGCCGCCGCCCTGGATCAGCCGCGGATCTTCGAAACGCGACACGCCTTGACCGATTGCGAATTCACCCATGGAAAATATTAACCGTCGATTTCAGGATGGCCGGTGAGCGGGAGGGAAGCGAGTGGGCTTTCAGCCCTTTGTTAATTTTTCCGCCACGCGCGGCGCAAAATAAGTCAGTACACCGTCGGCGCCGGCGCGCTTGAAGGCGGTGAGCGTTTCCCACATCGCGCGTTCGCCGTCGAGCCAGCCGTTTTGCGCCGCCGCCATCAGCATCGCGTATTCGCCCGACACTTGATAGGCGTAAGTCGGCATGGCGAAGGCGTCTTTCACGCGCTGCACGATGTCGAGATAGGGCAGGCCGGGCTTGACTATGATCATGTCGGCGCCTTCCTCGATGTCGAGCGCGACTTCGCGCAGCGCCTCGTCGGTGTTGCCGTAGTCCATCTGGTAGGTGCGCTTGTCGCCGGTCAACGTCTTGGAGGAGCCGACCGCGTCGCGGAACGGACCGTAGAACACCGAAGCGTATTTCGCGGCATAGGCCATGATCGACACGTCGATGAAGTCCGCCGCATCGAGCGTCCGCCGAATCGCGCCGACGCGTCCGTCCATCATGTCAGAGGGCGCGATGATGTCGCAGCCGGCTTGCGCCTGCACGATTGCCTGCTTGATGAGTACGGCGACGGTCTCGTCGTTGAGGATTGCGCCGTCGCGCATTAGCCCGTCATGGCCGTGACTGGTGAAAGGGTCGAGCGCGACGTCGGCCAAGAGGCCGATCTCCGGCACTTCCTTTTTGATGGCGCGCAGCGCACGGCAGACCAAATTGTCCGGGTTAAGCGCCTCGCTGCCGGTCTCGTCGCGCAAGGACGGGTCGGTATAGGGAAAGAGCGCCAGGCAAGGGATGGTGAGCTTGGCGGCGCGCTCGGCCTCGCGCACCGCCTGGTCGACCGACAGCCGTTCGACACCGGGCATCGACGGCACCGGGGTGCGCTTGTTGTCGCCGTCCGTGATGAACAGCGGCCAGATCAGGTCGTCGGTGGTGATTTGGTTCTCGCGCGTCATGCGGCGCGACCATTCGCTGCGCCGGTTACGGCGCAAACGGGTGGGCAGATCGAGGCGTTCGCTGCCCGCCGCTTCGCTTTCGACGGGCGTCAGGCGGCTGCGGGCTTCGATGGGGCGGCCGAATTTGATTGCCATTGAGGGTCTCCGGTGCCTCTTTTTAGCCGGTCCGGCGACCGCCCGCTACCCGCCCCTTTGGCCACCCATAACCGCCGTTGACGGGGCTAAAGCCGCCTTCTATCGGTCGAAGCCATGGATTTCGACCTCACCTCCGAGCAACGCGCCTTTCAGGCCACCGCGCGGCAATTTGCGCGCGACGACATGATGCCGCATGCGCGCGACTGGGACGAGGGCGAGATTTTCCCGGTAGAGGCGCTGCGCAAAGCCGCCGCGCTCGGCTTCGGCGGCATCTACGTCAAGGAAGACGTCGGCGGGTCGGCGCTCACGCGGCTCGACGCAGCGTTGATCTTCGAGGAACTGGCGCAAGGCTGCACTTCGACCGCCGCCTATATCTCGATCCACAACATGGCGGCCTGGATGATCGACGCCTATGGCAGCGACGCCGCGCGCAAGAAATTCCTGCCCAAGCTCTGCTCGATGCAGCATTTCGCGAGCTACTGCCTGACCGAGCCGGGCGCGGGCTCAGACGCCGCCAGCCTTTCGACGCGCGCTCGCCGCGACGGCAATAGTTACGTGCTCGACGGCAGCAAGGCCTTCATTTCCGGCGGCGGTGTCTCCGACATTTATGTGGTGATGGCGCGCACAGGCGAAGCGGGCCCGCGCGGCATTTCAACCGTCGTGGTGGAGAAGGGCACGAAGGGACTTTCCTACGGCGCGCAGGAGAAAAAGCTCGGCTGGAAATCGCAGCCGACCGCGATGGTGATGTTCGAAAATTGCCGCGTGCCGGCGGCGAATTTGATCGGGCGCGAAGGCCAAGGCTTCAAGATCGCCATGGCCGGCCTCGACGGCGGCCGTCTGAACATCGGCGCCTGCTCGCTCGGCGGCGCGCAGTTCTGCCTCGATCGCACCATCGACTACATGAAGGAGCGCAAGCAGTTCGGCTCGCGGCTGGCTGAGTTCCAGGCGTTGCAATTCCGCATTGCCGACTACGCAACGGAGCTGGAAGCTGCGCGCTTGCTGCTGCATCGCGCGGCGGTCGCGGTCAGCGCGGGCGAGCCGGCAGCGACGCGGCTTGCCGCGCAGGCCAAGCGCCTTGCCACCGATACGGGTTTCGACGTGGTCAACGGCTGCCTGCAGTTGCATGGCGGCTACGGCTATTTGCGCGATCACCCGATCGAACGCGTCTTGCGCGACGTGCGCGTGCATCAAATACTAGAAGGCACCAACGAGATCATGCGGCTGATCGTCAGTCGCGCTATGCTGGGAAACTAGGAATTCAGGAGGGCGTCATGGAACAGCTTCCGAGAATCTATGTGACCAAGGCCGAAATGATGAAACGCATTGCGCGTTTCAAGGATCTCAAAGGTTCCGACGGCGGGCTGCCCGACAGCAAGATGCCGGGCTGCGAGCGCACGCTCTATAACGTCATCGGCTTCCAGCCGCCGGAGAACATCGGCGAGGGCGGCGTGACCTCGCCGGTCGGCTCGGAGGCGGCGCGCTTGGCGGCGATCAAGATCAGCGAGGGCTTCAACCTCGGCTACTGCAAGGCCAAGCCCGGCCATGGACCGGAAATGCACAATCACGACACCAACGAGACCTTCATCCCGATGACCGGCACCTGGCGCGCCAGCTGGGAAAACGAGAAGGGCGAGGTCGAGTACGTCGATCTCGGGCCGCTCGACGTGGTCTCGTTTCCGCCCGGCATGATCCGCCGCTTCGAGAACGTCACCAAAGGCGACGCAAACGCGGAATCGATTCTGATGTTCGTCATCGGCGGCGATGCGCCGCAGGCGGAGTTCTCCGACCAGGCGATGGCGCGGCTGGAAACCGCCGGCGTCTGGCCGCAGCGTTAAATTAAGTGAACCGGCCGCGATGAGCGACGATATTCTGTTCGAACGTCGCGGCGCGGCCGGGCTGATCACGCTCAACCGGCCGCAGGCGCTCAACGCCGTCACGCACGACATGGTGCGCGCGCTTCGCGCGCAACTTGATGCTTGGGGCGACGACCCGGCCATCACTCGCGTGGTGATCCAAGCGGCCGGCGAGCGCGCCTTCTCGGCCGGCGGCGACATCCGCGCGCTTTACGATCTCGGCCAGACGGGCCGCCACGACGAGGCGCTGCAATTCTGGCGCGACGAATATCCGCTCAACGTCGTTATCAAGAATTTCCGCAAGCCTTTCGTGGCGCTGATCGACGGGCTGGTGATGGGCGGCGGAGTCGGCGTTTCGGTGCACGGCTCGCACCGCGTGGCCGGCGACCGCTACACCTTCGCCATGCCGGAAGTCGGCATCGGCTTTTTTCCGGATGTCGGGGCGACCTGGTTCCTGCCGCGCTTGCCGGGCGAACTCGGCACGTTTTGCGGGCTCACCGGCGAGCGCTTCAACAGCGCCGATGCCGTCGCGGCCGGTCTCGCCACTCACCGGATTCCCTCGGCCCGTTTTGGCGCGCTGCTCGATGGCCTGACAGGCACGGTCTCCGTCGACGCGCTGCTTGCCGCCTTTGCCGAGCCGGCAGGCGAGGGCGCGATCTTGGCGCGGCGCGCGGCAATCGACCGTTTATTCGAGGGCAATCGGGTCGAGGACATCCTCGCCGCGCTCGACCGCAAGGCGGCGTCGGCGAGCGCGGATGCCGAATGGGCTGGCAAGACCGCCGCCGCCATGCGGACCAAATCGCCGCTCAGCCTCAAACTGGCGCTGGCGCAAGTGCGGCGCGGTAAAGCATGGGATTTCGAGAGGTGCATGCGCGCCGAATTCCGCATAGTGTCGCGCGTCATCCATGGCCATGATTTCTACGAGGGCGTGCGCGCCGTGATCGTCGACAAGGACAACAAGCCGCGCTGGCAGCCGGCGACGCTCGCCGCGGTGAGCGAAGCGGAAGTCGAGCGCCATTTCGCGGCGCTCGGCGCCGGCGAATTGGTGCTGCCATGAGCGAGCCGTTCGCACCGGACGATCTGCAGAGCCTGGAGCCAGTGCAGGAGCACGCCGGCGGCGAAAGCGTCGGCCGCTGGACGCGGCGGCTGGTGCTGTTCCTGCGCGTGATGGCTGGCCTATCGATGCTCAAGGGCCTTTATCATTGGTCGCGGGTGTGCGGTATCGGCATCGATCCGAGCAGCGTGTTCCAGTATCATTCCATCGCCTGGCAGGCGGCAACCGTGTTCTTCGCGGTGATCGATCTGGTCGCCGCCGTCGGACTTTGGCTTGCCGCCGCCTGGGGCGCGGTGATCTGGCTCACGGCGGTCGCTTCCATGCTGGCGGTGGAAATATTTTTCCCGCAGGTTTTCGGGGCGAGCCTGCTGACCGGCCTGTTGGAAGGCGGACTGCTCCTGGTTTATCTGTGGCTGGCGTTGAAATCGGCGCAGGAGCAGCCGTCGTGATCGCGCATCATCCCGAAAAGTGGGAACCGGTTTTCGGATAAGATCATGCGCAAACAAATAAAGCCGGGGAGGACGTGATGGCGCGTATAGGATTTATCGGGCTCGGCAATATGGGTCTGCCGATGGCGCAGAACCTCATCAAGGCCGGCCACCAAGTCGAGGGCGTGGACGTCAATCCGGCCGCGGTCGCCAAACTCGTGGCGGCCGGCGGCGCTAGCGCGGAATTCGCCAAAGTCGCAGCCGCGCGCGCCGACGTGGTCATCACCATGCTGCCGGCGGGCAAGCAAGTGCGCGAGGTCTATCTCGGCTCCTCCGGCATCATCGAGAACGCCAATGAAGGCACGTTGCTGATCGACTGCTCGACTATCGACGTCGAAACCGCGCGCGCGGTCGCCGGTGCCGCGGAGAAAAAAGGTCTCATGATGCTCGATGCGCCGGTGTCGGGCGGTGTCGGTGGCGCCACCGCGGCGACGCTCACCTTCATGGTCGGCGGCAGCGCGCAGGCTTTCATCCGCGCGGAGTCGATCCTGCAGAAGATGGGCAAGACGATCGTGCATGCCGGCGGCGCCGGCAACGGGCAGGCGGCGAAAATCTGCAACAACATGATCCTCGGCGTGTCGATGATCGCCGTGTCGGAGGCCTTTGTGCTGGCGGAGAAACTCGGCCTCGACCATCAGAAGCTGTTCGATATCTCGTCGAAGTCGTCGGGCCAGTGCTGGTCGCTCACCAGTTATTGTCCCGTTCCGGGACCGGTGCCGACATCCCCAGCCAATCGCGATTATCAAGCCGGCTTCACCGCGGCGATGATGCTTAAGGATTTGAAACTGTCGCAAGAAGCGGCGAAGGCCGCGGGCGCCAAGACCGAGCTCGGCGCGGATGCGGCAAGGATTTATTCGGCATATGTGGAGAGCGGGGAGGCCGGCAAGGATTTTTCCGGTATCATCCGCTTCGTACGCGGTTGATGCGGTCGCTCAGGGTGAACGAAATCTTGCCGCGATAGATTTAATTGCTTCTTCAACGAAACGTTCACTGTTGCAAATAAATCTAATCTTTATCGTGTTATTTAAGCCGATTTTAGAGTGCCCCTTATAGGGTCCGGCATCTGGAACGGGGAAAACAGGGCCTCGTTACCGGGACTTTGCGAAACAATAAAACGCAAACAGGGGCGTTGGACATGAAAGCCGTTGTGAAGACGGTCGAACCCGCCGAGCGCGAGGCGAAGTTCGACCACATCAGGCCGCTCTATCACGAGGCCTTGACCTTGGTCGAGCGGCTGCACCGCCGGCTGCTCGACGTCATCAAGGACGAATTCGACCGCCGCGGCCGCGCCGACATCAATTCGGTGCAGGCTCTGCTGCTGTACAATATCGGCGACAAGGAGCTCACCGCCGGCGAACTGCGTTCGCGCGGCTACTATCTCGGCTCCAACGTCTCCTACAATCTCAAGAAGCTGGTCGAGATGGCGTTCCTCGATCACCAGCGTAGCCGCGTCGACCGCCGTTCGGTGCGCATCAAGCTGACCGACAAGGGCCGCGAGGTGCGCGACATCGTCGAGACGCTCTATCAGAAGCACGTGCGCACCGTTGAGCAGGTGGGCGGCATCAATGCCGACGAGTTCACCACGCTCAACAAGTCGCTGCACCGGCTCGAGCGTTTCTGGACCGACCAGATCCTTTACCGCCTGTAATTCCTCCAAAAGGCGGTATGCCTTGCCCCGGCCGCTTGCGGCCGGGGTTTTGTTTTGGCGGCGGGCGGCTTAACTCCCTAGATATTGCGGTTCACGCACCATCCACATGCCAGTGCTTGGCGGTGGCGGGCCGATATGCTATTTGCGGACTAATCCCGGACCTTGCCCGTAATGCGGCCCCGGCTTGTCCCGGCGCCAGGAGACCATGATGTCGGCCACGTCGAGTTCTAAGCCTACAAGCGATGTAGAGACCTTGTTCTCGGCGTCTCTGGCCGAGGTCGATCCCGAAATCAACGACGCGATCAGCAAGGAACTCGGCCGGCAACGCGACGAGATCGAGTTGATCGCCTCGGAGAACATCGTCTCGCGCGCGGTTCTGGAAGCGCAAGGCTCCGTGCTGACGAACAAATACGCCGAAGGCCTGCCCGGGAAACGCTATTACGGCGGCTGCCAGTTCGTCGACATCGCCGAGAACTTGGCCATACAACGGGTAACAAAGCTGTTCGGCTGCAGATTTGCGAATGTACAGCCGCATTCTGGAGCTTCTGCTAACGCCGAGGTGTTTTTTGCTCTGCTGCAGCCGGGCGACACCTTCATGGGGCTCAACCTCGCCGCCGGCGGGCATCTGACCCACGGCTCGCCGGTCAACATGTCGGGCAAATGGTTCAAGCCGGTGCCTTACGGCGTGCGGCGCGAGGACCAGCGCATCGACATGGACGAGGTGGCGCGGCTCGCGCGCGAACACAAACCAAAATTGATCATCGCCGGCGGCTCGGCCTATCCGCGCATCATTGACTTCCGCGCTTTCCGCGCAATCTGCGACGAAGTCGGCGCGCTCTTGATGGTGGACATGGCGCACTTCGCCGGCCTGGTGGCGGGCGGTGTGCACCCGTCGCCGTTCCCGCACGCGCATGTGGTGACAACGACGACGCACAAGACGCTGCGCGGTCCGCGCGGCGGCGTGATCCTGTCGGACGACGAGGCGATCGCCAAGAAACTCAATTCGGCGGTTTTCCCCGGCATGCAGGGCGGCCCGCTGATGCACGTGATCGCCGCCAAGGCGGTGGCCTTCGGCGAGGCGCTGCGGCCGAGCTTCCGCACTTACGCGCGCAACGTGGTGGAAAACGCCAAGGCGCTGGCCGAGACGCTGAAGTCGAAAGGCCTCGATATCGTGTCCGGCGGCACCGACACGCATCTGATGCTGGTCGACCTGCGGCCCAAACGCCTCACCGGCAAGGTGGCGGAACTGGCGCTCGGCCGCGCCCACATCACCTGCAACAAGAACGGCATCCCGTTCGATCCGGAAAAGCCGACCGTCACCTCCGGTATCCGTCTCGGCACGCCGGCCGGCACCACGCGCGGCTTCGGCATCGCCGAGTTCCGCGCGGTGGGCGAGATGATCGTCGAAGTGCTCGACGTGCTGTCGCAGAAGAAGGTCGAGGAAGACTCGCTGGTCGAGGCGGCCGTGCGGGAAAAAGTGAAAGCGCTGATTTCACGATTTCCGATTTATCAGTAACGGGCGAGGGGGGCCGTCATGCGTTGCCCGAGTTGCGGAAGCCTCGATACGCAGGTGAAGGATTCGCGGCCGACCGAGGATTCGGCGGTGATCCGCCGCCGCCGCGTGTGCCTCACCTGCAATTTCCGCTTCACCACCTTCGAGCGCGTGCAATTGCGCGAGTTGACCGTGATCAAGCGCAACGGTCGCCGCGTGCCCTTCGACCGCGATAAACTCATGCGCTCGGTGCAGGTCGCGCTGCGCAAGCGCTCGGTCGATCCCGAGCGCATCGAGCAGGAAGTCTCGAAAATCGTGCGCGAACTGGAAAGCCAAGGCGAGAACGAAGTGTCTTCGGAAACGATCGGCGAGCTCGTCATAGAGCATCTGCGTGGGCTCGACGACGTGGCCTATGTGCGCTTTGCCTCCGTCTACCGTAATTTCCGCGAAGCCAAGGACTTCCGCGCCGCGCTCGACGAACTGTCGGGTGAGGACGAGGCCAAGCCCGCGACAAAGCCCGCGACCGCGCGCAAATGAGCCTGCCAGCCGAGCAGAGCGCCGCGACGCGGCGGACGACGCGCGTTTCATGGCGCTGGCCTTCACGCTCGGCCGCCGCGGCCTGGGCAATACCTGGCCCAATCCGTCGGTCGGCGCGGTGATCGTCAAAGACAATGTCATCGTCGGCCGCGGCTGGACGCAATCCGGCGGCCGTCCGCATGCCGAGGTCGAGGCGTTGCGCCACGCCAAGAAGTCGGCGCAGGGTGCCACCATGTATGTCACGCTCGAGCCGTGCTCGCATCAGGGCAAGACGCCGCCTTGCGCCGACGCCATCAACAAGGCCGGCATCGCGCGCGTGGTGTCGGCGCTGGAGGACCCCAATCCGGAAGTCGCCGGCAAAGGCCACGCCAAGCTGCGCGACAAGGGCGTCGCGGTCGATGTCGGCCTCGGCGAAGAGGAAGCGCGCCGCGTGCACGCTGGCCACATCATGCGCGTTACCAACGGCCGGCCTTATATCTTGCTCAAGCTCGCGGTGTCGGCCGACTGCAAGGCGGGGCTCGCCGGCCGCAAGCTGGCGGCGATCACCGGCGAGGCGGCACGCGTGCGCGTGTTCCAGATGCGCGCGGCGAGCGACGCCATTTTGGTCGGCATCGGCACTGTGCTGTCCGATAATCCGCAGCTTAGTTGCCGCCTGCCGGGAATGTTCGAGCGCTCGCCGGTACGCGTGGTGCTCGACGCGACCTTGAAGCTGCCGCTGGCGACGTCGGTGGTGGCCACGGTGCGCGAAACGCCGACCTGGGTGTTCACCTCGCGCAAGCCGTCGGCCATCGCCGAGGAAATTTTGCAGCAGAAAGGCTGCAAAGTATTCCGTGTCGGCGATGCGGACGGGCGGCTCGATCTCGACGAAGTGCTCAAAGTGCTGGCCGAGCAGGGCATCACCCGGCTGATGGTGGAAGGCGGCCCCAAGGTCGCCGGCGCTTTTGCTGCCGCCGCGCTGGTGGACGAACTGGCGCTGCTGCGCGGAGCAAAGAATATCGGCGCCGACGGCATCGATCCGCTCGAAGGCATGCCGCTCGACGGTTTTACCGGGCAATTGCAGGCGCGCGGCAGCGAAAAGCTCGGGCCCGACACGCTCGAAATATTCGAGAAGGCCTGACGTGTTCACCGGCATTGTCACCGACATGGGCGAAGTGCGGTCGGTCAAGCCGCGCGCCGACAATCTGTACCGCATCACCATCGCCTGCGATTATCCGCGCGCCGAACTGATCGAAGGCGCCTCGATCGCGTGTTCCGGCGTCTGCATGACGGTGGTGGGCACCGGTGAAGAGGACAGCCGCACCTGGTTTGCGGTCGATGCGGCGGCCGAGACCTTGGCGCTGACCACGGTCGGCCGCTGGCGGCACGGTAGACGCATCAATCTCGAACGCTCGCTCAAACTGGGCGACGAACTAGGCGGCCATCTGGTTGCCGGCCATGTCGATGGGCTCGCGAGCGTCGTTGCGCGCGAGGAGATGACCGATATGGCGCGCTTTCGCCTGCGCGCGCCGGGCCCGCTGGCGCGTTTCATCGCGCCCAAAGGTTCGGTCGCGGCTCGACGGCGTCTCGCTCACGGTCAACGAAGTCGCGGGCGACATCTTCTCGGTGCTAATCATCCCGCACACGCTTGCCGTGACCACGTTCGGGGCGCTGCGCCAAGGCGACGACGTCAATCTCGAAATCGACACCATGGCGCGCTATGCGGCGCGGCTTATGGATACGAAATAGAGCGCAACAAACTCCGCTCAATCCCGCGCAAGCGGGAATCCAGAGCTACGATGCACGGGCGCGATTTGCAGCCCTGGGTCCCCGCTTTCGCGGGGACGAGCGGATGGCTTGTCGCCGCCGCGGGCGCTTGCTAGGACGCGGCTCAACAAGGAACCATGAACACATGGCCAAGAAGACCAGCGGCGCGAAAAAGCGCGCGCCATTGCGCGTGCTGATCGTGGAAGCGCGCTTTTACGAGCACATCGCCGACGCGCTGCTCAAGGGCGCGACGCGCGTGCTCGAGGAGGCCGGCGCGCAATACGACCGTATCGCCGTGCCGGGCGCGCTCGAAGTGCCGGCGGCCATCGCCATGACGGTCGACGCCGCGCAGCGCAAGAAAGCGCCCTATGACGGCGTGGTCGCGCTCGGCTGCGTGATCCAGGGCGAGACCTATCATTTCGACCTGGTGGCGAACGAGTTGGCGCGCGGCCTGATGGATTTGAGCGTCACGCGCCAGATCCCGCTCGGCAACGGCATTCTCACCGTCGACAACGAGGCGCAAGCGCTGGCGCGTTCGACCGACGACGGCCGCAACAAAGGGGCCAGCGCCGCGTGCGCGGCGCTCGCCATGATCGCGCTTAAGCAAAGTCTCGCGGGCAAATAGATGGCCAAGAGCGCGCCAGTAGACAAGGACGCGCGCAAGGCGAACAAACGCGGCGCGGCGCGATTGGCGGCGGTGCAGGCGCTCTACCAGATGGATCTCGCCGGCACCGGCTTGAACGAAATTCTCGCCGACTTCGAAAGCTACTGGATCGGCCGCGAGGTCGAAGGCGAGCAATATCTGCCGGCGGAGGCCGCGTTCTTCCGCGACATCGTCTCCGGCGTGGTGCGCGAACAACTTACGCTCGATCCGATCATCGACGAGGCCTTGGCCAAAAGCTGGCCGCTCAAGCGCATCGAGGCGGTGCTGCGCGCTGCGCTGCGCGCCGGCTGTTACGAACTCGACCACCGGCGCGACGTGCCGGCGCGTGTGGTGGTTTCGGAATATGCCGACGTCGCGGCCGCCTTCGTCGAGCGCGACGAGACCGGCATGGTCAACGCCGTGCTCGACCAACTGGCGCGCAAGCTGCGCGCGGCGGAATTTGCCGGGTGACACCATGGCCGACGAACCGTCAGCCGAAGACCGCCTGATCGCACGCCACTTCGCCCCGATCGCGACCCACCCGGGCGCGCTCGGCCTTGGCGACGATGCCGCTTTCATCAAGCCGCCGCCAGGTTGCGATCTGGTGCTCAAGACCGACGCCATCATCGGCGGCGTGCATTTTTTCCCCGAAGACGCTGCGGCTGACGTGGCGCGCAAGGCGCTGCGGGTGAACTTGTCCGATTTGGCCGCCAAGGGGGCCAAGCCGCTCGGCTTCCTGTTGTCGCTGGCGCTGCCCAAAGAGATTGGCGATGACTGGCTTGTCGGTTTCGCCAGCGGATTGCGCGACGACGCGGTTGCGTTCGGCTGCGCGCTGTTCGGCGGCGACACCGATCGCACGCCAGGTCCGATCACGATTTCCATCGCCATGTTCGGCAGCGTGCCGGAACGAACCATGGTTCGGCGCGCCGGCGCCAAGCCGGGCGACGCTGTGTTCGTCAGCGGCAGCATCGGCGACGCCGCGCTCGGCGTCGTGCTGCGCAAAAAAGCTGACGCGGGCGCGGCCTGGAAACTCGGCGATGTGCAGCGCCAGCATCTGCTGTCGCGTTATCTGCTGCCGCAGCCGCGCAACGCGCTGGCCGAAGCCGTGCGCACGCATGCCTCGGCTGCCATGGATGTGTCCGATGGGCTGGCCGGCGATTTCGCCAAGCTCGCGCGCGCCTCGCAAGTTGCCGCCGAGATCGAGGTCGCGCGCGTGCCGCTCTCCGATGAGGCCAAGGCTGTGATCGCCGCCGAGCCGGCCATGCTGGAGACCGCGCTTACCGGTGGCGACGATTACGAAATCGTCTGCACTGTGCCCGCTGGCAAGGTCGACAGCTTCCGCGCCGCGGCCAAAGCGGCCAATGTCGCGGTCGCCGAAATCGGGCAAATCAAGGCGGGCGGGGGTGTCCGCTTCGTGGACAGCCATGGGCAGGCGCTCGCCTTCAAGCGCGCCTCCTTCAGCCACTTCTGAAATGGCCGGGACGTAGGGCGCACGGGCGGGCTATAATAAGAAAATGGGAGCGGGAAACATCATGCACGACATGCCGGATAAAAAAGCGATCGGGCACTTCCCTGAGGGGATCGGTCCGAATTTCGAGGCGCTGCATCGGCAGTACCCGAGTTCGGCCTATTTGCGCGCGCGCGCGCCCAAGAACGTGCCGCGCTTTTCGTTCGAATATGGCGACACCGGCGCCGGCGCCGACATCGGCATCGCGCACAATTGGGCGGCCTTCGACGCCATCAAGGTAGTCCCGCGCTACGGCGCCATTACCACGGTGCCGCCGACCGAGGTGGAATTGTTCGGCACCCGCTATTCGGCACCAATAGGCATCGCGCCGATGGGCGGCCCCTCGTTGGTATGGCCGGGCGCCGATCTGTTGATGGCGAAGGCGGCGCAGCGCGCGCGCGTGCCATATACGCTCGGCGTCGCCGGTGGTGCCACCATCGAGGAGGTCGCCAAAGTCGCGCCCGACGTGTTTTGGCTGCAGCTCTATCGTTTTTTCCAGAACGATCACGCCATCGGCTTTGACATTATCAAGCGCGCGACGGCTGCCGGCGTCAAAGCGTTGGCGCTCACCATCGACGTGCCGGTGCGCACCACGCGCACGCGCGAAAGTTACGCCGGCTTGGGGCGCGAATTCCGTCCGACCCCGCGCATGATGTACGAGATGCTTGTGCGGCCGAAATGGCTGCTGGCGCTGTTGCGCAACGGCTACCCGCGCTTTGCCACCATCCGGCAATATGTCGACGGCGCGCGCAGCACCAACGAGGTCATCACTTTCGCGCGCAAGAACATGGGCGGCGTCTTCTCCTGGGAAGAAGTCGCGCGCTACCGCGACAAGTGGAAGGGGCCGATGCTGGTGAAGGGCATCCTGCACCCGGCCGACGCCGAAAAGGCGGTGGCGCTCGGCATCGAAGGCATCTGGGTGTCGAATCACGGCGGGAGGCAGATCGAGGCGCTGGCTCCGTCGATCGACGTGCTGCCGGCGATCGTCGCGGCGGTCGGGCGCAAAGCGACCGTCGTGCTCGACAGCGGCATCCGCTCCGGTCAGGACGTGATGCGCGCGCTCGCGCTCGGCGCCAAGGCGGCTTTCGCCGGCAAGTCGTTTTTGTGGGCGGTCGGCGCGCTCGGCGATGCCGGGCCGGGGCACCTGATCGATCTTTACATCGACGAATTGCGTTCCTCGCTCGGCCAGATCGGCGCCCGCTCGCTCGACGAAGCGCGCGACGCCGTGATCCGCCACCCCGGCGCCTGGCGCTTCGACCGCAACGACTAGGCCGGGCGGGCAGGGGCAAAGCAGCCCTGCACTGCCGGCAATGGTGATATTCTCCGAACGCCGCTAGAAGGAGAACCGAATTTCCGGGGATTCCTCCATGTCGGCGGTCGCCGAGCCCATCCAGTACACAACCATCGACGACCGCCTGGCGCGCCGCAACGCCATGGTGCTGGCGGTGGGGCAGGCGCTTGCTGGCGGCAACAACACCGTCATTGTCTCGACCGCCTCGATCGTCGGTGCGATCCTTGCTCCCGACAAGGGCCTGGCGACGCTGCCGATCACCGCCATGGTGATCGGCATGTGGCTCGGCTCGCTGCCGGTGGGCGCACTAGCCCGGAGATTCGGCCGGCGTTTCGCGCTGCAGACCGGCTCGGCGTTCGGCATTTTGTCCGGGCTGATTTCCTATTCGGCGGTGATGGACGGAAAGTTCTGGCTGCTGCTGGTCGGCACGTTTTGCGGCGGGCTTTATGCCGCCGCGCACAACTCCTACCGCTTTGCCGCCGCCGATACCGCGAGCGAAGCCTTCCGGCCCAAAGTCGTCTCCTGGGTTTTGGCCGGCGGCGTGTTCGCCGCGGTGATCGGGCCGCAGCTCGTCATCTTCACCAAGGATATTCTGTCTCCGCATATCTTTGCGGCGAGCTATCTCGGCCAATCGGCCTGCGCGGCGATCGCCGCGCTGGTGTTGATCTTCGTGAAAATCCCGCCACTGCCGCCGCAGCGCGCCGAACAGGCGCGTCCGCTCGGCGAGATCGTGCGCGTGCCGCGCTTCATCGTCGCGGTCGCCTGCGGCATGGCGAGCTACACCATGATGAACATGCTAATGACTTCGGCGCCGCTCGCCATGGTCGGCTGCGGCCATTCGGTGACCGACGCCACGCTCGGCATCCAGTGGCACGTGCTGGCGATGTATTCGCCGAGCTTCTTCACCGGCACGCTGATCGCGCGCTTCGGGGTCGAGCGCATCACCGGCATCGGCTTGGGGCTGATCGCGCTGGCCGCGGTCGCCGGCATCTCCGGCATCACGGTGGCGCATTTCTGGACCGCGCTGGTGCTGCTCGGCTTCGGCTGGAATTTCGCCTTTATCGGTGCCACCTCCATGGTGACCCAGTGTCACCGGCCGCAGGAACGCAACAAGGTGCAGGCGTTCAACGACTTCCTGATCTTCGGCGGTATGGCGGTAAGCTCGTTCTCTTCCGGCCAGATGCTGGAATATCTCGGCTGGGCGGCGATCAACGAGGTAATCTTCCCGACCATCTTGCTGGTCGGAGCCATGCTGGCCTGGCTGGCGCTTCGTAAGCGTGAGCGTGCGGCGGCGGTCTAAGTCGTCCTCTGACGCGAAAATACCTGTAATTTCGGATGCTTTCCGCGTTGCCTTACCGCCGCCTTTTTGGCTATATCCACGCGCTTTCCCGGTCGGGGTGAAGCGCCCTCAAAGCGGCCATCCTCGACGCTCCTGTGCCGGCGGGAGCGTTTTTCCCGCCTGCCATATCAAGCGAAGTTGAGGGCAACCATGAACACATTGTGGATCATCGTCGGCTGCGGCGTGCTCGCGATTCTGTATGGCATCTGGGCCACCGGCTCGGTGCTGCGCGCGGACGCCGGCAGCGCCAAGATGCAGGACATTTCGGCCGCCGTGCGCGAAGGCGCGCAGGCCTATCTCAAGCGCCAATACACCACCATCGGCATGGTCGGCGTGGTGATTTTCGTCATCCTCGGCTTCACGCTCGGCTGGCTGGTCGCCATCGGCTTTCTGGTCGGCGCGGTGCTCTCGGGCGCCACCGGCTTCATCGGCATGAACGTGTCGGTGCGCGCCAACGTGCGGGTCGCGCAAGCCGCCACCAAGACGCTGGCCGGCGGGCTCGAGCTCGCCTTCAAGTCGGGCGCGATCACCGGCATGCTGGTGGCGGGCCTGGCGCTGCTCGGCGTCACGCTTTATTTCGGCTTCCTCACCGGCACGCTGCGCATGGCGCCGAACGACCGCACCGTGATCGACGCGCTGGTCGCGCTCGGTTTCGGCGCATCGCTGATCTCGATCTTCGCCCGTCTCGGCGGCGGCATCTTCACCAAGGGCGCCGATGTCGGCGGCGATCTGGTCGGCAAAGTGGAAGCTGGCATTCCGGAAGACGATCCGCGCAACCCGGCCACCATCGCCGACAACGTGGGCGACAATGTCGGCGACTGCGCCGGCATGGCGGCCGATTTGTTCGAGACCTATGCGGTGACCATCGTCGCCACCATGGTGCTGGCCTCGATCTTCTTCGCCGGCACGCCGAAGCTGCTCAACATGATGACCTATCCGCTCGGCATCGGCGGCGTCTGCATCATTACCTCGATCGCCGGCACATTCTTCGTGCGGCTCGGCGCCAGTCAGTCGATCATGGGCGCGCTCTACAAGGGCTTCATCGCCTCGGCGGTGCTCTCGCTCGGCGCCATCTGGTACATCACCTACCGGTTGGTCGGCTTCGGCGCGATCCCGGGCGTGCCCTTCACCGGCCAGGCGCTGTTCATCTGCGCCATCGTCGGCCTGGTGGTGACCGGCCTCATCATCTGGATCACCGAATACTACACCGGCACCAACTTCCGCCCGGTGAAGTCGATCGCCGCGTCCTCGGTCACCGGCCACGGCACTAACGTCATCCAAGGCTTGGCGATTTCGCTGGAATCCACCGCGCTGCCGGCCATCGTGATCATCGCCGGCATCCTGGTGTCCTACGGCCAGGCTGGCTTGTTCGGGATCGCGATCGCGGTCACCGCGATGCTGGCGCTCGCCGGCATGGTGGTCGCGCTCGACGCCTTCGGTCCGGTCACCGACAACGCCGGCGGCATTGCCGAGATGGCCGGGCTGGCGAAGTCGGTGCGCAAATACACCGACGCGCTCGACGCGGTTGGCAACACCACCAAGGCGATCACCAAAGGCTATGCCATCGGCTCGGCCGGCTTGGGCGCGCTGGTGCTGTTTGCGGCCTATAATCAGGATCTGCTGTTCTTCTCCAAGGACACCGCGGCGCATCCTTACTTCAGCGGCGTCAAGCTCGATTTCGCGCTGACCAACCCTTACGTCGTGGTCGGTCTGCTGTTCGGCGGCTTGCTGCCTTATCTGTTTGCCTCGATGGGCATGACCGCGGTCGGCCGCGCCGCCGGGGCGATCGTCGAAGAGGTGCGCCGGCAGTTCCGCGAACATCCGGGCATCATGAAGGGCAAGGAGAAGCCCGACTACGGCCGCGCGGTCGACATGCTCACCAAGGCCGCGATCCGCGAAATGATCGTGCCGTCGCTGCTGCCGGTGCTCTCGCCGATCGTCTGCTACTTCGCGATCTATCTGATCGCGGGCGGCGGCGCCCCCGGCAAGTCGGCCGGCTTCTCGGCGGTCGGCGCCATGCTGCTCGGCGTGATCGTGACGGGTTTGTTCGTCGCCATCTCGATGACGTCCGGCGGCGGCGCCTGGGATAATGCCAAGAAATATATCGAGGACGGCCATTATGGCGGCAAGGGTTCCGACGCCCACAAGGCGGCGGTGACCGGCGACACCGTCGGCGATCCCTACAAGGACACGGCGGGGCCGGCGGTGAACCCGATGATCAAGATCACCAACATCGTGGCGCTGCTACTGCTAGCGGTGCTGGCGCACTAAGCCGAAAGCGCATCGTCGCAAAACGACCAAGGGCCCGCGCGGTGCGGGCCCTTTTGTATATCCGGCGCACGCGAGCCTCGCGCGCTCAGCCGCCACCGAGGCTGGGCCTCAGGCTCTGGAAGACGTGGCGCAGATATTCGACGTCACGGCCGCCGGTCGCCGTCGTCTGCGACAGGAAGTCGAAGATTTTTCCGTCCTTGAGGCCGTAATAGGCGAGCTTCTCCACCCGGCGATTTTTGTCGAAATAAACCGCGATGACGCGCTGGTCTCTCACCTCGTAGGGCATGAAGGCCGCCGCCCGCTGCGAGGTCTGCGAAATATAATAGAACGCCTCGCCGCTCACGGTGGCGACGGTCGAGGGCGTGCCGAGCACGATCAGGACCTGCTCCTGGGTGGCGCCGATCGGGATCTGTTCGAGGGTGCCTTCCTGCGCCACATAGCCGCGCTGCAAGGTCTCGGTGAAGCTGCCGCAGCCGGCAAGCGCCAAGCCGCAGGCGAGCGCCAGCGCAAGCCGGATCGATCCATGGCTATTTTGAGCAGTCTTCGACCTCAAACGCGGCACCGTCATTTCGATCTTGCATCGGCGGGGGCGTTCACCTAACCGGGCGGCAGCCCCGGTCTACCCCAAATCAACGCAATGATCTTTCCCCTCTTTCGCCGTGAGCCACGCGGTCCCGACACCATTTCCACCCTGTATGGCATGATCGTGGCGCAGGCGCGATTGCCGACTTTTTATCGCGACTATGCCGTCGCCGACACGGTTAACGGCCGTTTTGACCTGATCGTGCTGCACCTGGCTATGGTGCTCGACCGCCTGGCGCGGGAGCCGACTTTGCAGGACCTCGGGCAGGGTATTTTTGACCGGTTTTGCCAGGATATGGATCACAATTTACGGGAAATGGGTGTTGGCGACCTGAAAGTACCCAAGGAGATGCGGCGCCTGGGCGAGGCCTTTTATGGCCGCTCGCAGGCCTACCAGGCGGCCTGGGCGGCCAAAGGCGACGGCGGGCTGGTGGAGGCTCTGGCGCGCAACGTCTATGGCGGGTCGCCTGCGGCGCCAGCAGCCCGCCTTGCGGCCTATACACGGGAGGCGTTACGTGAACTCGACGCGCAGCCGTCCGCGCGCCTGGCCGCCGGCGAACTGCACTTTGCGAAGCCGGCTGATATCCCGGCAGTCACCAGTTAAGAGCCTTATTTTGATGAAGAAAACAGGTAACCCCTGGAGCGTGCCGGTGGTCGTGGAAGACATCCCGGACACCGGTCTGCATATGGCGATCGAGGCCCCGGCGGGCGTCCGCGGCGAGCTCGCCGAGCTTGCGGATTTGCGCGAATTGCCGGAGCTTTCCGCCGAATTCGACCTGACCCGGCAAGGCGCCGGCGTCCACGTCACCGGCCAAGTCAGCGCCCGCGTCGGACAAACCTGTGTGGTGACGCTCGAACCGATCGAAAGTGCCATCCGTGAGGCGGTCGATGTCGAATTCGCGCCCGCGCCGGCTGGTGGCATGCAGACTAGGCCAAAAAAGGCCCGTAAACGGTCGCCAAACGCCGATGAGCCGCCGGAACCGCTGGTCGGTAGCACCCTGGACCTGGGCGCGCTGGCGGCCGAATTCCTGATCTTGGGGGTCGATCCCTATCCGCGTAAGGCGGGCGCGGAATTTGCCCCGCCCGAGGTCGAAGATGCCGGCGAACACCCCTTTGCGGCACTGGAATCGCTGAAGAAAAACCTCGGCGGCGGCCAATCTTGAGTAGGGGGCAAGTCATCCACGGGGGCCAAAACCGTCTTGTTTGCCGCGACCGAGCGGTTAAGGTCGCCCCCGTGCGTCAAACCCTTTTGACCGAGCCGCCGGCGCCAATGCCTGCGCCGCCAAAGTCGATCCATGCCTGACCGGGCTCGCATCGCACTTGACGCTATGGGCGGCGACCATGGTGCCTCGGTGGTCCTGCCGGGCGCCGACCTTTCGCTCACCCGCCATCCCGATATCGAGTTCCTGCTCTACGGCGACCGCGCCGTGGTGGAGCCTTTGCTCGGCGGCCTGCCTCGGCTCAAGGCCAAGTCGAAACTCATCCATACCGAGGTGTCGATCCGCATGGACGACAAGCCGAGCCAGGCGCTGCGCTCGGGCCGGCACAAATCCTCGATGTGGTTGGCGATCGACGCGGTCAAAAAAGGCGAGGCCGACGTCGTGGTCTCGGCCGGCAATACCGGCGCCTTGATGGCCATGTCGCGGTTCAATCTCAAGATGATCGAAGGCATCGAGCGGCCGGCGCTGGCCGGGCTCTGGCCAACGCTCAAGGGCGAGTCGGTGGTGCTTGACGTCGGGGCCTCGATCGGCGCCGACGAGGATCATCTGATCAACCTCGCCGCCATGGGCAGCGCCATGGCGCGCGTGCTGTTTGACATCGAGCGGCCAACCGTGGGCCTGCTCAATATCGGGGTCGAGGAGATCAAAGGCCTCGAACAGGTGCGCGAAGCCGGCCGCCTGCTGCGGGAGGGCCATTTCCCTCATTTCGATTATGTCGGTTTCGTGGAGGGCGACGATATCGGCAAGGGTACGGTCGACGTCGTGGTGACCGAAGGCTTTGCCGGAAATATCGCGTTGAAAGCCGCCGAAGGCACCGCCCGCCAGTTCGCGCAATATCTCAAGAGCGCCATGAACCGGACCTGGGCGGCTCGGCTCGGCTATCTGCTGTCGCGCCAGGCCTTCCGCACCCTGCGCGACAAGATGGACCCGCGCAAATCCAACGGCGGAGTTTTTCTCGGGCTCAATGGCATCGTGATCAAGAGCCATGGCGGCGCCGACGCCGAGGGCTTCGCCTCCGCCATCGACATGGGCCATGACATGTTCCGCTATGAATTGCTCGCCAAGATCGGCGAGTCGATGGCGCGCGATCTGCAATCGAATGCGATGGCGCGCGTGGCGAGCGGAGTTGGTTCGTGAGTTTATTGCGTTCGGTGGTGCTCGGCTGCGGCAGTTACCTACCCGCCCGAATTCTCAGCAACGACGAACTGGCAACGTCGGTGGAAACCACCGACGAATGGATCGTGCAGCGCACCGGCATCCGCGAACGCCATATCGCGGCCCCCGGCGAACTGACCTCCGATCTCGCGCTCAATGCCGCGCGCGCGGCGCTCATCAATGCCCGGGTCGAGGCGGCTTCGATCGACCTGATCGTGCTTGCCACCTCGACGCCGGACCAGACTTTTCCCGCCACCGCCGTATCGGTGCAGGCCGGCCTCGGCATCACCCATGGCGCCGCCTTCGATTTGCAGGCGGTCTGCTCGGGCTTCGTCTATGCCCTGTCGATTGCCGACTCCATGCTCAAGAGCGGCGGTTTCAAGCGCGCCCTGGTGATCGGCGCGGAGACCTTCTCGCGCATTCTGGATTGGAACGACCGCACCACCTGCGTGCTGTTCGGCGACGGCGCCGGCGCGCTCGTGCTGGAGGCGCAGGAACAGCCCGGCACCGTCGCTGACCGCGGCATTTTGACCGCTCACCTGCGCTCGGACGGCCGTTTCAAGAGCAAGCTCTACGTCGACGGCGGGCCGTCCTCGACCCAGACCGTCGGCCATTTGCGCATGGAAGGCCGCGACGTGTTCAAGCACGCAATCGCCATGATCACGGATGTCATCGACGACGCTTTCAAGGCCACCGGCACCAGCGCCGCCGATATCGACTGGTTCGTGCCGCACCAGGCCAACAAGCGAATTATCGACGGCTCGGCCCACAAGCTCGGCATCACGCCGGAAAAGGTGGTCATCACCGTCGACCGCCACGGCAACACCTCGGCGGCCTCGATTCCATTGGCCTTAACCGATGCGGTCGCCGACCGGCGCATCAAGCGCGGCAATCTCATTTTGCTGGAGGCGATGGGCGGCGGCTTCACCTGGGGCTCTGCGCTGCTGCGCTGGTGAGCGGGCTGGGTTTTCGCCCCGGCCGGCCCGGCCGATGCAGTTGCAGGCACTAAAATTGCTCGCATCTCATGGCCGGGGATAGACCAAGGCAGCACCCCGGTACCCCGCCATAATTTGAATCGCCCCGTTGACCCCTGGGGACGATGCTAATATCGTCGATAATTCAGCGGGATATCTTCGCCAGGGGCAGGGCAGGCGATGACCGGAAAAACAGTGACGCGGGCGGACCTCTGTGAGGCGGTCTACCAAAAGGTGGGGCTTTCACGGACGGAATCCGCGGCGCTCGTAGAATTGGTGCTCAAAGAGATCACCGACTGCCTGGAGCGCGGCGAAACCGTCAAGCTTTCCTCGTTCGGCTCCTTCGTGGTGCGCAAGAAAGGCCAGCGCATTGGGCGCAATCCCAAGACCGGCAAGGAAGTGCCGATCTCGCCGCGTCGCGTGATGGTGTTCAAGCCCTCGGCGATCCTCAAGCATCGCATTAACGGTCACGCCGAACCAGGTTGAGAACGGCGTTCGTTTCAGTAGTGCGTTCACTAAATCACGGAGAGTGAGGCTGCTTTGGATCACAAGGCGCCGGAAGCATTTCGCAGCATCAGTGAAGTGGCGGACGAACTCGATCTGCCGCAACACGTGCTGCGTTTCTGGGAAAGCCGATTTCCGCGACATCAAGCCGATGAAGCGCGGCGGCGGGCGGCGCTATTATCGCCCCGACGACATCAATCTTTTGCGCGGCATCCGCCATCTCTTGTACGGCGAGGGCTACACCATCCGCGGCGTGCAGCGCATCTTGCGCGAGCAGGGCGCACGCTTCGTGCAGGTCGTCTGGCAGGAAGGCGCGCCGCAACCGCCGCATGGTGCCGCCGAGGACGCGGATTTCACCGAAGAGACGGCGGAAACCGAGGCCGACGAAGCGCCGCGCGGGATCGGCAGCCGGCTCTCCTCGCTGCTCGGCCGCGATCTGGGCGACCGGCAGCACGACGCCGAAGCGCGGCGCGAGCCGCCGCTCACGGCCGCGCCGGTGCCGCGCATCGAGCCCACCGATCGCGCGATCCATGGCGCCGAGTCGCCGCCCGCAACGCTAACGGTTCACGTCGCGCCGGCGGCGGGGCGGTTGGCGCGCGAAGACTTGCACAAGCTGCACGCCGTGCTGCATGAGCTTGCCGAATGCCGCAAGCTCATCGAAACCGCGGTGGCGCGCGCCGAATAGGCCGCTGCCGGTCCGGTTCCGCTCCGTAAAGATTGAACCAAACCCTCATGGCGCGACACTGAGGCTCGTGTAGAATATGGCGGCAATTTTGTCCGGGTGGCTGAGGTATTGGCAATGCGACTGGTCGCAGCAGTTGCGATAGTGGCTGTTTGCGACGGTTTTCGGCGTCCTCCAGCCCGCGCTTGGGCAAACCGTTGCGTCGCCCAACATTCCGCCGCCTGTGACGACGCGCGTCGTGCCGACTCCGCTCGCTTGGTACGGCATCGGCTCGATTGCCTGCGTCGCCGTGTCGCCGATGATCGGGACGGTCATCCTCGGCCGCGAATTGACCCTGCCCGAAGTCGACCGCATGGCGCTGTCCTGTTTCCTCGGGCCGGTCGGGTGGCTGCTCGGTCCCGTCCTGTTTCCGGATGTGGTAGTCGTGACGACGCCGCCGCCCTCGAACAATCCACCGCCGCCCCAGCCGCGCCAGGCGCACGGCCGCCACATCGATATTCCGCCGCGTGGCATGACGGCTTTCGTGCCCGATGAGATATTGCTTGAAGTCGAGCCCGGCACGCCGACGCAATACCTCAATGAGATCGCGCGCCGACTACAGCTGACGCTACTGGAAACGCAGACCTTCGCGCTCACCGGCCGCAGCTTGCAGCGCTGGCGCATCGACGGCGGCAATTCCGTGCGCGCGACGTTGCGCGGGCTTTCGCCCTTTAGCCGGATTGCGGCGGCGCAGGCCAATTTGCTCTATGGATTCGGCCAGGCGCAGCCGCCGGCGCCATCCGACGGCGCCGCTCAATACGTCGTGCCTAAACTGCATCTTTTGGAAGCGCACAAAATCACCAATGGCGACGACGTGCTGGTGGCGGTGATCGATTCCAAGATCGACGCAAACCATCCCGATCTCGCCGGCGTCATCGCCGAGCAATACGACGTGCTCGGCACGCCGGCGCCCGCGCATATGCACGGCACCGGCATGGCCGGCGCTATCGCCGCGCATAGCAAGCTCGTCGGCGTAGCGCCGAAAGTGAAGCTGCTCGCGGTGCGCGCCTTTACCGGCACCGCCGATGGCGCGCAAGGCACCACCTTCAATATTCTCAAAGGCCTCGATTGGGCGGCGAGCAAGAATGCCCGCATCGTCAATATGAGCTTTGCCGGACCGCCCGATCCGATGTTGCGCGACATGCTGGCCAAGGCGCATGCGCGCGGCATCGTGCTGATCGCCGCAGTCGGCAATGCCGGGCCGCGCTCGCCGCCGCTTTATCCGGCGGCCGATCCCGACGTCATCGGTGTGACCGCGACCGACGCCGACGACAAGCTGCTGCCGCAAGCCAATCGCGGGCCGCAGGTCGCGGTGGCGGCGCCCGGCGTGCAGGTGCTCGAGCCCGCGCCCGACGATAAATACCAGCTCACCACCGGCACCTCGGTCGCCGCCGCGCATGCCACTGGCGTTGCCGCCTTGCTGCTGGCGCGCAATCCGAAGCTCACGCCCGATCAGGTGCGCCGCGACTTGATCCAAACGTCGCGCCATATCGCGGGCAGCAAGCGCGACGTCGGCGCCGGCGTGATCGACGCGCTGCGCGCGGTCGATGAAGTAAAGAAATAATGCTGCGGGCCAAGGCCGAGGACGCACATGCAGCTGCTTAGCCGGATCGTCGTGATCGTCGTCGCCCTGATCGTGGCCAGCGCGCTCGCAAGCCTCGTGCTGGCCGTCGCCATTATTGCGGCGGATATGGATTCCGATCGGGTCGAACGGATGAGTTTCTTCGTCAGTTCGTTTTTCGCAACCGGCTTTTATGGCGCCGTGGCGATCGTGCCGGCATTGGTGCTGATCGGTTTGGGCGAAGCCTTGCGCATGCGCAGCTTTATCTATTACGCAGCCGCCGGCGTACTGGTCGGAGTGGCGTCTTACTTCGGCTGCGATATTTCCGGGGCGTTGGAAAACACGACAGACGTCCCGCCGGTCGGATACGCGTTGCCGCTCGCGGCAGCGGCTGGGCTTATCGGGGGCGTGATCTATTGGCTGATCGCTGGGCGCAAGGCCGGGGGTTGGCGCGCAGGCTGAATAATTGGTCGGGGCGGCGAGATTTGAACTCACGACCCCCTGTCCCCCAGACAGGTGCGCTAACCGGGCTGCGCCACGCCCCGACCGGAACGGCGCGGACTATAGGGATGCCTCCACCCCCGCGCAATATCGCTTGCCGAACAGGTTTTGCCGTGCTGCGGCCGAGTTAACGGATTGTGCACGTCTCTTGGACGTAATCTTATATTGATCGCTACCATTGCGAGACGCGGCCATGGCCCAGGCTGTCCCAGCACAACTCGACGCGCATTTCGGCGCCGATCCGCTGGTCGCGGACCGCGCGTCCGCGCGCGCGCCGGCGGCCGGCTTCGAGGCCATCTGCATTACCGTCTACGAGGACCTGGCGGCGATCGAGCAGGATTGGCGCGCCTTCGAGCAAAATGCCGACGGCACGGTTTTTCAGACTTTCGATTGGCTATCGACCTGGCAGCGCCATATCGGCGCGCGCAACGGCGTGTGGCCGGCGATCGTCGTCGCCTATGACGCAAGCGGGGCCATGCTGGCGCTGCTGCCGCTCACGGTTTGTAAGTGCGGTTTGGCGCGCGAGCTTGCCTTCCTCGGGTCGGAACTTTGCGACTACAACGCGCCGCTGCTGGCGCCGGGCTTTTCCGAGCGGGTAGATCGCGCGCGCTTCCTTGCGCTGTGGGCGGAGATCACAACCCTGCTGCAGGGTCACCCGCGGCTGCACCACGACACCGTCATCCTGACCAAAATGCCGGAGAAAGTCGGCGCGCAAGGCAATCCCATGCGGCACCTTGGCGGCACGATCAACCCGAGCGGCGCTTATTTGACCCAGCTGACGGGCGACTGGGAAACTTTTTACACCAGCAAACGCTCATCGGCGACCCGGCGGCGCGACCGCACCAAACGAAAAAAAATGTCCGAGATGGGCGAGATCCGCTACGTCGAACCGGCCGCCGGAGACGAAACGCTGCGCGCGCTCGACACCTTGATGGCGCAGAAGGCGCGATTGTTTGCCCACATGGGCGTCGGCAATCTGTTTGCCAAGCCGGGGCACACGGATTTTTATCGCGCACTCGTAAGCGAGCCCGCGCTGCGCCCGCTCGTCCATATCAGCCGGTTTGACGTCGGCGCCATCCCTGCCGCGGTCAACCTCGGGTTGGCCTATCGGGGCTGCTACTATCACCTGCTGGCGAGCTATGACGACGGCGACGTGTCACGTTTCGGGCCGGGCGCCGCCCACCTGCACGACCTCATGCACCAGGCTATCGACCGCGGCTTACGCGTTTTCGATTTCACCATCGGCGACGAACGCTATAAGCGCGACTGGTGCGATACCGAGCTCACGCTCTACGACTACATCGTGGCGGCGACGTGGCGCGGGATGCTGATCGCGATGCCGCTGTTGGCGGCGAAAAAGGTGAAGCGCTGGATTAAGCAGACGCCGGCGGTGTGGAACGCCTTCAGCGCGGTTCGCGCCTTTTTAGGCTCGCTGATCGCGCGTGTGCGCGGCAGAGCCTAGCGCGCCGCGGCTTTCCGGGAAGCCTGCGACCTCATGCGCGAGCCGGATCGGCCCGCGGATCATCAGCACCATCGCCGCAATCGCACCGCAAGCATAGACCGCGGCATAGGCCTCGAGGAATTGCACGATATCGAAATGGGCGAGCACGGCGAAAACGCAGACGCCGGTCATCACGGCGACTACCGCCATGCCGATGCGCGCCACTTCGCGGAAGTAGCCATTGTGCACCAGCACGCTATTGGAGACCATCGCTGTCAGATTGGCGATCAGCAGCACGATCAGGATCGGCGTGGTCGCCGGCGGCATGGTCGCCGCGTTGCCGAGCAAAATCGCGAATAATTTGTCGGCGCCGAAATAGAGGATGAGGCAGGCGATGCCCGCCGGGACGCTGCATAGCGCGGCCGCGGCAAGCGTCGCGCGCACCAGCATCGGCCCGTCGCGTTCGGCCAGCGCGCTGGTCTGGCGCGGCACCAGAATGTCGCAGACCGCGCCGAATATGGTGGCGCCGCCGCGGAACACCTTGAAAGTGGTGTCGAGGATGATGGGCGGCGCGCCGAGGCCGAACAGCATCGGCACGATCAAATAGGGGTAATTGCCGACGTAAATTTCGCTTGCCGCATAGGTGCCGCTGCGAACGAACTGGGCCTTGTTGGCGCGAAAGAATGCGCCCAGGTCCTTGAAAAATCCGCCGATACGCGGCCGCAAGGCGCCATGCGCGATCATCCGTCTGACGCTTGCTGTCAACACGACCGCCCACAGCGCGTTGAGCGCGACCAGCATGGTGAGCAGAGGCAAGCCGGCCAAGACCAGTCCAAGCCCGATGAAATAGCCGGCGCGGCGCACCGTCTCGAGTGCCTCGAACAGCACGTATTCGTCGACCGCGATGGAGATGTTGCGCAGCGCGAACCAGACCAGATTGAGCGCGACGAACAGGAAGAACAGCGCGAACTCGGCCGCCTCGCGTGGCGAAGCGGACGTGCGTGCCGCCATAAAAACAAAGCAGAGCAAGGCGCCGCCGGCGACCAGCAAGAAATAGAACAGCACTACGGCGGTGGCATGGCCAGAAATCGCGCCGCCACGCTCGCCCGCAAGGAAGCGCGCGCGCAGTCGCACGAACAAGATTTTGACGATGCCGAAATCGATCAGCCAGAGTGAATAGCCGATAGCACCGACCAAAATGAAAATGGAGAAGCGCTGCGGGCTGAGCACATGCGCGAACACGTAAGTTTGCAGGAGGCCGGTCAGCAGCGCGGCGCCGGCAGTGGTCGTGCGCAGCAGGAAGAACGGGATCGAGATCAGCCGTTTCTTCATGTCAATCGGTTCGCTTGGTGCTAAGAGCCAGGCAATCGTCGAGCAGCGCGCGCGCGGTCGCCTCCCAGGTGAAGCGCTTGGCGCGTTCCTTGCCGGCCGCCCCAAGGCGCGCGCGCAATCCGGCGTCGGCATGCAGCACCTTCAGGTGGCGCATGATCTGGTCGGTATCCGTTGCGGTACAGCGCAGCGCGGCGTCGCCGCAAACTTCGCTCAGCGCCAGCTGCTCGCTAATGATGACCGGGCAGCCGCAGGTCATGGCCTCTAGCGGTGGCAGGCCGAAGCCTTCGTAGAACGAGGGGAACACCAGCGCGAGTGAGTGTTCGTACAACGCGCGCAGCTCGCTGTCGGGAATAAAGCCGACCATGCGCACGTCGTCGGAATTTATTTGATTGATCTCGCCGAATACCTTGGGCGCCTTGGCGCCGGTGAGCACCAGCACGGCATCGGCAAGCTTGGCCTTGTGAAACGCCGCAACGACCGTGGCGATGTTCTTGTTGGCTGAGTCGACACCGACGCCGAGAAAGAATTTGCGGCCCCTGAGATCGAGGCGATCGATGACCCTTTCATCGGCCGCGACCGCCTTGATGTGGTCGCCGCCCTCGAAGCAGACCGGCATCTTGACGATGTCGGCGCCGTACCATTTGCCGATCTCGCGGCGGGAGAATTCCGAGACCGTCACCACCAAGTCGGCGCGTCGGCACAGGCGCGGCAGCAGGAACCGATAGGCGGCACGAAAGCGCGCGGAAAAATTTTCCGGCAGCGCGCGCACGGTGGCGTCGTGCACGACCAAAACCTGATGGCGGGTGACCAGCGGCCCGAGCATGCACAAATTGAGCTGTAAGCATCCGGCAGCGTGCAGCGGGAACTCGATCTGCTCCCAGATATAGCCGGAGAAATATCCGGCGCGGCGGAGCTGGATGTTCTTGAGCGGGAAGTCGCGCGCCTGGCGCGGCGCCACAAGCTCGACGCGGCCTTTGAGTGTGGCATAGTCGTGCTCGATGAGGGCGTCGATCGCCTTGATCGCCTCCATGGCGAAACGCTGCACGCCGGACGAGCGCTGGGTCAGGAACCGGCCGTTGATGGCGATACGCGGCGGCGCGCCGACAAGCGGCGGGGCGGCTTGCCGGCTCGCCTGAGCAAGCGCTTGCGATTGCTTGAAATAGTCGCCCATTGGCGTCACCTGACCAAGCAATATCGGGGAAATTGGTAAGACTATCTTAAATGGGCACCGGTTACTGAACTCTCAAAGTCGACCGGACCGAAAGGGCCGCGGAATGGTCTCCCTTGACGCTGCTGAAATGCCGCCTCCGGTGCGCACCGCGCCCGTCCGGCCGCTTACCCCGCGCGACGACGGCCAGGTGCTGGCCAGGGCGCTTGCCTCGCTCGGGATCGTGAACCACGAAAGCTGGGCCTGGGCCAATTACAAGCGGGTGGCGCGCGACCTTTGCGTGAAGCTCGCGCCACGCCGGGTTTTGGAAATCGGCGGCGGCCGCGATCCACTGTTCAGCCGCGACGAAATCGAAAGTCTCGGCATCGAGATGATCATTAACGATATCTCGCCGGCGGAACTCGCGGTGCTGCCCACGCAATACAAAACGGCCTGCTTCGACGTGTCCGGCGATTTGTCCGGCGTCGGCAATTTGCGCAACAGTTTCGATCTCGCGTTCTCCCGCATGGTGTTCGAGCATGTCGAGGACGGGCAGCGCGCCTGGAGCAACCTCTATCAGCTGCTCGCGCCGGGCGGCGTCGCTTTCGCTTTCATCCCGACGTTCTACTCGATGCCGTTCGTACTCAACTGGCTTTTGCCCGATAAACTGGCTGCTTCGATCGTCAGGGGGTTCTTCCCGAACCGCGCGCAGGACGATGATCCGGTTTTTCCGGCTCGCTATTCCTGGTGCTTCGCCGACGATAAGCTTATGCAGCCCATGCTGGCGGAGATCGGCTATCGCGAGATCGCTATTCTACCGTTCTACGGTCACGGCTATTATCGTGGCTTCCCAATCGTGCGCGACGTGCACGAATGGTTCACCGGCGTGGCGCAGCGTCGGGATTGGCGTCTGCTTGCGAGCTTCGCGTATATCGCGGTGCGCAAATAGCCGCCGGCTCCGCGTAAGTTTCAGGCATTTCCACCGACAAGCTCGCCGACGGTGCGAGCAAATCGCTCCGGCGACAGTAGCGCATGGACGTCGGCCGCGGCCGCAGCGCCGAGGTTGGCGCGCAATTCCGCGCTCGAGCCCAATTGCCGCAACCATTCGGCGGCGTGCTCAATGTCGGCGTCCGCCCATTTCTGGTCGACGACATCGAAGAAGCCTTGCGGATCTTCCACTGGCACCAGTTTATAGGATACCAGCGCGGAGTTGCGCTTGTTCATGAAGTCGAGATTACCGGACCATGCGGTGGCGACAACCGGCTTGCTGAGCGCCATGGCCTGCGCCGGCACGAGACCGAAGCCCTCCGAGCGGTGTAGCGAGATCACGATATCGGCGGCCGCCATCAGCCCAGCCATGTCCGCTTCCGGCAGCGTGCCATCGATCAGGCGAATATTGGACGCGCCGGCGATCGCCGCGTCGAGCGACTCGCGCGCCGCGCGCGCGCCGTTGTCGATGACCTTGATCGCCAGAATGCGGTCGGGCGCGTCGCGGAAGGCACGGCGGAACGCAACGATAGCGGCCAACGGATTTTTCCGGGCGAACGCCGATCCGAGATGGAAAACGTTGAGCACCACCAGCGCATCCGCCGGCAGCCCGAGCTTGCCGCGCATGTTGGGGGTGACCGGAATGGCCGGCAGCGGATGCGGCACGACATGCACCGGCAGGTCGGTGGCGGCGGCGACGGCATCGCGGGTGAACGTGCTCGGCACCCAGATCTCGTGCACGAAGCGAAAGCCTGGCTGCCACCCCGCAGGCAGCAGCGGCAGTTCCCAGGCCCAATAACCGATGATACGGCGGCCGCGGATAAGATTGTCCCCGAGCGTCCACAAGGCATGCGGCACGTAGGGTCCATTGTGATGGACGATCAGGCTGCCTCCGCCCGGCGATAACGGGCGGCGGTGAATCGAAGTCGAAAACTCCTCCTGGCCGAAAGTGGCGCTGAGATCGAAAGCAGCTGGCGCGTAGCCGGCGCTGTCGAGCGCGGCATAGGCGAGGCGGGCGCCTTCGCCGACGCCGCTTGCAGTCGAGAACAGGCCGGCGATGGCGAGCGGAAATCCGCCGCGCGCCGTACGATCCGGGTGCGGCGCGATCAATTGGGTGAGCTTAAAAAAGAGATGCAGGCGGGTCTGCTGCGGCAGCAACCGCCATAGCCGGCGCACGGCACCGGGATGCGCCGGGGCGCCGGCATTGGGAAGCGCGTCAAGCAGGGCGGCCATAGTGTCCCCCGCGCATTGACCCAAGCCGCACATGATTGAGCGTTGCGGCCGACATGCCCCAAATCATGCCGACCATGAGATAGAAATGCCGCCAGTGATCTGTGTCGATCACGAAACCTTCCAACACTTCGCCAACGAAAGTCCCGAAGGCGCAAATCAGATAGGGCTGCCACGGCGTGCGCACGAGTACGCTGCGCAACGCCACCCATAAAGTGGTGAGCAGCAACATGACGTAGGCCATGCCGCCGGCCCAGCCGTAGACCAAAAAAGCCTGCAGGTAGACATTGTGCTGCTGCGCGCCGTGCATGTTGGAAAATCCGAACGGGCCCAAGCCGTTTGGATATTTGAGGAGCGCTGCGAGCGCCAATTCCTGCAGGCGGAAACGGCCGCCGCTGCCGACGTCGTAATCTTGAATGAGTTGCGCGCGCTGGTCGAACATGCTTCCGATCGAATCAAACGACAGCGCGATGACGACAAACGCCGCTACTGCCGCGATGGCGATCGCGCTCATGGCAAAAATGCGCAGCCGCGCGCCGTCGGTCGGCGCCATCGCGAAAGTCAAAATCATCACGATCAGGCACGACACCGCGAAATGAAACCAGGCGCCGCGCGAAAAGCTCAGCAGCAAACCGAGCAGCATGACCCCGACGATCAACGCATCGGTGAGAGCGATGCGGCGCGCCAACATGCGCTCGATCACCACCAGTGCCGGCCAAATCAGGAAGGGGCCGAACACGTTGGGATCCTTGAACGCGCCGAGCGCACGGCCAAACGGCGCGAACAAGTCGCCGGCGCCGGGGAAAGCCTGGAAATAGCCGGCAATGGCTGCGACCGAGATGACCGTCGCGGTCAGCACATAGGCCGCGTGCACCGTGACGATGCGCGCCATCGTGTTGTGGGTGAACAAAGCGGCGAACAGCATCGCAGCGACCGCCAGATAGAGCGACGTGGCTGCGTATTGCGCCGTCTGCTCCTGCCCGGGCACGTTGAGCAGCGACAAGAGCCCGCCGACGTTCCAGATCAGCAGCAGAAGCAACAACAACGCAAGGTGGCGCTCGAAGCGTATGCCGGCGGCGGCACAAGCGATCGCCAGCACGCCCATCAGGCCATCATGCGGCGACGGCTCGATAAAGGCGACCGAACTCGCCAATACCGTGATGTAAAGCACGACCAGCAGCAGCCGCTCGCGAAACGATGTAGCTGGTACCGGCAACGCCGGAACGACCGGCGGTGCGGCGCTGCGGATTGCGGTGTCCCGGGCGGTGATCAATACGCATTCTCTGACTTGAGCAGCGCGTACGGCGTCTTCAAGAGAATGTAGAAATCGAACAGCACCGACCAATTCTCGATGTAGTAGAGATCGTGCTCGACGCGCTGTTGGATTTTTTCATGCGTGTCGGTCTCGCCGCGCCAGCCGTTGATCTGCGCCCAGCCGGTGATGCCGGGCTTGACGCGGTGGCGGGCGAAGTAGCCGTCCACCGCCTCGTCGTAAAGCTGGGCTTCGGCTTTGGCGTTGACCGCGTGCGGACGCGGGCCGACCAGCGACAGATTGCCCTTGAGTACCACGTTGAACAGCTGCGGCAGCTCGTCGAGGCTGGTTTTGCGGATGAAGCGCCCGACCTTGGTGACGCGCGGATCGTCCTTGGTGACGAGCTTGTTGGCGTCGGCGTCGGCGGCTTCGGTGTACATCGAACGGAATTTGTAGACCTCGATCAGGTCGTTGTTGAAGCCGTAACGCTTCTGCCTGAACAGGACGGGCCCGCGGCTTTCGAGCTTGATGGCGATCGCGATCAGCGCCATCACGGGCAGCGCGAGCATGAGCAGGAAGCCGCCGACAAGCTTGTCGAATAGCCATTTCATCAACACGTCCCAATCGGCGATCGGGCGGTCGAATATGTCGAGCACCGGCACTTTGCCGATGTAGGAATACGAGCGCGGGCGGAATTGCAGCTTGTTGGCGTGAGCGGCGAGCCGGATGTCGACCGGCAGCACCCACAATTTCTTCAGCATCTGCAGGATGCGGTCTTCCGCCGCGATCGGCAGCGAAAAGATCACCAGGTCGACGCGCGTGCGCCGCCCGAATTCGACCAGGTCGTCGACGATGCCGAGCTTGCGCTCGCCGGCGCAGTCGCTGCTGCTGCGTTGGTCGCCGCGGTCATCGAACAGGCCGATGATCTTGACGCCGGAATCCTTCTGCCGCTGCAGTGCCTCGATGACGCGCTCGCCGGTCACGCCGCCGCCGACGATCACCGTGCGGCGGGTGAGGCGGCCTTCGCGCGTCCATTTGCGCACCAGAACGAACAGCAGCTTGCGCGAAAGTATCAGCGCCACCAGGCCGCTGACGTAGAAGCCGCCGAGCCAGACGCGCGAGAACATATCGCCGGCTTTGGCGAAGAACGAGACGCTGATCACGATCAGGAACACCACCGACCAGGCCGAGGCGAGCCGCATGTACTGCTTCTCGTGGCCGCGGAAGGCCTGCACCTGGTAGATATCGGCGGTCTGGAAGGCGAACATCGACAACAGAGCGATGACGAAGATCGCGATCGTGTATCGCCAGAACACCGGCTCGACGGGCGATAGATAGGCAACGAACACCGCCAGGCCGACCAGTACGATCAGCGCGAACTCGGCCATGCGCACGAAGCCGGCCAGCACGATCGGCGAAATCGCCGACGGGGCAGGGTCGGCGGCCACCGCGAGGGCTTCCGGCGTCAGCGGACGCGCTTTCGCGCCGGCACGCGGCACGGCGCGCACGCGCTCAAGGATCGCGGTAGCGCCCGCAGCGCTTAACGGTGGGCTGGTGTCGGTGTCGGTCATGTTTGCGGTCAGCGATCAACCGGCCGCAAGCCCCAAAGCGGCGGCAGGGATTGTCCCTAATTCCTGGATATTTCTAGAGAAAAAGTCTCAAAAAAGGCTTATCGGGATGCTCAAATAAGTCTTAAGACCGAGCGGTTTTGCGCACCGCGGCGAGGGCTGTCCGGTAGGCGGAAAGCACCCCGTCAACCATGGTATCGACCGAAAACTTGGTCTGCACCCGTTCGCGCAACTTGCGCGCGGTCTCGGCCGTAGCGTCGGGGTGGTCGAGCGCCTGGCCGATGGCCCGCGCCAGCGCCGCCGCATCGAGGGGGGGTACCAAAGTATCTGTCAGCGGCCCATAGATTTCCGGAATGCCGCCGACCGAGGTCGTGATCAGCGGTTTGCCGCCGGCGGCCGCCTCCAGCACCACATAGGGCAGCGATTCCGCCCGCGATGGAACCACCATGATACGGCCGAGGGTTAACGCCACATAACCGGGCATGGCGGGCTTGAAATGCACGGCACCGCCAAGGCCAAGATTGACGGTCTGAGCCTGTAGCGCCCCGCGCTCGGGGCCATCGCCCACCAAAGTTGCGGTGACGGCGCGCCCGGCGCTGCGCAAGCGGGCGAGCGCCTCGAGCAGCACGTCGATACCCTTGACCGGCCGCAACTCGCCCAAGAAAACCAAATCGGTGGCGTCGGGTCTGGTGACGATCGGCTCGAATTCCGTACGCGACACGCCGTTATGGACGACGCGCACGAGACCGCGCGGAGTGCCGATCTTGTTGCGAAAAATGTCGGCGCTATAGGCGCTCTCGAACAAAAACAGGTCGCCGCGCAGCATCAGTAGGCGCTCGGTCGCCAGATAGAATTTACCGGCTAGGTTGTCGTGATTGAGCAGCAGGCTGCCGCCATGCGGCGTATAGGCGCGCACGGCGCGCTTGCTTCCGAACGAGAGGCGGGCATAGGCGCCGCCCTTGGCGCCGTGGCCGTGCACCACGTCGGCCTCCGTTTGCGCGGCGCGCCGCACGACATGGGCGAGCGCGAACAAATCGCCCGGACCGGCATGGCGGCGCATCGGAATGCGGGTGAGGCCGAGCGCGAGCGAAGGCTCGAGCAAGCGCAACGCGTCGTCGCCGCGCTTGCCGCCGGTGCGTAAATCGGCAATCAGCCCGACGCGGTGTCCGCGCGCGGTTTGCTCCCGGGTGAGGTCGAGCACATGACGAAACAGGCCGCCGACCGGCGCGCGGAACACGTGCAGAATATTCAATGATTGCATGCGTTAAAACCACCGCTCCTTGACCAGGATGGTGTCGCCCAAGGTCCCGGCGAACAGACCGCGGCCCGAGGCGCCGTCCGGCCCTTGCCGCATGCAGCCACTGGCCGCCAACGCGACCAAAGCGGCCAATAAAAACCGGGCTCCCTGCATCAAGCGAATCCGCGCCGTGTCGTGGAAATTCACGACGGATTAGGGGGCCGCGATGGTTAACAAAATCTAACTTGGCGCGGCCGGCGGCGGAAATTAACGCGGAAGCAACCATAATAGGTTGTGATCCTGGCGCCGCCGTAAGGTCCGTGCGTTTGGAGTGAGGCATGTTGTTTCGTAGGAAGTCGAAAGCCGACAGTTCGCTCGCTCCTGCCTTGGTTCCGACCGTCATCGATGGCGAGCCCGATTTGCGCGGTTTAGGCCGCGTTTTATGGGCCAAAAAGACCAAGATTATCGCCATCACCGTGCTGGCGGCGGTCAGCGCGCTTGTCGTCGTCAACGCAATTACCCCGCGTTACCGCTCCGAATCGCGGCTTCTGCTGGAAGCGCGCGAGAACGTGTTCCTGCGCGCCGAAGCCGACAAGAACGGCGGCACAAGCGCCACCATCGATCCCGAAGCGGTGACCAGCCAAATCCAACTCGTGCTCTCGCGCGATCTCGCGCGCGAAGTGATCGCCAAGGAAAAGCTCGCCGATAATCCGGAATTCGATCCGGCGCTGCGCGGCCCTTCGGTGCTCAGGGTCGTCCTCAGCCTGTTCGGCATCGGCCGCGATCCGGCCGCGATGACCAAAGAAGAGCGCACGCTCGAATCCTATTACGACCGGCTCAACGTCTACGCGGTGGAGAAATCCCGCGTGATCGGGATCGGCTTCATGTCGGAGGATCCCGATCTGGCCGCCCGCGTCGCCAACGCGATCGCCGAGACCTATCTGAAGATGCAGCAGACGGCCAAGCAGAATCAGACGCGCGCCGCCGGCGATTGGCTGGCCGGCGAGATCGCCAATCTGCGCATCAAGGTGGCGGACGCCGAAGCCAAGGTCGAGGTCTATCGCTCCAAGACCAATTTGTTCGTCGGCTCCAACAATACCTCGCTGCCCAACCAGCAGCTCACCGAGATCAATTCGCAGATTTCGGCGGCGCGCGGGCAAAAGGCGGATTTAGAGGCGAGGGCGCGGCAGTTGCGGGAGCTCATCCGCTCGGGCAAGCCGATCGAGTCCTCCGACATCGCCAATTCCGAATCCATGCGCCGGCTGATCGAGCAGCGCAACGCGCTGCGCTCGCAATTGGCCGAACAGTCCACCACCTTGCTTGACCAGCATCCGCGCATCAAGGAGCTCAAGGCGCAGATCGCCGAAGTCGAGGGCGAGATTCGCCGCGAGGGCGCGCGGCTTGCCGCTCAGCTCGACAACGACGCCAAAGTCGCCGGCGACCGGCTCGACACGCTCACCGCCAGCCTCAACGCGGTCAAAAAGCAGGCCTCGCTGACCAACGAGCAAGACGTGCAATTGCGCGCGCTCGAGCGCGAGGCCAAGACCGAGCGCGACCTGCTTGAATCCTATCTCGCCAAATATCGCGAGGCGACCGCGCGCGACAACATCAATGCCGCGCCGCCGGAGGCGCGCATCATTTCGCGCGCCAGCCCCTCGATCCGGCCGGACTATCCGAAGAAACTGCCGACCGTGCTGATCGCGGCCTTCGCCGCCTTCGCGCTGTCGGCCGGGTTCATCGTGACCGGCGCGCTGCTGGCAGTGCCGCCGTCGTCCGCCGGTTACGGCTATGTGGCGGCAGCATCCTTCGAGCCGGCTTACGCCGCCCGGCCGATGCCGCGGATGGCGTCGCCATCCTTGATGCCCGCCACCGCCATGGCGGCCGTTCCTTTGGCGGCGAATTCGGTGGAAGAGATCGCGCGGGGTTTACGACATGCCGGCGATAACGGACGCCGCGTCACCGTGGTCGGCGCCATGCGCAACGTCGGCACGACCTATGCCGCGATTTCGCTCGCCCGCGCGCTGGCGCGGGAAGCCAATGTGGTGCTGGTCGATCTTGCCTTCGGCTCGCCCAACCTATCGGTTATTTCGAACGATCCCAAGGCGCCCGGCATCGCCGAACTCGTGCGCGGCACCGCCTCGTTCGGCGACATCGTCACGGGCGACCGCTATTCGCCCGTGCACCTCGTGGCGACCGGCGATGTCGGCCATGACGGGCCCGCGCTCGCCGCCTCGCCGATGCTGGCGACGACCATCGAGGCCCTGGTGCGCAGCTACGATCACGTGGTGATCGACGTGGGTTCCGCCGCCGATATCGCGCTCGAGCGGTTCGCGCCGCTCTCGCCTCGTGCGGTGCTGGTGGCGGCCGATCCGGGCAATCCGGCGACCAAGGTGGCGCGCGAGCGGCTGATGATGGCGGGCTTTTCCGATGTGATGCTGGTAGCCGGAGCGCCGCGGGAGATCGCGGCCTAAATCCCCGTCCGGGCGGGCGCGATTGGCCCTGGTCACGTGGCCGCAAATATTTTTCAATAGCGGGCTGCAATCGTCGGCCGATTGCAGCCTTTGGGATCGAAGCCTTGGCGGGCATGAAACAAACCATCATCCGGACGGGGCTGGAAACGCTTTATTTCACCGGCCTGCATCATGTCATGCGCCCGCTGGTGGGCGGCGTCGGCACCATCCTGACGCTGCATCACGTGCGCCCGCGGCGCCCGGACGCGTTCCAGCCCAACCACCTGCTCGAAGTCACGCCGGAATTCCTCGACAGCCTGCTGCGCCGGCTCAAGCGCGCGGCGCTCGACGTGATCTCGCTCGACGAGATGCATGCCCGCTACATCAGCGGCGATTTCAAGCGCCGCTTCGTCTGCATCACCTTCGACGACGGCTACAAGGACCTGCTGCGCTTCGCCTATCCGCTGTTGAAGAAATACCGCATGCCGTTCGCGCTCTATATTCCGACCAGCTTCCCCGACCGGCTGGGCGAATTGTGGTGGGTCGCGCTCGAAGCGGTGATCGCGCGCAACAGCCGCATTGGCATGGTGATCGACGGCAAGGACCGCTTCTTCGACTGCGGCACGGTGCGGGAAAAGCGCGAGCTGTACGACGAGATCTACCGCTATCTGCGCAGCATGAAGACCGAAGACGAGTTGCGTGGGGTGGTGCGCGACCTCGCCGCCTGCAATAGTGTCGATATCGCGTCGTTTTGCCGCGACCTGTGCATGGACTGGCAGGAGATCGTCGATCTTGCCGCCGATCCTTTGGTCACCATCGGCGCCCACACCGTCAACCACAACATGCTCAAGAAGATGGCGGACGAATCCGCCGTGCGCGCGGAAATGGAGATGAGCCGCGCCGTCTTGGAGGCAGCGCTCGGCAAACGGCCGGCCCATCTCGCCTATCCAGTCGGCGATCCGACCTCGGCCGGTCCGCGCGAATTCCGCATCGCCGCCGAGCTCGGTTTCAAGACCGCGGTGACCACGCGGCCGGGCGTGCTGTTCAAGGCGCACCGCGACCATTTGACCGCGCTGCCGCGCATTTCGGTCAACGGCGATTTCCAGCAGCAGCGCT
>CAWCVE010000002.1:0-25234 GCA_963798825.1 uncultured Alphaproteobacteria bacterium | reverse complement strand
TAGAACGGCGATAGGCATTTTCATGGTATTGAGTTTTTCTAAAACGCCGCCGCCAGATCGCGCGCGCCGGGCGCCAGCGAAGCGCGCGTCATCTTGCCCTCTATGTCGGCCAGAAGCCCCGCCACCGTGCCGGTGCGGCGCGCCACCGGATTGCGCTCGTAGCCCGATTGCTGGAAGAAATTCGCGGTCGGCACGCGCGCGCGCAAACTCTGCGGCATGGTCACCATGTCGAAGCCGTTGCCGTCGCCGGTCAAATTCATCAATTCCAATTCGGCCGCGGCGAGCGGCGAGTTGTAGCCCTTGGCGCGCGCGAAGTGGACGGAATCGATGAGCTTCTGCACCTGCAGGAGCGGGCCGATGTCGATATCGAGAATGGCGGCGTGAATGCCCATTCCGCCCGTGGTGGTCTTGGCCAGCCGGTCGTGTTCGTTCCAGCGGTCCGGCACGCTGCGGCTGAAGGCGATCATGCGCTTGAGCGCCTCGGTCTTGCGCTCCAGCGCGATCTTGGCCTCGCCGGAGAGCGCCTTGGCCTTTCGCCGCAGCGCCGCCAGCAGGCCGCCGCCATGTTCGGCCAGGATCGAGACCGAATTGGTGCTGAGCAACTGGTTGTAGCCAATGGCCGGCGAAATCGCGCGCGGCCGCGTCGCCGACACGCCGGCCTGCATGTCGTAGGTGCCGTTGCCGCCGGTCTCGAAGGCGTAGACGCCGACGATCTGGTCGCGCGTCAGGCCGGCGGCTAACGCGGCCTTGGCATAAGCGCGCTTGAAGTCGGTTTCGCTTTGCGGGCGCTGCGGCACGAAACCGTATTGCTCGGCGGCCGCTTGCAGAAAATCGGCGATCAGCGGGATCGGCGGCTTTTCGCCCGGCTCGGGGCCGGGCGCGGCCGGATCGATCGGCGGCGGCGGCCCGCTATAAAGCGGCGGCTGGGTGAGCACATAGTCGGCGAGCTGGATCGCGATGCGGTCGCGGCGCTTGGCGTTGCGCAGGCGCCGTTTCTCGACCACCGCATTCCAATAGGCGTCGGCTTGCTCATCATAGGCTTGGCGCGCCTGCAGATATTGCGCGAGCTTCGCCCGATAGTTGTTGAGGGCAGGGCAGGGGGCGCATTTTGCGCGCGCGCCGGCGCGGCCGTCAGCAAGACGGCCAAAGCGAGGAAGGCGATGCGTAAGGGTTGGCGCGGCATGTCCGGCTATTAGAGTGTGACAGTCGATTCGACCATCGCCCGCCGCGGCGGCAATTCAAAGGCGCGCGGACGCTCAACCGGCCCGGTCGGCGTCGTATTCCTCGCTGCAGAAAGGGCCGCCCTGGTAGCGGTCGCCGACCGGATCGGGCGGCAGTTTCGCCTGCGCCGCCATCGCCTCGTGCAGGTAGGCGTCGGCCTTGCCTTGCGGCTTGTAGCCGAAACGCCGCGCATTGCTGTTGTCCCACCAGGCGTCGGCGTTGTCGGAGATGCCGTAGAAGATCTCGTAGCGGATGTCGGGATGCTCCAGCCCGATGCGGATGAGTTGCACCAGGTCCTCGGCCTTGAGCCAGACCGCCAGCCGGCGTTTGTCGACCGGCGCGTCGCCGACATTGCCGATGCGCAGGCAGGTGACGCGCAAGCCGTGCTTGTCGGCATAAAGCGCACCTAGCGCTTCCCCGAACGCCTTGCTCACGCCGTAACGGCTGTCCGGGCGCACCGTGACGTTGACGCCGATGCGCTGCGCGCGCGGATAAAAGCCGACGGCGTGGTTGGAGGAAGCGAACACCACGCGCTTGACCTTGGCGCGATAGGCGGCCTCGAACAAGTTATAGCAGCCGACGATATTGGCGTTGAGAATGGTGTCCCAGGGACCTTCGATCGAGTAGCCGCCGAGATGCACGATGCCCTCGACGCCGGCGGCAATTTTTTCCACCGCGGCAAGATCGGCCAGATCGGCGGCCATGAAGTTTTCATCGGGGGCGAGGTCGGCAGGTTTGCGCAGATCGCTCCAGCGAATGTCCGGATAGACGCCGCGCAGCAGCTTGCGCAGACGTGTGCCGAGGCCGCCCGCGGCTCCGGTAACCAAAAGTTTTTGCATTGAGTTCTCCGCCGTCATGCCCGGGACAAGGCCGGCCACGACGAATTATTTCGCTACTTGATCCCGTTCCCGGCGGCGAGCTTCTCGTCGCGGCCGCGGCGGTTGAGCAGATCGGCCGAGACGTTCCAGGAAGCCTTTGACACCGTGCTATCCGGCAAGGTCATCATATGACATGATGAATAACAAGCACGGCCGCCTGGCTTAATCAGCCGTGCTCGCCAAGCGCCTTGAATTTCGCCGATAAAAACGAAACCCGGGAGGAATTTTCCGTCATGAAGCCCTCTACCGCCATGATCGCCGCCGGCGTGCTGGCCGCCGCGGCCGCTTTTACGTCCGGCTCGGCCGTCGCCCAGCAAAAAATGGTCTTGAAAGCCTCCGACGTGCATCCGACCGGCTATCCGACGGTCACTGCGGTCGAAGACCTCGGCAAGAAACTGTCGGCGGCGACCGGCGGCCGGCTGACGGTCGCCATGTATCCCGCCATGCAGCTCGGCGGCGAGAAGGAAGCGATCGAACAGGCGCAGGTCGGCGCCATCGCCTTCGCGCGCGTTTCGGTCGGCGCGCTCGGCCCGGTGGTCGACGACCTCAACGTGTTCAACCTGCCTTTCGTGTTCCGCAACACCGCGCATATGGAGAAGGTGATCGATGGCGAGATCGGCAAAGAGCTGCTGGCGCGGTCACCGCCAATCCGAAGGCCGGCCTCGTCGCCTTGTGCTGGATGGATGCCGGCGCGCGAAACCTTTACGACACCAAAAAGCCGATCCACACCATGGCCGATCTCAAGGGCATGAAGTTCCGCGTCATGGGCAATCCCATGTTCGTCGACATGATGAATGACCTCGGCGGCAACGGCGTGGCGATGGGCTACGACCAGGTGTTCAGCGCGCTGCAAACCGGCGTGGTCGACGGCGCCGAGAACAATCCGCCGAGCTTCGTGTTCGACAACCACTATCAGGTGGCGAAATACTATACGCTGACCGAGCATCTGATCGTGCCGGAGATCCTGGTGTTCTCCAAGAAGATCTGGGACACGCTGTCGAAGGCCGACCAGGATCTGATCGCCAAATTCGCGAGCGAAGCGCAGTACGAAGAGCGCAAGCACTGGATGGAATACGAGAAGAAGGCGATGGAGAAGGCGAAAGCCGCCGGCATCCAGATCATCCCGGTTGCCGACAAGACGCCATGGCAGCAGGCGGTCAAGCCGGTATGGGACAAATACGGTCCCAAATACGCCGCCATGATCAAGCGCATCCAGGACGTGAAGTGACGCAACCAGTCATTCCGGGCCCGCCCGCCGGCGCGGGCGCCCCGGAATGACGAGGCCCACAATGGCCGCCCCTTTCCGCAAAGCGATGGACGCGCTCTATTTCGCCTGCGTGCTGATCGCTGGCGCCGCGCTGGTGCTGATCTCGGCGGTGATCCCGTGGGCGGTGTTTACCCGCTATGTGCTCAACAGCGCGTCGTCCTGGCCGGAACCGATGGCGGTGCTGCTCACCATCGTGCTGACGTTTTTTGGCGCTGCCGCCTGCTACCGCATCGGCATTCATATGAACGTCAGCGTCGGCGTCGACCTGCTGCCCAAGCGCATACGCCGGCTCGCCGACTTTACCGTCGAACTGCTGATGGCCTTTATCGCGCTTTTCATGGTGATCTACGGCGTCGGGCTGGTCGAGGCGACCTGGCACAACAGCATCGCCGAGTTTCCCTGGCTGTCGGTCGGCGTCACCTATCTGCCGATCCCGTGCGGCGGCGTCATCACGCTGCTGTTCGCCGCCGAGCGGCTGATGCTCGGGCCGCCGATCGATTGGAACGGCAAGGCCGACGCGCCGGCGGCGTTCGACTAGGCGCGCGGCGGGAGCGACATGGACATCCTCATTCTTATCGGCACGCTGTTTGGCTGCTTCGCCATCGGCATGCCGATTTCCTATTCGCTCGGCCTTGGCGCGCTGGTGGGCGCCTTGTGGATCGGCATTCCGCCGGAGGCGGTGATGCTGAAAATCTCCGACGGCGTCAGCAAGGTGGCCATGCTGACGATCCCGTTTTTCGTGCTGGCCGGCGCGATCATGGCGGAAGGCGGCATGGCGCGTCGCCTGGTCGCCTTCGCCAATGTGCTGGTCGGCTTGGTGCGCGTGCGCGGCGGGTTCTCGGCGGTCAATATCCTGGCGACCACGTTCTTGAGCGGAATATCGGGCTCCTCGGTCGCCGACGTGTCGGCGATCGGGTCGGTGATGATCCCGCAGATGGAGAAGGTGGGCTATCCGCGGCCGTTCGCCACCAATGTCACCATCAGCGCCTCGGTGCAGGCGATCCTGGTGCCGCCCAGCCACAACGCCGTGATCTATTCGCTGGCGACCGGCGGCACGATCTCGATCATCAGCCTGTTCATGGCGGGCGTGGTGCCCGGCCTGCTGCTCGGCTTTTCGCTCATTATATTGTGCCTGGTCATCGCCTATCGCGACGGGCACCCGCCCGGCGCCGCGGTGCCGCTACGCGACGCCATCCGTATTACCATCGACGCCGCCTGGGGCCTGATCACCGTCGTCATCATCATCGGCGGCATTCTGTTGGGGATATTCACCGCCGTCGAGGCCGGCGCCATGGCCTGCGTCTGGGCTTTTTTCGTCACCATGTTCGTCTACCGCGACTACCGATGGCGCGACCTGCCGGCGCTGGTGCATCGCACCTTGAGGACGGTCGCGATGGTGATGACGCTGATCGCTATGGCCTCCTCGTTCGGCTATGTGATGGCGCTGATGCAGATGCCGGCGAAGATCACCGCGTTCTTCCTGACGCTGTCCGAGAACAAATACGTCATTCTGATGCTGATCAACGTCATGCTGCTGGTGCTCGGCTGCCTGGTCGACATGGCGCCGCTGATTCTGATCTGCACGCCGATCCTGCTGCCGGTGATGATGAAGCTCGGCGTCGATCCGGTCCACTTCGGCATGATCATGATGCTTAATCTCGGCATCGGATTGCTCACGCCGCCGGTCGGCTCGATGCTGTTCGTCGGCTGCGCGGTCGGCAACGTGTAGCTCGAAGACGTGATGCGCGGCATCTGGCCGTTCTACGGCGTCATGTTCGCCGTGTTGTTGCTGGTCACCTTCGTGCCAGCGCTCTCGCTCTGGCTGCCGTCAGTGGTGATCAGATAGAGCGCCCAGTCAAAAAAACGCGCCGCATAGGCGGCGCGCCAAAGGAGCAGGGGACAGAAGCGGTGTCGCGACAACGGGTCCTAGCGGATGGTCGCGCCGTCGCGGTTGGTAAAGACCACCGGCCCGCCGGCCTTGATCACGGTCGGGGCCTGCGCGGTCAGGATATCGGTGCCGAGATTGAGCTGTTGCGCGGCAATGCCGATCACGGCGATCAGCAGCGCGGCGGCGAGCCCGACCACCACGATCTTGAGGTGGGTGGTGCGGTCTGCGGTGTACATCGACCAGTTCATAGCTGCCTCCAAGGTCATGCCTTTTGTCGGGCCGGCCTGGAAAAAGGTTCACAAGATGTCGGAGGCTAACGTAGGCACGGCTGGAGAGTTCCAAAGCCCGCATCACGGATCGTTGAAACAACGTGAAAACCGCTGTTTTGACCCGGAAGTGGCGGAAATCGGGCGGCCGGCGGGCGCCGCAACGGCGCGGGCTTAGTCGGTCCGGGTGAGCTGGTGTTCCTCGGCGATGCGCTCGAAGGATTCCGCGATGCTCTTGATCCGATAGGCCAGCCGGTTGTCGTTTTCGACCGGCAGCGAACGGACGATCTTGTACTTGCCGTGCGAGGCCGCGTTGCCGAACGTCGGCTCGTAATAGACGTTCTGGCCGCTGGAAAATTTATGCGTCATGTCGATCCTCCGCGGTCTTTGAATGAAAACGCCCGGCACGGGGCCGGGCGTCGCGCCGTTCATCAACGTGACGCTATCGTTCAGGCGTTCTGCAGATTGGACGCCGCCTGCTTGCCGCGTTCGGTCACGATTTCATAAGTGAGGCGCTGGCCTTCGTTGAGCGTGCTCATGCCGGCGCGTTCGACCGCGCTGATGTGCACGAATACGTCTTTCGAGCCGTCGCTCGGCGTGATGAATCCGAAACCCTTCTGGGTATTGAAGAACTTGACTGTGCCTGTGGCCATGGCGGGCTCCTTGCTTCGGTTGCTGCGTGAAACGCGCACGACGCTTTGCGCACGTCGATGTCCGAGTTTTTTGGGATGACTTGGCGAGCGCCCAAAATCGGGCAGCATTGCAAGGCAGAACCGAAAACCAGGCTGCGAGTAGTCGAATACGCTAATTGCTCGGAAGCGTCAAACGCGCGGCGCTTAGCCGGCGCGCTTGGCCAAGGGGTATTCCGCGCTATCGTAAAGCCCGCGAATATCCTTGTGACCGAGCCGCTCCTCGTCGATTTGAATATAAGCGCCGAGCAGCAGCGGCTCGGGCAATTCCTCGACGGCAAAGCGGATGGCGTCGGCGGCGCGCTCGAAGCGGCGATATTTGATCTTGTTGACGATCTTGCGGTTGCGCGAGGGAAACAACTCCGCCGGCGCATCGAAATTGAATTTTTCCACGATCAACTCCAGGCTCTTCGGCAACGCCGAAACGATTGAAACAAGTCATTTTATATGGGTATCAAGGGCCGCTTTATCCAGAGGCGGGCGGTAAAGCTCGAAACAGGGTGAAAAAACGCCGCTAATCGCCACGAACGTGCGTTAACGGACGCAAATCTCGACTTATCGCAGCAAATAGCGCATTTTGTCGCGAGCCGGCAGCCGCCGCGAGGGGCAGGAGTAAGGATGACGAGTTCGACCGTCGATGGGGATCCGGCGATCTTCCACTTCGTGATGATCAAGCCGACGCATTACGACGACGACGGCTATCCGATCCAGTGGCTGCGCTCCGCGATCCCGTCCAACACGCTGGCCTGTCTCAACGCCTTGGCGGAGGACGCCAGGCGCCGCGAGGTGCTGGGAACCGGCGTCGATATCCGGCTGCACACCTACGACGAAACCAACCGGCGGGTGAAGCCGCGGCAGATCATCGACATGATCCGCCGCGAGGGCGGCCGCTGCCTGATCGGGCTCGTCGGCGTGCAGTCGAACCAGTTTCCACGCGCGGTCGATCTGGCGAAGCCCTTTCTCGACGCCGGCCTGCCGGTTTGCATCGGCGGCTTCCATATCTCCGGCTGCATCGCCATGCTGCCGGAATTGCCGGCCGACATCAAAGCCGCGCAGCGCATGGGCGTATCGTTCTTCGCCGGCGAGGCGGAGGAGCATCGGCTCGATGAGGTGTTGCGGGACGCCTACAACGGCACGCTCAAGCCGCTTTACAATTACATGGACAAATTGCCGGCGCTGGCCGGTGAGCCGCCGCCGTTCCTGCCGCGCAAGCACGTCAAGCGCACCGTCGGCAACCTGTCGAGCATCGATCTCGGCCGCGGCTGTCCCTACCAGTGCTCGTTCTGCACCATCATCAACGTGCAGGGGCGCAAAAGCCGCATCCGTTCCGCCGACGATCTGGAGAAGATCGTGCGCGAGAACTATGCCGAGGGCATCAAGCGGTTCTTCATCACCGACGACAATTTCGCGCGCAACCAGGATTGGGAGGCGCTGTTCGACCGCCTGATTGCGATGCGGCACGGCGAGGGCATGAATATCGGCTTCACGATTCAAGTCGACACGCTCTGCCACAAGATCCCGGGCTTCATCGAGAAGGCGACCAAGGCCGGCGTGCGGCGCGCCTTCATCGGGCTGGAGAACATCAACCCGGACAATCTGATCGCCGCCAAGAAGCGGCAGAACAAGATCACCGAATACCGCGAGATGCTGCAGATGTGGCGCAACCACGGCGCCATCACCTATGCCGGCTACATTCTCGGATTTCCCGCCGACAGCAAGGAATCGATCCTGCGCGATATCGAGATCATCAAGCGCGAGCTGCCGATCGATATTCTGGAATTCTTCTTCCTGACGCCGCTGCCGGGATCGGAAGACCACAAGGTTCTCTCCAGCAAAGGCATCTGGATGGACGCGGACATGAACAAATACGATCTCAATCACCGCGTCGCGCATCACGGCAAGATGTCGGACGCCGATTGGGAAGACGCTTATCGGGCGGCCTGGAAGGCGTTCTACACGCCGGAGCACATCTACACGATCCTGCGGCGCACCTGCGCCTGCCCGATCGGCCGCCCCGGCACCACGCTCTCGACCATCCTGTGGTTCTACCTGACGATCTTGTACGAGGGCGTACACCCGCTCGAAAGCGGTGCGTTCCGTCTCAAGTACCGGCGCGACCGTCGCAGCAGCCTGAAGTGCGAAAACCCGCTCGTCTTTTATGCGCGCTATTGGGGCGGTATGGCGGTGAAGGCGGTGAACTATTTGCGGGTCTATTTGCGCTGCAAGGCGCTGCTGAAGAAAGCGCTCGCAGCGCCCGACCGCTGGACTTATTCGGATTTGGCCATCGCCCCGCCGCAGGCTGACGAATTCGACGCGCTCGATCTTTATCACGCCACCACCGGCGGCGAGGCCGCCTTGAAGCGCAAATACCGCGACGACGCCATCCGCGCGCGCGGGCATGTGGACGACGCGTCGGTCGAAGCGGCGGAATAATCCCTATTAGATGCTGGCGACCGTCTTCAGCCTCGCCCTTGGATGTATCTCACCTTGCGAGACCACCGGCGTCTGGGCGCGAAAACGCTCGACGATGCCGCGCACGAACGGCCTGATGCCGGCTGAGGTCACCAGCACCGGCGCCTCGCCCTCGCGCGCGGCCTCCTCGAATTTCTCGCGCACCAGCGTGATGAATTCCGACAGTTTCGACGGCTGCATGGCCAATTGGCGCTCGTCACCCTGACCGACAATCGATTCGGCAAAAGCCTGTTCCCATTTTGCCGATAGCGCGATCAGCGGCAGATAGCCCGCGTGGCTCGAATGCTGCGCGCATATCTGGCGCGACAGCCGCGCCCGCACGTGCTCGGCCAGCGTCACCGGGTTGCGCGAGCCGCCGATGCCATCGGCGATGCCTTCCAGGATGGTGGCGAGGTCGCGGATCGAGACGCGCTCGGCCAAGAGAATCTGCAGCACGCGCTGAATGCCGGAGACCGAGATCAGCGTCGGCACCAGGTCCTTGAGCAGTTCGGCCTGCTCCTTCGGCAGTTCCTTCAAGAGCTTCTGCACTTCGCCGTAGGAGAGCAGCTCGGCCATGTTGCTCTTGAGCAATTCGGTCAGGTGCGTGGACAGCACGGTGGCCGCGTCCACCACGGTGTAGCCCTTGAGCGTCGCCTCTTCCTTGGCCGCGGCTTCGACCCAGGTCGCCGGCAGCCCAAAAGTCGGCTCAGTGGTGTGGGTGCCGGGCAAATTCACCTGGCCGCCGGCCGGGTCCATGACCATGTACTGGCCGGCCCAGACTTTGCCGTTGCCGGCCTCGACCTCCTTGATCTTGATGACGTAGGCGTTGGCCTCGAGTTGCACGTTGTCGAGGATGCGCACGGCCGGCATCACGAAACCCATTTCGGCCGCGAGCGAGCGGCGCAGCGCCTTGATCTGCTCGGTCAGTCGGTCGCTGCCGTCGGGCGCGTTGACCAGCGGCAGCAGCGCGTAGCCGAGCTCGACCTTGAGATCGTCGATCTTGAGCGAGGCTGAAATCGGCTCGTCCGCGGTCTCGGTTTTTTTGTCGGCTTTTTTCGCTTCCGCTGCGGCAGCGAGCTTAGTGCGCTTGTCGATCACGAAGGCGAGCGCGCCGGCGCCGCCTCCGAGCGCCAGGAACGGCAGCATCGGTATCCCCGGCAGGAGCGCCATCACGATCATCACCGCGCCCGACATGCCGAGCGCCTTGGGGTAGCCGGAGAGCTGCTTGAGCAGCGCCTTGTCGGCCGAGCCCAGTACGCCCGCCTTCGACACCAGCAGGCCGGCGGAGGTCGAGACGATCAGTGCCGGGATCTGGGTGACCAGCCCGTCGCCGACTGTGAGGATGGTGTAGGAGTGCGCCGCGTCGGAAAAACTCAGGCCCTGCTGGGCGATTCCGATGATCATGCCGCCGATGACGTTGATGAACACCACCAGGAGGCCGGCGATCGCATCGCCGCGCACGAATTTGGAGGCGCCGTCCATGGCGCCGAAGAAGCCGCCTTCGTCCTCGAGCTTCTGGCGACGGCGGCGCGCCTCCTTCTCGTCGATCAGACCGGCGGAGAGATCCGCGTCGATCGCCATCTGCTTGCCCGGCATGGCGTCCAAGTGAAAACGCGCGGCCACTTCCGCGATGCGCCCCGAACCTTTTGTGATGACCACGAAATTCACGATCACCAGGATCGTGAACACGATGATGCCGATCACGAAATTGCCGCTCATCACGAAATTGCCGAAGGCCTGGATGACGTGGCCGGCGGCGTCGGTGCCTTCGTGCCCGTGCGCGAGGATGAGGCGCGTGGAGGCCAAGTTGAGCGCGAGCCGCAGCATGGTCGCGATCAAGAGCACGGTCGGGAACGAGGAGAATTCGAGCGGCGTCTGAATGAACAGCGCGGTCATCAGGATCAGCACGGAGATGATGATTGAGATGGCGAGCGAGAGGTCGAGCAGGATCGGCGGCAGCGGCAGGATCAGCACGACCAGGATGGTCAGCACGCCGACCGCGAGCGCGATGTCGCCGCGCTTCATGAATGCGCCGATCTCGCCAAGACCGGGCAGCTTGATGGCGCTGGTCGCTGATGCCGGTGCGGCGGTGATGTCGCTCATGCCTGACTTTTTGACTGGCGCGGGAATTGGCTACCGTTGCCGGTGCCATCGTGCCGATTTCCGGTGGGCGAATACCCGTAGCCCGGCAATATTTGCCCATTTTATGGTTAGCGGCGGGTTAACGGGCTTCCGCGATGGGGTCCTGCGCCAAAAGATGCATCTCGCCGCAGTCGGCGCAGCGAAAGCGGACGGCGCGTTCGGCCAGCCCGGCCAGCGTCGCCGCCTCGGTGATCAGCATGAAGCTGCCTGTCACCGGGCAGCGATAACGAATGGCGCCGCTCGGGCGCCGGGCGGCTTGCACGCGGCGCACCGGCTCGGCGGTGTGACGATAGGCTGAGCTGTGGACGGTGCCAGGGTTGACTGTCCAATGACATGCGAGGCTCCAACCGGCACACCGATAAGCTTTCCGGGTGCGGTTTGGTTCCGTGGCCGTTTATGTTCGGCCGGGCACGGGACTCATGGATCGAGCGGCGGGAACCGGTGCCGTCCGTCGGGGCCTAGCGGCAGCGCTTCGACCTTTGTCACTGCCGCCGGATCGAGATCGCCATAAAGATGCGGAAACAGGGCGCCGCCGCGCGAGGGCTCCCATTTGAGCGCCGCACCGAGCCGGACGGCGTCGATATGCAGCAGCACGAGATCGTGCTGGCCGGCGAGATGCTTCGCCGCGGTCTCGGCGACTTGCGCCGCGCCGGAGAGATGGATGAAGCCGTCGCGCAGGTCGACCGCGGAACCGCGGAAGGTTCCAGCGCTTTCGGCCGCGCGCCAGACCGAAGCGGGACATATTTTGTAGATTGTGGGCAACTTCGCGAACCGCCTATGTAGTTGGGACACCAACGATTATCACGCCCGCGCCGCCGGCGCATAGGTCATATCAAGATTCCACCTTGAATTGCCGTAATTTCTACGCATATGCGCGGTCAAATCTCTCACGGAGAAATCATGCTGAAGACCGAGGAATATCTTGTTGAAACCGCCGACCGCTGCATCCGGTTGGCGCGCGAAGGACGCAAGCTGGTGGAGCGTCTGGAAGCCATCAGCAACGAACTGATGGCCAAGGCGGTCGAACACGACACCAAGCGGGACAAGAACAAAAAAGGCGCCGGCGAGCCTAACCAAGCGCCCACCGACTAGCCGCCACGTTTTCGAAATAAGCTTTTCGAAATAAAAAGCCCGGCATTCGAGCCGGGCTTTTTGCTTGATAGCCTTTGGTGCGCGCTAGGCCGCGCCGCGCAGCTCCGATCCGCCGCCGGCCGGCGGGATCGGCGCGCCGTCGGCGGCGTATTCGTTGAGCTTGTTGCGCAACGTGCGGATCGAAATGCCGAGGATGTTGGCGGCATGCGTGCGGTTGCCGAGGCAATGCTTGAGCGTCTCCAGGATCAGGTCGCGTTCGACCTCGGCCACTGTGCGGCCGACCAAATTACGCGTGACCTGCTCGGCGGCCATCGCCGCATGAGCGACTGCGCCTGAGCCGCGCGCCTGGTCGAGCCGTAAGCCGTCGGGCGACAGAATGCCGTCGATACCGATCTCGGGCCCGCTCGAAAGCAGTACCGCGCGGTGCAGCGTGTTCTCCAATTCGCGCACATTGCCCGGCCAGCGGTTGACGCTGAGCGCGCGGCGCGCTTCCGCCGACAGCGGGCGAACCGGCAGGCCGTTGGCGGCCGAATATTTCTTGGCGAAATACTGCGCGAGTTCGGTGATGTCGGAAGGCCGCTCGCGCAATGGCGGGATTTTCAGGTTCACCACGTTGAGGCGGAACCAGAGGTCCTCGCGGAATTTGCCCTCGCGCACCGCCTCGGTGAGGTTGCGGTTGGAGGTGGCGATGATTCGGATATCGACCGGCACCGGCTTGCCGCCGCCGACGCGGTCGATCAGGCGCTCCTGGATCGCGCGCAGCAATTTGGCCTGCAGGCGCACGTCCATTTCGGAGATTTCGTCGAGCAGCAGCGTGCCGCCGTTCGCCTCCTCGAACTTGCCGATGCGGCGCCCGAGCGCGCCGGTGAAGGCGCCCTTCTCGTGGCCGAACAATTCGGATTCCAAGAGATTGTCGGGGATCGCCGCGCAATTGACCGTGATGAACGGCTTCTTGGCACGCTGCGAGCGCCCGTGCAGGTAGCGCGCCAGCACTTCCTTGCCGGTGCCGCTTTCGCCGGTGATCAGCACGGAAGCGTCGGACCCGGCGATCTGCTGGGCGAGCTTGACGACGCTCGCCATTGCATCGTCGCGATAGATCATCTCGCGGGTGTCGTCGGTAACGGCTGCGAGCACCGCCGCGATCAATTCGGGATCGGGCGGCAGCGGGATGTATTCCTTGGCGCCGGCGTGGATGGCGTTGACCGCCGCGCGCGCGTCGTTGGTGACGCCGCAGGCCACGATCGGGACATGAATGCGCTCGGCATCGAGCCGCGTGACCAGGTCGCGGATGTCGAGGGAAACGTCCACCATCAAAAGGTCGGCGCCGCGGCCGGAACGCAGCACGGCGAGGGCCTGCTCGTTGCTTTCGGCGTGGGTGACGCTGGCGCCCTTGTCCATCGCGATCTTGCTCGCGGTAGTGAGCTGGCCTCCGAGCGTGCCGACGATCAGGAGTTGCATGACGATATATCCTTAGTTTTGCTCGGCTTTGATGATTTCGGTCATGGTCACGCCCAGCTTGTCCTCGACCAGCACGACTTCGCCGCGTGCGACCAGACGGTTGTTGACGTAGATATCGATGGCTTCACCGACCTTGCGGTCGAGTTCGAGCACGGCGCCGGGCCCGAGCTTGAGCAGGTCGCCGACCGGCATGCGGGTGCGGCCGAGCACCGCCGACACCTGCACCGGCACGTCGAACAGCGCCTCCAGGTCGGCGGCGCCGCGGTTGACCTGTTCGCCATCGCCCGGGGCAAGCGCGCCGGCGTCCTCGACGGGTTGCATGGCGCCGCCGCCTTCCAGTTCGGGGAGCGGGACTTTGCTGTCGGTGTCACTCATCGCGTCGGTCTCCAGAATTCCTAATTATTGGCGGTGCCGGTGCGCGCCGCCACGTAGCGGGCGACGACGTCGTCGATGATCGTAAGGGTCGCGGCGCGGTCGCGGGCGATGCCGCCATCGGCCCATTCGATGCGGCAGTCGCCGGGCGCCATGCCCGCATCGGACAATACCGCCAGTCGGCCCTCGAAGCCGCGCGCCTGTGCGATCTCGTCGAGCTTGCCCTTGGTCGCATCGTAGATATCCGCGCCGATATGCACGACCACGTGCGGCGCTTTCACCAGATGGCGGAACGATTCGGTGGCCAGCGTGGAAATCTCGGCGAACGGCTCGCGCGCGATCAGCTCGGGTGCGAGCTTGCCGGCGACCGCGACCGCCACTTCCACCGCTTCGGATTCCAGCCGCGCCTCGATGACGGCGAGCGCTTTGTGCAGCCGCTCCATGCCGTCGGCGATCACCGCGAGCGCGGCGTTTTGCGCCTGCACCTGGCCGGCGGCAAAGCCGTTGCGATAGGCCTGCGATTCGGCGTCCGCGCGCCGGCGCTCGGCCTCGACCAAGGTGATGGTCGGCGCCTTCTCGCCGGAGGAGAAATCTTCGTCGAACAGATATTTAGCCGTTGCTGTCATCAGTAAATCAGCTCTTCGTCGCCGCGGCTCTTGGTGATCAGAATCTCGCCCTTGCCCGCCAGATCCTTGGCGATGTTGACCAGCAGCGTCTGCGCCTCGTCGACGTCGCGCAGGCGCACCGGACCCATCGACTGCATCTCTTCCACCAGCATCTTGGCGCCGCGGGTGGACATGTTGCCGAAGAAGAACTGGCGCACGTCTTCGGAGGCACCCTTGAGCGCGATCGCCAGTTTGTCCTTCTCGAATTTCCGCATCAGCGTCTGCGCCGAGCCGCTGTCGAGCTTGACCAGGTCGTCAAAGGTGAACATCAGCGCCTTGATGCGCTCGGCGGCGTCCGGGTTTTCCTCTTCCAGCGCGGTGAGGAAGCGCGTTTCCGTCTGGCGGTCGAAATTATTGAAGACCTCCGCCATCGCCTCGTGGGCGTCGCGGCGGCGGGTCTGCGACAGATTGGTCATGAATTCGGTGCGCAGCGTCTCTTCGACGCGATCGATCACTTCCTTTTGCACCGCTTCCATCTTCAGCATGCGGCTGACCACGTCGAGCGAGAAATCCTGCGGGAGGATCGCCAGCACGCGGGCGGCGTGTTCCGCGCGCAGTTTCGACATCACGACCGCCACGGTCTGCGGGTATTCGTTCTTGAGATAGGTCGCCAATACTTCTTCGTGGACGTGGGCGAGCTTCTCCCACATGTTGCGGCCGGCGGGTCCGCGGATATCGTCCATGATGCCGCCGACGCGGTCCTTCGGCAGGTACTGCTGCAACAGGCGCTCGGCGACGTCGTAGCTGCCGAGCACGCCGCCCGAGCCGGACATCAGGGACACGAATTCGAGCAGCAATTCCTCGACCGATGCGGCGTCGATGGTTCCCAGCGACGACGCCGCGGTCGAAATCTCGCGCAGTTCGTCGTCGTCGAGCATGCTGAAGATCTTGCCGCCATAGCGCTCACCGAGCGAGAGCATGAGCACAGCCGCCCGCTCCGGGCCTTTCAGCTTGCGCCGTCCCTTGTTGACCTGCGGGCGGCTGGCGAGATCTGCCATTAGCCCGTTGATATCCTCGCGGCCATGCTCCTTTTTCTCTTGGTTGTATGCGGAAGCCATGAATTAAGCCACGTCCTCATGGATCCAATTGCGGATGATGGAGACCGCCACGGTCGGATTCTTCTCGGCCAATTCGCCGACCTTCTCTACCGATTGGGCGTGCACCTGTCCTTGCACCTGGGCGACGTCGATCATCGCTGAGGTGCGGTTGGAGACGGCGACCGCTTCCTGAGCACCGGTCATTGCCGCGATCGATGCGGCGCTGGGGGCCGCAGCGGCAGCGCCGCTAAGAATGGCCATGCTGGCGGCGCTCGGCGCAGCGGCGGGCACATAGGGAACCCCGATCGCACCAGCAACCCCGGCCGTGCCGGCCGCCCCGGCGACGTATGCCGCGCCGCCGGCCATCGCGGCTTCGGGCGTCACGATCCGGCGCACCAGCGGGCGCACGACCAGCAGCAACACGACCAGGCCGAGCAGCACCATCACGCCTTGCTCGGCGAAACGCATGATGTCGTCCTTGGTGAATTGCAGGTAGCTCATCCAGCCGGTCGGTTCGGCGATCGGCACGGGTGCCGTTTCCGCGAAGCGCAGGTTGACCACTTCGACCTGATCGCCGCGCTTGACATCGAAGCCGATGGCCGATTTCACCAGCGCCGCGATGCGGTCGATTTCTTCCTTTGCGCGCGGCTGATAGGTGACCACGCCCTTGTCGTTCTTCGCGTAGTTGCCGTCGACCAGCACGGCCGCCGAAATGCGGTTGACCCGGCCGGCTTCGGTCACCTCGGTTTTGGTGGTGCGCGAGATTTCGTAATTGACGATTTCCTCGGTCTTGTGGTTCTGATCGCTCGGGGCAGCGGGGGCCGCAGGCTTGCCCGCCCCGGACCCGGGCAACTCGTTGCCGACCGAAACCGGAGCGCTTTTCCCGTCGCCGGTCGCGGACGTTTCCTCGCGCGTCTGGCTCGAGCGCACCACGCGGCCATCGGGATCGTACTTGTCGGAGGTCTGGGTGACGCGGTTGAGGTCGAAATCGGCGGTGATTTCCACCCGCGCGTGGCCGGGCCCGACCACCGAGGAGACAATCGTCTCGACCTGCTCGCGCAGGCGCCTTTCGTAGGCCGCCTTACGCTCGTCGGCGCCGGCGCCCTCCAGCGGGTCGTCTGGCGTGGCGCCGTCGGCAAGCAATTTGCCAGTCTCGTCGATTACCGACACGCGCTCGGGCTTCAACCCGTTGACCGCGGTTGCCACCAGATGGCGGATGGCGCGCACCTCTTGCGGCTCAAGCGCGCCGCGCACCTTGAGCACGATCGATGCCGACGGATCGATCTTGTCGCGCGAGAACAGCGGCCGGTCGGGCAGCACCAGATGGACGCGGGCGGCCTGCACGCGGTCGAGGCTGCGGATGGTGCGCGCGAGTTCGCCTTCGAGCGCGCGGAGATGATTGATGTTCTGGACGAAGGTGGTGGAGCCGAGCGCGTCCGATTTGTCGAAAATCTCGTAGCCGACGCCGCCGCCCTTGGGCAGACCGCTTTCTGCGAGCTTCATGCGCAACTGGGCGACCTTGTCGTTGGGGACCAGGACGATCGCTCCGTCGTTCTTGATCTGGTAGGCGATCGCCTGCCGGTCCAGGTCCTTGATGATCGAGGCGCTGTCATCCAGCGATAGATCGGTGAACAACGGCACCATTTGCGGCGTCGTCATTCGGATCATCAGGAACGAAAAGAAGCCGATCAGCGTAAGCGTCACCGCGGCCATGGCCGCCATACGCGCCGCACCGAGCGACTTCACGAAGCCGAAAAAGCCTTGCACGGTGTTCCGTCCCAACCTTGGGCGCGATGTGCGCCGTACCGGCAAGATTTGCCCAGTTTATGGTTAGCGTCCGGTTAATTCGGTGAAACAGAAAATCGTCGCAATGACCAGCGCGGAAATGGGAATTCGGTCGCGCGCGGACCAAAGACGAAAGCGCCGGTCACAGAGGGCCGGCGGCCTAGCCAAAAGGCGGCGGCGAGCGGGATTACTGGCGGTACTGCTGAATGCGCGTGGTGCGCAGGCCGGCAAGGCCGTGCTGGTCGATGGAATACTGCCAGGACAGGAATTCCTCGACCGTGAGCGTATAGCGCGCGCAGGCTTCCTCCAACGACAACAGGCCGCCGCGCACTGCGGCGACCACCTCGGCCTTGCGGCGGATGACCCAACGCTTGGTGGACGGCGGCGGCAGATCCGCGATCGTAAGGGGACTGCCATCGGGCCCGATGACGTATTTGACCCTCGGGCGTTGGGGTTCGGTCATTGGAATACTCACAAACTCTACTTGACGGACATTTACTGGCCGAAAGCTACAAGCCGCGGCTTAAAATTTGCCTAAGCATGGGGCGTAGAAAGGGAAAAGTTTGCCCCGTTTCCGCTAACCTTTTGGTTACGGATTGGGCCCGTGAGTTGGCTTCGATCTAGGGTATATTGAGGTCCCATCCCCGCCGGTACGGCAACGGATGGGCATTTCAGGGGGAGCGGTTGGACAAGTTCCCTACGAAAAAACCGGCGTCAGGCTGGCGCGCGAGGGCCCGCTACATCGTGGCGCTCCTGGTCGTTTCGGCCGGCTATTTCGTGCTGGCCAAGCTCGGACTGCGGCTGGCCTCGATCAATCCGAGCGCCAGCCCGATCTGGCCGCCGACCGGCCTGGCGCTGGCGGCGGTACTGCTGGGGGGTCTTCGAATCTGGCCGGCGATCTTCATCGGCGCCTTCGCTGCCAATGCCACCACGGCCGGAACGATCGAGACGTCGGCGCTCATCGCGCTCGGCAATACGCTGGAATTGGTCGCCGGCGGCTACCTGATCCAACGCTGGTCAGACGGCGCTCAGACTTTCGAGAGCCCCGTGCGGGTGGCGAAATTCGCGCTCGTTTCGGTCGGACCCGCGACCGTCATCAGCGCCAGCATCGGCGTGGTGACGCTGTGCGTGGCGGGGCTTGCGGCCTGGACGAAATTCACCCCGATCTGGGTCACCTGGTGGCTGGGCGACGCCGCCGGCGCGCTGGTGGTGACGCCGGTGATCGTGCTGTGGGCGCAGAGCGCGCGCCGCAAATTCGACTACCGGGACTTGCCGGACTTAATCGCCGTGTTTGGGCTTGCCGTTGTTGTTGGCCTGATCGCCTTCAGTCCGCTTTTGCCGCGTACCGATTACACCCGTCCGCTCGGTTTCCTGGCGATCCTGCCGTTGGTGTGGGCGGCGCTGCGGTGCGGGCCGCGCGATACCGCGACGGTTGGGCTCGTTCTGACCAGCTTTGCCGTCTTGGGGACGATCGAACATGCCGGACCGTTCGGCGAAATGGGCCTCAACGAATTTTTCGTCGTGCTGCTGACGTTCATGCTCAGCGTGTCGGTGCCGAGCCTCGCTTTGAGCATCGATGTGGCGATGCGCAGCCGGACCGAGGACAGGTTGCGCCACACCCAGTTCGACCTCGATCAGCGCGTCAGGGAGCGCACCGCGGCGCTGGCCGACGCCAATATCCATCTGATGGAGGCTCAGCGCCTGGCCAATCTCGGAAGCTGGCGCTGGGACATCCCGGCCAACACAATTACGTGGTCCGAACAGCTGTACGAGATCTACGGTGTTCGACCGGGCCAGTTCAAGGGCACGCTGCAAGAGTTCGTCGCTTTCATCCACCCCAACGACCGCGCGCAGGTTCGCGCCAGCATCAGCGCCGCGCTCCAGGCGGGCAAGGAATTCCGCCACGAAGAGCGTATCGTGCGCCCGGATGGCAGCCTACGTGAGCTGCAAAGCATCGGCGAAGTGGTGCGCGACGAAAGCGGCACCGCGATCCGCATGCTCGGCGTTTGCCTGGACGTAACCGATCGCAAGCAGGCGGAGCGCGTGCTGCAGGATACAGAGCAAAACTATCGCTTGCTGCTTCGGGGCGCGCGCGACTACGCGATCTACATGCTCGACGTGCAAGGCCGAGTGCGCAGCTGGAACGACGGCGCCCAGCGTCTCAAAGGCTACCAGGCGGACGAGATCATCGGCCGCCACTTCCGCATTTTCCTGCCGGAGGAGATTCGCGCCGGCGAAATGGCGGACGACGCGCTGGTCACCGCCGCGCGCGAGGATCAATTCGAGGCGGAGACTTGGCTGGTGCGCAAGGACGGCAGCCAGTTTTATGCCAGCGTGGTGATGGACGCCATCCGCAACGATGCCGGCGAATTGATCGGTTTTGCCAAGCTCACGCGCGACATCACCACTCAGCACGAGGCGCAGGTCGCGCTCGACCAGGCGCGCGAACAGGTGGCACAGGCGCAGAAGATGGAGGCGCTCGGCCAGCTCACTGGCGGTATCGCCCACGATTTCAATAATCTTCTGATGATCGTGTCCGGCTATGCGCAGATTTTGCAGAGCCGGCTCACCGGGGCGAAGGACGTGCAGGCGGTCGAAGCGATCCGCGCCGCTGCCAATCGCGGCGAAAAATTGACCCGGCAATTGCTCGCTTTCTCGCGCCGCCAGCAATTGATGCCGGTGGTGGTCGACCTGCGCGCGCGCATCGACGCGGTGCGCGACATGCTGGTGCCCTCGCTGCGCGGCAATATCCAGCTGATCTGCGACATCGAAGACAAAATCTGGCCGGTCGAGGTCGATCTCGGCGAGCTCGAGTTGGCGCTGGTCAATATCGCGGTCAACGCGCGCGACGCCATGCCGGATGGCGGCAGCATCACACTGTCGGCGCGCAACGTGGTGCTCAAACCGGGTTCGGCGGCAGGCGAGATGGAAGGCGAATTCGTTGCGCTTGCCATTATCGATACCGGCACCGGCATGCCACCGGACGTGCTGCAGCGGGTGTTCGAGCCGTTCTTCACCACTAAGCCGGTCGGCAAGGGAACGGGCTTAGGCCTGTCGCAAGTGCACGGATTCGCCAACCAGTCCGGTGGTGCGGTGACCGTGAACAGCGAGCCCGACCGCGGCACCGTGGTCACGATCTATCTGCCGCGCAGCACGAATGAAGCGGCGGACGCCGGCGAGGGGGCGACGGCGAACATCGGTCCGGTGCAGGGCACCGTGCTGGTCGTGGAGGATAGCCGCGACGTCGCCGAAGTGACGTCCTCGCTGCTCGAGCAACTCGGCTACCGGGTGGTGCGCGCCGAAAATGCCGCCGAGGCGCTGCGCCATCTGCAGCAGGGCATCGGGGTCGATCTGTTGTTTTCGGACATCGTCATGCCGGGCGCGATCAACGGACTCGGTCTCGCGCAAATCTGTCAGGAGCGGTTTCCCGATATTCCGGTGCTGCTCACCAGCGGCTTTTCAGACGCCGCGCAGGCCGCCGACGGCCGCTTCGACATCCTGCGCAAGCCGTTCGAACTCTCCGCGCTTGAGCACGCGATCGACGCCGCTTTACATAATGGCAATGGCCGGCGGCGAGGCGCGCAGGCCTCGTGAGCGCCCCGCGTGATCGGGCCAGCTATCCGCCGGGAACCACGATCTTTTGGATATCGCTGATTTTATAATTCTGCCCGCCGATGGTCAGCGCCGGCGGAGTTTGCGTAAGATCGATCGAAGTGACCTGTCCCTGCACCTGGGTGGTCACCGGGGTTGACTGGCCGCTCGCAGAAACCGCGTTGGCCGTGAGCGTATAATCGCCGGCCGGCCACTGGGTGCCGTTATTGCCGATGCCATTCCAGGTGTAACTCTGGCTGCCGGCATTGAGCGAGACCGTGCCGGTATAGGCGGTCTCGCCGGTAGGCGCCGCGATCGAGATGGTAGCGGTCGCGGGCTGGGTCGCATTCAACGCCCAGGTCGCTTGATTATTGGCAAGCTGCGCGGTGGCGCCGTTGACGACTACGGTCGCGCCGACGAGCGTGAGCGCCTGCGTCGTCTGCGCGGCCTGCTGCAACGATACCAGCGTGCTCAACGTGTCGTTGGTCTTCATTTGCTGCTCGACGCCCGCGAATTCAACCAATTGCTGGGTGAACTGGTTGGTGTCCATCGGGCTGAGCGGATCCTGGTTCTGCAATTGCGTCGTCAGCAGTTGTAGAAACGTCGTAAAGTTGCTGGCGATTTCGGTGTTGTCGTTCAACGCACTCGCAACCGTGCCGGTGGGAGTGGTTGATGAAGTGGGAGTGATCGCGGTCATGGGTCAGTCCTCAAACACGGATGTCGATGCCGCCGCGCAACCCGGCGAGGCGGCTGTAATTGCGTTGGGTAGCGTCAATTGTTGGAAGGGCGCTGTCGTTCACGACGATTTGCGCGACGGGCGGTGCGGGCGAGTTGCTTTGCTCGTTGCCCATGTTCTGGTCGCGCAGGGAGAATTGCAGGCCGTTGTCGGCCGTTTTCAGCCCCGAATCCTGCAGCGCGCGCTCGAGTTCGCTGGCGTCGCGGCGCAGTAGATCGAGCGTGTCGGCGCGGTCCGCGATCAAGCGTGTGGTGGTATTGCCATCGCGGTCGACGGTGAGGCGGACTTCGATGCGGCCAAGCTCGGGCGGGTCGAGGCGGATTTCGAAGTGATTCTTGCCGGCGAGCGCCATGCCGGCGATTTGCACGGCGATGCCGGCAAGCGGAGGGCGGCGCGGAGCGGCCCGGCCGTTGCGGAAGCCTGCGACGCGTCTTGCGGCTGGGGGGCCAGCGCGGCCTGCTGAACGAGGCCGTCGATTGCATTTGGGGTGGCGGCTTGGGCGTCGGTTGCGACCGGCGGTGGAGCTTCCGTGGAGGCGTGATGGATCATCCCCGGGGCATCATCTCGCGCTTGGACGGCGGCGGGTTTGTCGGTGTTGCCGGCAACTGGCTGCGGCTTTCCGTCGCTTTGCGGATTGAATGCCGGCGTGGCGGATAATTTCGGGTCGTCGGCGGGATTGCCGGAATCGGTTTGTGGGATTTCCGGGTCGGTCGCTTTGCCCTTGGGCGGTGCGGTCGCAACAATCGCCGGCTGAGCGGCGGCCACGGTTTGCGCGAGCGCCGCCGGCCCAGCTTGGCCAGGCGTAACCGGCGGCGAAACATCCTGCACAGGCGCAACAGGCGCGACGACCGCAACGGCCGGCGCGGGCGTCTGGATAACGCCGTTCGCGGGATCGGCCACTAACGCCGCCGGCGCAGCACTGTCAGCGGGCTTGCTGTCGCCGGCCGGTTTGGCGGCATCGTCGGCCTTCGCCTTGCCATCGCCGGGGACTTTGCCATTGGTGACCGCGATATCGGTCGCAGCCGCGGCTATTGCGGTATCGGGGTTAGTGGCGGCCTCAGCGACCTTGGTGTCGCCTTTGGCTTGCGCCGCTTTTGCGCCGTTGGTTTTGGCCGGTGGCTGAGCAGCCGAATCCGGTTGCGCCGCGGTCTTATCGGTGGGCGCCGCCGGCGATTGCGGCGGCTGGGAGGCGGGAGCCAGCGTGCCGTCGTCGATCAGACTGTCGAACGGCGTATTGCTGGCAGAATCGGAGCTTGGTGCCGCCCGCACGGGGTTCGGCAGTGCAGGCTTATACGCTTGGGTCGTCGCTTCGGACGCAACTTGGGGCACTGTCGATCTCCGGATATCCGGCCCTTGATCTGCAATCGTCAGGCCAGTCGCCGTGACTGAAAAAATTGTTATGGATCAATGCGTTCTATGGTAGGGCAGGGTCTGTGGCGGGCGCGAGACGGGCAGGGCTTGCTTGCCAGAGGCAATATTTGCCGGCTCCGACGGGTCGAATTGCGCCCAAGCGTCCGCACCTATAGTAAGAAGCCTTATGTCCAATAGCCTCGATCTCATTCGCCGCCCGCAAGACACCCGTGTCGTCGTCGCCATGTCGGGCGGCGTCGACTCCTCGGTGACCGCCGCGCTGCTCAAGTCCGAAGGCTATGACGTGGTCGGCGTCACGCTGCAGCTCTACGATCATGGCGCGGCCAGCCACAGAAAAGGAGCCTGTTGCGCCGGGCAGGACATCTACGATGCGCGCGGCGTTGCCGCTGCGCTTGGGCATTCCGCATTACGTGCTCGACTACGAGAGCCGCTTCAAGGAAGCGGTAATCGACCGCTTTGCCGAGAGCTATATCCATGGCGAGACGCCAGTGCCGTGCGTCGAATGCAACATGTCCATCAAGTTCCACGACCTGTTGATCACCGCGCGCGAGCTGGGCGCCGACGTGCTGGCGACCGGGCATTACGTCGCGTCGCGCCGCTTAGCCGGCGGCGGCCGCGCGCTTTATCGCGCGCGGAGGAAGAGCGCGACCAGAGTTATTTCCTGTTCGGCACCACGCGCGAACAGCTCGAAGTCTTGCGCTTTCCGCTCGGAGAGCGCAGCAAAGCGGAGACGCGCGAACTTGCGCGCAAGTCGGTCTCGCCGTTGCCGACAAGCACGACAGCCAGGACATCTGCTTGGTCCGACCGGCCATTATGCGGACGTCATCGAACGGTTGAAGCCGGGCGCGGCGGAGGCCGGCGAGATCGTCGATCTTGCGGGCCATGTGCTGGGTGCGCATTCCGGCATCATCCATTTCACCATCGGCCAGCGCCGCGGACTGGGTCTCGCGACCGGCGCGCCGCTCTACGTGGTGCAGCTCGACGCCGAGCGCCGCCAGGTCGTGGTCGGCTCGCGTGCGGCCTTGCGCACGAGCAGAATCGTTTTGCGGGACGTCAATTGGATTGGCGAGGGCACAATCGAGGAAGCGCTTGCCGACGACCGGCGCGAGGTCTTCGTCAAGGTGCGCTCGACCCGGTCGCCGCAGGCCGGCCGGCTGACGGCCGCTAACGGCGGCGATGAAGTCGAGCTTGTCGATGGCGAGGACGGCGTATCGCCCGGCCAGGCTTGCGTGTTCTATGACGCGGGGGCAGGGCAGGCGCGTGTGCTCGGCGGCGGTTATATCAAGAATGCGTTGGCCGCGGCCGATGCGGCGCATGCGGCCGATCTACCTATGGCGGCGGCCGCGGCGCAACGATACTCCCGCTTATGATCGCGAAAAGGATGTGACGGTTTCTGAAAAAAACGTGTACGGACGCTAAGCATGGGGGCAAATTTCAACAAGGCAAATGTCGAGCGCGCCTATGCGCGCTGGTCGCCGGTCTACGATCTGGTGTTCGGCGCCATGTTCGAGGATGGGCGGCGCGCCGCGATTGAGGCGGCCGAGCGGATCGGCGGGCGCATCCTCGAAGTCGGCGTCGGCACCGGGATTTCGCTGCCGGACTATGCGGGCACCAGTCGCCTGGTCGGCGTCGACCTGTCGGAACCGATGCTGCGCAAGGCGCGGGCGCGCGTCGCCGAGCAGGAGTTGGGGCATGTCGAAGCCCTGGCGGTGATGGACGCCGAACATCTGGCTCTTGGCGGATCAATCCTTCGACGTGGTAGTGGCGCAATATGTCATCACCACGGTGCCGCATCCGGAGGCCACGCTCGACGAATTTGCGCGCGTCATCAGGCCGGGCGGCGAGATCGTGCTGATCAATCACATCGGCGCCGAATCCGGGCCGCGCGCCTGGCTGGAGAAACGGATCGCGCCGCTGGCGCGCCCGCTTGGCTGGCGGCCGGAATTTCCCTTCAAGCGGCTGACCGACTGGGCCGCGCGCAACGGCGCCGTGCGCGTCGCTCGAGCGGCGCCCGATGCCGCCGCTCGGGCACTTCGCACTGGTCCGCTTCCAGCGCCTGGTCGCTGCCGAATGCCGCAGCGTGGCCGCGGCCAGGCGGCCCAAGGTCGCCGATCGCGCCGCCGAGCAGCCCTGGATGTGACCGGAATCCGGCCATGGCGGCTGTTCCGGCGCGGATTTCAGCTTTGCTTGCTTGACAGGCTTCTGGGCCTCCCGATATCGCGTCCGTTCCGGCAGACGATGGTTCGGAATGGCGGGGTAGCTCAGCTGGTTAGAGCAGCGGAATCATAATCGGCAGGTCGGGGGTTCGAGTCCCTCCCCCGCTAC
>CAWCVE010000001.1:0-120124 GCA_963798825.1 uncultured Alphaproteobacteria bacterium | reverse complement strand
TGGTGCCCAGGGGCGGAATCGAACCACCGACACTGCGATTTTCAATCGCATGCTCTACCAACTGAGCTACCTGGGCGCCGTCCGCTCCACGTGAGCGGCCCAGCAGAGTGCCGCGCGTTATAGAGGCTCGATTCCAAGCTGTCTAGAACGGCACTTGGATCATGCATTAACCCCAGGAGCATGATCCCGAAAAGTGGATACCGGTTTTCGGATAAGATTAAGATCATGCGCGGATACTTAGAGCCGCGCGGAATCGGTCTTTCAGCACCACGCCGTCGCGCTCGGGCAGCACCCGCGGCGGCTCGTCAGCGGCGATCAGCACGCGGGCGAACAGCGTCTCGCGCAGGGTTTTCAGGCGCTGGCCGAGATCGCGCAAACCCGCCTCGTCGCGCACGTCGAGGCAGAGCCCGATGCCGCAGGCGCCGGCCACGGCGAGCAAATCGACGCCGCTCTGGGTGTGGCTCGGCTGCATGCCGGTTTCGCCATAGACGCCGTTGTCGAACACGACGATCGCGAGATTGCCCGGTCGCTGGATACCGATGGTAGCGAGCGAGCCGAGCCCCATCAGCATTTCGCCGTCGCCGGTAATGACCGCGACGCGCTTCTGCGGTTGCGCCAGCGCGAGACCAAGCCCGATCATGGCGGCGCCGCCCATGGCGCCCCACAGATAGAAATTGCGCGCATCGTCGCCGAGCGCGGCCAGATCCCAGGTAGTCGAGCCGAGGCCGGGAACGACCAGCAAATCGTCGGTGCGGCCGGCGAGCAGCGTGGCCATGGCGGCGCGGCGTTCCAGTCTCATTTGGTCCAAACCTTTTTGCCGATCAGTTGCTGCGACAGCAGCACGGCGGCAATGCGCTCGTCGCCGAACACGTGCTGCACGGCGCGCTCGGCCATACCTTCGACGTCGTCCGGCGTGGTCGCGCGATAGACTTGCGCCTCGCACAGCTTGAGCACCGGCTCGACGATCGAACCCATCGGCTGCTGCCAGGGATTGAACTCCTCCCACTCGCCGCGCATGGTGATCAGCATCAGCAGCGGAAACCGGCAGCTGCGCGTCAACGACAGCATGTTGACGCAATTGCCGAGCCCGCTCGATTGCATCAGAAGCGCAGCGCGCGCGCCGCCGAGGCAGGCGCCGGCGGCCATCGCCACGCCCTCCTCCTCGGTGGTGAGCACGACGTCGCGGATGTCCGGGTCGGCGCGGCAGCGATCGATCAGCCGCGAATGGCCGGCGTCCGGCACGTAGCCGACCTGGCGGATATCGGCGCGTTTGAGCGTGGCGAACAGCCGATCGGGCCAGTCGGCGGGTTTCATGATTGTTCCCCCGCTTCGCCCTCGGCCGGCCGCTCGCCGTCCTCGTCTTCGTCCTCCTTTACCGGCACCGCATAGACGCCGGAAAGCCAGCGGTTGAGATCGATGTCGGCGCAACGTTTCGAGCAGAACGGCCTGAACGCCTGTTCCGCCGCCTTGCCGCAGATCGGGCAGCGCGCGGGCGAAGTTTTGCGGTCGATTTCGTTCATGCCGGACCGGCTTTCTTGGCATCCATGACGCGCAGTTCCGTCTTCAATATCTTGCCGTAGTTGTTTTTCGGCAGCGCGTCGACAAAAACATAATCCTTCGGTCGCTTGAAGCGCGCAATGCGGGAAAGGCACAGCGCGTCGAGCTCTGCCGCGCTCGCCTGCCCCACCACATAGGCTACTACCGCCTCACCCCATTCGCGGTCCGGCCGGCCGATGACCGAAACCTCGCGCACTTGCGCATGGGTGAGCAACACCTCCTCGACTTCGCGCGGATAGATGTTGGAGCCGCCCGAGATGATGAGGTCCTTGGAGCGATCCTTGAGATGGAGATAACCCTCTTGGTCGAACACGCCGACGTCGCCGGTGTGCAGCCAGCCGCCGCGCAGCGAAGCCGCGGATGCCTGCGGGTTTTGCCAATAGCCGGACATGATGACGCCGCGGCAGAGAATCTCGCCAGCCTCGCCTTGCGCCACCGGTCTGTCTTGCGCGTCCGCCACCATCACCTCGACGTTGGAATAGGGCTTGCCGGCCGAGCCCAGACGCTCGCGCCAGCGCGGATGATCGCGGTCGGCGATGTCCTGTTTGGACAAAGTGGTGATGGTCATGGGCGCCTCGCCCTGCCCGTAAATCTGCGCCAGCCGCGGCCCGAAGCGGTCGAGCGCTGCGAGCGCATCCTCGACATACATTGGCGCGCCGCCCCAGATCAGCGTGCGGATGTTCTCGGCGTTCAAATTGGTGGGACAGGCGCCCAGGCGCTTGATCATGGTGGGCGCTGCGAACATCGACATGCGCGACCAATAATTGAACAGCGCGGCGATCTCTTCCGGCTCAAAGCCGCCGCTTTCCGGCACCACTTGCACGCCGAGCCGCGCGACGTGCTGCATGATGTAAACGCCCGAGCCGTGGCTCATCGGCGCGGCATGCAAGATGGCGTCGCCCGGCGTTACCGGATCGACCTCGCTGCCATAGGCGAGGCTCGCCGCCACCAGATTGTCGTGCGTGAGCATGGCACCTTTCGGGCGGCCGGTAGTGCCCGACGTATAGAACAGCCAGGCGAGGTCGCCAGGAGCGCGCGGTACCAGCGCGATCGGCTCCGCCGCGAACAGCGCCTCATAGTCCGTGCCGCCAACCATAATCAGCCGCTCGAGATTTTTCGGCGCATGCAGAGCGATGTCTCCGTCGATGCCTTCGGAGGCAAAGCACACACGCGCGCCTGACTGCTCCAGAATGTAGCCAAGCTCGGCGCCGTGCAGCTTGGCGTTGGCCGGCACCGCGGCAAGCCCCGCGTGCCAGATGCCGTAGAGCAGTTCGAGATAGTAGTGCGAATTCTTGGCGGCGATGGCGACGCGTTCGCCGGCTTTAAGCCCATAGCGCTCGCGCAGGGCGCCGGCCAGCCGCGCCGCGCGTTCCGCCAACTGCCCATAGGTCGCGACCACGCGCGTGCCTTTTGCCGCAGCCGGCAGCGCCGGATGACTGAGAGCGGAGCGGGAAAGCCACGACGCGATGTTCATGGCGCGCGCCGTCTTACGTCGCGTTGAGCCAGCCGAAACGGATCGGGTAACCCTCGCCGCCGAGCAGGCTCATGGTCTCGTACAGCGGCAGGCCGACCACGTTCGAGTAGGAGCCGACGAGCTTGATGATGAAGGTGCCGGCAATGCCTTGCGCGGCATAGCCGCCGGCCTTGCCGCGCCATTCGCCCGAGGCAAGATAAGATTCGATGTCCTCGTCCGACAGTCTTTTGAACCGCACGCGCGTCTCCACCAGGCGTTGGCGGAACGCCTCCTTCGGCGTCACCAGGCAGATCGAGGTATGGACGCGGTGATTGCGGCCCGACAGCAGGCGCAGGCACTGCGCCGCCTCGTCGAGCAGCTCGGCCTTCGGCAAAATGCGGCGGCCGACCGCCACCACAGTGTCGGCGGCCAGGATGTAGGCGCCGCGCAATTCGTCGTCGAGCTTGACGTTGGCCAGTGCGATTTCCGCCTTGGTGCGCGCAAGCCGGTTGGCATACGCCTTCGGAATCTCGCCTTTATGCGGGCTTTCGTCGATATCGGCCGGCTTGAGCGCGTCCGGCTCGATGCCGGCCTGATTGACCAGCGCAAGGCGCCGCGGCGAACCGGAAGCGAGCACGAATTTGGGCCGGCCGATCATAGGTTTAGCGGCTTGGTCATAGCGGTGAAAGCGGCGCGAAAGCTAGCGGAACGGGACTATTTTCACAACTCATTCATTCCCCCCACCCGTCTGCCCGAAGCGCGCGCGGATGTGCGCCGTTAGCTCGTCGCGCACGGCGCGGTAGGCGTCGAGCCGCTGCTCGCGGCTGCCCTCGACGCCCGTCGGGTCGAGCGTCGGCCAATATTCGACCTCCGCTGCATGGATGCGGGTCAGTTCCAGCGCCTTGTGGTGCGCGGGCGGTGACAGCGTCACGATCAAATCGAAATTGAGCCCTTCCAGTTCGTCTACGTCCTCGAAGGTGACCGGCTTATGGCGTGCGATGTCGATGCCGATCTCCTCCATGACGGCGACCGCGAAGGGATCGAGCAAGCCCTTCTGCACACCGGCCGAGCCGACATAGATCGTGTTCCCGAACATTTGCTTGAACAGGCCGGCGGCCATCGGCGAGCGCACCGCGTTCATGCCGCAGGCGAACAGCACCGCCTGGGGGCGCAAGCGGCGCTCTTGCTCCACCACCGCTCAGCCTTTCCAGTGCAGCACGCAGATTAACGTGAACAGCCGGCGCGCGGTGTCGAGGTCGACCGTCACTTTGTCCTTGAGCCTCTCCATTAGGATATGCGAGCCGTCGTTGTGGATGGCGCGCCGGCCCATGTCGATGGCCTCTATCTTGTCAGGCGTCGCGGTGCGGATAGCTTGATAGTAGCTGTCGCAGATCAGATAGTAATCCTTAACGATGCGGCGCAGCGGCGAGAGCGAGAACAGATGCGCCATGACCGGCGTGCCGTCTTGCAGGCGAATATCGAACACCAGCCGGTTGCTGTTGATGGACAGATGCAGCGCGTAAGGACCGCCGTCGTGGCCAAGCGGCGCAAAGACGTTCTGTTCGAGCAGATCGTAGATCGCGACCTCGCGCTCGTGCTCGACGTCCTCGTTGGAGCGGCCGATCGACTCCTCGTCGAGCGTAACGCTGATCAGGCGCTGCTTGCTTCCGGCCGGCGTTGCTTTGGCCGCGCTCATCGCTGATTGAGGCGGATCGAGACGGAGCGGGCGTGGGCGGCAAACCCCTCCGCCTCGCCGAGCGCGATAGCGGCGGGGCCGAGCGCGCGCAACTGTTCCGGCCCGCATTTGAGCAACGAGGTGCGCTTCATGAAATCGAGCACGCCGAGGCCCGACGAGAAGCGCGCCGAGCGCGCGGTCGGCAGCACGTGGTTGGAACCGGCGACGTAATCGCCGATCGCCTCGGGAGTATGGGCGCCGATGAAGATCGCGCCGGCATTGCGGATTTTCGACGCCAGCGCCTCGGCATTGTCAGCGGCGATCTCCAGATGCTCGGGCGCCAATTGATCGACCAGCGTCATCGCGTCGGCAAGCCTCGGCACCAGAATGATCGCGCCGAAATCGCGCCACGAGGCGCCGGCGACATTGACGCGCGGCAGCGTCTTGAGCTGCGCGGCGACCGCCTGTTCGACCTGGCCGGCGAGCGCGGCATCATCGGTGATCAGAATGGATTGGGCGCTCGCGTCATGCTCGGCCTGCGCCAGGAGGTCGGCGGCGATCCAGTCGGGGTTGCCCGTCTTGTCGGCGAGGATGAGGACCTCGGAGGGGCCGGCGATCATGTCGATGCCGACGGTGCCGAACACCTGGCGCTTGGCCGCCGCCACATAGGCGTTGCCGGGCCCGACGATCTTGGCCACGGGTTGAATCGTCTCGGTGCCGTAGGCGAGCGCGGCCACCGCCTGCGCGCCGCCGATGCGATAGATCTCGTCGACGCCGGCGAGCTTGGCCGCCGCCAATACCAAGGGGGAAAGCTTGCCGTCAGGCGCCGGCACCACCATCACAAGGCGCGGCACGCCGGCGACTTTGGCCGGCACTGCGTTCATCAGCACCGAGGACGGATAAGCCGCTGTGCCGCCCGGCACGTACAAGCCCACCGCCTCGATCGCGGTCCAGCGCGAACCCATTTCGACGCCGAGCGCGTCGGTGAAGCGTTCGTCCTTCGGCTTCTGGCGCAAGTGATAGGCCTCGATGCGCTCGCGCGCGAGCTTGAGCGCGGCGAGCGCTTGGCGGTCGCAAGCTTTCGCCGCCGCCTCGATCTCCTCAGGCGCAACGCGCATCGCGACCTTGGCCAGATCGAGCCGGTCGAATTCCAGCGTGAGCTGCAACAGCGCGCGGTCGCCATAGGCTTTCACCTCGTCGAGGATATGGCGCACGCGCTGCTCCACGTCCTGCGCCACCTCGCGTTTGACGGCAAGGAAGCCGCGAAACCGCGTCGCGAAATCGGCGCTTTGGCTGTCCAGTCGAAGCGGCATGGCCTGATACTACCCGGATTTCAGGTCAATGGGTGATGCGCGCTGTCGCGTCAACCCTTTCGCGCGGCTTGCGGCGGCGGGCCAAAACAAAAAGGCCCCGCCCGAGGGCAGAGCCTTGATGACGAAATGCCGCGCCAGCTTACATCTTTTTCTTTTCCATTTTCTTGTGGTGCCGGTGATGCTTGTGCATCGGTTTCGGCGCCACATAATCGCACGGCGCCAAGCATACGCCGCCCATTCCGGTGCATTCCAGGACGCCGGGCACGCACACCGGGGCCGCGCCGAGCTTAACGCATTCGCAGCCGACCCAAGCTTTGGCCGGCGTGCCAGAGAACAGCGCGGCGCCGGCAAGCAGCCCCGCGAGGATGACGAATTTACGCATTGGATTAAGTCCCCTAAATTGCCAAACGCCGCCACACTACGCCATTGGCGCGGCAAAATATCAAGAGTGACGGCGGCCCGCGGATGCCGCATGCGCGGTTATCGGCCGTTATTTATATTCCGGATACGATCGGATGGCTTATCGGCGGCGGGAAGCCGGCGGCGGCTCGCCGTCGACCACGGGATGGACCGGACAGACCGTCGTGCTCCAGGACGGTCCGAGATCGGCCAATTCGGCTTCCAGGCACTCGACCTGCAGCCGCAGAGTCGCCCCGCCGGAAAAGGTGACGGTCACCACGCCGGCCGGCGCATCGGTTTCGGAAAACTCGACCGCCAGCAGATTGAGCACGGCGTCCTTGCCGGCCGGGCTCACCCCCCGGCATTTGCACGACAGCACCCGCTCGAAGCGCAGCGCGGCGCGCCGGCGCCGGTATTCGGGCTGGTCCGATTGGGCGCCTTCCCAGTCGAAGCGGTTGACCGCCAGCACCAGACGCTTTTCGCGCGGCCGCCAGCGCACGTCCGCCACCTTGGCCACGGCGTCCTGCAGGTGGGTGGAGACGACCTCCAGGTCCTCCTCGTCGAGGACGACGAACTTGAGCTGATCCATCGCTGCCGCTCCCGGTCGGAAGTTAATTAGGCAAGGCCCCCGGGCGGCGCAAGATGGCTTGCTTTATTGGCGCATGATCTTGTCCGAAAACCGGTGCCCACTTTTCGGGATCATGCGCTAAAATGCCGGCTCAAGCCCCGCCGCGGTCCAGCGCTTAGCGGTCGCCGGATCGGTGAGCGCGCGCAGCAAGGCCCGCGCGGTCGCCTGCGACGCACTGCCGGCCGGGATCGCCGCCGTATAGGTATTGGCGTTGTGCAGTTCGCCGGGCAGCGGGCCGACCACTTTGACGCCCTTCTGCGGCAGCACTTCGCTGATGAAGGTCGTGCCGATCTCGGCCCTGCCCTCGGCGATCGATTTCGCCACCTCGGCGCCGCGCTTGCCCAGCACGGCCTTCTTGTTGACCGCGTCGGCGATGCCGAGTTTTTCCAACAGCGCTGCGAACATGATGCCGCCGGAGCCGCCCGCCTGCGGATCGGTATAGGCAACGCTCTTGGCATTCAACAACGCCTGCTTGAACGCCTCGGGCGTGGAAATGTCCGGCGCGGGCGCGCCCTCGCGCACCGCCACGCCGGTGACGGTGCGGCCGAGATCGGTGACGCTGCCCGGCACGAACATGCCGGGCCTGTCGAGCGAGGCGATCAGCGATTCCGACAAGATGACGAGGTCGGCGGCTTCGCCGTTCTTGATGCGGTCGCGCAGCGAGCCGGCGGTGTTGAAGATGAGGTCGAGTTTGTTGCCGCTCGCGCGCTCGAACTCGCGGCCGAGCGCCTCCACCATCGACTGCACGGCGCCGGCGCTGAGGACTTTGATGGTGGGCACCGCAACGCTCCGGCCTAAGCGCTAATGCGCTCGATCTGCGCGCCGCAGCGGGCGAGCTTGTCCTCGACCCGCTCGAAGCCGCGGTCGAGGTGGTAGACGCGGTTGACCATGGTCTCGCCCTCGGCGGCAAGCGCGGCGATCACCAGCGACACCGAGGCGCGCAAGTCGGTGGCCATCACCGGCGCGCCGTTGCAGGCGCTCGACGCCCTCGATGGTGGCGGTCTCGCCGTCGAGCTGGATATGCGCGCCGAGCCGCACCAGCTCTTGCACGTGCATGAAGCGGTTCTCGAAAATGGTCTCGGTGATGCGCGAAGTGCCGCCGGCGCGCGTCATCAGCGCCATCAATTGCGCCTGCAGGTCGGTGGGGAAGCCGGGGAACGGCGCGGTCGATACGGTGACGGGCGCGAGCCCCGCGCCGTTGCGGGCGACGCGGATGCCCTCGTTGGTCGGCGTGATGATGGCGCCGGCCTGCGCCAGCAGGTCGAGCGCGGCCTGCAGCAATTCGGGGCGCGCGTTCGCCAGCAGCACGTCGCCGCCGGTCATCGCCACCGCCATGGCATAGGTGCCGGTTTCGATGCGGTCGGGCAGCACCGCGTGGCGCGCGCCGTGCAGCCGCGGCACGCCCTCCACCACGATGCGCGCGGTGCCGGCGCCGGAAATCTTGGCGCCCATCTTGTTCAAGCATTCCGCGACGTCGCCGATCTCCGGCTCGCGCGCGGCGTTCTCGATCACCGTGGTGCCGTGGGCGAGCGCCGCCGCCATCATCGCGGTATGGGTGCCGCCGACCGTCACCTTGGGGAACACGATATCGCCGCCGCGCAGGCCTTTGCGCGCGCGCGCGATCACATAGCCGCCTTCGATCTCGATTTCGGCGCCGAGTTTCTCCAGCGCCATGATCAGGAGATCGACCGGCCGCGTGCCGATGGCGCAGCCGCCCGGCATCGAGACCTTGGCCTCGCCCATGCGCGCCAAGAGCGGCGCCACCACCCAGAAGCTCGCCCGCATCTTGGAGACGAGTTCATAGGGCGCGGTGGTGTCGATGATGTTCTTGGCCGAGATGTGCAGCGTGCGGCCGGAATTGGGATCCTCGCCCGGGCGCTTGCCGGCGATCATGATGTCGACGCCGTGATTGCCGAGGATGCGCTGCAGCAGTTCGACGTCGGCGAGCCGCGGCGCGTTGTCGAGGATCAGCGTATCCTCGGTCAAAAGGCCCGCGATCATCAGCGGCAGCGTGGCGTTCTTGGCGCCCGAAATCGGGATCGTCGCCGTTGAGGCGCTTGACCGCCGACGATGCGTATCCGATCCATCGTCGCCCCGCCTGTGGCGGCCCTTTTCGTGGCACGTAAGGCGATAGTTATGGACCGCAGCGGCCTTCCCGCAAGGCCTAAGCCGTCACAGGGTTACGAGCCTTTCGGGGCTTCGCCGTACTGTCCGTTCAATTTCCGGCGAGCGGGAATTCAGGGCGACTGGCACAAAGTCAGGATTTTTGGCCCCTGGGTCCCCGTTTCGCTGGACGAACGGCTGGAGGGGCCGCAACCGCCGCTTGCGCGCGCGCTTTGGCCTGCGCCTTGCGGCGCTTGAGATTGTCGCGCAGCGCCGCCTTGAGCCGCTCGGCCCGCCTCAAATCGCCGGATTTGCCGCTGGCACCCGTCATGCCGCAAAGGAATAAGAGGCGGGCTTCGCCCCGGCAAGCGGAACGCTCGACATCACCGGCATGATCGGATATTCGCTCGCAGCGATGCTGCCGTAGCTCAGTGGTAGAGCACCCCCTTGGTAAGGGGGAGGTCCACAGTTCAATCCTGTGCGGCAGCACCACGCAACGGCGCAACGGCGCGCCGCCCGCTCAGCCGGTCGCCGCGAGCTTCTTCTCCGGCACAGGCTCGCGCCCAACCAAGGCGGCATAGTCCGCGATCGGCTTCGGCCGGCCGATCAGGAAGCCCTGGATCTCGTCGCACGTTTCGCCGGCGAGGAACTGGCAGCTGCTCTTCCGTTTCCACGCCTTCCGCCACCACCGGCAGATCGAGGCCGTGGCCGAGCGCGATCACCGCGCGCACGATCGTCGCGGACTGCTGGTTCTGTGGCCGAGATTGGCGATGAAGCTTTGGTCGATCTTGATCTTGTCGAACGGGAACGACTGCAGATAGGACAGCGACGAATAGCCGGTGCCGAAATCGTCCATGGCGATGCGCACGCCGAGCGCCTTCAGGCGGCGCAGGATCGACGACCGCGCGGGTGAAGTCGTCGATCAGCACGCCCTCGGTGATCTCGAGCTCGAGCCGCGGCGGCGCCAGGCCGGTCTCCAGCAGGATCTCATGCACCAGCTTCGGCCAGGTCGCCGTGGCGGAACTGCACCGGCGACAGATTGATGGCGATGCGCAGCGGCCGCGGCCAGGACGCCGCCTCGCGGCAGGCGGTGCGCAGGATCCATTCGCCGAGTCGGCACGATGAGGCCGCTTTCCTCGGCGAGCGGGATGAAGGTGCCGGGCGAAACCATGCCGCGGGCGCGGATGATGCCAGCGCACCAGCGCCTCGAAGCCGGTGATCTCGCCGCCGATAGTGGCCTGCGGCTGATAATGCAGCTCGATCTCGTCGCGCACGATGGCCGATGCGCAGATCCTGCTGCAGCGCGCGCTTGTCGCGCAATTGCTTGTCCATCGACATTTCGAAGAAGCGGATCGATGCCGCGCGCCTCCGACTTGGCGCGGAACAAGCGCGGCGTCCGCGTTGGCGATCAGCGTCGACCGCGTCGGCGCCGTCCTGCGGGAAGATGGCGACGCCGACGGTCAGTCCGACGCGCAGCGGATGACCGTCGATGTCGATATCGGTATCGAGCGCCGCGCACAGCTTTTCCGCCAGCGCCTCGGCGGTCGCCGGTTGCGGCCCGGTCGGCGTGATGACGTGGAATTCGTCGCCGCCGACGCGGGCGAGGAACGCGCCTTGGCAGGCCAACTCCAGCCGGCCCGCGATTTCGCGCAACAACGCGTCGCCGACCGAGTGGCCGAACACGTCGTTGACCGTCTTGAAGCGGTCGAGGTCGATGCTGAGCAGGGCGAAGCTTTCGCCGGAAGCCTTGGCGAGGTCGAGCGTGGCGGCGATGCATTCGTTGAACGCCGCGCGGTTCGGCAGGTCGGTGAGCGCGTCGTGGTGCGCCATGTGCGCGATCTGCTGCTCGTGGCGCCTGCGCTCGGTCAGGTCGCGGATGACGCTGATGAGATATTGCGGCTTGCCGTCGGCGCCGGTCACCGGCAGCCGCGTGGTCGGTGACGATGCGGGTGCCGTTGCCGGGCGTCAGGATCGTATGCTCGTCGCGGACGATGATCGTCCCCGCCTCGATCAATTTCTTGTCCTGCTCTTCGATCTGGTGCGGCGGTGACTTCCGGCATGACCTCGATCGCCCGCTTGCCGAGCATCGTGTTGCGGTCGACGCCGAGGTATTGCTCGGCCGCGCGGTTGATCAGCATGTAGCGCAGGTCCTGCGCGCCCTTCACGATGATCGGCGACGGCACGTTCTCGATGATCGTGTCGAGGAACGAGCGGGTGTGCTCGAGTTCGCGCTCGGCCTTTTTGCGCTCGGTGATGTCCTCATGCGTCGCGACCCAGCCGCCGCCTTTGATCGGCTGGTTGACGACGTCGATGATGCGGCCGTCGGCCAGTTCGATGTTGAGCGTGAAGGTGCTTGCCGTCCTTGAGCGCGGCGCGCAGCTCGGCGTCGTAGCGGCCCGGGTCGAGCGGGAAGGTGCCGGCCGCGATGCGCGCATCGAGCAGATCGCGAATGGTGCAGCCGCGCCAGATGCGCTTGGGATCGATGTTGTACATGGCCCGGTAGCGCTCGTTCCAGACCAGCAGCCGGTTCTGCGCATCGAACATGCACAGGCCCTGAATCATGTTGTTGAGCGCGCCGTCGAGCTGCAGGTTCTGCTCGCTGAGCTTGCGTCTGATGTGCCAGCCCGACAATCGCTCCGGCCACGCACACGCCGAACAGCGAGCCGGCAATGACCGCCAAGGCGATCGACAGCGAGCGTCAGCGGCAGCGAATAGGCGTCGACGGCTTCCATCGCCATCAGCGTGACGGACAAAGCCGAGCGCGCCGGCGTAAACGACGACGCGCCAGTGACGATACCTGACCCAATATCGGTCAGCGTCTCGCGCATAGCTCCACATTCAGGCGGCATGCGGCGCCGCCTCAACAACCCACGATTTTCCACAACTTATCCGGACCGGCTTTGGCGCCGCGTTAATTTCCGCGAGCCACAATCGTTAATCGGCAATTAGTCATACGAAGACGTGAACGCGGTCGCGGCAATTTGCGCGAAATCGCGTCGGCGCGTTCAGCGCGGCTTCAGGAACGCGAAATCGCAGCCCTGGTCGGCGCCGAGGATTTCCTGGGCGTAAAGTTTCGCATAACCGCGCTGCGGTTCCTCGCGCGCGGGCTTGGCGGCGGCGGCGCGGCGCTTGAGTTCCGCCTCATCGACCAGGAGATCGATGCTGCGGTTTTTCACCGAAAGCCGGATGCGGTCGCCGTTTTGCACCAGGCCGAGCGGGCCGCCGGAGGCGGCATCCGGCGTCACGTGCAGCACGATGGTGCCGAACGCGGTGCCGCTCATGCGCGCATCCGACACCCGCACCATGTCCTTGACGCCCTTGCTGGCGAGCTTTTTCGGGATCGGCAGGTAGCCGGCCTCCGGCATGGCGGAAGCCGAATGCGGCCCGGCATTTTGCAGCACCAGAATATCCTTCGGCTCGACGTCGAGATTGGGATCGTCGATGCGCGCGGCGAGATCGGCAAGCGAGGAGAACACCACCGCTCTGCCTTCGAGCTCGAACAGCTTGGAGTCCGCCGCCGAGCGCTTGAGGATGGCGCCTTGCGGCGCGAGATTGCCGAACAGCGCGACCAGCCCGCCTTGCGGCTCCAGCGGCTTGTTGCGTTCCGCGATGATCGCGCGGTCGACCCAGGTCCCGGCGCCGGCGTCGAGCCGCTGCCCGAGCGTCTCGCCGGTCACCGTCATGACGTCGAGATGCAGCAGGTCCTTGATTTCGCGCATCAGCGCGCCCATGCCGCCGGCGGCGAAGAAATCCTCCATGTAGCCGTTGCCGACCGGCTTCAGGTTCACCAGCACCGGCGTGGTATCGGACAATTCGTTCAGCCGCTTGAGCGAGACCGGAATGCCGGCGCGGCCGGCGATCGCCGTCATATGGATGATGGCGTTGGTCGAGCCGCCGATGGCGAGCAACACGCGCAGCGCGTTCTCCACCGACTTTTGATTGACGATCTTGTCGGGCGTGAGTTGCGAGCCGATCAGCTTGACCGCCGCGGCGCCGGTCGCTTCCGCCGCGCGCAGGCGGTCGGCGTGCACGGCGGGGATCGCCGCCGTGCCGGGCAGGATCATGCCGAGCGCCTCGACCAAGCAGGCCATGGTCGAGGCGGTGCCCATCACCGCGCAGGTGCCGGCGGTGGTGGCGAGCTTGCCTTCGATTTCGGAAATTTCCTGCTCGTCAATCGTACCGGCGCGGTATTGCGCCCAGAACCTTCGGCAGTCGGTGCAGGCGCCTAAGCGTTCGCCGCGGTGGCGCCCGGTCATCATCGGTCCCGCCACCAGCATCACCGCCGGCCGGCCGGCCGACACCGCGCCCATGAGCTGGGCCGGCACGGTCTTGTCGCAGCCGCCCATCAGCACCACCGCGTCCATGGGCTGCGCGCGCACCATTTCCTCGGTGTCCATCGACATCAGATTGCGGAATTTCAGGCTGGTCGGATTGAGGAACACCTCGCCGAGCGAGATGGTGGGAAATTCGATCGGCAGCGCGCCGGCCGCCAGCACGCCGCGTTTGACCGCCTCCAGCATTTCGGGGAAATGCCGGTGGCAATTGTTGAAGCCGGACGGCGTGTAGGCGATGCCGACCACCGGCTTTTCCAGCATGGCGACGGAATAGCCCATCGAGCGGGCGAACGAGCGCCGCAGATAGAGCGAGAAATCGGGGTCGCCGTAATTGGTCAGGCCGTTGGCGATGCCGGTGGGTTTTTTGCTCATGCCGAACTCTTTTGCAGCCGCGTGAGGCCGGATGCAAGCCATTGTGACAGCGGGTGATCGGCAAGGCGTTGCGCCGGCCCCGGAAAGCGCCGCTGCAGCCAGCCGATCCCGTTCTCACGCATGAAGACCATGACCACCAGCATGGTGAGAAACCAGGTGAGCAAGTGATAGCGGGCGACGTCCGCTTTATAAAACAGCACCACCGCGTGCTGCGCCAAGGCCGCGCCGCCGATCAGGCGCAGCCAGGGATCGAACGCGCGGCCGCGCACGACGACGTAAATGAGAATAGCGACGCCGGCGGCATTGAGCGGAATGGTCCAGTAGGACTTCGCCGGCCCGCTCAGCCAATTCTCCAGTTGCTTGAGCACGCGGACGAGCCCGCTGAAATTCAGGCTGAATAATTGGCGCAGGGCTTCCGCATAGGCCGACGGCGGCATCACCAAAACAATAGGATTCTGCGAATTGGAGCTGAACAACACGAACACATGGCCGAAGACCCAGTTGTGCAGCGCCATGAAAAAGACCGGTAAGAAGCCAGCGCACAAGCCAGCAAGTCTCAGCCATTGCTTGAGAAAAAGAGCGGATAGCCCAGCGCCGGCGAGCAAGACCGCGGCGGCGGGGGCGACGATCGGTTTCATGATGACCGCAAGTGCAAGCAACAGCGCGCCGAAAAACATTCGCTGGAGGCGGGTATCGAGGTCAAACTGGTGACGCCCAAGGAACTGGACAGCCTGATCCGGTCCGGCGAATTCATCCTGCAGCTTCATATCGGCACCATCCTGCTCGCCGGCATGCGCGGGCATATCGAACTCGGGAACTTCGATCTGCCAGGAAAGAAATAGCCATCGCCAGGGGCTTTGACTTCGATCAATGCCACTTACTTGCAATCTGACGATTCTGCCCCCTCGACAAACCACCTGGAAGCCTTCTAAAAAACTATACGGTTGGGGCGGGAAAGAACAAGACACATGGATTACAGCGTATTTTTTGCGTCCGCCCTGGGGCAATTGCGGGACGAGCGGCGCTATCGCGTGTTTGCCGATCTTGAACGCATTGCCGGCCGCTTCCCACACGCGCTCTGGCATTCACCGGCCGGGCCGCGCGAGGTGGTAATCTGGTGCTCCAACGACTATCTCGGCATGGCCCAGCACCCGAAGGTGATCGGCGCCATGGTCGATGTCGCCGCCCGCATGGGAACAGGCGCCGGCGGCACCCGCAATATCGCCGGCACCAACCATCCCTTGGTCGAACTGGAGCGCGAGCTTGCCGATCTGCACGGCAAGCCGGCCGCGCTGGTGTTCACCTCGGGTTACGTTTCGAACCAGACCGGCATCCCGACCATCGCCAAGCTGTTGCCCAATTGCCTGCTGCTATCCGACGCGCTCAACCACAATTCCATGATCGAGGGCATGCGCCAGTCCGGCTGCGAAAAGCAGGTGTGGCGGCATAACGACCTCGGCCATCTCGAGGAATTGCTGAAGGCCGCCGATCCCAAGCGGCCCAAGCTGATCGTGTTCGAGAGCCTCTATTCCATGGACGGGGACGTCGCGCCGATGCACGGCATCTGCGACCTCGCGCAGCGCTACGGCGCCATGACCTATGTCGACGAAGTGCACGCGGTCGGCATGTACGGCCAGCGCGGCGGCGGCATCGGCGACCGCGACAACGCCATGCATCGCATCGACGTGATCGAGGGCACGCTCGCCAAGGCGTTCGGCTGCCTCGGCGGCTATATCGCGGGCAGCGAAATTTTGATCGACGCGGTACGCTCCTACGCGCCCGGCTTCATCTTCACCACCGCGCTACCGCCGGCGATCTGCGCCGCCGCGACCGCCGCCATCCGGCATCTCAAGACCTCGCAATGGGAGCGCGAGCGGCACCAGGATCGCGCCGCGCGCGTCAAAGCGGTGCTCAATGCCGCCGGCCTACCGGTGATGCCGTCGACCACCCATATCGTGCCGGTGCTGATCGGCGACGCCGAGAAGTGCAAGGCGGCGAGCGACTTGCTGCTCTCCGAGCACGGCATCTACATCCAGCCGATAAATTACCCCACCGTGCCGCGCGGCGAGGAACGCCTGCGCATCACGCCGTCGCCCTATCACGACGACGCGCTGATTGACGCGCTGGCGGAAGCGCTGGTCGACGTGTGGGAGCGGCTCGAGCTGCCGACCCGCAAGCAGGCGCTGGCGGCAGAATAATCAATCCTCGAACGGCGGGCGTTTACGCGGCAGCACAGTGGCGTCAGCCTTCTTGCGCGCGGGCGCGGCGCGGCGCGCCAAGAGCGGCATGGCCAGCGATACGAAGAATATGCGCACCAGGTGATGCGCGCCGACATAGACCGGGTCGAGATTGAGCGCGAGCGCCAGCAGCATCATGGCGTCCACCGCGCCGGGCGCGTAGGCAATCATGACTTCGCCGATCGGCAGCCCGAGGACGCCAACCAGGCAGGCCGCGAACACCGCCGTGATCGTCACCGCCACGGCGAACGAGCCGAAGGCGGCGCCGATGAAGTGCGCCAGCAGGCGCAGCGGCGTGCCGGCGAAGCGCGATCCGGTAACCGCGCCGAACGCGATCATCACCGTGTTGGTCACCCCCCAAGGCATCACGACGTGAATATACCCGCTGCCGTGCAAGGCCGCCGAGGTGAGCATGGCGCCGAACAAGAGGCCGCCCGGAAACCGGATGCGGTAGGCGATGAGCGAGACGACGGTCGAGGCGACGACCAGGATGGCCAACTCGTCGAGCAGCGCGGCGTTGAACGGTCCGCCGACGCTGCGGCTGGCTCGGCCGACGAGGCCAAGCAGCGATAGGCCCGCCGGCAGGCCGACCGCGATGATCGCCACGCGCACGGTCTGCACGATGGCGATGGCGCGAATATCGGCGTCGAGTTCAGCGGCGAGCCCCATCACCTGCGAGAGCCCGCCCGGCGCGGCGGCAAGATAGGCGGTCATCTTGTCCCAGCCGTGCACGACCCGAAGATAGCTGGCACCGCCGACGCTGATGCCGACCATGGCCACAATCAAGACGGCGATGCTCAGCGGATAGGTCGCCATGCCGTTGAGCGTCGCTGGCGTGACCACGGCGCCGAGCGAAATGCCGATCAGCACCAGCAAGATGCGCATCGGCAGCAGCGGGATCAGCATCGGCCGCCCGGCAAGCGAGGCGGCGGCGACCATCAGGATCGAACCCGACAGATAGCCGGCCGGCACGCCCGCAAGCCCGAGCGTCAGCCCGCCGGCGGCGGCAAAGGCCAGCGTTTCCGCGACGTTACGGACAAGCATTATGCGGTCGTTGGATGTCGGCAAAGACAAGGGCTGGCGGCTTTCGCGCAACCCGCAACGCGCGGGCCCGTTGCGCGATCAATGCCGCGCGCTCCGCTTTGCGTCAAATCGCAGCAGACATGCGCGGCTGGATCGCCGCGCCGGCTATTAGGCCCCGCCGCCGCAGGGTTAACCGAGCCCCGACGCAAGCCTGTTCTGAGCGGCCCAAGCAGGCTAAAATCCCTTCCTAAACCCGGGTTTAGCCCCGATCTGGAGCCCGCATGCTGCAAGGCTGGGTCGTCGTCGCGGTCGCGCTTGCCTATATCGGCCTGCTGTTCCTGGTGGCGAGCTACGGGGACCGCACCCGCGGCCTCGGCCGCAGCGGGCGCGCCCGGCTGCTGATCTATCCGCTGTCGCTGGCAATCTATTGCACCTCGTGGACCTTCTTCGGCTCGGTTGGCTCGGCCTCGCGAACGGGCTACGAATTCCTCACCATCTACATCGGCCCCGTGCTGATGATCGGCCTGTTCTCGCCGCTCCTGGTGCGCATCGTGCGGCTGGCCAAGGCGCAGAACATCACCTCGATCGCCGATTTCATCGCCGCGCGGTACGGCAAGGGCCAGGCGGTGGCAGCGACCGTCGCGCTGATCGCGATCATCGGGACGATCCCCTACATCGCGCTTCAGCTCAAGGCGGTATCGTCCTCGCTCGAAACCATCCTCGCCCAGATCGCGCCGAGTGCCGGCGTGACCCAGCCGGTGCTCGGCGACATCGCGCTGTTCGTGGCGATGTCGATGGCGACCTTCGCGGTGCTGTTCGGCACGCGCCATATCGACGCCACCGAACACCAGGACGGCTTGATGCTGGCGGTCGCCACCGAATCGATCGTCAAGCTGTTCGCCTTTCTGGCGGTCGGCATCTTTGTGACATTCTGGATGTTCGGGGGCCCAAGCGGGCTGTTAGAGGCGGCCGCGCAGCATTCCAGGACGGCCAGCATCTTCATGCGGGAGCCGCCGTTCGGCACGTTGCTCGCCACCACGTTGCTGTCGTTCGTGGCGATCATCCTATTGCCGCGGCAATTCCATGTGGCGGTAGTCGAGAACAACAACGAGCACGAGATCAAGCGCGCGGCCTGGCTGTTTCCGCTCTATCTCGTGGCGATCAACCTATTCGTGGTGCCCATCGCGCTCGCCGGCCTGCTGACCTTCCCGGCGGGCAAAGTCGACAGCGACATGTTCGTGTTGGCGCTGCCGCTGCAAACCAGCTCCAACACCCTTACCATTGCCGCCTTCGTCGGCGGATTGTCGGCGGCCACGGCCATGGTGATCGTGGAATCGGTGGCATTGTCGATCATGGTATCGAACGACCTCATCATGCCGCTGGTGCTGCAACGGCGCGAAGCGCTGATCAGCGGCCGCGAAAACGTCGGCTTGCTGTTGCTCACCGTGCGGCGGCTGGCGATCTTCGCCATCCTGTTGCTGGCCTACATGTATTACCGCACCGCCGGCGACGCCCAGCTCGCCTCGATCGGCCTGCTGTCGTTCGCGGCGGTCGCGCAGCTCGCGCCGGCGTTCTTCGGCGGCCTGTTTTGGCGGCGCGCCACCGCCGCTGGCGCCATCGCCGGCATGACCGCCGGCATTTTTGTGTGGGCCTATACGCTGCTGCTGCCGAGCTTTGCCGACATCGGCATTGTTGGCCATCACATCCTCACCGACGGTCCCTGGCACATTATCGCGCTGCGACCGCAGAACCTGTTCGGGCTCGATCTGCCGCCGCTGGTGCATGGCGTGGTCTGGAGCCTGGCGATCAATCTGTTGTGCTATGTCGGCTTCTCCTTGCGCCGTGCACCCTCGCCGATCGAACGGCTGCAGGCGAACGTCTTCGTGCCGCCGGATCTGGCGCCAATCGCGCCCACCTTCCGGCTCTGGCGATCCTCGGTCACGGTGGAGGAACTTACCGGCACGGTCGCGCGCTATCTCGGCGAGGAGCGCTCGCGCAGCGCGTTCGAAAGCTTCGCCGGCACGCAACGCATCGGCCTCGAACCCACAGACGAAGCCGATTTCCGGCTGGTGCGCTACGCCGAGCACATTCTGGCTTCCGCGATCGGCGCGGCCTCCTCGCGGCTGGTGCTTTCGCTGCTGTTGCGCAAGCGCACGGTTTCGACCAAGGCGGCTTTGAAGCTGCTCGACGACGCCAACGCGGCGATCCAGTACAACCGTGAAATCCTGCAGACCGCGCTCGATCACGTGCGCCAAGGCATCGCGGTGTTCGACAAGGAGCTGCAGTTGATCTGCTGGAACCGGCAATTCGGCGAAATCCTCGACCTGCCGCCGAACCTGATCCGCGTCGGCAGCGGGCTCGCCGACATCCTGCATTTCAACGGACAGCGCAGCGACGTCGCCCCAGACCGCATCGGCGATTTCGTGCAGGCACAGATCGAGCGCTACGTCTCCGGCCGCGAGCCGTTCCTCGAGCGTTTCGCGGAGCCCGGCATGGTGATCGAAGTGCGCGCCAACCATATGCCCGACGGCGGCCTGGTCACCACCTTCACCGATATCACCCCGAGCGTGGAAGCGGCCGAGGCGCTCGAGCGCGCCAACGAGACGTTGGAGCGGCGCGTGCGTGAGCGCACCGAGGAGCTCACCCGCCTGAACGTGGCGCTGGCGCGCGCCAAAGGCGAGGCCGATGAGGCGAATATTTCAAAGACCAAATTTCTCGCCGCGGCGAGCCACGACATCCTGCAGCCGCTCAATGCGGCGCGACTCTACGTCACCAGCCTGATCGAGCGCCAGGGCGGCAACGGTGACAGCCGGCTGGTCGACAATATCGACGCCTCGCTCGAGGCGGTGGAAGAGATATTCGGCGCGCTGCTCGACATGTCGCGGCTCGACACAGGGGTGATGCGTCCCGAATTCGCCAGCTTCCGCATCGACGACCTGATGCGGCAGATCGAACTGGAATTCGCGCCGCTAGCCGGCGCCAAGGGGCTCGATCTCACTTTCGTACGGTCTTCGTTGGTGGTGCGCTCCGACCGCAGGCTGCTGCGCCGGCTGGTGCAGAACCTCGTCTCCAACGCCATCAAATACACGCCGACTGGGCGCGTGCTGGTCGGCTGTAGGCGGCGCGGCGACCGCCTGCGTATCGACGTCTGCGACACCGGCGTCGGCATTCCGGAATCGCAGCAGCGCGATATCTTCGTGGAATTCCACCGCCTCGATCAGGGCGCCCGCATCGCGCGCGGGCTAGGCCTCGGCCTCTCGATCGTGGAACGCGTGGCGCGCGTGCTCGGCTGCGAGATCGAGGTCGATTCGCGGGTCGGCGGCGGCTCGCGTTTCTCGGTCATGGTCGCACTATCGAACGCGGTCGCTGTCGAGTTGCCCGCGCGCGACGACATCCGTGTCGATCCGAGCCAGCTCGTTGGCACCACCGCGCTCTGCATCGACAACGAACCTTCGGTGCTCGACGGCATGGAGACCATGTTGCACGGCTGGGGCTGCGAGGTCATCAAGGCATCCGATCTTGCCGGCGCGCTGACGGCGATCGAGCAAAGCGCCGTCGCGCCCAATGGATTGCTGGTCGATTACCACCTCGACCAGGGTAACGGCATCGAGGCGATCGTGGCGCTGCGCTTAGCGCTCGGCGACCTGCCGGCAATCTTGATCACCGCCGACCGCTCGCCGGCCGTGCGCGAGTTGGCGCGCGCCGAAGGCATCCAGCTCTTGAACAAGCCGCTCAAGCCGGCCGCGCTGCGCGCGCAGCTTGCACAGTGGCGCGTGCTACGGGTGGCGGCGGCGGAGTAGTCGTTCTTATCCCTTTCTTTTCGGGGAGGGATAAAAAAGATCAATTCACCGCCGGCGCGCCTTGCGACCACTGGCCGCTCTCGATCTTGGCCGCGGCGATAACCGCCTGCGTGCGGCTTTCGACGCCGAGCTTTTGCAGGATGGCGGAGACGTGCGCCTTCACCGTCGCCTCCGAGACGGAGAGCTGGAAGGCGATTTGCTTATTGAGCAGGCCCTCCGACAGCATCATCAGCACGCGCACCTGCTGCGGCGTCAACGTCGCCATGCGCGCCATCAAGGCGGCGGTCTCCGCGTCCGAACCGGCGGAAAGATCGACGTCCGGCGGCGTCCACACGCCGCCGCTCAGAATGCGCGAGATCGCCGCGCGCATGGCTTCGATGCCGAGCGTCTTGGGAATAAAGCCGGAAGCGCCGAATTCCATGCAGCGGCGGATCACGGCCGGGTCGTCGTTCGCCGAGACCACAATGACCGGGACGCCGGGATATTGCGCGCGCAGATACATCAAGCCGGAAAAACCGCGCACGCCCGGCATGGTCAGGTCGAGCAGGACGAGATCGATATCGCTGCCTCGCTCGAGCAATTCGGCAGCCTCGTTAAAGGTTCCGGCTTCCGCAATATCGACACGTTCGAACAAACCGGTGACCGCCTCGCGCAGCGCCCCGCGGAACAGCGGATGGTCGTCGGCGATCACGAGCCGATACTGTTCTTGGCTCTCCACTTATAGAACTTTCGTTTGTGCCTGCGGGCCAGCCCGCAAAACCTCTGCGTCGGATTAGCACATCGGTCAATGTCCACCCCGCACGTTTCACGCGCAAGTGCCTCGCCGGGCGCGATAAATTGCAGTTCTGCCACTGTTTGGTGCACTGCAAAATAGTTGATAACAATCAATACCTTATCAGGGTAATCCGGCCGAAAGTCGTATAAGCTCCCGCTTGCGCCAGTGTTATTGGTATTGGGATGCACGGCGCGTCGGTTTGGTCCGCGGTTCGCCGTTCGCGTGGTGCCATGGACCGAATTCGTAGCGTCAATAAAAGGCCCGGGGCAAACAGCAGGGGAGGAAATCCATGGCTGCCCACGTTCCAGCAAATTTCCGTCGCGTGATTACCGCCGCGGCGGGAGGCAACGTCATCGAATGGTATGATTTCTACATCTTCGGCAGCTTGGCCGCGATCTTGTCGGTCAAGTTCTTCGAGAAAAGCCATCCCGTCGCAGCGCTGTTGAGCACGATCGCGTTGTTCACCGCCGGCTTCTTGGTCCGGCCGTTGGGTGCATTCTTGTTCGGCTGGCTCGGTGACGTCGTCGGCCGCAAGTACACGTTCCTTATGACGCTCGTCGGCATGGCGCTCGGCACCGGCGCGATCGGCTTGATCCCGACCTTCGACCAGATCGGTCTGGCGGCCGCGTTCATCCTGTTCGCCTTGCGCATGATTCAGGGGCTTTGCCTGGGCGGGCAGTATGGCGGGGCCATCACCTATGTCGCCGAGCATGTGGAGGACAAACACCGCGGCTACTATACCGGCTGGCTGCAAACCTCGCCGACGCTGGGCATCGTGGTGTCGCTCATCGTGATCATCGCGACCCGCAGCTACTTCGGCGAAGCTGCGTTCAATGCATGGGCGTGGCGCATTCCGTTCCTATTCTCCTTCGTGCTGGTGTTGATCGCCGTCTATATCCGCGGCGCCTTCGAGGAATCGCCGATCTACGCGGAAATCAAAGCCAAGGGACACACGAGCAAGAATCCCTGGCGGGAAGCCTTCGGCAACCCCGCCAACCTGAAATACGTGATCATCGCGACCATCGTCGTGCTCGGCCAGGGCGTGGTGTGGTACAGCGGCCAGTTCTGGGCGCTGTATTTCATGCAGCAGGTGTCCAAGCTCGACGCCTTGACCACTTCCTGGATCGTGGGCATCGGCCTCGTCATTGGCACCCCGTCGCTCATCTTCTTCGGATGGTTGTCTGACAAGATCGGCCGCAAGCCGGTGATCCTGGGCGGCATGTTCCTGGCGGCGGTCACCTACTATCCGCTGTACTCGTGGCTCGGCGACGTCACGCAGCCGGGCCATGTCAATGCGCCGATCGCGATCCTCATCGTGGTGATCATGGTCTGCTACGTGGGTATGGTTTACGGGCCGATCGGCGCCTTCCTTGCCGAATTCTTCCCGAGCCGCATCCGGTACACCTCGGTGTCGGTGCCCTATCACATCGGCAATGGCTGGGGCGGCGGCTTGGTGCCGTTCATTACCACGGCGGCCTACCAGTCGACGCATAGCCTCGGCTACGCGCTGATCTACCCGATCGCCGTGCCGGCAGTGTGTCTCATCCTCAGCCTGTTCCTGATGCCGGAGACGAACAAGATAAAGATATGGGATCAGGAAACGCAACCGGCGGAGTAATCGCCGGCCTGGCAACAAAAGCTGCGCGCGGGGCCCATTCGGCCCCGCTCGTATTTTCAGCGGCTGCCGATAAATTGCAGGATGACCTCGCGCGCGTGCGCCCGGCGCCGGTGTTCGACCAGGTAGATGCCCTGCCAGGCGCCGAGCGCGAGTTTGCCACCCGACACCGGCACGTGCAGCGACGCGCCGGTGAGCATAGCCTTCACATGCGCCGGCATGTCGTCCGGTCCCTCCACGTCGTGAATCCAGGGCGCGTTTTCCGGCGCGAGGCGATCGAGCGCCGACATGAGGTCGGTCTGCACGTCGGGATCGGCATTCTCCTGGATGGTAAGCGAGGCCGAGGTATGGCGCAGAAAGATCAGCAGCGTGTCCTCGCCGGCGCCGCACTGCGCAATGAAATTTGCGGCATAAGCGGTGATGTCGATGAACCCGGCGCCGGCCGTATCCAGGCGCAGAGTTGCGCTCGCGATCAGTCGCGGTGTGACCTCGGTGATGGGCGAAAATTTGCTGGGCATGAGGCGCCAATCGATGTTCCACGAACGCAATCATAACTCCGCTCATTCCCGCGCAAGCGAGAATCCAGGACCGCGCGGTAAAGCCTAGGTCCCCGCTTCCGCGGGGACGAACGGAGAAAGCTAACCCTTGCGTATCATGTCCTTCTGCAGTTGGACGATGATCTCAACCAGCCGCCGCCAGGCATTCTCGAAGGCGGCGCGGGCGTGCGCGAGGTCATCGCGCAATTTAGCCGTATCCTCGCTTTTGTCGGGCGCCGGCGGCGTCAGGTCGGCCGGCGGGCGCGGCGGCGACGGCTCGCGCAGCGATGCGACTTCCGCCTTCAAGCTGGTGACTTCGTCCTGCAGGCGCGCGATCTCCTTCTCCAGCGCGGCGCGGTCCTCCGGGACAGCCTGGCAAGCCCAGCCGATTTCGTGCGAACTGCAGAACGAAATCTGTCCGGTCTGATTGTCCAGGCGCAGGAAACCACCATCGACGCGGTTGAAGGCGAAACGGCCGGGCGGGACGGTCCCGCTCGCGCCCGGCGCTTTCGGCGCGGCCTGCGCAGCGGGCGGCGGCTCGATCGCCGGCGCGCTCTGGGCGTTCTGCGCCAGCGCGGGCGATGCCGCGCACGCCAGCGCGGCGGCAATCGCAAACGTCATATGTCGCATGGTGATGTCCTCCCACTCGGGCGCTGGCGGATAAGCCTACCACCGGCCCGCCAACGCCTGAACCTCGCCCCGCGTTCTCTGTTGACAGCCATGCCGCAGCGCACGCGCGGCCGCGCAATGCAGGCAGGAAACTCTTCATTTAGCGCTTGATATCAGATACTTACGTCGATGTGCCCGTTTCTTGACTCGTACATACCCGATCAGTATGGTCCGCGCGGCTTTTAGGGCGGCGGAATTCAAGTGCGAGGCCTTTAAGTCCACGCGAGTCGAAGGCATGGCTGACGGCACGCGCGGCAAAGACGATCGCAACGAACCGCCGGACGACGAGGCTGCTCTCTCCGCGAGGCTCCAGCGTCTCGGCGAACGGCTCGACAATGCGAGCCGACCATCCGAAAACGTTTCCGGTCCTCGTTCGAACGCCGATGCTTCGGCGTATGCCCGCGGCTTCCGGATGTCGACCGAGCTGGTGGCGGGCGTGCTCGTGGGTGCATTGATCGGCTGGCTGCTCGACCGCTGGCTGGGGATTTCGCCGTGGGGGCTCATCGTGTTTCTGCTGCTCGGTTTCGCCGCCGGGGTCCTGAACGTGATGCGCGCGGCCGGCGTGGTCCGCGAAAGACAGCTGAACGACTGACGCCGAGATATTGACGCGAAGACCATGGATCCCATCCACCAATTCCAGATTATCAATCTGTTTCCGCTCGGCAAGTTCGGCAATGCCGAAATCGCCTTCACCAATTCCGCGCTGTTCATGCTGATCGCGGTGGTCGGCCTTACGTTGTTTCTGGTGCTCGCTACCGCCGGCGGCAAGGCAGTGCCGACGCGCCTGCAATCGGCCGCGGAACTTTCCTATGAATTCGTAGCCTCCATGGTGCGCTCGACCGCCGGCCAGGAAGGCATGCGGTTTTTCCCCTTCGTTTTCACGCTGTTCATGTTCGTGCTGTCGCTGAACATGTTCGGGCTGATCCCCTTCGCCTTCACCGTCACCAGCCACATCATCATCACCGCCGCGTTGGCGATCACCGTGTTCCTCACGGTTCTCGGCTATGGGCTCATCCGCCACGGTCTGCATTTCTTCAACCTGTTCGTGCCGAAGGGCGTGCCGATCTACATCCTGCCGTTGATCATTTTCATCGAGGTGCTGTCGTTCATCTCGCGGCCGATCTCGCACAGCGTGCGTCTGTTCGCCAACATGCTGGCGGGCCACATCGCGCTCAAGGTGTTCGCCGGCTTCATTATCCTTTTGGGCACCGCGCTCGGCGCGCTCGGCTGGGCCGGCGGCGTGCTGCCTTTCGCCATGATCGTCGCGCTGACCGCGCTCGAAATGCTGGTGGCGTTCCTGCAGGCCTACGTGTTCGCCGTGCTCACCTGCATCTATCTCAACGATGCGATTCACCCGGGCCATTAGCGGCCCCGACCGAACAAGCAGAAGGAGTAGGATATATGGATCCAGTGGCAGCAAAATACATCGGTGCGGGCATCGCCTGCATCGGCATGGGCGGCGCCGGCGTCGGCGTCGGCATCATCTTCGGCAATTACCTCGCCGCGGCGATACGCAATCCGTCCGCCGCGCAAGGCCAGTTCGGCAACTTGATCTTCGGCTTCGCCATCACCGAAGCGCTCGGCATCTTCTCGCTGCTGATCGCGCTCTTGCTACTGTTCGCGCTGTAACGCTCGAGAAAACGCACGATGGCCGAGCCGGCACATACGAAGAGCACCGAGCACGTCCCGAAGGGCGAGCATGACGGCGGCTTTCCGCCGTTCAATTCGCACACCTTTCCCTCGCAGCTGATCTGGCTTGCGATCTTCTTCGTGCTGCTCTACGCGCTGATGGCCAAATGGGCGCTGCCGCAGGTCGCCCGCGTCATCGAAAATCGCCAGAAGCGCATCGCCGACGACATCGCCGAGGCCGAACGGCTCAAGGCCCAGTCCGACGCGGCGGTGGCGGCCTACGAAAAGGCGCTGGCCGAAGCGCGCGCCCGCGCTCAGACCATCGCCAACCAAACGCGCGAGAAACAGCAGGCCGCGGCGGAAGCGACCCGCAAGACGCTCGAGGGCGAGCTCAACGTCAAGCTGGCGGCGGCCGAGAAATCCATCGCCGCCACCAAGCAGGCGGCCATGGCCAATGTCCGCACCATTGCCGAGGGCGCCGCCGCGGCAATCATCGAGCGGCTGATCGGGTCGGCGCCGGGCGATAAGGCGGTCGCCGAGGCGGTCGCCGACGTGCTCAAAGGCTAGAGGTGTTGGCCATGCTGCATGAAGCCGAATTCTGGGTCGCGCTGGGCTTTTTCGTGTTCCTCGGCCTGCTCGGCTATCTCGGCATCCACCGAATGATCGGCAAATCGCTGGACGAGCGCGCCGAGCGCATCAAGGCCGAACTCGACGAGGCCAAGAAGCTCAAGGACGAGGCCGCGCAATTGCTGGCCGACTACCAGCGCAAGCGCAATGAGGCCGAGAGCGAGGCGCAGGGGATCATCGCCGGCGCCAAGGACGAGGCCGAGCGGCTCGCCGTCGAATCCAAGGCCAAGATCGAGGAATTCGTCGCCCGCCGCACCAAGATGGCCGAGGTCAAGATCGCGCAGGCCGAAGCGCAGGCCGCCGCCGACGTGCGCAGCGCCGCCGCCGAAGCCGCCGTTGCCGCCGCCGCCAAGGTGCTCGCGCAAGAAGCCAAAGGTGCTCTCGCCGCCGACTTGATCGCCAAGGGCATCGAGGACGTGCGCAAGAAGCTGAATTAGCGGCGCGCGTCCATCAACTCTGCTTCGGCTTGGCTGCCGGCTTCTTGGCGACGGGCTTGCGCTTTTTCACCGGCGGCTTCTTCTCCGGCTGGGCGCCGAGCGGATCGAACCCGACATAGACCACGTAGCGGTCGATCAGGCCGAGCGGCACCGGCAGCGGGAACACGATGTCGGGTTCGACATGAGTGAAGACGACGCGGTCGACCGAATTGTTCACCGTCACCGTTTCCTTGGCGAATTTTGATGCGACCGCCTTGGGGTCGACGCCCTCCTGCACCACCGCGATGCGCAGCGGCACGTCGACCGTGCCAGGCCCGCCGACCGGCCCGGTGATGACGCGACCCTCGATGCCGACCTTCATGGTCATGATGCCGGCATTCACGTGACATTCGCGGGCGGTGCGGATGATGGAACCCTGGTAGCGCACATCCATCGCGCCCGGCTCGCCCTCTCCCGGCTTGCTGCCGATCATGAGGGTGGCCGCGCCGGTGCGTATTTGCACTTCGGGGCAATCGATATCGTCGGCCGTAATGTTGGCGGTACCGCCGGCGGCCGGCGTATCGTTGGTGGCTTTCGACGATGAGCTGAAATAGTCCAAGGGCGACGACTTGAACAGGTCGGTGGTGCCGCAGCCGCCGAGCGCCAACGCCAAAGCGATCAGCGCGAGCTTGCCGCGACCGCTGCGCACGGTTTGTTTGGTACATCCCCTACCCATTGTCCCGGCTCGCGTTTCTTGTAGGCGCTGGCGCCCCTGCCCGCCTTTATCGCAAGCCAGCCTTATAGCAAGCCAAGCGTGGCAACCCAAAGGCAACGAAATTCAATCCGCGTCGTCTTTCAGGCGCGCATAAAGCAGGTGGTCCTGCCATGTCCCATTGATGCACAGATAGCTGCGCGCATAGCCCTCGCGCTGGAAGCCGGTCTTTTCGAGCAGGCGAACGGAGGCGGTATTGCCCGGAATGCAGGCCGCCTCCAGCCGATGCAGCCGCAGTGTGCCGAAACAGAACGGCACCAAGGCGCGCATCGCCGTGGTCATGTAGCCTTTGCGGGCAAACGGCGCGCCGACCCAATAGCCGATCGAGCCCGCTTGCGCGACGCCGCGGCGGATATTCGCCAGCGTCAGCCCACCAACCAGCGCATTGTCGTCGCTACGGAAGATCAAGAAAGCATAGGCGAGGTCGTTGCGCAGGTCCTCGGCGTAGCGCTTGAGCCGCCGCCGGAAGGCGCCGCGCGTGAGGTCATCGGCCGGCCAGGTCGGCTCCCACGGCACCAGGAAGGCGCGGCTGCGCTCGCGCAAGGCCGCCCACTCGGCAAAGTCGCCACTTTGCGGCACGCGTAGCGTAACCCCAGCGCCAGCAATGGCGGGGAGGACTTCGTTGCTGCTGACGGTGCGGAAAAACGCCATGGGCCGTTTCGGTTTTAGCGCTCCCCGCTCAGGCGGCGCGGCGCACGAGACCTTCAGCGATCGCGGCCGTGCTTTCAAGGCCATTGCCGGGTCCGAGCGCGGCGATCGCAGGCTTGCCGCGTCCGATCAGCGCACGCCCGGCGGCGCGCGCGCTCTCGACCGTTACCGCGTCGACTTTAGCGACGATCTCGTCGAGCGGGACCGGGCGGCCAAAAGCGAGCATTTGGCGAGCAATTTGCCCGAGGCGTGCTTCCGAGCTTTCCAGCGCCATTAGCAGGCCGGCCTTCATCTGCGCCTTGGCGCGGTCGACCTCGGCCTCGTTCAGCGTTTCGGTCGCGACCGCGATTTGGTCGATGGCGACCCGCATTAGTTCGGGCGCGTCCGCTTCGTCGGTGCCGGCGTAGAGTGCGAACAGACCGGTGTCGGCATAGGGCATGTGGAAGGCGTGGATGGCGTAGCAAAGTCCGCGCTTCTCGCGCACCTCCTGGAACAGCCGCGACGACATGCCGCCACCGAGCACGCTGACGAATACCTGCAGGCTGTAGAGTTGGTCGTCGCGCACGGCCAAGCCTTGCAGCGCCAGCGCGATGTGCACCTGCTCGAGATCGCGGGTCTCGACCCTTGTGCCGCCGCCGAAATGCGCCGGTTCCGGCGCCGGCGCGGCCGGGCCGACGAAGCTGGCGAAGCGTTTTTCGGCCTCGGCGACGATCTTTTCGTGCTCGATGGCGCCGGCGGCGGCCACCAGCATGTCGGGCGCACGATAATGGCGCGCGAGATAGCCACGCAAACGCGCCGGGTCGAACGAGCGCACAGTCGCCGGCGTGCCGAGAATGGAGCGGCCGACCGGCTGCCCGGGAAACGCGATTTCCTGCAGGCGGTCGAACACCACTCCGTCGGGATCGTCTTCGTTGGCGCCGATTTCCTGCACGATGACGTTCTGCTCGCGGCGCAATTCCTCCGCATCGAAGGCGGGCTCGGTCAATATGTCCGCCAGCACGTCGAGCGCGAGCGGCACGTCGGCCTTGAGCACGCGGGAATAATAAGCGGTGCTTTCGGCGCTGGTGGCAGCATTGAGTTCGCCGCCGACCGCCTCAATCTCTTCCGCTATCTGGCGCGCGCTGCGCCGCTTGGTGCCCTTGAACGCCATATGTTCGAGCAAATGAGATATACCGTGCTCGTCGGACGCCTCATTGCGGCCGCCGGCGCCGACCCAGACCCCGAGCGAAGCGGATTCCAGATGCGGCATGCGGTCGGTCACCACCGACAGGCCAGAGGCAAGACGGGTGATTTCGACGCTCATGCCGCGGCTCCCGCACGTGCCGCGCGCGAGGCAGACGCCACGTATCGTTCGACCGCCGCTTGATCCGCCGGCAACACGGTGACGCGCTCTGCCCGCTGCGGCAGATCGGCGAGCCAGTCCGGCAGCGCCGGCTCGATCCCGCAGGCGGCCTTGATCGCGTCGGGAAACTTCGCCGGGTGTGCGGTCGACAACACGACCATCGGCACCGACGGGTCGCGCGCCTCTTTCTCGGCCACCGCCAAGCCGACCGCGGTGTGCGGATCGACGCAATAACCAGCCTCGCGCACCCAGGCGCGGATGGTGGCGGCGCTTTCCTGCTCGTCGGCGCGGTCGGCGGTGAACAGCGCGCGCATCTGCTTGAGAGCGGACGACGAAACCGCGAAGCGGCGCGATTGCGCGAGCGAGCCCATCAGCGCGCGCAGCGCGGATGCGTCGCGGCCATAGGCGTCGAACAACAGGCGCTCGAAATTCGACGAGACCTGAATGTCCATCGACGGCGAGGTGGTCGCCACCACGTCGCGCAGTTCGTAGGCGCCGGTCGCAAAAGTGCGGGCGAGGATATCGTTGACATTGGTCGCCACCACCAAGCGGTCGACGGGAAGCCCCATGCGGCTCGCGACATAGCCCGCATAGACGTCGCCGAAATTCCCCGTCGGCACCGTGAAGGCGACTTTGCGGTGCGGCGCGCCGAGCGCGACCGCGGCGGTGAAATAGTAGGCCGCCTGCGCGACGATGCGCGCCCAGTTGATCGAATTGACCCCGGACAACCGCACGCGGTCGCGAAAGGCGTGATGATTGAACATCGCCTTCACCAGCGCCTGGCAGTCGTCGAAGGTGCCTTCGATCGCGAGCGCGTGCACGTTGGCATCGGGCACCGTGGTCATCATGCGCCGCTGCACCTCGGAGATGCGTCCCTGCGGGAACAGCACCACCACGTCGACCTGGGCGCGGCCGCGGAATGCCTCGACCGCGGCGCCGCCGGTGTCGCCCGAGGTCGCCACCACGATGGTCGTGCGCTCGCCGCGCGCGAGCAGCACGTGATCCATCAGCCGCGCCACCAGCTGCATAGCGAGGTCCTTGAAGGCGAGCGTCGGCCCGTGAAACAGCTCGAGCACGAACAGGCTGGGGCCGAGTTGCGCAAGCGGGGCGGTCGCCGGATGGCGGAACGTGCCGTAGGCCTCGCGCGCCATGCGGGCGAGATCGGCTAGCGGGATGGCATCGCCGACGAAGGGCCGGATCACCTCGACCGCGACTTCGGCATAGGGCTTGCCGGCAAAGCCGGCGATCGTGTCGTTCATGACCGTGGGCCATGTCTCAGGCACGTAAAGGCCGCCGTCGCGGGCGAGCCCGGCCAGCATGACTTCGACAAAATCGAGCGCCGGGGCCTCGCCCCGCGTTGAGACGTAGCGCATTGATATCACTGTGGTTTTGCCTCAAAGGCACGCTTTGCGAGGTACAGTAACCGCGCCCGGAGGCTTTCACAAGGAAGCGGTATTTTCGGGCGGTGAGCGATATTCTGCCGATTTTTCGCATAAAATTCGTTCGCCGCATTTCACCGAAATCCGAAAACGATAATGACAAAAGCCGGCCGATCAAGGATAGTTGTATAAATAGTCCAGCGAGATAGCCCGGGCGAACGAATTGATGATGCATTGCGGCAGTATGCGTTCGGGCACGCTTTTTCTTTTCACGGCGATGGCGGCCGCCTTGTGCATGCAATGAGGTATCGCGTCGACCACCGATCTGCCCCCACCACCGCCTCCTCCGCTGTCGGATTCATCGGTGATATTCGCACCGCCGACGCTCTATCAGCCCGAGCGATTCGAGCTGCGCGGCGGCGTATTCGCCCATGCGGTCGCCAGCCCAGAGGGTGGCTCGGCCGATCTCAACCTTGAACTGGTCGCACCCCGGTTTTTCACCATTCCCGGCTTGCCCGATTATTTCACGCCGCGCTTTCACGTCGGAGGGATCGGCAATTTGGCTGGGAAGACCAGCTACGTCTATGCCGGCGCGCTGTGGACCTACAATTTCACGAGGAACTGGTTAGCGGAGGGCTTCTTCGGCGGGCTTATTCATAACGGCAACCTCGACGATAACGCAGACAACATGAACGGCCTCGGCTGCCGCTGGGCATTTCACAGCGGCGGCTCGGTCGGCTACCGGCTCGATGACCGCTGGAGCGTCTTAGGCACATTCGATCACCTTTCAAACGCCACCCTTTGCCCCTACAAAAAGGGCATCAACGATTACGGCTTGCGCGCCGCCTATTCGTTCTGAGCGCGGCACGGCGAAGATCGAGGCGGTCCCGTCTGATTTGATCCAAGTCAATATGCTCAACCGGCGTTTATTGAACTGTTCTACTTGAGATAATTGCCGGCGCGGCTATCGATTTTGCTTGTCCGAAACCGCCGGAATCTCAATTCAGGGAAACGCAGAGCCGGGGGTGCACGATGAGACACTGGATTTTCAAGGCGGCGGTCATCGCGGCCGGGTTGCTTTTCGCCAACGCGGCGAGCGCGCAACAATTTACCATGAAGCTGTCGTCGCCGACGGTGAACGACGCCCCGCATGAATGGATGAAGCAGTTCAAGGCGGGCGTCGAGCAGCGTTCCGGCGGCCGCATCAAGGTTGAAATCTATCCGGCGAGCCAACTCGGGCAAATCCCCGCGACCGTCGATGGCGTCGCGCTCGGCACCATCGAGTTCGCCATTCCCGCCGTCGGCTTCCTGATCGGGTTGGAGCCGCGCTTCCAAGTGTTCGATGCCGCCGGCCTGTTCAACGGCGTCGGACAAAGCCAGCAGGTGTTGGCCGATCCTGCCGTGCGGGCGCGCCTTGCGACCTTCGGTGAAACCAGAGGCATTGAACTGTTGGTGGTCGGCAACAATGGTCCGCTGATGGTGGCCTCGCACAAGCCGATCCGCACCGCGGCGGACTTCAAGGGACAAAAGATCCGCGTCCCCGGCGCGGCGCCCCTGCATATCCAGCCGTTCAAAAAGCTCGGCGCGCTGCCGGTTTCAATACCGCTCGGCGAAGTGCTGCCAGCCTTGCAGAACCACACGATCGACGGCTCGATTTCCTCTTTCAACGTGCTAACCGGGTTCAAATACTACGACGTCACCAAGACGGCGACCTATCTGCCGGAATCGTTCCTGTTCGTGGCCGGCGTGGTCAACCGAAATTTCATGAAGCAGATCGGGCCGGAGCTCGCGATAATCGTACGTGAAGAGGCCCGCAAGGCTGAGACGGTGTTCTCCACGGTCGGCGTTGCCGACGTCGAGAAGACGCGGCAAATTTGGGTCAAGAACGGCGGCGAAGCGATTACGCTGCCGCCGCCAGAGGCCGCCGCCTACCTCAAGGACGTTACCTCGGTGATCCCGGCGGTGATGGCGAGCAACCCGCAAATGAAAGCGGACTACGACACGATCATCGCCACCGGAAAGCGATTGAGCACCGTCAAGGCCGGACCGTAGCGGCGGCGAACCGACAATCACGCGATTTGCGCCGTCATTCCTAAGCGGAATGGCGGCGCAAGCCGTTTGGGCGGTTCAGTGGAGCCCGAGGATGAGGCGCATTCCGCCGAGCGAGATTGCTGGAATATAGGTGATCAGGCCGAGCGCGATCAGGTAGATCACCAGAAACGGAATTATGCCGCGATAGATCGCGCGCAATTCGAGCCCGAGCACGGATTGAGCGACGAAAATGTTCATCCCGAACGGTGGATGGAATAAGCCGATCGCCAAATTCACCGTCACCACAATTCCAAAGTGCACGGTGTCGATGCCGAAGGCCTTGACCAACGGCACCAAGAGCGGCGTCAGCAGCAAGATTGCCGACAGCGGATCGAGAAAGCAGCCGACCACCAGCAGGATGACGTTAATGGTGAGCAGGAACATCCAGGCGGAAATGTTGAGCGCTTGCAGCCAGCCGACGATCGCCGCCGGGATTTGATTGACCGTCAGCAGCCAGGAGAACACCCCGGCGCAAGCGACGATAATGAGAATCTGCGCCGAGAACAGCACGGTCGCTGAGGCGGCCTCGACGATATCGCTCCAGCCCAGTTCGCGGAAAACAAACCTGGTGACGAAGGCCGCGTAAACGCAAGCGACCGCCGCCGCCTCGGTTGGCGAGAATACGCCGCCATAGATGCCGCCGAGAATGATGAACGGCATGCCGAGCGCCCAAATGCCACGCGTGGTCGCGCGCAGGAAACGATCAAGCTTGAATGCCTCGCCGGCGCCAATGCCGTTGCGCCAGGCAAACCACATGACATAGGCGGCCAGCATCAACGCCAACATCAGCCCCGGCACTACGCCCGCCGCGTAAAGTCGCGGCACCGATTCCTCGGCAGAGGCGCCGTAGACGATCATTGGAATACTGGGTGGGATGATGATGTCTATGGCGCCGACCGCGGTGACCAAGCCAGCGGAAAAATTTTCCGGATAGCCGGCGCGCCTCATCGCCGGATACATGATGCGGCCGATTGTTGCGACACAGGCCGCGCTGATGCCGGAGATCGCACCGAAAATCGCCGAAGTTCCGACCGTGGTGACGGCGAGGCTGCCGCGCACCGAACCGACGCCGGCTTGCACGAAATCGACCAGGCGCTGGGCCACACTGCCACGCCCCATTAGCTCGCCCGCATAGACGAAAAACGGGATCGCCAGCAGCGCAAAGGCGTTGATCGAGCCAAACATATTCTGATGCAGCGCCGCGAGCGGCATGTGCATAAAGAATACGAGTGCGACGCTGACCGATGCCAGCAGGACGATGAAGATCGGAAATCCCAATAGCAGCAGAATGACCGGCATCACACCGAGCGCGAACGCCATGGTTCAGGCCCCCGTGCCAGGTTTGTTGCCGCCCGGCCCGCGGCCAGCCAGGATTTCGATCAGGCGCAAGCCGGCGATGAGCGCCATCAGTCCGAAGCCCAACGCCACCACGCCATGCGGAATCCACATCGGTACCCGCGCCATGTCGCTGACGCGGCCGATATCGAACATCTGCTTGGCGTAATAGGTCGAATTCCACAGCACGAAGGCCGCGAGCACGACGATCGCCATAAGTTCGGCAATCTTTATCGGCCAGCGCACCGTCGAGGGCAGCGCGTTCACCACCACATCCATGCATAGATGTTGATTGCGCCAGGCGACCACGGCGGCGCCGAGGAAGGTCATGAAGACCATGATGAAGATTTGCAATTCGTCCGCGCTGAGAATGGTGTCGCCGAAGGCATAGCGGCCGACGACGTTGATGAAGTTGAGCGCGACCGCGGCAATGAAAGCGTAAGCGAGCGCGCGTTCGATCCACGCCGTCAGACGTTCGAGAAATCGCGTAACCACCGTCGAATTGCCCCGGTCTCGCACGCCGGTCATCAGCGCCGGCGCGGCCTGCCGTTCATAACGCGATCCCGGGACAAGACGATTTGATGCATATCAAGCGGCCGGGCCGGCTCGCGCCGTTAGGCAGGCCGCCGCAAACGCCCGGCGAACCAGGTGAGGTAGACGCCGGCCAAGCCAAGCGCGAGGCCGAACCAGGTGATGGCGTATTGCAGATGGTCGTCGGGCAGATTGACCGCAAGTTTGCCCGGCTTGGGCCAGCCGCCGGGCGGCGCCGGCGTTTCCTGCTCGATATAGAACGGCGCGGCGCTATCCCATTTCTTCGCCGCGGCGATCGTTTTGGGGTCGCGCAGATACCAGACATTGGCCGCCGGATCGTCGGCCGGCGTGAACATTCCGCGCGTCTCCGGCCAGCGCATGACGCCGACGATATCGACGGTGCCAAGCGGCGAACCTTGCGCGCGGCTTGCCGGGTCCTTGCGCTCGGCCGGCACGAAGCCGCGGTCGACGACGACGATGCTGCCGCCGGGCAGCCGCGCCGGCGCGAACACCCAATAGCCGGGCCCCTGCACGTCGGGGCGGAAGGCAGAGCCGGCGGTGTAAACCAGCGCTTCTTGCCCAGCGAGGAATTCGGCCGGGAATTTGACGCGGGTATATTCGTTGTCTTCGGCAACGAGCTGCGGCCAGCTCTCGCGCGGCGGCAAGTCTACCGGCGCACGGTTGAGCCGCGTGTCCAGCGCGGCGATCAGATTTTCCTTCCAGACCTTGCGGTCGAGCTGCCAGATACCGAGCCCGATCAGGATGGCGATGCCGGCGGCTGCGAACACCGTTGCCTCGAACACCCCGCCGCGGCGGCATTCGCGCGGCTTGCTCACTCGTCGCTCCGATGCACGAGACGGCCTTCCTGCGCCCGGTGATGGTATTGCAGCGCGATCATCAGGCCCTTGATCGGCCGCAACGGTCCCAGCGTCACGAGCAGGATCAACGGCACCCACAACGCCGCGTGCACCCAATAAGGCGGCTGGTAGACCACCTCGGTGATCAGCGCCGCGAACACGACCAGCGCGCCGCCGAGCAGGATGACGAACACCGCCGGACCGTCGCCGGCATCGGCAAAGCCGAAGTCGAGCCCGCAGCGCTCGCAAGCCGGCCGCAGCGTCAGGAAGCCTTGGAACAGCTTGCCCTCGCCGCAGCGCGGACAGCGGCCGCGCAGGCCCCGGGCGATCGGCAGCGGTTCGTCAGCCATTTTTCGTTCTTCCCGTAATAAAAAAGGGCGGCGCAACCACGCCGCCCCTTTGAGAAATCATCGCGTGATCCTCACTCCGGATGCGGCACGCCGGCGCCCCACACATATATACAGGCGAACAGGAACAGCCACACCACGTCGACGAAATGCCAATACCAGGCGGCGAACTCGAAGCCGAGGTGCTGCGTCGGACTGAACTGGCCGTTGATGGCGCGCAGCAGGCAGACGATCAGAAAAATCGAGCCGATGATGACGTGGGCGCCATGGAAGCCGGTCGCCATGAAGAAGGTGGCACCGTAAATATTGCCGCTATAGTGGAAAGCCGCGTGCGCGTATTCGTAAGCCTGCACGCAGGTGAACGTCAGGCCGAGCAGAATGGTCAGCGCCAGGCCCCATTTGAGCCCCTGCCGGTCGTTTTCCAAGAGCGCGTGATGCGCCCAGGTCACCGTGGTGCCCGAGGTGAGCAAGATCAGCGTGTTGAGCAGCGGCAGGTGCCAGGGATTGAAGGTCTCGATGCCCTGCGGTGGCCATACGCCGTGCGTGATGGCCATGCGCCCATAATCGTGCGCATCGCCGGGAAACAGCGCGGTGTTGAAATAGGCCCAGAACCAGGCGACGAAGAACATCACCTCGGAGGCGATGAACAGGATCATGCCGTAGCGGTGCGAGATCTGCACCACGCGGGTGTGGAAGCCCTCGTACTCGGCCTCGCGGATCACATCGCGCCACCAGCCGATAAAAGTATAGAGGATGCCGACTGTGCCGAGCCCGAACACCAAGGGCGCCGCAGAGAACAGATGGTGCATCCAACAGATGCCGCCGAACGCCGCGATGAAAGCCGAAGTGGCGCCGACGGCCGGCCATGGGCTCGGCGCGACCAGGTGGTAGTCGTGATGATTGGTATGAGCCTCGGCCATCGTCTTCTCCGTTAGAGCTTTCCAGTCGGCTTCACTGTGGCGTCCGCCACCGGCTGCGCGGCGTCGGGCAGCCGGTAGAAGGTGTAGGACAGCGTGATGGTGTTGAGCGGATCCTGGTCGCGGTCGTCGACGATCGTGGGATCGACGTAGAACACCACCGTCATCTCGCGCGTTTCGCCCGGCTTCATGGTCTGCTGGGTAAAGCAGAAGCAGTTGATCTTGTCGAAATAGGCGCCGACCGTGGTCGGCGTCACGTTATACGAGGCCTGTGCGGTGATCGCGCGCGCGGCTTCGTTGATGACCTTGTAGTGCACGGTCGCTACTTCGCCGATGCGCAGCTTGATCTCGTTCTGCTCGGGTTCGAACTTCCACGGCAGGCCGGGCGCGACATTGGAGTCGAAGCGAATAGTGAGCTCGCGGCCGAGCTCGTGCTTGGGCGCGATACGGGCAACCTGCGTGGTGCCGGCAAAGCCGGTGACCCGGCAGAATATCTTGTAGAGCGGAATCGCGGCAAAGGAGGCGCCGACCATCGAGGCCACTAAGACGCCGCAGCCGGCGGCGATTAGCACGTCGCGCCGAAGTTTCTTGCAGCTGCGGGGCGCCGGTTCAGTCATAGCGGGCGCACCATGACGATCGGGCCCTTCACCAGGGTCACCACGTAAAACAGGATGACCAGCGCGGCGAGCGACAGCGCGATGGCGACCGAGCGCGAACGGCGGGCGCGCTTCTGCGCCTCGGTAAGCACGATGCCGTCGTCTTTCGGTTTCTCTTTCATCGCGATGCCATTGGTCACGCCGCCAATCGGGCGATCAGCCCGCCCCATCCCCGCTCGACCAGCAGCACGGCGAACAACAGGAACAGATAGAGGATCGAGAAGGCGAAAAGATGCTTGCTGGCGCGCTCGACCGGTCGGCGCTCGCGGAAAACCTGTAAAGCCAGCGCCAGCATGATCGCGCCGGTTACGGCCGCGGTCAGACCGTAGAGCGTGCCGGCATAACCGAACGCCCAAGGCGCGATGCCAAGCGGCACCAGGATGAGCGTATGCAGCAGGATTTGGCGCCGCGTCGAGGCGTCGCCGGCAACCACCGGCAGCATCGGAATGCCGGCGCGGGCGTAATCCTCGGTGCGCGTGAGCGCCAGCGCCCAGAAATGCGGCGGCGTCCAGAAGAAGATGATCATGAACAGCAAGACCGGCTCGACCGAAAGCGAGCCGGTCACCGCCGCCCAGCCGATCATCGGCGGAAATGCGCCGGCCGCGCCGCCGATCACGATGTTCTGCGAGGTCCAGCGCTTGAGCCAGACCGTATAGACTACGACGTAGAAGAAGATGGTGAAGGCGAGCAGCGCGGCGGAGAGTGCGTTCACCAAGAGGCCGAGCACCACGATCGCAAAACCCGCAAGCGTCAGCCCGAACGCCAGCGCCTCGCCCGGCTGCACGCGGCCCATCGGCACCGGGCGCCCGCGCGTGCGCGTCATGATGGCGTCGATGTCGGCGTCGTACCACATGTTGAGCGCGCCGGCCGCGCCCGCGCCGACCGCGATGCAGAGCAGCGCGGTGAAGCCGATCAGCGGATGCATGGTCCCCGGCGCTACCGCGAGGCCGACCAGCGCGGTGAAGATGACGAGCGACATCACCCGCGGCTTCATCAGCGCGACATAGTCGCCGACGCTCGCCAGACTGGGCTCGGCGAGCCCGGCGGTGAGCGGGCCGCGAAAGTTTGCGCCTTCGCTGACAAGCGACATTATTATTTAATCCGCGGCAGGGTCTCGAACTGATGGAACGGCGGCGGCGAGGACAGCGTCCATTCCAACGTGGTCGCACCGACGCCCCACGGATTGTTGCCGGCAGCCCGCTTTTTGACGAAGGCTTCGATCATGCCGAAGAAAAAGATCAGCACGCCGACGCCCGCGATGTAGGAACCGTAGGAGGAGACCTCGTTCCAGCCGTGGAAGGCGGCCGGATAATCGACGGTGCGGCGCGGCATCCCGGCAAGGCCGAGGAAGTGCTGAGGGAAGAAGATAATGTTCACGCCGATGAAGGTGACCCAGAAGTGCAGCTTGCCGATGGTCTCGTTGTACATGTAGCCGGTCATTTTCGGGAACCAGTAGTACCAGCCGCCGAAAATCGCGAACACCGCGCCGAGCGAGAGCACGTAGTGGAAGTGCGCGATCACGTAATAAGAGTCGTGCAGCACGCGGTCGACGCCGGCATTGGCCAGCACCACGCCGGTGACACCGCCGACCGTGAACAAGAAGATGAAGCCCATCGCCCACAGCATCGGCGTCTTGAAGTCGATCGAGCCGCCCCACATGGTGGCGATCCAGGAGAAGATCTTCACGCCAGTCGGCACCGCGATCACCATGGTGGCGGCGATGAAGTAGGCCTGCGCGCCGGTCGACAGGCCGACCGTGTACATGTGATGCGCCCAGACCACGAAGCCGATGCCGCCGATGGAAACCATCGCATAGGCCATGCCGAGATAGCCGAACACCGGCTTCTTGGAGAAGGTGGCGACGATCTGGCTGATCATTCCGAAGCCCGGCAGGATGAGAATGTAGACTTCCGGGTGGCCGAAGAACCAGAACAGATGCTGGAACAGCAGCGGATCGCCGCCGCCTTCCGGCGCGAAGAACGTGGTGCCGAAATTGCGGTCTGTCAGCAGCATGGTGATAGCGCCGGCCAGCACCGGCAGCGCCAGCAGCAGCAGGAACACGGTGACCAACTGCGACCACACGAACAGCGGCATCTTGTGCATCGTCATACCAGGCGCGCGCATGTTGAAGATGGTGGTGATGAAATTGATGGCGCCGAGGATCGACGAGGCGCCGGCGAGATGGATCGACAAGATGACGAAGTCCATCGCCGGGCCGGGATGACCCGAAGTCGACAGCGGCGCGTAAATCGTCCAGCCGGTCCCGGCGCCGAGCGCGCCCGGCTCGCCTTCGACGAACATCGAGGTGAGCAGCAGCGCGAAGGAAGCCGGCAGCAGCCAGAACGAAATGTTGTTCATGCGCGGGAACGCCATGTCGGGCGCCCCGATCATGATCGGCACGAACCAGTTGCCGAAACCGCCGATCATCGCCGGCATCACCATGAAGAAGATCATGATCAGGCCGTGCGCGGTGGCGAACACGTTGTACTCGTGCGGGGTCGGGAAGAACTGCAGCCCGGGATTTTGCAATTCGAGCCGGATGCCGATCGACAGCGCGCCACCGATCACGCCGGCCATCAGCGCGAAACACAGGTACATCGTTCCGATGTCCTTGTGGTTCGTCGAATAGACGAACCGCCGCCATCCGGTCGGATGAGCGTGCGCGTCGTGGGTGCCGTGTGCAGCCGCGTTGTTAGCCATCGCTGTTGTCCTTCAACCCTTTTTCGTTGTCGCCCATATTATATTCGTATAATTATATATGTCACTTGAGCGTTCCGGCCGCGGCGACCGCGGTCGGGTTGACGTTTTGGTCCTTGGTGGCGGCGGCCGCGGGCGGACGAAGCGCGTCATCGTCGGCGTATTTCTTCTTCGCCTGTTCGAGCCAGGCCGTGTATTCCTTCTCGCTCACGACGTGGACGGCGATCGGCATGAAGGCGTGATCGCGGCCGCAAAGCTGCGAACACTGTCCGTAGTACATGCCCTCGCGTTCCGCCTTGAACCAGGTCTCGTTGAGGCGGCCGGGAATGGCGTCGATCTTGATGCCGAACGAAGGCACCGAGAACGAGTGGATGACGTCGGCGCCGGTGACCAGCACGCGTACCACTTTGTTGACCGGCACGACCATTTCGTTGTCGACCGCCAAAAGGCGCGGCTGGCCGGCCTTGAGGTCCTTGTCCTGGACCATCAAAGAATCGAATTCGAACTTCTGGTCCGGATAGCTGTAGCTCCAGAACCACTGCTTGCCGGTCACCTTCACGGTCAGGTCGGCGGGCGGAACTTTCAGCTGGTAGAACAGCAGACGGAACGACGGCACCGCGACCGTCACCAAAATGAGCACCGGCACCACGGTCCAGATGATCTCGATGGCGGTGTTGTGCGTGGTGCGCGAGGGCACCGGGTTGGCGCGGGCGTTGAATTTCACGACCACGATCGCCAGCAGAACCAGAACGAACAGCGCGATCACCGCGATCAGCCAGAGCAAGAAATTGTGGAACCAAACAATGTCGTCCATGACCGGCGACGCCGACTGTTGCAGGCCGAGTTCCCATGGCGTGGGCTGGCCGAGGCCGGCCCATGCGGCACCGCCGGTGGCGATAACGGTCACGCCCGTGACCACGAAAGCGATCAACCGCTTGAACACCAGCATTGTGCTTAGCTCTCCCTCGACGAGAAATCCGGCCTCGAACAGGCCCCTTTATTGCCGCCCACCGCAGGCAAGATGTCGGCTCGACCCCGCCGAGCACAGCGTTTTGCCACGGGCGCGGCAACTTTTGCGGTGCGGCGGGACGGGGGGAAATCCCGGCCTCTCAAACCACAATTCCCGCACTACCGCAATGCACCTTATCGCCTCTCAATCGCCCCTCCCATGCGACAAACGGCTTGCCCCCAGGTGAGTTTGGACGCCGCATTTAAGCCACTTCCGGGCGGCTTGGATGAGGGCGCTTGAACGGTGTCGGCCGCCGGCCCTTTGCTTGACAGGACCGGCCGGGCATGACCCAACGGGAACGCATAAAATGCGGCGCCGGCAGCGATTCGCCGGCACGCTGGCGGGACGGGTGGCGCGTGCCAAGGGATTGAACGATGGGCATTTTCCGGCATGGATGGCGCGCGCTTGGGGGCCTGAGATGGCTCGCGACGCTGGCGCTTGTCTCAACCCTGGCGGCCGCCCCCGCCGAGCGCGCCGCTGCCCAAGGCGCGGTCAAATCCGTGCACAAAGACTGGCAGATCCGCTGCGATACGCCGCCCGGCGCCAAGAACGAGCAGTGCGCGCTGATCCAGAGCGTGACCGCCGAAGACCGCGCCAATGTCGGCCTGACCGTGATCGTGCTCAAGACCGCCGACCTGAAGAGCCGGCTGATGCGGGTGGTGGCGCCGCTCGGGGTGCTGCTGCCGTCGGGCCTGGGGCTCAAGATCGACCAGGCCGACGTTGGCCGCGCCGGCTTTGTGCGCTGTCTGCCCAATGGCTGCATCGCCGAGGTGGTCATGGACGATGAATTGATCAAGAAATTGCGTACCGGCAAGACCGCGACCTTCATCATTTTCCAGACGCCGGAGGAAGGCATCGGCTTCCCCTTGAGCCTGGCCGGTTTCGCCGAGGGCTACGATACGCTACCTTAACGGAGCCGGCGCCGACCCAAAGCCCCATGCTCCTGGTCAACACCTACATCGACAAGAGTCCGATCCACGGAATCGGGGTCTTTGCCGGCGAATTTATCTGCAAGGACCGGAAAATCTGGCGCTTCGTCTTCGGCTTCGACCGCTATTACACGCGCAAACGATTGGCCAAATTGCCCAAGCCCGCGCGCGACTTCATCAAGCTGCACGGGTATCAGTGGAAAAACGAAATCCTATTGTCGATGGACTACGATACTTTCATGAACCATTCGGAAAATCCCAATACCTATTATAAAAACGGCTACGTGCTCGCCCGCAACGATATCCGCAAAGGTGCGGAGATCACCAACGATTACCGGGCCTTCGAAGCGGCGTTTTGCGCCGCGTTCTTGAAGCCGAAAAAGAAATAACGGCGCTGCCGCCCCGCGCAGCGCGGCGGGTCAGCGCACTTCAAGCACCAGCTTACCTTGCAGATGGCGGCCTTCGCTGATCTTGTGCGCCTCGGCCGCGTCGGCAAGCTTGTAGCGATGAATGGCCGGTGGGCGCACCGCGCCGGCGGCGAGTAGTGCCAGCATGCGCTCGAGAAATACGCGGCCGCGGATGACGTTGGGACGCAACGTCTGCACGTCCTTGCGGTCCGGCTCGAAGCCCTCCGGCGCCGGCGCGATCCACGCGAGCTTGCCGCCCGGCTTGAGCACCGAATAACACCCGGCGCGAACATTGCCGCCGACGGTATCGAACACCGCGTCGCAGACCGGACCGATTTTTGCGAAATCTTCTGTGTTGTAGTCGATAACGCGGTCGGCACCGAGGCTGCGCACATATGCGACATTGCCGGCGCTGGCGGTCGAAATCACCGTCGCGCCGATATGCTTGGCGATCTGCACGGCGAATCCAGCGACACCGCCGGCGCCGCCCTGGATCAGGATGGTCTGCCCCTTCTTGAGCTGGAGAGTATCTTCGATCGATATCAGTGCCGTCAGGCTGATGAGCCCAAGCGCGGCGGCTTCCGCATGGCTCAGCGTTGCAGGTTTCTTGGCGACGATCGCCGCTTTGATGGCGATCTTTTCCGCGTAAGTGCCTTCGATGCCGACATCGGTTACGCCGAACACGGCATCGCCGACCTTGAAATCGGTCACGCCTGTGCCAACTGCGCTGACCACGCCCGATAAGTCACGACCCATGATGTGCGGGAACTTGTCGAGCTTGTAGCGGCCGTTGCCCCGCCGCACCTTGGGATCGGCGCCGTTGACGCTTGCCGCGTGAATGTCGACCACCAGTTCTCCGGGTCCGGCTTTGGGGTCGGGTGCCTCGCCGTATTTCATCATCTCGGGCCCGCCGTGGCCGGTCAAAAGCATCGCCTTCATGGGTATCCTCCGGTTGCCGCATACTAAGCCTGCCGGCGGCGGCGAGGTCTAGCCGTACCCTCGCAGAATCGCCACAGAGGCCCTATCTGATGAGCTCAGGGCGCCACCGGAGAACGACTTATGGACCCCGCTATTTCCTCGTTGATCGACCGCGCCGGGCTCGACAAGGCCAAAGTGCGGCGGCTCATCGCGCGCGGGCTGGAGGGGGCCGACGACGGCGAGATGTTCCTGGAGTATCGCCAGACCGAGGCGCTAACCTTCGACAACGGCAGGCTCAAGCAGGCGATCTACGACACCGCGCAAGGCTTCGGCCTGCGCGCGGTCAAGGACGAGGCGGTCGGCTATGCGCATGCCTCCGACGTGTCGGAGGCGGCCCTTGCCCGCGCCGTCGAGGCGGTGCGCGCGGTGAAAGGCGGGCATAGCGGCCAATACGCCGAGCCGCCCGGCCACACCAACCGCAAGCTTTATGGTGACGAGAACCCGCTGGAACTGCCTGGCTTCGACGCCAAGGTGAAACTGCTGGAAGCAATCGACGCCTATGCCCGCGCCAAGGATCCGCGCGTGCGGCAAATCACGGCCAGTATCGGCGCCACCTGGCAGGTGGTGGAAATTCTTCGTGCCGACGGCGAGACCTATCGCGACATCCGTCCGCTGGTGCGGCTTAATGTCAACGCGGTGGTCGGTGACGGCGACCGGCAGGAGAGCGGCAGCTACGGCGTCGGCGGGCGCGAAGGTTATCAGCGTTTCATCGAGACCCAGTCATGGCAGAGCACGGTCGACGAAGCCGTGCGCCAGGCATTGGTCAATCTCGACGCGGTGGACGCGCCGGCCGGCGAGATGGATGTCGTGCTCGGCTCTGGCTGGCCGGGCGTGATGCTGCACGAAGCGGTCGGCCATGGCCTCGAAGGCGACTTCAACCGCAAAAAAACATCGGCCTTCGCCGGACTGATGGGCCAGCAGGTCGCCGCCAAAGGCGTCACCGTCATTGACGACGGCACGCTGCAGCAGCGCCGCGGATCATTGTCGATCGACGACGAAGGTACGCCGACCAATCGTACTGTGCTGATCGAGGACGGAATTCTCATCGGCTACATGCAGGACCGGCAGAACGCCCGGCTCATGGGCATGAAGCCGACCGGCAACGGGCGGCGCGAAAGCCACGCCCATATGCCGATGCCGCGCATGACCAACACCGCGATGCTCGCCGGCGAGCACGACCCGAAAGAGATCATCGCCTCGGTGAAGAACGGCCTCTATGCGGTGTCGTTCGGCGGCGGGCAGGTCGACATCACCTCGGGCAAATACGTGTTCCAATGCACCGAGGCCTACAAAATCGAAAACGGCAAAGTCGGCGCGCCGGTGAAAGGCGCCATGCTGATCGGCAACGGGCCGACCGACCTGCATCGCATCTCGATGATCGGCAACGACTTCGCGCTCGATCCCGGCATAGGCACCTGCGGCAAGAACGGCCAGGGCGTGCCGGTCGGCGTCGGCCAGCCGACGCTGCGCATGGATCGCATCACCGTCGGCGGCACCGCTTAACCGGAGAGAGTGTATGCCGCAACAGAAGTCCCGCATTCACGGCTGGATCAGGAGCATCATCGACATCGCCGTCATCGTGCTGGTCGTGCTGGCCGCGAAGGCAGCCATTGCCGAGCCGTTCTACGTACCGTCCGGCTCGATGGAGCCGACGCTGCTGATCGGCGACGAATTGCTGGCGACCAAATACCCTTACGGCTACGGCACCGCCTCGCTGCCCGCTTTCATCGTGCTGCCCAACACGCCGCGCATCATGGGCGCATTGCCGCGCCGTGGCGACATCGTCGTGTTCCGCTGGCCGGGCGACCGCTCGCAAATCTGGGTCAAGCGCGTCATCGGCCTGCCTGGCGACCGCATCGCGCTGCGCGACGGACAAGTGTGGATCAACGGCGAGCCCGCGCCCTTGCAGGCGGACGGAACGGGACAGGCGGAAAACGAGGACGGCTCGCTGGCGCCAGCCGCGCGCCTGATCGAGACGCTGCCGGGCGACCGCAAACACACCATCTTCAAGCTCTCGCGCTGGCAGCCGCTCGACAATATGGCGGAGATCGTCGTCCCGCCCGACCGCCTGTTCGTCATGGGCGACAACCGCGACAACTCGGCCGACAGCCGCGTGGCGGTGCGCGCCGGCGGCGTCGGCCTGCTGCCGGTGGACGATCTGGTCGGACGCGTCGAGGGGATCGTCGGTTCCTGGGACTTAGGACTTAAAAGCCGCCCGCTGTGGACTTGGCCGCAGGGCTTGCGGCTGTCGCGCTTCTTCAGCGCGGTGCACTGACCGGCGCGGTCGATTTATCTCACCACGCCCGAAATGCAGCACGGCTTGTGGCGCGGCGGGGTGATCTTTTCCTTCAGATAGCAGCGTGGGAACGGCGTGATGTAGCCGGGCCGCACATAGGTCCAGGCGCGGCATTTGTTGTCGGCCTCACAGACCGCCTTGCACGCCGCACCGGAGGGACTGGCCGCGACCTCGAAATAACGATAATCGCCGCCGGTGCGATCGATGGAGAATTCAATCGGCCCCCTGCGCGGCTCGATCACGCCGGCGCCGCGCACGCCGGAAACGCAGCATTGAGCCTCCAGGCGCGGCGCTACCTTGTTCTTCAGCCAGCAGATGGCCAGCGTATTTGCCGTGAGTGGATAGGAAAAGCTCCAGGCGCGGCAGCGCGCGTCGTGCTCGCAACGCGAGGCGCAGACGGCCGCGTCGCCGTTGCGGACCGGGAAGTTTAGATAGTCGCCGCCGCGGCGGTCGTAGCCGGTTTGCGCCTGCGCCGAACCGGCCGCCAAAAGAGCGATAAGCATCAGCGCGCCCCATGAACCGACCGGATACCGCATGCGCGCACACTCGGCTTTGAACTTGCCGCCAAGAACTTGCTGCCAAGTCTGGCCCCGCCGGCATGCTAGCGCACTTGCCGGCGGCTTCGCGCAGAAATTTTTCGCTAAAATGAAGGCGCCCGCCGGAGGGGCCGGCGGGCGCTTAAGATCCGGACGCGAGAGGGGATGATCGCTAGACCCGGATCGGGCGGCCGATGAGAGGGCTCGGCCGTTTTGTCATGTGCGTTTGCGCATAATCTTGTCCGAAAACCGGTTCCCACTTTTCGGGATTATGCGCGTCACATCGCCAGGCGCGCCGGGCGGTCGGTAGGCGGGCGGCGGAAGCCGTCTTCAACCGGGACCACGCGCGAGGCGCGCGCGGAACCGATGCGCCGCTCGATCGCCCGCTCGCGCAGAAGCGCGGTCGGATCGTCCCAGAACGGCTCGGAAAAGGCGTCGCGCAGATCGGCGCGGGTGATGCCGATGTCCGCTAGCATGTGGCGGTCGAGGCCGGCGAGGATGTTAGCCTCGCGCCGGTGCCGGCGGGCGCGCGCGACCTGTTTGAGCCAATGCGTGAGCAAGGCCAGCACGGAGGCAAAGCCGCGCGCCAAGGCGCTGCCGGCAATGGGCAAAACGGGGATATTCGCGTTCATTTTCAGTCTCCATTCGTTAGATGCAGGCGGCCAACATCGTCCTGGCCGCTTGCCGCAACCACCCGAAACCCCCACCCGTTTCCTCTGGAAGCGGTGTTTATGTGCACCCTGGGGATTGATTAGTGAAACGAATGTTTTTAATCTAACCGATCAGGATTGGTGATATAGTTGCGCCAGCCCAAAGGGGCCGCGCCTATCGAGGACCACGCCCATGACCGCGCTCATCGACGTCGACCAATTGCGCACCTTTATCGCCATCGCCGAGACCGGCAGCTTCACCAAGGCGGCCGAGGTGGTGAACAAGACCCAGTCGGCGGTTTCCATGCAGATGAAGCGGCTGGAGGAGCGCCTCGAGCGGCCAATCTTCGCGCGCGACGGCCGCGCCTCGAAGCTCACCGAGGACGGGCAGCGCCTGCTTGATTACGCGCGCCGCATTGTCAAGCTCAACGTCGAGACTCTGGCCGCTTTCTCCGACGCCGAATTGTCCGGTCGCGTGCGCCTCGGTGTGCCCGACGATTATGCCGACCGCTATTTGCCCGAGATCATGGCGCGCTTCTCGCGCGTCTATCCCGGCGTCGAGCTGACCGTGATCTGCGAGCCGAGCGTGGACCTGCTCAAGCGCATCGACGCCAACGAGATCGATCTCGCCATCGTCACCAATTGCGAGAACAAGCGCGCCTCGGAGACGTTCCGGCGCGAGCGGCTGTTATGGGTAACCTCGAACCGGCATCCGACGCATCTGGAGGAGCGCCTGCCGCTGGCGCTCGGGCGGCCGACCTGCTCGTGGCGGCGCATCGCCATCGAGCGGATGGAAAAAGTCGGGCGGCCGCATCGCGTGCTTTATTCGAGTTCGAATGCCGGCGCGGTGGCGGCTGCCGTGCTCGCCGGTCTCGCGGTTTCGGTGTTGCCGGAATCGGGCTTGCGCCCCGGCATGCGCGTGCTCACCGCCGCGGAAGGATTTCCCGAACTGCCGAGTTGCCGCATCGGCCTAGTGCGCAGCGCGCACGAGCGCTCCTCGCTCGCCGACGCGCTGGCCGAGCACATCATCTCCTCGCTCGACAATTTGTCGGAAGCCCAGGCGGCGGAGTGACACTTGTCATGGCCGGGCTTGACCCGGCCATCTCGCTTAGGGACGCACTGCCCTCCTAAGCGGGATCACCGGGGCAAGCCCGGTGATGACAAAACCTAGTACGCATATTCCTCGAAAATCGGCTCGACCGACCCCTTCCAGACGCCGTGGAATTTCTCCAGCAATTCCTCCGCCGGGGTCGCGCCGCGCGCAATGCTCTCCTCCAGCGGCCGCAAATAGCGCGTCTCGTCGCGGCCGTTGCGGTCGAGATATTTGCGGCGCGCCAGCCCGCGCGCGGCAAAGCGCAGCGTCTCCTGCGCCAGCGTGAGCACGTTGCGGCCGCGGATCTCGGCGGCAAAGCCGAGCTTGGGCACGTCGTCGCGCAGCTTCTGCCGTTCGGCCGCGCTCCAGCCCTTGACCATGTCCCAGCAGGCGGAAAGCGCGTCGTCATCGTACAGCAGCCCGACCCAGAAGGCGGCGAGCGAAGGCAAACGCCGCCACGGGCCGCCGTCGGCGCCGCGCATTTCGAGATAGCGCTTGAGCCGCACCTCCGGGAAAATGGTGCTCAGGTGATTGGCCCAGTCGGAAATGGTTGGCCGCTCGCCCGGCAGTTCCTTGAGCTTGCCGGCGAAAAAATCGCGAAAGGACTTGCCCGAAACGTCGATATATTTGTCGCCGCGCTTGACAAAATACATCGGCACGCCGAGCGCGTAATCGACCCAGCGCTCGAAGCCCATGCCGTCTTCGAAGGCCCAGGGCAGCATGCCGGAGCGGTCGTTGTCGGTATCGGTCCAGATGTGCGAGCGGAACGAGAGCAAGCCGTTCGGCCGCCTTTCCGTGAACGGCGAATTGGCGAACAGCGCGGTCGCCACCGGCTGCAGCGCCAGCGACACGCGCAGCTTTTTCACCATGTCGGCTTCGCTCGAGAAGTCGAGGTTCGCCTGCACGGTGCAGGTGCGGTACATCATGTCGAGGCCGAGCGTGCCGACCTTCGGCATGTAATTCGTCATGATGCGGTAGCGGCCCTTCGGCATCATTGGCATGTCTGCGCGGCTCCAGTTCGGCGTCATGCCCATGCCGAGGAAGCCGATCCCTAAGGGCTTGGCCACCTCGCGCACTTGCGCCAGATGCGCCATCAGTTCGGAGGCGGTCTGGTGCACGTTTTCGAGCGGCGCGCCGGAGAGTTCGAACTGTCCGCCCGGCTCCAGCGAAATGGCGCCGCCGCCGGTCACGTCAAACATACCGATGATGTTGTCGCCCTCCATGATCGGCTCCCAGCCGAGCAGGTGCTGCATGCCTTCCAGCAGCGCGCGGATCGACCGTTTGCCGGCATACGGCACCGGCCGATGGCCCTGCACGGTGAAGGCGAATTTCTCGTGCTCGGTGCCGACGCGGAATTGCGCCTTCGGCTTGCAGCCCGCTTCGAGCCAGGCGACGAGTTCGTCGCGCGTCTCGATCGGGGTCATGTCGATCTGGTCACGGGCCATGCAAGCGTCCGGCTCAAAAAAGGGCCGCGACCTTAAACATGGGTTGCCCGAAAGGGCAATGCGAGAGGCGTCAGGCCGGTCCGGCGTTTTCAGAGGACCAAAGCCAGCGCGCCACGGCAACGGCGGCCAGCATGCCCGCGAGTTGAGCCGCGATGAAAGCGGGCACGCCGGAAGGTGCGATGCCGGCGAAGGTATCGGAAAGGCCGCGCGCAATCGTCACCGCTGGATTGGCGAATGACGTCGAGGCGGTGAACCAATAGGCCGCGGTGATGTAGAGGCCGACCGCGTAGGCCACCGCTTGCGGGGCGCGCGCCACGCAAGCGAAAATCGTCAACAGCAGGCCGAGCGTGGCGATGCTTTCCGCGAACCATTGCGCCAGTCCGCTGCGCGCATGCGCGGAAATTTGCAGAATCGGCAATTCGAACATGGCATGTGCGGCAAACACACCGAGAATACCGCCCACGATCTGCACCGCAATATACGGCGCCAATTCTGACCATTTCAATTCGCCGCGCAGCGCGAAGGCTAGGCTCACCGCCGGATTGAAATGCGCGCCCGAGACGGGACCGAAGATCAGGATCAGCACCGCCAGGATGGCGCCGGTCGGCAGCGTGTTGCCGAGTAGCGCCAGCGCGAGGTTTCCGCCGGCGAGCCGCTCGCCCATGATGCCGGAGCCGACCACGGTGGCGAGCAGGAAGCCAGTGCCGAGGGCTTCGGCAAACAACCGGCGCGATAAAGGTTCGGACATTAGCGCGATATACCCGTTCGTCCCCGCGGAAGCGGGGACCCAGGAGCGGCAATCGCCAATTCTGAAAGCTTGGCTCTGGATTCCCGCTTGCGCGGGAATGAACGGAGTGTGGGCCGGCGCGCCATTCAGCTCTCGGCTTTCGCGAGGCCGGTCGCGCCTTCGCTTTGGCCTATTGCCTTCAGCCGCGTGGTCAGCACCAGGCGGTCGAGCTTTTCGAGCGGCAGCGCCAGGAACAAGTCGATGCGCCGGTTGAGCATGCGGTAGGCGTCCTTGAAGGCAAGCGCTATCTCGGCCTCGCTGCCCTCCGCCGCGGCCGGATCGGGAATACCCCAATGCGCTGTGATCGGCTGGCCCGGCCACAGCGGACAGGCTTCGCCGGCGGCGTTGTCGCAGACGGAAAAGACGAAATCGAGATCGGGGCTGCCTGCCTGTGCGAATTCGCCTCAGGATTTCGAGCGCAGAGTCGAAACGTCGTAGTTGAATTTGCGAAGCAGATCGAGCGTGCGCGGATTGATTTTGCCCTTGGGATGGCTGCCGGCGCTGAAAGCCTTGAACTTACCGCGGCCTTCGCGGTTGAGGATCGCCTCGGCGATGATCGAGCGCGCCGAATTGCCGGTGCACAGGAACAAGACGTTGTAATGATCCTTCATAACGCAACCTCCCTGAACATCAAACCGCCGGCAAAGGCTTGAAGCCGGTGCGATTCATCATCGCTTCGAAGTAATTGCGAACCCGCAGCGGGAACGCGAGCCCTTTGACCACCGCGGCCGAGCGCAGCAACGGCAGCAGGAGAATGTCGTCGACCGACAGCGTGCCGTTGACCGCCTGCGGACTTTCGATCAAGGCGTCGAGTGCGTCCAACTTCGGCACGACCTCCTGGAGCTGATTGGACGTATGGCTTAGCAGCTCGGTAAAATCGCCGTAGGTTTTGAATTTTCGCGCAGTGTAGTGTGCGAGCGAGGCGGGTGTGGCAAATTCGGGCAGCCCGAGCAACGGGTAGCGCGGCATGGTCAGCGGCGCCGTTTTCGATACCGTTGCGTCGGCCCAGGCCGCGATTTCGGCGCGCTGCGGCCCGACCAGAATCGGCGGCCCGAGGCCTTCGATGTAGCTGACCATGTCCATGCTTTCGAGCATGGGCTTGCCATCGTCTTTGAGCAGAATTGGGATTTGCCGTTTACCAACGAGGCCGACCATTGTGTCGCTGTCGTCGTCGAGCACGACCAATTCCTGCAAGTAGATTTTCTTGAGCGCGGCAATCATACGCACGCGAAAACACAGCGAGCAGTGCTCGAACATAAAAAGTCTCATGACGCGGCCTTGCGCGCCGGCGCGCGGCAGGCGGCGTTGAAGTCCTCGACCACCGGCGCGCAGATTTCCGGCCGGCCGCCGCAGCAATCGCGCAACATGAAATCGATCAGCCCGCGAAAGCCGTCGAGATTGGCGCGGTAGTTCATCGAGCGGCCTTGCCGCACCACCGCGATCAGCCCGCCGCGCATGAGGGCTGCAAGATGCGTCGACATGGTGTTGTGCGACACTTTGCAATATTGCGCGATCTCGCCGGCCGGAAGCCCGTTGGGATGCGCGGCGACCAGCTTGCGGAAGGCCTTGAGCCGGGTCGGCTGCGCCAGCGCGGCGAAGGCGGCCTGCGATTTGTTTGCGTCTGTTTATCGAGATATATCGACATAATATGACCGCGCGATGACGCCGGCAAGAACTTTCCACTGGTCGACTGGCTAGCCGGTATGTTCATATTTCGTTCTTTTCCAATCGCCACATTTGCTCTATTGATCTCGCCTATGCCGCAGTTTTCCCCGCATCAAGACGCAGCCCTCAACGCCGTCGCAACTTGGCTCAGGGACAAGCCCGGGTCGAACAACAGCAGCCAAGTGTTTCGCTTGTTTGGCTATGCCGGCACCGGCAAGACCACGCTCGCCCGCCATTTGGCCGAGCATGCCGACGGCGAGGTGAAGTTCGCCGCCTTCACCGGCAAGGCGGCTTCCGTGATGCGCGGCAAGGGTTGCAAGGGCGCCTCCACCATCCACAGCCTGATCTACCGGGCACGCGAGAGCGGCGAGGAAATCCCCTCCTTCGACCTGTGGGACGAGGCACCCGCCTCCAAGGCCGAGCTGATCGTGATCGACGAATGCTCGATGGTGGACGCCGAACTCGGCCGCGACCTGCTCTCGTTCGGCGTGCCGGTGCTGGTGCTGGGGGATCCCGCGCAATTGCCACCGATCCAGGGCGGCGGCTTCTTTACCGAGGCCGAGCCGGACGTGATGCTCACCGAGGTGCACCGGCAGGCGATCGACGATCCGATCGTGCGGCTGTCGATGGACATCCGCGCTGGCGAATATCTCGAGCTCGGCCGTTACGGCGAAACCGAAGTGGTCGCCAAGGACGACCTCGATCCGCAACGCGTGCTCGAGGCCGACCAGGTGCTGGTCGGGCGCAATGCAACGCGGCGCGCCTACAACATCAGAATGAGGGAACGGCGCGGCTTCGAGGACAAGCTGCCGTCGGCCGGCGACAAGCTCGTTTGCCTGCGCAACAACCGCAAGAAGGGTCTGTTCAACGGTTCGCTCTGGTCGGTGAAGGAACGCGGCGCGCGGCGCACCGGCATCATGACCATGCGGCTTTTGCCCGACGACGAGAGCGGGCTACGCGGCGTGAAAGTCTCGGTGCGGCCGGAATGTTTTTCCGGCGGCATCGAGCAGCTCGATTGGGCGCGCCGCAAGCCGTACGATGAGTTCGACTACGGCTATGTGCTCACGGTGCACAAGGCGCAAGGCTCGCAATGGGACGATGTCGTGCTGTTCGACGAGAGTTTCGCGTTTCCCGATAGCCGCGAGCGCTGGCTCTATACCGGCGTGACGCGGGCGGCGAAGCGGCTGACGGTGGTGGTGTAACCTCCAACCGTCGTCCCCGCGAAGGCGGGGACCTAGTAAACGCAGAGATTACTTGATGCCCGCTTTCGCCGGCATGACAGCATCAAGCCGCCGCTTTCACCTTCGGTGCGAAGCGGCCATAGAAAGTTTCGTTCTTGCCGGCGAGATCGAGCAGCAATTTGTTGGGCGCAAAGCGCGCACCGTATTTTTTCTCCAGTCTGCGGCACAACTCGACGAATTTATTCGTCCCCATCATGTCGATATAGGACAATGTGCCGCCGGAGAACGGCGCGAAGCCGAAGCCGAGGATCGAGCCGACATCCGCTTCGCGCACGTCGGTGAGCACTTTCTCTTCGAAGCAGCGCGCGGTCTCCAGCGCCTGCATGCCGAGCAGGCGCAGTTTCAGTTCCTCGACGTCGATCTTGTCGGGATCCAGCTTCTTTTTCTGCAGCTCGGCGAGGCCCGGCCACAGCTTCTTGGGACCGCTCGCCGGATAATCGTAGAAGCCCTTGCCGTTCTTGCGCCCGAAGCGGCCGCGCTTTTCGACCATTTCCTCCAGCAGTGCTTTTTGGCGCGGGTCGATGGCCTTCGCGCCGAGATCCACTTCGGTGGCTTTCAAAATCTTCCAGGCCAGATCGACCGCCACTTCGTCGTTGAGCGAAAGCGGGCCGACCGGCATGCCGGCCATGCGGCCGACATTCTCGATCATCGCCGCCGGCACGCCCTCCATCAGCATCAGATGGCCTTCGCGGATGTAGGTGCCGACCACGCGCGAGGTATAGAAGCCGCGCGAGTCGTTGACCACGATCGGCGTCTTGCGGATGGCGCGCACGTAGTCGAGCGCGACGGCAAGCGCCTTGGGACCGGTCTCTTTGCCGAGGATATTTTCGACCAGCATCATGCGGTCGACCGGCGAAAAGAAATGGATGCCGATGAAGCGCGCCGGGTCCTTGAACTCGGTGGCGAGCGAGGTGATCGGCAGCGTCGAGGTGTTGGACGCAAACACCGTGTTGTCGCCGATCACGGCCTGAATCTTGGCGATCACCTCGGACTTTATTTTGCGATCCTCGAACACTGCCTCGATCACCAGATCGCAATCTTTGAGCGCGCCATAGTCGGGCGTCGGCGTGATCAATGAGAGCAGCCCGTCGCGTTCGGCCGATTTCATGCGGCCTTTGTTGACGCGGTCGGTCAGCGCCTTGTGCAAGGCCGCCTTGCCCTTGTCTGCGGTTTCCTGGTCGCGGTCGATCAGCACGACCTGTAAGCCGGCCGCCGCGCTCACCTGCGCGATGCCGGCGCCCATGAAGCCGGCGCCGACGATGCCGATTTTCTTCAGGCCGCTCGCCGGCACGTCGGCTGGGCGGCGCGCGCCCTTGTTCAGCTCCTGCATCGATACAAACAACGTACGTATCATGGCCACCGCCTCCGCCGAGCGCAGTATCTTGGCGAACCAGCGCGACTCCACGCGCAACGCGGTGTCCATGTCGAGTTGCAGACCTTCGTAGACCACCTGCAGGATCGCGCGCGCGGCCGGATAATTGTCGTAGGTCTCGCGCCGGTAGATCGCGTTCGCCGGCGGGAACACCATCATGCCGGCCTTCGAATAGACCGGCCCGCCCGGCAGCTTGAATCCTTTCTCGTCCCACGGCTTGACCGCTTTGCCGCCGGCCTTGATCCAATCCTTCGAAACCTTGATCAGGTCGGCTTGCGGCACGACGTTGTCGATGAGCTTCATGATCTTGGCGCGGTCGAGCTTGAGCTGGTCGCCCTTGAGCAGGAATTGCAGCGCGTCGGCGGGCGGCAGTATGCGCGCGATGCGCTGGGTGCCGCCGGCGCCGGGGAACAGTCCGATTTTGATCTCGGGCAAGCCGAGACGCGTCTTCGCATTGTCGGCAGCGACGCGCTGATGACAGGCGAGCGCCAGCTCGAAGCCGCCGCCCATGGCGGTGCCGTTGAGCGCGCAGACCCACGGCTTGCCGCCGGTCTCGATACGGCGATAGAGCTGCGACAGCTTGCGACTCTCGTCAAACACGTAAGCGGCAGCGGCCTCAGTGCCTTTGGTTTTCACTAGGCCGGCATAGACCGCGCCCATGCGCTCCAGCATGGTGAGATCGGCGCCGCCGCAGAAGGCGTCCTTGGCTGAGGTGATCACCGCGCCCTTAATGGCGGCGGCGGACGTGACTTTGTCGACAATGCCGCCAAGCTCCGCGATCACCTCCATGTCGATGACGTTCATCGAGCGGCCGGGGCTGTCCCAGGCGATGAGCGCGATGCCGTCGGCATCGACGTCGAATTTGAAATTCGGCATGACCTTAGGCTCCTATGAAGGATACGGTTCGCCGTTGCGATGCAGATAGCGGCGGCCGTTTTGGTCGCGTTCCATCACCAGATCGACGTCCGGATAATGCACGCGCTCGGATTTGGCGCGGGTGCCGACTTCGAAATAGACCGCGTCGCGCTTGGAACGGTTGATCAACTTGTGCGCCACGCCGCTGCCGGATTTGAAGCCTGCGGCGTCGCCGGCTTTCAGCACGGTCTCGCCGTCGTTCTCGATCAGCACTAGCTCGCCTTCCAGCATGTAGATGAACTCGTCTTCCTGCTCGTGCCAATGGCGCAACGCGGAAGATTGGCCGGGCTCGATGCGCGAAATGTTGACGCCGAACTGCGTGAGCCCCACGACGTCGCCCAACGCCTGCTTGTGGCGGCCCTGATGCTCGGCCTGAAACGGCGCCGGATAAAAGCTACCGCTCTTCACCGGCACTTTGGCGATATTGACCTTGGGCATGACTGCTAGACGCGCTCGATGATGGTCGCGGTGCCCATGCCCATGCCGATGCAGAGCGTGATCAGCGCCGTCGACTTGCCGCGCCGCTCCAATTCGTCGAGCACGGTGCCGAGAATCATGGCGCCGGTGGCGCCGAGCGGATGGCCCATGGCGATGGCGCCGCCGCAGACGTTGATCTTGTCGTGCGGGATGTCTAGTGCCTGCATGTAGCGCAACACTACCGAGGCGAAGGCCTCGTTGAGCTCCCACAGATCGATGTCCTTGGCGATCATGCCGGCTTTCTTCAAAACCTTCTCGCTGACCGGGATCGGGCCGGTGAGCATGATCGCCGGCTCCGAACCGATATTGGCGAAGGCCTTGATGCGCGCGCGCGGCTTGAGACCAGCGGCTTTGCCGGCTTGCTTGCTGCCGATCAGCACGGCGGCGGCCCCGTCGACGATGCCGGAGGAATTCCCCGGCGTGTGCACGTGGTTGATGGTCTCGACGCCGGGATGTTTCTGCACGGCGACGGCGTCGAAGCCGGCCATCTCGCCCATCTGCACGAAGGACGGCGCCAGCGCGGCCAAGGTCTGCATGGTAGTGGACGGACGCATGTGCTCGTCTTTGGCCAGAATCGGCAGCCCGTTGCAGTCGCGCACGGTGATCACCGAATTCTTAAAGCGGCCCTCGTCCCAGGACTTGGCGGCGCGCTGCTGGCTTTCCACCGCGTAGGCGTCGACGTCGTCGCGCGAAAAGCCGTATTTGGTGGCGATCAGATCGGCGGAAATGCCCTGCGGCAGGAAGTAAGTCGCGACCGCGATCGACGGGTCGACTGGCCAGGCGCCGCCGGAAGCGCCGATGCCGACGCGGCTCATCGATTCGACGCCGCCGCCGACGGTCATGTCGTGCTGCCCGGACATCACTTCGGCTGCGGCGAAATTCACCGCGTCGAGGCCGGAGGCGCAGAAACGGTTGATCTGCACGCCCGGCACCTTGTCGCCGAAGCCGGCCACCAGCGCGGAAGCGCGCGCAATGTCGCCGCCCGCCTCGCCGACCGGATCGACGCAGCCCAAGACCACGTCGTCGACCATCTCGGCATCGAGCTTGTTGCGGTCCTTGACCGCCGCCAGCGCCTGCGCCGCGAGATTGAGCGCGGTGACCTCGTGCAAGGCCCCGTCGGCCTTGCCGCGTCCGCGCGGCGTGCGCACGTGGTCATAAATGAATGCGTCCGGCATCGGCGTTCTCCTGCGCAGGACTAAAGACTGCGCGCGATTAGCAGTTTCATGATCTCGTTTGTGCCGGCGTAGATGCGCAGCACCCGCGCGTCGCGGTAGAGGCGCGAGATCGGGTATTCGTCCATATAGCCATAGCCGCCGAACAATTGAAGGCAGCGGTCGATCACATCGGCTTGCGTGTCGGCGAGGCGGTATTTGGCCATCGAGGCGGTGACGGTGTCGAGTTTGCCCTCGACGTGCTGGCCGATGCAGTGGTCGAGGAACACCTTGGCGATGGTGGTGTCGGTCTTGCACGCGGCAAGCTCGAACTGGGTGTTCTGGAATTCGATGATGACCTTGCCGAAGGCCTTGCGTTGCTTGACGTAATCGATGGTGAGCTCAAGCGCGCGCTCCATCATGGCGACCGCGTGCACGGCGACGATCAGACGCTCCTGCGGCAGTTCTTTCATGAGCTGGTAGAAGCCCTGCCCTTCCTCGGTGCCGAGCAGCGCCTCGGCCGGCAGCTTGACGTCCTCGAAGAACAATTCCGAGGTGTCGGCGGAATCCATGCCGAGCTTCTTGAGCTTGCGGCCACGCCGGAAGCCCGCCGCATCATCGGTCTCGACCACCAGCAGCGAAGTGCCCTTGGCGCCGGCCTTGGGATCGGTCTTGGCGACCACGATGATGAGATTGGCGTGCTGGCCGTTGGTGATGAAGGTCTTGGAGCCGTTGAGCACGTAGCCGTTGCCGGATTTCTTGGCGGTCGAGCGCACGCCTTGCAGGTCTGAGCCGGTGCCCGGCTCGGTCATGGCGATGGCGCCGACCATTGCGCCGGTCGCGAGTTTGGGGAGCCAGCGTTTTTTCTGCTCTTCCGTGCCGTAGTGCAGGATATAAGGCGCGACGATGCCGGAATGCAGCGGCGCCCCGAAGGTGTCGAAACCGGCGAGCGAAAGCTCGCGGTTGATCACCGCCTCATGGGCGAAGGTGCCACCGGCGCCCCCAAATTCCTCCGGCATCGATGCGCAAAGCAGGCCGGCTTCGCCCGCCTTGGTCCACACCTCGCGCTCGTACATCCCCTTTTCGTGCCAGCGGTCGATGTGGGGGGCGAATTCGTCGCCGATGAAACGCCGCGCCTGCTCTTCGAGCAGGACCAAATCCTCGGTCATCCAGGCTGGACGAGGCAAGTTGAGGGCCGTCATTGGAATCACCTAGCGCGCCCACCATAGGGCCGACAAGGTACCCGCGCGAGGGCCGAAAACGCGTTGCTGTTCAGCCCGCGCCCAAAGCCACCGCAATATTGTAGGTAATCAAGGAGGCCGAGTAGGCCAGCGCCAGCATGTAGCCGAAGGTGACTGCCATCCAGCGCCAGCTGCCTGTTTCGCGCTTGATGACGGCCAACGTCGAAGCGCATTGCGGTGCGAAAATGTACCAGACCAGAATCGACAACGCGGTCGCCAAACTCCATTTATTGGCGAGCGCATGGCCAATCTGCTCGGCAGCCTCCTTTCCGCCCTCGATCGAGTAGACGGTGCCGAGCGCCGCAACAGCGACTTCACGCGCCGCCATGCCCGGGATCAAGGCGACGTTGATCTGCCAGTTGAAACCCAACGGTGCCAACAGCGGCTCGAGCGCGTGCCCAATCCAGGCGGCGAGGCTGTAATCGATGGCCGGCCCGGTCGCGCCCGCCGGCGGGCGCGGAAACGAGGCGAGAAACCAGATCAGCACCATCATCGAGAAGATCGTGGTGCCGGCGCGTTGCAGGAAGATTTTTGCCCGCGTGTAAAGACCCATAATGACGCTGCGCGGCCGCGGCAGCTTGTAGTCGGGCAGTTCCAGCATGAACGGGGGCGTCGGGTTGTCGTGCCAGAAGAAATACTTGGCCACGAACGATACGCCGAGCGCGCTGACGATGCCGGCGGCGTAGAGCCCGAACATGACAAACCCTTGCAGGCTAATCAGGCCCCACAGTTGCTTGGCCGGAATGAAGGCGGAAATGATCAGCGTATAGACCGGAATGCGCGCCGAGCAGGTCATCAGCGGCGCCACCAATATGGTGGTCAGCCGGTCGCGCGGATTGTCGATCACCCGCGTCGCCATGATGCCGGGAATGGCGCAAGCAAAGCTCGACAGAAGCGGGATGAAAGCGCGCCCGTGCAAGCCGGCGCCGCCCATGATGCGGTCCATCAAGAAGGCCGCGCGCGCCATATAGCCGAGATCCTCCAGCAACAAAATAAACAAGAAGAGGATCAGGATCTGCGGCAGAAAGACTAGCACGCTACCGACGCCGTTGATGACGCCGTCCTGCAGGAAGCTCTGCAACAAGCCCGCGGGCAGCGCGTCGTGCACCGAATTACCGAGCGCGTCGAAGCCGGTGGAAATGAGGTCCATCACCGGCTGTGCCCAAGTGAACACGGCCTGGAACATCACAAACAGGATCGCCAGCAGAATGATGAGGCCGATCACCGGATGCAGCAACACCGCGTCGAGCCGGGCCGTCAGCGTGTCGGGTTTTTCCGGCATGCGCACGGCGACCTTGATCAGCCGGTCGGCCTCGCGCTGGGCTGCGCGCAATTCGCCGGCGGTCGGCGTCCGCCAGCCGGTTGCGCCGCCATGCGTCGGCACGGCCACGGCCAATTCGTCGAGCCGGCGCATCAGATCGTCGGTGCCGCCGCGGCGCACCGCTGCCGCGGTAATCACCGGCACGTCGAGCTCCGCCGACAATTTGTCGAGATCGATCTCCATGCCGCGCCGGCGCGCGATGTCGATCATGTTGAGCACCAGCAGCAGCGGGCGGCCGACCTGCTTGAGCTCGATCACCAGGCGCAAGGCTAAACGCAGGTTGGTGGCGTCGGCGACGCAAACCAGCAGGTCCGGCGCGGTTTCACTGGCGAAGCGGCCGAGCACGACGTCGCGCGTCACCTCTTCGTCGGGACTGCGCGCGCGCAGCGAATAGGTGCCGGGCAAATCGATCAGGCTCACGCTCAGCCCGGACGGCGTGCGCATCGCGCCGCTCTTGCGCTCGACGGTGACGCCTGGATAGTTGGCAACCTTCTGCCGGCTGCCGGTCAGCGCGTTGAACAAGGCGGTCTTGCCGCTGTTCGGCGTTCCGATCAGGGCAAAACGTCGGACCCCTGCTTCGGCCGTCGCGCTCATTACCGATCCAAAATTCCGCTCAGATGACGAGGATCGCCATCGCCTCGCGCCGCCGCAGTGCGACGGTCGCCGCGTTGACGCGCACCGCGATTGGGTCGCGGCCGATCGCCCCTTCGTGCAGGACTTCGATAGTGGCGCCTTCAGTGAAACCGAGTTCGACCAGCCGCCGTTCGAGTTCGCCGCTTGGCAGATCGGATGCGAGATCGGCCCCGGCAATGGCGTCGATGCGGCCACGGAAACCCTTGCGAGCCAATCCCAGGGGCGCTGTCGTCGACATCAAGGTGCTTTCGCTCATGGCCGCATCATCCTGCATATGCCTATGATTATCATTTCCACGTTTAAGTGGAGCGTTCCATGATTTAAATCAAGAGAAATAGTCAAAATATTTCAGCAGGTTAGAATGATTATAAGGAAGTGACCCGCGGTTTGGCTGCTGGCCGTGTCAGTGTCATGATGCGACGTGCGCTTCGCAAGCGCCGTAGCCGGGTAGTTCATCACGTGATTTCCACACAAAAGACGGGAGGTCCGGCCAGGCCGGACCCGACCGATTCGGCAATCGCCTGGTTTCGTCTAGCCGTCGCCGTGCTACTGAGCACGATCGGCGGCGTCGGCATGTGGTCGGTGGTGGTGGCGCTGCCCGCGATCCAGGCCGATTTCGGCGTCGATCGCGCCGACGCTTCCCTGCCCTACACGTTCACCATGCTCGGCTTCGCCGCCGGCGGCGTCGTGATGGGCAAACTCGCCGACCGTTTCGGCATCACCGTGCCGCTGGCCGTCGGCGCCGTTGCGCTGATGCTGGGCTACGAGGCGGTCGGACACGCCGCGACGCTGTGGCAGGTGACCCTCGCTTACGGCCTGTTGATCGGCTTCGGCTGCTCGACCACTTTCGGCCCGCTGATGGCCGAGATGTCGCACTGGTTCGTGCGCCGGCGCGGCATCGCCGTCGCGCTCGCCGCCGCCGGCAATTATCTCGCCGGCGCGATGTGGCCGCCGGTGGTGCAGCATTTCATCGCGACGTCCGGCTGGCGCGCGACGCATATCGGGATCGGCCTGTTCATTATCGTTACCATGTTGCCGCTGACTTATTTCATGCTGCGGCGGATCGAGACGGAACACACGTTCGGCGCGATGCAATCGGCGGCGCGGCGGCAGGCGCAATTGCCGTTCTCACCGGCGACGCTGCAGACGCTGTTGTTCATCGCCGGCATTTCCTGCTGCGTGGCGATGTCGATGCCGCAGGTGCACCTGGTCGCTTATTGCGGCGACCTCGGTTATGGCGCCGCACGCGGCGCCGAGATGCTTTCACTTATGCTCGGGCTCGGCATCGTCAGCCGCGTCGCCTCCGGCTTCATCGCCGACCGCATCGGCGGCCTGCGCACGCTGCTGCTCGGGTCGCTGCTGCAGGGCGTGGCGTTGGTTCTCTATCTCTTTTTCGATGGGCTCTTTTCACTCTACGTGATCTCCGGCCTGTTCGGCCTGTTCCAGGGCGGCATCGTGCCGAGCTACGCCATCATCGTGCGCGAATATTTCCCGCCCCAGGAGGCGAGCATGCGCGTCGGTCTGGTGGTGATGGCGACCGTACTCGGCATGGCGCTGGGCGGCTGGTTGTCGGGGGCGATCTTCGACGCAACAGGCTCTTACCAAGCGGCGTTCCTCAACGGGCTCGGCTGGAACCTGTTGAACGTTTCAATCGCGTCGTGGCTTTTATTGCGCTCGCGCGGCGGCGGCGGCGCCTGGGCGCGCGCCTAGAACGTTTCGTCGGCCAATTCCATCACGGAGCCCGCGCCCGACTGGATGCGCGCGAAATGCGTCGCAGTCTCCGGCAGCATGCGCTCCATGAAGAAGCGCGCGGTCGCGAGCTTGGCCTTCATGCCGGCCGCTGCGCCGTTTGCCTTTGGTAGCCGGACATTGGCCGCTTCCGCGATACGTGCCCACATATAGCCGAGCGCCACCAAACCGAACATGTGCATGTAGTCGGTGGCCCCAGCGCCGGCATTGTCGGGCTTGGCCAGCGCGTTCTGCATGAACCACATCGAAGCCTGCTGCAGATGGCCGAGCGCGACGCCGAGCGGCGTCACGTAGGGCTTCATCGCCTCGTCGGAGCTCTTCTCCTTGATGAAGGCGCCGACCTCGTTGAGGAACGCCATCAGCGCGCGGCCGCCGTCCTTGCCGAGTTTTCGTCCGACAAGGTCCAAGGCCTGGATGCCGTTGGCACCCTCGTAGATCATGGCGATGCGGGCGTCGCGCACGAACTGCTCCATGCCGTGCTCGGCGATGTAGCCGTGACCGCCGAACACCTGCTGCGCCATCACCGTATTCGCAAATCCCGTGTCGGTGAGCACGCCTTTGACGACCGGCGTGAGCAAACCCATGTAATCGTCGGCGCTCTGGCGCTGCTTGCCGTCTTCGGAACGGCGCGCGATGTCGCCCTGCAGCGCGGTCCAGAGCACCAGCGCGCGGCCGGCTTCGTTGAAGGCGCGGATGGTCATCAGCGTGCGGCGCACGTCCGGATGCACGATGATTGGATCGGCCGGCTTGTCGGGATATTTGGCGCCCGAGAGCGCGCGGCCTTGCAGGCGTTCCTTGGCGTAGATCGCGGCGTTCTGATAGGCGACCTCCGACAGCGCCAAGCCTTGCACGCCGACGCCGAGGCGCGCCTCGTTCATCATCGTGAACATGGCCGGCAGGCCGCGGTTTTCTTCGCCGACCAGCCAGCCGGTGGCGCCGTCGTAATTCATCACGCAAGTCGAATTGGCGTGGATGCCCATCTTCTCTTCGATCGAACCACAGGAAACGCCGTTGGGCGCGCCGAGCGAGCCGTCGTCCTTGACCGTCAGCTTGGGCACCACGAAAAGGGAAATGCCCTTGGTACCGGCCGGCGCACCTTCGATGCGCGCGAGCACCAGGTGCAAGATATTGTCGGCCAGATCGTGCTCGCCGGCGGAGATGAATATCTTGGTGCCTGTGATCTTATAGCTGCCGTCGGCCCGCTTCACCGCCTTGGTGCGCAACAGGCCCAAGTCGGTGCCGCAATGCGGCTCGGTGAGGTTCATGGTGCCGGTCCATTCGCCGCTCACCATCTTGGGCAGATATTTCGTCTTCAGTTCCTGCGAGGCATGTGCGAGCAGCGCGGCGATGGCGCCCTGCGTGAGGCCCGGATACATGGCGAAGGCCATGTTGGCCGAGCAGAGCATTTCGTTCACCGCCACGGTCAGGGTCGCCGGCAGGTCCTGACCGCCGTATTCGGCCGGCACCGAAATGCCGATCCAGCCGCCCTCGACCAGCCGCTTGAAGGCGTCCTTGAAGCCGGTCGGCGTACTGACGCTGCCATCTGAATTGCGTTCGCAGCCTTCCTTGTCGCCAACGCGATTGAGCGGGGCGAGCACTTCTTCGCTGAACTTGGCCGCCTCGCGCAGCACGGCCTCCACCACGTCGGGCGAAGCATCGCCGAAGCCCGGGAGATTGCCGTAGCGATCGAAATGAAAGACGTCGTTCAACAGGAACAAAGTGTCGTCCACGGGGGCCTTGTAGGTCGGCATCGGTTCCTCCCGGCGTCCAGCGCGCGCCGTTAATCACTCGTTAACTATTGAACGACGGCGCCTAGTTCAAGAATGGCCGTGGATATCCCCAAACGCCGCAAGCGCAACCGCGACAGAACAATCGCGCATCCCGCTTACATCCGCGTTAAGCCGCCGCTTCCCGGCGCCGCGGCCAAAACCGCAGGCGAAATCCGACACTTCCGGCCAATCCTTAACTCCATGTTTACCGTCTCCGGCAAAAAGTTAAGACAGAGGACTGCGGACCGCGCCCCTATCCACCCGTTGTTAACGCGTGGCGGTTCCACGGAGAGCCCCCGAGGCTCCTTCGCCTCCACCTCGAACGTGGGTGCGAGCAATGAGATTTGGCGTGCCGTGGAGTTTGAGAGGGATACGGCCGGAAGCCCGCGAAACCGCAGAACAAGCGGCGCGCCGGTCCGGCATGTCGCTTTCCGATTGGCTCAACTCCGTGATCATCCAGCAGGCCGAACTGGAACGCGTGCAATCGCCGCCGCTGGCCGAGCGCGATTCCCACGGCGGCGATTTCGCCACGATGAGCCACAGGCTCGACGACCTCACGCAGCGCGTCGAGCAGCTCGCGCGCACGGGGCCCGCGGCCTACGCGCCGAAGCGCAGCCGTATCGAACCCGATCCGCTGCGCGAGCAGATGGCCCGTGTCGACCGCCGGCTCGATGAATTTGCCGGCGGGTCGTTGCCGGAATTGCCGAACGTGCGGTTGGCGCCGAGCCTCGACCGCGCCGTCGCCGAAATCTCCGCCCGTAAGCGCATGCTCAACGGCGGCACCGCCCCGGCACCGCGGCAACAGCCGCAAGCGGCCATGGCGGCGCCCGTGCCGCCGGCGCAAGACCTGTCGGGCCTGGAAGATCAACTCCGCCATATCACCATTCAGATCGAGACGCTGCGTAATCCGGGCATCGAACAGGCGATCAACGCATTGCGCGAGGAACTCGGCGAAATCGGCCGCGCGCTCGGCGATGCAATGCCACGCCAGGCCATCGAGTCCATCGAAAGCCAGATTCATAATCTCGACCGTCGCATCGCGGAAGGCCGCCAGGCCGGCGTCGACGCCGCCGCGCTCGGCGGCATCGAGCACGGGCTGGCGGAAGTGCACGACGCGTTGCACGGACTGATGCCGGCGGAAAACCTGATCGGCTTCACTGACGCGGTAGCCAATCTTGCGCACAAGATCGATCTCATCGTCGAGCAAAGAGACCCTACGACGATGGCGCAGCTCGAGAGTGCCATTATGACGCTGCGCGAGATGACCAATCATGTCGCCTCTAACGACACCGTGCGCGGGCTTGCCTCTCAGGTGCACGTGCTTGGCGAAAAAGTCGACGCCATGGCCATGGCCAGCGCCGGGACCAGCGCCGGTGCCGGCGGCGATGTTCTCAACCATCTCGATCATCGCATCGCCGCGCTCTCCGACGCGCTGGCCGAGCGCGCGCAAAGCGGCGCATTGGTATCGCCGCGACTGGATGCCCTGGTGGAATCGCTCGCCAGCAAAATCGAGCAGATTCAGATTGCGGGCGGCGGCGGCGCCTTGGGCCATCTCGAGGACCGTATCGTCAAGCTGGCGGAGAAGCTGGACGCTTCCGATTCGCGGCTCGGCCATCTGGAAGGGATCGAGCGCGGACTTGCCGATCTTCTGATTCACTTTGAAAACATGCGGGAGAACACGGGCGCCGCCGAATTACGCGCGCAAGACTCGCCGGGGGTAGGCGACCTCAAACACGATATCGCGCGCACCCAGGATGCACTGGAAGCTGTGCATGGCACGCTCGGCCATGTCGTCGACCGACTTGCCATGATCGAAAACGATATTCGCGGCGAGACGCGCCCGCACGGCGCGCCCGACGCCAGCGCCACGCTGCATCAGCCGGCTGATCCGGTCGCACAGGCGCCGATGCCGGCGCCACTTCCGCCCACTGTCTTGGCTCCTCCGCTTGTACCGGCACCCGCGCCCCGGCGCGCACCACCAGCCGCCCAATTGCCGATCGAACAGGATCTCTCGGCCGATCAGCCGCTTGAGCCCGGTTCCGGGCCGCCAGCTTTGAACGCCAATCCGGCCGCGCGCATTGCCGCCTCGGAAGCCGCCCTCGGCGGCGCGCCGCCAGCCCCCGCTGTCGGCGGCAAATCAAGTTTCATTGCCGCCGCCCGACGCGCCGCCCAGGCGGCGATGCAGCAACCCAACGCCCGCGCAGCGCGCACCCAGCCGATCGGGGCCCAGGAACAAGAGCCCGCGTCGCTGAGCGCTAAAACGATGAAGCGGGTCAAATCGCTGTTTGTCGCGGCCAGCATCATCGCCATTGTGGTCGGATCGATTCAGATTGCCGGCAACGTGTTCGATTTCGGCAATTTCACGATCAAGACGGCGCAGGCCCCCGTGTCGAAGACCGGCGACACCGATGTAGCGGAGCAAGGCAAAGCGCCCGAGTTGACCGCCAGCATTCCCGCCAGTCCGCTCGCGCTACCGAAACTGCCGGCGATGGGGCAGCTCGCGCCGCCGTCCAGCAGCAGCCCGATCGCAACCGCGTCGCCCGCGGGTCTGGACAAGACGTCTCAGGCAATGCCGTCGCTGTTCGCACCGCCGCTGCTCGGAGCGGGCAACGACATCACCGGATCGATCTCCCGCCCGCCCCGCGTCAGCCAGGCGGCGCGGCCGGCGGCCGCACCGCCACAGCCACCCGAGCAAGCCGCCGACGAACTGCCGACCGGCATCGGCGGGCCCAAGTTGCGCAACGCGGCCATCGCCGGCGACGGCGCGGCTGCCTACGAAGTGGCCCTGCGCTTCGCTGAGGGGCGCGGCGTGCCGGTCAATATGGAAGAAGCCGCGCATTGGTACGAGCGCGCGGCCGAAAAGGGGCTGGCACCCGCGCAATTCCGCTATGCCAGCCTGCTGGAAAAGGGCCTGGGCGTGAAGAAGGACCTCGACCAGGCGCGTCGCCTCTACCTCGCCGCCGCGACCAAGGGCAACAGCAAGGCGATGCATAATCTCGCCGTCCTTCACGCCGAAGGCATTGACGGCAAGCCGGATTACGCCATCGCCGTGCAATGGTTCCGTAAGGCCGCCCAGCACGGCATTGCCGACAGCCAGTACAATCTCGGCGTGCTATGCACGCGCGGCCTCGGCACCGCCAAGAGCTATGCCGAAGCCTACCAGTGGTTCGCGCTTGCGGCCGCCCAAGGCGACGAGGAAGCCGCCAAGAAGCGCGACGAGGTCGCGGCCTACCTGGACGTTTCCGCGCTTGCGGCCGCCCGGCAAGCGGTCAAGAGTTTCGTGGCCGAGCCGCAGCCGGAACAGGCCACGGTCGTTGCCGAGCCACCGGGCGGCTGGGATCACGCCGCCAGCGCGCCGCCGCGTGCCAAGCCGCGGCGAGCCGGGCCGCTGGCGCTCGGCGCCATTGAGGTGGGAAAACGGTGAACAATCGCGCTCGATTGCGCAAAAGCGTGATCGCAGCCTTGTTCACCGCTAAGATCGCCAAGAACTCTGGCCCAGAGTCGCGACCGGATGCGCAAGACGTGACGTTGACCGCAAGGTGAACCTCGCGCCGGCGCGGCCCGGTTAAGCGATGCTTTGGGCGCGAACGCCGGACCACTTACCTTGCAAATCTATCTTCCCATCGCCGATATGCCCGTGAACGTCTTCCTCGTGCTGGGGATGGGGCTTGCGGTCGGTTACATCTCCGGCATGTTCGGCATCGGCGGCGGGTTCCTGATGACGCCGCTGCTGATTTTCATCGGCGTCTCGCCCGCGGTTGCGGTGGCAAGCGTGGCCAGTCACATCGCCGCTTCCTCGTTTTCCGGCGCCATCAACTACTGGAATCGACGCGCACTCGACCTCGCGCTCGCGTTGATGCTGCTCAGCGCCGGCATCGTCGGCACCGCGACCGGCGTCTGGCTATTCACGACCTTGCGCGCGCTCGACCAGCTCGACCTGATGATCGGGTTATCTTATGTGACGCTGTTGACGATCGTCGGCGCCATCATGATCTATGAGAGCGTGCGCGCGGTAGCGCGTGCCTACAAGGGCATGCCGGCCACTATCCGTCGGCCGGGCAGCCACACTTGGCTGCATGGTTTGCCGTTCAAGCTGCGCTTCAAACGCTCGAAAATATACGTGTCGGCGATCCCGGTCTGGGCCATCGGATTTATCATCGGCTTCGTCGGCGCCATCATGGGCATCGGCGGCGGCTTCTTGCTGGTGCCGATGCTGATCTATTTCCTGCGGGTTCCGACCGCGACCGTGATCGGCACCTCAATGGTGCTGACCCTCGTCACCATGGCGTCGGCAACCGTGATGCACGCGGCCACCAACCATCTGGTCGATGCCGTTCTGGCCTTGATCCTCATGGTCGGCGGTGTTGTCGGCGCGCAATTCGGCGCGCGCACCGGGCAGAAGATGCGCGGCGAACGGCTGCGCCTGTTGCTCGGCCTATTGGTTTTCGCGGTCGGCCTGCGCTTCGCCTATGAGCTGGTGGTGCAGCCGGACGATCTTTACTCGATCCGCCACATCGGGGGCGGACAATGATGCGGCGGATCGCGCTCGTGCTCATCGTCGTTATGGCGGCGTGCGGTGCCAAACCCGCCGCCGCCGAACGGCTGGTGGTGTCGCTATCGAACCACCGGGTGTCGATCAATTCGAACTTCGTCGGCGAGGAACTGGTGTTGTTCGGCACGGTCGAGCCCGACCCGAACAAGGCGGCGCTGCGAGGCGGTTACGATCTCGTCGTCACCGTGACCGGGCCGCGCCAGACGCTGCGCACCCGGCGCAAGCAGCGCGTGCTCGGCATCTGGGTCAACGTCGACTCGCGCGAATTTGTGCGCGTGCCGTCCTATCTCGCCATCCTGAGCAACCGCCCAGTCGCCCAGATCGCGTTGCTGGACACCTTGCGGCGCCTGCAGATCGGGCTCGACAATTTCCTGCTGCCGCAGCGCATCGGTTCGGACATTGCCGATACCGTGCGCGACGATCCATTCCGCCTCGCCTTTGTGCGGCTGCAAAGCCAGCAAGGCCTTTACAGCGAAATCGGCACCGCGGTGACATTCCTTACGCCGGCCGTGTTCCGCGCCGCGATCCCGCTGCCGGCCGACGTGCCCGTCGGCAATTATGCGATTGACGTCAAACTGTTCGCCGAGGGCGCGCTGGCGGCGCGCACCAGTTCGGCGCTGGAAGTCACCAAAGCAGGCTTCGAGCAATATGTCGCCGACGCCGCGCGCGACCATGGCCTGCTTTATGGATTCGCCACCATGCTGATGGCGCTGCTCACCGGCTGGATCGCCAGCGTGGCGTTCAAAAGGGATTAGTCCGGCAAACAGCGTTTGGCAGCAAACGCATAAAGCCTTCCCTCACCCAGCATATGCGCGGTGAATTTGAGCGTACCGAATACATCGGCGAAGGCTTGGTCGCGCACATTGAGCCCGCCGGTATAGGCGCCGAAAGCCGGCATCACCATGCGCGTTGCATCTGCCGCAAAACAACGCCGGCTGACGGCGCGGCCGCGATGCGCGATGCGCGCGACCGGATGAAGGTGACCGGCGATTTCGCCGGCGGTGCCGGTCGGTAGATGGCGGAATGTCAGAACGCCAATGGTTAGCACCGATTCGAATACGCCGCCGATATCGGCCACCGGCTCGGGATCGTGGTTGCCTGTGAGCCAGAGCCAGTCGCGGCCGCGCTGCAGCGCGCTTAAAGCATTGCGATCGTGAGGCGCGAGCCGCGCCGGGCCACCGCCGTCATGGAAACTGTCGCCAAGCGCAACCACGCAGCGCGGCGCGTAGCGCGCGATCAAACGGGCGAGGCGCGCCAGCGTCACCGCCGTATCGTAAGGCGGCAAAAGTTGGCCGCGCGCGGCGAAGCTCGAGCCTTTTTCCAGATGCAAATCGGCGACGGCGAGCAAGCCCTGTTCGGGCCAATAGAGCGCGCCGTCAGGATCGGCAACGAGCGTGATGCCTGAAATTGCAATGCCGCCACGAGCCGCCGTCACGTGTTGCGCTGCAAGTTTCAACGCATCGCCTCCTTCACCAGCTCGTCCGCGGCCTCCGCCAGAAGCGAATCGGCCGCCTCGCCATAAACCATCTCACGCCCGATCTCCAGCATCACTGGAACCGCTAGCGGCGACACCTGGTCGAGCGCTTTATGGACGATTCGGCCCTTAATGCGCGAGAGCATTTCGCCGAGCCGCTTGATGTCGAGCAGGCCGGTGGCGGCGTCGGCGCGCGCGGCACGCAACAACAGATGATCCGGCTGGTGCTTGCGCAGCACGTCGTAGACGAGATCGGTCGAGATGGTGAGCTGGCGGCGCGATTTCTCCTCACCTGGGAAGCGCCGCTCGATCAGTCCGGCGATGATCGCGCAACTGCGGAAGGTGCGCTTCATCAGCGCCGATTCGGCGAGCCAGCCTTCCAGGTCGTCGCCAAGCATGTCCTGGTCGAACAACTTCTCAAGCGAGAGCTCGCCGCGCGCAATGCGCAATCCCATGTCGCCCAGGCCCCAGACAGCCAGCGCATATTCGTTGGCGACAAAACCGAGCGGCCTTTGTCCGGCGCGCTCGAGCCGGCGGGTGAGCAGCATGCCGAGCGTCTGATGCGCGAGCCGGCCCTCGAAGGGGTAGCAGACGAGATAATATTTGGCGGCGCGCGGGAAGGTCTCGACCAGCAGATCGCCGGCGCGCGGCAACAGCGAGCGCCATTCCTGGATCTCCAGCCATTCGCGCACCGCCTCCGGCAATGCGCGCCAGCTCTGTGGCTCGGCCAGGATCTTGCGCACGCGCGCGGCGAGATAGATCGACAGCGGGAACTTGCCACCTTCGTAGGCGGGCACCTTCGGGTCGGTCGCGGTCGAGCGCGAGACATAGACCTCGTTCTCGACCAGCGCTTCGTATTTGAGAATCTCCCCGGCGAACACAAACGTATCGCCCACCGAAAGCATCTCGATGAAATATTCCTCGACCTCACCGAGTAACCGCCCGCCGCGCGGAATCATGCTGCCGGAGGCGCGCGAGCGCACCAGCCGCACTTTCAGCATATCGGCCTCAACGATGGTGCCGACATTCATGCGGTAGCGCTGCGCCACGCGCGGATGGGTGATGCGCCAGCGGCCGTCTTTGCCAAGTTTTGTATCTTGCCGGATTTTCGCGAAACGCTCGTAAGCCTTTAGCGCATAACCACCGGTGGCGACGAAATCGACTGCGGCATCGAAATCGGCGCGGGCAAGGCCCGCATAAGGCGCGGCAGAACGCACTTCCGTATAAAGTTCGTCGGAGAGGAACGGCGCCCCGACCGCGCGGCCGAGGATATGCTGCGCCAACACGTCGAGCGCGCCAACGCGCAACGGCGGCGTATCCTGCGCGTTCTCGGCGACGGCGTCGATGGCGGCGCGGCATTCCAGCACCTCGAAGCGATTGGCCGGCACCAGCACGGCCTGCGAGGGCTCGTCCAGCCGGTGGTTGGAGCGGCCGATGCGCTGCAGCAAGCGCGAAGCGCCCTTCGGCGCGCCGACATTGATGACGAGATCGACGTCGCCCCAATCGACGCCGAGATCGAGCGACGACGTGCACACCACCGCGCGCAATTTGCCGGCGACCATCGCGTCCTCGACTTTGCGGCGCTGCGCGACGTCGAGCGAGCCGTGGTGCAGCGCGATGGCGAGATTGTCGTCGTTGACGACCCACAATTCATGAAAGAGGAATTCGGCCTGGCTGCGCGTGTTGACGAACACCAGCGTGGTCTTGTGGCGCTTGATCAGGTTGTAGATTTCGTCGAGCGCGTGGCGCACCGAATGCCCGGCCCACGGCAAGTGCTCTTCCGTATCGAGCATCGCGACCTGCGGCTGGGCGCCGGCTTGCGCAACAACCAGATCGGCGCGTGCCGCGTGGCTCACGGGTTGCGGAACCAGAAAGCGGGCGAGGTCGTCGGGCTCGGCCACCGTTGCCGACAGACCGACGGTGGTGATTTGCGGCGCCAGCGTGAACAGGCGCGCGAGACCGAGCGACAAAAGATCGCCGCGCTTGGACGTCACCAGCGAATGCAATTCGTCCAGCACCACATGGCGCAGTGAACTGAAAAGATAAGGCGCGTCGGCGGACGCGAGCAACAGGGCGAGCTGCTCCGGCGTCGTTAGTAGAATGTCGGGCGGATAGCGGCGCTGCCGCTGGCGTTTGGAGGCCGGCGTGTCGCCGGTGCGGGTTTCCAGCCGTATTGCCAAGGCCATTTCCTTGACCGGAATTTCCAGATTGCGCGCGATATCGACCGCCAGCGCTTTCAGTGGGGAGATATAGAGGGTGTGGAGGCCCTGCGAACCACGGAGGTCGCGCCCGGTGGAGACCAGCCGGCGCGGCGCGGCGGCCGCCTCGTGAAGCTCCACCAGCGTCGGCAGGAAGCCGGCGAGCGTCTTGCCGCCGCCGGTCGGCGCGATCAGCAGCACCGAACGCCCTTCCCGCGCCTTGGCCACCAATTCGAGCTGATGCGGGCGCGGCGCCCAGCCGCGGCCGGCGAACCAGCGGGTAAAGATGGCCGGTAGCGGCGCGGGCGATTCGGCGGGGCCGAGCGCGGTAGCGGGTTCCATTTCACGATTCTAAGGCATATCTGACAGTCACGCGCGGCAATGTGATAGGCTCAAATCATGACCCAGGATCAGATCACCCCGAAAGAGGCATCGATGGCCAACGACACGATGACCAAGGTTTTCGGCGGCTCGCCGCTGGCGGTGTTGGGACGCCTGGTGCTGGTGTCGATCCTGGTCGGCGTCGTACTGGCGGCGCTCGGCTTGGACCCGTTCGATATCGTGCGCAGCATAGAGCGGCTGATCCGTAATATTTGGGATTTGGGCTGGGACGCCGTGCGCAAAATCTGGCGCTATTTCCTGCTCGGCGCGGTGCTGGTGATCCCGGTCTGGATCCTCATTCGCGTCATCAACGCGCCGCGCGGGCGTTAGCTCGGCCAGCTCTCCGCCGTTATATCGGCCGCGTCCGCGCCAACCATCGACGCCAATGAGTTGCGGTGACCGCGCTTAAGCGCCGCCAAGAGGTCCGCCTTGATCTCCGCCACCACGCCGATCCCGCGATAGACCAGCCCGGTGTAAAGCTGTACCAGGCTTGCCCCAGCCTTGATCTTGGCAATGGCGGTCGGTCCGGAGTCGATGCCGCCGGCGCCGATCAACGGGAACGCGCCCTCGGCGCGCACGAAGGTCTCCGCTAGCATACGGGTCGACAGCTTGAACAGCGGCCGCCCCGAGAGCCCGCCCGCCTCCCTCGCTTTGTCGCGTTCGCGCAGCGCGCCCGGCCGCGTAATCGTGGTGTTACCAACGATCATACCTTCGACTCGGTGCTTGCGGGCGATACCGACCGCGTCGTCGAGATCGGACAGCGTGAGATCGGGCGCGATCTTAACCAGCACCGGCACCGGGCCGAAGCGCGGGCGCATCCGTTCGCGCGCATCGAGCACGCGCGCGAGCAGATCGTCGAGCGCCTTGGCCTGTTGGAGGTCGCGCAGGCCGGGCGTGTTGGGCGAGGAGACATTGACGGTGAAATAGCTAGCGACCGCCGCGAAGATATCGACCAGCCGCACGTAATCGGCGCTGCGATCAGCGCTGTCCCGGTTGGCGCCTATATTGACGCCGACGATGCCGCCCTCGTTGACGCGCGCGGCCAGCCGCTTGAGGACGGCCGCCGCACCCGCGTTGTTGAAACCCAGCCGATTGACCACGCCCTCGTCGGATTCGAGCCGGAACAGGCGCGGGCGCGGATTGCCCGCTTGCGGCTGCGGGGTGACAGTGCCGACCTCCACGAAGCCGAAACCCAGCCGCAGCAGCGCGTCCGGCACCTGCGCGTTCTTGTCGAAGCCGGCGGCAAGACCGACCGGATTGGGGAAATTGAGGCCGAAGGCGCGTACGGCGAGTTCGCGGGCATCGGCCGCCGGCCGCGGCAGCGGCACATAGCGCAAGGCCTTGATCGCCAAGGCATGCGCGTCCTCCGGGTCGAGCGCCCGCATTAGCGGGCGCGACAGACGGTCGAAGAAACCGATTACCATACGTTCGACCCTATCGGCGGGCAGGCCTGAAGGAAACTATTGCGGGAGGGGGGCGACTCAAGGCTATAATTCCTATAGCGTGGACTTGAGTCTCATCCAGGCCTGCACCCATGTCCCTGACACACAACCAAATCTGGACTGCCATCGACCGGCTGGCCGCCCGCGCCAAGCTGACGGCGTCAGGTCTCGCCAAGAAAGCGGGCCTCGACCCGACCACCTTCAACAAATCCAAGCGCATCACCCCGGAAGGCCGGCCGCGCTGGCCGTCCACCGAATTGGTGGCCAAGGCGCTCGCCGCCACCGGCACCAAGGTCGACACCTTCGTCAACCTGATCACCGACAGCGGCAAAGTGGCGATTTCGAACGTGCCGTTGATCGGATTCGCTGAAGCCGGCGCCGGCGGCTATTTCGACGACGGCGGCTTCCCGGTCGGCAAAGGCTGGGAAGAGATCGCCTTCCCCTCGGTCACCGACGAACATGCCTACGCGCTGGAGATCTCCGGCGACTCAATGAAGCCGGCGTACCGCGACGGCGACGTTATCGTGGTGTCGCCGGCCGCGCCCGTGCGCAAAGGTGACCGCGTCGTGGTCAAGACCAAGGACGGCGAGGTGATGGTCAAAGAGCTCAAGCGCAAGAACTCGAAACACGTCGAACTCAAGTCGCTCAATGCCGAGCATCGCGACCGCACGCTGCCGATGTCCGACGTGCTGTGGGTCGCGCGCATCGTTTGGGCGAGTCAGTAGCTCTCCTTATCCCCCCGCGAGCGGGGGAAATCAGCTACGCGCTCCTTGCCAGTGTGCCGTCGATCATGTCGATCGTGTTTTGCAAACCGTAGACCGCCACGAACGAGCCGAAGCGCGGGCCTTTCTCCTGGCCGAGCAGCACCTGGTAGAGCATGTTGAACCAGTCGAGCGAAACGCCCGGCTTGCCATCCTTGGCTTTCTTTTTCTGGTCGAGGAAAGGCTCGCGCCGCCCGACCTCGTAGACCACGTCCTGGATTTCCTCTGCCGACGCAGTGGCCGGCAAATTCGCCAGCGCGTCGCGCAAATCGATCAGCGTCGCGCGCTCCACGTCGGTCGGTTGGCGGAATTTCTTGCCCGGCTGCACGAAGTCGCGGAAATAGTGGATGGCGTATTCGACCTGCGCGTTGAGTTTCGGATGCGTCTGCGGCGTCACTCCCGGCCGGTAGCGGCCGATGAAGCCCCATAGTGTTTCGGCATTCTCCGCGTTCGACGACGACACCAGCGTCAGCAGCAAGGAGAACGTGACCGGCATCTCGACCTTGGGCGGATGGCCGGAATGGATGTGCCAGACCGGATTTTGCAGTTGCTGGCGCGGCTCCTGGCGTGGATAGGCGTCGAGGAATTGCTGGTATTCGTCGACGGCGCGCGGGATGATGTCAAAGTAGAGGCGCTTGGCCGCCTTCGGCTCGCGAAACATGAACAGCGACAGGCTTTCCGGCGACGCATAACGCAGCCATTCGTCGATGGTCAGCCCATTGCCCTTCGACTTGGAAATCTTCTGCCCATTCTCGTCGAGGAAGAGCTCGTAATTGAAGCCTTCCGGCGGCGTGCCGCCCAACGCGCGACAGATCTCGCCGGACAGTTTGACCGAATCGATCAGGTCCTTGCCGGCCATTTCGTAGTCGACGCCGAGCGCGACCCAGCGCATAGCCCAGTCGGGTTTCCATTGCAGTTTGCAGTGGCCGCCGGTGACCGGCGTGGTGACCGGCGCTTTCGTGTCCGGGTCTTCGTAGGTGATGGTGCCGGCCTTGGCGTCGTGCGAAAGCACCGGCACCTGCAAGACGATGCCGGTCTTCGGATCGATCGGCAAAAACGGCGAATAGGTTCCGGCCCGCTCCTCGCGCAAGGACGGCAGCATGATCGCCATTACCTTGTCGAAGCGTTCCAGCACATTGAGCAAGGCAGCATCGAAACGGCCCGAACTGTAGCAATCGGTCGACGACAGGAATTCATAATCGAAACCGAAATGATCGAGGAAGGCGCGCAGCCGCGCATTGTTGTGTGCGCCGAAACTTGGTGCGGTACCAAACGGATCGGGCACCTGGGTCAGCGGCTTGCCGAGATGCTTTTCCAAGATCTCCTTGTTCGGCAAGTTGTCCGGCACTTTGCGCAGGCCGTCCATGTCGTCGGAGAAGGCGATCAGCCGGGTCTTGATCTTGTCATCGGTGAGCACGCGGAAGGCGTAGCGCACCATGGTGGTGCGCGCGACCTCGCCGAAGGTGCCGATATGCGGCAGCCCGGAGGGGCCGTAGCCGGTCTCGAAGATCACTTCGTCCTTCGGCTGTTTCTTCAGCCGCGCCACGATCTTGCGCGCTTCCTCAAACGGCCAGGCGTGCGACTGCTCGGCGAGCGCCCGTAAAGATTTGGCGGTTTCAGCGACGGACATCAGGGTCTCCGGCGTGGGACACTAGGAATCCCGCGCGCACAGGTCAAATTTACCACTCAAAATGGGCTGATCGGGAAATAGCGCAGCCACAGGTCGGTGAAGCGGCCTTTCTCCCATAGCTGGAACAGTGCCCAATTGAACGCCTGCCGCAACAGATCGTTGCCGCGGCGCACCGCGATGCCGATGCCCTCGCCGAAGAAGCGGCTTTCCATGTAAGGTCCGCCGCGGAATTCGCAGCAGCCGCCGGAGTCCGTGCCGTTGAGCCAGAACGCCAGCGCAATGCCATCGCCGAACAAAAGATCAACGTCGCCTTTGCGCAGCGCGTCGCGCGCTATTTCCGCGTTCGGATAAGGATGCAGCTCGGCTTCGGTGAACAGCGCCTTTAGATAGGCTTCGTGTGCGGTGCCGGCAACCACCGCGATTTTCTTGCCTTCCAGCGCCTCCGGCCGCACGTCGTCACCTTTAAAGTCGCGGCGCGACACAAAGCGCGCCGGCGTGCGGTAATAGGGATCGCTGAAATCGACCCGTTTGCGCATCTCCGGGGTCTCAGCGATGGAGGCGATCACCGCGTCGCCATTGTTGCTGTTCAAGGAAGCAACCAGCGTATCGAAGCGGCGCATCTGCACCGTGCAGGCGACCTTGATCTCCTCGCAGATCAGTCGCGCCAAATCGACGTTGAAGCCGGCGGGCGTCCCGTCCGGCCCGGCATAGTTGAAAGGCGGATAGTCGGTTTCGGTCAGAAAGCGGATGATGCTGATGCGCGAGAGGTCCGGCCGTTCCGGCCGTCGGCGCGGGTCCCAGAAGCCGGGCACCGCCATCGGATTGTTGATGGTGCTCGTCGGCTCCGCGGATGCAGCCGCTTTAGGCGCCTGCGCCCCGGCCATGGCGATCGTCGCCGCCAGCAAGACGGCGGCCACGCCGCCGGTGCGCGCCCATTGACCGCAATATCGATTCATCCACCGGCCTCGAGAAAAGTTGCGCGGCGAACATAGCATCGCAATTGCGGCGGGCTAGCCTTAATCAAGCGAGGATTGGCGGCCTCAGGCGGCAGTCAGGTGCTTCTCAATCTCGTAGATCGGCAGCTTGACCAGATCCTTGTCCACCTCGGCGCGTAGCGCGGCGCGCAGCCCATGCGAATAGACCGGACGGATCATGCCGAGCGCGCGCGGCGGCGCCACCAGGATGATCGACTTTGTCTTGCCGGCAGCAAGCGCGGCATCCAGGTGCTTAACTAAACTCACGAGGAATGCCTGTTCCGACTGGTCGTGCCAGTCGGTCTGCGCGACGGAGCTTCGACTACCGTGCCCGGCCGGACTAAAGGCCCGGCCCGGCTTATCGGCGCCGAGTTCATGGGTCGCCAAATCCTTCTGCTCATAGACCGCTACGGTTTTGAGATTAGGAAACTTGGCGTCGCCGGTATTCTGCAGCACCAGCGCCTTGGCGCCGTCGCAGACCACAACCCATTCGTCGCGGTGGATCAATAATTCGGCCATGGAGGACCTCCTGAATGAATAATTAGGCTAGGCCAAATGCGGCTATCGCGCGTTGTTTTGGATCAAACGCCTAAACCCCCAATTTCGTTGCGAAAGTCCGCGTCAATTGGTGCCGTCGAGCAGGCGGCGGGCGATGACCTGGGCCTGGATCTCGGCGGCACCCTCGAAGATATTGAGGATGCGGGCGTCGCACAGGATGCGCGAGACCGGAAATTCCAGCGCGAAGCCGTTGCCGCCGTGAATCTGCACCGCATTGTCGGCGTTGGCCCAGGCGATGCGCGCAGCCAGCAGCTTGGCCATGCCGGCCTCCAGATCGCAGCGGCGGCCGGAGTCCTTTTCGCGCGCGGCGAAATATGTGAGCTGACGCGCGGTCATGATTTCCGCCGCCATCATGGCGAGCTTGTCGGCGACGCGCGGGAAACTGATGATCGGCACTCCAAATTGCACGCGGTTTTGCGCATAATCGAGCGCCTGCTCCATTGCGGCTTGCGCCACGCCGATCGCCCTGGCCGCCGTCTGAATGCGCGCCAATTCGAAGGTCTGCATGAGCTGCTTGAAGCCCAGTCCCTCGACGCCGCCGAGCAGGTTTTCCGCCTTCACTTCGAAGCCGTCGAAGGCGATCTCGTATTCCTTCATGCCGCGATAGCCGAGCACTTCTATCTCGGTGCCGGTCATGCCCGGCACGGGGAACGGATTTTTATCGTCGCCGCGCGGCTTTTCGGCCAGCAGCATGGACAGGCCGCGATGGCCTTTTTCGTTCGGATTGGTGCGCACCAGAAGCGTCATCAGGTCGGCGCGCACCGGATGGGTGATCCAGGTCTTGTTGCCGTAAACCTTGTAGACGTCGCCCTCGCGCACCGCGCGGGTCTTCAACGACGCGAGATCGGAGCCCGTGTTCGGCTCGGTGAATACCGCCGTCGGCAGGATTTCGCCGGACGCGATCTTCGGCAGCCATTTCGCCTTCTGCTCCTCGGTGCCGCCGCCAAGAATAAGTTCGGCGGCAATCTCGGAGCGGGTGCCGAGCGAGCCCACGCCGATATAGCCGCGCGCCAATTCCTCCGACACCACGCACATAGACTCCTTGCCGAGCCCCATGCCGCCGAAGCTTTCGGGTATCGTGAGCCCGAATACGCCGAGTTCGGACATCTGCCCGATGATCTCCATCGGGATGTAACTATTGGTGCGGTGCCAGGTCTGTGCGTGACCGATCACTTCGCTGTCGGCGAATTTGCGCATCTCCTCGCGGATCGACTCCAGCGTATCGTCGAGGCCGCAGACGCCGACAGTGGCGCCGTGGCTGGCGCGCATCAGTTCGATCAGACGGGCGCGCCGCTCCGCGGTATTGCCGCTGGCGATCAAGCTTTCGACCTCGACGGTGATGCGCGAGGCAACCTGCGCCGCCGAAAGACCGAGATCGCCCGGCCGCACCACTTCGCCCTGGCTCATCGGAATCCCGCCGGCGATCTGGGCGAGATATTCGCCGAGCGCGATGCGCACGACGTGTTCCTCGGTCTCGCCCAGCGTGCCGGCGCCGGCCATCCGTTCGGTATAAGCGGCAAGCTGGCGCACCGCCTCGACATAGGTGGCGAGCCAGGCCAGCCCATGGGTGGCGCGCTGTTCGCGATCGAACAGGCCGGCGATTGGCTGACCTTCCACCACCACCTTCTCGCGCACCTTGGCCATCGCATCACCCAGCAAGGCATCGAGGGCGGCGGTCGCCTCGCGGCTAAGGTCGACCAGCTCGGGTTCGGCGGCGGGGCGGGAAGCGGCGACGGGCATGGAATCCTCGGGGGTAGGCGATGTCTGTAGTGCCGGCGACGACCAAGACACTACGCGTGCAGTGCACAAAAGCAAAGAGGCCCGAAATACGCTAGTTTCCCACCCCTTTAGGTGGAGTTGGACCGCCAAATTGCTACAAAATTAACCATTTCACGGTTTCATCAGGGCAATACCCTCGGACGGTATTCCCTGCCATTGGCGAGATGCAAACCGGTCCATGCGTTTCAAAAATCCACCGTCTTCGGCCAACCGACTGAACCGGCTGCTCACCTCGATTTCGGTGCGCACCCGCGTCATCGTGCTCGCACTGATCCCGGTGGTCGGCTTCCTTGCCAACGGGCTCACCTATTTTTCCGGCGAAGGCGCCGTCGGCACCGCGTTCGAGACCGTCAAGCATTCCGGCACGCTCGCCGGGGCCAGCCGCGACTTCAAGAGCGCAATCGCGTCTTTGCGCATCATCGTGAAAGACTTCAGCGCCAACCCGAGCGACAATCTGGTGATAAATTTCGAGCAGGCCCACGTGCTCGCGCTGCAGAGCCTCGAGACGATCGCAGCCTCGATCGATCACCGCTATGCCGAAAGTATCGTGGGCTTGCGCAAGGACGTCATGGGTTTGCGCAACACCTTCACCGAATTGGTGCGCGAGCAAAAGACCCTCGGCTTCGATGAAACCTCGGGGCTGCGCAATAATCTTCGCGAAGCTGGCAACGCGGTCGAGCGTATCATCAACGAGAACATGACATGGCTGGCTGAGGCGGACGCCACCAAATTGATGATGGCGTTGCTGATTATGCGCGACCACGAAGCTGAATACCGGCTTAATCCAAGCGAGTTGATCAAGCAGCAATTTCTCGCCGGCTACAAGAAATTCACCGACATCTTCGCCCTGATCGACGGCACGCCCGAGATGAAGGACGCGCTTGAGCATGAGGTGAAAACCTACGCAGACAATTTCCTGCAATGGATCGCCGGCTTTGATCGCGTGCGTCCGCTGCGCGCGGTGATCGATATCGACAGCCAGAACATGCTGCCGCGCGCGGACGAAATCATTGCACAAGCGACCGAAACCGCGGAGCAAGCGACAACGGAGCTGAGCGCGTCGCAAGCACGCACACGCGCCGGAATTATCGCGGTCGGCATCGCCATGGTCGCATTCGGCCTTGGTTTCAGCTGGCTGATCGGACGCAGCATCACGCGCCCGCTCAACGGCCTGGCCGGCGTGATGAAGCAACTCGCCGACGGCAACACCAGCGCCAGAATTCCCGCCACCGACGCCCACGACGAGATCGGCGAGATGGCGCGCACGGTGATCGTGTTCCGCGACAACATGATCGAGCGGGAAAAGCTCGCCGCCACCCAGAGCGAAGCGAGCCGCACGCAGGCGCAACGCACCGATACGATTGCGTCGACCATCGCGCAATTCAAGCACTCGGTCGAAAGCGCGCTGAACAAGCTGCGCGGGGCCTCCATGAAGCTCGAAGTGAGCTCGAGCGATCTCAACAAGGCCGCCGATACTATGTCGGCCGATGCACGCACCGCCGAACAACGCGTCGCCGCCGCATCCGACAACGTGACCACGGCCGCTGGTTCGGTCGAGGAATTGGCGGCCTCGATTGGCGAGATCGCTTCGCAGGCCGCGAAATCCACCGACGTAGCGGGGCGCGCGGTTTCCGAAGCACAACGCACCGTCACCACCATGTCGGAACTCGGCGGCGCCGCAACCCGTATCGGCGAGGTGGTCGGCCTGATCCAGGCGATCGCCGGACAGACGAACCTGCTCGCGCTCAACGCGACTATCGAGGCGGCGCGCGCCGGCGAATCCGGTAAAGGCTTCGCGGTGGTCGCCTCCGAAGTAAAATCGCTGGCTGGGCAAACGGCGAAAGCGACCGAGGAGATCGCCGACCAGATCGGCTCGATCCAGTCGGCCGCAGCCGACGCGGCGCGTGCGATCGAACAGGTCAACGTCATTATAAGCGAAATGTCGGCGATCGCCACCATGGTAGCGGCAACCGTGGACCAGCAGAACTCGGCGGTGGCCTCGATCGCGGAAGGCGTCAACCGAGCCTCCGGCGAGGCACGCGGCGGCGCCGAAGCGATGAGCAAGGTTGCCGGCGTCACTGCCGATGCACGCGCCACCGCCTCCGACGTCAAGGATCTTGCCGACGCCGTCGCGGTCGAGGCGGAGAACCTCGAAGCGGAAGTGCGCCAATTCCTCACCAACGTGCAGGCGGCGTAACTTCCTACTCTCCGCTTTCGGGAGAGCTGACTAACCCCCTTGCAATGCGCGCGGCGATAGCCGATCTCAAGGCTAACGGCATCGCGCGGGGGACGGCGTTTTGCGCATTCTCAAACTGTCGCTTTGGGTCGTATACGACGCGTTACGGCAATTTGTCACCGACGACGGCTGGGCGATCGCCAGCCACATCGCGCTGTCCACGCTGATGGCGATGTTCCCGTTCCTGATCGTGGTCACTGCGCTCGCCGGTTTTTTCTTCGGCTCGAAAGAACTCGCCGACGAGGCCGCACGGATTCTGCTGCAGGCCTGGCCGAAGGAAGTCGCCGGCCCGATCGCGCTCGACGTCTCCGGTGTGCTGACCGGTACCCGCGGCGACGTGCTGACGTTCGGCATCCTGTTCGCGCTCTATTTCGCGTCGAGCGGCGTCGAAAGCCTGCGCGTCGGGCTCAACCGCGCCTATGACGCGGTCGAGCCGCGATCGTGGTGGCTGCTGCGGCTGGAATTGGTCGGCTATGTGCTGGTGGGCGCCGTCGCAATTTTGGCGTTCTCGTTCCTGGTCGTGCTGGCGCCGTTGATTTGGGACAAGCTGCTGCACTATGTGCCGACGCTGGAACCGTTCAGCGACCTCATCACCTTCGCCCGCTTTGCGGTGGCGGTGACGGTCCTGGTGATCGCGCTAGCGATCGTGCATAGCTGGCTGCCGGCGGGCCGCCGCTCGCTGACGGAGATAGCGCCCGGCATCGTTGCGACGCTGCTGTTGTGGCTGGTCAGCGGCGTCGCCTTCGGCCGCTATCTCGCCTATTACGCGTTCGCCTACGTGTCGATGTACGCGGGGCTCGCTTCGGCGATGATCGCACTGGTGTTTCTCTATGTCTGCGCGTCGATCTTCATTTACGGCGGCGAATTGAATTCGGTCATCGCTAAGCTGCGTGCGAATAATAGCCGAGCTTGATTGTTCTGCGTCGTGGCCGGGCTTGTACCGGCCTTTATCGAAGCGCTAGCCGCCCGCCGCCTCGACCGCGTCCTCGAAGTTTTTCAGGCCCGGGCGTGGCGCGTTGACCATGACCGACATGTTTCCCGGTGGATGCTGGTTCTTCCACATCTTCATGTGCGCGAGCGGGATTTTGTCCCACGTGAATACCTCACTCATGCAAGGGTCGATGCGCTGCTCGAGCACGAAGCGGTTGGCTTGGCTGGCCTGCTTGAGGTGCGCGAAATGCGAGCCCTGCACACGCTTCTGGCGCATCCAGACATAGCGCGCATCGAAGGTGAGATTGTAGCCGGTGGTACCGGCGCAGAACACGACCATGCCGCCACGCTTGACCACCAGGCAGGAGACCGGGAAGGTCTGTTCGCCGGGATGCTCGAACACGATGTCGACATCGCGTTTTCCCGTGATGTCCCAGATCGCCTTGCCGAAGCGGCGCGCTTCCTTGGTCCAGACGTTATATTCTTCTGTATTGACCGCCGGCATCTGGCCCCAGCACTTGAATTCCTTGCGGTTGATCACGCCCTTGGCGCCGAGATTGAAAACGTATTCCGCCTTCGACTCGTCGGAGACGACGGCGATAGCATTGGCACCAGAGGCGGCGACGAGCTGCACACCGAATACACCCAGACCACCGGATGCACCCCAGACCAGCACATTGTCGCCGGGCTTGAGCGTGTGCGGCGAATGGCCGAACAGCATGCGATAGGCGGTGGCGAGCGTGAGCGTGTAGCAAGCCGCCTCTTCCCAGGTCAGATGCGCGGGTTTGATCATCAGTTGCCGCGATTGCACGCGGCAGAACTGCGCGAAGGAGCCGTCCGGCGTTTCGTATCCCCAGATACGTTGCGAAGGCGAGAGCAGCGGGTCGCCGCCGTTGCAATCCTCGTCGTCGCCGTCGTCCTGATTGCAATGGACGATTACTTCGTCGCCGACCTTCCAGCGCTTGACCTTGCTGCCGACCGCCCAGACGACGCCGGCGGCGTCCGAACCGGCGATATGATAGGGCTGCTTGTGCACGTCGAGCGTGGAAATCGGCTGGCCGAGGCCGGCCCAGACGCCGTTGTAGTTGACGCCGCCCGCCATCACCATCAGTAGCACTTCGTCCTCGCCGATCGGCCAGGTCGGCACTACTTCGAGCTGGAACGACTTGTCCGGCGGCCCGTGGCGCTCCTTGCGGATCACCCAGGCATGCATTTTCCCGGGCACGTGGCCGAGCGGCGGAATTTCGCCGATATCATAAAGGTCTTTGAGCGGAGCGACGCTCTTCACCTTGGCGACGGCCGGCATCTGCACACTCCTTGCGCTTAGATCAGTCTGGCGCAATTTATGCTGCAACGCAATATTTCGTTTACCCCTCGGCAAAACCGTTTGGCCGCAAGGCTTTTTAAGGGTTCCTCAAGGCGGCCGAGCCAAGCTTTGCGCGATTATAAGCGAGGCGCACGCTGCCATGGCAGTATACTAAATTTCTCCTGCGCGCGGCGGCGCGCCGCTCACCAAACCCGTGGAGCTCATCGGCTTTGCTCTGATTGTCGGGCAGTTGGTCTATTTGATCGGCTCTTATCTGCAAGGTTCTTGGCTGGTCGCGCCGGGCAGCGGCGCCATCCCGACCGACTTCGTCGACGTCTGGGCCGCCGGGCAATTGGTTTTGCAGGGAAATCCGGCCGCGGTCTATGACTGGCCGACGCACAAAGCGATGGAGGCGGCCGCGCTCGGCCATCCGTTTGCCGGCTATTTCGGCTGGCATTATCCGCCGACGTTTCTTTCGGTCGCCGCTGTACTTGCGAAGATTTCGTACATTCCAGCGCAGATCATCTTCTTAGTCTTAACCTTCTGCACCTACTTGTTCTGCCTGCGCGGCATCGTGGGCGAACGCAGCGGGTTTTTCCTCGCCGCCGCGTTTCCCGCCGTGCTCGCCAATTTCATGGTCGGGCAAAACGGATTCCTGAGCGCGGCCCTGCTCGGTGGCGTGCTGCTCATGCTCGTAGAACGGACGATCCTCGCCGGCGTCCTGCTCGGTCTTCCGACCTACAAGCCGCATCTCGGCTTGCTGTTTCCGATCGTGCTGGCGGCGAGCGGGCACTGGCGCGCGTTCGTTACCGCCGGCATCACTGCCGCGCTGATGGCGATCGCCTCATGGGGCGCGTTCGGCAGCGAGACCTGGGCCGCCTTCTTCCACTCGATCGGCCACACCTCGCAAGCCTTCCTGTCGGACGGCTGGGCGGACTTCGCAAAACTACAGACCGCGTTCGGCCTGGTGCGCACGCTCGGCGGCTCCGAACTGTGGGCCTGGTCCGTGCAAGGCGCGCTCGCGCTTGGCGTCGCCGCCGCCGTCACGGCCTTGTGGCGCAGCGCTGCCGAATACGAGATCAAAGCGGCCGCGCTCGGCGCCGGCGCGCTGCTGGCGACGCCTTATCTCTACACCTATGACCTCGTGGTGCTGGCGGTGCCGCTGACCTTCCTGTGGCGGCGCACCCGCGCGGACGGATTTTTGCCTTACGAACTCGCCACCATCGCGCTCGCCTGCCTGCTGGTGCTGATCTTCCCGCTGGTGACGGCGCCGGTCGGTTTTGCCGCGGTGCTGCTGGTGGGCGGGCTGATCGCCCGCCGCGCGCTAGCGCCGCAACGCCTGAGCACCCAGCCGATTTCGTGACCGCGGCGTCCATCCACAATCCGCCGAAACCCATATCGACGCGCCTGCGGCTTTGATGTTGAATATCCGGCGGGGCCGTGGCCCGCCGCCGGCAAAACCGCCGCGCGCGGAAGTCCGCGCTCTTGTGCTGGGAGGCATCGGCGTCATGATGTTGGAAACCAACAGTATTATCGTCATCTTGATCATCGGCCTGGTGGCCGGCTGGCTGGCCGGCAAGATCATGGGCGGCGGCTTCGGCCTGATCGGCGACATCATCATCGGCATCGTCGGCGCCTTTATCGGTTCCTGGATATGGGGGACGCTGCATCTTCCCGGCATCGGACCCTGGTGGCTGACCGCAATCGTCATCGCGACCGTCGGCGCCTGCATCCTGCTGTTCATCATCCGGCTGATAAAACGCTAGCGCCGAAACGCGGGGCTGATGCGCGGGCGAAGGGCGAGGCTTGGCCCTTCGCCCCAATGAACGGCCATGCGCGGAGCTTTTTGCGCGCGCGACGTGAACGCGGCGCCGCCGGCGCATCGGCGGACGGCGACCATTGCATTTCGTCAGGACGCGGTTTCATAAATTGAGGCTAGCGGGTGGCGGCCAGCGGATGTCCGCCTTACCCCCCGAAAGCGGACGAACGCGGGCGCGGCTTGATTTTCCGCCATGTGCCATGAGCGAGCCATGCACCGCAGCAGTTATTGATCAATAGGCGGCAACAGCGCCGACATTCGTGACACTTACGTGCCGGTGGCGGAACCATCGACCGCAGTATTTATTTAATGTGGCGGCGCTCAGCCAACCTAGTCCACTCTAGTCAGCTCGGCGATTTTCTTGACGTGCGCGACCGCGGCGCGCCCGCCGGCGGTCTTGGTCAGGAGGTCGAGTGTCTCGTCGTTGTCTTCGCCGACCGGCATCAGAGCCTGATCCATGTACGACCGCGCGGCAGGATCTCGCGCGATGGCCAGCCGCAGCAAGAGCAGTCGCGCAATCATGCCAGTAATAACCACATGTTTTCCGATGGTGTCCAAAACGAAGCGTGGCCAGAACGTCCATGCGCTTTCGCGCAGCAGTCCGGGCCGGCGTTCGGAAGGGTGTTTGAGCCGGAGAATTCCACCCTGGATGGGATGCAAGTTTTCGAGACGAATCGTGGTTCCGAAATTGACCAGCAACTTGACAAGGCTACCGATCGGTACGCCGGTTGCCGCGGCGCGGCGTAGCAGCGTCCGCATGTGCTTCGGCGTATAATAGAGCGACCAAGCCTCGCGATAGATTCCTTCCCATTCCTCTCGACTCATTTTTGGATGGGCGGTACAGACGTGCTCGATATCATATTTGTTTAGATCTGGGTCCATCGCGACACCCTTTTTCCAGAGGACCTGATGATCCTCCGAGCCCGGAAGCGGTGTCAGGCAGAAGAACTCGATGATGTCGAGCGGCAGTTCGTCCTGGATGATCGCGATATCGCGCCGAATCGTCGCCGGCGTATCCGACGGGAACCCGAGGATATATCCCGCTAGCGTAATGATGCCCTGGGCCTTCCAGGCCAGCAGCATTTTGCGATACTCGGTGATCTTGTTTTGACGCTTCTTGGCTGCCGCGAGGTTGTCCGGATTGACGTTCTCCAATCCGATGAAAACGCGGGTCACGCCCGCCCGCTTAGCCTTCTCGATGAAATTTGGAATCTTGTGGCACAGCGTGTCGACCTGGATCATCAAACCGAGCGGGATGCCTTCGGCCTCGCGCAGCTCGATGAGGCGATCTAAAATCGTCTCCCATTCCTTGTTGCGCGCGAAGTTGTCGTCAGTGATGAAGAACTTGTGGATGCCCTGCGCCCAATTGAGGCGCACCAGATTTTCGATATCGTCGGCCGCACGGAATCGCGATTTGCGGCCTTGCACGTTGATGATGGTACAGAAGGAGCACTGGTAGGGGCAGCCGCGACCGGCGTCGAAGCTCGAGCTCAGACCAAGCGTGCGCTCGACATATTGCTTCGGCAGAAACGGCACCGGCGTGCCCTCTATGCTCGGCAGATTCTTCATGAAGTTGTAGATCGGCGCCAGCCGACGCGCAGCGGCGTCGCGCAACACCAAGTCGAATTGGCCCTCGGCCTCGCCGGCGAACATGGCGATGCCCATGTCGTGGCAGGCGTCGAGTTCGACGGCGCCCCCCTCCAGCATCGACAGACAGCCCGATACGTGGAATCCGCCTATAGCAACTTGGATTCCGGCCTCTCGAAACGGTCGCGCGATATCGAGCGCGCGCGGGTACTGGTTCGACTGAACGCCGACAAGTGCGACAAGCCCAAAATCAGCATGACGCCGGAGGCGGGCGAGAAGTGCCGGCACTTTGATGCGAGCATTGGTCTCATCGATGACCGTGATGTCGATGTCGACGTCGGACCCGAGCACTTGCCGTTCGGCGCAATCGGCCGCGATACTGTAAACGGCAGCGAGCGAATTTGACGGAATTATCGACCGCCACCAGCGGATCACATACCCTTCATCGTCATAGTGCGACGGCTTGATCAAAATGAGCTGGAAGCGGGACTTGGCGGCCACGAGATTCCTTCCGAGATTTCTGCGTTAGTACTTAGCATGGGCAGAAGATGCATCCTAGCTACATACACTCCGCATGTCCGCTTTGGGTGGTAGGTTCAATTAGTCAGTGCACCACCCGGCCCAAGGTCTTCCGCGGGCTTGATTGAGCCGCAGGGCGATCCTATTCATGTACGCCTAAGAGAAACGCTAGAAATTTGTTCACCGGGAAATACTGTCGCATCAAGCCGTTGGCGTTTTTAGTTGAGCCTTCTGCGTCGGCGTGAAACACGTCCGTGCATTCCCCTCCATGTGCGTACCTCCGCATCTGGCAAGATTAGAGGGTGTTGCATCGACCGGTTGAACCGGCAGTCATAAGCGGACAATCAAGTCCCGAGCGAAAACCGAGCTATGTCCGCTTTTCCCCGAAGGCGGACAAACGCGGGCCACGCCGGCCGCAATTCGCCGACTGGCCGGCGCCAACACAGGCCAAATGACGCCGAGCCTCTACCAACAGCGGATTGCGCTGTTGCCAACGACCAATTTATTTAGCCAGGATGTGGTTGGCGCGGACCACCTCGCCCCAGCGCTTGATCTCAGCCTTGAGCAATGCAGCCGCGGCCTCGGGCGTTTCCTGGTCGGCCGGGTATTCGTCCATGCCGCCGTCCGCATAAAGCTTGCGCACCTTGGGATCGGCGAGCGCGGCGCGCAGTGCGGCATTGAGCTTGTCGATGATCGGCCGCGGTGTGCCGGCCGGAGCCAGCAGCATGTGCCAGAAATTGATATCGAGCTTCTTGTAGCCGAGTTCCTCCATCGTCTTAAGCTGCGGCAGCCCCGCGAACCGCTTGGTGCCGATGACGGCATAGGCCTTGAGCTTGCCGGACTTGACCAGCGGCTGGGCGACCACGGCCGAGATCGGACCCAAATCCACTTGCCCGGCCAATAGATCGACGAGCGCCGGACCCGCGCCGCGATAAGGCACCTGGGTGACATTCACACCCATCTCCTGAAAGACCAACACCTCGCCCAAATGGCCGAACGAACCGACGCCGGGATGCCCGATCTTGGCGCTCCGGCCGGGCATTTTCATCCAACGCAAGAGTTCGTCGAAATTATTTGCTGGCAGAGTCGGACGACCCGCGATCGTATTGATCGTGGTATTGACGAGCCCGATCGGGACGAAGTCCTTCTCCGCGTCGAATGTGTGATTCGGATAAAGCGCCATGCCGGCCGCCAGCGCGTCCTGATGCAGCAAGATGGTGTAGCCGTCGGGCGCGGCATGCGCCGCCTTATCGGCGGCGATCATGCCGCCGGCTCCGCCGATATTTTGGATTATGATCGTCTGGCCCAGCGCCTTCTGCATGGCGTCTTGGATGATGCGTGCCGTCGCGTCATCGGCGCCGCCGGGCGGGAACGCCACGATCATGGTGACAGGACGATTTGGATAGGTCTGGGCCGAGGCTGCGTCTGCTGCCAAAGTGCATGCAGCAAGAAACGCCGCCGCGAATGCGCGGGCAATTATCATTTTGTCCTCCCCTGTGGCGCTTATTGTTCTTGTTCTGACGCGCCCTTGTCGCCCTTGCTGGAAAGGTAGCAACATTTGGAACCACCAGCAAACTAGGCACAAAAGGCAGGGACGGTCTGCGTTGCCGTTTGCGTGGTTGGTCTATTTAACCAGAACCAGCGACCGCGCTTTTTAACAGCGCGTAATCGTAATCTGGCGGGTGCCGCCCTCTTCCGACGGCACCGTTTTGATTTCTTGACTGTGGTGACAACTCAGAACGGGCGACGCCAGAACGACAGGACCCAGCACTTGCGGCATCGACACTTCGCCGACGGATTCATCACCGGGTGTGTATGTCGCGACGATTGCGCCATACGGAGCATAACCGAAAGCGCTGTTATGATGGCGAAGCGGCGATCCTTTAAAAAATAGCGGGCCGATGGCGTGGGCCGCGTGTCCGCCAAGTCCCTTGGCCGAGACCGCAAGCGGCGACGTTGCCAGCGCCAGCCCTGCGGTGATACCGACAGCGAATAATCCCCTGATCATCGCAAATACTCCCCACGTTAAGTCACAGAACAAGTCTGTCCGGGCCGATCTTTATGGTCAAGATGCAATTCCGGGAAAGCCGCTCCGCCTGGTTCATGCGGCCACGCGCGTCACGAGAAATCACGGTCCTGCACGCGGATCGGCGATACACCGCCGCATTTGCCCGGTAGTGAATTCTGCTATGATTTGCCCAAAGTGGCCGCGATAGTCGGTCAAAGCGCCTCAGGATGGGAGCTCAAATGGTTCGGGCACGCCGGGTCACCGCCCTCGCGACGGCATTGTCGCTGACGACGGGCACATTTTTCGCCGCTTTGTTACCGGCGGCCGGCGCGCGGGCGGAAACCTGCGACGGTGCGGTCGGGCTGGCGGTCCTGCCCTCCCCGCTTACGCCGTGGAAGGGCGCGCCATTACGCGTCATCCTCACCACCGAAAAGCCGCTCGACGGCGAGTTTGCGCTGATCGCGCCGGACGGCAGCGTCGCCGCCAAATCGAGTCGGCGGCTCGACGGGCCGCCTTATGTCTGGTTCGCCGAGGCGGCCGCGCCGGCCGCGGGCACCTGGCACGCGACGCTAACGCTTAACGGCGCGCCGGCCGAGTGCGGCAAGCTCACGCGCGACATCGCGGTGCGCGAGGCCAAACCGGCGGTGCCGAGCGCAACGGCTGGGACGCTTTGGCCATTGCGCGGTTCATGGAATCGCGCGACGGAAAATCTGTTCTCGGCCTGGATCGAGAAACTGTTCGACGCCCCGCTCGACGCCGAGCCGTCTTGGCCGGCGCTCTACAATGTGTTGCGCGACAAGTCGCGCAACATGCTGTTCAACTCGCTCGGCCTCGGCGAAGACGAAATACCGATGGCGCTCAAGCCCGACTGCACCGACATGGTGTACTACCTGCGCGCCTATTTCGCGTTCAAGGTGGGCTTGCCGTTCGGCTATTCGCGCTGCTCGCGCGGCAAGCCGCCGACCTGCTCGCAGTGGTTCAGCATCGCCAACGCCACGCCAGCCAAGCAAGGCGGGCTGGCGGCCTCGTTCGCGCGTTATCTGCCGGTGGTCGGCGACGCCGTGCAATCAGGCGCCGTGCGCACGCTGGCGAGCGACGACAACACCGATTTCTATACCGTGCCGCTGACGCAAGGCGCGTTGCGCCCGGGCACCATCTACGGCGATCCTTACGGGCACGTGCTGATGCTGGTTCGGCGCGTGCCGCAGGTGGATGGCGCGGCGGGCGTCTTCCTGGCGGTCGACGCCGAGCCGGACGGATCGGTCACGCGCAAGCGCTTCTGGCGCGGCAATTTCCTGTTCGTGCACGATCCGACGCTGGGTAGCCCCGGCTTCAAGCGCTTCCGGCCGATCGTGCGCGACGACAACGGCGGCTTGCGGCGGCTGACCAACGCCGAAATTGCGAAAAATCCGCAGTACGGCGATTTTTCGCTCGAACAATCGAAGCTGGGGTTGGAAGATTTTTACGATCGCATGGACGAGGTGATGTCGCCGGCGCCGCTCGATCCCTTGCGCGCGATGAAGGAGGCGATCACATCGCTCGAAGAGCAAATCAAAACGCGCGTCACGGCGGTCGAAAACGGGCGCAAGTTCCAGAACAGCGGCAAAGGCGAGGCCAGCATGCCGGACGGCCCGGCGATCTTCGAGACCAGCGGCCCGTGGGAGGATTTCTCCACGCCGGCGCGCGATTTCCGCCTGCTGATCGCGATCGACGTGGTGCGCGGCTATCCGGACCGCGTGGCGCGCCGGCCCGACCGCTACGCGATGCCGAAAGACAAGAGCGTCGCCGACGTCAAGGCGGAATTGCAGAGCGTGCTCGCCGCGGATCTGGCGGCACGCAAGTTCACCTATACGCGCAGCGACGGCTCGCAATGGACGCTGTCGCTCAAGGACGTGCTCGACCGCGCCGTCGAACTCGAGATGTCGTACAATCCGAACGACTGCGTCGAGCTGCGCTGGGCCGCGCCCGACAAGAGTGAGGAGGCCTCAACCTGCAGGCGGCACGCGCCACAGGAGCAGCGCGCCAAGATGACGAAGTACCGCACGTGGTTCCGCGAGCGGCACTGGCCGGCGCACGCTTAAGCCGCCGGCGCTTTGTGACGAGGGCCGGCTTTATCGTCGCAGTCGCGCTGCTCGCGGGCGCGCCTGCTACTTTTGCTCAGACCGACCAGGTTGCGCTCGACCGGCTGGTCGCCGCCTATCCGGACGTGCTCGCCGGGCATGACGGCAAAATGCTGCGTTGGCGCGACGGAACGGTCATGCCGGTTTCCGACGGCGCCGCCGACAAGACGTTTGCGCAACGCCTGCGGCACGCTTCCATCGCCGATCAGTTGCGCCTCGCCTACCCGCGCGGCCCGCTGGCAGAGCCGCCGGCCGTCGATGCCGATCCGGGCCGCTTCCGCAACGCCGCCTTCTTCGTGAAGATGTATGGCGACTGCAAAAAAGGCGAGGTGGCGCCGCACCTCGTCTCCATCGCCTGGCTGCCCAAAACCTGGGGCCAAGCAATCCGCGTCACGGCGGTGAACCACGTCGATGCCCGTTTGCGCGCCGTGTCGGCGGAGATCGACGCGCTGCCCGATAATATCAAACGCGCCGCCTATCCGATCGCCGGCACCTACAAATGCCGGGCCGTGGCGGACACCGGACAACCGAGCGCGCACGGCTACGGCATCGCCATCGATCTCAACACCGCCTTCTCGGATTATTGGTATTGGCGGCCGCATCGCGGCCATATCCATTATCGCAACCGCATGCCGCAGGAGATCGTCGCGATCTTTGAAAAGTACGGCTTCATCTGGGGTGGCAAGTGGTACCACTTCGATACCATGCATTTCGAATTCCGGCCCGAGCTGCTGGCGGCGCCGTGACCGAGGCGTAATGCGGGCTATGCGGCGGGGATTTCAGGCCGCGCGGACAGTGTCGAGGAAATTCGTCACTTCCGCCTCCAACTTACGGCTCTCGCCGGAGAGTGATTGCGCCGCCAGCAGCACCTGCGCCGACGCGGTGCCGGTCTCGTCGGCGCCGCGATTGACGTCGGCGATGTTGGTCGCGACCTGCACGGCGCCCTGCGCCGCCTGGGCGACGTTCGCTGCGATTTGCTGAGTCGTCGAACCCTGCACCTCGACCGCCTCGGTGATGGTCGCGGCGATCTTGGATATGCGGGCGATGGTTTCGCCGATCTCCTTGATCGCTGCCACCGAGTCCTTGGTGGCTTCCCGCATGCCGGCGATCTGCTGTTTGATTTCCTCGGTCGCCTTGGCGGTCTGGGTCGCCAGCATTTTCACCTCGGAGGCGACCACGGCAAAACCTTTGCCGGCCTCGCCGGCGCGCGCCGCCTCGATGGTGGCGTTGAGTGCAAGCAGATTGGTCTGCGCGGCGATGGCGGTGATGAGCTTGACCACGTCGCCGATGCGTCCCGCCGCCTGCGACAGCTCGTTGATGCGGCCGTCGGTCTTTTCCGCCTGGATCACAGCCTCGCCGGCGATCGTGGTCGAGACCTCGACCTGCCGTCGGATCTCCTCGATCGAGGAGCCCATATTTCCGGTCGCCGAGGCGACCGACTGCACATTGGCGGAGGCCTGTTCGGAAGCGGTGGCGACCGCGGCGGTGAGCTGCTGCGTGGCCTTGGCGTTCTTGGTCAAGGTCGCGGCGGCCGTCTCCAGGTTGCCGGCGGAGGCCGACACCGCGCCGACGATATTGCCGACCGCGCGCTCGAAATCGCCGGCCAGCTTATGCACCATGTCCTTGCGCTCGGCCGCGGCATGGACAGCCGCCAGTTTCTGCTCGGCTTTGAGTTTTTCAAGCCGCACGAGATTGTCGCGGAAGGTGCGTGCCGCGCGCGCCGCGTCGCCGACTTCGTCACCACGCTCGGTATAGGGGATGACGACCTCGCGCCGGCCGTTCGCCAATTGCAGCAAGACGCCGGCGATGGTGTGAATGGGCCGGCCGATCGACAAAATGCCAAAGGCGCCGGCGCCGATGAGAATGACGACGACGAAAAATCCGAAACCGACGCTGATCCGTCCCGCCTCGGTCGTGCGCTCGGCCGCCTCCATCATGCGGTGCGCTGCGCCGGCGCCGGCCGCCGACGTGGCTTGCTCGATCAGCGCATCGATTTCCGCACCGAGTTTGTTGGCGCGCGCCAAAGGCTTGTCGATCTCGGCATATTCTTTTTTCGCCGCCGTCATGTCGGCGGCCGCGGCGGCGTAGTCGGTGGCCAAGGCGAGAATTCTTTCCAGCCGCGCGCGGTTTTCCGGATCGACGCCGGTCTTCAGCGCCGCGTGCAAAAAGCGGACGGCATCGTTCATGCTGGATTGCAGGACCGCGAGCGCGTTATCCGCTTCGTGCTCCGAAATCGCCAAGCGGATCTCGCGCGTGCCGATCTGCATGCGCTGCAGGACGACGCCGGCGTGCAGCAGATCGGTGGCGGCGGCCTGTTCGCCGCGGCCGCGCTCCGCCTGCCGGGCGACCGATGAATTGCCGAGCTGCTGGTTGACGACCATGCCGGCGACCAGCGCGACTGCGACGCCGACGGCGATCGCTAGCTTGGTGCCGATGCGGAAATTCAACCTGGTAAATGCGGTTTGGGCACCAAGTTTGAACATCAAATCATCCTGTGCCGCCAAGACGCGTTCAAACCAAGCCGCATAAGGCCCCGCTATCTCGGGCCTAGGGGCGGTTATTACGTAAGGCCGTTCGAGTATGAATTTCGTTAACTTTAATTGCCCCCGCCCCGGCAGACCGGTTTCCTTGTGAATTTCTAAGGCCTTTGAAACCGGTGCGCGCCATTTGAACTCATGTTGCAATGCAACAAAAGTCGGTCCACACTGACGCCGGCAGGCCTAGCGATGCGCGACAAAACCCAACGCGACAAGCCCTGGATTTTCCGGACCTATGCCGGCCATTCCACGGCGGCGGATTCCAACGCGCTCTATCGCAAGAACCTGGTGAAAGGGCAGACGGGTCTGTCCGTCGCCTTCGATCTGCCGACGCAGACGGGCTACGACAGCGATCACGCTCTGGCGCGCGGCGAGGTCGGCAAAGTCGGCGTGCCGGTCTGCCACCTCGGCGACATGCGCGCGTTGTTCGACGGCATCCCGCTCGGTACCATGAATACCTCGATGACCATCAACGCCACCGCGGCATGGCTGATGGCGCTCTACATCGCGGTCGCCGACGAGCAGGGCACGCCGCGCACGAGCCTCACCGGCACCATTCAGAACGACATCATCAAAGAATATCTGTCGCGCGGCACTTACGTGTTCCCGCCGGCACCGTCCATGCGGCTGATCAAGGACGTGGCGATCTTCACCACGACGGAACTGCCGAAGTGGAACCCGATGAACATCTGCTCCTACCATTTGCAGGAGGCGGGCGCGACGCCGGTGCAGGAACTTGCTTTCGCGCTGGCCACCGCGGTCGCCGTGCTCGACACCGTGAGGAATTCGGGCGAGGTCGGCCAAGAAAAATTCGCCGAGGTGGTCGGGCGCATTTCGTTCTTCGTCAATGCTGGGCTGCGGTTCATTACCGAAATGTGCAAGATGCGCGCCTTTTCCGAATTATGGGACGAGATCACGCGCGAGCGCTACGGCATTACCGACGCCAAGCAGCGGCTGTTCCGCTACGGCGTGCAGGTGAACTCGCTTGGCCTGACCGAACCGCAACCGGAAAACAACGTCACCCGCATTCTGCTCGAGATGCTGGCGGTGACGCTATCGAAAAACGCACGCGCCCGCGCCGTGCAATTGCCGGCCTGGAATGAGGCGCTCGGCTTGCCGCGGCCGTGGGACCAACAGTGGTCGCTGCGCATGCAGCAGATCCTCGCCTACGAAACCGATCTGCTCGACTACGGCGACATTTTCGACGGCTCGGCCGAAATCGAGCGCAAGGTGGACGCGCTCAAAGCCGAGGCCAAGGAGGAACTCGCCCGTATCGACGCCATGGGCGGCGCGGTGGCGGCGGTCGAGTCGGGCTACATGAAGCAGCAGCTGGTCGAATCCAACACCGCGCGGCTGGAAGCGATCGAGCGCGGCGAGCAGATCGTGGTCGGCGTCAACAAATATCTCGAAACCGAGCCTTCGCCGCTGACCGGCGGCATCGACTCGATCATGACGGTGTCGGAAGACGCCGAACGCAACCAGATCGAACGATTGAAAGCTTGGAAAGCGGCGCGCGACAAGAAGGCCGTGCAGGAAGCGCTTGCCGAACTTAAACGCGCGGCGACCACCGGCAAAAACATAATGGCACCCTCGATCGCCTGCGCCAAAGCCGGCGTCACCACCGGCGAATGGGGCTGGACCTTGCGCGAGAGCTTCGGCGAATACCGCGCGCCGACCGGCGTCGGCCGCGCCATGCGCAACGACGTCGACGGGCTCGACGACATCCGTGCCGACGTGGACCGAGTGTCGCGCAAGCTCGGCCGCCGGCTGACCTTCCTGGTCGGCAAGCCGGGGCTCGACGGCCATTCGAACGGCGCCGAGCAGATCGCGGTGCGCGCACGCGATGCCGGCATGCAGGTCGTCTACGAGGGCATAAGGCTGACGCCGGAGGAGATCGTCGATGCCGCGCAGAAGCAAAAAGCCCATGTCATCGGGCTGTCGGTGCTCTCGGGCAGCCATTTGCCGCTGGTGCAGGACGTGGTGGCGCGCATGAAGCAAGCCGGCATGACCATGCCGCTGGTGGTTGGCGGCATCATTCCGCCTGAGGACGCCGCCGAACTGGAGAAATCCGGCGTCGCCGCCGTCTACACGCCAAAGGATTTCGAATTGAACCGCATCATGGCGGACGTGGTGCGCATCGTGGAGCGCGCGAACGGCGTCAGTAACGTCTAAACATTAGGCGTAATTTTATCCGATGTCGTCGCGAAACTTTCATCAGCCCGCAATGCTTTACGGTGAAAATGCTGCGGGCCGGGCCGGAACATTGCGAATGCCCGAAATTGAAATCTTCGACAATTCGCTGGCAATGAGCGTCTACGCCTGGATCGCGCTCGGTGTCGCGGCGCTGCAAATCGAAGCCGCGGCTTACATTGCCAGGATAATGTCGCGGCGGCTGCCGGTATCGATCGTGCGCCGCGCGCTTTGACACAACCGCCGATCAGCCGGTAGCCGTCGCCAGCGCCTGCGCCAGCTTGCCGGGACTGATCGGCTTGCTGAAATAAAAATTCATGCCCGCCGCGCGCGCGGCGGCCTCATTGCCGGCGTCGCTACGGCCGGAAATGCCGATCACCGGCATTTGGCCCGCTCGGCCAGGCAGCGCGCGGATGCGGCGGGTGGCCTCGATGCCGTCGAAGCCGGCGAGCGTCACGTCCATCAGCACCGCGTCGTAGCGGCCGCGCGATACGGCGTCGACCGCCGCCTCGCCGGTCTCGACGAAATCGACGCGGTGGCCGAGCTCGGTGAGGATAGTGTTCATGACGACGCGTCCATAGGGGTTGTCCTCGGCGCACAGCACCGTAAGCGCGCGCTTAGGCGCGGCGCGCGCGCCGGCGCCCTCGGATAGCGGGCGCGCATCGACGCGATCGGCGGGCACACTGAGGACGAATTCGGTGCCCTTGCCGGGCTTGCTGGCAACCGCCAGGCTGCCGCCCATCGCCTCGGCGAGGCGTTTGACGAAGACCAGCCCGAGGCCGGCGCCGCCGTACTGCTTGGCGATCCGCTCGCTCGCCTGCGCGAACGGCCGGAACAGATTTTTCAACGCGCGCGAGTCGATGCCGATGCCGGTGTCGGCAACGGTGAAGATGAGCCGCACCCGCTTGCCGCCGGCCGGCTCGGCGGAAGCCTTAAAAATGACGGTGCCTTCGCTGGTGAATTTGACCGCGTTGTCGGCGAGATTTTCCAGCGCCGCGCGCAGCCGCGGCGCGTCGCCGGCCACCATCGCCGGCAGGCCGGGTGCGAGCGCGATCTCGGTCTTGATGCCTTTGTTACCGGCGCGCGCGGCGAGCGCTGAGCCGACCGCCTCGGCCAGGCGGCGCGGCGAGAACGGCTCGTGCCGCAGCACGAGGCCCGCGGCATTGGACTTGACCGCATCGACAATCAGCGTCGTCAGCGCGGCGAGATGATCGGCGCCGCTCTTGATCGCGAGCGCCCATTCGCGCTCGCGCGCGCCGAGATTGGAGGTTGCCAAGAGCTCGGCCAGCGCGACGACGCCAGTCAGCGGCGTGCGTATGTCGTGCACGACGCCGGCGAGCGCGGCTTCCACCGAGCGGGCGTCCGGCGCCGACGCGCGGGCCTTGCGCGCATGTTTTCTGGTCTTGCGCTTCGCCATCCCCACCCCCGCGCCGAGAATGCCACGGAAGGCGCGCTCAATCGAGCCCGGCGCGCATGCGTATATTGGACGCAGTCGCGCCTTGCATGCGCAGCTCGCGCAGGCCGGTGGCAAATGTCGATTTCGACAGCTTGTTGCCGTCGGCGTCGAGGATCAGGCGGTGGTGGTGGTACCGCGGCTGCGGCAAGTCGAGCAGGCTTTGCAACAAACGGTGCACGCTTGTGGAATGGAAGAGGTCGTGCCCGCGTACCACCTCGGTGACGCCTTGGGCTGCGTCGTCCACCACGACGGCCAGATGATAGCTGGTGGGCGTTTCCTTGCGCGCCAAAATTACGTCGCCCCAGGCGGTCGGATCGGCGGGGATGGTCCCGGTCTCGCCGTTAGGCCCGGCGCCGGTCTCAGTCCAGGTGAGCGGGCCGGCGCGCCCGATCGCGGCGGCCATGTGGAGGCGCAGCGCGTAAGGCTCGGCGCCCATGCGACGGGTGCACTCGGCTGGGGCCATGGTCTTAGCCGCGCCAGGATAAAGCGGCGCGCCGTCCGGATCGCGCGGCCAAGGCGACGTCGCTTCGCGCTCAGCCACCAGCGCAGCGATCTCGGCCCGGCTTTCAAAACTTGGATAAACGAGCCCCATGGTCTCGAGCTTGCCGAGCGCTGCACGGTAATCGGCGTAGTGCTCGGACTGCCGCCGCACCGGCCGCTCCCAGGCAAGGCCGAGCCAGGCGAGATCCTCGTAGATCGCCGCCTCGTATTGCGGCCGGCAGCGCGCCTCGTCGATGTCCTCGATGCGCAGCAACAGCCGCCCGCCGGCGGCTTTCGCCCGGTCGGCGTTGAGCAGCGCCGACAGCGCATGGCCGAGGTGCAGATAGCCGTTGGGCGATGGCGCGAAGCGGAAAACGGGTGGCATGGCTTTTCTATTTATCGTCTTGCTTGCTACACCGATAGCGCATGACCCACTTCCTCCATACCCAGGCCGATCTCGACGCCGGCCTCGCCCAGTTGATCCTCGCCGACCCGCGGCTTGCGCCGGTCGCCGAGAAGGCCGGCGCCTTCAGTCTGCGACGGCGCGAGGCGGGCTTTGCCGGCCTGTGCGCGATCGTCTGCGGGCAGCAGCTGTCGACCGCGAGCGCGACCGCAATCCGCAACCGGCTGTTCGCGGCTTTCGATCCGTTCCATCACGACACCGTGCGCCGCGCGCGCGCCGACAAGCTCAAGCGGCTGGGCCTGTCGGCGCCCAAGATCAAATCGATTCGCGAGATCGGCAAGGCAGTCGCCAAAGGCGTCATCGATTTGAGCGCGGTCGGCAATATGGAAGCAGACAGCGCGCATGCGGCGCTCACCGCGCTGCACGGCGTCGGCCCCTGGACCGCCGACATCTATCTCCTGTTCTGTCTTGGCCATGCCGATGCCTTTCCCTCCGGCGATCTCGCGGTGCAGGAGGCTGCGCGCATCGCGCTTGGCCTGCGCAAGCGCCCGGACGCCAAGGCGCTCACGAAAATGGCGCAGGCCTGGCGGCCCTGGCGCGGCGTGGCGGCGCATCTGCTGTGGGCCTATTATCACGCGGTAAAGAAGCGCGACGTGGTGCCAGTTCAGCCGCAAACGACAAAACCAAAAGCGAAGAAAAGGAAAAAACGAAATGGCTGAATTGGACGGTCCGCGCATAGAGCCGCGCTCGGGCAACGCAAAACAGCTTGTCGTCTTCCTGCACGGCTATGGCGCTGACGGCAACGACCTGATCGAGATCGGCCGCGCCTGGGCCGGACTGCTGCCGGACGCGGCTTTCATGTCGCCGCACGCGCCGCGCCCTTGCGGCCAGGCGCCGATGGGGCGCGAATGGTTTCCACTGACGTTCCGCGATCCGAACGAGCGCTGGGTCGGCGTGCAAGCGGCGGGGCCGGTGCTCAATGCTTTTCTCGACGCCGAACTGGTGCGCCGGCAATTGTCGCCGGCTGCGCTGGCGCTGGTCGGTTTCAGCCAAGGCACCATGATGGCGCTGCATGTCGGCTTGCGCCGTGCGGTGGCTCCGGCCGCGATCGTCGGCTATTCCGGCATGCTGGTGGTGCCGGATGACGTCGAGCCGGAGAAATTCGCCGCCGAGATCAAGGCCAGGCCGCCTGTGCTGCTCGTGCACGGCGATCAGGACGAACTCATCCCGGTGCAGGCCTTGATGCACGCGGCGCAGGGCCTCGCCTCGCTCGGCATCCCGGCCGAATGGCACATTTCGCCCGGCATCGGCCACGGCATCGACCAGGAAGGCCTGCGCCAGGGCGGCGAGTTTCTGGCCCGCCATTTTTCCGGGCGTAAATAGGCGCTTGCGGGTAACCTCCCGTACCGACTTCACAATCCTGTCACGCTGCCCTATTACTAGGCGGCAGGCCGCGAGGCGGCGGCCATGGGGAGGTTAGAGGAGCCTCGCTTGAACGTGCATGTATCGCCCAGCGGGTTTCCCGCGCTGGTGCTCAACGCGGATTTCCGGCCGCTGAGCTATTACCCCTTGTCGCTATGGTCCTGGCAGGACGCGATCAAGGCGGTATTCCTCGAACGCGTGAACATTGTCGCCAATTACGACCGCCTGGTGCACAGCCCCAGCTTCGCGATGAAGCTGCCGAGCGTGGTCTCGCTCAAGACCTTCGTGAAGCCCTCGACGCATCCGGCCTTCACCCGGTTCAACGTGTTCCTGCGCGACCGCTTCTCCTGCCAGTATTGTGGCGAGCGCGAGGACCTGACCTTCGACCACCTGCTGCCGCGCTCGCGCGGCGGCCACACGACGTGGATCAACGTGGTCACCGCCTGCTCGGACTGCAATCTGCGCAAGGGCAACCTGACGCCGCCGGAAGCCAAGATGTGGCCCTCGCAGATGCCGTTCCAGCCCACGGTGCAGCACCTGCACCGCAACGGCCGCGCGTTCCCGCCCAACTACCTGCACGAAAGCTGGCTCGATTATCTTTATTGGGATACCGAGCTGGAACCGTAAGACAACTGCCTTTGGCCGGGTCGTTTCGGCCTATTTCCCTTGAATTTGCGGGGATTTGACGCGCGTCAACGACAGCGCGCGCCGGTCCGCTAGGGTGCCCAAGGCTGGGGCACGCAAGCGGAGTGAGCCATGAATAAGCCCGTCGGTTTGGAGACGGCTCGTTTTGAGCCGACATCGGCCGTGGTGGCCATACCGACCCCGGCAAAAGCCAAGCCGCCGCATCCGCATTCTCGAAAAATCTGGTGGATCGCCGGGCTATTGTCGCTCGCGCTCATCGCCGCCGTCGGCGGCCTTTGGTGGCTCGTCAGCGCCGAGACGCCGGTGCATTACACGACTGCGGCCGTGACGCGCGGCGCAGTGACGCGCATGGTCACCGCTACCGGCACGGTCAATCCGGTGCTGACCATCATCGTCGGCAGCTATGTCTCCGGCGTCATTCAGAATCTTCAATGCGATTACAACACGCAAGTCAAAAAAGGCCAAGTTTGCGCCAAGATCGATCCACGCCCGTATCAAGCGCTGCTCGACCAATATTCCGGGCAGCTTTTGCGTGATCAGGCCATACTCGAAAAGGACCGGGTAGATCTTGTGCGCTATCAGAAACTCGTCGCGACTAATGCGATCGCAAGTCAACAGACTGAGGACCAAGTTTATATCGTCAAGCAGGACGAGGCGACGGTCAAGCTCGACCAGGCCCTCGTGGACGGCGCTAAACTCAACCTTAGCTACACTGATATCGTTTCGCCGGTCGATGGCACGGTGGTGTCGCGCAGCGTGACCATGGGGCAAACCGTGGCGGCGAGCTTCCAGACGCCGACGCTGTTCCTGATCGCCACCGACCTCACCCAGATGCAGGTCGACACCAATGTCAGCGAAAGTGACATCGGCGGCATCAAGGACGGCAACAAATCGACCTTCACCGTCGACGCCTTTCCCAAACGCACCTTCAAGGGCGCAGTTAATCAGGTCCGCCAATCGCCGCAGACGGTGCAGAACGTCGTGACCTATGACGTCGTGGTCGGCGTCGACAATTCCGATCTGGCGCTGAAGCCCGGCATGACGACGGCGACGCGGATCATCATCGATCAGCGCGACGACGTCATCCGCTTGCCGAGCCAGGCGTTGCGTTTTTCGCCCGGCGGAGCGTCGGCCGCAACACAAGGCCAGCCGCAGGTCTGGGTTCTGCGCGACGGGCAGCCGGTGGCCATGTCCGTCACCATCGGTCTCGATGATGACAGCTTCACCGAGATCGTTAAAGGCGAGCTAAAGCCGGACGACCGCGTCATCGTTGCCGAACAGCGCAGCGCCGATAGCTCGGCGACGCCGCGGCCGCGGTTCTGACAGCCACGGCCCTCATCATGTCGAAATCGGTCATCAAGGTCGAAGGGGTTTCCCGGACGTACCACGTCGGTGATATCGACGTGCACGCGCTCAATGACGTCAGCGTCACGATTGAATGCGGCGAGTTCGTCGCCATCATGGGGTCGTCCGGATCGGGCAAATCGACGCTGATGTCGATCCTCGGCTGTCTCGACCGGCCGTCGAGCGGGCATTATTATTTCGAAGGCCTCGATGTTGCGCAGCTCGACGAGCCGGCGCTCGCGCGCCTGCGCAGCGAGCGGTTGGGCTTCGTGTTCCAGAGCTTCAATCTGCTGGCGCGCACCAGTGCGCTCGAAAATGTTGCCTTGCCGCTGTTTTATGCCGCGTCAGGCCCCCCAGGCGCGGCCTCGCGCACCGAGCGGGCGCGCGCGGCGCTCAAGACCGTGGGGCTCGCCGAGCGCGAGCGCAACACGCCGGGGCAGCTTTCCGGCGGCCAGCAGCAGCGCGTGGCGCTGGCGCGCGCCTTGATCAACGAGCCAGGCCTGCTGCTCGCCGACGAGCCGACCGGCAACCTCGATACCCGTACCTCGCACGAGATCATGCAGACGCTGACCTCGCTCAACCGCGACCATGGCGTCACCATCGTCGTCGTCACCCACGAGGCCGATATCGCCGCCTATGCCGACCGCACGTTGACCATGCGCGACGGCCAGATCGTATCCGATGAAAAGAAACGCGCGTCTGCGCCGGCGGCAGTGTCACCCAGAGCAGCGCGTTCGCGCAAAACGATGCAGCCAGCGAGTCAATTGGGCGCCATTTGGGCCTTCGCGCTGATGGTCATGGCGGTGGCGCTGCAGGCCATCAACCGCAATAAGACGCGCTCATCGCTGACAATGCTGGGGGTATTCATCGGCGTCGCCGCGCTGATCGCCATGGTGGCCGTCGGCCAGGGCGCCAATGAAGCGATGCTCAAGCAGATTGCGAGCCTCGGCACCAATCTGGTCGTGGTGGTGCCCGGCGCGACAACCACCGGCGGCGTGCGCGGCGGGCTCGGCAGCGCATCGACGCTAACGGTCGGCGATGCGCAGGCGATCCGGCGCGAGGCGCCGTCGGTGCGCGGCGTCGGCTACATGATCCGCCAGTCCGGGCAAGTGCAATATTCCGGCCAGAACTGGACCACCGGCGTTCAGGGCGTGAGTCCCAATTATCCGCCGATGACCAACTGGCAGATATCGAGCGGACGCAGCATTTCCAATGACGATATGAACCAGGCGGCGCTGGTCGTCGTGCTCGGCCAGACGGTCGCGCGGCAGTTGTTCGGCCCATATCAAAATCCAATCGGCGCGGCAGTACAGGTCAAGAGCGTACCGTTGCGGGTCATCGGCCTGCTCGAGTCCAAAGGACAATCGCAGTTCGGCACCGACCAGGACGATGTCGTGATGATTCCCTTCAGCACGGCGGAGCGCAAAGTTCTTGGCGTCGCCGCGCCGACCCAGCAACAGGCCGATACCTGGATCTATCTGCCGCCGCCGAACCCCTATGGACTGCAGCCGCGTCTCGTCGGCTTCGTCAATTCAATGTTTGTCCAGGCCATGGATCAGTCGCAAGTTCAGTCGGCAATTCAGGAGGTAACGCAAACGCTCGCACGCCGCCATCGCATCAAGCCCGGCGACGTCAATGACTTTACAGTGCGAAACTTAAGTCAGATCGCCGAAACGGCCGAGAGCAGTAGCCGCATCATGGCAATCCTGCTCGCTGCCGTCGCCTCGATTTCTTTGCTGGTCGGCGGCATCGGCATCATGAACATCCTGCTGGTGTCGGTGACCGAGCGCACGCGCGAGATCGGCCTGCGCATGGCGATCGGCGCGCGCCGCCTGCAGGTGCTGCTGCAATTTCTCGCCGAGGCGGTATTCCTGAGCGTGACCGGCGGCATCGCCGGAATCATCATGGGTTCGATCTTCTCGGTCGCGATCTCGGCCATCTTCGGCTGGGCTACGCCGATCTCTCCCACGGCGATCGCCGGCGGATTTTTGTTCTCGGCCGCTGTCGGCATTTTCTTCGGCTATTACCCGGCGCGCATAGCCGCGCATCTCGATCCGATCGAAGCGCTCAGATACGAATAGTTTTTGCACGCATGATCTTATCCGACCTTGCTTCGCCCGCCGAAGCGGGCTTCGCGAAGGCGGGAAACCGGTTCCCACTTTTCGGGATCATGCGCCCGGCCACATCCGCTGCAGCACGCCGTCGCGGCGCACGAAAAAATGGAAGAGCGCGGCGGCGGCGTGAAGGCCGACCAAGACGAGCAGCACGTATTCGGCCAGGATGCTGTGCACGTCGCCGGTCCAGCCCCAGCCGGCGACCCGCGTGCCGACCAGCTTCGGCAGTTCGATCCCGAACATGATGACCGGAAAGCCGCGCCAGGACGCGTTGATCCAGCCGAGGATCGGCACCACGAACAGCAGCAGATACAGCAGCCAATGCACCGCGCGCGCGGACTGCACCTGCCACGGCGGTACGCCGTCGAGCGGCGCCGGCTCGCCCTGGCTCGCGCGCCAGGCGAGTCGGACGACGGCGACGACCAGCACGATGATTCCGATCGAGAGGTGCAGGTTGATCAGCGTGTCGGGCTTGGTATCGCGCTTGATGTCCGGCATGGTCCAGGCGACGACGAATTGCGCGATCAGCAGCGCCAAAATGAGCCAATGCAGCGTTTTGGCGGTGCCGGTGTAGCCGGCGGTCTTGCCCATGATGTCAGTGAACCCTTGCGGAAGTATCGGGAGATACCCATATTCAGTTTCACGGTGATGTAGAGTCGCGAGGCTCCATCATCAAACGGCTAAGAAAACAGAGATGGTGACGCCGGATGTACGCGCACCTTTTTTGATTTCGTGGTCGTATCGTTTTTTGGGGTTACCCGCGCGCCTTCAATCGCTCCTTGTCGTAACCCGCGACCCGCTTGTAGCTCTCCGATAGAGCGACAAGTTCGGCGCGGCTGATGACGTCGTCGATCGACTTGAACGGCTTGTCGCCGGTGCGGCGGTAGACCTCCTGCAGAATGGCGTCGGGCGGCGCCTTGCGATTGGCCAGCACGACCTCGCTGGTGGCCGGCAGCCGTTTGGCTTCGTAGGCCTTGAGCGCGGCGACCGGGCTGGCCTCGGCCATAAGCGCATCGGCGAGCGCACGGCAGTCAAGGATCGCCTGCGCCGCGCCATTCGCGCCGCGCGGATACATCGGATGCGCGGCGTCGCCCAACAGCGTCAGCCGGCCGAAGCTCCAGCGCGGCAGCGGATCCTTGTCGACCATCGGATATTCCAGGATGGCGTCGGCGGCACGGATGAAGTCAGGCACATCGAGCCAGTCGAAATGCCAGTCGGCCATGGCGGGGAGGAAGTCCTCGAGCTTGCCCGGCCGGTTCCAGTCGTTGGCCAAGTGCTGCGGCGTCTCGATGTCGCAGACCCAGTTCACCAACTGGCGGCCTTGCGCGTCGATATTGTTGCGGATCGGATAGATCAATAGCTTGGCCGGATGATGCCAGCCGACGCGGATCATGCTGGCGCCAGTGAGGATCGGCTGCCAGCGCGTGACGCCGCGCCACATGTTGACGCCGGAATATTTCGGCGGACCTTCAGCCGGATAAAGCTGCTTGCGCAGCACCGAATGGATGCCTTCGCAGGAGACCGCGACCGTGCCGCGCACGGCTGACAGCGACTTGCCGCCGGCATCTTCGAAATGCGCGACCGCCTCGGCGCCATCGTAGTCGACCCGCGTGCACTTGTGGCCGAGGATCACTTTGCCGGCGCCGGCGCGTTCGACAAACGCATTAAGCTAGTACCATCTGCAGGTCGCCGCGATGGATGGAGAACTGCGGCACGTCGTAGCCGGCAAAACGCCCGGCCGGCTCGCTGTAGATGTACTGGCCGAAACGGTTGTAGAAACAGTATTCGCGCGTGGTGACGGCAACTTTTGCCAGCGCCTGCTCCAGCCCGAGCGCGCAGAGTTCGCGCGAGGCATGCGGCAGTATATTGATGCCGACGCCAACCGCCTTCAATTCGGGCGCCGCCTCGAAAATCCGGCAGGCGATGCCGACCCGATGCAGCATTAGGCCGAGCGTCAAGCCGCCGATGCCGGCGCCGATGATGATGACTTCCATGGCCTGCCTAACCCTGACGGCGCGCGCGCGACGACCAGGCGCCCCAGGCGGCAACGGCCGCCAGGAAGAACGACAGCGGCACATCGTAGCCGGCGAGCGAGATCCCTAAAAACCGCCAGGCCGCTTCGTCGCAGCGGACCAGGCTGATGTGCTTTTGCAGCTGGTTCAACACGTCGCGCGCGTTGCCGAACTTATTGATCGGACCGGAGCAATCGAGCGGGCCCGCCCACCATTTCCACTCGACACCGGCGTGATAGATTGAAAGCCCGGTATTCCACACCATGGCGAGCATGATCGCCAGGAAGCCGAGCAGCAGCACCTTGCGCGAGGCTCCGTGCTTCGCGCCAAGCCAGAGCAGCGCCGCCAGCGGGATGCTGAAATAGAATGCGATGCGCTGCTCGAGGCAAAGCGGGCACGGCAGGATCAACAGGACGTACTGGAAAAAGTACACGATGGCGATGCCGAGCACGCCGACGACGGCGATCGCCGCCGCGGCGGTAAGCGGCGGATCGCGGCGGGCCATGGAAAGCGATCGGGAGAGATAACCGTTCATCATGCGTACCGGGGGGCGCCCATGGCGTTGTTCAATCGAGATGACAAGCGATTATGGCGTTCTGATCGGTAGGCCACAATCGCGGTACTACGCGGCGCTCTTGAGCACCCCATGTTCCATTTGAACCCGGCGGGTGCAGAACTCAGCAATCATCGCCTCCGAATGGCTCGCGAGGATGATGATCGGCGTACGGTTGAAAATGCTCTCGATCCGCTGTTTCACCTTCATCTGGAAGTCCGCGTCACCGGCCCCGAGCCCCTCGTCGATCAGCAGGATATCGCTATGCGCAGCGGTCGAAACCGCGAAGGCCAGGCGCGCGAACATGCCGGCCGAATAAGTGCGCAGCGGTAGCTCCAGAAAATCGCCGAGTTCGGTGAATGCGGCGATTTCATCGAGCTTGGCCGCGATCTCGCGCCGGCTCATGCCCAACATATAGCCCCGCAGATAAATATTCTCGATGCCGGTCGATTCGGGATCCATCCCGGCGCTGGGGTTGAGCAGCGCACCGACCCGCCCCTCGATGCTGATCGCGCCGCCGTTCGGCTTATAGATGCCGGCAAGCACGCGCAGCAGCGTGGTCTTGCCCGAGCCGTTATGGCAGACAAGGCCGATGCGGTCGCCGTCGTTGATCTTGAGGCCAATGCCGTCGATGGCGCGCACGGTGACGATATCGCGGGAACCCGACATGACGCGGCCGCCGGTCGCCTGCGACAATATTTTGTTCTTGAGCGAACGGGCGATGGCGCCGAAAATCGCGAATTCGACAGTCAGATTTTCGATTGAAATGTGCGCCATTCGATTAGACCCAATAGGCGATGCGGGCATGGGCCCGCCGATAGAGCCAAGCGGTGAAACCGAAACCGACGAGCGCTCCGCCGACGCAGATACCCCAGCTCTCCAGCGACGCCGCCTCGCCCAGCAAGGGCGCGCGGACGATCTCGATGAGGTGATAAAACGGGTTGAGCAATATGAAGGCCGGCCGGCTCGGCAGGTTGGCGGGCGACCAGAAAATCGGCGTGAGGAAGAATACCACCTGGATCGCATTTGCGATCACCTGCGGTATATCGCGATAGCGGGTGGAGAGCACCCCGGCCGCCAGCGATATCCACGCCACGTTGATGAGGAACAGGATGAATCCGGGGATGAACATCAATGCGTTCCATCCCAGCATCAGATCGAACCAGACCGCCATGACGAGGTAGATCGCCATGTTGAAGCCCCAGATGATGAGATTGCGCGCCATCATCCGGTAAAAATGAACGCTGAGCGGTATCGGCAGGTTGCGGATATCGGATTCCGCCGAGACGAAAACCATGGTTCCTTCGTTGATGCAGGTCGTGAGCAGGCCCCAGAAGATGATGCCGGTCGCGATATAGGGCAGCGTCTTGGCGGCATCCTGATGAAACAGTGTAGAAAACACAAAGCCCAACGTCCCGACGAAAATACCCATCGAAAGCGTCAGCCAGAACGGGCCGAGCACCGAGCGCCGAAACCGCTGCCGGATATCGTGGAAGGCGAAGCGGCTCCACAGCGCGTAGAGCCGGGCGCCGCTGACGATATCGGCAAAGGCTTGCGCCGGTACCGCTTCCGCGGTGATGCGGACGACCGGTGCTTTTTGCTCGGAAAGGGCGGCCGTGGTCATGCCGGCGGTCAATTGGGAAATTTGGGGGCTCCTTGTCATGCCCGGCGGGCGTTTAGCATAGGTTCGCGGGGCACGTCACCCGTTCGCTCCCGCCAGTATGACTTTTCAAGCCATTGAACACGCATGAGAATCCGCACCAAAAAAGCGGTGTGCCGCCGCATACCCGGCAATTTGCTCTGATTGCGCTCAGGCGGCGCCGTCTTCGGCGCGCACCGTTGCGTGGCAAGCCAATTGACTTGGTCGAATTCGGAATAAGCATAGTCAAGAATTTTGCTATGGGTGGGACCCGCCAGGTGGACGACGCTATGCACGCCTGCAGAATTGGCTTCCAGCCGATGGGACCATTCAAATCCGGCACCATGATCGCCTCGACCAAATCCGGCAATGAGACTTGGCGGCGCACCACTGCGCGAACCGCGAAGCCTCCGCGCAACAAAACGCTCATTGGCGGCCGGCGCATGAAACCCGAGGCGCCGGCAACCATTACGCGTTTCGAGTTCATGGCGCCCCGTGATGAAAACAAACTCGCAAGTTCAATCGCGCCGGCTCGGGGCGATCCGCTCGGACAATGTTCCTAGTTGAATCGCACGACTGCCCCCTCGGCCAGTCGCCCGTTCGGAGCGCAAATCGATCCAGGTCATTGATATAGGTGGCTAAACTTTGTTATCAGAATACTCACACGGTCGCAAAAGGCCGATGAGATGGATGCGGGTCGCAGCGGGCACAAAGCGCTTGGCCGATTTTGAGAACGAACCCGATCGTCCCAATTACACGCCGGCTTAAAACGCCTATGCCGGCCAACAGCAAGGTTGCCACTCGGATGCCGCACGCGAGCACCGATGCCGCGCAAGTCGCCATCTTGATGTGCACCAAAAACGGCGAGGCGTTTCTCGACGAGCAGTTGAAATCGATCGCCGAACAAACGCACGCGAACTGGACCTTGTTCGTATCCGACGATGGTTCGACCGATGCGACCGGAAATATTCTCAAACGCTTCGCCGCTATCCATGAACAGAAAACAGTCGCTAGGAACGGCCCGGGCAAGGGCGTCTGCGCCAATTTTCTTTCGCTGGCGACGGATCTCGGCGATCGATGCGGACTATTTCGCCTTCAGCGATCAAGACGATGTGTGGTACAAAGACAAGCTTGCGCGCGCGCTGACTTGGCTCGCAACCGTCCCGGCCGACGTGCCGGCATTCTATTGCGGCCGCACCGAGCTGATATCGAACGACGGGCGATCCTATGGTTATTCTCCGCTTTTCAGCCGCCCGATAGCGTTCCGCAACGCCCTCATCCAGAGTCTAGGCGGCGGCAATACGATGGTGTTCAATAAAGCAGCCAAGCGACTGCTGGAGACCACCGGCCGGCTCGAGGTCGTTTTACATGACTGGTGGATGTACCAATTGGTTTCGGCGGTGGACGGCGCGATCTGCTACGAACCGCAGCCTGTGCTCAAATATCGTCAGCATCCCGACAACCTCATTGGATCGAATCGCGGCTGGCGCGCGCCTCGTTCGCGTTTACATGATGCTGAGAGGGCGTTTCCGCGATTGGAATAAGATGAATATTGCCGCGCTCCAGCAAGTGCCCGCCGATCTAATAAAGCCGCGGAACCGCGCGACGTTGCAGCTGTTCGCCAAAGCGAGGACTGCTTCGCTGCCGATGCGCCTTTCTTATCTGTGGCAATCCGCCGTTTACCGCCAGACATCGATCGGCAATATCGGCCTGATCGCGGCAACGATTCTCAAAAGGATTTAAGATGGGCGTCCCCGAAAAGGCGATCCTGGTGACGGGGGCGGCCGGGTTTATTGGCGCGAATTTCGTTCTCGATTGGCTGGGCCGTGGCCTTGCGCCCGTCGTCAGTCTCGACAAGCTCACTTATGCGGGCAATCTCGACAATCTCGCAAGCCTCGCAAATGACACCCGACACGTATTCGTGCACGGCGACATTGGCGATGCCGGGCTCGTTGGTGGCCTGTTGAATCGATATCGGCCGTATGCGGTCGTCAACTTTGCAGCCGAGTCGCATGTCGATCGCTCGATCCACGGCCCCGCCGATTTCGTCACGACCAACGTCGTGGGGACATTCCGGTTGCTGGAGACGACCCGCGCGTTTTGCGACAGCCTGAGCGGGCCGGAAAAAATCGCCTTTCGATTTTTGCACGTCTCGACCGACGAGGTTTTCGGCTCCCTCAGCAAGAACGAGCCGGCCTTTACCGAAATGAACCGGTATCAGCCGAATAGCCCCTACTCAGCGACCAAGGCGGCGTCCGATCATCTCGTGCGCGCCTGGCGCCATACCTTCGCTCTGCCGGTGCTGATCACCAACTGCTCGAACAATTATGGGCCCTATCAGTTTCCGGAAAAACTCATCCCCTTGATGATTCACAATGCCCTCGCCGGTTTGCCGTTGCCGGTCTATGGCGACGGCCTGCAGCGCAGGGATTGGCTTTACGTCGCCGATCACTGTGCCGCGATTCGCGCCGTGCTCGAGCGCGGACGCGTCGGCGAGACCTACAATATCGGCGGTGGCAGCGAAAAGGCGAACATCGAGATCGTTCGCACGTTGTGCGATATTCTTGACGCCGAAAAGCCGCGCGCCGGCGGCGGCTCGTACCGCGAACAAATCGCGTTCGTCGGCGACCGCCCGGGCCATGACCGCCGCTATGCGATGGACGCATCGAAGATCGCAAGCGAACTGGAATGGACGCCCGCGGAGACGTTCGAGACGGGAATCCGCAAAACAGTGCGCTGGTATCTCCACAACGCCGAATGGGTCGAGCGCTTCTTGAGCGGCTCTTATCGCGACTGGGTGCAGAAGAACTATTCCAATCGGTGAGCTTATCGTTTCGTAAGGGACATCGGCTTTGGCAAAATTGCCAACTCTGATAGAGATGCAGCGTTGCCGGCGCGCGCCCGGCGAAGGTCGACAAAAGCCATGCGGACGAAGGGACGAAAGGGCATCATTCTCGCCGGCGGCGCGGGCACTCGCCTGCATCCCGCGACGCTTGCGATGTCCAAGCAATTGCTGCCGATCTTCGACAAGCCGATGATCTATTATCCGCTCTCGACGCTGATGTTCTCGGACATCCGCGACATTCTGATAATTTCCACCCCGCGGGACACGCCGCGTTTTGAGCAGATGCTCGGCAACGGCAGCCAATGGGGGCTTCGTTTCTCCTATGCGGTGCAGCCGTCTCCCGACGGGTTGGCGCAAGCGCTTATCATTGGCGCGGATTTTATCGGCGCCGATGATGTGACGCTCGTCCTCGGTGACAACGTGTTTTACGGCCACGGATTCCCTGCACTACTGGCGAGCGCTTGCGGCCGCGCCAGCGGCGCCACCGTGTTCGCCTATCGCGTCAACGATCCGCAACGCTATGGCGTTGTCGAATTCGATCACGACCAGAAAGTCCTGTCGATCGAGGAAAAGCCGGCGAAGCCGAAGTCTTCATTTGCGGTGACTGGACTTTATTTTTTCGACAACGAGGCGGCCGCGATCGCCCGGCGCGTGAAGCCGTCGGCGCGCGGCGAATTGGAAATTACCGACGTGAACTGCGCCTATCTAGCGGCCGGCAAGCTAACGGTTGAGGTGCTGGGGCGCGGCTATGCCTGGCTCGATACCGGCACGCATGAGTCGATCCTGGAAGCCAGTCAATTCGTTGCCACCATCGAGCATCGGCAAGGCGTGAAAGTCGCGTGTCCGGAGGAAATTGCCTTCGGCAAGGGTTGGATCGACCGTGAACAAGTCGCGCGAGTAGCCGAACTCGTTGGCCAAAACGAATTACGGCCAGTACCTCCGCCGTTTGATCGCTGACGAGCGGTAACGATGAAGGTCGACGTAACCGCGATACCCGGTCTGCTGGTGCTCGAGCCGTCAATCCACGCGGACGAGCGCGGATTCTTTTTCGAAAGCTTCAATCAGATGCGTTTCGGGGACGCCATACGGCGAAGCGTCAGCTTCGTTCAGGACAATCATTCCCGCTCGATACGACACGCTCTGCGCGGCCTGCACTATCAAATCCGCCGCCCGCAGGGAAAGCTGGTGCGCGTAACTGCGGGCGAGGTATTCGACGTGGCTGTGGATTTGCGCCGAAGCTCGCCGACCTTTGGAAAATTCGACAGCGTGGTGTTGTCGGCGGAGAACAGAAAGCAGCTCTGGATTCCGGAAGGTTTTGCCCACGGCTTCCTGGTGCTGAGCGAGACGGCGGACGTGCTCTACAAGACCACGGACTATTACGCTCCAAAAGACGAACGCTGTCTGATCTGGAACGATCCCAGCGTCGGGATCGATTGGCCGAGCGGCGCGCCGATCCTATCGGCGAAAGACCGCTTGGGGCTTCCGCTCGGCAAGACCGAGGTTTTTGCATGAGGCTGCTGGTCACGGGTGCGAGCGGCCAGCTCGGATGGGAACTTAGCCGAAACCTGCTGCCGCTCGGGGACGTGACGGCGCTCGATCGTCGGCAATGCGATTTGTCGCGGCCCGAACTTTTGCCCGATCTCATGCGCGGCCTAAGACCCGATGTGGTAGTCAACGCAGCCGCTTATACGGCGGTCGACAAAGCCGAGCAGGAAGAAGACCTTGCTATGACGGTCAACGGCGCGGCCGTCGGCGTGCTGGCGCACGAGGCGCGCAAGGCCGGCATCCTGCTCGTTCATTATTCGACCGATTACGTGTTCGATGGCGCCAAACAGACGCCCTATACCGAGGAGGACGCGCCGCATCCGATCAACGCTTATGGACGCAGCAAATTGGCGGGTGACGCCGCGGTGTGCGAGGCAGGCGGCGCTTATGCGATCCTGCGCACGAGTTGGGTCTATGCCGGGCGCGGCCACAATTTCCTCCGCACCATCCTGCATTTGGCTGGCGAACGCGACGAACTACGCATCGTCGACGATCAGATCGGCGCGCCGACTTGGGCGCGCGATATCGCCGACGCGACGGCGCGCATCATTCGCGCCGCTTGCGACGAACATGCCCAGGGCCAATTCGTATCCGGAATTTTCAATTTGACCGCGGCGGGAGCGACAAGCTGGCATGGATTTGCGGAAGCTATCCTGCACGAGGCGGAAGGTCACAGCTTGCTGAAACGCCTGCCGCGGCTCAAAGCTATCGCGAGCGCGGACTATCCGACGCCGGCCGAAAGGCCGAAGAATTCGCGTCTTTCCGGGGAACGCCTGAGCCAGCGATTTCGCATCACGCTGTCCGATTGGCGACTGGGGCTCGCCCGTTGCATCGCGGACATGAAAACAAGCGCGCCATCCGGCGATTGAAAACGCTATTTTTTCTCGAGCATCAACTGGCCCTGCTGCCCGATCACCCGCTGCGCCGCCTGCGCGAAGCGCGCAAGCAGCCAGGGTAACGTGACCTCAAGCCGCACGGCATGGTCATAGACGTCGAGGATACCGTGCGCGCGCTGGCCGAGCGCGGCGGCGTGGAAGGTCAGGCGGTCGCCGGTCCATTCCTCTTGGTCCAGCGACAACAACCAGGCGAACTCGGTCTTGGCGCGGCCGATCCCGGCTTGGATGCGGCGCAGGGCGTCCTCCTTGCCGATACGATGGGGGATCAGGACGACGAACGGTTCGGACATGCGGACTATCCTTGTTATCGACACCGCATGTAAGGATCGGGCCGGCGCCTTGAAAGGCCGCGCCGCGGCTAAAGTCCGTCATGCGAGACGTTGACTGTTTGCCTGCCGCCGACAATATGGAAGCCACGCAACGAACTCGACGAATGGGACCGGGAAGATGCCGATGAAAAAGCGCGCTTCGATCGCTGGCTTGCTGGAAGAGGCGGTCGGCGACCTGGCGAATGCCACAAGCGTAGCGGCGACGGGCTCGGAACTCGGCGTGTTGGAACTGGCGGTCGAGGATAAATTCAAGCCGCGCCGGCCGAAACGCGCGCGCAAGGCAAAATCCAGGAAAAAAGCCGCGCCAAAGAGGTCACGCAAGAAAAGTAACAAGGCAAGGAAGAAGCCAGAAAAGAGAAAACGCGTTGAAAAAAAGCGGTATTAGCCGCGGTAGCCGTTAGATCCAGGGGCGCTTTTCGGCACCGAACGGGTAGTACCAGAGACAATATGCTGGGTCCCCGCCTGCGCGGGGACATCATTCGCGCCAGGACGACTTAGGCCCGGCCGCAGGGGCCGGGCCTAAATACGTGCGCTCATGATGGTTGCGGGGGTAGGATTTGAACCTACGACCTATTTGATAAAATAATTGGCGAAAGTTAAAGAAATGACCCCAGGGGCGGCCGCTGGGGTCAATCTTCGCTGGACGTTGGGCTGGGGGACGGGGCGTCCAGTTTTATGTCGACTAAATGGGATTAAATTTGCTGCGTTTGATCCACATCAATGACATTTGGTGCGGCGCAGTATTTTATTATTTAAGCGTCGAAGGAGTTCAGTAAGTGAGGCGCTTCGACTTCTTTGATGCCTAAGCTGAGCGGACGTTTTCGGCACGGTGAGCATTGTTCCCCGTTTCCGGAGCGCCCGCTCTTCCTTGAATAATCTCATCTACGAGGGTTGGGATTATCGTGTCAAAGCCAGATTATATTTTTGACCTCGAAAGACGTCAGCAGGTGCTCGAAGAGGAGATTGTTCGAGCTTTGTCGCATACCTCAGCCGGTGATCCGATGGTCGGTGATCTTAAGAGCCGCTTGCTGCACCTCAAAGAGGAGATCGAACGGTTTTGTAACAAGGCGATTGCGGATAGACGGCTACATTAGTTACTAAGAGCCTCGCCTACTTTGAATGCGCAATGTCACTCAGATAATTCGACTGGCGTCCGAGTTCGTTCTTTTGCGTCGTACACTTTGACCTGGATATGCGGATATTTCTTCTTAAGTTCCAAGCCTGCTTTCATTGCCGCTTCTGAACTCTCATATTCCGATTTGAACTTGCCATCGACCTCGAGGATATAGCCTTCGGTCGGTCGAAGATTGGCGGGCGGATTTTTCGGTCTTGTCGTACCATTATTTTCAGGCAGCTCCGTCGCCTTTTCTTTCATTACCAGCGGCGGCTTCTTGACGTTCATGCAGATTTTCCTTGTTTGAAAAGGATCGCACAGCCACAAAGAGCTTATTATTTCGCCTCATTCCAGCGCAGCAATCGGTCCGCTAATTACTCTCAAACCAACTATCCTCACTATTTACGCAACCAACAGTGACGGGAAAAAATCTTTAATCGCCAGGGCAACTGCCTCGCTATCAACTGGCATACAAGCCTCTGTTTCGAACTGATAACCGCATTTCGTGCACTGCCAAAGATTGACAATGCTCTCTTGGCTTAGTATTCCGACCATTCAGGGGCAATTAATTGCTCACCACATTTAGCACAGGTTGTTTTGCGCAAGGACGTCATGCCGACCTCCCTTTTTTTGTCAGTTTTACCCTTTATATTGAAAGCAGATCAATAGCGCAGGGATTTACATTGACCCTGATCAAAAAAGGAGAACTTTTTCTTTGGTCCGTTACCCTCGGTCGGTCGAGTATTGGCGGGCTATTTTTCGGTCTCGTCGTACCGTTGTTCCGCAGTTTGCTCACCTGCTGGCTCTTTCATTGCGAGCGGCGCTTCTTCACGTTCATGCAGATTTTCCTTCGTTTGATTTTCAGCGAAGATGACGAGTGTAAAGTATAAGCGCTTACACCGCCCATACTTAGATCGGTTGATCCGCTAACAAAATCGGATACAGCGCTCTAACGTATCCAAGATTTTTGTCCGAATGCTTTTTTGGTCGCTCTAAATCAGTTAAGCAGCCAAGCCCCACAATGCCGGCGAACCTCGCACCAGCACACTCCGCCCTTTGTTCGTCAATAACAAGTTGCCAAATAAAAAAACGGCGACAATATCGCATTCGACAAATTTGCGTACCAGTTCTTTGTCTGACGTCTCACCAGTCAAATGAATTTCCCTCAAAGCCAAAAACTCTCGTTTGGACAACTCTTCCTTAATTTCCTTCCCGTCTTTGTGATCCGATCCGACGTACGTTTTCTAGATGACACCGACACACACAATCGCGGCGGCAAAACGGCATTTAACAAAAACAAAACTACGAACCGCTAATCACAAATTATCAATCTGTTAACCATTTGCGGCAACGATTTCGCTGGGTCGGGGAACATCATCATGTTGCAAGCCGATATCATAGCACTTGAACACCGACAGCAATTTCTTGAGCGTGAAATATCCGAGGCGTTACGTCATACCGAGCTTGACGGACTAATTATAGCGGACCTCAAAGCTCGGGTTTTATTTATAAGAGAAGAAATCGACCGGCTTCGCGAGCAAGCGCACGTTTGTATCACTAAAGGCGCCGAACAACATAGCGTCGTCAAAAACATTTGGCGATGATGCCTTGCAAAGGAGCTGGTCATGCCGAAAGTTCATGCCAATTTATCGTTTCTTAGAAGGCTCAGCACTACGTAGATTGCCCCAAGGATCAGAATTTTTCTGTTTCTCGTCGGGTATCGTTCCTAGTTTTAATTGGTATTCTTTTTCGATCTCTTTTCTATGAGCCTCAGTTGCTGGATCTTCTGGCTTGTCCGTCGATAAATTCAAAGAAGGCTTGAATTGCGCAAAAGCCCGCCCATTCAGCACAATAAATGCAATGGCAAAGCTGACAATAAAAGCGATCACAGAATTTTGTCTACCACTAACATGATGCATCTGAAGCATCCTTTTTAGCTATCTGCGCCCTTACTTAAAATGCCTTCTCTCCCCACGCTTTATTATTGGCTTTTCGAGGCATCGTTTAGGCGCTGGTCGTTTTCTAGTTTTGATCTTTTGGAAGCAGCCCTATTCCGTTCCACCAAGTCCCTTAAAGTGCTGTTGCAAATATTAAGGTGTTCCCTGATTGCGTTTCGCTGTTCCTGCAGTCAAGTTTTTCGACGCCAAATTCTTCCAATCGAGACTGATCGCTTCTCGAACGTTATTAATTTTCCACGTGAGTTCTTGCTCGTCGGCGCTCATCGTCTTAGCCTCAAAGACAATCGGTAGTAATACCCTGCATTCTCAATGTCGATCGTTGGCACTGATCGCCATCGATAGCGCCGCCTTATCGTACCAAATGTCAGATTTAAAAATATGCGGTCGTCGTATCGTTCTTGCGCTCAACGCCGCTTACTTTTTGGACTGAAATCGGCGATTCGCGCTTCTCAAAAAAAAAAAAAAAAAAAAAAAAAAAAAAAAAAAAAAAAAAAAAAAAAAAAAAAAAAAATATAATATCAACCTGCCCGTGCGCCTGGGAGCGAAACAGTTGGGACTTGCTGCGTCAATCTGGAGTAGCACGATGATATTTCATGCCTGACATGCTGAGTGACATTCAACCGCATGACCTATTCGGCTCTCTGCACGCGATGATCCACTGCTATTGTTTAGCGTCAGAGCCACTTACGTGAGAAAAATACCCGCCGGAAAAGTTTATACCTGTTTATTACTTTTTAACAATTAAACCACTAAATTTCTAGCAGTTGCGGGGGTAGGATTTGAACCTACGACCTTCAGGTTATGAGCCTGACGAGCTACCGGGCTGCTCCACCCCGCGTTAAGCCTGTATCCTTGGGAAAACGGGAGGCGCGGGGTCTGGCCCGCGCGTTCGGGGGCTATCTAGCAACCATGGACGCCAATGGGAAGGGCGGAAAACGTGACATTTCATAAACCTGTCATGAAACCGCGGGAAAACGCCACCATGCGGGGGGCAGCCGGCGACGGCGACAGCTTCGGCGACGGCCTGGCCGCCGCCGCGCGTTTGATTATCGCCGATGCCCGCCGGGCGCTGGCCGATTCCGAGCTTTCCGACGCCGAAGCGGTGCATGAGGTGCGCAAGGCCCTCAAGCGCTGGCGTGCCCTGCTGCGCCTGCTCGCCCACGCGCTCGGCGAGCAAGCCGACCAGATGCGGGCCGAGGCACGCGAACTGATGCGGGCGCTTTCAAGCGCGCGCGACGCCCAATCGGCGCTCGATGCGCTGGCCGACCTGCGCAAGGGCGACGTGCCGTTTTCACCAACCTCGCTCGAGACGATCAGCCAGCGGCTGACCGCCAGCAAGGACGCCGCCGAGCAGACCGGTTTCACCAAGGACATGCGCGACCGGCTGTCGCGCTATCTCGACTACGCCACGTTGTCGCTCGAACGGTGGCCGCTCGCCGCGATCAATTTCGATACCGTGGCCGACGGGCTGATCTCGACCTACCGGCGCGCCCGCCAATTGGCGCCCGACAACTGGGCGGAGGCCGATCCCGAGCATCTGCACGATCTGCGCCGGCGCGTGGTCGAGCACCGCCACCAGATGGATCTGATGGAGCCTTTGTGGCCGCGGCTCGGACAGGTCTGGGCGGAGGAAGCCCAGCGCCTGAGGAACCGGCTCGGGGCCTGTCAGGATCTCGCGGTGTTTACCGGCCTCACCGCCCCGCATCAGCCGTTGGCGCCCTGGCGCTCGCGGCTCACGCCGTTGATCGAGGCGCGTCGCTCGGCGCATCTGAAGGCGGCGGCGCGGCTCGCCGGAAGGCTGTTCGCGGAGAAGCCAAAGGCCTTCCGCCGCCGCCTGTCGGCGCTGTGGAGCGCCCGGCAGGCGAAGAAAAAGTGAAGCAAGAGCTTTTAGTCCGGGACGCCCGGCAACGGCCCCGGCTTGCCGTTGAAATGCACGGGACCGGGAACCGAAGCACCTTCCGGCATGCCGGC